>NZ_BSPC01000068.1 GCF_030160835.1 Labrys miyagiensis | reverse complement strand
AACGCCATCGGCCAGCACGCAGCCCGTGGCGATCGCCACGTCCGGATTGGCATGGAAAAGCTTCTCGATCTCCACCAGGAAATCGGCATCGGGCAGGAAGTCGTCGTCGAAGAACACCATCACATCGGCGTTGCTGGCCGCCATCAGCGCGTTGCGCTGACGGCACAAGCCCACCGGGCTCGACACTGTGGCGAGCTGGGGATGCGCCTGTCGGAGCGTCTCTACATCGACATCCTCGGGCCTCGCCGGGCAGATCAGGAACTCCTCTGGCGGGCGTTCCTGGTTGCGCATGAAGAGCACCGTATCGGCAAGCACCTCCCGGCGGCCGGCTGTGGCGATCGCAATGGCGATCTTCAGCTTGGCGGGCGACGTCACGGTCGCCTCTCTCCAGGGAGTGCCGCCATAGACAACGACGTTGCGGGAATAGTAATCATGAAAATTGCGCAAAATTTGCATCATTGCCTCAGGAGAGAGGTTGTCATACTTCCGCCCAATCATCAGCACTCATAAGGCCGTTGCGTCCTGTCCAATCCGGCCGGCAAAAGAGGCTGGCGGAGCTCACTGGGCCTTGGCAGGCCCCCAACTTGAAAGGGTGGTTTATTTCGAGATCTTGGGTTTTGGTGGCTTCGCGTTCAATGGGCGCTTGTAGCGCCGCTTCCTGACGTGCCGGCCCCGCGAAATCGGCACCCTTACGCGTCCAATACGGCAAGCGCAAAGTCCCCGCGAACTCCCGGAGGTGCAACTGGCGCCGCCGACCTGACAAACCAGTCATGGCGCGGCAAAGCTCGAGGTAGCGCATGGCTGGCACACTGCCACCTCATAATGCCACGCATGGGCATTATTCATTCGTTGGTGTGTCTCCGTAACTACTAACAATTGCATCGCCTTTCAACTCGCCGACAGCATCAACTTCTTGGGAAAATACAATCGCACCGACTATGCAACCGGCGTTTGTCGTTTTTCCAATAGAGTAGGAGGCTTCACGAAGTGCTCTATACATTGTTGGCATTGATACCGTATTTAGAGCCGACAGCTCATTATTGGGGTCGCGCACAAAGGTCACGAGTGCGTAAAATATTTCCGTGGACACAGATGCCTCCTGATCTTTGAGGCCCTTCAAGGAAATTTGCGGGTGAATTTATAGCCGCCCAATGTTCGCCCTTCTCTCCATGCTGCACCTGACGGCAACACCTGAGCGAGACCCCCGAAAAGCAAGGTACCGCCTGGGTAGCCGCGGTTGGGGCAAGCATCCTGACCGAACCCAACGCGGGCCTGCTCGCCGCCGAGTTGACCGTACATACACCGTCGGTGAGCTGTGCGACCTAACCTAGGTTACGGCTTTTGTTGTTAGGCCTGATAAACTCTTTACGGCGGTTGAGTTCTCGCCCATCCGGCCGGCTAAGTAGGCCGGCCACGCTCATGGGCCTTTGGAGGGACCTCCACTTGAATGGACGGTTCCTTTCGAGGTCTTGGATTTTGATGGCTTCTTAGTAATCGCGACCGAGCATTACCCCCTGTCCCAAATTATGCTCACTTAAAATGGCAACTTCGGAGCGCCGCACGGTCCAGAGGTAGCTCCGCTCTTGTGGTTATAGAAGCCCGTGCCTTTGGGGTGTCGATGACATCGGAGGGAACCCATGCCCGCTACAGCCGCCACACCGGCTGTGCCTTCGATAGCAGGCGCGAACGACCAATCCTCGCTCCAGACCTGAAAGGGCGAAAGGCGCCAACCTATGTTAGGGTCAGCTCATCGCCTTAATGGTAGTAGTTTGAGTGTCACTTCAATGTATCGCTTTATGAACTGGCGATAAGACGGCGAGCGCAAAGGACGCACCTATTCGGAGACTTATCAGCGGATGTGTTCTACCTGCCGCAAGTGAGGCCAATGGATTTTCTCGTGCTTGAAGCAATGCAGCAAACCAGGCGCGGCTTGCACCGGCTTGCTTCAACATGCTTACAATTGCGCAAGGACTGCGAAAATCAAAGACTGCGCCGCTAGGCTCGTTCAAGTGGATCCAGCCGAGTTCTGCCGATATCTCAGCGCCATAGGCTTCCCGTGTGATCGCGCCCAGCTACTGGGATTTGCCGAGTGGATTGGAAAGTTCAAGAGAACCCAACCGCTCGGGAGTGTTACTAATTTGCTTTGCCATTTTGACGGCCGCGAGGATCTAGCACTTTTGCCCCGTCCAAGGTTGGAAATTCAATGCGGCGCACCCCGTGTGCTCCCCGTCAGCTCGGACCATGTCCATTCTTCCGCGGCAGGTGCTGGGCTCGCTACTTGGAATTTGGCGGTCGTCTTTCAGGTAAGAGGACACCTCGATTGGGGAAACCATTTCCGAAATCAGCGTGTGGGCTAAGGAAGCCAAATCACTTTTGGGGGACAGCCAGGCCATTCCATACAAGAGGATTCGCAATGACGAAAATTTACAGTCCAAGAGTAGTCGCTAGCGAGAATAGCGCTCCGGGGCATCCTGAAGTGTCGGTCATCGTGCCCGCATTTGACGCAGAGCAATTTGTGAAGGCGGCAGTGACAAGTGCGCTGAGCCAAACCATGCGCTCCCTGGAAGTCATCGTCATAGACGACGGCTCAGGCGACGGAACCGCGCAAATCATTCGGGATCTTGCCGCAAAAGACCGGCGAGTTCGCCCTCTATTCAACACGACGCGACAGGGAGTTTCGGCAGCCCGCAACACGGGACTAAATGCTGCCAAAGGCAATTATATAGCTCTCTTGGATGCCGATGACGCGTGGATCCCCAACAGGCTCGAGCTCATGTTGCGTGTCATGAAGAATCGCGGCTTGGACATGCTCGCCGATCAACTTGAGATCATTGAATTTGAAAGCGGCAAATGGCATGGGCCTGCATTTAATTCCAGCTGGATGACCACCGCCCGGGAGATTTCTGTAGAGGATTTTCTTCAACGGGACTGGCCCGGCTATCACTATACCCGAAACCTTGGTCTCATGAAGCCGCTCGTACGTCGTCGAAACATCGAAGACGCCGGATTGCGTTTTGACGAACGTCTTTCGCTGGGCGAAGACGCTCTGTTTTACGTCTGCCTGATGCTCGCCGGGGCGCGTTTGGGCCTCATACCCGATGCGTTGTATCTGTATTCGGTCCGCCCCAATTCATTGTCGTCGTCTCCAACGCCGACTATGCAGCTTGTCGCAGCAAATGCCGCAATGGTGTCGTGGCTGCATAACCTTCCCAATCGGCGCAAAGATGCTTCTGAAATAGAATATATTCTGAGACGTAGGAAGGGGGCCTTACTAATTCAATATTTGTTCTGGTGTCTCAAAACAATGCGCATAAAACAGGGATTCGGGGTGGCCCATCTTATTTCGATAAATAGCTACTATTCCTGGAGTCTAAAATTCATTCTACATCGTCTCTGGCGGCTTCAGGAAAGGTTCGGTCTTCCTCGATTAATAACGAAGCAACTGTAAGTAGCCTCCCAAGTTTACGTTTCGCTCGATTAAACGATTCAAAATCTCAAATTCAGACTTTGGCCTATCATCATTAGGTGAACGCGCAGACTTTACAACGCTTGAGACCTGGTGTTCCACAACAAGACCCCCGAGACGGCGCGTGAAAGCGAAACTCAAGGAAGATCGATTGGAGGCGACGCGATGCAATCAGACCCGGGCAATGGGCTTCGTGAACACTCAAGGGTGGCGGCAAGAAGTTGCGCATTGTCGACGCCTGGTCGCGCTACATCCCGAATTTCGATCCGCGTTTCAGCTATCGAGGCAAGAATGCCGTCGCCACGCTCGTGCGGTGTGCTGCGCACCTACCCCCGTCGATGCCGATTGTCAGGGGCGGTTCGGGGATCGGCGTTTTTGTTCCATTCGGCCTCCGATCCGCTTACGACTATGGCCTCTTCGGAGGAGCATAAAAAAGCTAGCCGTGCCATCTGAGCACTTTGGTAAGTTGACAGTGCGCCGAAGGTGGTCTGCCACTCGTAAGCGATACAGAGCCTGAAGAGTAGCGGTGACCTCCTACTATTGGCTGGCTTCGCCAGCCTGCCACACGGCTGCCACGTTGTGGCTTGAGGGTCCAGAAGATGCTGAGTTGGATGAGGAAGGCGCTATGTCGGGCCGCAGGCTTGTCGCCGGGGACTAATCCTGGGGAACGACGCGATAGATTCCTGCGGCGCTGCGCGGGACTACCCGATGGTGGGCGATGTCCCCGCGACAGCCAAGGACGCTTCTGGGTCGCAATGCAGCCCCGTGGGATCAAGTGCAGAGTAGACTACTGTATACCAGCACGGTCCACACGGCCTCCACTCCCGATGCTGCGTTCGTGGCCATGGTGATCATCAAGGCGAGTGTCTTTAGGTCGCCTTCGTGATGAGCCATCTAGACTGGCCCGGCCAGGCGACTTGACCCGTCCTTTTCCAGTAGATGTCATCGTCTCGGTTTTCCCTCTGCCATTACAACTGAAGCCATCAGGTGAGGGGTAAGCATCCGAGGAAAACCGTGGAATTATTTGGAGTAGCGGTTGGCGTTGCCGGGTATGATGTGGCGGGCAGGCGGCGAGTGCTTGAGTTGTCTGCTTCCAGCTCCGGGGCAGTAGCTCCGCCAGACGGCATGGCGGGGTGGAGCGGCATCAGTGCAAAACACCCGCACCGACCTGGTCGGCCAGAGTCGAGACGCTGAGGTCGCTGCCCTTGGCCTTGAAGCGCTGGCTCTGGCGATTCAGCGGCAGATGTTGGCCGAACTTGTCGAACAGGATGGTGGCGAGCAGCTTGGGCCCGAGATAGCCGCCCGGCGCCACGTGGAAGGGTGCCGGTGCCTGCGTGATCGCCTCGCAATCGCGGCAGCTGAGCTTCTCGCGAAGGCTAACGGCGCGCTACGGCGGTTTGTTCCTGTGCTTTGCCCGCGTTCCTCCTGCGGAAACGGTGATAACAGGCGCTCTTTGCAAAGGTCGGTGCCTGGGTGGAACGATCGGAGGATTTCGCCAGTTGCAGCTTCGGAGCACACGAAGGAACAACCGATGAGGACAAGCTTTGCTGAAGCCTTGCAACGCCAGGAGGGCGCTCCCGACCTGTCGCGCGCGACAGGCGCTTCCTGGCCCTCTCGCCTGACGTCTTTCGCGGACTTATGCGAGGATAAGGCTGCCGAAGCGGACGAGCACTCCAGGGTTCATTCCGACATTGCGGCGGCGCTTAGCACGCTCGGTATTCTCACCGCTCCACTGCCGTGGCAGGCAGGCGGTGCAGGACTGGCCGAAGCGAGCAACTGGTCCAAGCTGCTCGACGCGCTTCGGACGATCGGCGCAGCGGACCTCTCGATCGGTCGCCTGTTCGAGGGACACGCCAATGCAATAGACCTGGTGCGTCGCTATGGGACCGACAGCCAGTTCCAAACCCTTGCCCACGCGATCGGAAATGGAGCGATGACCGGGGTCTGGGGTGCGGACGGCAAAAACCCTCTCCAGCTTAGCAAGGTTTCCGACGGCTGGTTGCTTCAAGGAGGCAAGATACTGGCGTCCGGCATCGGACTCGTCATAAAGCCGCTGGTCACAGCCGGCAGCGAAGAGGGCCAGCGCCTCATCATGCTCACGCTGGAACCTCGAGAACGCGCAGATCTTTCAAGCTGGACGCCGCTCGGCATGCAATCGAGCGCGACGGGATCAGTAGACCTGACGGGCATGGTCGTGTCCGAGGCCTGCCTGATCGGCAAACCCGGGGACTTCACGCGCCAGCCATATTTCTCGGGCGGAGCCTGGCGCTTCTGTGCGGTTCATCTCGGTGGCATGCAACGCCTCGTCGATCTCTACCGCGAGCAACTCTTGTTGCGCCGGCGTGGTGACGATCCCTACCAGTTGCAGCGCGTGGTGGCATGTGTCGCGGCCGCGGGCACAGCCGCCTTCTGGATCAGGGCTGCGGCACGACAGCTAGCGCTAAGAAGCACTGAAGCGGAAAAGTCAGTCGCGCTGTCGAATGTGGCTCGTGGCATCACCGAACGGGCGGCCCTCGACATCATGGAAACTGTGCAGCGAGGCAGCGGCCTTCCTTCCTTCATCCGGCCCAGTCCGCTCGAGCGGATAGTACGCGATCTCGGTACCTATCTGAGGCAACCGATGCCTGATCTCGCTATGGCGGATGCGGCACGCTTTGCGCTGGCCAATGCCGCGCCAATAAAGGACATGTGGAATTTCGATGAAGATCAGCTCCTATCTTAGAAGGGTCGAAGCATTGCCTTTCGCCAGCCTTGAGATTTTGGGCGCAGGCGGTGTCACCATCCTGGCCCCCCATCCCGACGATGAGTCGCTGGGAACCGGGGGCCTGATCGCGGCCTGTCTCGACGCGGGGCTGCCCGTGCACGTCATTGTCCTGACGGACGGCGCGGGCTCACACCCGAGCTCTCGGCAATTCTCGAAACAGCGACTGGTTGAACTCCGGCGAGAAGAATGCCGGAACGGCCTCAGCAAGCTGGGCCTCGAGCCGGACAAGATCAGCTATTTCGACCTGCCTGATACGAAGGCGCCGACATCGGGGGGCGAGTTCGAGGCTGCGGCTGCACGGCTTGAAGAAACTATTCGTCGAGATGGCTCGACCAGCTTGTTTGTGACCTGGGACAAGGATCCCCATTGCGATCACTTCGCTGCCGCGCGGATGGCGCAAGCGGTGGGAAAGGCAAGGCCCGAGCTTCTGATATGGCATTATCCCATCTGGGGTTGGCTTCTGCCCCGCTCGAAGCGCATCGAGCGACCCGCTCCGGAGGGTTTCAGTCTCGATATCACGCCCTGGCTCGACAAGAAGCGCGCCGCCATCGCCTGTCATGCTTCGCAGCTTACCCCTCTAATCGATGACGATCCGGACGGTTTCATGCTCACTCCGCAGCAGCTCGCGCGCTTTCAAGGGCCGACGGAACATTTCATCCGGAGGCAGGCATGAGCGACGAGACTTCCCGGGGGCCCGAGTTTTTCGAAGAACTTTATCGCGCGGATTCTGATCCGTGGAACTTCGAAACGAGCGAATATGAGAACGGCAAGTATCAAGCCACCCTCGCGGCCCTTGGGCGTCCGTCTTATGCGATGGCGTTGGAAGTTGGCTGTTCGATCGGTGTCCTCACCGCACGTCTTGCACCTCGATGCAGAACGCTGCATGCGGTTGATCTGTCGCCAACGGCAATCGCCAGGGCGAAAGTAAGATGCAGTGCTCGCGACAATGTAAGATTTCAGGTGGGCGCCGCGCCGCACGACCTTCCCTTGAGCTCGTTCGATCTGATCGTGCTTTCCGAGGTTCTCTATTATCTTAGCAGGCAGGATCTGTTGGCACTCACCGTCTGGTGCCGTGCCTCGGCGGCCAGCCGGGCCGAGATCATTCTCTGCCATTGGCTGGGGCCGACCGACTATCCACTGAGCGGGGAAACCGCCAGCAATCTATTCGTAGAGGCTATGGAGCCTTGCCTCGAAAGCCACGCCATCCTCCATGACGAAATCTACCGCCTCGAGCGGATCCGGCTGGGCCCGTAAGAAACGGAGCAGCTTCTCTCCCCGCGCGATCTCCGCAGGCAGCATCGAGGGGCGAAGAGGATTGCAGTAGCGAAGCGCCGCGTTGGTCCTGCACAATTCCTGCCAAAAAACTTCGAAGCACGTGTGCCGAAGCGTGCCAAGCAGGCTTGTCATCTCTCCGGCAGAGAGATCGAGACCCCGCAGTATTGCGGATTTTTGCATGAAACCGATATCGCTCGCCTTACGCAGGTGACCCTTCAGCCAGGCTTTCCTTGTCACAGTGAACGCCGATTCCAACTCGTCGTCACAAAACGTATCGATGACGGCGTGGCGCAATTTCATCGCATCGGCGGCCCCACCCGCTGCCCGGCCATCCAGGCGGCAAGAGGTCGAAACGCACACATCCATGGCATGGCGTACCCTTCCACCGGCACTTTCGACGGCAAGGGTCAGCGCCGCATCCTCCCCCGCGGCCCGCGGCGGCAGGCCGCCGATGGCCCGATACATCTGCAGCGTGATGCCAAGACTGGCGCCCGAGCTGACTTGATGGTTCGGCCAGGGATCGTGAGGGCGGGGATCCAGAAGCGCAAACATCTCGGCGACCACAGCATGGTAATACTCCTCCAGGAAGCCGCGCCGCTGAAAATCTCGACCCAATCCGACGAACTCGCCGGGAGCGGCGTCGACATACCCCGCGACACAGTCCGCACCTTGCGCAAAAGCGCGCCAGCTGTTCGCAAGCCAGGTCGGATGCACCACGCTGTCCGCATCGGTTGTCAGGATGACGCCGTCGGCGAGGCCCTCGGCCTCGAGTTGAGAAGCGGCGATATCCATTGCGGTCTTGCGCGCCAGGCCGGCCGCGGAGCGCTGCGCGCTCGCTTCGGCTTCGAGCACTTTGATGCGCAGCGCCGCTGCGTCCCTCGCCTCGCACGCCTTCGCTACCGTGCTGTCGTGGCAATTGTTGGCATAAAGCACCACCCGGTAGGCATCCGGTGGGATGCGGCGGCCTCGGCCGTCTCTCTGCAACGACAAGGCTGCCAGGCATTCGGATATCCGGTCCTCCTCGTTGCAAGCCGGTATTGCAATGATCGTCGGTCGCGCTGCGATTTGATCCGCAGAAGCGATGACAGGAAAAATAAACGAGGAGTGGCGAGCGCTATTCATTGGCATCCGCGACAAGAAATTTGCGCCGGCCGCAACAACGCGATGTGGCCGATTCTTCTGGAAGTAAACTTGCAGCTCCAAGCTACGTTCCGTCGTGCTTCAAAACTTGTAATGATCAGCAAGAGCACTGTGCCTCGGCCGGCGAACAAGCGATCGAGGCAATAGAGCCGCTCGTACCGAAGATACTCACCGACGACTGCTTGGACCGACGAACACGGCGTGCCAGGCAGGGCATCGCGCCCCTCGATTGCGCGATCGGACAGAAGGCGACTGCATCTGCCGTGCCATGAACCAATCCATCTATGCCAATTGAAAACCGCTCGGGATCGAGAATGTCCGCGACACACCCTTTGCGTTCAACCTGCGCGGCAAAATTGATGTCCATCGGTCGAAAGATGCCCAAGTCTTTTTATCGCCGGCAAGCGCATCAGCCTAGCCAACGGCATATGGTAGCCTGACGATCTGCTATTCAGCCGATTTTTTCAGGGACGACCCTTTGGACCCGCATTTGGGACGCCTTCGGCGGGGGTTGCCACCGGCGGCATCTTTACCTTCTTTGATCTCTGCAACCGTGTCCCACTGCCCGGACCTCGTCGGCCATTTTCGGGGGTGGCCGCCGCGTTTTCGATAAGCCCCGCTTTCCCCGCTATTTCCGGCGTCGGAGCCTCAGATGGATCGGCCTCTTCAATTTCTCTCGCGGCTCGGTGCCAATGGACTTCATGGCTGCCGTGGGCTTGGCCCTCAGCTTCCCAAAGTTGATGGGCGCGCTCGCGAATGCGTTCGTCCTTGCTCTTTTCCATGCTTTGTCCTCCCGGAGCGAATTATCTCCTCCTCAACTCGTGGGCTCGGCACTTGTTGCATGAGGGGGAACCCAACTTGGGCCAAAGACGTTCTTAAGGCGATACGGCGCGTGTCAACCGGACACGATGGCATAGGGAACAGGATGGTTTTTCCGGTTTCCCGTTCTGACCAACGAATTGGTAGCCGAGCCCTTATCCCATCCGTGCGTATCAACCTCCCGAGAGCACCCTCCGACCCTGCGACGCCACGTCGATATTGGGCCTGTTTGGGCCTCCATTTTACTCGGTTCTGACAACCCTTCTATTCAGAAGGGCGGGCAACTTTAAGAGACTTAATGCACTTATCCATCCTTGAGCTCGTGCGTTGCGTGCTACCAGTCTTCTCTCCTGCCCGCTTGGCCCCGCGGCGCAAAGATCGCGGAACTTCTCGACTTCTTCCGGACTGAGGGGTTCGATCCCAAAGTAAGTGTTGTGCGCGGCACTTGAAGAGGATCAGCGTCGATCTTTGCCTGAGGCGCCGCACTGTCGCCGATCTCGATCCGCTGAAGCTTTTGGAAGACATGCGTGCTGTATAGGCGTATCTGGCAGCACTGGCTGATGGCGAAGCAACACCTCCAACGACGTCCGAGCCGCCCGACCGAGCCGCGTTTGTAGCAAGCCTATCGAGTGCCTGCATGAAGGGTGAGATCCGTCCAACGTTCTCCATCGAAGCCAAACCGTGTTATCTGCGAAGTCTACAGAAGGTCTCACCCCAAACCGTCGTTGAGACGCCGGCGCTTAAACAGGTGACTCCACCCGCCCCTGTCGCAACATTCGTGAGAATGAAGGAGAAGCCGAGCCCGGCCAAGCCCGCGTTCAGGGACTCCGCATGGTGTGGCCGATCGTGTGCCGCCGATTGGAGGAATTCACGAATATCAGCGCAATGCAGCTCGTCGAAGAGCTGTGCATCCAGTTTCCGAGCCGCTTTACCCGAAAGCGGTACAACACGCTTCGCCGATGCTTCTTTCGATGGCGAAAGGGGCAGCGCGGTGGTCGGACTTGGGGAGATTGTGATGATCCTTGATTTGGACCGGCAGATCTGAACGGCGATCTCGTTTTGCACGCGGAATATTTCGGCCCCAAACGCGGTCTAGCGTTCGCGCCATAATTGCCTTCCGCTGGCAATCTCGACCAGGCGAACCGAGACGTTGCTACGCCCGACAATCGCAGTCACGCTTCCTTCAACCAGGTACTCGACATTCAAGCGCGCACCGACTACGCGGAGGTCGGCTCGCTCCTCCGCGGATATCGCGAAGCTGGAACTCGGCGCGATGACGGTCGCACCTCGAAAGAGCGAAAGGCCGTTCAGAATGTCCTCTGCGATGCCGTCGACGAAGACCTTGCGGCCAGTGTCGCTTCCGGCACCGTCGGCTGACTGCCGGCATCATCGATTGGCACGGTGACTGTATCGAGGAGATAGCCCCGGCGAGGGATGGTCCGGATCAGGATGGCCCGCGCGTCGTCAAGGCTCTTGCGTAATTCCTTGACCACTTGGGTGAGAGAGTCTTCGCTCACCGTCACGCGAGGCCATACGGCATCCAATAGTTCATCCTTGGAAACCACGCGGCCGGCATTGTTGGCCAGGTAACTCAGGAGCGCGAAAACCTTGGGTCGAAGAGCCAGCGGGACATCGCCGCGGTAAACCCTGCCCTTCTCGGCATTCAGGGAAAACTCACCGAAGCGGATCGATGGCTCGTTGTTTGCGGGCATGGCCACCAAAGCGCGTGAGCATGGTGCGCCATTTAGACAACTTTTGGTTGAGATGGGTCAATGGTTTCCTGTGCTGACCTGGTCTCGTTTTGAGGCTTCTGGCAGGCTTCGGGTAGTTGTCCGCTGACGCTTCGAGGATTCGATCGATCAAAAAGCCTGATATGCAGCAGCCTGCGACGGCCCCGCTGTGAGCCATGAAGATGGTTTCCAGATCGAGCTGAAGGTTGTGCTTTGTCATTGTCGCCTCCTTTTGGATGGAGGCCAGTATCAAATGCCCAACGGTTTCCCTCCTGATGCTCGGATGAGAATTGGCTGAGATTCTCGCACAAGTGTGCCGGTGATCCGTGAGAATGTGCATACCTTGCGGGACGCATCAAGCTGTGAGGCTGCCATTGTGGCATGTCTGCTTCGGGGCTGTCGTCCTATGTCCGTTAATGGCACGAACGCGACCTTGAAGATGGCGCAATTTCAGATTTCCAGAATCTCCCGTAAGCTATCAAGGCACCAGTTGGTAGTCACAGATCACGGTCACGAAGCCACGGCTCGCTAGCGCTCTGCCGACGAACGCATAGTCATCTTTCGATGCCACTATTCCATGAGCCACCGTCGATCTACTAGGAACGCACTTGGCATGCGAAAACTTTCGAGAGGTGTCGCGCTAATCAGCTTTTGTTCATGCGCTTAAACGCCTCGAGGGCGCGCTGCCTTGCGACACCGTGATCGACAATCGGCGCCGGATAAGTTTGCTCGAGACGAATTCCAGCATCGGCGAGTTCTATCGGCCGAGCCTCCCATGGCGAATGCAGTAAAGCGTTGAGAAGTCTACCGATCTCGGGGACCCAACGACGAACGTAATAGCCATCCGGGTCGAACTTCGCGCCCTGAAGTCACGGGCTAAAAACGCGAAAGTAAGGTGAGGCGTCCGCGCCGCAGCCGGCGACCCATTGCCAGTTCGCTGAGTTGCTCGCGAGATCGGCATCGACCAGCGTGTCCCAAAACCACTTTTCTCGGACCTGCCAATGCACAAGAAGATCCCTGATTAGGAATGACGCGACGATCATTCGGACTCGATTGTGCATCCAGCCGGTGCTCCACAGCTGTCGCATGCCGGCATCGACGATCGGATAGCCAGTCAATCCACGCTGCCATACTGATAGGCCCTTGGCGTTCTCGATCCAGGGAAACCGCACAAACTCAGGCCGCAAAGGTGCCGCCGGTAAACGGGGGAAATGAAACAGCAGGTGATAAGAAAACTCGCGCCACGCGATTTCCGAAAGATAGGTCTCGATATCGACCGGCATCGGGTTGCCGCTGTCCGCCAGCGCGCGGGCCGTGATCAAGCGCCAGACCTGACGTGGGCCGATTTCTCCAAAGTGGAGGTGAGGCGACATTCGGGAGGTGCCGTCCACGCCCGGTATATTGCGCTTATTTTGATAGTTTAGGGCCGCGCCGTCGGCAAATTCGTCGAGTCGCGCGTGCGCCCCGGCTTCACCGGGCGTCCACACTGCGTGCATCCCGCCAGCGTTCGCTCGCGCTCTCGCGATGTTGCCGAAACGCTCATCGTGGATTGAAAGCCAACGGAGTGAAAACAAATCGTCGGGGACTTTGTTGACAAGGTCAGTGAAAACACGAAAGGCAGCCTGAAAATGCTCCTCCGATCCCTCGATGTCGCCAGAGTCAAACATCGCGTCTCGCAGGGTGGCCTTTCCGCGTGCTCAATGCTGCGGACAATGTTGCCACAGCCTTTGCCGAAGGCGCGGTGCGCGATCGTTTCGAGGGCAAAGTTAGGCAGTTCCTCTATCGCTCACAACTGGACTGCTGTGCGTGACCTCAATCAGCTCAAAACGAGAGTTGAACCGCCTCGATTTACGCGAGGCGGCGGCCTATGAGATCGGGATCGACACGGATGCAAAGGGCGCCCGAGCCCATACATCCGGGCAGTTAAAGTGAGAACTTGAAGGTTGGAATCTCATCTTTAAGTACAGCGTTTGATCGGAACGGACGCATTCTCACGATCAACTGCAGTGCGACAACCACCACCCGCCCGGCGTACACCTGGCAACAAATCGTTCGACGAAGGTTCTCGGAACCGAAAGCTGGGCCTGTGACACCGTCTCCACGGGCTTCTTGACGGTGTAAAGACGAAATGGACCCGCGCCACTCCGACCTGAAGAACGTCAGCGCCGGGTTACCTTCAGTTTAATGCAAGTCTAATTTTTGCGGCGAGCTCTTCGATGCTAAAGGGCTTCGATAAGGTCTTAGCGTCCAACTCCCGCCCAGACGCAAAGCCGGTGGTGTAAATTACTTCGACATAAGGAAATTCAACGCGAATAACACTTGCGAGCTCCGGTCCGCTCATTCCCGGCATGACGACGTCAGTGAACAGAAGATTGATCGTCTGACCGCCTCTCAACATCGCCAAGGCTTCGTGTCCACTCCTTGCCTGAAAAACGGTGTAGCCCAACTCTCGCAAGGCTTCGACGGAAAATGTACGAACGTGATCCTCATCTTCGACGACGAGGATTACCTGATGTGGACCTCCGACCGCTAGGGCATCGTCTATATTCTCGGACAGCTTCGGCCCCACAGCCTCACCGTCGAATCTTGGCAAGTAAATGTTTATAGAAGTTCCGATGCCAGGCTTTGAATCTAAAGTTATGAAACCACCGGACTGCGTCACGAACCCGAAAACTTGGCTCAAGCCCAGTCCGGTCCCTTTCCCGACTCCCTTTGTTGTGAAGAATGGATCGAAGGCTCGTGAAGCAACCTCCGGAGTCATTCCTGCTCCCCGATCGGCCACAGTAATCAGAATATAGTCGCCGGGCTTCATATCCGCTGTAGCCAGGGTCATTCCCGAAAGGATCGCGTTTGACGTGCTAATACAGACGTCTCCCTCGCCAGACATCGCGTCACGTGCATTGACCGCAAGATTTAGCAAGGTGTTTTCGAGCTGCCCCCGGTCGGCGAGAATGTTCCAAAGATCCGGTGCAAGATCGGTTTGGACACTGATGCGTTCCCCCAACGCCCGGCTCAACATGTCATGCATGCTCGATATGAGGACATTGACTTCGACCGGTTCAGGCTCCAGCGGTTGCTGTCGGGCAAACGCAAGGAGCCTGCGGGTCAAGGCAGCAGCTCTATTGGCCGCTTCCATGGCACCATCGATGAAGTGCCCAACATCCGTCTCGCCTCTCGCAAGATTTCGTTTCAGAAGATTCAAGCCACCGATCACGACGGCCAACATGTTGTTAAAGTCGTGTGCTATGCCACCGCTGAGCTGGCCAACCGCATCCATTTTTTGAGATTGCCGCAGAGCGACCTCGACACGCTCGCGTTGCGCGATCTGCTCCCTGAGACGGTCGTTGGCATCCGCCAATTCTCGTGTCCTTTCGACAATCCGTTCTTCAAGCGTCTCGTTCAAAGATCGAAGGTCGATTTCAGCTTTCCGCAGACGCAAAAGTGCTCGCACGGTTGCAATGAGTTCATCGGGTTCGGCAGGTTGGATAAGATAGGAGTCAGCGCCGCTCTCCAGGCCTAGGATACGATCACCAGGGTTTACATGTGAAGCGGAAGTCTGCAGCACCAACATGGATGGTCGACTTTGCTTGATGATCCTGCAAACTTCAATGCCGCTGAGGTCGGGCAAGTTTACATCAAGTACCAAAAGGGCGGGGTCATGGAGTTCTGCTAGCTTCAACGCGTCAGCGCCGTTGGCGGCTTCAATCACTGTGAAGCCCGCGTTTCTCAACGCTCGTGTTTTGGCATAGCGCATAGCCTCCGAGTCATCGACGTTCAACAGAGTTTCGGAATTTTCTGCCATCTATTCTCACGCCCCGGGTAAAAGAGAAAGCACGGCCTTGCGCGAGAGCTCTTCCTTTGGAATGACGGCATCTGCCGCTGCCAGTCTGGCACGTTCTACCGGACCCAGTACTGAAGAAGTTACAACGATTACGACGGGCTTCCGTTCCGCTGGAATACGCCGGATATCCTGCAGGACGGAGAAGCCATCACGGCGTGGCAAATAGAGATCGAGGAAGACCACCTCCGGTTGCAACGTCGTCAAGAGCTCCAGTCCTTCAGCTCCGTCGACCGCCTCAGCGATTTCATAACCGGTGTCAGCCAGCAACTGGCGAAAGACGTAACGGAAAGTATGGTCGTCATCGACCACGAGAATCCGCTTCGTTTTGTTTGTAGGTGAGCTCGCTTCGGCTAGTTCGATCGATTTGCCTCCGAGCGGCAGGGCGAGAAAGAAAGTGGATCCTTCGCCTAGTGCGCTCTCAACATAGACTTCTCCGCCAAGTAGATCGGCAAATTTTTTCGAAAGTGGCAATCCGAGACCAGTACCTTTGATGCGACCTTGCAGAGGATTGTCGAGCTGTGAGAACTCCTGGAAAATCGTAAGATGATGCTCGGTCGCTATTCCGAGCCCCGTATCTTGCACAGCGAAAAGGACCGTATTTTCGTCTCGCATTCGAGCTGATACCCGAACTTCACCGCGCTCTGTAAATTTTAGGGCGTTGGAAACGAAATTTCGCAAAATCTGAGCTACTTTACCTTCGTCCGCCCGGATCGGCGGCATACCTACAGGTTCCTCGAAGACGAGATCGACCTCATCGCCGACCCGCAAGGGGCGCAGTGCACCACGCAGACCGCCGAAAAGATCAGAAACTGTGAAATCGACGACGCGCAACTCTGTTTTACCAGCTTCGACCTTTGCGATGTCCAACAGATCGTTCACAAGTTCTGTAAGACTGGCAGCCGAGGTACGGATGAACTCGACTTGCCGGGTCTGCTCTTCAGTAAGTGTGCCGTCCACATGATCCAGCAGCAGCCGCGACAGGGCTGTGATGGAATTGAGTGGCGTACGGAATTCGTGGCTCATATTGGAGAGGAAGCGAGACTTCAACTCGCTCGCTCGACGCAGTTGCTCAGCCTGTTCATCCAATTCGGCGTAAAGGGCGACAACGCCGCGATTGGTGTCCTGGAGTTCAGAATTGAGCCGGCCGAGTTCATCCTGCCTCGCCCGCTCAGCGGCGAGGCTGAGGAGCAGCTCCCTGTTTTGGTCGCGTACTTCATGAAGGGGATTTGCAGGCGTTTCAGATACCAGATCCCGAGCCATAATCCCAAGAGCCTTCTGGCCGACGCGCTCTGCTTTCCGAGGCAATCGTTTGGAGAGAATGACAGAGGTGCCTTCATTCTGGTTAGATTTAATCTCGAAGGCGTCCACAAGCCGCCGGGCGCCGCTGATCCCAACCCCTATACCAACTTGCGATGTATGTCGGCCTTCCAAGATGCTGTCGAGGTCTTCAATTCCTCCGCCCTCATCGCTGATGCGTATCATTAGGGATTGCCCCGCCTGTTCATTCACGAGCGAAAATTCCGCGCGGCCGCCGCCGCCATAAGTGTGAGCGTTACGGGCAATTTCGGAAACGGCGGTGGCTATTCTTGTTTGATCCTGGGACTCGAATCCTAACAGTCCGGCAATGCGGCGCGCCCGTTGCCGGACAGCAACCACGTCCGATTCGTCTTCAATGGCGACGGCGATGATGGGCCAGTTCATGCTATAGATCCGTTGACAGTCACAACGGTGGCGTCGTCCCGGCCGCGGTTATAGTCACGATAGAGAACTGCTGAAATGAGAGATGGATGGCGGGAGATCAAGCCGGGGTAGCGATCCATTGTCCATGCGGTCCCGATGCCATCCGAATGCATCACAAGTAATCCCGACCCCTCATAAGGGTAGGAGAAGGCCTGGATCTTCCGGGCAATATGGCCGGCGGTGCCATTATGAGAAACCATTTTCTTGACGCTGGTGGACGAAATAATTGACCCGGCAATATTTCCTACGCCGACAAACTCGACAATCCTAGCCACTCTATCGATGCGAGCAACAGCGACTGCAGCGCCGCGTGTAGGCCGCAGACCCTGATGCGTGCGCTCGATAATTTCCGGCAGCGGCAAGGCGCTATACTTCTCGAAAATACGCGTGGCGGCGAGCGCTGCCTCAGCAGCCAGCGAACCGTGACCAAGTCCGTCAACGACCATGACCGTTTCACCGCGCCCAAATGCCACAACGTGCCAGCCATCGCCGCAGGCAGTTTCTCCAATTTTGGGGACTGATACTGCCCCCCAAGCGCTACGCGTATCGGAAGGGGAGCCCAGCTTCCCCGTTTTCATACGAGCCAACACAGCGGTACCTGTGCCGATCTGAGAGTAGATATCGAATGCATGTGACTGACGACGAATTGCTCCAAGCCCCTGACCGGCGCTGCCTGCGGTAGAGAAGCCGTCTTTGAGGCTTGCCTCAATATCGCGAATGCCGCGACCCTTATCCACCGAAATACATTCAATCCCAGTCCCGCTCGCGTCGTCGAACTCACCGAGCAGAAGTTCGCCGCCTCCGCCGTGCTTGATGAGATTGGTCGCTAATTCGCTGGCAACGATCGACACGCGTCCGAGTTCTTCTGAGCTGAAGCCTCGCTCCTTGGCCAATGTCGCGGCAATGCGTCGTGTCTCCGACACCTGCGAAGGATCGGCTACTGGGACCGCGATCACGATTTCCACCGTGTGATCATAACCCGTGTACCTTTTCCAGGCGCCGATTGGATTTCGAATTCGTTTGACAGACGTTTTGCGCCTCCCAAGCCGAGCCCAAGTCCACCCCCGGTTGTATAACCGTCCTTGAGCGCCCGTTCGAGATCTGGAATGCCGGGCCCATTGTCCTCGAATGTTATGGTCATTCCGCGACGACCTCCGCGCTCAACAAATGCGATGTTAGCGGTGCCCCCCCCGCCATAATCCAGTGCGTTGCGGGCGAGTTCACTGGCGGCCGTTATAATCTTGGTCTGATCCACCAAGCTCAAACCGATCTGGACCGCTCCGGATCGGACCTCCTGGCGCACCCGGACCACATCGTCGGAATTTCGGATTTGGACGACGCTATTCTTCCCTAACGTCGACATTGTCGTCCCCTGACTCACGGAGACGCCTTTGAATAAGATCGATGCCGCGTTCGACATTCAGCGCCGTCTTGACCCCTGTGAGGGAGAGCCCAAGTTCGACAAGCGTGATGGCCACAGCGGGGCGCATGCCTACGACCACCGTGTCGGCATCCAGCATTCTCGAAACCGCAGCTATATTGTCCAGCATACGTCCGATGAAACTATCGACGATCTCAAGCGCGGAGATATCGATCAGCACTCCTTTGGCGCGAGCCGACACAATCTTTGCGCTAAGGTCCTCTTCCAGTGCAATGGCGAGACGGTCGTGCATATCGACCTGGATGGTCACCAGCAAGACTTGGCCCATCTTAAGAATAGGAATACGATCCATGGCTAGATTTTCATTTTTACTACAGTGCGGCCCGTCCGTTGCAAGGCCAGTGCGAACGCATCTGCCAGCGAGGCCTTCGACACCACGTTCAACTCGACTCCTAGATGAACCATGGTCTGGGCGATTTGCGGTCGGATCCCGCTGATCAAACAATCGGCGCCCATAAGCCGGGCGGCTGCCACGGTCTTGAGCAGATGCTGGGCGACAAGCGTGTCGACCGTCGGGACCCCCGTAATGTCGATGATGGCGATCTCGGCGCTTTGTTCGACAATCGACTCCAATAGATTCTCCATCACGACCTGGGTGCGCGCGCTGTCAAGAGTGCCAATAAGCGGTAGCGCGACAATGCCATTCCAAAGTTTCACGACCGGAGTTGAGAGTTCGGCAATCTCCTGCTGCTGACGCAGAATGATTTCTTCCCGTGTTTTTTGGAAAACCTCCATGCTGTAGATGCCGAGTTCATCGACAATCGTCGTGATGGTTTCAACCGCCAACGCGAGCTTGTCAGCATCCTTCATACGCTTGAGACGATCAAAGATCGGTCGCTTGAACGAAAAGATGAAAGCCACGGTCTCGCCCGGAGAAAAGCCTTGCACCGCGCGCGTTTGCGACATGTCCCGCACAAGCTCACGCACTCGGCTAAAATTTTCCGCTTGCGTGTCACTGTCGCCACTCCTGAGTGCCTTGGCAATTTCCGCGAGCAACTCGCTTCCTTGGGTGCGAGCCTCGCTCTCAGTCGTCCGGCCCGCGGCGAAAGCATCGATCTCCTTGAGTCCCGAAATCCAATCGGTAATGACGGCAGACTGGTCCTTTACCAAACTCTCATGGAGCTCGGTCACACTTCTTCCCGCCATGTAGGGATCCCTCCGGTTTGGACGCATCATAGAAGGAATTGTTGCGCCGTCATTCGGTTTGTTGAGTCAGCAAACACTAGCGCAGAGAGTCCAAAGGTGGAGGCTGCCGCCGGGGACACCTTCTTGCACTGGCCCAACGCATAGAGGTAACCGACAGGGTGGCCCGCATCATGGAATCGATGCTGCAACTGCTCGGCGCCCTAAAGCGCCGCTTCAAGCGCGAAATCGGCCGATATTAGCGTTCGCGGTCTGTACCGAGATGGCGACCCTGGTAAAATTAGAACTGTTGCGCTCACTGGCGCTAAATGCCTGCTGGACCGCCTTCCCTCAATGTTTTGTCTGGCGCCCGGCCCACCCTCAAGCACTCCATTCTGTTGCTACTTGCGACTAGACGGACACTTCTGGCAATAAAGATCCAAAAAAGCCTCCCCAGGATCGGGGCAGGTAGCGATGTTTTTCTTACGTTGCCGAAGTCCTGAACATTTGCCTTGCCGAATGGTTCCCCTCTTTTGCACGCATGTAGGAGAAGTACAGTGAGCACGAGCGGCCTGCCGCAAGAGGCAATCGACGCATTGCAAGACCTCTCGACGAATGGCCTGGACACGGAGATCTCACCGCCCATGCTGAAGATCCTCGGGGATCAGGGTGACGCGGAGCTCCGAGATGGAAGGTGGGCGGTCACCGATGCCGGCCTATCGGTGCTCAACGACAAACTCCAGGACCTGCCGCCATACTTGGGCAAGGCGGATTGATGTCACCGTGAGCACGCTATGCAACTGCTGGAAAGCCTGCGCTCACGTTAATCTGCGTAGCGTGATCGTCAATCTCGATCCGGGCAAATAGCATCTTGAGGCCCGCTGCCCGAAGTGCCGGATATCCCGCGCCTCAGAAGACTTCGCCTTTTCGACTAGTTAGCTGGGGCCGGTGCTGGGGTCTGTTGATAGGGCGGAATGACCTGACGATGAGCGCCCGCATTCTTGGGGCTGGGATGGTGATGATGCTTCACAACCTTGGTCTTCGTCATCATAGGAGGCTGCGGTTCAGCGGTGCGAGCAGAACCCGCCATCGCCGCCGCGGACGGAATAATCAATGCACCGGCAAGTAGAGCCGAAACGAAAAGCTTGTTCATGTTATTGTCACCCTGTCTGGGCTTTACAGGCCCGAGGACAAACACAACGGTATCCAGATGGTTCCCTCAAGGGCGTGGCCATCACCCGCGACCTCGGGGAAGCGGCTGATGATCGGCACATATCCTGCGCTGCAATGGGCGATCCGTCGGCTCTAAGCTGGGCTGAAGATTTACTGGCTTGGATACATTTTCTACGCAACGAGGCGTCAAGGCGCCGGATTAAGGCGAAGGTGCACGACGACCGGGTTTCACTAGCCCGGCCGCACGATGTCTGGGGCGATAGGCGCTGGTAAAGGATCATTTGGAGACCGGCGGTACGATCATAAGCGTCAGGTCAGAGCTCTTTGACAGCCTTGGCGGCATTTCAGGGGAGTAGTTCTTCGATCCTGTTGATCGGGTGCCGACCGGGCCTTTATCGCGAGCATGAGGCGAGCAGCGCGCAATGTGCACAGGTTTGAATGTGACTGGAGGCGCGATCGCTTTCAGTCGACAGACTCCGATGCAAAGGGGTTGCTCACCACACCTCCGACGGGCCACCTACAAACGCAGAGCGCTTCGGCAGATACTAACCGGACCACTGCGTGCCAGTCAGTGGAACTAGTCGGGCGATCGGCAAGTTAAAATCCGAAGAGACGGCACAGATCCGTTGCAGTTGAACCGCGTGCTGCGCGCTCAACGCATGCACGCCGTCTTACAATCACTAATTCAGAGGAGCGCGAGATGATGCGGTCACTTAAGTTCATGGCCGGCATATGTTTCCTTCTATCTTCGTTGAGTTTGCCGGCCCTCGCCCAAGGCGCGCCACAAACGGTCACCTTGATGAAGATTGATCCCTCGACCTTAGCCACAGGGTATAGGACGTCGAAAGTGGTGGGAAGCACAGTTGTCAATGACGTTAATGAGACCGTCGGAAAGATCGATGACCTGATCGTTACTCCGTCGGAGAAGGTCCCATTTGCGGTACTGTCGGTTGGCGGATTTTTGGGGATCGGCACAAAATATGTCGTGGTCCCGTTCAGTTCACTGCAGATAAAAGACAAGCAGATGGTGCTGCCGGGTGCCACCAAGGACTCCCTCAAAGCTCTTCCTGAATTCAAGTACAACACGAGCGAGTGAATAATATATTTGCCACTAACTAATCTATCCTGCCAAGCGGCTGGCGCGGTTAACGACTAACGCAGCGATCGGCCGAACTACGGTGTGCCGAAGCTGCCCTCCCTTCTCGCCGCCCTTGTGTGCGGCGGGATGGCCGGTGTGCTTGCCGCGGCCGGATCCACCTTCTTTCTTGCCGCCGCCATCATCCTTGTTTACGTGGCCCAGGCTCGCCGTTCGGCCTCATGCTCGGGACACGCCACACTCCCCATTCTACTGTGTCACGAAGTTCGTTGATACATCGGTTTGACTCTCATGGCTTGGCAGCATGGACATCGCAGAAGAGTTCTTGCGAGGACGTTCGCTCCCGTCCACCCCGAGGTTTAGGAGGCAGCGGTTTCTGCCCCGGCGGCCACACGCTCAATGTCGATTGCACGCCGACGACATAGGCCAATCCAAAGGCCGTGATGCCGGATCGGAAGCCGCCGTCGACCCCGTAACCGACATCAGCCAGCACGACGCCACGCGCCACCCCGGCTTCAAGCGCAATCTTGATCTGCTCGAGTGCGATCTGTGGCTTGGTCTGGAAGATCACCTCAGGGGGACATTGGCTTTCTGGCGCCCCTCGGTATCTTCAGCCCACTCCTGCGGCAGATACATTTGGTAAGCAATGGCAGGCTGGCGGCATGATTGGCGACAGATAGCGATACGGCTACCTGGCAATTTGGTCGTCTTGCCCATCTGCTGCGCCTGGCTGGCGGTGGTTTCGTTGGTGGTGCTCACCGCGGCGGTGCGCTCAGGGCCGCGGCTGGACCGTCGATCAGCTTCGCTCCGACGATCAACGTCAACGCTGCCGGCACGAAGGAGCAGAATCAGGACGCCGCCGATCGAACGGCGAAGGCTGTAGAGCAGCAGGTGCGCCAGATCGTCAGTTCGAAACTCGCACAGCAGATGCTCCCCCGGCAATTCACTATGGCGCGCGGCAAGGGGGCGCTAAGGCGGCAGAGCTTCATTCCACCCAGACAGAAAAAGTCGAAGTCTTCGATTGACGGCCGGGTGCTGGGGAGGATGCCGCCATTGTGGTCAACGCTCCGGTGGCCCAGCCTTAATCCGCCTGAGCCTCGGCGCCCGTCTGCCCTTAGTCCGCTTGCCCCTCTGGAGCAACGCTTTCTCCCCCCACTCCCTCGTCAGGGCTAGTCGACATTCGCTCGTGTTCAGAGTCGGCAGCTTCCTGAAGCCAACTCCTGACGATCCTCGTGCCCGAAGGGCCGATGATCTCGCGGAGGTTCAGCCCCCGAACCTCATCTGGCGTTGGGTGCCAGCCTGCTGGTCTTGCGCCTTCGGAGGGGTGTAATTCATGCCAGAGCGCGTTCACGATGCGCGAGGCTTTGTGTGGGACGGATGTATAATCTGTGATCTCCATCTGCGTTGTCCTGGCCTCGATCCTTCTGTCGTGAGGAACCCAAACCAAACCGTCGGCGCCGAACGCCGGCTCCCCAGTGAGGCTCACCCGTGACCCAACGTCCCGTAGACCAGGATGTTCCCTCGCCCGCAGTCCTAGCGCCCGCTACAGGTCTGTGGGAGTGCATCAGACGGGCGGGCCCGATGCTCCCTGACTAGCTGAAGTCTCGTCCTTTGCGTGCGTCCGGAGAGTGCATCGTTGCAGAGGGGACATCTGACGCGGCACCTCGCACGCCGGCGAGTTGCTCCAAGCGTGATGGTAGACCATCCAGTTAGAGCCTTCCGGCGCCTTTGGTCGAGCACACGCGGCCGATATCTGTGGATCAGCTGCCGGCGGTCGGACACCACCACATTCGCGGAAGGCCATGGAATACCTGTTAATATTCATGGTGCAGCGTTCGATCAAGTTGGATGCAACGCCCCATTCTGTGCACGCATGACGTGCGACTATAATCCCGGATTGCTTGTACGTGCACCGGTCCATGGCCGGCGTAACCGGCCCGGAAGGCGTTCCTCCACAAAGATTCATCACGTGCTGGGAATTGACCTCTGTGACGGGACTCGACGTCACGCAACTCGCAAGGGCAAAAGCCTCCAATATAACGAACAGACAAACCTTCATTCCCGCCCCCGCAGCCAGCAACCGAATTGCTACCAAGCGCCAAACGTTACGGCAATCGCCGGAAGGCCACCCTCCGCCAAAAAACCCAAGGTACTGGTTTCTGGCCCTCCGGCAGGGTCTCGCCCACCTCGACGTCTGTCCAGGTGCGAACAACGAAACTCGTACTTCTTCATCATGTCGGGCCGATCGCCCACAATATTCAGGATTATAAAATGGCACTCTTATTGAAGTAGGCGAAGCCTGCGGAGTTTTATCTCGCTGGATTTCGCAATTAATCGCGGAGAAAACATTGCCCAACGCCCCCGCGGCAAGTTCCTCGATGCGATGCGCGCTGCATACTACCTTCACATGCGCGAACAGCTGATTGCGAAGGCCCACAATCCGCCCAGGGAACGCGCAGAGATCGTCGCCAGACTGCGCATAAATGGACACCACGCCGACGCAGACGCGCTGGTGAAAAATACCGGAGCGGAAACGCGGGGCAGGTTCGCGGCGTGACGGTGTTAGAGTCGCAATGACACTCCACACCTTCCAGTCGATATCGTGGTGGGCGGCATCGACGACCACCATCGCCGTGGACATGCGCTGGGCGGTACGCTCTGAGTCGCCGGTCAGCGTAGCAGTGGCAGCGGCGAAGCGGTCGGCATGTAAGTTCTCGCTATTTCCACCACGGCCACGGCTGTCTCCGGGCGGAGCTAGCAAAAAAAGTCCGCCGCAAGCGACGTCGCGCCAAGCGCCTCTGGTGCCATTGGAGGGGCAGAAGGATAAGGCTGGAGAAAATCATTGTATGCCCTCGGTTTAGTGGACTCCAAATTTCTTAGGCGGCCTGGCGGTTATCGGCTGAGCGCTCACGAAAACCGCCGGGCCCGGTCGGGCGAGGTTAATCTACCGACGCGGCTAAAACGCGTAGGGGTGCCACTGGTTGCACAGCAAATCTGCAAGGGAATAGTAGAGATTCTGCAACCGCCGACTGTGCCCTTGGTAACGCAAGCCCTTTTCCAATGAAAAGCCCAGTCGCGTGGGGGGAGCACGGCCGACCCGCCTCCATGTTAGTGGGCTAGGGCACTTTGTCGCAATGAGATCGATCTCGGTCGCGTTCGTGGGATTGCAAGCAGGTCGATATATGCATACGTTCCGTCGCCTCAAACGGCAGCCTCGACCGGTGTTTCCCACTGACTCCGCTGGTCAGCGGGTCAGGCCCGGCGCCGTCCCAACACGGCGTCGGGCCGCTCCGCCCCCTTCAGGCAGCGCGCATGAAAAGCCCGACCCCGCTGGGGAGCAGGGCCGGGGGCGAAGTTGTTGGCGGTCGGATAAACCTAGTCACCCGCGGGTCAACCCACGGTAGTGCCAATGGTTGCCCGTAGATCTGCAAGGGAAAAGTCGGGATTTCGCGCTGCCAGAAACTACCTATGGCAGCGGTGAGGATGCCTTTGTCTCATAGAAAGCCCGGCGCCGCATCCGAGAATGGAGAGCAGGAAAAAGCGTGGGGCGTTGCCGGTAGTCCGAGCGAGAGAGCGGCGATAGACTTGTCGCGGTAGCCCTCTGAACCGGACTGGATTGGAGCATGCCTGACGCCGAGATCGACTCATCGGGTGGAGCCAGCGGTTCGATCCTGCAACTGAAGGTCCGCCTGCTCGATGTGAGCCCGATGGTCTGGAGGCGTGTCCTGATGCCGGCAGCCATGACGTTGAAGGAACTGCATGGCGTCTTTCAGGTGGTGCTGGGGTGGCGCAGCCTTCACCTTTATCAGTTTCGCATCCACGCCGTGCATTACGGTTCCCGGGAACTGGGAGCCGAAACTCCGAACCGAACGCTTTGCAGCTTCAATTTCCGCCGCGGTGACAAGTTCGTCTATGAATACGACATGACGGACTATTGGAAGCACGAGGTCCGGATCGAAGCCTGGCTTAAGCCGCAGCTCCGCAAGCGCTACCCGGTCTGTATCGACGGCAAGGGTGATTGCCCGCCGGAGGAATGCGGCGGTCCGGCCGGCTACGACGAATGCCGCATCGAAGCCCTCGGTCTCGATGTTTACGAAGATATCGACACCATAGTCGAGATTCTGGATCGGGTCGTGCTGATGGACCAGCCACAACTGCTGGATGACGACGAGATGCGCGGGCGGCTTGAGCGCGCTGTGGAGCGAAACCGCGCCCGCGAGCCGTTCTGGCCGGGTCGGTTCGACCGGCGCGCAGTGAACACCCGGCTGCGCACCGGCGAGCACCATGTTCTCAAGCATCAGCAGCTTTGCTGAACCGGCCGCTCGCGGTCCGCCAGACCAAGTGACAAGCTCACCAAGGAGGAAGGAAGCCATGCGTGTGGAGGTGCGATTGCGGATTGTTGGCGACGCCGGCGAAATCATCTGCGATGACGCCAATGTGCTGGTGATCGACAAGTGCCACGATCGGCTGGAGGCAGTCGGCCTTTCGCTCGATGAAGGCAAGGAGTTTCTGGCCGGCGTTCAGCAGCACCTGGTTGCGGCCCAGGCTGCCGCCTTCGCCGCCGATCATCGATGTTGCACATATTGTGGTCGCTCCCTTCGGCGCAAGGGCCACACAACGCTGACGTTTCGCACCCCGTTCGGCAACGTGCCGATCGACTGTCCGCGTCTTCATCGGTGTCGCTGCGCGGCTGCGGCAGCCGAAGAAGGACCGCAGACCTTCAGCCCATTGACCTCACTGTTGGCCAGCCACATCGCGCCCGAACTGCTTTATCTTGAAAGCAAATGGGCCTCGCTCGTCTCCTATGGCATGACCGTCGACCTGCTCAGGGACGTGCTGCCGATCGACACCAGGCTCAATCCGAAAACCGTGCGCAATCATCTGCACCGTATGGCGGAGCGTCTCGAATCCGAACTTGGCGATGAGCGCCCGAACTTCGTCGACAGCTGCCCGCGCGACTGGAAGGCGCTGCCGCTGCCGGAAGGCGAGATGGTCGTCGGCATCGATGGCGGCTACGTGCGCGACTGGACCGACAGGAAAAGTCATTTCGGGATTCTGGTCGGTAAGTCGCTGCCGCAGGATCGCAGTGATCGCTATCTCGGCTTGGTCCAGAGTTTTGATACCAAGCCGAAACGCCGACTGTGGGAACACCTGTGTTCACAAGGCCTGCAACTGAACCAAGCCGTCACCTTCCTGACCGATGGTGGCGATGACGTCCGCAACCTAGCGGCCGAGATGGCACCTTATGCCGAGCATCATCTGGACTGGTTTCATATCACCATGCGCCTGACGGTGCTTGGCCAGTATGCCAAAGGTCTCGTCCATCACGACCAGGAAGCCGGCGAGCGGATTGCCCGCAATCTGCTGCGGATCAAGCGGTACCTCTGGCATGGCAATTCCCGCGCCAGCCTGTTCTGGAGCCAGGATCTGGCGGATGACCTCTATGGGCTCGAAGAAGACTGCAGCTATCCCAACCTGAAGGCGTTCACCCAGGCGGTCGCGGAATTCGCCACTTATATCGAGCACAACGCCCATGCGATTCCAAATTATGGCGAACGCTATCGCAACGACGAGCGCATCGCCACGTCGTTCGTGGAGTCCGCCGTCAATGTCGTGATCGCCAAGCGCTTCACCAAGAAGCAGCAGATACAATGGTCGCGACGCGGCGCCCATATGCTCCTACAGATCCGCACCCGAACCCTTGATGGCACGCTCCGCGGCCAATTCGAAACATGGTATCCGGGCCTTTCGGCAAATGATGACCAGACATCAACTCAAGCTGCGGCCGCCTGAACACCCCACGCTTTTTCCTGCTCTCCAAACAAGGAGCACGACCATGCAGAGCGACCTGGCGAACCGTTCGCCCGATATCCACTGGCCGGAAGGTTTCGATCCGACGACGGCTGACTTGTTCTCCCACAACGAACTGGTGATCAACGCGAGTTGCGAGAAAATCTGGAGCCACATCATCGACGCCACCAAGTGGCCGCAATGGTATCCGAACTCGAAGAACGTCCAGATCAACGCTGGCGGCGGCAACATTTTGCAGAGCGGTACGATCTTCCGGTGGGAAACATTCGGCTTGCCTCTCGAGAGCCGCATCAACGAGTTCGAGCCGTTCAGCCGCATCGGCTGGTACGGCTACGCGCCGGGAGCCCAACCCACTTTCTATCATACCTGGTATCTAGCCTCGTTCGGCGATTCCTGTCGGGTCGTCACCGATGAAGTCGGCAAGGGCAAGGATGCTACTCATCTCCGCGCGACCGACGAGAGCCTCATGCATCACGGCCATGAGATCTGGCTCGCGACCCTCAAGTGGGTCTCCGAGGGCAAGTAATATCGATATGTCGCTGGGGATCGGCTCGCGTCGGATCCCCGGCGGTCGCCGCCTTTCAGCGGAGGGGCGTCGCAGCCCTCCGAGCGAGAGCCATCTTGTTACGCCAATATCAAATTTTGATCCCAGATCGATGACTAGGAGCGATTTCAACAATACGACTGGTCGGGACAAGCTTAAGGCCGACCCGCGCATTGGCCATGAGGCCCTGCCTGGATATTTTCCTTCTCACCCTTACGACGAGGCTGGTTCGAAGTCGCTTTTCGATTTCGAACCCTGACATAGGAGCATCTTCTCCAAATCTCATCAGCCATCGCAATCCAGTCCATATACCTAGCCGTGTGGCTACCGTGGTTAGCGCGACTTGCAGCCCACTGGGCCGGAACACATATGGATCAGCAGCTCCCAGATAGCTCAACCCGCAGCTAGACAAAGCCTCTATTCTGCAGCCATTGCTGCTTGCCGTTCCGGTTCCTCCTTCGAACCCTCATGGATTTCATCCGCAGGCGGCCTGATCCGGAACCACGCGGCATAGAGCGCTGGAAGGAACAGCAGGATTAACACGGTGCCGGCCGCCGTGCCGCCGATAAGCGTATAGGCCATTGATCCCCAGAACACCGAGTGTGTCAGTGGAATGAACGCAAGAACCGCAGCCAGTGCGGTCAGGATAACGGGCCGTGTCCGCTGGACAGTCGCCTCGATGACGGCATGGTAGTCGTCAAGCCCGGCCGCTTGATTCTCCTTGATCTGCTCAGTCAGGATCAGCGTGTTGCGCATCAGGATTCCTGCCAGTCCTATCAGTCCGAGGATAGCATTGAACCCGAAGGGCTGATTGAACATAAGCAACGTCGGAACCACACCAGCAAGACCGAGGGGTGCCGTCAACATGACCATGGTCATCGTCGAGAGGCTGCGAACCTGCAAGATAATCACGATCAACATGGCAGCGATCATAGCTGGGAATATCTTGACAAGCGCGACATTGGCCTTGAGCGACTCCTCGATATTTCCGCCCATCTCGATGCGATAGCCCGCCGGAAGCGAAGCGATCAGCGGCTGAAGTGCCTTCATGACCTGTTGCGAAACCTCCGGAGGCTGCGTCGCCTCGTTGATATCGGACCGGATCGTGATGACCGGCGTTCGATCGCGGCGTTTCAGGATCGGTTCCTCAAACCGGATTTCGGAACGGCCAATCTGATCGAGCGGAACCTGGCGGCCATCCCGGCTTATCAGCGAAAAATCGGCCAGCCGTGCCGGATCAAGGCGATTTTCGCCGGCGCTACGCGCCACCACGGGAACGTTGCGAATGTTCTCGCGAACCTGCGTGACCGGAATGCCCGTCAGCAGCAGCTGCATCTGCTGGGCCGCCTCGGCCGGCGAAAGGCCGATGAGGTTCAGCCGATCCTGGTCGGGGATAAAGCGAAGTACGGGCGTACGATTGCCCCAGTCGCGGTTGGCCTGGCGCACGTCCGCGACGCCCCGCATGATGTCGAGGGCCTTCTCGGAAATCTGATACAATTGCGTAGGATCGGGTCCCATGATGCGGAATTCGACAGGAAATGCCGTGTAAGGACCGAATACGAGTTGCGTGACGCGAACGAAGGCTTCGGGTGCCAGCCCTTGTGCTACCGCATCGCGGAGCCGATGTTTCAACGTCTCGCGCGCCCCCGCGTCAGGGGTTAGAACAACGATCTTGGCGAAAGCCGGGTCCGGCAATTCCGGCGCCATGGCAAAGAAGAAGCGCGGAGCGCCCTGGCCGATGTAGCTCGTGACGATCTTCGCCTCAGGCTGCTCCTTCAGCCAGCGTTCGAGCTTTTCGACCGCAGCCGTCGTTGCCTCGATACTCGTGCCTTCCGGCATGCGCACTTCGACCAGCACCTCGGGACGATCCGACGTCGGGAAGAACTGCTGTTTCACCGCTCCCATTCCAACGACAGAGAGAGCCATGGCGACGCCAACGACGGCGCAGGTCACAAACTTGTGGCGCACGGTGAATTTGATCACCCTCCGCAGGCGCCGGTAATTCGGCGTGTCGTAGATGGCGTGATGGCCACCCTCGACTGGCTTGATCGCAGGTAGCAACTTGACGCCGAGGTAAGGGGTGAAGATCACCGCCACGATCCAGGAAACGATCAGCGCGAAACCGACGACCCAGAAGATGTTGCCCGCGTACTCGCCGGCGGTCGAACTGGCAAAGCCAACCGGCATCAGCCCGATGATTGTCACGAGCGTGCCCGAGAGCATCGGCGCCGCCGTATGGCTCCAGGCATGGGCGGCCGCCTTAATGCGGTCCACGCCCTCTTCCATCTTCACCACCATCACCTCGATGGCAATAATAGCGTCGTCGACGAGAAGGCCGAGCGCCAGAATGAGCGCACCAAGCGTAATACGGTCGAAGAACCGGCCTGTTTCCAGCATAATGAGGAACACAACGGCAAGCGTCAGCGGAACGGCCAGGGCCACGACGATACCAACCCGCCAGCCGAGTGCGACCAGACTGACGAACAGCACGACGCCGAGCGCCATCACGAATTTCAGCATGAACTCGCCAACCGCCTCTTCGATGTTCACCGCCTGGTCGCTGACCTTGGCGAGCGTCATTCCGAGAGGCAGTGTCTGTGCGATGGCGGCCGATCTCTCAGCCAGGGCTTTGCCGAGCTCCAACCCGTTCCACCCCTGCTGCATCACCGCCCCAAGCATGACGGCGGGCTCACCCTCGTGGCGGATGATGTAAGTCGCAGGATCTTCGTAACCGCGCCGCACATCTGCGATGTCGGAGAGTTTCAACGTGCGTCCGCCGGCGACGATCGGAGTATCGGCGATCGCCTGGACGCTGTCATAGGCTCCATCGAACCGGATGAAGACCTGCGGGCCTCGCGTATCGATCGAACCCGCCGGCGTGACGGTGTTTTGCCGCTGCAAGGCAGAGGCTATGTCCTGCGCCGATACGCCAAGCGTGGCGAGTTTGGCATAGGAAAACTCGACAAAAATCTGTTCGGGGCGCTCGCCGAGGATGTTGATCTTCTTCACGCCGGGCACATGCAGAAGATCCTGTCGGATCGCTTCGGCCTGCCGTACAAGCTCGCGCATCGGCATGCCGTTGGCCTTTAGCGCGTATAGGCCGAAGCTCACATCGGAATATTCGTCGTTGACGAACGGGCCGAGAACGCCGGGCGGCAGATTCCGCGCTTCGTCTCCGAGTTTCTTACGCGCCTGGTAGAACTCTTCCTCAACCGCGGAGGGTGGCGTGCTATCCTTCAGCGTAACGGTCAGAAAGGCATAGCCTGGCCGTGTTGTCGTCTCGACACGGTCATAATACGTCAGCTCCTGGATACGCTTTTCGAGCGGCTCGGCGACGAGATCCTGCATCTCGCGCGCGGTCGCGCCCGGCCATACGGTCGTGACCGTCAGCGTCTTGATGGTAAAGGATGGATCCTCCGCCCGCCCCAACTTGACGAAAGCATAGACGCCGGCGGCAGCCAGGAGCACGATGAAGAACAGGGTGACGGCGCGTTCGCGAACCGCAAGCGCGGACAGATTGAGGCTCATCAGTTGCTCCCGCTTCCAGAAGCAGTCCGGACGCGAGCGCCCTCCTGCAGAAGATGAGCCCCGAGCGAAACAACCGGTGCCCCTGACCACAATCCTGAAATCACAGCGGTTTCGCTGGTCACGCGAACAAGCTTGACGGGCTGAAATTTCACCGTCGAGGTGGCGCCATCCAAGACCCAGACGCCGGTGCTCTGGCCATTGTCCAGCACAGCTCCGAGTGGCACTTCCACCTCAGGCTGGCTCGCCTGATTGACCAACCGAATGGTGACCGTTGCTCCAAGCGGTGCTGCCGCGGCCTCGCCGTCGAGCACATAGCGGGCTTCATAGGTGCGGGTCTGGGCGTCGGCGGAATCCGATAGCTGCCGGAGATGTGCCGTGTAATGACGCCCATCGCTCCCGTACACACTGGCCTCGGCCACCGAGCCGATCGCCGGCCGGATCGTTTCGGGCAGTGCGACCACCGCCTCGCGGGGCCCGGCGTGGGCAAGTCGAGCCACGGCCTGACCGGCGGAGACGACCTGTCCCGGCTCGGCAAGCGTTTCGATTACCGTTCCATCGGCATCCGCTACCAGAACGGAATAGGCGGCCTCATTCTCCGCCACCTTCGCTTCCGCTTCCGCTGCGGCAAGCTGTGCCGTCGCAGTATCGAGCGCAGCCTTCGCCTGCTCATAACGCTGCGGCGTTGCCGCCAGTCCGTTTTTGACCAGAACTGCATAGCGCGACTCGTCGGCGCTCGCCTGTGTCAGCACAGCGCGTGCCGCAGTCACAGCGTTGCGCTTCGCCGTCAGCGCCAAGCGGAGGTCGGTTTCGTCGATTCGCATCAGCGGCTGATGGGCTTTGACCTGCTGACCGGCATTCACCAGCCGTTCCACAATCTTACCGGGAACGCGAAAACCTAGATTGCTCTCCACCCTTGCCCCGACGATACCCGTGAAGGCCCGTTCGGAACCGGTCACCGGCGCTGCCACTGCCAGTCTGACGACAGGCGCTTCCTGTCTCGGGTCGGTCAGGGCCGCGGCTTTCTGCCCGGAAAGGGAAAGCGCGACAAAGGCGGCCACCCCAAGCCCCGCGATCAGGGCGCCCGACACCATAATAGCGGGTCTCATTTTCATGCTTGTCGCCTTGCCAAATTAGATTGCGTTCGAACTCTATATCGAATATAGATGTTAAACGCAATCTAATTTTGGAGATCGGCGATGCGTGTGAGTCGCACTCAGGCTGACAAAAATAGGCAAACCGTGATCGATGTTGCCAGCCGCCTCTTTCGGGAACACGGCTTCGATGGCATCGGTCTCAAGGACCTGATGGAGAGTGCCGGGCTGACCCAGGGCGCGTTTTACAAGCAGTTCGCGTCGAAGGACGACTTGGCTGCGCAAGCGTCCAGGCGGGCATTGGAGAGTGCCTTTCAACGATGGTCAGCCGCAGGTGCGACCAATCCGCAGGACCCGCTTGGCGCGGTAATCGCGTTCTACCTCAGCATGGAGCACGGCGCGGAAAAGATGGAAGGCTGTCCGGTCGTTGCGCTCGGCTCGGATGCTGCCAGGCACGGCGCCGATGTGAAGGCCTCATTCGAAGCCGGGATCAGAGACTACCTCGAAATGCTCGGTCCTTGGGTCGGCGAGGCCGACGGCGAGGAGCGCGGTGGCAAGGCGATGGCCATTCTCTCGACCATGGTCGGTGCGGTAGTCCTCTCGCGGGCTGTGAACGACGAGCAGTTGTCGAAGCGGTTCCTGCAAGCGGCGGCCGAGAGCATTCTGACGGGGTCGTCTGCGGGCGATGCCCAGCACGGACCGCGCCAATGACGATGGGTTCTCCAACCCGGGTGAGCGCTGCAGGCACAACATCGAAGCCTTTCCTCTGACCGTTCCTGTTTTCCCAACCCACTGGAGAAGCAGCCGACAAACAGGGCAGGGACGAAGAGGCAAGCGATCCATCACATTCGCGATAGGAAAGACGTGAATCCCATGAACAAGAACAATCCTGGCGTCGCCCTGGTGACAGGGGCATCCTCCGGCATCGGGCGCGCGGCGGCCAAAGCCTTGCAGAACGCGGGTTTTCGCGTATTCGGAACCAGCCGCCGTGCGACCGCCCAAAGCATCGATGGTATGACCATGCTGGTCTGTGACGTGACCGATGATGAGTCCGTGGCGAAACTGGTCGATGAGGTGATGGCCAAGGCTGGGCGCATCGACCTGCTCGTCAACAATGCCGGCATCGGGCTGCTTGGCGGCGCAGAGGAATCCTCGATGGCGCAGGCTCAGGCACTGTTCGACGTGAACGTCTTCGGCGTTCTGCGCGTCACCAGAGCGGTGCTACCTATAATGCGCCATCAAAGGAAGGGCAGAATCGTCAATCTGAGCTCGGTGCAGGGATTTATCCCAGCTCCCTATTTCGCGCTCTACGCATCGACCAAACATGCCATTGAAGGCTATTCTGAATCGCTTGACCATGAACTGCGCCCGTTCGGAATTCGCGTTGTCTTGGTCGAGCCCGCCTATACCCGCACGTCATTCGAGGACAATCTCGCCAGGCCGGATCAGTTGCTCGATATCTACGACTCCGCGCGCGCTAGAATGAATTTAGCCGTGCGGAAAGCGATGGAAAAAGGCGATGCGCCCGAAGTCGTAGCCAAGACCGTTTTGGCGGCTGCGACCGATCCCGCTCCAAAGAGCCGCTATGCGGCGGGCAAAATGGCACGTCAGGTCAGTTTCCTGCGCCGTTTCGTCCCCGCGTCCGCATTCGACAAGAGCCTGCGAAAGCAGCTCGGGTTGCCGGTCTGACCCAAGATCAGCAAGATCCCTTTTCGCCGGACGGACAGGCGCAGTGAGGCGGCTTTCAGAGGTTCTTATGACACTGCGGGGCACTGTCAACTTAACCGACGAGCACATTGATCTGAGCAATTTTCTTGCAGATCCCAGCTTCCACATGACCCGAAAATGCCCGAATGAGACGTTCCAGGTGAACAGAAATTGCCGTCCTTCTGAGCAAGATAGCTTAAGTTAACAATGCCCGTCGCGGATGTTCGTCACGCCCGGGTTTGCCTTCTTGCCTTCCAAAAGCAATGTGAAACGCAGCGGATGGGAGCGCCCAGTCCCAACATGCGAAGCAGTTATGTGATTCGCATAACTTAAGAGGTTTCGTGACGCCCTCGGGTGCGCGAGCCGGGGCGAGCGCCGATTTTAGGGGGCGTTGCGAAACCTTCGTTGCACGAAACCGCGGGTCGAGTTTGGCGCTATGGCGATTGACGTGGTGCGAGGAGGTGTTTGGCGCTGTGCCGGGGTGCGTTTGCGAGTAGGGCGGAGGGATCGATGCGGGCGAAGCGCGCGATGGTCGGATGTTCGAAGGCTTTTTGTCGGTGTTTCAGCCCTGGCCGGCGAGCTTTTGGGGAGGGATCGTATCGATGCAGCCGCATCTTGCCGTTCCCGCGGCACGCGGGTGGGATGCAATTGCGCGGACGGGTAGAAGCTGAGCCCGTGGAAGGCTTCATGACGTATCAGCCCTCCATGTTGGGCGCGGGCGCGAAAACGATCCCTCAAAGCTGCCGACGAGCGTCATGCGGCCGCCGCAGTAGGGGCATGCTGGCACCCCAGCGGGTGTGGCCGGCGGATCGGCATCCGCCGTGGATATGGCCTGTGCGCCTTTGGAGTGCGGCGCACTGAGCAATTGGCGACATAGAGCGAGTTTGCCGGCGCGATGCCCATTGGCGAAGAGGCCGTAGTGCCGGATGCGGCAAAAGCCCTCGGGCAGGATGTGAAGCAAAAATCGGCGAATGAACTCAACAGCGGCGAGCGTCATCGTCTTGCCTCTTGATCGCCCCTTCTGGCGATAGTCCTTCCAACGAAAGGCGACATGGTCGTCCGTCATCTCGACGAGACGGCTGTTGCTGATAGCGACGCGGTGCGTGTACCGCGCCAGATAGGCCAGCACCTGTTCTGGCCCGGCGAATGGGCGCTTGGCGTAGACAACCCATTCCCGCTTTCCCAGCGGCGCGAGGAGGGCAAGGAATGCGGTTCGATCCACAAGTTCCGCCAGATCATTGAAGAAGCTCAACTGGCCAGCTTCGAAGAGTTCGACGAGGCCCTCGAGAAACAGTCTGCGAAACAGGCGCGAGAGCACGCGAACAGCAAGAAAGAAGCCAGGGCGGCAGGATATCCAGCGTTTGCCATCGGGCGAGAGGCCGCCGCCGGGAATGATGCAATGGACATGCGGGTGGTGATCAAGGTTCTGGCCCCAGGTGTGCATTACGGCGGTGAGACCAATCTGAGCGCCCAAATGTCTGGAATCGGCGGCGATCGTCGTAAGCGCCCGCGCCGCGGCTTTGAACAGAAGCCCGTAGACGGCAGGCTAGCCGGCCTGCTTGCCATCAATCGACACTACTCGGCCATCCCCATCTTCGAATCGAATATGGATTTTCTCGCCATTGAACGTAAGAAGATATTTGCGCTGTTCACCGAATGCCAGAATCTGCAAGTCGATTGCAAAACTTTGCCCATTCAACCATGTTCCTTTCATGGCCGTAGTGTAACCTGCAGCAGGGCCAGATTTCAGTGGCGAACCCATGCTATATAATCCATCGAGTCCGATTGGTTCATCGTACCTCGCGATAGGCGTTGCTGGATCACCTGTATATATTTCAAATTCAATATGCGGATGCGGCTTAGTCAGGAATAAATTGAGCGAGCTTAGCTTTAGGTCATTGTCGGGAAATTTATAGCTCTTCCCGGAAATCGAAGGAGTGATTTCAGGCGTTGGGCTAACGTCCGTTCGTTTCTCGACCGATGCAGCCTTGATCACATCCGCAAGGAACTCAGTGGTCTTCGGGGCGGGGGGGAGCGCCGCCTCAGACTTGACTGCTGCGTAAATGCCTTCGATCAGCGCGAATTGCGATACATATTTGTGGGCAGTCACCACCGCCACGATATCGAGGTCAGGAAACACCGCTATGTTCTGGCCGTGCCAGCCATTCGCCATAAAGACACGCCCTCCGGGAAATACCCAGAACAGGTCCGAATAGCGTTGGTTGGGGTCGTTTGATGCATGCATGTTCACAGTCGGATGATGCAAAACATCCGACCAGCCAGGGGGAAGCAATTGCCTTCCCTCCCATTCGCCGCCATGCAAATACAAATAGCCGATCTTCGCCATATCGCGCGGCAATAAGGACAGCCCCCAACCTCCGGTCGAAATACCTTGAGGATCGCGATCCCAGTGCCAGGTGGTGATGCCTAGCGGGTCAAAAAGCTTTTGCTTTGCGTACTCTTCGGCGGGCTTGCCGGTGAGTTTGGTGACAATCGCGGAAAGCAAATGCGAATTGCCGCTGTCATAATAAAAAACCTCTCCTGGTCTACGCGCCATCGGACGGTCGAGAATGAACTGGGACCAATCGGGGCTTTGCTTCAAATCGTTGAACGATTGCTCCTTGCCGCCCTCGAAGCCCTCATCCCAATCGAGCCCGGAAGTCATATCCAAGAGATTTTGGACGGTGATGGCCTTCTTTCTGTCGTCGACATTCGCGATGCGGCGATCGGCGAAAAAATCCAGCATCGGGTGATCGAGACGGTCGAGCTGGCCGTCCTTGTAGATCATTCCGACCAGAGTGCCGAGAATCGCTTTGGTGCACGAGTGAATATCGTGCCGAATATCCGGGGTGTAGGGCGCATACGTGGCCTCTGTCACTATTCGCCCGTGCCGCACGACGAGCAAACTGTCAAAGCCGTGACTTGCACCAAAGGCAACGAGCGTGGCGAGTTCCGACGAATCCATGCCTTGTTCTTCTGGTGTGGACGTAAGCCATTCCTTGGTTGGCCACGGCGACCTGTCCAAGATCTGGCCGTGCGCGGGCTCAAAATGAATGGCAGCGAACAGGGCATATACGCCTAACGTCACGCTCAAACCGAAAAGGCTTTTGACTCGCATGCTCATGTCTCCGCTTTCGAGAAGACTAAGCGCCTGGCGTTGTGCGGTGTACTAAGCGCAGGTTGCCGCCGAGCCGGTGTCGATCAAAATTTCGGAAGCCTTGTAATCAACTGCAGCCCCCTTGATCTGACGCAGAAAGCCCAATTTGCGAGGAAGTGGAAGTCGGTTGCTACAATCCGCGCTGAGGCTGGAAGCTTTGACAAAGATATTCCAAGCGCGCGCATATGTAATTCTTGGAGGGTGGTTAGCGTATAAAGACGCAGAGCGTGGTGGGACATGAGGCTTGACGATCTTGGCCCGCGTATATGCGTTATGAGGCCATCCAATAGCGGCAAGTCTACATTAACGAACGCAATCGCGCGGGCGCGTAACTTGACACCAATCCATCTTGACCAGCTGAGTCATCGCCCTCACACCGATCGGCGTCTGCGACCAGACGAGGAATTCCACGCCTTGTTTAACGCGGCGCTGAAGGGCGAGCGCTGGGTGACTAAATATCAGGTTCGCCAAATCGATTGAATATGTCACCCGGTGCGCGGCCCCGAAACCTATGTCGTGTAGGTAAGCCAGCGCGTTTAGTGGAGATCGAGTTCCGCGGCTGTACGGACGATCAGAAGCTGTGGCGGGTCTCCTTTAAGAGGGTTACCTTCGTGTTCACGCCGAGCTTTGGCAAGGATACGATTACTGGCTACACTGCCTCTGGCACCAGCGCCGATACAATTAACATCGATCACACGGTCTTCGCAGATTGGGCGACATTGCTTTCCCATACCGCGCAGTCGGGCAGCGACGTGATCATCACCGCCGATACCAACGATACGATCACGCTGAAGAACACCACCGTGGCCAGCCTCCAGCAGAGCCAGTTCAACTTCACCTGATCGTATCCCTATACCAACCTACGCCGGGGGACCATGCGCCGCCTGGCGATATAAAGAGCGCTTCGTGCTCCGGTAACGTGCGAGGCGACCTTGGTCAGCCGCGGTCGTTTGTTGCTCACGGAATTTATAGTCCGAAGTAGAAAGTCGGTGCCGCAGCTTGAGCCGCGAGCATCTCCCGATCTTTTGCGAAGTGCGCGGGGAGGGAGAGCGCTGCTCTCCCTCCCCAGCAAGCATGAACTGGGGTCTCCCCGAAATTCTCTTCGCTGCGCTCAGACAATCTCGCCGCCGCGAGCGGCGGCGCCCAAGGGGGCGGGCGATCCCCCTCCCCAGTTCATGCTTGCCCCCACCCACACGCTGTTCCGCACGAGCTCGGGAAGCAGGCGGAGACCTGCTTCGCCGATCCAAGGAAAGAGCAGCAAGATGGGCAAGTTGTGCAAAGCTGAGATGAAGGCACACGCTGAGGCGGAAGCCTTATTGAGGAAGGGTGCGTTGAGCGAGAACGAGAAGGATTTCGTTCTTGAGAATTGGCATCCGGGTGCGGAACACAATGTCGCCGCTGCCGGCGTGTTCTTCACACCGACGGATCTGGCGGCCGATTTTGCCCTTGAGCCGGGACGCGGCCGGGTGATCGACCTCTGCGCCGGGATCGGCGGTCTCGCCTATTGGGTCCAGCAGCGCTCAAAATGGCGCGGCGCGGTGGACTTGACCTGCATCGAGATCAATCCGCGTTTCGTCGAAATCGGACGCAAACTGCTGCCGGAGGCACGATGGATCTGCGCCGACGTCCTCGACTGGCGGAAGTGGTGGCAGAGGGAGCTCGAAGGGACCATGTTCGATTGGGCAATTGCCAACCCGCCCTTTGGCAAGCTGCCGACATCTGGCGATCGCCGCGGCTTCATGGCGTTCGAGTTTGCCGTGATCGATATCGCCTCTGAGATCGCGGACAACGGCGTGTTCATCCTGCCACAAAGCTCGGCATCGTTTCGCTATTCGGGCCGCCAGTGCTTCGAGCTGCTGATATCAGGGCCGGGCGTCGCGTTCGAGCAGCAGACCGGATTGTTCATGGATTGCGGCATCGGCATCGACACCAGCATCTGCCGCGATCACTGGCGTGGGGTCGCTCCCCTGTGTGAGATCGTCACCGTGGAATTCGCGGAATGGCGGGAACGTCGGCAGGTAAAAGGCTTGGCGGACGGGCGAGGGCAGCTTGTCTTGCTCTAAAAGACACGCTGCGGGTGACGCATGAGCGGAGGAACGCTGGCTGTCGCCTGCGAGTCAGAATTGACGCCTGGGACGAAACCGCAGCGCGCAAGTTATTGCACGCTGCAGCTCCATGGCACGAACTTCGTGCTTTCCTTCGCCCTTCGGAGGCATCTGATGACAGGTCGATCCATGCTTTGGAGCGACCCGATGGCAGAAGAGACCAAGAAGGGGCCTATGGTGTCGGCCCCGGCCAACGACAACACCGATCCTGCCGAGCCTAACCGCGCCACCAAGGACACGGTCCGGGAAAAGCTGGATCGGATCGCGCTCGATACCGCTCGGCTGATCGGCGGGCAGTTGGCGCGGGAAGCCTTCGAGAAGCAACGGCCGGCCAATGACAATCGGTCAGGCCGCCGAGAGGAAGAGGGCAGGGGGAGGAGGGCGAAACCCCCTGCAGACCAGAGAGAGGATGATCCGCCATGACCCGTGCCGCGCTCTATGCCCGCTATTCCTCCGACAGCCAGCGGGATGCCTCCATCGAGGATCAGTTCCGGCTGTGCCGCGAGCACGCGGGGCACGAAGGCTGGAGTGTAGCCGGGACCTATCAGGATGCGGCGATCTCTGGCGCCAGCACCGTGTTACGGCTGGGTTTCCAGCAATTGGTGCGCGATGCCCAGCGTGGCCTGTTCGCGATCGTGCTTGCCGAGGCGCTCGACCGTATCAGCCGCGACCAGGCCGATGTCGCCACCCTCTTCAAGCATCTCAAATTCACCGGCGTCGCCATCGTCACTCTGGCCGAGGGCGAGATCAGCGAGCTGCATGTCGGGCTCAAGGGCACCATGAACGCCTTGTTCCTCAAAGACCTCGCCCTGAAAACCCATCGCGGTCTGCGGGGCAGGGTGGAGAAGGGCAAGGCCGGGGGAGGGTTATGCTACGGCTACAGGGTGATGAAGAAGCTCGACGCCGAAGGCGACCCGGTCCGCGGTGACCGCGAGATCGTGCCGGAAGAAGCGATCATCGTGCGCCGCATCTTCCGCGAGTTCGCCGCAGGCAAGAGCCCGAAGGCCATCGCGGTCGACCTCAACAAGGATGGCATTCCTGGCCCGCTCGGCCGGCACTGGGGCGATACCAGCGTGCGGGGACATGTGATCCGGGGCAATGGCATCATCAACAATGAACTCTATACTGGGGTGCTGGTGTGGAACCGCCAGCGCTTCGTCAAGGATCCTGCCACCGGCAAGCGGGTCTCACGAGCCAATCCACCCAGCAAATGGATCCGCACCGAAGTGCCGCATCTGAGGATCGTCGAAGACGAGCTGTGGCAGGCCGTGAAGGAAAGGCAGAAGGCCGTCGCCGGCCGGTTCGAGGCGGCGGCCGTCGGCACGCGCAAGGCGAGAGCCAGAAAGCTGCACACCATGAAGCGGCCGGTCTCCCTGCTTTCAGGCTTGCTCACCTGTGGCTGTTGCGGTGGGCGCTATGGCCTGTCCCAGCGTGATCGCTATGCCTGCCTGAACCATCAACGCCGGGGCACCTGCGACAATGGCCGCACCATCACCCGCGACAAGATCGAGCAGCGTGTCCTGGCTGGCCTGAAGGAAAGGCTGGTCTCGGCGGATGCCGTTGGGGAGGCGGTGCGGGCCTATGCCCAGGAAACCAATCGGCTCAACCAGGAGCGTCGCGTGAAAGGTGAACAGGACCGTAAGGCGCTCGACAAGATTGAGCGCGCCATCGCCGGCATGATGGCGGCGATCGAGGATGGTCTGTATCAGCCCACCATGAAAGCAAGGATGGAGGATCTGGAGCGGCAGAAGCCGGAGATCACTGAACGCCTGGCGCAGTCCGCTGCCGACGTTCCCGACCTGCATCCCAACATCGCCACTCTCTACCGCAAGCGGGTGGAGCACTTCACACAGACGCTGGCAGACCATGAAGACGGCCGCCGGGCCGCCGAGGCATTGCGCTCGCTGATCGGGGAGATCGCACTCAGGCCCGGCGACAAGCGCGGCGAGGTGCATGCCGAGCTACGCGGCGAGCTGTTCGGCATCCTCGAATTCGTCGATCCGGAACGAAATCAAAGGGTTGGAGAAGTTATGACAAAAGGGGTTGCGGGCCCCCGCAACCATATCAAACGGAAAACCTCTAGCAAATTCAACGGTTTGCTAGGGATTTTCGTTGTCACTATCGAATGCAACAAACGGTACTCAACAATATCAACGACTTAGCTCTGAGGTTCAAATCACTCCCAACTATCGAAATCTGTCAAACACATTCCGAGTCGTTGAAACGCGAGCCTAATCCGATTTGGAACGCGAGCCCTGGGCAGTTTCCACCCTCAGCGCTACGTTCGTTGCGTACATGGCTTAGGATTGTACACGCGAGGATTTAGGCTTCCACCTTCGGCCGAGGTCCGCCTTTTTGGGGCGGACCAGAACCAACTGATCATCTCGGAACAGTCACCGTAGACCGCCGCCGGCCAGAATCCGCTCGCCGGTGAGCCAGCGCGCATCGTCTGAGGCCATAAAGGCGACGACATCGGCGATATCCTGGGGCTGGCCGAGGCGCCCGAGTGGAGTCTGGGCAATGATGCCGGCCTCGAACTCCGAAGCGATCATCCCCGCGGAGTGGGTGCCTTCCGTTTCGGTGAGGCTGGGGCTCACAGTATTGACCCGGATTTTCCGGGGGCCAAACTCCTTCGCCAACACGCCGGTGATGGTGTCGACCGCGCCCTTGGTTGCGGTGTAAACCGCCGTCTGCGGCGGGGTGATGGCCGTCACGCCGGAACCGATGTTGATAATGCTGCCGCCTTCGCCTAGGTGCGCTGTCGCCGCTTGCGTGACCAAGAGCAGGCCCAGCACATTGACGTCAAACATCTTATGAAACTGGCCTTCGGTGATCGTCTCGACGGGGCCGAACTCATAGACGCCGGAGTTGTTGACCAGGATGTCGAGCCGTCCATAGGCAGCGATGGCTGCGTCGACGATGCCCTTGGCCTCGGCGGATTTCGATACATCGCCTTGGACCGCGACGGCCTTTCCACCAGCGCTGGTGATAGCTTCGACTACTTGATCAGCCCCAGCCTTGCTGGAGGCGTAGTTGACGACCACGGCGGCGCCGTTGGCGGCCAGGGTCTTGGCGATTGCCGCGCCGATGCCTTTGGAGGCGCCCGTGACGACGGCGACCTTACCGGTAAGTTTAGACATGATGAATTATCCTTTCAGGGCGCCCATCAGGCGCCGCGTTGCTCGATCGCGTCGACGCGATCGGGATAGAAGGCGAGGCGATCCTTGATCTCGGCCACGGCGTCGTAAGGCGCCTCGTAGGTCCAGATCGCGTCAGCCGACCGCTCGCCGCCGGCCGGAATGCTGAAGTAGGCGGCCTCGCCCTTGTACGGGCAGTAGGTCGTTGTGGCAGAGCGAACCAGCGCCTCCATGTCCACGTCCTTCCGAGGGACGTATTGGACATGCGGATAGTTCGCCTCACTCAGCGTGAGCGCTTCGCTTGTGTCCGCGATCACGCGCCCGCCCAAGGTGACGATCACGCGGCGCTTGTTCCGCTCGATGGTGATCGGATGGTCGGGACTTGGAATCCTGATGGTGCGCTCGGTCATGATGGACCTCCAGTTGAAAGGTGGCGGGCGGTCACGCATTCAGGAACAGCGTGGCATGGGCCACGAACAGCTCGGGGTACTGATTATGCGGTCCGTGGCTGGAATCCGGGTAGACGATCAATTGCGCATTCGGCAGGTGCTGCTGCAGCGTGAATCCGTTGACCGTGGGAATGATCAGATCGTTGCTGCCGTCGACCACCAGCGTCGGCTGGTGAATGTCGGCCAGATAGTCCCAGACGCCGTCGGTCTTCACGTTGGAGCTGGCGATGGCCTTCCACTGGGCGGCGGCGGACGCCTCACTGACTTCCGGGCTGCGGTCCTTGCGGCGATGCTTGCGCTCAAGATACTTTAGCCCGGCCGCGTGGCCGTCCTCATTGGGCAGGAAATGCGCTGCGATCCAGAGGTGTTCGGGCGGGTCGTAGCTGGTCGCGAAGATCTCGCCCCCTTTGCTCGCGGCGGTGTCGGCACCACGCGGCCCGGTACCCACAAGGATCAGCTTGCGCACCAGATCGGGTGCTTGCACGGCGATCTCCTGGGCGACCTTGCCGCCGATCGAATAACCCAGGATGTCGGCCTTGCTGATCCCGAGCGCCTTTATGAAGGCGATGGCGTCTGTCGCCATGCCCGGAATGCTCGCCGGCGTCACGCCCGAGCTGGCGCCGATACCTGCATTGTCGAACAAGATGACTTCGCGCTGCTGTGCCAACCCGTCGGTCACGGCCGGATCCCAATGGTCCATGGTGCCACGGAAGTGGATGTTCATGACGATGGGCACGCCGCCCGTCTTGCCGAAGCGCCGATAGGCGAAGCGGATGCCGTTGGCCTCGACGAATTGGGTTGGGACGGTCTCATGGGTGTAGGTGGTCATGGTGAAATTCCTTGTTCAGGCTGACGGTTAGTTGGCGGTCCTGCCGCCGTTGACGCTGATGATCCGGCCGGTGACGTACGAGGAATTGTCCGACGCCAGGAACAGAATCGCGTCCGCGAGTTCTTCAGGCTTGCCCGCCCGGCGAAGCGGGATCGAAGCAAGCAATCCCGCCTTGCGGTCCGGTGAGCCGGTCAAGCGATCGAGCATCCAGGTCTCGACCGACCCGGGCGCCACCGCGTTGACGCGGACACCAAAAGGAGCGGCCTCCAGGGCGCCGGATTTGGTCAGGCCTTCGACGGCATGTTTACTTGCGATGTAGCGTGACGCGTTGCGGAGAGGCCTCTCTGTCAGATCGCCCGGAATTCGTGCCCGATCGTTCGGAAAACTCCACACGCCCGAGACGTCACTCCCGAAATCCAGAGCTTCGCGTGAAAAATTCGGAGTATGCAGTTCCTCCTTACATTTCTTGTTGGGGTCATAGAGGGTGACGACCTTTCGTCCGCCCGCCGGGTGCGTTTCATACGGGTGATGGCTCAGGGATATCTGTCCGTGCTGCAGCCTTGAATTGATCCTGCTCATCGACGAAGGCCGTGGCTGAGGCCAAGCTTGTCGAGCAGTGCCTGCGGTTCGAAGTAGGCGACCCAGATCGAGGTGGCTTTGCCGTTTTGCACGGTCCAGTGCTCGGAGATCTTGATCATCGCATCGATGCCGGTGACGCCGATATTGATCAATGCAACGACATGCTCGCCTTCGGCAAAGAACGCATCGTAGTTGAAGCGCTCGAAGTCGAGCACGCCAGGCAGACTTGGCAGCACCTCGTCCCGAAAGAATGCCGCACCGAAATGCGTGCCGCCCCACGGGAGGTAATTGGGCGCTGTTGTCGTAAAGTCCGGATGCAGGTGAACAGCGAAATCTGGCAGACGCCCTTCCACGCCCGCTTGGTAGTAGCTATCGACGATTCCCTTATTCCCGACGCTTTCGAAATCCTTTTCCATATCGTCCACCCTCGGATTGCATTACGAAAGGGGCGGCCTGGGTGCTCGTCCCTGGCCGCGGCCGCGGCGTTCGTTCAGGCCGTGAAGCTGGGGCGCGCAGCGATCTTCTCGTACCAATGGCGGGTGGTGCTGTTCCCCTCGGGAATCGGGATATCCACTGCCTTCGTCGCGAAGTCGACCGCGACGACTGCCGTAATGTCGGCCACGCCGAAACTGTCACCGGCGACGAACGGCACCGCAGCGAGCCTGACTTCGAGATCGGCATAGAAGTCCGCTATCCGCTGCCTTCCGCGTTCGACGAGGGCCGGAATCTGCTCGTAGGCGTGGGCACCGGCGATCGCACGTCCCTTCAGTCCTGGTACCTTGTTGCGGACGGTTTCCATCACCGCTGCGAAACCCTCGAGCTCCATCCGGCGCTCCCACATCGTCACCAGTGCTTTTTCCTTGGGGGATGAGCCCAGCAGAGGCGTGTTCGGATGTGTCTCTTCAAGATAACGCAGGATTGCCGGGACCTCGCCGATTGCCGTCCCGTCGTCGAGGACGAGCGTCGGGACAACTTGTCTCGGGTTGATCTTGGCGTATTCTTCGGAGAGTTGTTCCTTCGCCCCGAGATCGACGGGGACGCGCGAAACGCCAATTCCTTTTTCCGCCAGGAAAATGCGAACGCGGCGCGAATTGGGCGATCCGCTCGACTCATACAGCTTCAGATGATCGGATGGCATGACGAGAACCTTTGAGTGGAGAAGGAAAAGGAATCAGGCGGGGAAGGCGTTGCCGAACATCGGCAGGCCGCTGACGGAAGAGGCCTGGTTCACTCCGATGCCGCGCGAGGCGCCGGTGACGAAGGCGGTCTTTCCGTTGCAATTGGTCATAGCCGTGCTCCTAGCGGCGCGTCAGATTCAAGGCGTTAAACCGCCACGCGCACTCAAAATGTTTGAAGAAAAATATTCCTGGTGGGCCGGATGCTGTCATCCGGCCCTGGGCGCCTCAGGCGTTGGTGCCGCCATCAACGGTGAGGTTCGCGCCGGTGATGTAGCTGGCCTCGGGGCCGGCGACGAAGGCCACCATGGCGGCGATGTCGTCTACGTGGCCGTAGCGCTTCAGAGCCGTGTTCTCGGTCTGCGGGGTGGCCCAATCGCCGGCTGCGGGATTCAGGTCGGTGTCGATCGGACCGGGCTGGATGTTGTTGACGGTAATCCCACGCGGGCCGACCTCACGCGACAAGCCTTGCGTGAACATCTTGACCGCGCCCTTGGTGGCGGAATAGGCGACGAGTCCGGGCGTCATCATCCGCTCGCCGACGCAGGAGCCGATATTGATGATGCGCCCGCCGCTACCCAGATGCTTCAGCGCTGCTTGGGTGGCGACGAGCACACCGCGTAGGTTGAGATCGATCACCTGATCCATCTCTTCCAGCGTCGACTCTTCGAATGGTTTGGGGATGGCGGTGCCGGCGTTGTTAACCAGCACGTCGAGCCGGCCGAAGGCGGAGACTGTCGCCTCGACCGCAGCCGTGACGGCCTTGGCGTCGGTGGCGTCCGCCTGGATGGCGATTGCCTTGCCGCCGAACGTCTCGATGGCCTTGACCACTTCGGCGGCGGCGTTCGCGCCGCGGGCATAGGTGATGGCCACGTTGGCGCCGTCGGCGGCCAGGCGCTTGGCGATTGCCGCGCCGATGCCGCGTGAAGCGCCGGTGACGAGCGCAGCCTTGTTGCTCAGATTTGCCATGGGATGGCTCCTTTCAAAGGATCAGGGGTTTTCAGGAAGGGAAGGACGATGCCGTCGGCCGCGCCGTCTCATGTCCATAGCTCGTCATTGTCGTTGCCTATTCAGATGGAAGCGCGAGAGCGTTCCCTTCGTTCGTGGGTATGAGGTAGGTCGTTCTGGCCTTTGTGAAAAAGACTTTGTAAGCTTCGCCCCATACCTGGGAGGCATGAGGTGGGCATGGAGTTGAGGCATCTTCGGTACTTCATCGCGGTGGTCGAGGAGGGCGGGTTGACCGCAGCGGCGGAGCGCCGGCTGCACACATCCCAACCCTCGTTGAGCCGTCAGATCCGGGACCTGGAATATGAAGTCGGCTTTCCGCTGCTCACGCGCACGACGCACGGCGTGGAACCCACGGTCGCGGGCCGCGCCTTCCTGGATCACGCGCGGCTCGCGGTTGCCCAGGCCAGCACCGCCGTCGAGGCCGCCCGACGGGCGGCACGACCGGAGAAGCCGGTTTTCCGCATGGGGTTCCTCATCGGCGAAGAGGTCGACTGGTTGGCCAAGGTGACCCGGGCGCTGGGCGACGATTTGGCCAGGCTCGAACTGCGTGTCTCGAGCGGCTACTCCCCGCAACTTGCCGACGAGGTGGAGCAGGGCAAGCTCGACGTGGTTATCATCCGAAGGGAGCCGAAACCAGGGCTGGCCTATCGGCTGCTCGGGCGCGAACCCATCGTGGTTATCCTGCCAAGCGACCACGTCCTGGCGAAGCAATCGGAGATCGATGTGTCCGATCTCAAGGATGATCCTTTCATCGGCTTCTCCGATGTTCCTCACGTCTTGCGCGACATCGTTGGCGACTACATGAAGCAGCGCGGGGTGCCGGTGGCCCCGGCCCAGACGATCGACAATTTTGCCATGGGAATCTCGCTGGTCGCCTCCACCAGAGGCTACGCCCTGTTGCCGGCCTATGCGGCGAACTTCCTGCCCTGGTCGGTGGTCAGCCGCCCGCTCAAGGGGGAGGCACCGGCCATTGATCTCGTTTTGGGTTACCACCGAGCCAACAGCTCGCCGATCCTGCTGGCCCTGTTGGATCGATTGAATGCGGGCGGTGAAATCGCCGAGAAGGCAGGATAGCGGCACTCGCCGGCGATCAAGTCGGCGCGACGGCATAGGGGATGAAGGACTGCTGCACACGACCCTACCTCCTGTTTCGCGACCGTGGTGCGCGCCCCCAACAGAGGAGTGCACCCAGGATGCCCAAGCAGGCGGCCGCCGGATCGGCCGCTAATCGAGTGCAATGCTGGCAGGTAGGTCAGCCTTAGTCGTGTGAGCGATTGGGATATCTTGTGAGTGGGATCGGCGCGCCGGGTGCCGGAAAGGTATGGCCTTGCAAGCTATCAGGACCATTGGGCAATGAACTGCCGCGCGCCGGCGACGTCCGCGGTGTCAAATCCCTCGGAGAAGCGATCGCAGGTTGCCGCCAGGAGGTCGCGGGCCGGAGCGATGCGGCCGTTCCGATACCATAGTCTTGCCAGGCTGGTGGCTGTGCGCAGTTCCCACGACAGTGTCGACTGCGCCCGCGCCAGGTCCAGGGAACGAAGCAGCTTGGGCTCGGCAGCCGCTGCCGCATCCGGCCCGCCCTGCCAGAGCAGCACTTCGGCGTTGACACGCAGCACTTCGGGCAAGCTCCAGAGAGCATCGCTCCCATCATCGTCAGGCTGCGGCATCGGTATTGTTGCAGCCGAGGCCAGCGCGGCGATCTCCTGCGCCGTATTCAAGTCCACTCTTGGCTCAAGCGACGACGCGATCAGGGCCTCTCGCTCACCGCTTTGCCGCAGCCGCAGGATAAACGCCCAGCATCGCCTCCATCGGTCCGCCGCGGCACGATTCACAGTCCGATCGAGGTAATGCTGTGCCTGTGCAAGATTGCCGAGCCATAGCGACAGCGGGCAGCCGGCAAAGCAGAGGACGTAGTACATCGAATACCAGTGATCGGATTGTTCCGCCGCAGCGATGGCTTGCTGCAGCATGGTCGTTGCCTGATCGGGAAAGCCCTGCAACCACAGAATCCGCGTCAGCATCGTCGCCGCAGTGATCTCGTGCCCGACCTGGAATTCGCTATTCAAGGTATTCCCGGCACGGCGTCCGACCCGCAGCACCTGCTCGGACAGGTCGCGGGCAGTCCCCTGGTTGCCGAGTTGATGGTGGGTCAATCCAAGGATCCTGCCACCCAGCAGCCTGGCAGCCTCGTCACCGGCCTTCTCGGCCAGAGTCGCGTAATTCTCCGCAATCGCCAAGGCTTCCCGATATCGGCCAAGCGCGCGCCGAGCGGCCCATAGACCCCAAAGCGCCTGCAATTGCACGGGCACCTCACCCACCTCATCGGCCAGCGCCAAGGCCCTGCGAAAAGCACGCTCCAATCGGTCCGCTTCGCTTGCCGAATACCAGAGGGCGTGGCCGAGGGCCGCCTGCAGCCGCATCTCCATGGCCCCGTCCAGCTCGGGCCGGCCCAGCGCAAACCGAAGAGCTGCCTCGACCCGATCCCGGCATTCCAGGGTCAGCGACAACTGAAACCAGAGCCGCGCGGAAGCGACAATCAAGCGCAACCCGATCGACAGGTCGCCTGTGTTGGAAAAACACCAATCGAGCGCTGCTCTTACGTCATCGATCCGGCCGGCGTGAAGCCGCAACCACGCCTTGCCAGCATCCGATTCCCAGTCGGCGGGCGCGGCCTCGATCAACTTCAAATGATGATCTGCATGCCGCCTTGCTGTCTCTGGCTTGTCGCCGCTAGCCGTGAGCTTTTCGCTTGCATAGATCCGCGTCGACTCCAACAGTCGATACTGCACGACATCACCTGTGCTGTCCGCGGTCAGCATCGACTTGGCGACCAGGTTGGCCATCGCGTCCGTGGCGTTGTCGGCCGTGGTTGCCGGTCCCGGCACGATCGCGAGAGCCGATTCCAGCGTGAACGTCGTACGGAATATGGCGATGCCCTGCAGGACTGCCTGTTCGATCGGCGAGAGCAGATGGTAGCTCCAATCCAGTGCCGCACGCAGCGTCTGATGACGCGGCAACGCAAACCGTCGCCCCCGCGTCAACAGGGCGAACATATCGTTCAGGCCGCGCGCTAGACCGGAAAGTCCGAAGAATTCCACACGGGCCGCCGCCAGTTCGATGGCCAACGGAATGCCGTCCAGGCGGCGGCAGATTTCGGCGGCCGCTGGTACAAGTGCATCGTCAAGCACAAACCCGCCAAAGCCGGCGGTTGTGCGATCGACGAAAAGCTGCATGGCTGCGTAGCTCATTGCCTCCTCGGCCGACATATCGTCCTTGTCGGGCGGGCATTCGAGAGGCATCAGCCGGTGCACGCGCTCGTCCTCGACCCGCAGCGTCTCCCGACTCGTGACCAGCACATGCGTCCCGATGGTATCCCGAACGATACGGTCGGCAAGTGCGGCTACTGCCTCGATGACCTGCTCGCAGTTGTCGAGGACGATAAGCAGTCGCCGGTTTCGCAAGAACTCGACGACGGCCGCCATCGGCTCATCGTCGCTCCGGACGATGCCCAGCACAGATACCACGGCGCTCAAAACCAGCGCGGCATCCTCCACCGGCGCCAGGTCGACGAAGAACACTGCATTGCCGAAGCTCGGGCGCAATGCTTCGGCCGTTGCGATCGCCAAGGTTGTCTTGCCGATACCGCCCGGCCCGGCAATGGTGACCAGGCGGCCGCGCGACAATTCGCGAGATACGAGTTCTATATTGTTCGTGCGGCCCACAATCGCTCTTCCCCGGATCGGCAAATTGGGTGCTGCAGCGAGCGATGCTCCGTTCGATCCGGGCATGCCCTCTCGATCCAGCCGCTCCACGCGCGCGGCAAAACAATAGCCGCGGCCGGATACGTTCGTGATGTAAGGGGTGTCCCGCAGATTGTCCGCAAGCGCCCTGCGAAGATTTTTGACATGAAAGCGCAGGCTACCCTCGTCGACTGTCACACCGCGCCAGACTCGTTCAAGAATGTCGTGATTTGAGACCACCTCGCCAGCGCTCTCAACGAGAACAATCAGAAGGTCGAGTGCGCGGCTTCCCAGACGCACAGGCTTGCCGTCTTTCTCAAGCCGACGTTCCGCAGCGAACAGGCGGAAAGGACCGAACGCGAACGTCGTGAGCCTTCCGTCGGGCATCCCGAGCCTTTCGCCGACAAAAACGTTGCGTTCCACGTTTGAGAGCCTCGCCCGGCGCCACGACCTTGGTATAACGGTGTAGATGAAGTTATCCCTGTGCCCTCGCGAGCGCCATCCAACATGCCGTGAGCCCTTCGATCCTGGTGCGAGGAAACGCGTGGTCACATGTCAGCTTCCGAGCAGACGGAGAGCTTCTGCAATTGGCGCATAGCCAACGTTAGACGCAAGCCGATGTCGGATCGATGTGGCGGCAAAGGCCATCGAATGCTCTCGGGCCGAGGAACGGATCCCCCATTCCATAGCAATAGCGACGGACAAGCGAGCAGGGGATTCGCAGAACGGGGTTTATGTCTCTCAGTCTGGAGCGAACGTCTAATCTTAGGCAGAGGGCTTGTCGGAACTCGCGCGAAGCACGACGGCTGCCTCGCTCGTCAGGTGGCGGAAGGTGAAGCTTTCCTGGAGGTAGAGCCGGACGGTATCGTCGGTATGGCTGAGGTATCCGATGGAGATATCCTGCCCGATGGCAAGCTCGAAATCGCCGCCGCGCGTGGTAACGACATAGGCCCCTGAAATGGCCGGCGCCCAGATGATCTCGTCGTCGATGAGACGCTTGACGTGCTCCAGCACAGGGTAGCCGTGATCGCTTGTCTCGGCGAGCGCGGTATAGGCCTCGGCCCCCAACAGCACGGCATAGGGTCCGTTCACGCCGACGAGGCGCAACTGGCTCAGGGCTTGGGCGATGGCATCGGGATAATCATCCACATTGGCCGGCAGGGTCATGACGGGATTGCTGGTGCCTTCCTGGATGCCGACGATGTTGGCCTTGCCGTAGCCTTCGAAAATGGCGCGGTCCTCGGCGAAGGCCAGGATCCGGGCGGCATCCTTGGCAGGCTGCCAGTCGGAATCGTTCGAGCCCCGCTCGACATCGTCGATCGCTGCGCGCGTCAATTCGAATGGTACGCGCAATTCCACCAGTGCCTTCACCTCGCGTTGCCTGGCGATGACGCCCTCGGCGGGTGCCCCAATCTTGACAAGATGGCCGGTGCCGACCGCTGACAGTCCGACGCCGGCGGGAACCGGCACATCCACCACACGCCGGCCTGCAAGATAGCACTTGAGCGTGCGGGTCGTTTCCTCCTCGATCTCAGACCACGCCGCGTCCGAAATCGGCGCCAGCTCGCGATGGAGATTATTCATGCCGGTGGTCTCCTTTGAGGGATCCGATGCCAAGAGTACTGTCGCGCGAACTGTCGTGCGAGGTGTCGTGGGATGCGTCGTCGACCGGCGAAACCGGGGGTGGCTCTGCCGATGGCGTGGCCAGCGCCGCGGCGGGCTGTTCCTCGCCACTATCGTCGAGAAATGTCGCGGAGGGAGCAAAAAACAGATTTCCGGTCACGGCACGGCTGAAATCCAGCAGCCGGTCGTAATTGCCGGGCGGCCGGCCCACGAACATGTTTTCGAGCATTTGCTCGGTCGGGCGGGGCGAGCGGCTATAGCCGATGAAATAGGTGCCGAATTCGCCATGGCCGGGCCGCCCAAACGGCATGTTGTCGCGCAGGATCTTAACCTCCTTGCCGTTCTCGACGATCACGGTCAGCGCGCTGTGGGCCGAGCTCGGCTTGACGGCTTCGTCCAGCTCGATATCGGTCAGTTTCCGGCGGCCGATGATCCGCTCCTGCGCCTCCGTGGAAAGGGCGTTCCACCCGGCCAGGTCATGCAGATATTTCTGCACCAGGACATAGCTGCCGCCGGCAAAGGCGGCGTCCTCCTCGCCGACGAGGGCCGCAGCGGCGGCGGCTGGCCCCCTGGGGTTCTCGGTGCCATCGACAAAGCCTATGAGATCACGATCGTCGAAGTAGCGAAAGCCATGCACTTCGTCGACCGGCAAGACCGCCTCACCGATGCGCTGCATGATCTCAGTCGCCAGTTCGAAACAAAGATCCATGCGGCTGGCACGGATGTGAAACAGCACATCGCCCGGCGTGGCGACAGCGTGGCGGCCTCCCGAGCGGATCTCCCGGAAAGGATGAAGCTCGGCGGGACGGGGACTTCCGAACAGTCGGTCCCAGGCGTCGGATCCGAAGGCAGCGACACAGGTAAGGCCGGCCTCGATATCGCGAAACTCCACCGCACGGATGAGACCCGACAGATCGCCACAAAAGGTCCGCAGGCTCCTGGCGTTCTCCGGCCCAGACTTCAGGCTGACGACGAGAAAAATCGCTGCGCGGGTAAGCAGTCCGAGCACCGGCTGCGGAAGGGGGGCTTCTTCCTGCTCGATGGAAACGGTCACCAGATCTGCCCGCCTTTAACGCCGGTCCCGCTCAACTCGGCCGCGTGGGTTAATTCAAGCTTGCCGAACAACCGGCGCCACAAGACTAAGGTGTTGAATGCCATCGAGAAGTGGTCCGGAGTAGGGAGGCCCCTCCACGTGGAACGGGCCTGGTTTTCGAATGGTTCCGCTCCCCTTGAGCAGGCGTTCCAGGCTGGAGACATAGTCACACCACGCTTGAAATCCCGCTTCAAGTCTCGACACGGATAATTCGTAACCTGTGCGAGGGAGCAGCCGCCGCATTCAGTGCGCAGCGAGGAAGTCTTTCGCCGCGGCGATCGTGGCCGCGGGCGCTTCATCCATCAGCCAGTGGCCGGCGTACGGCACGATGACTTCCTGTACATTCGTCGCCGTGTTGCGCATCTGGACCGCTACGTTGGCGCCGAAGGCCTTCTCGGCGCCGATGGCGAGCACCGGCATCGTCAGCTTCGTCTCCATCGCCTTGAGGTTGTCGGCCTCGTCCTTCTGGTCGATCGCGAGGAATTGGGCGAACGCGGAATGCATCGCTCCGGGCTTGGCGTAGATCGCGGCGTAGTGGCGGCGGGTCGCTTCGTCAATCTTCGAGGGGTCGCCCGCGAACTCGTCCCAGAAGCGGTCGAGGTAGATGCGCTCGCGGCCGGCGACCAGGCGCCCTGCGTCCCGGCCCCCGAAGTTGAAGTGCCACAACGCGGGCATGCGCACGATTTGGTTCCACGGCGGGATGCCGGGAATCGGCGAGTCTATCACGACCAGGCGGCTCGTCTTGTCCGGATAGCGCGCCGCGTAGGCATACGCGACCATCACGCCGATGTCGTGGCCCGCGATGTCGGCGCGGTCGATGCCCAGCTTGTCGAGGACGGCGCGGATGTCGCCGGCCTGCGTCCACTTGTCGTAGCCGCCGGCGGGGTGCGAGGACAGGCCCATGCCACGCAGGTCGGGCACGACGACGGTGTGGTCCTTCGCAAGCTCTGCGGCCATCGGCGACCACATGTCGCCGGTCTCGCCGAAGCCGTGGATCAGCACGACCGCGGGCCCGTGGCCGCCGACGCGGACGTTGATCGTCGCGTCGGCATTCACCACCTGCGAACTGCGGAAGTCGGCGGGGAAGGGCTTGAGCGCGGCGTGCGCCGACAGGGCGCCCAGCGCCAGGCTGGCACCGTTGTTGGGCTTGGCGGAATAGCGCTCGACCTTCTTGCTCAGCTCTGACGCGATGATCGACTCATCCGCGAGATCCTCGGCCTTGATACAATAGACGGAACGCCCGCTGAGGGGGGCGAAATAGACCCACTCAGAGTTGACATCCATGGTGATGCCGTCGCATCCGACCTTGATGGCAGTGGGTTTGCCGTCGCTGCCCGGAACGGTGAGATCCTTGCCGTCCACGGTGATCGGAATATTTTCCGGAACCGTCGAGGCATCGCCCTCGAGCACGCGGCGGGTGAGGCCCGATTTCATGTCGATGACAATGATGGCGGCCTGAGAACCGTTGCCGCCGGGGCCGATATCCTCGTCGGCGATGTAGAACTTGCCGTGCTTGCGGTCGATGACGATATCCTGGGGCTGCGAACCGTCCCGTGTCGTGGGCTTGGGCATGTAATAGATGCGCTCGAGACTGTTCGTGCGCGTGTTCCAGCCGACCAGCTTCGGGGTGATGCCGGTGCGGAATCCCATGTCGATGATCCAGACAACACCGTCCTCGTCCGAACGCAGCCCGAGCACATTGTCAAGAAAATGGTCGGAGTCCTTGCGCGGCGTGTTCCACTCGGCATTCGGGAACGGCACGAACGTCGTCGGTGACGTCAGCTTGGCCACCCGAATGTCAGGCGCGTAAAACGGATGATGGCTTAAGATGAGCTGGTTGTCCGGCGTAAAGGCGATGTTGCCAACCGAATAGGGAAGCTTGGCTACAATTTCCGATTTCGATGCTGTGATTTCATCTGCCAGGGCTACGTTGCAGAATGCAAGGCTGGCAGCGAGGCATGTTACTATTCTTTGTTTCATGTTTTCCTCCCATGAGTGGAAGGATCTTGAGTCAGATAATTTTCGAAGTGAAATTCAAACTGCTAATTGCAGCTATTAGCCCGCCGTGCCGCATGACCTATTCGATGGATAATCAAGCGCCTGCGAAATCGCCTCGCTCGCACGATCACCTGTCGTCAGCCAGATAGGGCGCAAAGTCTCTGCGCTTTTCGTCGATCACCAGAGGCCGCCCGATCGCAGGGAAAGCGCGCTGCGGGCAATTGTGGCGCTCGCACACCTTGCAGCCGAGACCGATCGGCGTCGCGGCTTCCGGGTCCGTCAGGTCGAGGCCCTTGGAATAGACGAGTCGGTCAGCGTGCCGCAGGTCGCAGCCGAGGGCAACCGCGAAGGTCTTGCCCGGCATGCCATAGCCGGCCATGCGATGCGTGACGGTGCGGGCAACCCACAGATAGGTACGCCCATCCGGCATGCGAGCGAGTTGCGTAAGGATGCGGCCCGGTTGGGCGAAGGCTTCGTAGACGTTCCAGAGCGGGCAGGTGCCGCCGACCTTCGAGAAATGGAAATCGGTCGCCGATTGGCGCTTCGAAATGTTGCCGGCGCGATCGACACGGATAAAGAAGAAGGGTAGGCCCGAGGCGCCTGGGCGCTGCATCGTGCTCAGCCGATGGCAGACCGTTTCGAAGCCGACGCCGAAGCGGTCCGCCAGCCGGTCGACATCGTAGTACACGGCCTCTGCAGCTTCCAGAAAGATGGTGTAGGGCATCAGCAGCGCGCCGGCGAAATGGTTGGCAAGGCCTATGCGCGTCAGGGCGCGGGCCTCGGTACTGCCCGCAGCGGCGCTTTGCGCCAATCGCTCGATCGCCTCGGCCATTTCGATGAGGGCGATCTGAACCGCCATCTGGAACGCACGCTGTCCAGGCGTGAGCTGCGCGGAAAGCTGAAGGATGCGGTCTGCCGGCCGGAACAGCCGCTGTGGCGTATTGCCGGCATCGGATCGGTCGAAGGCGACGCGGATGTCGTGCCGCCGGGCGAGATAGTTCGTCAGGCCCGCCGCGACATCGCCGACAAGGAGCCCGGCACTGGCGAACAGATTTTCTGCCGCGAGGTCGAGCTCGAGGAAGTGATTGTGATGGGCAAAAAAGAAGTCGCGCACCTGTTCGTAGGGCAAGACCGGTGCGAGGCCCGGCGTTTCCCCGTCTCCCAGCCCCAACCCCGCCATCATCGCCTGGGCCTGCTCCGCGACATTGCGATAGCGACGATGGAACGCCACCAAGGCGCGCCCGATGGCGGGCATGTTCGCGACGAGGTCGCGAATTTCACCGGGCGTAACTCGTTCCGTGAGAGCAGGATCAGCGAGGACCTCGCGCAGATCCGCGATCTGCCCACTTTCGTCATCCTCGGCGAAGAGCTGCACGTCGACATCGAACACGGCGTTGATCTTGAGCAGAACCTGCACGGTCAACGGCCGCTGGTTCTTTTCAAGCTGGTTTAGATAGCTCGGCGACAAGTCGAGGGCCCGTGCCAGCGCGATCTGGGTCAACCCGCGCTCTTCGCGCAGCCGCTTCAGCCGACCGCCCATGAATGCTTTCTTCATCAGGGTCTCCCGCGCAACCGAGCTGCTACATTCGCAAACATTCGCAATTCACTAGAGAGTCGTCCGCAAATGTTCGCTTTTTCAGTACTTTCAATGGCTTCCAAGTTTTCGAATAGTGCGGTTGATGTGATCGCGATGCAAGTCCCGATTGCACATTCACAAGCGTTCGCAGCCTTGCGATCGTGCGGATGCCAACTTTCTCTCGACCGGGAGTCGATCCATTGAATCTCCACAGCGTCCGTACTTACGCCTCGGCAGAGGATCTGCCGCGTTCACAGCAGCTCGCCTGGAAGATCGCCGACATGGCGGTCGACCCCGTACCCGTCGAAGACGAAGTCGTGGAGATGATCGGCAATCGCATCATCGACAACGCGGCGGTGGCGGCGGCGTCGTTGAACCGCGGGCCGGTCATCAGCGCGCGGGCTCAGGCCGAGCCGCATCGGTTGTCGCCAGGCTCAGCGATCGTCGGGCTGCCGTCGAGCCAGCGCTTTTCCCCGGAATGGGCAGCCTGGGCCAATGGCGTCGCGGTGCGCGAGCTCGACTACCACGACACCTTCCTTGCCGCGGACTATTCCCATCCTGGCGACAATATCCCACCCGTTCTTGCGGTGGCGCAGCATTGCGCCCTATCCGGCAAGGCTCTCGTTCGCGGTCTCGCCGCAGCCTATGAGATCCAGGTCGATCTGGTGAAAGGCATCTGCCTGCACGAGCACAAGATCGATCACATTGCCCATCTCGGAGCTTCCGCAGCGGGCGGGATCGGGGCAGCCCTGGGGCTGCCGGCCGAGACGGTCTACCAGGCAATCCAGCAGGCGCTGCACGTCACCACCACCACAAGGCAGTCGCGCAAGGGCGCGATTTCGAGCTGGAAGGCCTATGCGCCGGGTTTTGCGGGCAAGATGGCGGTGGAGGCCGTCGATCGAGCCATGCGCGGGGAAGACGCCCCGTCGCCGGCCTGGGAGGGCGAGGATGGCTTCATCGCCTGGCTGCTCGGTGGGCCAAAGGCCGAATACGCCGTGCCGCTACCGGAGCGCGGCGAGCCCAAGCGAGCGATCCTCGAGACTTACACCAAGGAGCATTCTGCCGAATATCAAAGCCAGGCCTTGATCGACCTGGCGCGCCGGCTCGGGCCGAAGATCGGCGACCTGTCACGGGTCAAGCACATCGTCATCCACACCAGCCATCACACGCATTTCGTCATCGGCACTGGAGCGAACGATCCGCAGAAGATGGATCCCGGGGCGAGCCGTGAAACGCTCGACCATTCCATTATGTACATCTTCGCCGTTGCGCTCGAGGACGGCGGCTGGCATCACGAGCGCTCCTATGCGCCCGAACGCGCTACAAGGCGAGAAACCGTAGCACTCTGGCACAAGATCTCGACTGTGGAAGATGAGGAGTGGACGCGGCGCTACCACAGTCGCGACCCTCGCGAAAAGGCCCTTGGCGGTCGCGTCGTCGTGACACTCGAGGATAGCGGCGTCATCGTCGACGAGATTGCGATCGCCGATGCCCATCCCCTCGGCGCCCGACCGTTTCGACGGCGGGACTATGTCGCCAAGTTCCGCACCTTAACCGAGGGCATCATCGCGCCCGAGGAGCAAGATCGTTTCCTCGGGGTTGTTGACCGGCTGGCCGAGCTCGAGGAGGGGGAACTTCTCGGCCTCTCCTTCACCGCCCCGCCCGGGCACCTCTTCGTGTCAAAAGCCTACGGAATATTCAACTGGCGACCACCGGGGGCGGTCGCAGTGCCCAACGTCGTCGTCGCCGTCTAGGAGGAGCATCATGACCATCGAAGCACTGTCCCGCCCGCTGGCCGGCGCAAAGAAGTCGGTTGCTTTATCCGGCATCGTCGCGGGGAGAACGGCCCTCTGCACCGTCGGTCACAGCGGCAATGATCTCCACTATCGTGGCTACGACATCCTCGACATTGCCGAAGCCTGCGAGTTCGAGGAGGTCGCTCACCTCCTGGTTCATGGCAGCCTGCCGACTGCCGACGAGCTTGCGGCTTACAAAACGAGGCTCATGGCGTTTCGCGGCCTGCCGGCAACCGTGCGCAACACGCTCGAAGCGATCCCGGCGGCGGCGCATCCAATGGACGTAATGCGTAGCGGTGTCTCCGCGCTCGGATGCGTAGTGCCCGAGACCCATGATCACAATCCCGCTGCAGCGCGCGATGTCGCCGACCGGCTCTTGGCCAGCCTCGGTTCCATGTTGCTCTACTGGCACCATTATGCCCGCAACGACCGTCGCATTGAGGTGGAGACGGACGACGAGACGATCGCGGGCCATTTCCTGCATCTGCTTCGGACATATGCTCCCGGCGAAGCGGATATTCGGGCCATGCATACCTCGCTCATCCTCTATGCCGAGCATGAGTTCAACGCCTCGACCTTCACGGCCCGCTCGATCGCCAGCACGGGCGCCGACATGTATTCCGCCATCACCGGTGCCATCGGCGCCCTGCGCGGGCCGAAACATGGCGGCGCCAACGAAGCTGCCTTCGATATCCAGCTGCGCTATGCGGACGCCGACAGCGCGGAAGCCGATATCCGCCAGCGCCTTGACGCCAAGGAGGTGATTATCGGCTTCGGCCATCCCGTCTATACGATCGCGGATCCACGCAACCAGGTAATCAAGGAGGTGGCGCGTCGCCTTTCCGGCGAAAGCGGTCAGGCAAAGCGATTTCAGATCGCCGAGCGCATCGAGACGGTCATGGCGGAACGAAAGAAAATGTTCGCCAACCTCGATTGGTTCAGCGCCGTCGCGTATCAGCTGCTTGGCGTGCCGCGTGCAATGTTCACGCCACTTTTCGTCATCGCCCGCACCTCGGGCTGGAGCGCCCACGTCATGGAGCAGCGCGTGGACAACAAGATCATCCGGCCTTCGGCCCACTATGTCGGCCCGGAGAACCGGCCCTTCCAGCCCATCCAACTTCGCGGCGAAGCCTGCCCGGCGCCGCAACATGTTTAGGCCATCAACCATGCCCTATCTTCTTGCATCCGATCATCCTTCCGAGCCTGCCGAGAAGCGCTTCCGGGCATTGCTCGGCGAGGGCAGCATCGTGCGAATCCCCGGCACTCACAACGGCATGGCCGCGTTGCAGGCCAAAGCCGCCGGCTTCGATGCGCTCTATCTTTCGGGAGCGGCCATGACCGCTTCCATGGGCCTGCCAGACCTCGGGATCATCACCGTCGACGAGGTCGCCTTCTTTATCCGACAGGTGGCGCGGGCAAGCGGCCTTCCGGTCGTCGTCGACGGCGATACGGGCTATGGCGAAGCGCTGAATGTCATGCACATGGTGCGCACATTCGAAGATGCCGGCGCTGCCGCCGTGCACATCGAGGATCAGTTGCTGCCCAAGAAGTGTGGGCACCTCAACGACAAGAAGCTGGCAGACGCGCGCGATATGGCGGCCAAGGTCGCGGCTGCTGCAAAGACCCGCCGGCATCTCTATCTGATTGCACGGACAGATGCGGTGGCCAGCGAAGGGCTCGATGCCGCGGTGGATAGGGCCAGGCTCTACCTCGAGGCGGGGGCCGATGCGATCTTTCCGGAGGCATTGACCACTCCGGAGATGTTCCGGGAATTTGCAAACCGCCTGCCGAACGTGCCGCTTCTCGCCAACATGACTGAATTTGGCCGGACGCCGTTCATCACGGCAGCCGAGTTCGAGGCCATGGGCTATGCGATGGTGATCTGGCCGGTCTCATCGCTGCGCGTCGCCAACAAGGCGCAGCAGCGGCTATACGCGGCCATCCGCCGCGATGGCGGGACCAAGGCAATGATCGACGAGATGCAGACCCGAGCGGAACTTTACGATCTCATTGGCTTGAAGGAATATGAGACGCTCGATGCGTCGATCGTCCAAACGGTGGCTTCGCCCGCTACAGCTTTTCCCCGTCCAGATCAGCGGGAAAATTAACGCTGTGGCTGTCTTAGCCCGATAGAAACGTCCCTTTTGTCCCCGTTAGAAATGTCACTTTGAGCAGCCTGAATTGTGAATCGGCCCCGAAAATTCTCGACGGAAATCAACACGACCACTGCATCACCTGTTCGATGAGCCGGTCGGGTAACGTCTGGGATAATGCGGCAATGGAAAGCTTCTTCTCGTCACTCAAAACCGAGCGGACAGCTCGCAAGGTCTACAGGACAAGGGATGACGCTAGCGCGGAAGTCTTCGATTATATCGAGCGCTTCTATAACCCGCAGCGAAGGCACTCGACCCCTGGGGTATATGAGCCCCGTCGAGTTTGAGGAACAAGCTATGCTAGCCTAACCTCGTGTCCGCAAAACCGGCAGCAGCTCAGCGCGCCAAACAGCGCCAGAATTTCTCCGCTAGCGTCTCTTTAGTCTCAGACCATTATCAGCGAGAAACTCGATACCCGCCCTTTCAAAGGCCGCAACTATTGCGACAAGATTGTTCGTGATCGGCAGCCTGAGGCCTCGTTCGAAATCAACGATCGTTTGACGGGATATTGCTGCATTCTGGGCCAGCTGTTCCTGGCTCCATCCCAACATCGCCCGTCCAGCTCGACATTGTTCGGGGGACAAATCAGGTCTCAATGTTGTACTTTCTGACTGACATTTTACAATATGAGTGTGAGCCTTGCGTACAACTGGGTGACATGAGGCAAATATGCCACCCAGTCTGGCCACACACCCAAGCTGTAAGGAGCTCGGATCATGGTTGATTCTGAGACTAGCACGAGTCTGTCCAGAGTATCGCGAAGGTACGTTCTCTCTACCTTAATGGCGGCCGCTGGCGGCACGGCCTTCGGCGCCTCTTTGGGGAAGAGCGTGACCGGCGAAACATCGCACGACCCGGCGATCGTCGCCTGGAGATCCTGGCGCTCCGCTTCCCGGAGGGCACACGCCCTCTGCCGCAAGCAACAACGTCTCGAGACGCAGCTTGCCTGCAGGATCGGCTTTCCCTCTGTGACCTTGGACGATCCCGCTCTCGACGAACCTGTTCGGATCAGATCATTACGGGCATTCGAGGCTCTCGCGTCCTCCGTGCCATCTGTTCGTCATATGCGTGCTTTCGTGGAGGCAGAGCTGAGCGCCCATCACGCGCTTTGGGAAGATGCCGATGGCATGCTCGGATACTCGGCCGCCTTGCAGGAAGAGAAGGTTGCGATGGCAGACGAACAACGACTTGCCGACGAACTTTTTGACGCGGATGCCATGTCAATTCCTGGCGTCCTTGCAAAGCTGGAGGCTCTGATTGCCCTTGACGCTCCGAGCGAGCACTCGGATGAGCGGCCCTGGCCACAGCTCCGACGGATACGCGCTGAACTCACGCGCTTGTTGGAGCGTCAGGCCCGCCAAACCGTTTGAATACTACAAGGTGGAGCACCTCAGCTATTTTCGACTTACCACAACCAAATACCGCTTCCGCCTTGTCTTTCACGCTCTCGTAGAGAGCGTCAGTGCTCCCGCTGGCGCGCTACGAGCTGTGAAAACCAATTGTTGGGACTCAACAGGCCGTTGGACTTTTTCCAACTCGAATGCCTCTTATGGCCGCCATTCTTACGGCTCGCTGCCTTGCTCTGCCAATCAAACTATGTAGGTTGCTCCTATGTTGTCGACCTCAAACCATGCGCAATTTTCCGATGCGATCGGCGTTGGCTCCTACACCGCCGGGGAAGCCGCGCGTCTGCTCGGTACGTCAGCGGTTAATATCAACCGTTGGCTTCGAGGTTATCGTTTCCGTCGCAAGGGCGAAGAACACTACGTTCCCCCGCTTTGGAAGTCGCAGCACGCCGAAATTCATGAGCATCTCGAAATCGGTTTCCGTGACTTGATCGAGTTGCGGTTCGTAAATGCGTTTGTAGACGCTGGCGTCGGGCCTCTCGCAATTCGAAACTGCCTTAATTACGCGAGGCAGCAGGTAAACGACGATAGGCCCTTTTCAACTCAACGTTTTCGAACCGACGGAAGAACCATCTTTCTGGAAAGCGCCGTCCGCTCAAAGGAGCCGAGACTTCTCGATTTGAAGCGCCGGCAATACGTCTTCAAACAGGTGATCGAACGCACCTTTAAAGATCTCGATATCGAAGACCATGCGGTGGCTCGATGGCGTCCGTTCAACGGGAAACGTTCAATCGTGATCGACCCCGCAAGGGCATTTGGGCAACCGATCGCCTCGGAATTCGGAATACCAACTGTAACGCTTGCTGACGCGGTTCAAGCAGAGGGCTCTATCGAGAGGGTCGCTCGGCTCTTTGAGGTATCGACGGCGTCCGTTCGCGACGCCGTTCAATTTGAGCAAAGCCTTTTGATAGCGGCATGAAGGTCCTCTTCGACGAGAACCTTTCCATTCGTATCGCTCGATCCTTGGGCGCTTTGTTCGAAGGCGAGCATGAAGTCGTTCATATCCGGGATCGCTTCGGTACAGGCGTAAAGGACGCGCAATGGATAGAGGCTTTAAGCGCTGAGGGACGTTGGATCGTTATTTCCGGCGATCGTCGTATAACCCGCAATCGAGCTGAGCACGCCGCGTTCCGCGCGTCCCACCTCATCGGCTTCTTTCTTTCAAAGGGCCTATACAAGTCGCCGGTGATCAAACAAACCGAGCGGATACTCGCTCTTTGGCCGACGATCGAGGCGCAGTCAGGCCTCGTCCAAGGTGGGGCCATGTTTGAGCTCCCCATGAAGAGCTCAAGGCTAAGTCAGATATAGCAGGCCAGGATCAGCACGAGGGCGCGCGCTTAAGGCGCGCTGCCCGGGCCTCGCAGGGGAGGTCGAACCGGCCCGCCAGATGCCCAAGCTTTCGGCCTTGGCGGCATTTGCGTCAGCCGTAGTGCAGAATATCGGGCCCAGGGCAACTGGCGGCTCAAGCGGGATTCGAACTCGTCTTAGAATCGCGGCTATGCTGCAAGTTTTGGTATGGCTCTCTCGACCAATCGCAAGAATCGGGTGTTGCGAGCCCCCGCAACTACTTTTGCCATGAATCAATAAACGTCCAGGTCTGATCGCCTCGACGGTTTTTTTGCATTCGTAAGCTTGCATCTACATAGGTAAAGTCATTCTTCAGACGATTGACAGGTCCGACCGGCAACTCATTCGTCCCGCGGGCGGGCGGCCCAACGATCGTTGCCGAGCATCCCAACACGGACTATTGCGGAATGACGAACTTCGCATCCCCTTGTCGACCTTCGCAGATAGGGGACATCGTTTCATACACCCAGCAATGAACCCTCTCGCGCTGCCTGCGCCAATTGTTGTGAAGTCGAGTCGACAAACGTGACGGTTTCGTTGAGCGGCGCCCGGCCCGTGCGCACGTAAGACTCTGTGACGTCCTCGTACCCGATCGACATGCCGCAGAACAGGATGAGCCGTTCGGGCGGTGACAGGATCTCCGCGACGGTCTTGCGATACACCGACCACGCCATCTGGGTGCAGCTGTGCAACCCCTCGCCGCGCAGCAGCAGCATGACAGTCTGAAGATACATGCCGACGTCGGCCCATTGGGGTACACCCAGGTCGCGGTCGATGTAGCAGAACAGGGCGGCGGGCGCGCCGAAACAGTCCCAATTGGCGGAAGCAGCTCTCTGACTTGCTTCCCAGTCGCCGTCAGCAATGCCGAGTGCGCTGTAGCGTTCATGGCCGAAGCGGGATCGGCGCTCGCGGTAGGGAGATTTCAGGTCGGCTGGGTACATCTCGTACTCCCGCTCGTCCCAGGGGTCGCGAGCGGCCACGCGTCTCCCGGCGCGCTTCTTGAGCTCGGCAAGCGGCGATCCGGTCACCACATAGGTGTTCCACGACTGGAGGTTCGATCCGGACGGGGTCCAGTTCGCCGCGAACAGCACCCGCTCCAGCACCTCCTTCGGGATATCCCGGCCCGTAAACCTGCGCACCGCCCGTCGGCTCATGACCGCCTCATACACGTCCATGATCGTTCACCTTCTCGTTGCCAAGTCCCCAGCAACCAGAAGGTAGCAATTCGTGATGAGCCGGCCCATTCTACGAGGTGTCAGTCCGTGCACGACATTTGGCGAGACGAAGTCATACCGATGGCTAGACCAGGCCATACCCACGTCAAGCAAATCCGAATGATGAGCATGGCGACTTCGCTCTCAGTGACGAGCTTCGGGCGTGCGTGTCCGGATGACGGGCCACCCGGTCTTTGCGGTGGCCGACCGCTCAGGGGCGACAGCCGAAGACGCAGGTCGCGGCGCCAATACCTGCTTAACGGTCGCCGGTGCCTTGAAGCCAGGGGGCCGGTCTCGGCCCAACAACGGCCATGGAAAAACAAGCCGCTGGATTGGCATGACGGCCGTTATCGGCAGTCTCTTGACGACCAGAAGCGGCCCTACTGCGGCACATGGCTTGGCGTCCTGGACCAGCCGTAAACATCGGGCGTTGCGAGCCCCTTGCAAGCACTCTTGTCATAGCCGTCGAGATACGTGTCCAATTTGATCTCTCCGGCGATAAAGGCTCGATGCGGCGGGAGGGCAACGTATGCCCCCTTACTCTGCCCCGATCCGAGCACCTTTCTCCGCGACGGAGCGTTTCATCAGCAGCACGGCGAACAAAAGCGCGACCATGACGACGGCCAGCACCCAGAAGACATCGAAGTAGGCGAGCGACGATGCCTGTTGCTGGCGAAGATTTACGAGCGACTGCAAGGCCAGTTGCTGCGCGGCGACCGGATCGCCGGTCTGCTGCACGAATGCTCCAGAAGCCTGATCGAGGAACGAACGCGCAGCCGCATTGAAGGGGTCGAGCCATTCGCCAAGTCGGAGGCTGTGGAACTGGTCACGGCGCTCCTGCACCGTCTGGGCCAGCGAGGTTCCCACGCTGCCGCCCTCGTTGCGCAGGAGGCTCAACAGGCCGACCGCTGCCCCGCGTAACGCCAGTGGCGTATAGAGGTAAGCTGCCACATTCGCGGGGGCGAAGCACATGGCAAGCCCGACGATCAGCACCACGCGCGGCCAGATGGCCTGCCCGGGACTGATGTCCAGGTTCATCTGCGACATCCAGTAATTTCCAGCGGCCATGGTCAGGAGACCCGCGGCAATCACCCATCGCGCATCGGTTCCACGACCGAGCAGGCGCGCCACCAACGGCATGGCGATGACCGCAAAGAAGCCGGCCGGCGACATGACCAGCCCGGCGCTCAAGGCGTCGTAGCCGAACAGGGACTGGAGCAAGGCAGGCAATGAGGTGCTGGCGGCATACAGCACCGCGTAAGCGCAAAAGATGATGACGCAGCAGGCGATGAAATTGCGCTCGCGCAACGGCCGGAAATTGACCACTGGACTAGGATGGCGCAGCTCCCAGACAATCAGCCCGGCCAAGCCCACGGCAAACAGGGTCGCCAGCGTCTGCACACGCCAGAATGGGTCGCCCAGCCAGTCCCATTCCTGACCCTTGCTGAGCACGACCTCCCAACAGACAACGACGACAACCAGCAGCGTCAGGCCGACGCCGTCAAAACTGAACGGTTGCTTGCGCAGCTCCGTGCGCTGCTCTGTGAGGTAATCGGGATCCCGCAGCGTGATGGCGCATGCACCCAGGGCCAGGAGGCCGATGGGGACGTTGATCCAGAACACCCAGCGCCAGGAATAGCTGTCGGTTATCCAGCCACCGAGTGTCGGACCGACGACGGGTGCGATCAGCGCGGCGAGGCCAAACAGCGTCATGGCCATGCCCTGCCGCTCGACCGGGAAGGCGTCCAGCAGCACACCCTGACTCGACGGCTGGAGACCACCGCCGGCAAGCCCCTGGAGAACGCGGAACAGAATCAATTGCCCGAGCCCCGTGGCCATGCCGCACAGCCCCGAGGCGAGGGTGAACACAGCGATGGAAAGCAGGAAGTAGTTGCGACGCCCAAGATGGGCGATCAGCCAGCCGGTGATGGGCAGGATGATCGCGTTGGCGGCGAGGTAGCTGGTGATGACCCACTCGCCATCATCGACGGTGGCGGACAGGCCACCGGCGATATAGCGCAGCGCCACGACCGCAATCGTGGTGTCGAGCACCTCCATGAAGGTTGGTATCACGACAACGGCGGCGACCACCCAAGGATTGATAGCCCGGTGGGATCGGGAGCTGGGCAGTGATGGCGACAGGGCAGTGTCGGTCATTGCTCTGCTCCCGGCGCGCTGGCCGTTGCAGCGGACTGCAGGAACTTGCCGGCGTCGGGTCCGGTCGCCGGCTCATTGATACGAACATAAGGAACGACCGAGGTGCCGATGAACAGAGGTGTCTGATCGGCATTATAATCGACAAGATCGATCCGGACCGGCAGTCGCTGGACCACCTTGACGAAATTACCCGTGGCGTTCTGGGGCGGCAGCAATGCCAACGTCGATCCAGTTCCCATGGTGAAGCCGCCGATCCGGCCCTTGAAGACGCGCTTGCCGCCATACATGTCGACGTACAGATCGACAGCTTGCCCGATGCGAAGATCGCCCAACTGCGTCTCCTTGAAGTTCGCGTCAACCCAGATCTCGTTGAGCGAGCGAACCGCCATCAGGTTCTGGCCGACCTGCACGTAGTTGCCCGGATTGACGTTGCGGCGCGTGACAACGCCGTCGATTTCCGCGACGATATCGCAGTAACGCAGGTTGAGCTCGGCCTGCGCGAGTTCGCGTTTGGCCGCTTCGAGTTTTGCTTCCGCCTGCTTAACGGCCGGGGCATTGGCTTCGTACCGGGCGAGCGTCTTGTCGATATCGCCCAGGTTTTCGAATTGGTCGAGCATCGCTTTCGGACCCTGGACGAACGAGTGCACGACGCCGAGCTGGGCGGCACTTTGAATGAGCCCCGCCTGCGCCTCGAGGACGGACGAGAAGGTCTCGTCGAGATCGGGAGGTACCTGGCCCAGGTCGGCGCCCCCTTCAGGTTGGGCCGGCAGCCCGAGGGAGACGCGGATCTGCTGTGCCTCTGCCATGCTTTGGGCGAGGTCGGCGCCGGCCGCGCTTAGCTGCGCCTGCCGCTGGTCGTAGACCGCGCGCGACACGTCGGCCGCTGGGACCAGCCGTCGTGCCCTGTCGAACTCGATCTGCGCCAGAGCCAGCGCGGCCTTGCTCTTGTCCACCACAGCAGCTCGCGCGTGGAGAAGCGCGACCTGGTTATCCACGTCCTGCACGGCATGTTGCAGGTTCCAGCGACGGCTCCTTGCTTCCGCTTCAACCGCGCGCACGGCGGCCGTCGCCGCCTGGAGGTCCGCCTGAGCGGTGTCGACGGCCGCCTGCTTCTGGGAGACGACGACCCGGTACGGCTCCTTATCCAACTCGGCGAGGAGATCTCCCTGGTGGACCCGGTTATTGTCATCCACCAGAACGCGGGAAATCTGTCCCGGCACGCGCGGGGCAACAAACGTCACATGCCCGTTCACGAATGCGTCGTCCGTGGAGGCAGTGCTGAGCATCTCCTGGAGCCACGGGACGCCCACCGCGAGAAGACCTACCGGGATTGCGACGCAAACCGCGCGCACCAGCAGCTTTCGCTTCCAGGAAGCTTTTCCGGCCTGCTGTGGCGCCGGGCTCGGCTCCGGAGGTGCCTGCGATAGACTGACCTCTTGGGCAACCGAAGCATCTGCATCCGCAGTACGTTGCACATTGATGGAAGCTGGCTTGCTGCTCTTGTCGGACATATTCGGACACCCGTTGCAAGGGATGAAACCGGCGGTGGCGGACAACGTGAAAATGGGAGACCCGGGACCCGGGAAGAAACGACCACGTCACCTGAGTGACAAAGTTCCCCAACGATTTTCGCCTGCTTTCAATTCCCCAGGCCGAACCCTGTCGCCCATTGATTGCAGAACAATTGATGCTCACAGGGTGAACCTTCGATGAGATGATCGGTATCACGCCTAGGTATAGGTCCCTATCGCCGATCGTTGGGTGCGTCTCGACCTCAGGGGAGAAGCCCAACATGAGAAGGTTATGAGAGCGGGGACTGCATGAAGCACTCACTTAGAGAATTGGACAACTGTCGCTGGAATCAGTGCCCGTGTCACAAGCAGCGCCAGCGCCGGGCTTGCGTCGCCGGCCAAGGAGTGCTGCGTGCAATACATGGATTTCCATAAGGTGCGGCTTCGGTTCGGCAGGACTAGGATAGTGACGTAAGCTCGCTAGCCCAGATCCTAACTCTGAGCACAAGTGCTATACACGGCGCTGATAGGCTGCAGGCTTTCTTTGTAGGGCAGGAGAAGCCAATGACGACCGCGCCCAACTCATTTGGCGAGACCGACTTTGAAGCAACCCGGGAGCTAAACCTGGACCTGGACCGATCTAGACCGGAATCGCAGGGAATTGGTCGACCTCTCGCTCCAAATGAACTCGGCGCGTCTCATGACGACTCGATTACTGACCTTGAAAGAACTTTGTTGTCTAATGTCTGGTCGCACCGCCCCCAATTTTGGGCACTAGGGCTTTTTATTGCGGCCTATGTTTTGGGCTGCGGATTCGCTCAGTCGCTCGCAATCGTACCTGGAACGGGCATTTCCATTTGGCCTCCGAGCGGGCTCTTCATCGCTGCGCTTATCCTGGCCCCAAGATACAGCTGGCCGTGGTGGGTGCTGGGCGGCTGTCTGGCTGAACTGTTCAGCAATTTCTTGTGGTTCCACAGTCCACTGCCCGCGGCCATCCTGATCTATGCCGGCAACGCTCTTGAAGCGGCGACCGGAGCCTGGCTCGTGAACAGGACCTGCAGATCACCAGTTCGGCTAGAAACCTTGCAGGAGGTTCTCGCATTCGTTGCACTGGCCGGCGGAATTGCGCCAGTCGTAAGCGCGACGATAGGAAGTGCGACACTTGCATGGTTTGGCATGCAATCGCAAACCTTCGCGGCGGCCTGGCCTCTATGGTGGATCGGAGACGCCACCGGGGTCCTGATCGTAGCACCACTGGCGCTGGTCGTGTTCCAGAACTGGCGCGGCAAGGCCCAGCTCTCGGCCGCGCGATGGATGGAAGCTTGCGTCCTGGGGCTGATCTTTCTCGGCGTCGCCGCCCTTTCCTTGAGCGGTTATCTGCCCTTTGCCTACATCATCATGCCGCCTCTTCTTTGGGCCGCGGCGCGCTTTGAGTTCAGAGGTGCTGCCGTCGCGTTGACGCTCCTTGCTCTGATCACGGCGTTATTCACGGTATCCGGCGCCAGTCAATTTGTCGGCGATCCCGCGTCCGAAAGGCACACGCAGATCATGCTGCAGCTTTTTCTGGCCATCTCGGCATTTTCGGCACTCATCGTGGCCGCCATATCCCGGCAGCACCAGCTGGCGGTGCTTACGTTGCGCAAGAGTGAACGGGAGCTTCAGCAGATGCTCGACGCGCTTCCGATCCGGATCTGGAGCGCGACACCAACCGGCGGACCTTTATACTTCAATAAGCGATACCAGGACCATTTCCGCGCCGTTGTCCCCAACTTCGAACCTTTTGAGGAGCCGGACATCGAGAAGTTGGCACAAGAGCTGATTCATCCCGAAGACGCTCCCGTGGTGCAGCGCACGCTGCGGAATTGTTTCGAAACGGGCGACGCCTCCGTGATGCGGTTTCGTTGGCGTGAGAAAGACGGCGCCTATCGCTGGGCGGAGTGCAGGGTGGAGCCTCGGCATGACGAAGACGGAGCGGTTGCGCAATGGTACGGCGTCTCCATCGATATCGACGATGAGATGCGTGCGCAGGAGGCGTTGCGCGAGCGAGAGCGGGAACTCTCGTTGCTCGTGGACATGGTTCCAAGCAATCTCTGGCGCGTGGCCCCTGACGGGGAGACCACCCTCGCCAACAGGCACATGGCGGACTTTCTCGGCATGAATCTGGAGGACAAGCGCCAACTGGAAGTGATGTTCAATACGATCTTCCACCCCGACGATATGCAGGCGGTGTGGGACGTTTTCGGACGCTGTCTCCGCACGGGTGAGCGTTTTGCCATGAAGTATCGCCTTCGGCGCGCGGATGGTGTGTATCGCTGGATGTCGGGCCGCGCCGAGCCGATGCGGGATGAGAGCGGACGCATTGTCCAATGGTTCGGCCTCTGTCACGACATAGACGATCAAGTGCACGCCGAAGAGGCATTGCGGCGCGCCTCCGACCAGCTCGCCCAGGCGACACGGGCCGCAAGCCTGGCTGAGCTTTCCGCCTCGATCGCCCACGAAGTGAATCAGCCGCTGGCGGCGATCGTTGCGAATTCCCACGCATGTCACCGTTGGCTGTCCGCCGAGCCTCCAAATCTCGAACGCGCGAAGATCACGGCCGAGCGCATCACCCGCGACGCCAACTCGGCCGCAGATGTCGTTAGCCGCATTCGCGCCCTCTTCCGTCGCACGCCGCAGGCCAGGTTGCCGGAAGAAGTCAACCACGTGATTGGCGAAGTCTGTCGGCTGATGGCCGACGAGATCGCAACAAGGAGCATCCGCATCGAAACGGATCTTGAGCAGGACCTGCCGGCGGTCGCGCTCGATCGTGTCCAGGTACAGCAGGTGCTCGCGAACCTGATCCGGAACGGGATGGAGGCGATGGACGCGGTGGTTGACGGATCCCGCATGCTCCAGATCCGCGCATGCCGCGACGGTCCCGACGCGATACGGGTCGAGGTTCGTGACTCTGGAACTGGTTTCAAGGACGCTGAGCGCCTCTTCCAGCCGTTCTTTACTACCAAGCAGCAAGGAATGGGCATGGGGCTCGCTATCTGCCGCTCGATCGTCGAAGCACATGGGGGTCGACTCTGGATGGCTAACAATGAGACGCGCGGGGCGACCGTTGCCTTCACGCTGCCATTGGCGGCGAGCGAGGCGCCATGAGCCCGCGCGAGGAAATGGTCTTCGTGGTGGATGATGACACCAGAGTGCGCGAGGCGGTCGGTGAACTGCTGGAGTCGTGGGGATGGCGGGCTGAGACGTTCGCCGCAGCCGCGGACTATATCGCCTATGCGAAGCCTGATCTCCCCGCGTGCCTGATCCTTGATGTCGAGTTGCCGGACATCAACGGCCTGGAGTTCCAGAAGCAGCTATCCTCCGAGGTCCATCCCCCAATCGTTTTCATCACGGGGCATGGCGACATTCCATCTTCGGTGCGCGCCATTCAGGGCGGCGCTGTCGACTTTCTCACCAAGCCGGTCGGGGAGAACGATCTGATCGCAGCGGTTCGGGCGGCGATCGACCAGGACCGCATTCAACGATTGGCGCGAGCAGAGCAGGCCGAGCTTGTTCGCCGCCTGGCGGTTCTTACGCCGCGAGAGCGCGAGGTACTGCCGCTGGTGGTCAGCGGCCTCCTGAACAAACAGGCGGCCGCAGAACTCGGCATCAGTGAGATCACCATTGAAATTCACCGCAGCAAGATCATGCAGAAGATGCAGGCGGCGTCGCTCGCAGACCTGGTGCGGATCGCCGAAAAACTTCAGATCCCAGTCACTCATTCCAGACGTTCAGGAAGCTCGTGAGAATGTCCAATCCGAAATCCCTTGTGGCGATCGTCGATGATGACCAGCGCGTGCTCGAGTCGCTCGAGGAGCTTCTCGAGTCAGCGGGGCACACCGTGCGGGCATTCTCGTCGGCCCGAACCCTGCTCAACAGCAATGCCTTGTCTGAGATCGATTGTCTGATCACGGACATCGGCATGCCCCGTATGGACGGTTTCGAGCTGCAGCACGTGATGAGTGAGAGACGCCCCGACCTGCCGGTGATCCTGATCACCGGCCGCCACGAGATCGCCGAGCTGCCGCAGGCAAAGCACAATTGGTTCTTCCGCAAGCCTTTCGACGGGCAGACATTGCTCGCGGCGATTGGCGATGCTCTGACTAAAAAGGAGAATTCCCCATGAGCGTGAGCCATGAGAGTAGAGTGCTCCGCCGATCCCAGGCGGTGGGCAATCAGGCCGAAGCGGATCGCCCGCTGGTTATCCTCGTAGATGACGATGACAGTATCCGCGAGGCGTTGCACGAGCTGACCCTATCGGCGGGCCTCGACGCGATCAGCTTCGCCTCCACGCGTGATTTGCTTGAGGCCGAGCTCCCGGATCGGCCAGGCTGTGTTGTCTCCGATGTGCGAATGCCGGGCCTGAGCGGGCTGGATCTTCAATGTCGCCTAGCTGAAAGCGGTGACGCCAAGCCGATAGTCTTTCTCACGGCCCATGGCGACATTCCGATGTCGGTGCAAGCAATGAAGGCTGGCGCGGTCGATTTCCTCACCAAGCCGGTGCGCGACCAGATACTGCTCGACGCGATCGCGGTGGGCATCGAGCGCGATATCAAACAGCGGGCGCATTCGCGATTCGTAAAGGAGCAACTAGGCAAGCTCGCCTTGCTTACTCCGCGCGAACGTCAGGTGCTGCGGGAAGTCGCGGTCGGCCGGCTGAACAAGCAGATCGCTTTCGACCTCGGCATCAGCGAGATCACTGTCAAGCTCCACCGTAGCAATGTCATGCGCAAGATGGAGCTTACTTCCGTCGGCGAGCTCGTTCGCGTCTGGGAGGCGCTGCCCGCCGACGTGCGTGAGGGGGGCGAGGCCTAGTTTCTCGCGATCCTAGGCGCGTCCGACCAAATCGAGGAAACGCCCGTCCCGAGCCCGCTGACGGCACTCCGATGGCGGACTTATGTCGTCGATACAACGCGAACGAACCAGACGACGCTCTATTTCGAAACCAGAGAAATCGTCGAATGCGTGGAAGGGCGTACTGGCGATATCGCCGCTACAAACACCCATCAGCGCGCGGCGCGGCCGTCCCGCTGAGTTGCCGACAGACAACCATGGCGAGTCCCCAGACAATGGCCGTGATTGCAACGCAGACCGCGCCGAGGCCGGCGTATCCGACCTCCATGATCACGGCGCCGCCGAACAGGGGACCTACGGCGAAGCCGACCAGATAGGCGGACCCCGCTGCCGCGGCCCAACGCCCGCTGCTGTCGAGCGCGGCGGCGAGGCCGAACAGGTAAGGGATTGAGAAGTAGAAAATGACGACCGACGCGACGAGGGCGACGACATAGACGGTCGGGTTGTGGGAGAGACACAGTGCGAGCGTGACGAGTGTGAAGACGACGCAGAAGCCGGAGATGGGAATCGCTCTTCCCCAGCGCACGTTAAGCGCGGTCGCGGCTCCCGCGCCCGCAAGACCGACCAGCGTTCCGACGGTCAGCGCATAACCGACCGAGTTCGTGTTAAGGCCTGACCGCTCGCCCAGAGGTGCGCTGAACGTATAGACCGCGGCGGAGACCGTGAGGTAGAGCACGACCGCCGCGAGCGTCGTGATGCCAAGCAGTGGCGAGACCCGCGTTGCGCCGGTCGCAACTGCGCCATGACTTTGGACGCGGGCGCCAGGTATGAGGAGCAGGAGCGGCGCGAGTGCTAGGGTCACGCCCGCGATCAGCGAAAGGATGCCGCGAAGCGCGAATGTCGCGGTGAGCTGACCACCCACTGCGAAGAGCGCGACGCTGCCCAAGGCCCAGACAACTTGAAAGTAGCCATAGACCTTATCCGGGTTACTGGAACGGGAGGCGACGATGGACAGCGACACTGCGTAGAGGGCGCCCTCGCCAACGCCCGCCAGGCCGCGCAGCAGGGCGACAGACGCCAACGAAGCGCCGAAGATCGATGCGCCTTGTGCGAGCAACGCAAGCGCGACCGCCAGGAGGCTAACGCGCCGATTGGAAAACCGCGGCAGGACGGGCGCGATTGCGATCGCTGCGAGGGCGAGGGTCAGGAACTCGACGGTGGCAACCAAGCCGGCGTCGCGTTCCGAAAGCGAGAGACCCGCCATCAACCCGTCGATCATAAAGGGCGACATCTGCGTGACCAGCCCGCCGATCACCTGCGCGACAATCGCCCCGACCACAAGGGATACAGGATCGCGAGCCTCCGAAGCATCACGTGGGCTCATGACGCCTCTCTCGCCACTAGTGGAAGCGTAAAGGCGACGGTCGCCCCACGCGTCTCATTGTTGGCCGTCCAGAGACGGCCCCCGGTGCTCCGATGATCAAATGGCCAATAGCGAGTCCCATGCCCATGTCGCTCTGCTTGGTTCTGAAGATTGGCTCGAGAACACTACCACCAGCACGCAGCAATTCCGACTAGGGGTGCCACGAACAAAAGGTCGGCTGTTATTGGGGACACACTGATATCACGATTGGATGCTCCGGTGGGGCGAATAAAACCCGGGCGATCGTCGACGTTTCGTTCAACGCCTCAATGCCAATGCCGGCAAACTCAAGCTTTCACGCAAATCCGCCATAGCTTAGCAACACCAATGGAGATCCATGCATCTCACATGGAAGTGAATAAGCAGGGAGTCCACACGCCAATCATAGACCTTCGACAGGACAGTCCCGCCCTCGAACACCATCCGCTTCCCTCGCAGAGGATTGAAGAGGATTTGCAGCACTTCACTGAGTCAGACGTCATCCTGATACTGCGCCACCGCCGGTGCTTGGTCGCGCTCCCGATCAATGACCGGCGCTCTGACCTCCGTCCACATGAAGGATTTCACCGGTCACGAAGCTCGCCGACTCAAGGTAAAGGACCGCGTCGACGACGTCGGACACCTCCCCCATCTGTCCGAGGGGAAGAAGATCACCGAGTTCGCGATGAGTCTCGGGAGGATGCATTGAAGATTTGACTGGCCCGGGAGCAACAGCGTTTACGCGTATGCCGCGTTTTGCATACTCGATCGCAAGCGATTTGGTCGCGGCATTAAGGCCGCCCTTTGTTAGCGCGGCGAGAACGGCCGGCACCCGGGCGTCGGCATGCTCGTCCATGCTCGTCGTGATCTGCACGACATGGCCGCTACCGTGCTTTTCCATCTCGGCGACCGCCAGTTGTGTGATGTGAAAAAATCCGGCGATGTTCACTCCAAGAATGTCCGCATAGTCCGCCTGTGTATATTGGGTAAAGGGCCTGGATATAAAGATGCCGGCGTTGTTGACGAGCGAATCGATACGTCCGAACCGCGCAATACCTTCAGATATTGTTCGTTCGGCGGTTTTCCGCTCGGTGATATCACCGGGGACCACGAGGATGCCGTCGTCCTTCGAAGGCTTGATTGAGCGAGCCGTAGCGACCACTCGATAGCCACGATCTCGGTAGGCCCTAACGAGGGCCGCTCCAATGCCTCGCGATGCTCCTGTTATGACGGCGACTTTCTGTTGAGTGCTCATTGTATGCGTCCTTTGTGCATCGCTAGTCCGGCGCGGAGCGCGTGAGCGGACCGCGGCGTACCATGGATTCGAGGACATTATTAAGGGTTCAGATTGGACTGGGACATTCACAATGGGGATAGTCCAAGACCGGCATTGGCTCAGAGAAAGCTATACCTAGGCATAGGTTACCGAGCTCGTGACCTCGGCGAGCAGATGCCCATCGAAGTGATTGCCGAAACTTCGACCAATCCGACTTCAACTCCGCAAAGTGCTTTTTGTCACACCGGCAGAGACCGCCGCAAATTCTGTAAAGCGAGGCTAAGAATGCGGACTGCTTCAGCAGCGCATCGGCGCATGTCTCTGAGCGTACCGGAGCAAACGACCTGAGTCCGAGGTCAGAAGCAGTGGGCCCGTGACTACTCTTGGGCGTCCTCCCTTCTAACGCTTGCTGTTTCCATGATCGTTGTTCCGGAGGGCTCAAAAGCCTTTGAGATAGAACCTGCGCCGGTCCTTATCCGCGCGGGTATAAGGACCTAGACCTCCGTATTATTGCCGCGAGTTAGACATTCTGACAAATTGTTGAAATGCATATTCACGAAGCCACTGAAGAAAAATCAGGTATATGTTATTCTAAATTGCCTCTCTACATTCAGCATAGTGTACATAGCATAAATATTATTTGAGTTAAGTAGTTTTATCAACGAAACTTTTGTTAATTTTACTCAACACGCGATTGTCGTATCTGAGTCCAACTAACACCAAGCGTCTCAATCAAAGGAGAGAAAATATGAAGATCGTGATTATGGGTGGGAGCGGCCTCATCGGGTCGAAGGCTGCGGCAAATCTACGCCAACGCGGTCACGAGGTTATCGCAGCCTCACCCAAAAGCGGTGTCAACACCATCACCGGCGAGGGGCTCAAGGAGACCATCTCCGGCGCACAGGTGGTGATCGACCTCACCAACTCGCCCTCATTTGAAGACAGGGCGGTGCTGGAATTTTTCGAGACCTCCGGGCGAAATATTCTCGCCGCAGAGGCCGCGGCAGATGTCGGCCACCATGTCGCGCTCTCCATCGTCGGAACCGACCGTACGACAGACAATGGCTACTTCCGCGCTAAGGTCGCGCAAGAGAAACTAATCAAGGCGTCAGGTATCCCCTACACCATCATCCGCGCGACCCAGTTCATGGAATTTCTCAGCGGCATAGCCGATGCAAGTATGAACGGAGATAAGGTCAGGCTCCCACCGGGCATGTTCCAGCCCATCGCCGCGGACGACGTTGCTCATGTCGTCGCAGATACTGCTCTCGCGGCGCCCCGAAACGGCATCATCGAGATCGCTGGCCCAGAGCGGGCACCGTTCAATGAAATTGTTGCCCGATATCTGAAGGCGGTCGGTGACAAGCGCGAAGTGGTGCGTGACCCCGAGGCCCGATATTGGGGCGGCCGGGTCGAGGAACTGTCCCTCGTGCCCTTGGGTGTGGCTCGCCTCGGCCATATCGGTTTCGACGAATGGCTTCGTCGCTCGCGGGCAGCAGCGTGACCCCGCATCGGCAACCCAAAGGATAGGCTCAATGAAACGCATCCTCTGCTCGCTGCTTGTTGCCATCCTGCCGTTCGGCGGATCGCTCGCGGCCGCTCCGCAGTCAAAAAACGCCAAGGTGGCCCTTGTCTACCAGCACGAACTACCGAACGTTCCAGGCAAGAGCATCAAGGGCGTGCTCGTCGAGTATGGGCCGGGCGGCTATTCTCCCGGCCACACGCATCCCAAATCCGCATTCATCTACGCGACCGTGCTTGAGGGAACGATCCGTAGCCAGGTCAACGATGGACCGGCGACGGTCTACAAGGCCGGACAGAGTTTCTCTGAGCTGCCCGGCGACCGCCACGTCATCAGTGCCAATGCCAGCCAGACCAAGCCGGCCAAGCTCCTCGCTGTATTCGTCGTGGACACGAATGAGACAGAACTGACGAGCCCACTCGGGAACTGACACAATTAGCCATGGCGTAGGTTGCTCGAGCAGCCGACGCCATGGACACTGTCGGGTTGCTAAGGTGAGCGCGGGACAGGCGTGACATTCAGTCAAATAGGCAGTGGCGTTGCCGCTGGCACTTTACTTCTAGTTAATCATCGCCCCTTTGCGAACGACCTTCGGCGCCTTCGAAGGTCGTGTTATTTGCGTTGGATATGACGCCGGCATCGGTGCACGTCGTTCTGAGAGAACAGCTCTCGCCGATAAAATCGCAGCCCTCAAGGAGCGCAAAGACGTCCTCTCTTCGAACGACGCCTAGTTCGTCAGATTGACAACAACCTGGGCATCGGCGAATGCGACCGGGAGGCCTTCTGCGCTGACAGTGTTGATACCGGTACTCGTGAGCTTCACCTCGTGGCCTTCTCGGTGCAGCCGATACATGGTATTCGAACCGATGATGCGGCTCCCACCCATCATTACGATTCACGAGTTGATGATGTTATTTTCCAAGTCTTTGTCCGCGTAATTATCGGCAACCTGAATACTCGTGGTCACGACCTTGTGTATTGAATAGCCGAACAGGTAAAATGCTCGCCTGCCATTTCGTTGGCCGCGAGAAGAAACCGGAAAAATTCTCGCGTTCATCATTCCTGTTGTGTCCGGTTGACACGGCTATACAAAATCATTCGCAAATCTGACGCTTCACGACAGCTATACCTGGGGCTATATTATCCTCTCCGTTGGTACTAAGACCTAGCAAGTAGGTAGCTGGGTGCGGCACTTCCTCAAAATGGATTGGCGCAATTTAATTCGCACACCAGACATCGGAGCTAGCCTTGCAGGCCGAATTTTGGACTTCCAGTTTCCGAGTTGTGAGATCGCTTCGGAGCACGCCTAACCGGCACGAAGCGCGGGCTCTTGCCAATTTCTCCCAATGATAGGGGTCAGGCTCGCCCTGTTTTCATAGCCGGCCGTCGAAGGCAGGAGCCACTGGCGTGCCCAAGGGGTGCCAAAGACTAGGCACCCTATTACCCTATACATTGGTATGAGACACGCTGAACCATTCAATATATCGACGGCAATATGCGGCCTCTGTTATTTTCCTGCAGTCATCTGAGCCGAAAAAAAGCCCAGGCTGTTGCGACTGATCTGGGCAAGACTACTGTTCGGCCACTGGCAGATCTTCATGCAGGGCAGACACGATTCAGCAGCGCTTATGTAGATGCTTACCAGGAACCATCAACCTCGAGAGGATTTACCCATGCATTCACAGCTGAGCCGCCGACTGACGAGGATGGCTGTCTATGCCATGGTCTCGTTCAACGTCATCCTCCTGACAATTAACGGGGTGGTCATGATCATCGTGCCGTACACCTGGTACGAACTTGTTCCTGGCGTGACCGACACGGGCTTCTTCAATCAGCATTTCGTCCGCGACATCGGCATGATCCAGGTGTTGCTGGGGCTGGCCTTCCTATTCGGCATGAGCATGCCCTCAAGGAGGATCGATTTCTGGCTGGCGGCCACAGTCTGGCTTTCGGCCCATGCCCTCTTCCACTTCTGGGAGGTTGCCGTCTGCATCAGCCCCGTCTCGGCGATCCCCCGTGATTTTGTTGGCGTGACCCTGCCAGCGCTGGTCGGCATCCTGCTGTGCCTCTGGGCCTTGAGCCAGGGCGTTCGTGACAACTCGATCGAAGGAACCGCGCCGCTGCCGAGCCGCATTTGAGGCAGGCGCCCGCTTTTGTTGAGATCGAACCCTTCAGGAAGCACAACATGAAAATCGTCGTCATCGGTGGCACCGGCTTGATTGGAGCCAAAGTAGTGACCCTCTTGAGGCTGGGTAATCACGAGGTCATCTCCGCTTCACCCTCGACCGGCGTCAGCACGATCACTGGCGAGGGCCTGGCCGAGGCGTTAAGCGGCGCCGAAATCGTCGTGGACGTTTCGAACTCGCCGTCGCTGAAGAAAAATGCCGCATTGGCCTTCTTCGAGATCTCAGGCCGGAACCTCCTGGCCGCGGAAGCGGCGGCCGGCGTACGGCATCACGTGACCCTGTCCGTGGTGGGTACCAATCGCCTTCCCGAGAGCGGATATTTCCGGGCGAAGATGGCACAGGAGAACTTGGTCCGGGCTTCGAACGCGCCCTTTACGATCCTCAGATCGTCACCCTTCTTCGAATATATCAACGGCATTGTGGAAGCCGATGCGGAGGGCGACACGCTGCGGGTGTCGCCAGCCTACGTGCAGCCCATAGCCGCCGACGATGTCGCGCTAGCCCTTCGAGATGTCGTGTTGGGGCGTGCCCAGAACGAGGAGATCGAGGTGGTCGGACCCGACAGCTTTCGTCTCAGCGACCTTGCGCGTACGATCCTCGCGGCCAATGAGGATCCCCGCTTCGTCATTGCGGATCCGGAGGCCCTCTATTTCGGCGTGGTCCTACGGGACGACACGCTCATGCCGGGCGACCATCCACGCTTTGCACCGACGCGGTTCGAGGACTGGCTGCGGAGGGCGATTGCCGAGACGCTCACACCTGCCTTCTAAGCCGCGAGCAGATACCAGCTCGTCGCCTTCGGCAGTCACAGAGGTTAGCAATCGCCTCGGCGAAGTTTGGCGCCCGGCTTCATGCAATCGTTATCCTGTCAGAGACACCCCCCATGCCTGGAGACCAACACGAGCTGACACTCATCCTGATCAACGTAATGGGACTCTTCGGGATTCTTGTGTGGCTCCTCCAAGGACGAAGGCGCCACACCGCTCGCCTTGTGGTGCAGATCGCGTTCTTCTCAGGCATGACGCTTGCGTTGGTTGTCGGCGATGTCTCACCCTATAGACTTGACCAGACGAATGCTGACGAGATCGGCGCACTCCTCGGAAGATCGGCGCTGGTCTTGTGGTGGATGCACCTTGCCTGGACCATTATCGGCGCTGTACGCCTCTACATGGCCTACGGTCACAGGCCAAGAGAGGCGCATCTGCTCCTCGATCTGGTCAGCGCTGTTGTTTACCTCAGCGTGACGCTTTCAATAGTTGGGTTTGTGTTCGATGCCCCGATTGGCACGCTTGTGGCGACGTCCGGCGTCGTCGCCGTCATTATCGGTCTGGCGCTGCAGAACACTCTCGGCGATGTCTTCTCCAGCATCGCCCTCACCCTTGAGCGGCCATACGTGCTCGGGGATTGGATTCAGTTGGGTGATGGCACCAGTGGACGCGTTGTAGAGACCAACTGGCGCTCAACGCACCTGCTCACCGGTGCCTACGACCTCGTTGTCCTACCCAATAGCGTTTTAGCGAAGCTGGGCCTCACTAATCGCAGCCGGCCCGACGAGGCCCATCAAATGACGTTGGTGATACGCATCGCCGCCTTGCAGAGGCCTCATGTGATCGAAAATGTGATGAGAAATGCGCTCCTGGCCTGCAAACATATCGTTATGGAACCGCCGCCGGTTGTCGCGTTGCAGGAGATAGACGCCGCAGCCATCAAGATCGAGCTGCAGTTCGCCGTGGCCAATCCAGCCAGCCGGACACCGGCAAGAAACGAAGTGATCGACCAAGTTTACCTTCAATGCAAGCACAACCATCTCGCGCTGGCAATGCCTCCGGAAAGCTATCGTCTACCTCTATACGCACCTGATGGAGGTAATCGTGATGCTTTGCGTTTGGTAGGTGACTCTGAAATCACCGGATGAAGCCCCCTGCATGTTGATTTCAGTTGAGAAATGACTCTGTGGGACAGAATTTTTTTCTATCGAGAATTGATCGACGTTTGAACCTCTTATACCAAGGGGCGTGGATTCTGACTCAAGGGGATTCCGCAAATCAGCGTGATCTG
>NZ_BSPC01000067.1 GCF_030160835.1 Labrys miyagiensis | reverse complement strand
GTCCGGGGTGAGCTTGGCCTGTGCCTGCTGGGCTTGCGCTTGCAATTCCGGGTCTTTGGCGTAGCCCATGGCCATGATGCGCCACAAATCATCATAAGCCACCTGCGCATCCGGCATCTTGCTTAGCTGCTGGAATAGCCGCGCTGCATCACCGTAGCGGCTGCTGAAAAAGGCACTGAAAGGGTTCTCTCTCGGATAAGCAGCATAGGTCTGGGTAATTGGTAGCAACGCTCCCGCCGCCACCAAGGTGAAGGCAGCGGCAAAGACTCCTGCAGCGCGGGCGTAAGGTGGCCGGACATGGTCGCGTGACCAAAACGACATCAGCGCGAGAGCCAGCACGGCACCAACAATCGCACCACCAATATGGGCAGAATAATCAATTCTCAAGCCCTCGCCAGAATCTGAAAACAACGGTAGCACTGCGGGGATGAGAATCGAAAGCGCACGCACCTGCATCTGATTGCGTTCGGCGCTGGAGCGAAAATGAAAGCTCAGCACAATGGCCACGGAAAAGAGGCCGACAATGCCGCCTGACGCGCCGACTCCGACAATGTTGGGCGGGGTCATATACAGCGAAGCAAGTTCGCCGCCGATCGCGCACAGGGCAAAAAGTGCCAGGAACCACAGGCGCCCTACCAGTCCCTCCAATAAAACCCCTGCGCGCCAAAGCGCAAAACTATTGCCGAGGAGATGAGCGATGCTGGCATGCATCAAGGTAGCGGTGACCAAACGCCACCATTGGCCCTGCCAAATCAACGATTGAAACATGCCACCAAGCACGACCAAGGTTTGCACCGAGGGCGACCCGCCCTGGTTGGGGCTGACGGCAAAGGTTAGCTCAGCACAATAGATCGCAACCAGCAGCGCGATCAGCCCATAGGTGACATAGGGCCGGGTGAGGGGTGGAGGCAGACTGCGGCCAGCTTCCTCTGGTACCGCGTTGGGCGCGGCTGGCTGGGCCGCCATATAGGTACGGCAGAGCTGCGCGATATCCATGCCTGCGGTATCGATCTGGCTGATAGGAATGATAAGCGCCAGTTTGCCACCCCGTTGCAGGGAGTACCACGGCCGCGGCACGCTGCGGGCACGGGCTGGGTCGACGGCGAGCGTCAGCGTGGTGGTCCTCCGATAGGACGCTTCAGACAGTTTCGTAATCGCGTTCCAAGGAACGAGCTCAGCGACGGAGGGCGTTTGCACGCCTTGTGACGAAAGCACCACTGCAGGCGCCTGCGTCAGCAATCGCCGCAATGTCATCGCGCCCAACAAAGCGCCGACAATCAAGCTGATCCAGCCCCCAAGCACAATATGGGGCGGGGCCTGTCGATCATGGAGGCCATACAGCCCAAGGCCTGCAATCAGGACGAAGATGGTGAAAGATTTGAGAAGTTTTGGGGTCGAGTAATAGAACTTTTGAATCTGATTGTCGGCGAACATGACGCCCCCATAGTAGGGCTTTGACGGATTTGAATGGATATTAATCCGGAGTAGACTTAGTAATCTATGTTGAATTCAAGGTATTCCCTGTAGCTGGCGAATTTAAGCTGGGCTTGATATTGTATATTCATATAAGTTTCCCGATTGGAAAAGAAACAAAATTTCTTCTGTGGTTCTGACGCTAGGATAACAATGGAGTTTTGCAAGCCTCTTAGGCAAGCGATTATTGTCAGTGCAAAGTACGAATCACGCTTACGTCACGCTTCTACAACCTCTGCTGAGTCGTTGCTCGCACAGATACTCGTATTGCGAGTATTTCTGGACTTAACACTCCTGTTGCAACGTCAGCCAGTGGCGTGAGCCTCGTTTAGGTCCGCTGCAGCCTACATTTCCCCGATTCTTTGCGAAGCGCGCGGGGAGGGAGAGCGCGGCTCTCCCTCCCCAGCAAGCATGAACCGGGGTCTCCCCGAAATTCTCTTCGCTGCGCTCAGACAATCTCGCCGCCGCGTGCGGCGGCGCCCAAGGGGGCGGGAGATACCCCTCCCCAGTTCATGCTTGCCCCCCACCCACACGCTGTTCCGCACGAGCTCGGGAAGCAGGCGGAGGCCTGCTTCGCCGACCCAAGGAAAGAGCAGCAAGATGGGCAAGTTGAGCAAAGCTGAGATGAAGGCACACGCGGCGGCGGAAGCCTTGTTGAGGAAGGATGGGTTGAGCGAGGACGAGAAGGATTTCGTCCTTGAGAATTGGCATCCAGGCGCGGAACACAATGTCGCCGCCGCAGGCGTATTTTTCACGCCCATCGATATGGCGGCGGATTTTGCCCTTGAGCCGGGGCGCGGCCGGGTGATCGACCTCTGCGCCGGGATCGGCGGTCTCGCCTATTGGGTTCAGCAGCGCTCCAAATGGCGCAACAGCGTGGAATTGACCTGCGTCGAGATCAATCCGCGTTTCGTCGAGATCGGCCGCAAGCTGCTGCCGGAGGCACGGTGGATCTGCGCCGACGTGCTCGACTGGCGGGAATGGTGGCATGGCGAGCTTGAGGGAGCCAAGTTCGATTGGACGATTGCCAACCCACCCTTTGGCAAGCTGGCAACATCGGGCGATCGGCGCGGCTTCAGGTCGTTTGAGTTCGCCGTGATCGATATCGCCTCTGAGATCGCGGACAATGGCGCATTCATCCTGCCGCAAAGCTCGGCATCGTTTCGCTATTCGGGCCGCCAGTGTTTCGAGCGGCTGACATCAGGGCCGGGCGTCGCATTCGAGCAGCAGACCGGCCTGTTCATGGATTGCGGCATCGGCATCGACACCAGCATCTACCGCGATCAATGGCGCGGGGTCGCACCCCTATGCGAGATCGTCACCGTGGAATTCGCGGAATGGCGGGAACGTCGCCGGGCAAGGGCTCCCGCGGACAAACCCCGACAACTCGTCTTGCTCTGAAAGGGACGCTGACGGATGAGCAGATGAACGTTGGTTGTCGCCTGCGAGTCAGATTTGACGCCTGGGGCGAAACCGCAACCCGCTAGTTATTGCACGCTACAGCCCCGTGGTATGAACTTCGTGCTTTCCTTCGTTCTTCGAAGGCATCTGATGACAGGTCGATCCGTCCTTTGGAGCGACCCGATGGCAGAGGAAATTAAGACGGGGCCTATGATGTCGGCCCCGACCAACGACAACACCGACCTCGCCGACCCCGCCCACTCTGTCGAGGACACGGCCCCGGCAAAGCTGGATCGCATCGCGCTCGATATCGCTCGGCTGATCGGCCAGCAGCTGGCGCGGGAAGCGTTTGAGAAGCAGCGGCCGGCCAATGACAATCGGTCGGGCCGCCGAGAGGAAGAGGGCAGGGGGAGAAGGGCAAAGCCCCCTGGAGACAAGAGAGAGGATGATCCACCATGACCCGTGCCGCACTCTATGCTCGCTATTCCTCCGACAGCCAGCGGGATGCCTCCATAGAGGATCAGTTCCGGCTGTGCCACGAATATGCTACGCACGAAGGCTGGAGCGTGGCGGGAAGCTATCAGGATGCGGCGATCTCGGGCGCCAGCACGGTGTTGCGGTCGGGTTTCCAGCAATTGGTGCGCGATGCCCAGCGTGGCCTATTCGAGATCGTGCTGGCCGAGGCACTCGACCGTATCAGCCGTGACCAGGCCGATGTCGCCACCCTCTTCAAGCATCTCAAATTCACAGGCGTCTCCATCGTCACTTTGGCCGAAGGCGAGATCAGCGAGCTCCATGTCGGGCTCAAGGGCACCATGAATGCCTTGTTCCTCAAAGACCTCGCCCTGAAAACCCATCGTGGCTTGCGGGGCAGGGTGGAGAAGGGCAAGGCCGGGGGCGGGCTATGCTACGGCTACCGGGTGATGAAGAAGCTCGACACCGAAGGCGACCCGGTCCGCGGGGATCGCGAGATCGTGCCGGAAGAAGCGATCATCGTGCGCCGCATCTTCCGCGAATTTGCGGCAGGCAAGAGCCCGAAGGCCATCGCCGTTGATCTCAACAAGGAGGGCATTCCCGGTCCGCTCGGCCGGCACTGGGGCGACACCAGCGTGCGAGGACATGTGATCCGGGGCAACGGCATCATCAACAATGAACTCTACACCGGCGTGCTGGTGTGGAATCGCCAGCGCTTCGTCAAGGATCCTGCCACCGGCAAGCGCGTGTCACGAGCCAATCCGTCCAGCAAATGGATCCGCACCGAAGTGCCGCATCTCAGGATCGTCGAGGATCCACTGTGGCAGGCCGTGAAGGAAAGACAGAAGGCCGTCGCCAGCCGGTTCGAGGCGGCAGCCATCGGCACGCGCACGGCGAGAGCCAGGAAGCTGCATACCATGAAGCGGCCGGTCTCCCTGCTTTCCGGCCTGCTTACCTGCGGCTGCTGTGGCGGGCGCTATGGCTTGTCCCAGCGCGATCGCTATGCCTGCCTCAACCATCAACGCCGGGGCACCTGCGACAATGGCCGCACCATCACCCGCGAGAAGATCGAACAGCGTGTCCTGTCGGGCTTGAAGGAACGGCTGGTCTCGGCCGACGCCGTCGCCGAGGCCGTGCGGGCCTATGCCCAGGAAACCAACCGGCTCAACCAGGAACGCCGCGCGAAAGGCGAGCAGGATCGCAAGGCGCTCGACAAGATCGAGCGCGCCATCGCGGGCATCATGGCGGCCATCGAGGATGGCCTCTACCAGCCGTCGATGAAGGCAAGGATGGAGGACCTGGAGCGACAGAAGCCGGAGATCACCGAACGCCTGGCGCAGGCCCCCGCCGATGTTCCCGACCTGCATCCCAACATTGCAACTCTCTACCGCAAGCGTGTGGAGCACTTCACCCAGACGCTGGCCGACCACGAAGACGGCCGCCAAGCCGCTGAGGCTTTGCGCTCGCTGATAGGCGAGATCGTTCTCACGCCCGGCGACAAGCGCGGCGAGGTGTATGCCGAGCTACGCGGCGAGCTGTTCGGCATCCTCGAATTCGTCGATCCTGAACGAAATCAAAGGGTTGGAGAAGTTATGACAAAAGGGGTTGCAGGCCCCCGCAACCACTGATGCTTGCGACAGCAAGCGGCCCAAAACCCCGATCTCCGAAAGGACGTCGGGGTTTTTCTTGTTGGCGGCAAAGCGCAGCATGGCGGCCAAATCCCCGCGCAGCACGATGGCGAGCGTGCCGGCATCCGGGACCAGGCTGATGCTCTCGACCAGGCTGCGCAGGATCGCCGCTGCTTCGCTGAGCGCCGACGGGTCTTGGAGGTTGGTGTGCAGGTCAGTGATACGCTGACGGAAATGCTGCGCCATGTTCGGATGGAGTAGAGGCGGCGGCTTCTCGACATTCGCGAGCATGCCGGTCAGTTCCGACTTGCGGACCTCCAGTGCACCGATCTTGTCCTTGAGCGTTGCGCCGGGCACGCCGTCGAGGATCGCCTGAACGGCCTTATCCAGTTCGCGGTTCGTGCGTTCGAGTTCTCGCCGCTTGGCCTCGACATCAGCACCTCGCTGGATGCGTAGCCGATTGACCTCTCGCGTGAACGCCTCGCAAAACTCCTCGAACAGGGCCGGCTCCATGAGTTGGGTGCGCAGGCCGTTCATAACCGAGGCTTCGAGGGCGTCGCGCCGGATGTTGAGGCGATTGTCGCAGGTTCCCTTGTTACGGGCCGTGCTGCAGCCGAGCAGGTCCTTCGAGATCATGCCGTAGCCGCCACCGCAGCAGCCGCACTTCATCAGGCCTGCGAACAAATGCCGGGGACGGTGATGCTCGTTGAGCTTGTTCTCGCCCGGAGCGGACGGCTCATATGCGAGTGCTTGCTGGCGGTTCTTCACGGAATCCCAGGTCTCTTGCTCGACGATACGCAGCGCAGGGACGTCCTGGATCACCCATTCGGATTCCGGGTTGGGACGCGAGACGCGCTTGCCAGTGTCCGGATCCTTGATATAGCGCAGCCGGTTCCAGACGAGGCGGCCGATATAGAGCTCATTGTTGAGGATGCCGACGCCTCGCCTGGGGTTGCCGTGGATGGTCGAGGGCCCCCATTCGGCGCCTTGCGGTCCGGGCACGCCCTCGCGGTTCAGCTCGAGGGCGATGGTGCGCGAGGATTTGCCGGCGAGGTAATCGGCGAAGATGCGGCGCACGATGGCTGCCTCCGCGGCATTGTCGCCGCGCCTCATCGCGAATGAGGGGCGATCAGAATAGGATTACGCAGCACGCCAAGGAGCGAACGGCGCTTGAAGTATCTTGATGGTCCTGGTCAAACCGCGCTTCTGACTGTCAACATACGCCTTGAACTGGCTGTCTGATTTTGCGTGAGGCCAAATTAACGCGGCCGCTCATGAGAGTTCCTGGCAGTCGGGTGCGGCGATGCGAATGGGACGCGTCCCGACCGGGGCGCCGGTCGCGCGGTCGATGGTGACGGGATCGATCTCCGTTCCGGTCTCCGCGTCGAAGAACCGGGTCACCTTGCCTCCGGCGCGATGCTTGCGTCCCCACGCACCGATCGCAAACAGAACCGGCAGGAAGTCGCGGCCGGCCTCCGTCAGCACATATTCGTCGCGTGGCGGACGATCTGAATAGCGGCGTTTCTCCAGCAGCCCGTCCTCGGTCAGGGATGACAGCCGCCCCGTCAGCATCGTCGGCGCGATACCCAGGCTCTTGCGAAAATCATCGAAGCGGGTCAGCCCCGCATGGGCATCGCGCAGGATCAGCATGCTCCACGCGTCCCCCACGAACGCCAGGCTCCGGGCGATCAGGCATGGCTGGCTCGAAAGATTTTTCACGTCGATATCTTTTTAGTAGTGACTTACTATTCGTTTGATAGTAACTGACTTCGCGACAATGTTCCACGCCAAAATGAAAGCCAAAGCCGATGAGCAAGACAGAACGCGGCATTGCCCTGGTCACGGGTGCTTCCTCCGGCATCGGGCTGGCGACGGCGCAAGCGCTGCGGCGCGATGGCTACCGTGTCTTCGGCACCAGCCGAAAGCCGATGCCCGACACCTCGGACGGGATCACGATGCTGGTCTGCGACGTGACCAAGGATGCATCCGCGCAGAGCGCCGTCGACGAGGTCCTGGGCCGCGCAGGGCGGATCGATCTTCTCGTCAACAATGCCGGGGTCGGACTGCTTGGCGGCGCCGAGGAATCGACGACCGCGCAGGCGAAAGCCGTCTTCGACGTGAACGTATTCGGCATCATCCGCATGACAAATGCGGTCCTGCCCGTGATGAGGCGGCAGCGCGGAGGCCGGATCATCAACCTCAGCTCCATCCTCGGGCTGATCCCTGCTCCCTATAACGCACTCTATGCCTCGACCAAGCACGCCATCGAAGGCTATTCGGAATCTCTCGACCATGAAGTGCGAACACAGGGCATCCGCATCGTGCTTGTCGAGCCTGGCGTGACCCGCACGTCCTTCGAAGAGAACATCACGCGACCCGACCGGCCGCTTGCCGTCTACGATACGGTTCGCGCCGATGCGGAGAAGCTGATGCGCGAGATCGTCGCGAAGGGCGACGCACCCGAGGTGGTCGCCGAAGCCGTCGTAAGGGCCGCCAACGCGACATCGCCCAAGAGACGCTACACCGCCGGAAAGGCTGCGGGGCAGGTCCGCTTCCTGCGCCGATTCCTGCCCGAGTCCTTCGTCGACAAGAGCCTTCGGAAATTCAACGGGCTTCCCGCCTGAGCCTTGAATCGCCGCATGATTGGCGCTGCCGGCCATCACAGAAACGAAAGCCAATCTGATGAAATCATTCCTGATCGATCGCTATAAGAAGGGCGGCGCTTTGCGGCTCGGCGAAAGCCCCGAGCCGGCGTTGCGGGACAACGACGTCATGGTCGAGATTCATGCCGCCGGCGTTAATCCCGTGGACTCCAAGATCCGGGACGGCGAGTTCAAGCTCATCCTGCGCTATCGCCTCCCCCTGATCCTTGGCAGCGATCTCGCGGGCGTCGTGACCCGCGTCGGATCCAAGGTCACGCGTTTCAGCCCGGGCGACGAGGTCTATGCGAATTCGGGCCAGGACCGCATCGGCACCTTCGCGGAGTTCATCGCGATAGACCAGGCCAATGTGGCGCTGAAGCCCAAGAACCTGACGATGGACGAGGCCGCTTCCATTCCGCTCGTCGCCCTGACGGCATGGCAGGCGCTGGTCGAGCGGGCCAAGCTGCAGAAGGGGCAGAAGGTCCTGATCCATGCCGGCTCGGGCGGCGTGGGCACGATCGCGATCCAGCTTGCCAAGCATCTCGGCGCCCATGTGGCCACGACCACGAGCACGGCAAACATCGCTTTGGTGAAAGGTCTCGGCGCGGACGTCGTGGTCGACTACAAGAAGGATGACTTCGAGAAAGTGCTGCAGGGCTATGACGTCGTGCTGAACAGCCTCGGGAAAGATACGCTGGAGAAATCCCTTGCCGTGCTGAAGCCGGGCGGGAAGCTGATCTCGATTTCCGGTCCACCCGATCCGGACTTCGCGAGGCAGAACGGCTCCGGCTGGCTGCTGCAACAGGTCATGCGCTTGCTGAGTTCCGGCATCAGGAGAAAATCGAAACGCCGGGGGATCCGCTATTCGTTTCACTTCATGACGGCGAATGGCGGCCAGCTCGCAAAGATCACCTCCCTGATCGAGGCAGGCGACATACGCCCGGTGATGGACCGGGTCTTCCCGTTCGAGAGGACCAACGAGGCGCTGGCCTATGTCGAAACGGGTCGTGCGAAGGGCAAAGTCGTCGTCACCGTGAAGTGACGCCTGCCGGCCATCGTCGCCAGCTGCATTTGCCACTTCCCCGCGGTCTAAAGGAGAGTCCGGCGGATAATCGACATCGGCTGGCCGGTGCGTCTCCTAGTGGGTGCAGTTCAGCTTTGCAACCACTTCCAACTTCCTCAACGGGTCGATTTTCAGCTTGTCTGTAAAGGCCCGCTATGCAGCAGCAAGCCAATTTCCGTCATTGGCGCAGAGGTAACGTTGGTGGCGGCGCAACGTCAGCTTCTGAATCTATGCTAAGCCATCGAGCCCCTGGGCCGGTGGCGGTCAGTCTAATTCTGGCATCCGAAAAATGATAGCAGACATTGAGGCAGGCCTCACGAAAGCCCTTAACTGCCCCATTTTTGAGCCGGTCAGATCCTCGCACCATCATGGTGACAAAATCTGTCCCTGTGCTGCGCTAGTCTCAATTCATCGCCCTTCACGAAAGGAAAAGTGATGATTGAGACAACTGGACAGGCGCTGAGCGTCGCCCGGATCTACATCGACGGCATAGCAAGCAAGGACATCAATAAAATCATATCGGTAATTGCCGAGGACGTGATTTGCACGTCACCGCTCGGGCAGCTCGAAGGAGCTGCAGCCTTCCGCGGGTTCCAGGAAGGTTTTGCGAAGATGATCAAGAAGGTGACTGTCATCGCGGCGTTCGGCGACAACGAACATGCAGTGATCGTCTATGACGTGGATACGCATCCGGTCGAACACGCGGTTGTCGCCGAGTATCTGGTCGTCAAGAACGGAAAGATCGCTTCCACCGAGGTGATCTACGACGCGACGCCGTTCGCTGCCTACGCCGCGTCGCAGCAGGCGCAGCACTGAAGCGACCTGCGCTTCGGGCAGCCGGAACGTTGCAGACGTCCGGCTGTTACCTGCCGCGGACACCACTACCCAACAACATAAACCGACCGGGACGCCCGCGATGGGCGTTCGGGCGGCGCTCCTGTAGAGGACCATCTGTGAAACGAATTCAATATTACACCTACGGCGGCCCTGAGGTGATGCACCTGGAAGACTTCGAGTTGCTCACGCTAGCTAAGGGCCGAATCACCATCAAAGTGAAGTTCGCTGCGATCAATCCCATCGACTGGAAAGTACGTCAGGGCAACTTGAAAATGTTGACGGGAAAGTCTTTTCCGCGCGCCATGGGAAGCGACTTTTCCGGCACTGTGCTGAATGTCGGCACGGGCGTGACTCGATTGAAGCCCGGTGACCCCGTATTTGGCCTGTCGCGGTTGAAAGAAAGCGGCAGCCTTGGCGAGGCCGTGGTCACCAATGAAATATTCGTCGCCAAAAAGCCAAGCGAGCTATCCTTCGAGCAGGCCGCATGTCTTGGAACCGCTGGCGTCATGGCGTGGATGGGCCTGGTCGACAAAGCGGGCCTGAAGGCGGGACAGCGCGATTTCGTGAACGGCTGCACAGGCAGCGTCGGCGAGACCGTCGTGCAACTCGCCCATATGCTCGGAGGGCATTGTCACGCCAGCTTCGGACTTGCGATCTCGATGACGGCTCGGTAGCCAAAACGATGCATAAAATCAGCTACAGTGGGTATCGCTTCCCGCCCGAGATCATCCAGCAGTCGATCTGGCTGTATTTCCGATTCACTTTGAGCTTTCGCGACGTCGAAGATTTGTTGGCGGAGCGCGGAATAACGGTTTCTTATGAGACGGTCCGGCGCTGGGTGAACCACTTCGGGCCGATGATCGCCGCGGATCTGCGCAAACGCCGCCCCAAGCCTTGCACCACCTGGCACTTAGACGAGGTCTATCTGAAGATTGCCGGCCGTACGGTCTATCTGTGGCGCGCTATCGACGCCGAGGGTGAGGTGCTCGACGTATTGGTGCAGTTCAAACGAAACAAGCATGCCGCCCTTAAACTGATGCACAAGCTTCTGAAGAAATATGGCGTCGTCCCCGATCGGTTGATCACCGACGGTTTGCGCTCCTATGGAGCCGCCGCCCACGATCTCGGGATTAGCAACCGCCATGCGAGCGGTCGGTGGCAGAACAACAGAGCCGAGAATTCGCATCAGCCAACCCGCCGAAGGGAGCGCAAGATGCAGCGCTTCAAGAGCCTGGGCTCAGCACAAAGTTTTCTCTCCGCTCACGCCGCCGTCTTCAGCACCTTTAACGTCCAGCGCCACCGCACCTCTGCCCCAACGCACCGCGTCTTGCGCGCTGCGGCGATGAGGACGTGGCGCGAGGCGGAGATGGCTGCTTGAAATTACAAGAGCCGCTGCCTCTTCGCGCATTTTTCGTTAGCAACGTGACAATGCCAGCAGATGCAATGGTCGCGACGCGGCGCCCTTATGCTCCTACAGATCCGCACCCGAACCCTTGATGGCACGCTCCGCGGCCAATTCGAAACATGGTATCCGGGCCTTTCGGCAAATGATGACCAGACATCAACTCAAGCTGCGGCCGCCTGAACACCCCACGCTTTTTCCTGCTCTCCTAAAATACGGGTCGGAACAAAAGCAGTTCGAGATCATGCGCTAAGCCGGCAGAATGTTAATAAAGATCACGTCGGCGCACCAAGAGATCGCCTCGCGGGCGTCGACGACCTGCTCATCGCTCAGGAAGTCCTGCCTTGCGCAGGCCGTCGAGGAAACGCTGGAGGTCCTTCGGATTCTTGAACGGAAGGACGTCTGGCGCTGAGGTAAGAGTGAACGAAGGATCAAGGCGATGAGCCTCCACTGCCGCGACACGGGCTTCATCGAGCCGGCCTAGCTCAGCGTAAATGACCGCTGCCACCTCGTGGCAGGGCCGGAAACCTGAAGCGAGTTCAATGCACAGCTTGATCTCCGTGGCGGCCTCATCGAGACGATTAAGCAACAGGAGCCCGCGTCCGATGAAGGCGTGGGGATAGGTTGCCGATCGCGGATTGAGGAGAAGGGCCTGCCGCAAAAGAGCGACGCCGCGCTCTGGCTGGCCCGCGTAGGTGTAGGTGTCACCGAGCCTCAGTTGCAGCACATCACTGCCAGGATTGGCTGCGAGCAGCGACTGTAGAATTGCGACCGCTTCGTCGATTCGGTGGGAAAACAAGTAGATTTGTGCGAGCGCGGTGCCCGCGTAGAGCGATGTCGGGTCCAGCGTCACGGCGCGCTGCGCCAACTGTGTGGCGCGGTCAATGGCGGCCTGCCCGACCAAAGGACCTCTGTGCAGCACGAATCCCAAGAAATAAACCTGGGACAATTGACCGATCGCGTCCGCATAGGTCGGATCGGCAGCAATCGCTTGATCGAACAATTCTATGGCGCGCGAGAGACTTTCCGGCTGCTGTGCAAACAATTGCTCATGGCCGCGCAAAAAGAGCTCGTAGGCACTCAGGCTGGTCGGCGGCTTCCGCTTCGCCCGCTCGAGATCCTCTTGCGAGATGTTGACGACGAGCGATCCGGCGATTGAGGCGGTTATCTCATCTTGGACCGCAAAGACGTCCTTCGTAGGCCGGTCATACCGCTGCGCCCAGACATGGGCATTGCTTGAGGCCTCGATAAGCTGCGCCGTGACCCGCATCTGATCACCAGCACGCTGGACGCTCCCTTCCACAATGTAGCGCGCGCCGAGGTCGCGGCCGACCCGCGGAACATCCACGGTCTGTCCCTTATATCCGGCGGTAGCATTCCGAGACAGGACGACGAGCCGAGGCAGACGGGCAAGGTCGGTGAGGAGATCCTCGGTCAAACCGTCACTGAAGTAATCCTCGTCCTTGTCGCCGCTCAAATTGACGAAAGGCAGCACGGCGATGGACGGAAAACCACTCGGCGCAGACTGGGGTCGCAAGAATTGCCAAACCCCCACCCCGGCAACCGCGAGAGCTGCCACCATGGCAATTGCGACCGCGCGCCGCCAGCGCCGACGGATCGCGTGCCGCCAGGTTTCCTGTCGCAACGTGCCAACAGCAGCAGTGTCGAGCAACACCCGATAGATCCCAACGGGCTCAGTGATATTCTTCAATTTCTGTTCACCGAGCGATTCGAACCCGGCTTCGATCTTTCTTTCAACTTCCTTGAAGACGATCTTCGAGACACAAATTCCACCGGGAGTCGCAAGTTGCTCCAGTCGGGCAGCAACATTCACGCCGTCGCCATAGACGCGTTTGTCGTCGTGAACGATGTCGCCGAGATGGACACCGATGCGAAGCAGCATTCGCCGGTCTTGAGACGCCTCTCGGTTGCGGTCAGCCATGGTCCGCTGGATTGCCACGGCGCACTCGACGGCCCGAACGGCGCTGGGAAACTCTCCCAAGATGCCGTCACCGGCCAAATCGATGATTTGACCGCCATATTGTCCGACCATTGGCAAAACAACGGCCTGATGCGCCTTGAGATCCGCTATTGTCGCGGCTTCATCCTGACCCATGAGGCGCGAATAGCCGGCGATGTCGGCCGCCAGAATGGCAACGAGACGTCGATCCTGGAGGTGGCGTACTTCAATAATCTCCGCCATCGCATCGCTTCGATCCGAGCGCCGTCACTTGTTACCCATAACACAAACGAGCCTGAACCGACAGCGCCGCTGGACCCATGTCTGACTTGGGTCTGCGCGAAGCCTACGATAGTTCAATCATGAGGGGCGGTTTATACCAACTCACGACAACCCAGAGTAGCCGGAAAGGCCTGAGCTGTCCTTCAGCGGAAGCAATCACCGAGCATCGCGTTGACGACGACATTGCGGGCTTCCAAGACGTCCAGCCCGTGCTCAGTAATCAAATTGTCACATTCGGCAGCAATCTGGTCTGTGTCCTGCATGATCTTGAGCCGTTTGTAGTGACCGTCCGGGTGCAGTCCCATGCTCTCGCCTATGATTTCTCGCATGTTGATGATGCGGAAGGGCCAGTCGCGTTCATGCACCGCCTCCACAAATGCATGTCACCTCTCTGCGGAAATTAACAGTCAACGTTCCAGCGCATGTGGCACAGTTCGCCCCACAGTTTCTGGGGGCGATCCAACACGGAAGCCCCGTCATCCGATACGGACGCGCCGCGTAATCTGTCCATTGCTCTCCCAATAAGTCTTCTTGTTGGCGATTATCGGATCGTCCATTGCAGGTTGCACATGGCCGGCCACGTCGATGGCACGAGAGGTTATTGTGTGTTCGCCGGTTGTGGCCGGCCAGTCGAGGTGCCAGAAGCGCCACGCGAACGGCGACTTATTCGATTCCGCGATTGTGGCCTTCATCCAAGGGCCACTGTCAACCTTGACTTCGACGGCAGCAATCGGAGTAGGACCCCACGCCACTCCCGCAATGCGATAGTGGCCGTTGTTCAGCGTGACGCGTCCCGGGGCGGACTTGAGCAAGCCACGACCGACGGAGCTTTCCACCATGACCATTTCGCCATCGCGGGATTCTTCGCGTACGGTGACGTAGTCGCGGCCCATGAAGCGGTTCACGAAACGCGTGTCGCGCAGTTCGATGCGGCGTAGCCACTTGACGTTGGCAATGCCGAACCAGCCCGGTGCGATCAGACGCACTGGCGCGCCGTGTTCAGCTGGGAGAGCCTCAGCGTTCATTTCATAGCAGAGGATGTTCGCGGGGTTCATCGCGTCTTCGATCGACATGCTGCGCGCGAAATGCGCGGTGAATTTGAGTTCCAGCGGTGTGCCCGCACGCACCACCTCGGTCCCCTGGTCCGCACCAAAGAATACGACCTCGATCGCATTGCTTTTGATCCGCGCGGCCTTCAGGACGCCGGCGAGCGATGTACCGCCCCATTGCGCGTTGCCGATGCCGCTCGTGAAGAAAGGAAGCCCGTTATTTCCCGAGCATTCCAACGTGTAGGTGACGTTTTGGCGCGGTCGGGCCTTCAACTCGTCCAGGGTGAGGCTAAGGGGCGTACCGACGTCCCCAAGAACGTCAAGCTTCCATTGAGTGGGGTCGAGCTTCGGCCACTCATAATGACCAATACCGAAGAACTTATCGTTCGGTGTGATCCAGGTGTCGAGGCTCTCCCATGGCGTGAGATTTTTTATCACTGCCTGAGCTGGCGGTGGCACAGGCGGGGGTTGATCCGACCAAGGAATGAGTTGATCCGCTCCTTGTGCAAGCGCGCCGAGGCCGTAGCGATCCAGCAGGAAAATGCCAGCCGCAGTACCGGTGCCGAGTAAAAATTCGCGACGTGGTAGGTGTTCCATTGACGCGTCCTCTTGGTTTTTCGGCAAAGGTTTATGTCCAGGTACGAGAGGGCACTAAGCTCGGCCCATCGTTGAAAGCACCCTGGAGGGTCCACCGTTGGTGGGCCCGTGAAAGTGGCCGCCTCTCTAAACGGCGACTGGACTCGGCGTACGCCGGCGCACTGGTGGCCCCGCGGCGCGCACCGCTTCCTGCCCGAGTAGCAAGGATTGTGCTTGATGAACTGCACCCGATCGCTATGTGCGTATATTCCCGCGCGCACGGGAGGTCTCAAGAGAGTTCTTTGCTTTTGGTAGTTTGGGTAGGTACTAGAGATGCGCGAACTAGGGCACAAGGACCCCAATGTGTACCAATCTTGCTAGCGTTATCCATCCGCTGCTGTTTATAATAGATAGCATAAATTTTCTCTCTTTTCTAAATAATAAGCGTTATATACGTGAAGGAATTGCGGTGGCGTCTTAGACACCGCTATCGGTTACTATGCCCGACAAAGCAAGCATCGGGCTAAATTCAGAGCTGCCAGCCGCGGACGGGTGCCTCTTGGCTCTCACCAATGTCGACATTCGCCGCACTCGAAGTCGCGACGGGCAAGGTCATCGGCCAGTGCATGCCGCTCCATCGTCACCAGGAATGACTCAAGTTCCTGCGGGCCATCGACCGGGCCACGCCCAAGGCGCTCGACCTGCACCTGATCGCCGATAACTGCGCCACCCACAAGCATCCGACGGTGAAGGCGTGGCTGGCCAAGCACCCGCGCTTCCACATGCACTTCACGCCGACGTCGGCGTCCTGTCTCAACCAGGTCGAGCGCTTCTTCGGCCTGATCACCGACCAGCGCATCCTTCGATTCGGGCGATAAGGATGCCCCATCCAAGTCTGGGATCAAACATCTAGCGCCCTTGGGGCGAACGTTTATTCCTTTTGCCTTCATCTGCCACCGCCGCCCCTTTGCTCTTTTCGCTGATGGAGTGATGAAGATATTTTGGGGCGTTACCAGGTGAACCAACAATTCGATTTGAGCATAAGGTGTTGTGATTGAATTGGTGCTTCTCTATTGTCCGGCACTTTCTCAGCAAGACGACGAAAGATAAGGCATGGATACTTCTGTCACTTAACTCGCAGCGGAGATTGTCTCCGCCTATGTGTCCAACAACTCGGTTGCAGCGAGTGATTTGGCTCAACTGATTGCTGATACGCATATGGCGCTGGATCGACTTGCCCGCGGTGAGACCGCGGTCGCGGTCGAAGCGCCCAAGCCGGTCCCAGCGGTACCCATTCGTAAGTCTGTTACCCCTGACTTCCTGATCTCGCTGGAAGATGGCAAGAAGTACAAGTCGCTCAAGCGCCATCTGAACTCTCAGTATGGCATGACGCCCGCCCAATATCGGGAAAAGTGGGGGCTGCCGAATGACTATCCGATGGTTGCGCCCAACTATGCCAAACAGCGTTCCGAGATGGCGAAAGCAACAGGGTTGGGCAAAGGGGTAGTATCCCGGCGCAACAGTGGCAGGCGGTAGGCCGTCCGCCTCCCCGCTTCCGGACAGGCCCACGTTCTTGTGCGCGCTTGGCTTTGGCCTCCGCCCGAGATGGTCATCGGCTCGGCGCACTGCCTGCGTCTTGGCATTGTGCTGGGTGATCCAGCATCGCCTGTCCCTTCACATGAGTCCTCTATGATCCCCTGGAACCGCCTTGATACTGCGACGATCCCGGGTGGCGGATAACTGCGCCTCATGCAGCGTGGGGCTGAGTTCTCAATCATGCTCGGGCCGATCGAGTTGATGGACAGCCGTCTCAGCGGCTCCGAAGAGGCGCTGGCGACCATGGCGCGCGAGCGGATCGGCGAGCGCAAGCAGCCATGCATCCTAACCGGTGGGCTCGGTATGGGTTTTACGCTGCGCTCCGCGCTGGCTTGTTTTCCTGCTGATGCCGAGATCGTAGTGGCTGAACTTGTCCAGCCGTGGTGACCTGGGCTAGGGGACCGATGAGCGCATTTTTTGGCACCAGTCTGGACGATCCACGTGTAAGCATTGTGATAGCCGATGTCGGCAAGGTGATCCGGATTGAACGCCGCATCGACGCCATCCCGCTCGACGTCGATAATGGTCCGCAGGGTCTGACGCGCCAGTCGAACGACCGGCTCTATGAGATCGAGGGGCTGGTGGCGACGTTGAAGGCTTGGGCGCCCGCGGGCCTCTTGGCGGTATGGTCGCAGGGTGCCACACTAGGGAACATATCGCAGCGCCTCGTTGTTGCACTGCAACAAGCGGGGAACAAGCTATGCTTATACGCTACGGCTTCAACATCGAAATCGACATTTCTCAACCAACGCACATCATCACTCTCATGGATGTGTCGACCGACCGTCGAATTAATGTAGTCAATGAACAACCGATCCATGTCGCAAGCGGTGAAATCGCCGAGCTTTACACTGATGTTTTTGGCAACACCTGCCGGCGCATCCGAGGGTTTCCAGGTACGGTACAAATCCTGTCGGAAGGCGTCATCGAGGACAGCGGGCATCCCGATGAAGCGCCGCCCACACTTTACGACGTCTCAATCGACGACCTTCCGAACGATGTACTTCATTTTCTGTTAGCAAGCAGATACTGCGAGACAGACCTTCTAACGTCGACAGCGTGGAACCTTTTCGGTGGGATCGAAGGGGCCACGGCAAAAGTCCAGGCTATCAATGACTACGTCCATGGACGCCTGAGATTTGACTATGGGACGGCGCGACCAACCCGAACGGCCTGGGAGGCATTCAACGAAGGTCGGGGGGTCTGCCGCGATTTCACACACCTAGCGGTCACATTTTGTCGCTGCCTCAATATTCCTGCAAGATATTGTAACGGCTATCTGGGTGATATCGGCGTTCCGCCCGATCCCGCGCCGATGGACTTCAATGCCTGGTACGAGGCATATTTAAATGGGAAATGGTACACCTTCGACGCGCGGCATAACATTCCCCGCATAGGGCGCATCCTGATCGCACGCGGTCGAGACGCCATGGATATCCCGATGCTTCACACCTTTGGTCCGCACTATCTGCGAAAGTTCTCAGTAATCACGGAAGAAGCTCCGCCTGATCATTGGCCTCATATCCAGGTGGTTCGTGAGTGACATTCACCTGTACTTCCATTTCAAGGAAGTCTGTGCGGGCGCCGTGGTAAGAGCCTGCCAGCGGGACGGCCTGGCGCGGTTCACGGGCAAC
>NZ_BSPC01000066.1 GCF_030160835.1 Labrys miyagiensis | reverse complement strand
TGCACCACAGCTACCGCCCCGAGGCACTCAACACTTAAGGTGCACCAGTGAGCGGACATCGCGACATGCGCGCATGTCGCTGTGATGTCCGCGCTCCCAGATTACGCCAGCCGCCGGTCATGCTCGATCACGGCATTGAGCAGCACCTGCGCCCCTGCCGCGCATTCGTCGAAGCTGGTCGACTCCCCCTCGTTGTGGCTGAGCCCGCCCTCGCAGGGCACGAAGATCATGGTGGTGGGCGCCACGCGAGCGATATAGGCCGCGTCATGGCCGGCGCCGGAGACCATCTTGCGCATGGCGAAGCCCGCCTTCTCCGCGCCGTGCTCGACGCATTCGATCAGCTCGGGCGCGAACTTCACCGCCGGCGAGTTCCAGATGCGCTTTTCGTCATAGATCAGCTTCATAGCCGGCAAAATATCCTCCAGCGCGGCACGGAATTCCTTTTCCATCACCTCCAGCACCTCCTCGTCGGGATGGCGCAGGTCGATGGTGAAGAAGACTTCGCCCGGCACGACATTGCGGCTGTTGGGCTTGTTCTCGATCAGGCCGACGGTGGCGACGCCAGGCTGGTGCTTCTGGCCGACGGCGTCGACCGCCTCGATGATGCGGGCGGCGCCGAGCAGGGCGTTCTTGCGCAGATACATCGGCGTGGCGCCGGTATGCGCATCCTGGCCGGTGACCGTGACCTCGTACCAGCGCATGCCCTGCACGCCGGTGACGACGCCGATCATCTTTTTCTCGTCCTCGAGGATCGGCCCCTGCTCGATATGGAGCTCGAACATGGCCTGGAACTTGTGGGCGCCGGCCTTCTCGACGCCGCGATAGCCGATGCGCTCCAGCTCGTCGAGGAAGGTGACGCCGTCGCGGTCGGTGCGCTCATAGGCATACTGCGGCGTGAACACGCCGGCGAACACGCCTGAGGCCAGCATGGCGGGGGCGTAGCGCGAGCCTTCCTCATTGGTCCAGTTGACGATCTCGACGGGCGCATTGGTCTCGTAGCCCTGCTCATGCATGGTGCGCATGGCCTCCAGCGCGCCGAGCACGCCGAGCACGCCATCGAACTTGCCGCCAGTCGGCTGGGTGTCCAAATGCGAGCCCATGGCGATGGGCGGCAGCTCGTTGTTCCTGCCGGGGCGGACGGCGAACATGTTGCCGACTTCGTCGACCGTCACGGTGCAGCCGAGCGCCTCGCATTGCGCCTTGAACCAGTCGCGCACCTTCTTGTCCTCGTCGGACAGCGTAAGGCGCTTGATGCCGCCCTTCACCGTGCCACCGAACTTGGCGGTCTCCATCAGGCTGTCCCACAGGCGCTGCGGATTGATGTTGAGATTGGTGAGCATGATCAAGCCTTTCTGGAATGGGGCACGGAACGATCAGGTGAGATCGTGCAGTACCTTGCCGCTCGGCGGCGTGAGACGGAAATCGCTGAAGGAAACATGGAGCCCGGCCCTTTCGGGCGTGCAGCACATCGGGCCGACCTGATAGGATGCAGCCTTTGGGAAGGGCGCGAGCCGCACCAGGGGCCAATGCTGGCCATCGGACGAATATTGCAGGCGCAGCACACCATCGGAAACCGTGACGCGCAGGCGGAAATCGGCGGGATCACCGAGGAAGGGGCCGGTCGCCCAGTCGGACTGGCCAACGGTCAGCACGCTGCCGAGCATGGGCGCCCCGTCATTGTATTCGATGCCTGCCTTGAGCCAGGTTTCTTCGTTCAGCCGGACCATCAGCCCGGCCTGGTCGTAGAGCGTCTCGAAGCGAGCCCGCACGCGGACCTCCGCCGTGAAATCGCCGGCGCTGTTGAGAAAGAAGAAATGGCCATTGTGGCGCGTGAAGCCGTAATGCGTCTCGCGCCAGAAATCGGTGGCCTTGTCGGTGACGGCGTTGAGCGTCTCACCGTCCAGCGCCCAGCGCGCCGGTTCGTTCAACCAGCGCCCGAGACGAAGAGGAGAGAGCTCGACATAGGTCGGCATGGCGGGACCAAATTGGTGTGCCGGTCTTCTCAGCGGCATGGAAACGCGGGCGACTGGGGGGGCTGGTCTTCAGACCAGCCCGGAACCACAGGCGGCGCCAATGAAGGCGGGTCTTCAGACCCGCCCCCCGTTACGGCGTCACCTCGATGCGCGACACGGGCTTGGGCTTGTTCAGCTCCTTCCAGGTCGCATTCGCCACCGCCACCGCCGGGAAGGGGTCGCGCCGCACGAAGGCGCCGTCGCCCTTCTGGGCGCGGATCTCCTTGTCCTTCCAGGCGATGCGGCCGCGCGAGAGCGTCACGATCGGCAAGCCGGTGCATTCATAGCCCTCGAACACATTGTATTCGACGCGGCTGAACTGGTTCTTGGCGCGGATCGTCTTGGTGGCGGCGGAGTCCCAGACCACGAGGTCGGCATCCGACCCCACGGCGACGGCCCCCTTCTTGGGATAGATGTTGAGGATGCGGGCGATGTTGGTGGAGGTTACCGCCGCGAATTCCTCCTTGGTGAGGCGTCCCGTCCTCACGCCTGCCGTCCACAGCACCGGCATGCGGTCCTCGAGGCCGCCCGTGCCGTTGGGGATCTTGCGGAAATCGCCGAGGCCCATGCGCTTCTGTTGGGTGGTGAAGGCGCAATGGTCGGTGGCGACCACCTGGAGCGAGCCGGAGGCCAGGCCGGCCCACAGCGAATCCTGGTGCGACTTGTTGCGGAAGGGCGGCGACATCACCCGCTGGGCGGCATGGTCCCAGTTCTTGTTCTGATACTCCGAATCGTCGAGCACGAGGTGCTGGATCAGGGGCTCGCCAAAGACGCGCTTGCCGGCGGCGCGCGCCCGGGCAATGGCCTCGTGGCTGTCGCGGCAGGAGGTGTGCACGACATAGAGCTGGCTGCCGGCCATGTCGGCGATCATGATGGCGCGGTTGGTCGCCTCCCCCTCCACCTCGGGCGGGCGGGAATAGGCGTGGCCCTCCGGGCCGGTGACGCCCAGATCCATGTAATGCTGCTGCAGGCGGAAGACAATGTCGCCATTCTCGGCATGCACCAGCGGCAGGGCGCCAAGGCCGGCGCAGCGGCTGAAGGAGTGGAAGAGCTCGTCGTCATTCACCATCAGCGCGCCCTTATAGGCGAGGAAATGCTTGAAGGTGTTGATGCCGTAGGTCTTCACCACGGTATCCATCTCGTCGAACACCTGCTTGTCCCACCAGGTTACGGCCATGTGGAAGCTGTAGTCGGAGACGGCCTTCTCGCTCTTGTGGCGCCAGTCCTGATAGGCAGCGAGCAGCGACTGGCCGGGCGCCGGCAGGCAGAAATCCACCACCATGGTGGTGCCGCCGGAAAGCGCGGCTCGCGTGCCGGATTCGAAATCGTCGGCCGAGACGGTGCCCATGAAGGGCATTTCGAGATGGGTATGCGGGTCGATGCCGCCGGGCAGGACGAAGCAGCCATCGGCATCGATGATCTCGGCCCCGGCGGGGGCGGAGAGTTTCGGGCCGACCGCCACGATGGTTTCACCATCGATGAGCACATCGGCGGGCTTGGAATGATCGTGGTTCACCACGACACCGCCACGGATCAGGATCGGCATGGAGTCCTCCGCTGGGAGCGCGGACGTCCTCGTCCGCTCTTGGAAACGTTGCGCTCGCAGAAAAAGGAAGAGCGGACAGGATGTCCGCGCTCCCAGTTTACCTCAAAGCTTCTTCGCGGCGTCCGTCACCGCGCTGGTCCAGCCGCCGACCGGCGCCTTGGTGATGGCCGGGCTGTCGCCGCCGCCCGAAAGCAGTGTCTTCACGGTGATGTCGGCCGCGGCCGGATCCAGCGTTCCGTCCGATCCTTCGGTCAGCTTGTTGACTTCCTTGATCTGGTTGGTCTGGTGCACCTCGGTCTGGGCGCCGGAAGCGTCGTTGTCGAGCACGATCTTCACCGCCTCGTCAGGGTGCTCGCGGGCATAGTCCCAGCCTTTCATCGAGGCCTTGACGAACTTGGCCATGGTCTCGACGAATTTCGGATCCTTGAGCCGATCCTCCATGACATAGAGGCCGTCTTCGAGCACGGCGACGCCCTGATCGGTGTAGTTGAACACCACCAGGTCCTCCGGCTTCACGCCCGCTTCGATCACCTGCCAATATTCGTTGTAGGTCATGGTCGAGATGCAGTCGGCCTGCTTCTGCAGGAGCGGATCGACATTGAAGCCCTGCTTGATCACCTTGACGCCATCGGCCGAGCCGTCGGTCTTCAGGCCGAGCTTACCCATGAAGGCGTTGAAGGGATATTCATTGCCGTAGAACCAGACGCCGAGCGTCTTGCCCTTGAAATCGGCGGGGGTCTTGATGCCGGTTTCCTTACGGCAGGTCAGCTCCAGGCCGGAGCGCTTGAAAGGCTGGGCGATGTTGACCAGCGGCACGCCCTTCTCGCGGGCGGCAAGCGCGGCGGGCATCCAGTCGACGATCACGTCGGCCTGCTTGTTGGCGATCACGGTCTCCGGCGCGATATCCGGCCCGCCGGGGGCGACGGTAACATCGAGGCCGGCATCCTTGTAGAAGCCCTTGTCCTTGGCGACGAGATAGCCGGCGAACTGGCCCTGCACCACCCATTTGAGCTGCAGCGTGACCTTGTCGGCGGCCTGCGCAGCCGTCACCGCGCCGAGGCCGAGCGCAAAGGCAACGCCCGCCAAAAGTGCCTTCTTCATTCCGTCCACTCCTCTGTTGTCCTCATCCTGCGTCATGCGCGCCGGTAAGAGGGATGCCAAAATGTCACCGCCCGTTCAATGAGCGCGATGATGCCGTAGAAGATCGAGCCCGCCACCATGGCGACGGCAATCTCGGCCCAGACGATGTCGGTCTGCGACAGCGCCGCCTGGGTGTTGATGCGAAAGCCCATGCCGATGGTCGGCCCGTCGAGATATTCGGCCACGATTGCACCGATCATGGCGAGCGTCGAGTTGATCTTCAGGCCATTGAAGATGAAGGGCATGGCAGCCGGAAGACGAAGGCGCGTCAGGGTCGACCAGTAGCTTGCGCCGTAGGAGCGCATCAGGTCGCGTTCCAGCGCGCCGCTCGAGGCCAGCCCCGCCACGGTGTTGACCAGCATGGGGAAGAAGGTCATGGCGATCACCACCGCTGTCTTGGACGGCCAGTCATAGGTGAACCACCAGATCATGATCGGCGCGATGCCGACGATCGGCAAGGCGGAGACGACATTGCCGAGCGGCAGCAGGCCGCGGCGCAGGAAGGGGATGCGGTCAGCCACCAGCGCCACCAGGAAGCCCGCGCCGGAACCGAGCAGCCAGCCGAGCAGCGCCTCATGCAGGAAGGTCCAGATGAAATCCCGGGTGAGCGTATCGGCATAGCGGACAAGCGCCGTGCCGATGGCCGAGGGTGCGAGCAGATTGATGGTCGGGATGCCGAAGCCGACGACGACCCATTCCCATAAGAACAGAAGTGTGAGGCCGAAGAGGATGGGAGGCGTCAAATCCTTCCAGCGCGAAGATCCATTGCCGTCTCCATCATTAGCGATGGTATCCACCATCATCCAGGCAGCTAGCCAAACGCCAATCGCCTTCAGCCAGAAATCCCAGCCCGCGTTTCCTGCGACGCCATCCAGACTAACCTCGGAGGTCAGGGCAAAAGCCGTAATGGCAAGGAGTACCAGCCAGGAGACTTGACGGCTGAACCGAGATGCGGAGCGGCGAAGCCCGGCGTCGATCATAAGGCCCGCCGGGACAAATATGATTGTTGTGGGGGATAAGGTCGCCCTACCCCAAACAAAAGACAACGCCACCCCGAGCAGCATCAACAGTCCTGAAATCACGAAGCCACGGGATTGGAAGGTCGTCATTCCCCCCCTCCCCGCACGCCCATCGAAACCAAGACGCGCCGCTCGACCAGGGCGATGACGCTGATCAACAGCGCCGAGAGTAGCGCGGCGGTGAACAGCGCCGCCCACAACACCAGGCGCAGATTGTTGTACTGGTAGCCCGCAAGGAGCCGCGAGCCGAGGCCGCCCTGGGCGCCCGTCGGCATCTCGGCCACGATGGCGCCGACGATGCAGCCGGCGATGGCGATCTTCAAGCTCGCGAACAGAAAGGGCGTCGCCGCCGGCCAGCGCAGCTTCCAGAAGGTCTGCCACTTGGAGGCGTCGTAGGTGCGCATCAGATCGAGCTGCATGGTGTCGGGCGACGTCAGTCCCTTCACCATGCCGACGGTGACAGGAAAGAAGCAGAGATAGGTCGCGATCAGCGCCTTGGGTACGATGATCGGCAGGCCGAGCTTGCCGAGGATGGCGTTGAGCAGCGGCACCAGCGCCAGGATCGGGATGGTCTGCGAGATGATTACCCAGGGCATCAGGCTCTTGTTCATCGAGCGAAAATGCACGATCAGCACGGCCAGCACGATGCCGAGCACCGTGCCGAGCACGAAGCCCGACAGCGCCGCGGAGAGCGTGATCAGCCCATGGTAGACGAGGCTGCGGCGTCCCAGCGGCGGCTCGAAGAAGATGCCCTGCACCATCGCCGTGATGATCTGGTGCGGCGCGGCGAGATTGCCGTCCGGCAGGTTGATCGCGGCGATGAATCGCTCGATCACGGAGCGGCTTGCCATATCCGGCATGGCGCGCTGAAGGGCGCTCCCGTTCATCGGCAGGCAGGCGAGATACCACACCGCGAAGATCGCCAGCACCACCACCGTCACCGGCCCGGCCTTGCCGGCCATCAGGCGGCTCCAGAGCGAGGGTGCGCTACGCACGGGCATGACGTCAGTCGTCATAGGAATGCCCCGCATGCAACCCGTCGCGCACCCGATGCGCCACCTCCTGAAACTCCTGCGTTTCCCGGATGTGGAGCGTGCGGTCGCGTGGGAAATTGCAGTCGATGATATCGATGATACGCCCGGGGCGAGGCGACATCACCACGATCTTGGTGGAGAGATAGACCGCCTCGGGGATCGAATGGGTGACGAACACCACCGTCTTCCTGGTGGTGCGCCACAGATGCAGGAGCTGGTCGTTGAGCTTGTCGCGCACGATCTCGTCCAGCGCACCGAAGGGTTCGTCCATCAGCATCAGGTGAGGATCGAAGCAGAGCGCGCGGGCGATCGAAGCGCGTTGCTGCATGCCGCCGGACAATTGCCAGGGGAACTTCTTCTCGAAACCCTTGAGATTGACGAGCTCGAGGTTCCTGGCCGCCCTTTCCTTCCGCTCGGCCGCCGGGAAGCCCATCACTTCGAGCGGCAGCATGACGTTGCGCTCGATGGTGCGCCAGGGATAGAGCGCCGGCGCCTGGAAGACATAGCCGTAGTGGCGCTGAAGCCGGGCCTGTTCCGGGGTCAGCCCGTTGACCTTGATCGAGCCCGAGGTCTGGCGCTCGAGATCGGCGATGACGCGCAGGAGGGTGGTCTTGCCGCAGCCCGAAGGGCCGATGAAGGAGACGAAATCGCCTTCGTTGACGGTGAGGTCGACGCTGGAGAGCGCATAGACAGGGCCATCGCCGGTCTCGAAGGTCAGCGACAAATCCTCGACCGAGATCACCGGTTTGCCGGCCGGCGCTGCATCAGCCGTGCCGCCAAGATCCCGATCTACGCCCTCAACTTGCATGCCGGCCTTACCCCTGGTTCTATCGCGTCTTGCCTTCAGATCGAATCACCAAGAATCGCAAAATGCTTTTTATGCCGATGCGCTAACTTGGAAATCCGCTCCTACCTGAACGCATTTTGCTTTATCGAACGGTTACGGCTCGCTCGAGGCCGCTCCGTCCTTGGCTTCCGACCGCCTGTTCACAGCAATGATCGTGCCATGTTCAGCAGAGTCAGTATTTTATCACGTTACCGCCTCCCTGCCCCGGTTGGAATATTTGAAACCGGCGACAAGGCGACTTGCATACGAAAAAGAAAGGCCGCTCCCAAGCGGAGCGGCCCTCTCGAAACCGGATGCTGCCCACAGTCAGCACGAATATTGACCGCATGGACAAAAAATAGGCAACCCCTTTTGTAAGAGTTCCACATTGAGGATGCGCGGATGCGGTCGCCGATGGCGACTCCATCCGCTTTTGACAACTGTCCCGGCCGGCGCAGGTTGGCCCTACCGGCTGGCACCCATCACTGTTGCGGGGCCATGGCCCTCTCTGCGCCCAGCGCCATGGCGAGAACATCCTCGTCCGCAAAGCGCTTGCCGACGATCTGCAGGCCCACCGGGAGCGATCCCATCGAGGGCACCGGAAGAGACAGAGCCGGGCATTGCGGCACGAGGTTGAAGGGGCAGGTCATGTCGAGGCCGTTGTAGCGGCCATCAGGCAGGGTGCCGACAAAATCGTCGTCGGTCGCACCAACCGGTGGCGCCGTGATCGCGCAGGTTGGGCAAAGCAGGGCGTCATAGGTCTCGAACAGCTTGCGCATGTCCTGCCACATGGCGGTGCGCAGCAGCTCCACCCGCTTGTAGCTGGTGGCATCCATGGCGTGACCGCGTTCCATCATCGACACGACGGCCGGGTCCATGCGCTCGCGATGGTCGTCCAGGCTCTTGCCGAAATAGGCCGACATGAAGACGCACCACAGGTCGAACCATTGGTCGGCAACTGCCCTCGTCCAGACGAGCGGCACCTCGTCGATCCGCGCCCCCGCCTCTTCCATGGCCCGCACGGCAGCGCGGATACCGCTCTCGACGGCCGGCTCGACGGCGTAGAAGCCAAGGTCGATCGACAGGGCGAAGCGCCGGCCTGCAAGATTGCCGGAGCGGGCCCTCTGCGTGTCGAAGACAAGCGGCAGCGACTGGATGTCCTCGTCGCTCGGCCCGGCCGTGGCGGCCATGAAGGCGATGGCGTCCCCCACCGTGCGCGCCAGCGGCCCGAAATGCGAGATGTTGTCGAAGACGCTCGGCAGGATCGTCATCGGGATACGGCCGAGGCTGGGCTTGAGGCCGACGACACCGCAAAAGGCAGCCGGGATGCGTACCGAGCCGCCCATGTCGCTTCCCTCCGCCAGGGGAACGACGCCGGTGGCTACGGCCACGGCGGAGCCGCCCGACGAGCCGCCACTGGTGCAGGTACGGTCGTGCGGATTGCGGGTCATGCCCCAGCGGGGGCTGTTGGTGAAGCTTGAATAGGCGAATTCCGGCGTCGTCGTCTTGCCGATGAGGATGGCGCCCTCGAGCTCCAGCCGGCGGATGCAGAGGGCCGTCCGCTCCGGCACGCCCTCCCCCGTGCTCCAGGAGCCGAGCGTGGTGAGGTCACCCGCGGTCGGCGTCATGTCCTTGGCGGCGAAGGGCACGCCATGCAGTGCGCCTGTCGGCAAGCCCGCCCGGACGGCCTCGTCGGCGCGGCGGGCGGCGGCGAGCGCCCGCTGCTCGCAAATTAGCGTGAAGGCGTTAAGGTCATCCTGAATGGCTCGTGCACGACGCAGGGACTCACCGACGACGTCCTCGGCCCTGGCCTCACCGCGGCGTATGGCGCCGGCGATGGCTGTGGCCGGCAGATCGAGCAGGTGGCCGCCGGATTGGCGTGGGACTCGATTTTGCATGATCCGGTCAACTCCCTTGTGGTGGCGCTGGATGGCTCTTATTGCAGGTTGTCCACCCTACATCGCTTTGACACGATGCCGGATCGGGGCATCGGCCGGCAGCACGAGGCGGGCGGGCGGAGATTGGTCGAGATGGCGTCGTTATTCCGTAGTTGGAACCGGAAGATGGGCGAAGCGGCGAGCGCCGTGGGCTCGCCGGAATTTCCGACCCGCCTGCAGGCGGCCTTGCGGCTGATCGCCCCGTTCGAAATGATGAATGGCTTTCGCTACACGCCCGATCGACGGGCGTTGGATCTTTACAACGAATGCGACATTGTCGACCGGTCGATCATCGTGGATCAGTATCTGGCGGGTGCCTATGTCCTCGATCCGTTCTACGACGCGATCTACCAGGATAGCGCGGCGCCTCTGATCGTCATGCAGGAGATCGCGCCGGATTCCTTCAGGCAATCGGAATATTACCGTGTCCATTATGCCTCCACCACGATTGTCGACGAGATCGGTTTTGTGCTGGACCTGACCGGCGGACATATCGGTGTCCTGTCCATCAGCCGGGTCGGGGCAACCACCATGTTCGGTCGTCGTGAGATCGAACAGTTCGGGGATGCGGCTGATTTGGTATGTGCCCTGGCCGCGCGTCACTGGCGGATTTCCGAAGGAATCGCGTCGGCCCCGGGCGAGACGCCGACAGCGCACCTCTCCCACCCGTTGCTGACGACACGCGAACGCGAGATCGTTGCACTGATCCTGAAAGGCCATTCGACCATCTCGATCGGCGCCCTTCTCTCGCTCTCGCCCGAAACCGTGAAGGTGCATCGGCGGCATACCTATGCGAAACTCAAAATATCGAGCCAGGGCGAGCTTTTCCGCCTGTTCCTGGCGCAACAGGCCCCGCAGCCCTGACTCCTCCGCGTCACGCGCTTGGGCTCAAGCCGCTTCCTCGACAAAGTCGAGTTCGGGGGCTGCCTGGCTGAAAAAGCGTGTCAGGTAGGCAAGGTAGGCCACCCCGAGCACCAACCAGATGCATCCGAGCCATTTGGCATTGCTGTCGAGATTGTAGAGCAGGAAGAGATCGCAGAGCGCGGCGATGAGAGGCAGCACCACGCCCAGCACGAAGCCTCGCGCCCGCACCATCTCGTGATTGCGGAAATAGAGCGCCACCACGGACAGGTTCACGGCGGTGAAGGCCAGGAAGGCGCCGAAATTGATGAAGGAGGTCGAGGTCGTGACATCCATCCACAGGGCGGCCAGACCGACCACGCCGACCAGCACCAAATTGATCAGCGGCGTATGCCAGCGGGGATGCAGCTTGCCGAACAACCCCGTCGGCAGGACACCGTCGCGCCCCATCGCGAAGAGCAGGCGGCCAACGCTGGCCTGGGCGGCGAGGCCGGACGTGAATTGCGCGACGATGAGCGTGGCGAGGAAGATCATGACGAAGAAGTCGCCGCCGATCTTCGCCGCGATCTCATTGGCGGCTGCATCGACCGAGGCGAATTCGAAGCCGGGGTGGGCCAATTGCACCACATAGGCGGCGGCGATGAAGATGAAGCCCCCAGCCAACGCAACGATCAGGATCGCCCGCGGGATGGTCCGCGTCGGGTCACGGGTTTCCTCCGTCAGGGTCGAGACGGCATCGAAGCCAAGGAACGAATAGGCGGCGATGGCCGCGCCGCTGACGGAGGCCGAAAGCGGGACGTTGACCTGGAAGAAAGGTGCCGCGGAGACAAGCCCGCCCGGGCCGCTCGCAGCGATCACGTAGCGGGCCGCCAGAAACACGAAGGCGGCGACGATTGCGAGCTGCACGATCATCAGGACGAAGTTGACCCGGCTGGCAAAGGCGACGCCGACGATGTTGACCAGCGTGGTGATCACGATGAAGCCGACGATCCAGACCGACACCGGCACATTCGGAAACGCCGAGGACAGATAGGCCGCGCCGATCAGCCAGATCACCATGGGCAGGAAGAAGTAGTCGAGCAAGATGGCCCAGCCCACGAGGAAGCCGATATTCGAGTTCAAGGACTTGCGGGCATAGGTGTAGGACGATCCGGCCACCGGATAGACCTTCGACATGACACCGTAGCTGATGGCGGTCAGGAAGATCGCTCCCGAGGCAAGCAGATAAGCCATCGCCGTCGTGCCCTGGCTGGCACTGGCGAGGGGGCCGAAAGTGCCGAATACGATCATCGGCGTCATATAGGCAAGGCCGAACAGCACAACCGACCATAAGCCAAGCGCGCGGTCGAGTTTGACTTCCTGTGTCATCGAATACTCCCCTGTCGACGGACTGCGAGACATCCGATTTGCTCTTGGATGTCCTGTCTTGTTGTTGTCACAGAGGATGCAGGTGGCCCGGGAGGCCGACAATAACCCCAAGGTGTTATTCGATCGGAAGGCGCGATCGAGCCTGCCGGCTCGAAAAAATGAAAGGCCCGGCGCGAGGAAACGCGCCGGGCCCCGGGTTGAATTGGATAAGACTCAATTCACGCTGGGAAAGTTGAGATTCACCCCCGAGCGGATGCCGGTCGGCCAGCGCGAGGTCACCGTCTTCAGACGGGTATAGAAGCGCACGCCTTCCATGCCATAGATCGAGTGATCGCCGAAAATCGAGCGCTTCCAACCGCCGAAGGAGTGGAAGGCGACAGGCACCGGCAGCGGCACGTTGATGCCGACCATGCCGACCTCGATCGAGTCGGCGAAGGCGCGGGCGGCATCGCCGTCGCGGGTGAAGATGGCAGTGCCGTTACCATATTCGTGGTCGTTGATCATCTTGGTGGCGTGACCATAATCGCGGGCCCGCACCATCGAGAGCACCGGGCCGAAGATCTCTTCCTTGTAGATCGACATGCCCTCGGTGACCTTGTCGAACAGAGTCGGGCCGACGAAATAGCCATTCTCATAGCCCTGCAGCTTGAGACCGCGGCCATCGACCACCAGATCGGCGCCTTCCTTCACGCCGGCTTCGATATAGCCGAGCACCTTCTGTTGGTGCACCTTCGTCACCAGCGGGCCCATCTCGGCCTGCGGATCGGCAGCCGGCCCGATCTTGAGCTTCTGGATGCGGGGCAGCAGGCTGTCGACCAGGGCATCGGCGGTCTTGTCGCCGATCGGCACGGCCACCGAGATCGCCATGCAGCGCTCGCCGGCCGAGCCGTAAGCGGCCGAGACGAGGGCATCGGCGGCCTGTTCCATGTCGGCGTCGGGCATCACCACCATATGGTTCTTGGCCCCGCCCAGGGCCTGGCAGCGTTTGCCGTTGGCGGCGGCGGTCGAATAGATGTACTGCGCGATCGGGGTGGAGCCCACGAAGCTGATGGCCTTGACATCGGGGTGATGCAGCAGCGCGTCCACCGCCTCCTTGTCGCCGTTGACGACATTGAGCACGCCTTCGGGGATGCCTGCCTCGATCAGGAGGCTGGCGACCAGCAGCGCCGCGGAGGGATCGCGCTCGGAGGGCTTGAGCACGAAGGTGTTGCCGGCGGCGATCGCCACCGGATACATCCACAACGGCACCATGGCCGGGAAGTTGAAGGGCGTGATGCCGGCGACCACGCCGAGCGGCTGGCGGTCGTTATAGGTGTCGATGGCCGGGCCGACATTGCGGCTGAACTCACCGGCGAGAAGGTGGGGGATGCCGCAGGCGAACTCCACCACTTCGAGGCCGCGCTGGACTTCGCCGAGCGCATCCGAATGGGTCTTGCCGTGCTCGGCCGAGATCGCCTGCGCCACCTTGTCGGCATTGGCCTCCAGCAATTCCTTGAACTTGAACATGTAACGGGCGCGCTTCAGCGGCGCCGTCGTCGACCAGGCCGGGAAGGCCTTCTTGGCCGCCTGCACGGCGGTATCGACATCGGCGGCCGAGGAGAGGCCGAGTTCGCCGCTCTGCTCGCCAGTGGCGGGATTGAACACGGGCGCAGAACGCCCGCTGGTGGCCTCGACGGACTTGCCGCCGATCAGGTTGGCGATACGGGACATGGGGGTTCCTCATTGTTGGGGTCATCCCGGACGCGTTGCGGCACAAAGTGGTGCAACGCAGATCCGGGACCGTTGGCGCCTGAAGCGCCTTTATGGGCAGACGGTCCCGTGTCAGCGCCGCACCACTTCGTGCTGCAGCGCGCACGGGATGACACTGGGCTCAATCCAGCGTCTTCAGCACATCGCCCAGCGTGGTGACCAGATCGTCGATCTCAGCCTTCGAGATGATCAGCGGCGGCGAGAGCGCGATGATATCACCGGTTGTGCGGATGAGCAGGCCCTTGTCATAGGCCTTCAGGAAGGCGGTGAAGGCGCGCTTGGTCGGCTGTCCCTGAATCGGTTCGAGTTCCACGGCGCCGATCAGGCCGAGATTGCGGATGTCGATGACATGCGGCAGGCCCTTGAGCGAATGAATGGCATCGGCCCAGTAGGGCGCGAGTTCGGCAGCGCGGGTGAGCAGGCCCTCTTCCTGATAGACGTCCAGGGTACCGAGCGCCGCGGCGCAGGCAACCGGATTGGCCGAATAGGTGTAGCCGTGGAAGAACTCGATCATGTGCTCGGGGCCCTGCATGAAGGCCTCGTAGATATGCTTCTTGGCGAACATGGCGCCCATCGGGATCACGCCCGAGGTGATGCCCTTGGCCACCGTCATCAGATCGGGCGTGACGCCGAAATAATCGGCGGCGAACGGCGTGCCGAGACGACCGAAACCGGTGATCACCTCATCGAAGATCAGGAGGATGCCATGCTTGTCGCAGATGGCGCGGATACGCTCCAGATAGCCCTTGGGCGGGATCAGCACACCCGTGGAGCCGGCGACCGGCTCGATGATCACGGCAGCGATGGTGGAAGCGTCGTGTAACGCGATCACGCGCTCCAGGTCTTCGGCATATTCGGCGCCGAATTCAGGCAGCCCGCGCGAGAAGGCGTTGCGGGAAAGGTCATGCGTGTGGCGGATATGGTCGACGCCGGTGAGCATCGTGCCGAACATCTTGCGGTTGGAGACGATGCCGCCCACCGAGATGCCGCCGAAGCCTACACCATGGTAACCGCGCTCGCGTCCGATCAGGCGGAAGCGAGAGCCCTCGCCACGGGCCCGATGATAGGCGAGCGCCGTCTTGAGCGCGGTATCGACAGCCTCGGACCCTGAATTGGTGAAGAAGACGTGATCCATGCCAGGGGGCGTCAGCTGCACCAGGCGGGAGGCCAGGTCGAAGGCCTTGGGATGGCCCATCTGGAAGGCCGGCGCGTAATCGAGCTCGGCAGCCTGGTGCTGAATGGCCTCGACGATCCTGGGCCGGCTATGGCCGGCATTGCAGCACCACAATCCTGCCGTTCCATCCAGCACCGAACGCCCGTCAGCCGTGGTATAATGCATGTCCTTGGCGGATACGAACATGCGTGGATTGGCCTTGAACTGTCTGTTGGCCGTAAACGGCATCCAGAACGCTTCAAGATTGTTGGTCACGCGGGTCGGGGCATTCATGGGGTTTCTCTCCGGAAGAAGCTGGGGCGGAAAGGCGTTGGAGGCACCCCGGCTCGTTAAGCTGCGCTAGCTTTGCCTTGAATCTGAAACTTATGCCAACTCTTTGTTGTGGCACGATCATTCGCGATGACGCCTTAACCGTCGCCCTACATTTTATTCATAATGGCCGCATAAAAAACAGACGTTTTTTTCTAGAAATGGAATACGTTGATGGCAAAGTGAAATCGGCTGCGTTGTTCAGGATATTTAACACCCTAAACAGGCCCAAAAGCAGGAGGTATCGATGCAGAACGTCGACCTGGGTTCGCTGTTAAGGCGCGTACGCGAAGCGCGCGGATTGTCGCAGCGCCAGCTCGCCAAGCGAGCCGGCATCTCAAACGCCACGATATCGCTGATGGAATCAAATGCGGTGAACCCGTCCGTCGGCGCTCTGAAACGCGTCCTCGATGCCCTGCCGATCGGGCTGGCCGAGTTCTTTGCCCTCGAAGCCAATACCGGCCGCAAGGTGTTCTACCGGCATGATGAACTCATGGAGATCGGCCGAGGGCGTATTTCCTATCGCCAGGTCGGCTCGGACCTGCGCGGGCGCGCGCTGCAGATGCTGTCCGAGCGCTACCAGCCGGGCGCGGATTCCGGCAAGGTTCTGCTGCATCACCAGGGCGAAGAATGCGGCATCGTCATCCGCGGCGAATTGGAGGTGACCGTGGGAGACGACAAGACCGTGCTCAAGCCCGGCGATGCCTATTACTTCGACAGCCGGGAGCCGCACCGCTTCCGCAATATCGGCGAGACACCATGTGAGCTTGTAACGGCTTGCACACCACCCAGTTTCTGAGCGATGAAAGAAGCGTATGTGTTTTGCGATCGAAGGGGCCGCCATGAGTCGCAAAACGCGCCGAAGAAAAGAGCCGGAGCAAAGGAGCGCTTCCGCCTGAACGCGTTTTGCTCAAGGGGAAACTGGAAGAGCGTGATGTCCGACAGTGGAGGCGCCGAGAGGCTGCGCAACAAGACCAAACTGGGTCTGGCCAATATCGACAAGATCCTGGACAGCGCCCTCTCCGCCTTTGCGACACATGGATTGCGCGGCACACGCATCGACCAGATTGCCGAAGCTGCCGGCATGTCGAAGACCAATCTGCTCTATTACTTCCGCAGCAAGGACGCCCTGTACGAAGCGGTGCTGACTCGCACCCTGGAAGTGTGGATCACACCCCTGTCCGAACTCGACGCCACGCGCGATCCGTCGGTCGCGCTCTCCGCCTATATCGAACGCAAGCTCGAATGCTCCCGGCGCTATCCGGAGGCCTCGCGCCTGTTCGCCATCGAAATCATGCAGGGCGCCCGGCATCTGAAGGATGTGCTGGCGACGGACCTGACCGAGACCGTGAAACGCAAGTCGGCTATCGTCAAGGGCTGGGTGGCGGAGGGAAAGCTGCGTCCTGTGGAGCCCCACCACCTGCTCTTCATGATTTGGGCGACCACCCAGCATTATGCCGACTTTGCCGCCCAGATCAGCGTGCTCACCGGCAAGGACCTTTCCGACGAGGCCTTCTACCAGGAAACCCTGCGGAGCGTGACGGATACGATCCTGCGGGGCGTGCTGGCCTGAACACGACGCGCTGCGTCACTTCGCTCCTGAGAGCTCAGCCGTAGCGCTCCACCACCATCAGGACGGAGACCGCCACCATCAGGGGCAGGTGCGCGGTGGGGCTGGCGAGCGGCACCAACATCAGCCCCGCGCATGCCCCGATACATGGCAGGGCCACCGCCGCGCCGAAGCGCAGGCTGCCGAGATCGGCACGCAGGCCGAAGGCCGGCAGCGCATGGCGCGCATGGCACTCGCGCAGCAGTTGCGCCCGCAAGCCGGTGCGCTGCCAGACAAGGGCCAACACCAGCGCCAGGACAAGGGCAACGACCTCCCGGCCAGCCAGGATCCGCAGCACCAAGGCGGCCGCCTGCAGGAGGCCGAGAGCCAGCATCCAAACAAGAGCATAGGCCAGGAGGAAGAGCAGTGCCGCGCGCATGCGCCGCTCCACGAGGCTGCGGTCCCACACATGCATCAGCGACGGGGCGAGAAGCGGCGCCATCATCGCCGCCAGCATCAGGAGCCAGGACAGCAGCAGGGTGGCCGATCCGTTGATCGACCACACCGCCGCCAGGATCGACGAGACATCCGACAGCGCATCCCGGCCGGACGTGCAGAGCATCGGTATTTCGACGGTGGCATCGAGAAGCAGGAGACCCAGCCATCCCAGCACGCTGGCGAGGAAGAGCGGCCAGAAGCGCCCGGCCACATAATCCCGATAGACCGCCAAAGCCCGCGTCATTCGCTGGACTGTCTGTAGAGCGTGATCTGCCCGACCTTGATCTGGTCTTCCTCGCGCACATCCGAACGCGGCACGATCGAGACCTCGAGCTCATCGAGATTGGCCTTGGCGAGATGCAGGGCATCGACCGCATTGGTGATCTCGAGCGTCTTGGTTAGGCCCGTACCGGCATTGCGGCCGCTGCCGGCCGAGGCCCGTTCCAGGCCGAACAGCGATATCGAGCCCACCGGCGTGTGCTCGTCACCCGCTCCGCTCCCCGGCCCATGCACGAAGACGTCGAAGATGCCGGATCCGTCCTTGCCGGTGATGTTCTCCAGCCTCAGGAAGACCCGATCGGGCTCGCCGGGCGTATCGGGCTGCACCGCGGTAGCCGAAAAACTACGGGTGAAAGATTTCAGCGGGCGCGGCGCCAGCTTGACGCGGGCCGTCGCGGTTTCAGGGCCGAGCGCGAGCTTCTTGTCGTTCGAGCCCATCAATTCGAATTTGCCACCTGCGGGCATGGCTTTGGGCCCTCCCCTCTCGGCAACGCTGAAACTCTGGCGGTGCGGCAGGATATCCTGCAAGCGGCGCCGGCGCCTGGTGACGCCCTTCAGCGGATCGGATGTATCGTCGTAACTATAGCCGATCCTTGCCGTCGACAGAACATCCTGCGGGTTCGAGGGACGATCCTTCTCGTCGGGACCGAAAGTGGCGAAGCGCCGCTTCTTGGAAGGACCGTTCAGCCAATTTGCTTCGGCCGGGTTCTTGTTGGCCGCGTCGCGCTGCAGCCAGACCTCCCAGAGCCTGTCGATATTGGCGTGATGCAGCCAGAAGATCGGATCGAGGGCGGCCAAGGTGGTGTAGGACATCAGGCCGCCGCGTCCGCCAAGCTGGCTATGCACGATATCGTGGGGCTGCGCCTCGATCAGGCCCTCAGAGTCGCCATGATCCATGAAGATCGTTCTAGGCCCGCCAACGCCGGCATTGGGGCCGTCGTCGACGCCGACGAAATCGCCGTCCGAAAGCTGGGTGTCGAGCCGCACGGTGTCCCGGTTCAGAGGGCGCCCGGAACGCGCCGCCACGAAGAGGGGATTGGCGGAGCCATCGGGCATGGTGCGGGCAAGGAAGGCGGGCGGAACGTTCAGCGCGCTCGGATTGCTTTGCGAGCTGTAGTTCCAGTAGGGCAACGCCCAATCGTCAGGGCCACCCAAAGCCTTGACAGCGGCGCCGACGATCTCCTCGAAGGAGAGCAGATAGGCCCGGTGCCAGGGCAGGAAATACCAGGAGCCGTGCTGGCATTGCTTCCAGTAAAGATCCTGCTCGGCCTGGGGCGGCAGCGCCTCGCCGGCCTTCAGATAGCTCAGGCTCACCCATTGGTCGCGGTCGAAGTCATGCATGGCGGCAAGATAGCGCCAGCTTGCCTTGCGCGTGATCGGCCGCGGACGCAGTTCCTTGATGGCCTTGGCATACCAGAGAACCGTGTCGTTCCAGGTTGGCCCAAGAGCGTAGATTTCCCGCCTCGTCCTCGCCACGTTCAGATCTCCCTGTTCTGGCCACTTTTCTTCAGCCGGAAAGCGCAATTTCAACGGGGGATATGTCAGCTAATTTTTTGCCGGGCATGGGCCGGCACAAGGACAGGAGGGAGTGACAGAAAGGATGGATGCCTGCCTGAACTCTCCAAATAATTCCGGTGAATAGGATTGGTAAGACTTTCACGGCAGCGCAAATACTAGCCCGGCTGCGTGAAACTGACGTGAATCTTCAAGGGCGGCGCGCGGGAAGACCATACTGCCCCGCTCCGGCTTCTCCGGAGCATCAATGCGCGGCCGTGAACGCCCTCATGTAGAAGCCAGCCTCGTCGCTCCCATAGGCCAGCTCCGGCGCCACCCAGCAGGCCCGGCGGGCGAGGCAGCCGCCGGTGAAGCAGGTCACGCCCTTGACCGACTTCACATGCGCGGCACAGCGATCGACATCATAGTGGCCCGGGTTGAAAGCGGAGACCGGGCAGGCGTTTAGACAGGGCTTTGCCTCGCAGGTCTCGCACGGGTGCGCGCGCGCGACCCGCTCGGGCAGTTCGAGCCGTTCGCCGAACCCCAGCGCGCCGCGATAGCTGTGCCACAAGCCATGGTCCGGATGGACATAGATGCCGAGCGGCGAGGCAAAGACGTCGTCGCCCCGTTCCGCCCAGCGCTGGAACGGCAAATAAGGCGGCCCGCCGAAAGGATAGAAAGGGCTGGCGTCGAAATCCGTAGCGAGGGCATCGACGATCCGTTTCGACCAGCGGTCGAGCGGGTGCGGCGCGCCATCGCCGGCCTCGCGCGAGCGCGCGAAGGATGGCCATTGCCGGCCGCCGATCCAGCCGAGCAGAACCAGCGTCTGGATACCGCCCCCGTCCCGCCCAGCCGGTACGCCATCCCCCGGCTCGCAATGAAAGGCACCGCGCAAGGCCAGGCCCAGCGCGATGGCAGCTTGCTCCACTTGAGCGAGGGTCGTCTGTGCAGTCACGCTCACTCGGCCGGTTCGGCGACCTTGGCCCGCACGGCCGGATTGTTGGGATGTTCCATCCAGGTGCGATGCCCGCCGACAGGCTTGCCGGTGCGCTTGTCGACGCCCGAGGTCACCTGCGAGAGCGTGATGCAATCCTCGATCGGACAGACCACGGCGCACAGGTTGCAGCCGACGCACTCCTCCTCGATCACCTCGAATTTGCGCACGCCGTCGACCATGTTGGTGATCGCCTGATGGGACGTATCCTCGCAGGCGATGTGGCAGCGCCCGCATCTAATGCAGAGATCCTGGTCGATATGGGCCTTGACGACATAGTCGAGATTGAGGTGCTGCCAGTCCGTGACCTTCGGGACAGCGAGCCCGACGAATTGGTCGACCGAGGTGTAGCCCTTCTCGTCCATCCAGTCCGACAGGCCCGAGATCATCTCCTGCACGACCTTGAAGCCATAGACCATGGCGGCGGTGCAGACCTGCACCGTGCCGCAGCCGAGCGCCATATATTCCACCGCGTCGCGCCAGGTCTCGATACCGCCGATGCCCGACATCGGCATGCCGCGCGTCGCCTCGTTGCGGGCGATCTCGGAGACCATGCTGAGAGCGATCGGTTTCACGGCCGGCCCGCAATAACCGCCATGCGTGCCGAAGCCGTCGGTGTTCGGCCAGGGACGCATATTGTCGATATCGACGGAGACGATCGAGTTGATGGTGTTGATGAGCGATACGGCATCGGCGCCGCCGCGCTTGGCACCCTCGGCCGGCTTGCGGATATCGGTGATGTTGGGCGTCAGCTTCACAATCACCGGCATGCGCGTATATTGCTTGCACCAGCGCGCGACCATCTCGACATATTCGGGCACCTGGCCCACGGCCGAACCCATGCCGCGCTCGGACATGCCGTGCGGGCAGCCGAAATTGAGCTCGATGCCGTCGGCTTCCGTGTCCTCGACCAGCGGCAGGATCGACTTCCAGGCCTGCTCCTCGCAGGGCACCATGATCGAGGCGATCAGGGCCCTGTCCTTCCAGTCACGTTTGACCTGCTTCATCTCGCGCAGGTTCACCTCGAGCGGGCGGTCGGTGATCAGCTCGATATTGTTGAAGCCCATCACACGGCGGTCCTGGCTGTGCCAGGCGCCGTAGCGCGGCCCGTTGACGTTGACGACAGGCGGGCCCGCCTCGCCTAAAGTTTTCCAGACGACGCCACCCCAGCCGGCCTGGAAGGCACGCACGACATTGTATTCCTTGTCCGTCGGCGGAGCGGAGGCGAGCCAGAACGGGTTCGGAGACTTGATGCCAAGGAAATTGGTGCTGAGATCAGCCATGTCGGTTCCTCCTCACGCGGCTTTTGCCTGGGATTTCAGGACGCGATCGATCGACAGGGCAGCCTGCTTGCCGTCCTCGACGGCCGCCACGGTCAGGTCCTGCCCGCCGGCCACACAGTCCCCGCCGGCCCAGATGCCGGGCACCGAGGTGCGGCGTTCCGCATCGACGGCAAGGCGGCCCTTCTCGAGGGCGAGCGGCACGCCGTCGACTTCCTTCGGCAGGAAGGCCTGGCCGATGGCGGTAAAGAGCTGGTCGCATTCGAGCCGGAGCTTCTCGCCGGTGCCGACGAGCTTGCCGCCTTCCTCGCGCGTATATTCGAGTTCGACGGCGGCCAGCTTGCCGCCCTCGGCATGGAGACGCGAGGGCTTCAGCCAGTGGCGGATCGATACGCCATCGGTCTGCGCCAGTTCCTGCTCATAGTCGGATGCGTTCATCTGCGGCTGGCCGCGGCGATAGGCGATGGTTACGCTCTCTGCACCCAGGCGCTTGGTCTGCGAGGCGATGTCGATCGCGGTCATGCCGCCACCGATAACCACGATGCGGCGGCCGACTGGGAGGGAGGCGAGATCCTTGGCCTGGCGCAGCTCGGCGATGTAGTCGACAGCTTCGATCACGCCCTCGATGCCGTCCTCCAGGCCGAGGGCATTGGTATCGCCGAGGCCCATGCCGAGGAAGACCGCGTCATACTGCTTCACGAGATCGGCAAGCTGGACATCCCGGCCGAGGCGCTTGCCGTGCTGGATGTCGATGCCACCGATGGCGGTGATGTAGTCGATCTCGGCCTGAGCGAAATCTTCGGTGCTCTTATAGGCCGCGATGCCATACTCGTTGAGGCCGCCGGACTTCTCGCGCGCTTCGAACACCACGACATCATGGCCCAGCGTGGCGAGCTTGTGGGCACAGGCAAGGCCCGCCGGCCCGGCGCCGACCACCGCCACGCGCTTGCCGGTGGGCGCGCCGCGCTTGAAGAGCTGCCTGCCCTTGGCGAAGAGGTCATCGGTGGCGTAGCGTTGCAGATTGCCGATCTCGACCGCCCTGCCCTCCGACACCTCCTTGACGCAGGCTTCCTCGCACAGCGTCTCCGTCGGGCAGACGCGGGAGCACATGCCACCCATGATGTTGGCGCTGAGGATGGTACGCGCCGCACCGACGGTGTTGCCCGTCATGATCTCGCGGATGAAGAGCGGGATGTCGATGGAGGTGGGGCAGGCCTTGATGCAGGGTGCATCGTAGCAGAACAGGCAGCGCTCGGCGGCGACCCTCGCCTCATGCCGGTCGAAGGCCGGATGCAGGTCGGAAAAATTATGCGCCAACGCCTCGGAATCGAGACGACCCCGCGCAATGTCAGGCTGTGCAGTCATCGGAACCTCTGGTGTGTATAATTTTTTACCAGTTGATCAAATGAGGTCGCGGCTGTCAATCGTGTTTGGAAAAATTCCAGAGTGAGAATCTGCCTCGCCTAGGAGCTTGGCAAGCAGATTTTGTGCCAGAAGTTCCCGATCCCTAGGAGCGTCATCGCTTCTGCTATCGCACATTTCCGGATCTTGGCGCGGGATCCCCTGGGACCGCAGGCGTCTCGCCTGCATCTCCTCTCCTGCGAGCGCATCGTTTCCAAGATGCAGGCGAGACGCCTGCGGTCCCAGGGGATCCCGCGCCCTTTCCTGCCAACCGTCAGGAAGCGGCCGGGCTCACGCCGCCACCTGCTTGGCCAGGATATCGCCAATCTTCAGCATGATCTCATCCGGCCCGTGGCCGATCACCATGTAGGAGCGCTCGGCATCCGACCAATAGACCACGTTGAAGCCCTTGCGCTGCTCGAGCTCGGGCTGCGTCACCGTGCCGGGATTGTTGGCGAAGATGCAGAAGGCGATCGGGCCATTCAGCTCGTCGAAATAGGCGACCTCCACCAGCGGCGCGTTGTCGTAATGGAAGAGTTCGACGCGCTTGACCTCCTGCGCCGGCAGGGCGACCTGCTGGGGTGTGAGAGGAAAGCCGAGGCGTTTGGTCGCCACCGCGAGGTCGCGCTCGGTCGAGGCGGTGTCACCAGGCATTTCGAGCAGGGTCTGCGACGTCGTCAGCCCCCAATATTGGGCGACCTTGGTGCGCCAGGCGTCAGGCGTCTCCTGGTCGGCCTCCTGGGTCGCGCCGAGCGGCCACCATTGCGCGGGCGCGTAATGGCCAATGCCTGCGCCAACCAGGAGAAGCGCGAGGCCGGCCGCGATCGCTGCCGGCGGCAGGCGCCAGGACCAGCGTGCGTCGTTGTCGTTCACCACCGGCGCCGGCACGGCCTCCAGGCTCCTGGCCAGCATGGCTTCGAGCCGCGCCGTGGGAGCGTGGGCGTTCAGGGCCTCGTAGCTCTCGCGGAAGGGCCGCGAGCCGGCGGCCAGCGCCTCGAGCCGCGCCTTCAGGCCGGCATCCGCAGCGAGGCGGCGTTCAAGCAAGCCCTGCTCCTTCGCCGGCAGCGTGCCGTCGAGAAAAGCGATCAAGGTGGCGTCTTCGAGTCCCATATCTTCCGTGCTCATGACGCTTCCTTGTTCAAATGGGCGAGCCTCAGACGGGCCGACGATAGCCGGCTCATGACAGTGCCAATCGGCACCGAGAGCATCTGCGCGGCTTCGGCATAGCTGAGCCCCTCCCCATAGACCAAGAAAACGGTCTCCCGCAGGGCTGACGGCAGCGCCTGCACCTCTTTCAACACCTGAGCGGCCAAAATATTCGTCTGGAATTTCTCCTCCCCGTCGAAAACCAGTACGGACTCGGCTTCCTCGAGTTCGACGGGGTTGCGCACCCTGTTGGCGCGGATGTCATTGAGCCAGATCGAACGCTCGATGGAAAACAGCCAGCGGTCGAGCCGCGTGCCCGGTTCGAACTGGCGAGCCTTCTCCAGCGCACGCAGGCAGGTGGCCTGTACCAGCTCCTCGGCGATCTGGCCGCTGCCCGAGAGCACGAGGCCAAAGCGCCACAGCCCCGTCAAATGCGCGGCTAGGCCGTTGCGAACTTCCTGGTCACCGCTTCGGGGCATGAATCGCCTATGCAGACAACGCGCGGCATAATTGTGGCGATTGTTCCGGCAAACGCAATCGTGCGGACCGGTTACTGGGTAGGTTGCTATTCAGCAGCGTCGAAGTAGGGAACATCGCTATTGGCGACTTCCACGGCAATCCCGTGCAGGGCGCAATCAGTCTCGGCACAGTCATGGCAGCGCGCGGCGGCGCGTGCATCGGCAAGGATCTGCCGGACCGTGATCAGGCAGCGCCCGCATTCCGGGCCGCAGCCGAGGCAGCGATAGGCATCGGCGGCCGAACGCGGACAGCCGGGATCCTCGCTGGCGAGGGTGCTGGCGAAGTCCCCATCGGTCAAAACGCGGCAGGAGCAAACGATCATCTGAAAACGATCTTGGGGTTCGGCCAAAGGCAATGACTGGATTTGATTTGTACGCAAGCGGGCTCGTTGTCAATGGCCCCATGAAACAATAGAATTGTTATAAATCAGTAGTTTAGAACAACACTAAACTGCATCGCTCCTGCCCGGATTTCGCCACCGCGCCACCATGTTTCAGCCTCTGTGGACACCAGATTTTTCTCTCTTGTCATCCTTTAGAATTATTCTAGTTTAGAGCTATTCAATTCAAGTAGGAGAAACGCTCCCATGAAGGGCGACAAGAAGGTCATCGATTATCTGAACAAGGCGCTGCGCAGCGAGCTGACCGCGATCAATCAATACTGGCTGCATTACCGCATCTTCGACAATTGGGGCCTGCTGGGCTTGGCCAAGAAGTGGCGCGCCGAATCGATCGAGGAAATGCAGCACGCAGACAAGCTCACCACCCGCATCCTGTTCCTCGAAGGCTTTCCCAACATGCAGACGCTCGATCCGCTCCGGATCGGCCAGACGGTGAAAGAAGTGCTGGAATGCGACCTCGCCGCCGAGCGTGAGGCCCGCGCCCTCTATCAGGAAGCGGCCGAATATTGCCGCACGGTGAAGGACTTCGTCTCCGAGAACTTGTTCAAGGAGCTGATGACGGACGAGGAAGGCCATATCGACTTCCTGGAGACCCAGCTCGACCTCATCGAGCGCATCGGCATCCAGAACTACTCGCAGAGCCATCTCGGCGGCTTCCCTGAAGACTGAGTCCGGTGGGGCGACCGAAAGGTCGCCCTCTCGCCGAGGCTATCTCGCCATACCTGCCGAGTTTGTCTTTCTCCTGTCCGGCTCTAGCGATAGAGCCGGAAACCGGTCACTATCATGCTACCGGCTGGAGCGGAACATATGGCGGATATTCTGATTGTCGGCGCAGGCCCCGTGGGGCTGACCATGGCCGCCGAATTCGTGCGTTACGGTTTGGCGGTCCGCATCATCGACCGCGCCGAGCATCCGACCCAGACGTCCAAGGCCCTGGTGATCTGGAGCCGCACCCTCGAACTCCTGGATCGCGCCGGAGCTTCTCTTGCTTTTCTCGACGCCGGGCTGCGCGCCCATGGCGGAGCCATCCGCAGCGGCGGCACGCTTCTCGGCCGCGCCCGCTTCGATCATATCGCCAGTCCCTATAATTTCGCGCTGATGATCCCGCAGAGCGAGACCGAGCGGCTCCTGACTGCCCATCTCTCCAGCCTTGGCGTGACCATCGAACGCCAGCTCGAACTCGTCTCCTTTTCGCAGCAGGCCGATCACGTCGAAGCGCGCCTGCGCCATATCGACGGGCGGGAGGAGGTGCTGTCCACGCCCTGGCTGATCGGATGCGACGGCGCTCACAGCGCCGTCCGGCACGGGCTGCGCGTCGAGTTCCATGGCTCGGCGCAGGGCGATGACTGGATGCTCGCCGATATCCGCCTCGACGGCGAGGGAGCGCCGGCGACTGACGAGGTCGCCAGCTTCCTGCATCGCAAGGGTCCACTGGTGGTATTTCCGATACCAGGAGGACGGGCCCGTATCGTGGCGGTCATCGGCAAGACGGATCCACAAAATCCGCGGCCGGATCCGACGCTGGCCGATGTGCAGGCCATGGTGGATGAGCGCTGCGGCGCCGGCGTTCGCGTGACCGATCCCGTCTGGCTCACAACTTTCCGGATCAACGAGCGCAAAGCCTCCAATTACAGCCAGGGACGGGTCTTCCTGGCAGGCGATGCGGCCCATATCCACAGTCCCGCCGGCGGCCAGGGCATGAACACCGGCATGCAGGACGCCTTCAACCTCGCCTGGAAGCTCGCGATGGTTGTTCATGGCCAGGCCAGCCCCTCCCTGCTGGACAGCTACAGTCCGGAGCGCAGCGCCGTCGGTAAGCTCGTGCTGCAAAATGCCAGCCGGATGACCGATATGGCGACCCTGTCGCCTCCCGCGGCGCAAGCCGTCCGCAACATGGCGCTTCGCTTCCTGCTCGGTCTCCACGCGGTACAGGACAAGCTGAGCAGCACGATGAGCGAGACGGACATCGCCTATGCCGACAGTCCGCTTTCCGACGGCCCGGGCGCCGGCAACCGTCTCGCCCCGGAAGACTATGACGGGCCGCCGCCCGGAAGCGGAAACAGGCCGCGCCTGGTGCTCATGACCGCCGACACCGACAAGGGCGCGGCCTTGGCCACCCGTTTCCCGGATCTTCTCGAACCCAGCCCGCGCAGGCCGCCCAATGCGAGCCGGTTGCTGATCATAAGACCCGACGGCTATATCGGCCTCTCGGCCCGCCGCAACGAATGGAACAAGGGGGAAGCCTATCTCAAGGCGTTCGCCTGATCAGGCGGGTCCCCACATAGGCGCTAACTTTGGTCGATGAGGGCGGGAGAAACACCGTCATTGCGAGCGAAGCGAAGCAATCCAGAGGCGGCAGACACCGCCCTTTGGCCCCTGGATTGCTTCGCTTCGCTCCCAATGACGGCTATGCCTCAACTCCCGGGCTGCAAAGTTAACGCTCATGCGCGTCCCCCCACTATTCAGCCTTCCGATTCTCCGAAATGATCGAGCGGCAGCGGTCCGTGGGCCTTGACGGTCTGGATGGCGAAATTGCTGCGGATATCCGTCACACCCGGCAGCTTGAGCAGCTTTCCGATAAGCAATCGTTCATAGCCCGCAAGGTCCGGCACCGCCACCTGCAGCAAGAAATCCGCTTCGCCCGAGACAAGGTGACAGGAGATCAGTTCCGGCAAAGCGAGTACCGCCTGCCGGAACTTCTCGGCCGTGTCGTCGCGATGCCGCTCCACCTTGACGCTGACGAACACCGTGAGCCCCAGACCTATCTTCTCGCGGCTGAGCAAAGTGCGGTAGCTGTCGATCACGCCGGCCTCTTCCAGGAGCCGCACACGACGCAGGCACGGCGAGGGCGACAGGCCCACCTCCTCGGCAAGCTGCACATTGGTCAGCCGCGCGTCGCGCTGCAGGGCAGCGAGAATCCGCCTGTCGATGGCGTCCAGTTTCAATCTTGGCATGATGACGCTCCATGATCAGCCCTATTGGTTGTTTGTGCCAATACAGCATATTTTCTTGATATAATACGCAAGGACGTGCCCTGCCTCCAGGGGGTAGATTTCAATTCGGACATGATAATCACTGGAGGATGACATGGCGGATCTGTGGATCTTCATCGGGGCCCTGACGGTGGCCTATCTCGTTCCCGGACCGGATATGATCCTGCTGCTCGATACGGGAGCGCGGCAGGGCCGGAACCATGCGCTGGCCACCGTCATCGGCCTCGCTCTGGCACGCGCGGCACATGTGACGCTGGCCGTTCTCGGACTGGCCGCGCTTTTGAAAACCGCCGCCTGGGCCTTCGAGATCGTGCGGATCTTCGGCGTCGCCTATCTTATCTGGATCGGCATCAGCATCTTCCGGGCTTCATCGCTGACGCCGGACCTCACGGGCGCGGCGCGGGACATTAGGCCGCACGGCTATGCCCATGCGATCCTGCGCGGCCTCGTCACCAATATCTCCAACCCCAAGGCGCTGCTGTTCTGCTCGGTGCTGCTGCCGCAATTCATCCATCCCGAGCTTGGCACTGTCGGCGGCCAGTTCCTGCTGCTCGGCGCCATCCTGGTCGCGGTCGGCATCGGCTTCGACTGCTTCTACGCCCTGGCCGGCTCGACCCTCGGCCGCTTCCTCGCCCGCCACCGCAAGGCCGCGACTGCCCAGCGCTGGGTCTTCACCAGCCTGCTGCTCGGCTTCGCCGCAAGGCTGGCACTGGCCCAGGGGCCGCAATGACTGGGAGCGCGGACGTTCGACGACACTCAAGAGAGTGTCGGACGATCCGCTCTCGAAACGATAGCGTTTCAGGAAGATCCGGGACGCTCGCGCGAGGGCAAAGCGCAAAAAGAGCACCGCCGGTGACCCGGGCGGTGCCCTCTTCCATATAGGCGTAGTTCAAGAGCGGATCGTCCGACACTCTCTTGAGTGTCGTCGGACGTCCGCGCTCCCGGGATTAGCCCTCCGGCGTCACGTCGATCCCAACGATCTCCGCACCCTGGGGGCCGACCTTCACGTCCTCGCCGATCTCCTTGCCGAACAGGGCTCTCGCCAGCGGCGAGGCGTGGCTGATGCGCCCGGCAGAGGCTTCCGCCTCGTCTTCGCCGACAATGCGCCAAGTCTTCTCGTGCCCATCGGCATAAGTGAGCGTCACGGCCATGCCGAAGCGGATGCCGGCAGCGGGCGAGGCGGGCGCGACCAGCTCGGCCGAGGCACGGCGTGCCGCCCAATAGCGGATGTCGCGGGAGGCATTGCCCATGGCGATGCGGTCGCCCGCGGCCTCGGCGGCAGCGAAGGCGTTGCGGGCCTGGCGCAGATCCTTTTCGATCAGGGCCAGGCCGCGCGCGGTGACGAAATTGCGTTCGGTGCTGACGGGCCTTTCGGGAAGGACATGGGCGTCCTCCCCTTCCTGTCCGTCGCGCGTGAAGGCGCGACTCAATGCCTTATCGATCAGGCGGCGGCTTGGGCTGCCCCTTCGACGCGCTTGGCGATGAGCGTGCGCAGTTTGCCCAGATCCTTGGCGAAACCGCGGATTCCTTCCGCAAGCTTCTCGGTCGCCATGGCGTCTTGGTTCATGGCCCAGCGGAAGGCGCGCTCGTCGATCTTGCCAGTGGTCGGCTTGGAGAGATGCCCGTCCGGCGAGAGCTTGCGCTCCAGCGTGCCCTGGTCGGCTTCCAACGCCTGCAGGAGGTTCGGCGCGATGGTGAGGCGGTCGCAGCCGGCCAGCGCTTCGATTTCGCCGGTGGAGCGGAAGGAGGCGCCCATCACCACGGTCTTGACGCCGCGAGCCTTGTAGTCGGCATAGATGCTGCGCACCGAGATGACGCCCGGATCTTCTTCCGGCGTGAAGGTGCGGCCATCATTCTTGACGTGCCAATCGAGGATGCGGCCGACGAAGGGTGAAATCAGGAACACGCCGGCGTCGCCGCAGGCGATCGCCTGGGCCTGCGAGAACAGCAAAGTGAGGTTGCAGTCGATACCCTCCTTCTGCAGTTCCTCGGCGGCGCGGATGCCTTCCCAGGTCGAGGCGATCTTGATCAGGATGCGATCATGCGAAATGCCGCGCGACTTGTAGTCGGCGATGATGGCATGGGCCTTGGCGATGGTCGCCTTGGTGTCGAAGGAAAGGTCGGCATCGACCTCGGTTGACACGCGGCCAGGCACGAGCTTGGTTAGCTCGGAGCCGAAGGAGGTGGCGAGGCGGTCGGCGATGGCGGCGACCACCGCTTCCTGGGAGCCGCTGTGCTTGCGCCCCCAGCTCACGGCCTCTTCGATGATGTGGTCATAGGCCGGCATCTCGGCGGCCTTGAGCAGCAGGCTGGGATTGGTGGTGCAGTCCACCGGTTTCACCGCCTTGATCGATTCGATATCGCCGGTATCGGCGACCACAACCGTCATCGCGCGCAATTGCTCGAGTTTCGAAGCCATCTCAATGTATCCCTGTTTTAAGACCTTGCTAGCGTCCCAGTAGAGGACAATAGCGGTGCGCCCCGCCTGCGTCATCTCAAATTGCACATATCTTGGCGAGGCAAATCGCGTGGGGTGGGCGAGGCTCGATCCCCGTAAGATGTCGATGGGGCGGGGTGATTTCAACAAGGTGCCTTGCCCCCTGGCGGCACAAATGGTTCAAGGGGCCGAATGGAATCGCGTATATGCGGAGCCCACCATCCCCGCCACCTTCAAAGATCCGCTCGCCGTGCTCAACGACGTCTTCGGCTATGCCGCCTTCCGGGGCGAGCAGGAAGACGTCGTGCGTCATGTCACGGAAGGCGGCGATGCCGTGGTGCTGTTTCCGACCGGCGCCGGCAAGTCGCTGTGCTACCAGATCCCGGCTTTGTGCCGACGCGGCGTCGGCATCGTCGTCTCGCCTCTGATCGCGCTGATGCGCGATCAGGTGGAGGCACTGCGCCAGGCCGGCGTCCAGGCGGCCGCGCTCAACTCCTCGCTGTCGCGTGAGGAGTCCTACCAGGTCCGCCGCGACTTGATGGACGGCAAGCTCGACCTTCTCTATGTTGCGCCCGAGCGTGTGGCGACGGCCGGCTTCCAGAACCTGATCGCCGATGCCGACATCGCCCTCTTCGCCATCGACGAAGCCCATTGCGTCAGCCAATGGGGCCATGACTTCCGGCCTGAGTACCGCGACCTCAACCAATTGGCCGAACTCTTTCCCGGCATCCCGCGCGTGGCGCTCACGGCAACAGCCGACGCCGTCACCCGCGCCGATATCATTGAACGGCTGGGCCTTGGTGAGGCACGTGTCTTCGCCACCAGCTTTGACCGGCCCAACATCTCCTACACCATCGTCGAGCGCGACAATGCCCGCCAGCAGTTGCTGGCGTGCCTCGCGCGCCACAAGGGCGAGAGCGGCATCGTCTATTGCCTGTCGCGCGCCAAGGTGGAGGATACCGCCGAATGGCTTGATGGCCAGGGCATCCGCGCCCTGCCCTATCATGCCGGGCTCGATGCGGGCGTGCGCAGCGCCAACCAGGACGCCTTCCTCAAGGAGGACGGCCTCTGCCTCGTCGCCACCGTCGCCTTCGGCATGGGCATCGACAAGCCGGATGTGCGCTACATCGCCCATCTCGACATCCCTTCCTCGGTCGAGGCCTATTACCAGGAGACGGGCCGCGCCGGGCGCGATGGCCTGCCCTCGGAAGCCTGGATGAGCTACGGCATGGCCGACGTGGTGCAGCGCCGCCGCATGATCCAGGAGGGCAATGCGCCCGATACGGTGAAGCGCGTCGAACTCGGCAAGCTCAATGCCCTCCTCGGCATCTGCGAGACGGTGGATTGCCGGCGCAAGGCGATCCTCGCCCATTTCGGCGAGGCCCATCCCGGCCATTGCGGCAATTGCGATACCTGCCTCTCGCCGGTGGAGAGCTTCGACGGCACCGAGGCGGCCATCAAGGCGATGGCGGCCGTCTACCGCACCGGCCAGATGTTTGGCGCCGGCCACATCGTCGACGTGCTCACCGGCAAGGTGACGGAGAAGGTGAAGCGCTTCGGCCACGACAACCAGCCTGTGTTCGGCGCCGGTAAGGACATGGACGCCAAGACTTGGCAGTCCGTGCTGCGCCAGCTCACCGCCGCGGGCCTCATCGCCATCGACCACAACGCCCACGGCGCCCTGACGCTCAGCGAAGACGCCCGCGCCGTCTTCCGCAAGGAGCGTACCGTCACGCTGCGCCGGGACCGCCCGCGCAAGACGACGAAGCAGCTACGAGCCCAGAAGGCCACCGGTGACCTCGCCCCGGCGGACGAGGCGCTGTTCCAGGCCCTGCGCGCCGAGCGCAGCCGCCTTGCCCGAGAACAGGGCATCCCGCCCTATATGGTGTTCGCCGACACCACATTGCGGGCGATGGCGACGCAGCGGCCCGGCAACAGCGCGGAGTTCCTGGCGCTCTCCGGCGTGGGGCAGGCCAAGCTCGAGCATTACGGCGCGGCGTTTCTGGGGGTTCTGGCCAGTCACGGCTGAACTGTCACGACATCGTGGGCCTTTTCAGGCAATCTTGCTCCTCAATTGTGATTCCCCGCACGAAGCGCATTTGCGCGGACTTGACCTCGCCAGCAACTTAAGTTAGCGTTCGTTCACTAACTTTCTCGCGATTCCTAGCACCAGGAACCACGCCGATGTTCGCATCGCTGATGTCTGCCCGCCGCTTCTGGCCCTTGTTCTGGAGCCAGTTCTTCAGTGCCTTCAACGACAATTTCATCAAGCAGGCGCTGACCATCCTCGCCGTCTACGGCATCGCCACGACAGCCCCGATGGCGGGAGGCGACAGCCTCGTTTCCATCGCTGGCGCCTTGATCGTCTTGCCAGGCCTGTTCCTGTCGGGCCTCGCTGGCCAGTTGGCCGACCGTTTCGACAAGGCGCGCGTGGCGCAGACGATCAAGCTCGTCGAGATCGCCATCGTGGCGATCGCCGCCGTCGGCTTTGCCATCCACTCCACCACGATCCTGCTCATCAGCATGCTCACCCTCGGTGTTATGGGCACGCTGTTCACCCCCGTGAAATACGGCATGCTGCCGGACCAATTGGCGCCCGAAGAGCTGCCGGCCGGCAACGGCCTGATCGAGGCGGGCACCTTCCTGTCTATCCTCATCGGCATCATAGGCGCCGGCTTCGTTGCCCCGCATCTGCCGAGCACTGTCGTGGCAGGCATCATGGTGGTGGTGGCCCTGATCTGCTGGCTCTCCGCCCGCATGATCCCGCCGACCGGCCAGGCCGCGCCGGACCTGAAGGTCGACTGGAACATTTTCCGCTCCAGCTATGATCTGGTGAAGCTTTTGGCCGATGACCGTCGCCTGTTCGTCGGCTCGATCGCCGTCGCCTGGTTCTGGCTGAGCGGCATCGTCATGCTGTCTCTGACGCCATCACTCGCCCATAGCGTGGTTGGTGGCGACGAGACCGTGAACACGCTCTTTACCACCGCCTTTTCGATCGGCATCGCCATCGGTTCGGTGCTCGCCGCACGCCTCGCCGCCGGCCGCAGCATCGTGCTGCTCAGCCCGATCGGCTGCATCCTGATGGGCCTGATCAGCCTCGACGTCGCCTGGATCGCCTTCAGCACGACCCCGGCGGCAGAACCGCTGTCCTTTGCGGACTACCTGAAGACAGCCAGCGGCGTGCACATGACCATCGTCCTCGCTCTGGTCGCCGTGGCCGCAGGCCTTTTCATCGTGCCCGTTTATGCCGCCGTCCAGCATTGGGCGCCGAAGGACGAGCGCGCCCGCGTCATCGCCGGCGGTAATGTCATCACTGCCTTTTTCATGGTGATCGGCGCCGGCGGCCTCTCTCTGCTTCAGGGCCAGCTCGGCCTGTCCACCCCGATGGCCCTGCTCGGCATGGCCGTGCTCAACGTGATCGCCGGCGTGATCTTCCTCTTCGTGCTGCCGATGAGCTTCGTGCGCGATCTCATCCTCTTGATCTATCGCGTGCTCTTCCGCCTGGAAGTGCACGGCATCGAGAACCTGCAGACGCCGACGCCCCATCGTATCGTCGCCATCAACCATACCAGCTTCCTCGACGCCGGCCTGATCCTGGCCCTGCTCGACAAGGACCCCGTCTTTGCCATCGACCACACCATCGCCAAGGCCTGGTGGGTGAAGCCCTTCCTCAAGATCTGCCGCGCCTACCCGCTCGATCCCACCAAGCCGATGGCGACACGCGGCCTGATCAATGCGGTGAAGGAGGGTGAGACGCTGGTGATCTTCCCCGAAGGCCGCCTCACCGTCACCGGCGCACTGATGAAGGTCTATGATGGCGCCGGCCTGATCGCCGACAAGTCCAAGGCCGACATCGTGCCCGTGCGCATCGACGGCCTGGAGCGCACACCCTTCACCCGGCTCGACCCGAGCAAGGTCTCGCGCAAGCTCTTCCCGAAGGTGACGGTGACCTTCACCGAGCCCACCCGCCTCACCATCGACGAAGACCTGCGCGGCAAGAGGCGTCGCCTCGCCGCCGGCGCCGCCCTCTATGATGTGATGTCGGACCTCATCTACAAGACGAGCGCGCCCGAGGAGACGGTGTTCCAGGCCCTGGCCAATGCTGCGAGGAAGTACCGGCCGAGCCGCGTCATCATCGAGGATCCGGTCACCGGCACCCTCACCTATAAGCGCATGCTCATCGCCATCGAGGTGCTCGGCAGCAAGTTCAAGGCCTTCACCAGCCGCGGCGAACATGTCGGCGTGCTCCTGCCCAACGCCAATGGCGTGGCGATCACCTTCTTCGCCCTGCAGGCGATCGGCCGCATCCCGGCAATGCTGAACTATTCGGCCGGCAAGGCCAACCTGATCTCGGCCTGCCAGACGGCCGAGGTGAGAACGGTGCTCTCCTCGCGCACCTTCATCGAGAAGGGCCGCCTGGAGGATCTCGTCACCGCACTGGAAGGACATGTGAAATTCGTCTGGCTCGAGGATCTGCGCAAGACGGTGACCACGCCGGAGAAGCTCAAGGCTTTCCTCATCCATGGCCGCCAGCATGGCCGGATCTCGCCCGACGCCCCCGCCGCCGTGCTTTTCACCTCGGGCTCGGAAGGCACGCCCAAGGGCGTGGTGCTCTCGCACCGCAATATCCTTTCCAACATCGCCCAGATCGGCGCCCGCATCGATTTCGGCCCTGGCGACATTGTCTTCAACGTACTGCCGGTGTTCCACTCCTTCGGCCTGACGGGCGGCATGATCCTGCCCCTGATCAATGGCGTGAAGCTCTATCTCTATCCCTCGCCGTTGCATTACCGCATCATTCCCGAGCTGATCTATTCGACCAATGCCACCGCGGTGTTCGGCACCGACACTTTCCTCGCCGGCTATGCGAAGATGGCCAATCCCTATGACTTCCGTTCGCTGCGCTATGTCGTGGCCGGCGCCGAGCCGGTGAAGGTCGATACCCGCCGCATGTACAATGAGAAGTTCGGCCTGCGCATCCTGGAAGGCTATGGGGTCACCGAAACCTCGCCCGTGCTGGCGCTGAACACGCCGATGTTCAATAAGAACGGCACGGTGGGCCGTATCCTGCCGGGCATGGAGGCCCGCCTCGAACCGGTGCCGGGCGTGGAGGAAGGTGGGCGCCTGCATGTGCGCGGCCCCAATGTGATGCAGGGCTACCTCAAGGCCGAGCTTCCCGGCCAGCTCCAGCCTCCGGAAGAGGGCTGGCACGACACCGGCGACATCGTCAACATCGATCCCCAGGGCTTCATCACCATCAAGGGCCGCGCCAAGCGCTTCGCCAAGATCGGCGGCGAGATGGTCTCGCTGGCTGGCGTGGAAAGCCTGCTCGCCGATCTGTGGCCTGACACGCCGGTGGCGGTGCTCGCCGCACCCGATCCCCGCAAGGGCGAGCGGCTGGTGTTGATCACCACCAAGAAGGACGCCAATCGTTCCGACGTCATCGCCCATCTCAAATACAAGCATGCCGCCGATCTGATGACGCCCTCGGAGATCATGGTCATCGACACCATGCCCGTGATGGGCACCGGCAAGACCGACTATGTAAGCCTCGGCACCATGCTGAAGGAGCGCCTTGGCGAAGCCAAGGTCTCGACGCCGGCGTCGACGTCGACACCGACCCCGCTGCCCGACCTGCCGAGACCCCGCCCCCAGGAGCTCAGCCCGGTGAACGGCATGCCTGCCTCGCAGGAGCAGGCCCAGCAGGCCCAGGCCGCCCCGTCGCAGCCCGAGACCCAGGGCGGCCACCCCGTGCCGCAAGGCCAGCCCGATGCGTGACGGTTCCAAGACCCGGGCGAAGATCGAGAGCGAGGCTCTGCGTCTCTTCGCCGAAAAGGGCGTCGCCGGTACCTCGGTGCGGGATATCGCTGCCGCGGTGGGGGTAGCCGAAGCCGCGCTCTACCGCCACTTCCCCTCCAAGGACGCGCTCTCGCGCAGCCTCTTTCTGGAGGGCTATGCACGGCTTGCGGCGGATGTGGTGGCGGTGGGCGAGACGCAGCAGCCGATCGAAACCAAGATCGGTCAGGTCGTCGATCTCTTTTGCAGGCTCTTTGACGACAACAGGTCGCTCTTCTCGTTCCTGCTCCTGGCTCAGCACGCTCATCTTGCCGATGTACCGGAAGGCCGGGAAGGCAATGTCGTGGAGGCCGTCAAGAATATCTTCACCCGGGCGATCGAGCATGGCGACATCCGCAAGGAAGACCCGGACCTGCTGGCCGCCCTCGCGCTCGGCATCGTCGCCCAGCCCGCCATCTTCACAATCTATGGTCGCCTATCGGGCCCGCTGATCGCGCGCGCGCCCGATCTGACGAGGGCGATTTGGGCAGCGGTGCGGTAGAGCACCGCGCCGAAAGATGATCGCCCGAAGGCTGCGCCAGGCGGTCAATCCAATCTGTCGGTAACACAAGCCCTGAGCGCTTCGGGAACCGCCGCCTCGGGGACCTCGACCGACTGGTCCTTGCCATCTACCGTGCGCGTAATGCGGTAGCGGAAACCATCAGCCACCGGTCGGTAGCCGTGGACGTCCGTCGCGCCTTTGAACAGGTTTTCGACAGATGCCTGGTCCGCAGCCGAAAGCGCGGACAAATCCTGTTGTCCTTCGCTCCGTAGCTTTGAACCGGCCAGGCCGAATCCGGCCAGGCCACCGACACGTTCGATCTTGAGAATGCCCATGGCACCGGTCCTTCAATGGGGCCGGGCGCGCGCCGGACATCTAGAGCCCAACGTGCTTCCATCCGGCATCGACATTTCCTCCCAGAGCCGTGTCACCGGGATAGAGTTGCCCAGCCGCCGCTCGAGTGCGATCCGCGAATTCCTTCATTGTCATCTGGGGTTTCGCGCCAGACCCTGTCAGAACGTTATACCAAATCTGACCAACCTTGTCCCAGCTATTGCCGCCGACAGCCTTGCATATCGTGTAGAAAGCAAGGTTGGGGATCCCGCTGCTGGAGTGGGGATCCATGCCTGGCTCAAATTGGGAATATTGGGTTGGCTGTGGCGCCAGACAGTGCTGGGCGTCGGGATTGGCCATGTCCCGAAGGCAGGTATATCCTCTGTCTACCCCCGTCGGCCCGATTATATCGCTGCCGATCAGCCAGTCTGCCTGGTTGACATCCTGCTTTGCTTCCCACTGGCGGAACATCGAGCCGAAACAGTCCGACAGGCTCTCGTTGAGCCCGCCGGCTTCGTCGACATAATCGAGCTGAAGGCTGTGTTGGGTGACGCCATGGGTGAGTTCATGGCCGATGACATCATTTCCCTTGGAGAAGTCGATGAAGATCTCGCCATCACCATCGCCATAAGTCATCTGCGCTCCATTCCAGAATGCGTTGTTGTAACTGACGCCGTAGTGAATAGAAGAAAGCAGTGTCATGCCGGAGCCATCGATCGAGTTTCGCCCGAACACCTTGGAATAGAATGTTGCGACCGACGTGGTTTCGTTGAAGACTTGCTTGGCGGTGCCATCCTGCGCCTTCGCAGGATTTGAGATCGGAGAGCCTGGTAGAGTCTGGCCGCTCTTGCAATCGTAGACCGCGACGGTCGGTGCCGCTGCGATGGCGGTAAGCCCGGGCGACATCGCGGTCGTAAGCCGCGTGAGTCTCATCGCCTGGGAGCGAAGACGTCGCAGTTGCGAATCGAGACGAGCCGTATCGGCAAAAGACTTACGGTTGCTAGCAGATAGCGACTTGTCCTTGGCCAATCGCTTCAATACATCCTGAGGCACGATTTGACACATATGGCACATTGTATCTCTCCCCTCCGTTTTATTTGACGTCCAGGTAGACCACGCCAAATTGCACAGAACACAACTGAATTTTGTATCTATATATAATAAACCTACCTATATATTAGGTATTTCTACTTAAGCAATTAATCAACATATGACTCTCAACAAATAATCGATACAATTTACCTGATCATTCGTGACTCTCGCGTGATTTATAAATCGGATGATTTCTATCCAAGCGTTGCGATTGCTATCGATCTGGGGCTTTACAGCAGCCGCGCAGTTTAGGTGTTCCTCCGGAAAAAATCGTCTCCTGATATCCTCTCGTGGACCCTGCCGATGCAGGAAGCCACCAAGGTGTTGTCCGCTGGGAGCGGCAACCTGCGCCGCCAATAGAACCAGGGCCGAGAAGGCCATGACACGCGATCGCTGGGTCACGCTTTGCGCTCTCCTGCATGGGTTGCCGGAGGAAACGCTTCGTCCTTATGCGATGATACAATAGCGCTATTGGCTACAGCGCTACAATCGTTCCGACGGTGGCTTCATGCCTGCCAGGGAGGCGCTGCGTTTCAAGGCGATGAGACTCTTCGTTCCGGCAGCGCGAGAGCGGGAACTGGAAATGCTTAGATTCGTGTGATCCGAAGCTGAATCGTACCGCTCCGCAATGCAGGATCACGGATTCTTGCCACGAAAGGGGAGCGAATTTCCCGCTCCCCTTCGCTACTCTCTCTCACCGCCCCAGTTCGCGCAGATAAGCCAGGCGCGCGATGTAGCCGGTGTTGCTGAAGTCCGTGAACACGCCGTCGACACCCAGGCGGTAGAAGGTCAGGAACTCCTGGATCGGATCCTTGTTGTAGCTGCCAGCCAGATATTTGCCCTCGTTCCGGAAGGTGAAGACATGCACGAACAGGCCGGCCTTGTGGGCGTCGGCCACCAGACTGGTCGCCGGCTGGATGCTTGCGCTCGCGGTCGAGCCGGTGAAGGGCGTGCCGTCGGCATTCTTTTCCTGCCAGGGCGTGATCTTCAGCGGCACGATCTGCGGCTTCCAGGGGCCAATTCCGTCGGCATAGGTCTTGATCTCGGCGAGACCCTCAGGAGTCAGCATGGCATCGAACCAGTGCGGATCGCCGGCCACCGTCCAGTCGAAGGGACGGCTGTCGGTGATCTCGTTGTAGAGGGTCATGCCAGTCCTGAAGTCGACGCCATAACCATCGATCAGTTGCACGATCTTGGTCTTCAGGCCATGGTCATGCATGTATTTCAGGCTGCCGGGCTCGAAGCTCTGCACGAAGATCGGCGCATCCTTCGAGTTGAGGCCGTTCTTCTCGATGATCTTGAGCATCGCATCTTCGAGCGGATGGCTGCCGGGGGCACCGCAGCCATTGGCGATAGCCTGCTCGTCATTCCAGGTCGGGTTCTTGGATTCGGGATAGACCGCGATGACGCGGCCCGTCTCCTTCGACTTCTGCTTGGCGAGATCGATGATCTCCTGGAAGGAAAGGATCGGGAACTTGCCGTTGAAGATCTTCGGACGTTCGGCAGCGTCATCATAGGTGGTGCCGGCGATCAGCGTCTTCAGCTCGGCCATGGTGAAATCGTTGATCGACCAGTCATTGGTGTGGTCTTCGCCATCGACGATCAGCGATTTCAGCACCGATTTGGGATCGTTCGGGTCGGTCAGGTCGGTGAGATATTCGGAAGGGCCGCTGGTGGGTGTCTGCGCCCATTTCACCTTGACCATCACACCCGGCACGGTGCGCTTGCGGGCGGCGATCTCGGGATTGGTGCTGGCGACCTCGGCTACATTGGTGTTGTCGCTGAGCCAGGGATTGTGACGGGCGACGAGGACGCAATCCTTGGTGAGATGGAGGTCCTCCTCAAAGGCATCGGTGCCGACGGCGGCGGCCATTTCGTAGGAGGCCTGCGTCTCCTCTGGCATCAGGCCGGGCAGGCCGCGATGGCCGATCACCAGCGGCGGCTTGCCGTCGAGCGTCAGGAAAGGCTTGGCGTCCTGCGCGAAGGCGAGCCCGCCGAGGCCCAGCACCAGCGCCGTGGCGCCCAGCAATCCACGAAGTGTTCCGTCTCTTCCGATCGTCATCCTGTGTCTCCACCGTCTGAAGCCAGACCGTTCCACGAAGCCCCCAAAGCCCGTACTGCCTTCATGACGCCGCTCTCTAACGATGGGATGGCGGATCTTTGACGTATGGATGACGGCCTGTGCCCGAGAGGGTTGCGGGTTCCGCCTTCCCTCCGGCATGATGAAGCACCTCGCTAGGTGCGAATCCGCGCCGGCTCCACCGGAATGACACCCCTATGTCGGATACTGCGCTGGAACCCGTTCGCCTCGTCGACTACCGCGTTCCCGCCTTTCTCATCGATACCGTGCATCTCGACATCGGCCTCGACCGGACGCAGACGCGTATCGTGGCGACGCTCGCGATCCGACGCAATCCGGCGAGCGAGGAGCGCGGCCCGCTGAAGCTCGATGGCGACAGTCTCCTCTTCGTGGAAGCCTGGCTCGACGGCGTGCCGCTACAGACGAGGGATTGCATCGCCCTGCCCCAGTCCTTTACGCTCCATCACGTCCCGGAAGGCAGCTTCACGCTGACGATCGAGACCCGGCTCGACCCATCCGCCAACACGCAGCTGATGGGGCTCTACCGCTCCAACTCGGCCTATTGCACGCAATGCGAGGCCGAGGGCTTTCGCCGCATCACCTATTTTCTCGACCGGCCGGATGTGCTGTCGGTCTACACCACGCGCATCGAGGCCTCTTTCCAGGAGGCGCCGGCGCTGCTTGCCAACGGCAACAAGATCGAGGACGGCGTGCTCAACCACGGCCGGCATTTTGCCGTTTGGCACGATCCCTTCCCGAAACCCTCCTATCTCTTCGCCATGGTGGCGGGCGATCTTGCCGTCGTGCGCGACAGTTTCGTCACGGCCTCGGGCCGGCATGTCAGGCTCGAAATCTATGTCGAGCATGGCAAGGAGAGCCGCTGCACCTATGCCATGGACGCGCTCAAGCGTTCCATGCGCTGGGACGAGCAAGTCTTTGGCCGCGAATATGATCTCGACATCTTCATGATCGTGGCGGTGTCCGACTTCAACATGGGCGCCATGGAGAACAAGGGCCTGAACGTCTTCAACGACAAATATGTGCTCGCCCTGCCTGAAACAGCCACCGACCTGGACTATGCCAATATCGAGGCGATCATCGCCCATGAATATTTCCACAACTGGACGGGCAACCGCATCACCTGCCGCGACTGGTTCCAGCTCTGCCTGAAGGAGGGCCTCACCGTCTTCAGAGACCAGGAATTCTCCTCCGACCAGCGTTCGCGCCCGGTGAAGCGCATCAACGATGTGAAAACACTGCGCAGCCAGCAATTCTCCGAGGATGGCGGCCCGCTCGCCCATCCCGTGCGGCCGGAAATCTACAACGAGATCAACAATTTCTACACGGCCACGGTCTATGAGAAGGGCGCCGAGGTCGTGCGCATGCTGAAGACGCTGATCGGCGACGAGGCCTTCGGCAAGGGCATGGACCTCTATTTCGAGCGCCATGACGGCGAAGCCGTTACCATCGAAGATTTCATCGCCTGCTTCGCCGATGCCAGCGGACGGGACCTTTCCCAGTTCATGCTCTGGTACCGCCAGTCCGGCACCCCGGAGATCAGGGCCGAGGGCGTGTGGGACGAGTCCGGCGGGACTTATGCGCTTACCCTCAGCCAGATCCTGCCGGCGACGCCGGGCCAGCCTCAAAAGCAGCCGATGCTCTTTCCCATCCGCCTCGGCCTCGTCGGCGTCAAGGGGGACCTGCCGATCAGGCTGGACGGCGAGCACTTCGACGGCTTGGTGGCGCTGACCGAGCCCCAGCAGAGCTTCCTCTTCAGCGACGTCGGCGAGAAGCCCGTGCCGTCCCTGCTGCGCGGCTTTTCCGCACCGGTGAAGCTTGCCGTCGATCTCGACGAGGAGGCCCTCCTCACTTTGCTGCGTGCCGACAGCGACCCCTTCAACCGCTGGCAGGCCGCGCAAAGCTACGCGCTCAAGCTGTTGCTGCGCCTCGTGAAAGACTCTGCGACGCCGATCGACCCGCGTTTCGTCGAGGCGATCAGCGGCATCCTCGCCCGGGGCGGCGACGACCCTGCCTTCGCAGCCCTGTCGCTGGCCTTGCCGAGCGAGGCCGACATCGCCCGCGAGATCGGCAGCGACGTCGACCCGCAGGCGATATATGGCGCACGCACGAAGCTGCGGTCCACGCTCGGCAGCCATCTGGGAGCGGAGTTGCTGCGCACCATCGAGATGATGAGCATCGATGGCCCCTATTCGCCGCAGGCGCGGGATGCGGGCCGGCGCTCGCTGCGCAATGTCGCGCTCGAACTCGCCTGCGCCAATGGCAGCAAGGCGGCCCTTGCCGTGGCCCAGGCACAATTCGATAACGCCAACAACATGACCGACGAAATGGCGGCGCTCAATACGCTGGCGCTCTCGGGCACGGCTGCGGGCGAACAGGCGCTGCAGGGCTTCCGCGAGCGCTATGGCAGCGATCCTCTGGTGGTCGACAAATGGATGAGCGTGCAGGCCATGCTGCCGCACGAAACCACCCTGGCTCGCGTGAAGGACCTGATGCGGGACTCCGCCTTCTCCCTGCACAATCCCAACCGCGTCCGCGCCCTGATCGGCGCCTTCTCCGCCAACAACCAGACGCAGTTCAACCGTCCCAATGGCGAGGGCTACAGCTTCATCGCCGATATCATCCTCAGCATCGACCCGAAGAACCCGCAATTGGCCGCGCGCCTCCTGGTCGCCTTCAAGATGTGGCGGTCGCTGGAGGCCGGCCGGCGGGCTCTCGCGGCTGCCACTCTACGCGACATTGCGGCGCGCCCCGGCCTGTCGCGCGATGTTGCTGACATCGTGCAGAGATCGCTCGCCTGAGTTTCGAAGGGTAACTTCGGTCGCACTATAATGAGCAGGCCTGTTGCAATCGAAAGTTATTCTGCCTTTAGGGAAACACCTTTGGGTGGCAGCGGCCATTAGTGGCCTCTCGACACTATATGTTGTGATGCGCACCCGCAAACATCATAGATGTAGAGAAACAGACATGTTTACGCCAGAAAACGGGCTGGAATCATCCATTTTTTGGCCGTAAGCGCACACAAATAATTAAAAAAGAGTTCATGCCGACTCTAGACAAATCACCTGCACATTGATTCTTATAGCCAATATCGATTCGGGCCGGTGTTGAACACCTGCCCTCTCGGAAATTCAGGAAAAGCTGGAAGGGCTGTGCAATGGCGCGTGCAAACGCGACACATGCGTCTTTGCGTGTGCCGGGCATCCGGGGCCTGGCAAGGACACTGATCTGCCCGACCTACAAGCGTTTGATCGGCGTCGAGCCCCTCCTGCGCAAGGCGGTTCCCGTTCTGATCGTCGCTTTCCTGGGCGCCATGGCCTTCGCCGCCTTCCTGCAGGCTCGCGATGCCCGCAAGCATACGCTGCACGAGGCCAGCCGCAATCTCGACCTGATCATCTCTGCCGCCGGCGCCAAGCTCAGCGCCATCGTGGCGCAAACCGGCCAGGGGCCGGCCAGCGCCGCCATTTCGGCGCCCGACCATGTCCAACTCGCCATCGTCACGCCGCAGGGCAAGCCGCTCAACCAGAGCAATGACGTCGCCGGCCTGATCCAGGCGGTCGGCAACCGCGGCACCGGCCGCCTCACAGTCGATGTCGGCGGCACCGCCATGCTGGCCTCGATCGGCACCAGCGAGGGCTTCCGCATCATCGCCGCCCGGCCCGTCAGCGATGTCCTCGATCGCTGGTACATGCTGAGCGGCCTGCTGCTGCTGTTCACCACCACGACAGGCGGCGTGCTGCTGATCCTTGGCTTTGCCTATTACTGGCAGGCTTCGCGGGCCCGACGCGCCGACGACATTTACAATGCCGTGCGCACGCGCCTCGAAACGGCCCTCAGCCGCGGCCGCTCGGGACTGTGGGACTGGGATCTCGAAGCGGGACGGGTGTTCTGGTCAGACTCCATGTTCCACCTCCTCGGCTACGAGCCGCAGGACGACCTTCTCGTGCACAGCGACATCGAGCGCCTGATCCACACCGAGGACACCGGCCTGCAATCGCTCGCAAGCGAGCTTCGCTCCAAGAATCCCCCGCTGCTGATCGACCGGCGCTTCCGCATGCGCTGCGCCAATGGCGAATGGATCTTCGTGCGGGTGCGCGGCGAGCTCGTCTTCGGCCCCAAGGGCGACGGCTCCTCCGGCAAGCGCCTGATCGGCATCGTGGTCGACGAGACCGAGGAGCGCAAATTCGCCGAGCAGACCAAGAGGGCGGATCTGCGCCTGCGCGATGCCATCGAGACGATCTCCGAGGCCTTCGTGCTATGGGATCCCAATAATCGCCTGGTGATGTGCAATTCGAAATTCCAGGCTCTGCATAATCTGCCCGACGCGCTGGTGCGTTCCGGCACGCATTACAGCGCCATCGTCGAAGCGGGATCCCAGCCCGTGGTGCGCACCAACATGCCCACCAACACGCTGATCGAGCGCGGCGCCCGCACCTTCGAGGCGCAATTACAGGATGGGCGCTGGCTCACCATCAACGAGCGCCGCACCAAGGATGGCGGTTATGTCTCCGTCGGCACCGACATCACCTCGCTCAAGGACCAGCACACCAAGCTGATGGACAGCGAGCGCAGCCTGATCGGCATGATCGCCGACCTCAAGCGCTCGCGCCAGGTGCTGGAGCGCCAGACCCAGGAACTGGCCGAGCTCGCCGAGAAATACGCCGCCGAGAAGATCAAGGCCGAGTCCGCCAATCGCGCCAAGTCCGAATTCCTCGCCAATATGAGCCATGAGCTGCGCACGCCGCTCAACGCCATCATCGGCTTCTCGGAACTGATGGAAAGCGGCACCTTCGGAGCGCTCAGCCATCCGCGCTATGTCGGCTATTGCCGCGACATCCATGAGAGCGGGCGCTATCTGCTCGACTTCGTCGACGACATCTTGGAAATGTCGAAGATCGAGGCTGGCGAGGTCGATCTCCATCGCGAGCATTTCGCCGTCGATCGGCTGATGAGCGATCTCTTGCGCTCGATCAAGCCGGAGGCCGATGCCAAGAAGCTCAGCCTGCATCCCTCCTGGCAGAATGGCGTCAGCCTCAATGCCGATCGCCGCGCCCTCAGGCTGATCATGCGCAACCTCATCTCGAACGCCATCAAGTTCACGCCGGAAGGCGGCAAGGTCGGCCTGCGCATCCGCCAGCGCGATGGCAAGGTCGTGATCTATGTCGAGGACAGTGGCATCGGCATCCCACCGGAAGCGATCAGCAAGCTCGGACGGCCGTTCGAGCAGGTACAGACGCAGTTCACCAAGGCTCACAAGGGTTCAGGCCTCGGCCTTTCCATCGCCAAGTCCCTGGCCGAATTGCACGGCGGCTCGATTCGTATCCGCTCGGCCGTCGATATCGGCACCGTGGTGATGGTTGTGCTGCCGGGGTTGCTGGGCCTGGAAGAGCCGCGCAAGCTGCCGGCTCCCGCCGTGATGCAGGCGAGCCTCAAGCGCCTGGCGAGGGCGGCCGTGCTGCACTGATCCGTGAAACGGGCAAGATGCCCGTGCACCCGGAGCTACTCCGCCGCCTGCTGTTTCAGCAGCACCGTCAGCCGCGCCTCCTGGTCGGCGATGCGGTCGGCGATCAGGTCCTCGTTCGCGGCCCCCGAAGATGCCGCCGCCTGTTCCATCAACTGCCGGATATTCTCGCGGATGATCGCAATTTCCCGGTCATAAGACTGCGTGGTGCGCGACTCGACCATCGGTACTCTCCTGTCATGCTGGACGCCTCCTCGACGAAAGCGCCTGTCCGGCTCCTGCGACAACCGGCGATCATTCTTCTGGTTCCGTGGTGAACAGCAAGGGGTATCCCTGGCTGCGTGCCATTTCGGTGGCCCGGGTGGCCTTGCTCTCCGCGATATCCTTGGCGAAGACCGCGACCACGCACACGCCCTTCTGGTGCGCCGTGATCATCACGCGATAGGCCTGCGACTCGTTCATGCGGAACTCCGCCTTCAGCACGGTCACCACGAATTCGCGCGGCGTGTAGTCGTCATTCACCAGGATCACCTTGTGAAGGCGCGGGCGCTGGGTCTTGGTGCGGGTTTTGACGCGAGGACGAAGAGCGGTGTCACTCATTGGCAAGAGGTCTCCCAATGGCGGCTCATTGCCTGAATATGGTTTCCCCTATTTTCCCACGACTATCCGGCCGCGTCTACTTTTCGCCGATCACTTGCCGCCGATCACTTGTCGGAAGATCTCACGGATCTTTGTCTGCGTGATCGCGACCAGCGAATTCAGTTCGTCGAAATCGCTGCATTCGGCCACGCGGCAGAGCAGTGCCTTGCCGGCCTCGGAAGTCTTTTCCGGGTCGAGATTGCCGCCGACGCAGAAGCGGATGACCTGGGAGAGTGCGGTATAGAGCCGCCAAGCCTCCGACAGCCGCACATGCGCGGTCTTCGCCAGCACCCCCGCCTCCAGGGCCTTGTCGAGCGCCCGGCCGGTGTTGGTGTCCAGCATCTGGGGATGATCGGCGGCGTGCAGCAACTGCAGGGTCTGGGCGATGAACTCGATGTCGACAAGGCCACCCGCCGTATTCTTGAGATCCCAGGTCCCGCGCCCGCCCTTCTCCTTTTCGAGGAGCGTGCGCATCTCGATGACGTCCTTGCGGATCTTGGCGGGATCGCGCCGGATGGTCAGGATCTCGGCGATGGTTCCCCTGATTACCTCGCCGAGCGCGGCGTCGCCAGCGATCGGGCGAGCTCGCGTCATCGCCATGTGCTCCCAGGTCCAGGCTTCCTTGTGCTGGTAGTCGCGAAAGCCGTCGACCTGGATGGCAACGGGGCCCTTCTGTCCGGAGGGGCGCAGGCGCATGTCGACCGAGAACAGCGTGCCCTGCGCAGTAGGCGCCGAGAGCGCGGCGATGAGGCGCTGCGTCAGGCGCGCGAACCAGACGGAGGGCGCGATCGGGCGGGGTCCATCCGTCTCATAGGCGTCGGGATCGTGGTCATAGAGCACGATGAGGTCGAGGTCGGATGAAGCCGTCATCTCTCGCCCGCCGAGCTTGCCCATGCCGAGAATGCCGATGCAGGCGCCCGGCGGCATGCCGTGCGCCTGCTTCAGCTCGGCGCAGACGAGCGCCAGCAAATCCTGCACGATCGCCTCCGCGAGGCTGGAGATTTGCGCCCCGGCGGCGAGCGGATCGAGCTCTCCCGACAGCAGCCGCGCGCCGAGCACGAAGATGCGCTCGCGGGCGAAGATGCGGGCCAGATCCAGCTTGTCCTCGTAATTCTCGCCGGTTGCGAGAGCCGAGGCCAGGCGCTTGCGCAGCCAGTCCTTGGAATGGCCAGCCTCGGCCCCATGGTCGAGCAGGCCGTCGAGAGCGTGTGGGCGGCGCACCAGCACCTCCGCGAGGCGAGGCGCCACGCCGAGGATGCGCGCAATCACGTCGAGGAGCCTGGTATTGTTGCGCAGGATCGAGAAGAGCTGGTAGCCGGACGGCATGCGCGACAACAGGCCGTCGAAGACGATCAGCGCCTTGTCGGGCCGACCCTCGCGCGCCAGGGCCTGCAGCAGGGCCGGCGTGAGTTCGGTGAGATCCTCGCGCGCCTTGGCCGAGCGCATGGCCGGATAGCGGCCGAAATGCCAGCTGCGGATCATCTCGGTCACCTGCGCGGGCGAGGCAAAGCCGAGGCGCTCCAGTGTGTTCAGGGTCTCCGGATCGTCCTGCTTGCCGGTGAAGACCAGGCTGCCGATGTCGCTGGCCAGCGGTGCCGAGGCCTCGAAGAGCCTGGCGTAGTGGCGCTGCACGGTTTCGAGTTGCCCGATCAGGGCCTTCGACAGGGCGGCGACATCGACATAGCCGGCGAAACGGGCAAATTCCTTCAGCGCCGTCTTGCTCTCGGGCAGGCTGTGGGTCTGCTCGTCCGCCATCATCTGCAGGCGGTGTTCCAGGCCGCGCAGGAAGTCATAGGCCTGGGTCAGTTCGTCGCGCGCCTCCGCGGTAATCCAGTTCGCCCCCTGCAGGGCGGCCAGCATCTCCACTGTGCCGCGGCCCCGCAAATCGGCATTGCGGCCGCCGGCGATCAATTGCTGGGTCTGCACGAAGAACTCGATCTCGCGGATGCCGCCACGCCCGAGCTTGAGGTTGTGCCCGGCGACGGCAATGACCTCATGGCCCTTATGGGCATGGATCTGGCGTTTCATGGCGTGGACATCGGCGATGGCGGCGTAATCGAGATGCCGGCGCCAGATGAAGGGCGTGAGGCCGGCCAGGAAGCGCTCGCCGAGCCCGATGTCGCCGGCACAGGCGCGCGCCTTGATCATCGCGGCGCGCTCCCAGTTCTGGCCCACGCTCTCATAATAGGAATAGGCGGCCGGCAGCGAGATCGCCACGGCGGTGGCGCCGGGATCGGGACGCAGGCGCAGGTCGACCCGGAAGACATAGCCATCCGCCGTACGCTCGGACAGGAGCTTCACCAGGCCCTGCGTGAGGCGCACGAAGAAGGGTGCCGGCTCCAGCCCCTCGCGCAAAGGCGCCGCGTCGGGATCGTAGAGCACGATGAGGTCGATGTCGGAGGAGTAGTTGAGCTCGAAGGCGCCCTGCTTGCCCATGGCGAGCGCCACGAAGCCGCAGCCGCGATCCGGATGCGCTGAAACGGGCGGATTAAAGCGGCCGGTATTGGCCGCCTCGCGCAGGAGATAACAGAGCGCAAGCCGTACGCTTTCGTCGGCCACCCGGGTGAGCGCCCCGGTGACATCGGCCAGCCGCCAGGTGCAGTTGAGATCGGAGATGCCGATCAGCAGCGCTGCCTCCTGCTTCAGAAGACGCAGGGCGCGCATCACCTCGCCCGCGTCGGCGGCCTCCCGGCACCGGGCCTCGGCACGTGCCATCGCCTCTGCCAGCACCGCTTCGGGCTTGCCGGCGAGAATGCGCTCCAGCCGCTGGGGATCGGCGAGGCCGAGGCCCCACAGAAAGGGCGAGCCGGTGGCGATGCCGGCCAGCACGTCATGCCCGGGCTCACCTTCCAGCGCTTTGGCGAGGGCAGGCTGGGCGGCGGCATCGAGACGGGCGGCGAGATCGGCAAGGCGGGATTTGGCGCGGCGCTCGTCTTCGATGGGGATCATGGGGTCGCCTCGCCTCCCGTTGCGTCTTTTGTTGGCGATAGCTTTGGAGCAGGAATCGCGCCGGTGCAAATGCGGGTCCACGAAGAGCGAACCCCGAATTCAGGTTAACAGGGGCGGAGGCGGGTCAGCTCGTCATTCCGGCTGTAGCTATCCTCACAAGCTTTGCTTGTGAGTGGGAACGCCGGAATCCATGAACACAAACCTCAAAGGACAATGTTCTTGGATTCCGGGTCTCCCTCTGGTCGCCCGGAATGATGGTTCCTCTACCCCTGTAAACCCGAATTCGGAGCCCTGTCCGAAGAGGTGCTGACCGGCATCACCCGTTCAGCCGCAGCGCTGGACGCCGCAAGGCGAGCTTGGGTTGCACCTCCGCCACTTTCTCCAGGCCATCGGGCAGGTCGAGCACGACGCGCAGCCCCGGCTCATTGTCTTCGAGGCGGATCGTGCCGCCGTGGAGCTTAACCATGGCCGAGACGAGCGCGAGGCCGAGGCCCGATCCCGGCCGGGTCCGGCTCGATTCGAGGCGTACGAAGCGCTCCAGCACGCGCTGCCGGTCGGTCGGGGCAATCCCCTCGCCACGGTCGGCTACGCTGATGATCATCCGCCCCTCACCTTTGCGGGCGACGATGGTGACGTCGCCCGCGGCAGCGCCCTCCTCCCTGGGGCCATGCTTGAGCGCATTGTCGATCAGATTGGCGAGAGCCTGGCTGATCAGTTCGCGATTGCCGCGCAGCGGCAAGGGCGGGGCGGCATCGACGATGATCTTCGCCCCGTGCTCTTCGGCCAACGGCTCATAGAGTTCGGCCACCGCGTAGGCCGCCTCCGCCACATCGAATTCGTTCATTGTGCCTTCGATACGGCCGCCCTCGGCCCGGGCGATCATCAGGAGGGCGTTGAAGGTGCCGATCAGCTTGTCGGATTCCTCGATGGTGCGATCGAGCGCGGCGCGATAGGCGTCCTCGTCGCCGGCGGTGCGCAAGGCCTCCTCGGCGTGGTTGCGCAGGCGGGTGAGCGGTGTCTTCAGATCATGGGCGATGTTGTCGGACACTTCCTTCAGCCCCACCATCAGCTCCTGGATGCGGTCGAGCATGGTGTTGGTGGTGGAGGCGAGACGGTCGATCTCGTCATCCGTGCCTGACACCTTCAGGCGGCGGGTGAGATCGCCGGCCATGATCGAGCGGCTGGTAGCGTTGATGTCGTCAAGCCGGTGCAGCACGCGCCGCGCCACGAACCAGCCGCCGGCAACGCCCAGCAGCACGATCAGCCCGGCCGACCACAGGGCCGCGTTGAACATGATGGCGCGCACGCGGCTCTGATCCTCGAGGTCGATGCCCACCAGCAGCTTGTAGCCGCCCTGCAGGTCGAAGACGCGCACCAGCGCCGTGCGGCGGGTGGTGGCGTTGCCGTCATCGCGCGTGTAGGGAATGTTGCTCCAGCCGGGCTTATCGAGCACGCCATCCGGCAATTCGGTGACATTGCCGGCGAGCGCCTCGCTGTCCGGCGTGGTGACGAGATAGAGCAGCGAGCCGGGTCGGCGGGTACGAGCCTCGATGGTCGAGGCGAGGCGAACGATGCCGCCCTGCTCATACTCATCGCTCAGGCTGTTGATCTCGCTGTTGATCGAGGTGTTGATCTGCGAGCCGAGCAGGCGTTGGGCGTTCCAGAAGAAATAGCCGAGCAGCGAAGCGGCGAACAGGGTGAACACCAGCAGATAGGCGGCCATCAGCTTGAAGGCCGTGGTGCGGATGAGTTTGCCGAGCCCTGTCACCTGTTACGCGTCCCGAACCAAAGCTGTCCCAGCCCTTCAGCCGGATAGTGTAGCGTGAACCGCGCCGGCAGCCACCCGCCAAACCCTGCTTCAATCATGACAAGGAGAATGTCGACGCATGATTCGTGTGAAGATCGCTCTTCTGGTGCTTCTCGATGCTACGATCGGCGGAGTGGCCCGCGCGATTGTCCCGCCGTTCGCTCTCCCGCGCAGACGTTGACGCTTATTTCGCGCTGTCGCGGATCATGTAGCCGGCGCCGCGAATGGTGTGCAGCAGCGGCTTCTCGAAACCCTTGTCGAGCTTGGAGCGCAGGCGCGAGACATGCACGTCGATGACATTGGTGCCGGGGTCGAAATGGTAGTCCCAGACATGCTCGAGCAGCATGGTGCGGGTGACGACCTGGCCGGCATTCTTCATCAGATATTCGAGCAGGCGGAACTCGCGCGGCTGCAGGTCGATCTCCTCGCCGGCACGCTTGACGACATGCGAGAGACGGTCGAGCTCGAGGTCACCGACGCGGTAGACCGTCTCCTCGCCTTTGCCGGGATGGCGGCGGGAGAGCACTTCCACCCGGGCGAGCAGCTCGGAAAAGGCATAGGGCTTGGGCAGATAGTCGTCGCCGCCCGCGCGAAGACCTTTCACCCTGTCGTCGACTTCGCCGAGCGCCGAGAGGATAAGGGAGGGTGTCTGCGTGCCTTCCAGGCGCAGGCGCGAGATCATCGACAGGCCGTCGAGCTTGGGCAGCATGCGATCAACGATCAGGACGTCATAGGGACCGTCCTTGGCCAATGCATACCCGCTCAACCCGTCGGCAGCGTGATCGGCGACATGCCCGGCTTCCGCAAAAGCCTTGACGAGATAAGCAGCAGCGTCGCGGTCATCCTCGACGATCAGAATGCGCATTTTGGATTCAGACTCAGTCACGTTTCGCGATGCAGAGGTATCAACCGAGCTTTGCCACATTTCAAGGTCACCTCAAAGGGTAGGTCCGCCAAATGGCGTCCAACAGGAATGAGTCCCCCTCCCCTTACGGGAAAGGGGACTCCACCGTTCAGCCTGGATCAGGCCTTGCCGACTGGCATGGCAACGAAGTGCGTGCCATCGCCATTCTTCACCCGCAGCAGAACGGTACGCTTGGAGTCGGCACGGGCGCTGGAGAGAGCCTCCCGCACATCGCGCACATTGCTTACCGGCTTGCCGGCCACGTCGAGGATCACATCACCAGGACGCAGGGCGTCGGCAGCGGCGCTGTTCGGATCGACATCGGTGACCACCACGCCGGACTTGCCGGCGCCAGCCACACTCGCGGCTGGGGCGAGCTCGACGCCGAGACCCGCGAGCGCACTCTTGCCACTGTCATCGTCCTGGGACGAATTGGCTTCGGCGAGCTGCTTGTCGCCCGGCAGCTTGGAGGTCTCGACCTTGACGTTCTGCTCCTTGCCATCGCGCCAGACCGTGAGGTCGGCGGTATCGCCCGGCTTGATGTCGGCAATGGCGCGGGCGAGCTCGCGGCTGTCGGCAACGTCCTTGCCGTTGACGGCAGTGACCGCGTCACCCGACTGCAGACCGGCCTTGGCGGCGGGGCTGTTCTTGGTGACATCGGCGATCAGGGCGCCCGAAGCCTTCTTCAGGCCGATGGAGTCGGCGATATCCTGCGTCACCGGCTGGATCTGCACGCCGATATAGCCGCGCGTCACCTGCCCGTCGGACTTGAGCTGCTGCACCACACGCTGCACGGTATCGGCGGGAATGGCGAAGCCGATGCCGATCGAGCCGCCCGAGGGCGAATAGATCGCGGTGTTCACGCCGATCACCTTGCCGGAGAGGTCGAAGGTCGGGCCGCCCGAATTACCGCGGTTCACCGGCGCATCGATCTGCAGGAAGTCGTTATAGGTCGAGTTGTTGAGGTCGCGGCCGCGGGCCGAGACGATACCCGCCGTCACCGTGCCGCCAAGGCCATAGGGGTTGCCGACGGCCAGCACCCAATCGCCGACGCGCGGCTCATTCTGCAGCTCGAGCTGGACGAAGGGGAACTTGGCGTCCTTGTCGGCGATCTTCAGCAAGGCAAGATCGGTCTTGGGATCGACGCCGATCACCTTGGCCGTATAGGTCTTGCCGCCATCGGTGACGACATCGACTTCCTGGGCATGATCGACGACATGGTTGTTGGTCACGACATAGCCGTCATAGGAGATGAAGAAGCCTGAGCCGAGCGCCATGCCGAACTGCTTCTGGGGCCGGCCGTGCTGCATGCCGCCGCCACCAGGACCGTTGAAGAAGAACTCGAACGGATTGCTGGGGGCGCCGTTGTTGTTGTCGTCGCCATCATCGGAGGCGTCGGTGGTCGTCTCGGTCTTGACCTTGATCGAGACCACGGCCGGGCGCACCTTCTGCACGACGTCGGCGAAGCCGAAGGGCTGGGCCGGGACAGCGGACTGGCTCTGTGACTGGGCGTAAGCAGGGGTCACGGAGGGAATGAGGACGAAGTTGCCGGCAACCGCACCGGCGACGCCGAGGCCGAAGACTGCGGCCAGAAGACGCGTGCGGCGGCGAGCGAGGATGCCAGTCTTCTGCACAGTATCGTTGTCGTGGAAATTCATGGTGATGGGCTCCATAGTAGCGCGGCGCCTCACTTTCGAGGACCGTCGGACTGTGACTCAGCGCACGAGGCCGCGCTGTTGGAGGTGACAATGCCTTCTCCAACATTACGGCGTTTTTTCCATGAGATTACTCTTTGGTAAGACGACGCCTCATTTGATGAAAACTAAGAAACCTAAGCAATCTCGAATAATTGAATAATACTTATAGTACAATCTACAGTTGCACAAAAGAACCTGGCTTCATGATTGACAGGCGTAGCAAAACCACCCGAAACTCCGCCGCCTCGCGGGGCTTGCGCCGCGGCTGCATGAAAAGGGTGATGCCATGTCAAAAGACAAGAAAGAGTTGAAGACGTCGGATCTGCGCGTTCCGAGCGATCTGTCTTCGAACGCCACCAAGGATTTGTCCCCAGCGCTGACCACGCTGCTGGCCGATGTCTTCACTCTCTATCTGAAGACGAAAAACTTCCACTGGCATATGTCCGGGCCGCATTTCCGCGATTACCACCTTCTGCTCGACGAGCAGGCGGAACAGATCTTCGCCATGACGGATGACATCGCCGAGCGTGTGCGCAAGATCGGCGGCACCACCCTGCGCTCTATCGGCCATATCGCGCGGCTGCAGCGGCTCTCGGACAACGACGCCGATTTCGTCACGCCCGACGACATGCTGGCCGAGCTTCATGACGACAACAAGCGCCTGACCGGCTTCCTGCGCGAGACGCACGAGCTGGCCGACGAACACCATGACGTGGCCACCGCCAGCCTGATCGAGAACTGGATCGACGAGGCCGAACGCCGCAGCTGGTTCCTGTTCGAAACCGGCCGCAAGAGGGGCTGAACTTTTAGGGAGGTACCGGTACGATCGGCGCCCCTATCCCTCCCGCTTCAGGATCTCGTCGATCTTGGCCTGTTCGGCGGAGCTGAGGGCCTCCGCCGCGGCCGGGCGTTGCCGGCGGGAGAAGGCGTAGATCCCCGCCGCGCCCAGCACCAGCAGCACGAAGGGCGCCGACCACAGGGCGATGGTGCGCAATTCCAGCGGCGGCTTCAGCAGGATGAAGTCGCCATAGCGCTCCACCAGGAAGTCCTTGACCGCCTTGTCGCTGTCGCCAGCCTTGAGACGCTCGCGCACCAGGATGCGCAGGTCCTTGGCGAGCGGCGCATCGGAATCATCGATCGACTCGTTCTGGCAGACCATGCAGCGCAATTCCCCCGACAAGGCCCGCGCCCGCGCCTCCAGCGCCGGATCCGGCAGCATTTCGTCGGGCTGCACGGCCAGGGCCGGCAGCATGGCAAGGCTGAAAAGGAAGGCGATGAGCAGGCGGCGCAGCATCGTCATTCCGCCGGCTGCAGCCCGGCCGCCGCGCGCCGTGCCGGCTTGGGGGCGCCGACGCGCAGGCGCCGGTCGGAGAGCGAGAGCAGGCCGCCGAAGGCCATGACCACGCAGCCGAGCCAGATCAGCGTTACCAGCGGCTTGTCATAGAGGCGAGCGGCGATGGTGCCGTCGGGCTGGGTGTCGCCGAGGCCGATATAGACTTGGTCGAACAGGAAGGTCTTGATGCCGGTCTCGGTCGCAGGCGTTTGGCGCGCCGGGTAGAAGCGCTTGGAGGCTTCCATCTCGGCCACCTCAACCCCGCCGCGATAGATATCGAATTTCGAGACCGTCGCCGTGAAGTTGGAGCCCTGCCGCGGCACCGAGCCGACATATTTGGCCTCGTAGCGGCCGAATGATGTGGTGTCGCCGGGCTTCATCGCCACGATCTTTTCGGACTGCCAGGCCGAGGCGGCGACGACGCCGAGCAGGGTGACGCCGACACCGAAATGGGCAAATGCGGTGCCGAAGGCCGAACGCGGCAGGCCGATGGCACGGCGCAAGCTCGAGGCCCCAGGCTCGCGGAAAAGCCTGACGCGCTCGGCCACCTCGACCAGCGAACCGATCATGATGAAGGCGGCAAGGCCGGCACCGATGGGGGCCATCACCGGGCCGCCCTGCTTGACCCACAGCGTCACCAGCGCCGCCAGGATGGCGAGGCCGAAGGCGACGCCGAGGCGCTGCATCGCGCCCTGCACATCGCCGCGCTTCCAGGCGAGGAAGGGGCCGAACGGCATCACCACCAGTACGGCCAGCATCAGCGGGCCGAAGGTGAGATCGAAGAAGGGCGGGCCGACCGAAATCTTGCCGCCGGTAAGAGCCTCCAAGGCCAGTGGGTAGAGCGTGCCGAAGAACACGGCCGAGCAGCTCACCGTGAGCAGGAGATTGTTGAGGATCAGGGCGCCTTCGCGCGAGATCGGCGCGAAGATGCCGCCCTGCTTCAAGGCCGAGGCGCGCCAGGCAAACAGCGAGAGGCCGCCGCCGATGAAGAGCACGAGAATGGCGAGGATGAAGACGCCGCGCCTGGGATCGGTGGCGAAAGCATGCACGGAGGTGAGCACGCCCGAGCGCACCAGGAAGGTGCCGAGCAGCGACAGCGAGAAGGTGAGGATGGCGAGCAGGATCGTCCACACCTTCAGTGCATTGCGCTTTTCCATCACCAGGGCCGAATGCAGCAGCGCGGTGCCGGCGAGCCAGGGCATCAGCGAGGCGTTCTCCACCGGATCCCAGAACCACCAGCCGCCCCAGCCGAGCTCGTAGTAGGCCCAGTAGGAGCCCATGGCGATGCCTAGCGTCAGGAAGATCCAGGCGATCAAGATCCACGGCCGGGCCCAGCGCGCCCAGGCCGCGTCGATGCGGCCCTCGATCAGGGCCGCCGCGGCGAAGGCGAAGGCGATCGAAAAGCCGACATAGCCGAGATAGAGGAGCGGCGGATGGATGGCGAGGCCGATATCCTGCAGCACCGGATTGAGGTCCTGCCCCTGCATCGGCGCCGGATCGAGTCGGGAAAAGGGGTTGGAGGTGAACAGGATGAAGAGGAGGAACGCAACGCTGATCCAGGCCTGCACGGAGAGCACGGTCGCCTTCATGCTCGGCGGCAGGTTCCGCCCGAAGGCCGCCACCAGCGCCCCGAAAAAGGCGAGGATGAAGACCCAGAGCAGCATCGAGCCCTCATGGTTCCCCCATACGCCGGTGACCTTGTAGAGCATCGGCTTGTCGGAATGGGAGTTCTCGAACACGTTCTGCAGCGAGAAGTCCGAGGCGACATGGGCATTCACCAGCGCCACAAAGGAGACGGTGATGAAGAAGAGCTGGAACAGGGCGGCCGAGGTGCCTGTCTTCATCAGGCCGAGGTCGCCGGTGCGGGCGCCCCAGATCGGCAGCACCGACTGGATGGCCGCCAAAGTCAGCGCCAGGATGAGGGCATAGTGGCCGGCCTCGACGATCATGGCTTCTTCCCGTAGTCGCTGCCCTCTTGCCAATGGCCTTGTGCCTTCAAGGCATCGGCCACTTCCTTGGGCATGTATTTCTCGTCATGCTTGGCGAGCAGCGTATCGGCCTGGAACACGCCCGACGCATCGACCACGCCCTCGGCCACCACGCCCTGCCCCTCGCGGAACAGGTCCGGCACGATACCCGAATAGATGACCTTGATCGACTTGTTGGTGTCGGTGACCTTGAAGGCGATCTCGGAGGCGCCGTCATGCGTCAGCGAGCCCTGCTCGACGAGGCCGCCCAGGCGCCAGCGCTGGCCGGGCTGGAACGCCTTGCCGACGATATCGCTGGGTGCTGCGAAATAGGACATGGTGCCGCCGAGACTGTAGAGCACCAGGCCGACGGCGCTCGCCAGCACCACGCCCGCCGCTCCGATCATGGCCAGCCGTCTGCCCTTGCGCGTCATAGTCCCAATGCCTTCGAGAGATCGTCGAGCTGTTTCAAGGCATCCGGCGAGGAGGCCATGGCCTTGCGGGCATCGGCGAGCGCCAGGCGCGCTTCATCCACCTGTTTGAGCACCGTATAGGCCTTCACCAGTTGCATCCATTCCTCCGCCGAGCCGCCCTGCGATCTTAGCCGCTCGGACAAGCGCGAGACCATGCCCTGGATCATTTTGCCGCGCTCCTCGGGCGTCAGCGCCTGGGCGCTGGCGACATCGTCTGGAGAGGGGCCGGGCGTCTGCACAGCGGGGGCCGGGGGCTTCCCGCTCACACGGGCGATCTCCTGGTTGAGGAAATCCGCCGCATCCGGATTGTTCGGTATCAGTGCCCGCCAGATCGCGATGGCACCGTCCTTGTCGCCATCCTGCACCTTGGCAAGGCCGAGGAAGTAATTGGCGCGGAACTCCTTCGGATCGAGCTTCAACGCGCTCTCGAAGGCCGTCTTGGCATCCGCCGTCACCATGCCATTGGCCACCGCCACCATGGCGACGCCGTAATTGGCGAGGCGCTCGGGCGTCGGGCCGAGCAGGCGGATGGCGTTTGCATAGGCCTGCCTGGCATCGTCGAAGCGCTGTAGCCCGACATAGACGCGCGCCATCAGCTCCCAGCCCGCCCCGTCATTGGGATTGGCCGCAAGCTTGGCTTCGGCGCGGGCAATCAGTTCGTCCGTCGAAGCGTTCTGCATGGGGCCATCGAGGCGCGCCAGCAAAGGCTGGTCGGGATCGGCGGGCGAGCCGAGCTGCGCATAAAGGCCGAGGCTGATGACCGGCACCGCGACGAGAATGACGATCGAGGCCCAGCGCCGGCGTCCTGCCGCGCCTGTCTCAGCCGTCGTCTGCTGGCTTGCGGCCTGCGCCGCCGCATCCGCCTCGATCAGCCGCCGCGACACTTCGGTGCGCGCGGCCTGGGCCTCGCCCTTGGCGATCAGGCCGCGTTCGAGGTCACGGTCGATCTCGGCGAGCTGGTCCTTGCAGATGGCGATATCGGAAGCCTGTGGCGTCAAACCGGTGCCACGCCGCGCAAGCGGCCAAAGCAGAACCAGAGCTGCGAGGCCGGTCATGGCGGCCAGGGCTATCCAAAGCAACATAGAATGTCTCTTGCGCCGGCCTTTCGGCCTGATTATGGCGACTTATGCTGCGTAAACACCGATGATGTGGTGTTTATTCGCACCCGTCAGGTGTTGGCCGCCGGAGCGGCAGCGGCATTGGCCCAGCTGCCGTCCGGCTGGTGGCAGGCGGTCAGGCGCGAGATGCTGGGCACGCCATTGAGATAGACAGTCTGAGAATATTGGCGGCATTGCGTGCCGTTCTGGTCGGTCAACGGGCCGGCCACGACGTTACCATGGGTCAACGGATTGTTCGGGCTCCTCCAGTCGACGCTTACCTTCGCCTTGCCGTTGAGCGCGGTGGCCCGTGCCTGCTCGGCCTGGGCCCGATCGGCCGGATCGAGTGCATCGAGAATAGGGCTGTTGCTGGTCGGCGGCGGCGCAACGGTGGCCACCTGGGGTTGAGGTTCCGAACCGCTCGTCATGCCGCAGCCAGCCAGCGGCACGGCCAGCAGAACAAGACCAAACAAGGTGACGGTTGATTTTGCCATGGGACCCCTGCCGCATACGGACGTTGTGGCGAGCCTTACACGCAAATACGCGCCGCGCCAACCTTGTCTGGCCCCGTGAGAGGCAACTGTTCCCGTGGTGACGGGCTTTTGACGCGGTCGATCCGGCCTTCCATTCACCGCGCTCGTTTCCTGCCCTCCACGTGATGCATCAGCAGCGCGATCCTGTCCTGTCCCCAGAACAGTTCCCTGTCTTCGGTCACGAAGGACGACTTTTTTCTAAGACGTTGTAATTATTGATATTTATTTTTCACCTTTTAACTAGTCTCAACTATTTTTTTCAACTAGAACAGACAAGGAACGCAAGCTATCCTCGAAAGCGGAATCGTGCCGACCACCCCTTTCGTAAACATGATTCACTTCCCATTTTCGGTAAAATGAAATTGGGCTGACGACAATGACCAGACATTATCCAAGAGGGATTTATCGCACCGAAGAGAACGTCCTTCAACGAGCGGGCGTGAGGCTTGGCTCACACAAGTTCACCGTATCGCGTCGGGATTATGAGGCTGCGGAATTCAAACCGGCCTTCAAGACTCTGCCGACACTTGCGGAGTTCGAGGCAAGTCAGAACCAGTCCGCCGAACAAAAGGTTGGTCCGGAAATCTAAGCGCCGCCTTCCGGCCGCTTCCAGAAACGCTTAGCAGAACAAGCCGGCGCTACTCCTTGCACTTTCCACGTGTTGGTATCGAGGCGATTATATCCGCTGAAACCCCGGTGAGTTGAAGGCAACCAACTTGGGATAGCCAGTTCTTTCCCTTGTAAGATACAAGTATCGGACCGGAGGCTTGGCGGTCTGGGCCGACTGTGTAGCCGAGAAAGACGACCTTCGTAAAACGCGGGACATCTATACAGTCTGGCGATGGAACTCCTGCCTGACGGTGCTCAAACCCCTCGTAGGTTTTGCATAGGAAGGCGTCTGCAGCAGCCCCATTAGCTTCAGAAACATCGCCCTGCGCCGATACGCCTGCTTGCCTCGCACCTGATGCATTTCTAGTCTCATATCAATTCCTTCTATGATTTGTCGTGCAAATCGGTGGCCTCCTCACCGATTATGTCACAACCAATGAAACCGAAGGGGCATGGGATGGAACATCGAGGCTGATGAGGGATTTTCACCAGCCGTCGCGTTGGTAAAGCTTCGCTAATAGTTCATTATCAGCAGGTAGATGATTGCCCGGCCTTGGCGCACCAGTGCGACACCTTCATGCCCGTAAAGCGGGCCTCGCTTTGCCCTGCGGCACCACCACAGGCTATCTCCCTCGGTCATTTGATCGAGCATCGGTGCAAGCTCATTGGGCATTCTGTCCCGGACACGACTTGCCAAATCCGGAAAAGTCTCCGCTCCACCAAATGAGTCGATTGTCCTTTCGGCCACCCCCTCAACGCTGATTTTGTGCATCAGCTGCAATTCCGGAGGATCGAAAAACAGCTTCATTGCGTCGGTTGTCCCTCAAATGCATCGAGCGTCTCACAAGGCATCCGAGCCGAGTTACGCGCTGCCTTCCGGCTTGGCATTCTCAAGCGGCACGTATTGGCGTTGATCGATCATCGAGCGCAACGTCTCGATGGTGTCGGCTGCTTCATTCAATAGGTCTTCGATTTCTGTGACCGGCCTGTCATCGACCATCACAGCCAAGACGCGCAACCTTTCGACAATATCCATTGCGTATCCTCCCGACTTTGCTGCCCAAGTGTACATCAGCCGGGGACAGGATGACGGAACGACGACCTCCCAAAATACGCGGACTCTATCGCCTCAAAACAGCGACTGGTATGGAATGGGTTCTGGTTGACTACGGCATCGCCGGCAAGTTCGAAATCACCTGCGAGCGATACGAACAAATGGGCTACGAACCGGCCTTCGATAGTTTGCCAACCAAAGCACAATTTGCAGTCGGCGAAATCATGGCAAAATCACGACAATGAGCTAACATGGCTTCACTGCTAGGGGAATTACCATGGGTGATAAGCCTCCACCACCGGGTACCTTTTCGAGCAGAATTAATGGACGCTCCAAATGGTTCGTTGCGCCACTTACTATCGAGTGGCTTACCGAATGGGTGGTTTATTGGCTCAGTAGATGGGCGTTAATCGAGCTGATTCAACTACTCGGAGGCCTGTCGATTATCTGGGCAGGCATTTACTATATGCTGTCAGCCAACGAACGAACGCAAGCAGCCGCAGACCAACGTAAAGCCAAGCATTTTCAGGCATGGCAAATTATCAATGCTGCCAACAAAGCCTCTGGAGAGGGGGGCCGCCTTGAGGCCCTTGAAGATCTCGCTAGCGACAGCATTCCGCTGGGTAATCTCGACTTATCTGGAGTTGATCTTAGCCACTTCAAGATAACAAATGGGGGCTTTGTAGGCGGTAATCTAACGGGTGTTAAGTTGGACGACTCTTGCCTCGCCGGTACGTTTATTTCCCAAACTAACCTAGATAAGGCTACGTTCAGGCACAGCGATCTCAGTAATACCTACATCTTCGAAGCATCACTGAAAGGCGCGAACATGAGAGGGACCGTTTTCCGTGGCACAATATTTCGTAGAGCTGATTTAAGAGGAATTATGACAAATGGTACTTTTCAGGGAGTCGTCAGTTTACGCGATACAAACGTCTATGGTGGGGCGGACGCTTCTACTTCCTGGTCGCCTGATTTCTATCAAACCGCAATTGACAAAGGCGCTGTTTGTATTTCTGATGATCATGGCTGGAAAGTTTACAACCAACTTTTGGACCGTGGAGATCCTGATTTACCTTCGTTCAAACCTTCGGATTGTACAGGCCCTTGGAACCTAGAACCATATACAAGGGAGGACGAAATCAGTGGAGCACCCTGTACACATGAGTACCTTCCCTTCGACAGATGATGACAACTCGCGATTTTTTGTCAGGTTCGAGCACCACCGGCCATTGCTGCCTTGTTTGAAAAAGGCATTGCGGGTTGATCGCGACTGATGCCCACCGAACTTGGCTCTGTAGGCGTCTTTGGCACGCATGAAATCACACAGCTCGCGTTCAAAGACTTCGTTCTTATGTCGCGCCAGCCCATTGTCGGCATCCATGCCCACTTTCTCTGTCCAATACGCAATCGCGATTGCCAAGGCATCGATACGGTCATCATGCCTCAGAGACCCACGGTTCACGGTAAGATGCGTCATCTGGTAAATGAGACTCTTTTCTACCTTCGATGCAGTCTCGTATTTCTGCACTGATTGATAATCATCCAAGATAACGTTCTAATCGATGATTAGCTTGTGCCTAGCCATCAGAGGTTCAATCGTATCGATGATACGTATTTCCTTATGTGTAGAGTGCTTCACTTCCCCGATTAGGCAGGGATGGATGTTGTTAAACACAGGCCTTAAAAGCTGTGCATACATGCCATCACCAAAGTTAGCCTCGATGTGAAGAACTCTTGCCGGATATACTGTCAGTTTAACTGAAATATGGGGATGGTACCGAACTTCTAGTATCTCTCTCTGCGTCTACTCAAGAGTCACAAAAGGAGTTCGAACGTCATGACAGACGTTTATCAGACAATAGTCTAATAGTATACAATATTGATAGAATAATAAACAATTGTTGGGAGGGTCCCAATTTAAGAAAATAACCTTCGATATCAAAAGGGTAAAGTGGAATTATACAGAAAAAGTCGAGATTTACAAAGCTCTCTTAAGCCGACGCCCCCAATCAGTCAATCGCCTGGAACGACTGAACTTCTGTCTTGTAGCTTACCTGCCCTTGCAAGCGGCTTTGCCTTTGTCGTTCAATTCTTTCTCCAGCTGAATCCCCCTTACCTAAGGCCGGTGGCTGTTCCTTTGACAGCAATAACCTGTAGATGGCGGCCCGACCAATTCTCGTCCTCTTCGGGAATGCGGACACGACGATGCCTTGGGCATGCATTACCTTGATCTTCTCGGCATCGATGCTTGCCTTCCGTCTTGATAACCCGAGAATTTTTCCCAGGTGCGGAGCAATGCCAACATGTGTGGCGCATAAAGTAAACAGGGCCGGAACTGCCCCATTTCGCCCACGGTAACCCGCGGGGTACGGGCTTGACGTAACCTTGTTCTTTTCGCGGCCCGCAATAGGATTTCCGTTTCAGATTAGCGCATTGAGGTTGTTGTGCCGTTCAGCAATCTCTCAGCGAAGAGCAGCGGGGGTTCACATGCTCGGAGGGAGAGATCACCCAGTCTTAGACGTACTGGGCGTAGCTTTGGCGATCTACGTCGTGGCTGAGGGAACCATTCACGTTGCTGAGACCTGGTTCGGCCTCAAAGTCGACTTGGCAGATTATCTCGGGAACGGAGTTCTATACCGAACATTCGCGGCGTTTGCATCCATCGTTGTTGCTGCTCATTGGCTCTATAGTTTGCCGGAAGGTTGGCGTCATTGGGCATTGGGAATAGCGGTACTGTCCGAATTTCCCGAGCCAGCTCTGTGAGCCCAAAATCCTCGAACCGCGCGCCGGCTACGTCGCGCATAACACTTGCGACTTCCCGACGTTCTGTCACGCCATCAGCACCGATCAATTCTACCCAGACATTCATCCTCAACTGCGCCGTCACCGAACATCCTTTCCGATAAAGGCTCCGGCTACGCCAAAGTTCTTACCCCAACCTTTTTCCCGCTCCCCAAATTAAATACAAATTCTCAAATTAAGTACAAGCCTTAGGCCTTGATATCATTAAACTAGGAGTCTCATCATTAAGTGCAGCGCGACAGAGGCCTTACAGGGCGCAATTGATCTGACAGGGCTGATCGCCGATTGTGACCACATTGCTGCCATCCGGTGTTAGCGCGACATGAGCACTTCGGATCGAGAGCATATTCAGCGCGTCGAGAAGAATGGTATAGATGCGGTGGAGAGTGGTAATTGAGTCTCGCCCCGGGGAGAGTGGTCCATGCAAACATTTGCGCTCGCTATTCTCGTTGGTGTCGCTCTCGCGACTCCAGCCGTCGCTGGATGTCCTACCTGCGACTGCCCGAGCAACGACCTATCCTTGAGATGTACTATCAATTGCGAACGCGCGTTCAACGAATGCATGAGGTTGGAGGATCAGAAGGATAAAGAAGAGTCTCAGCAACGATCCGAGGTCTTGCGCCGGCAAAATGCCGCCAATGCGTGTAAGGCCCTTCCTACCAGTGAGCCTGGCTACGAAGCGGCGACGAAACAGGCTTGGACTCAGAAGCGCCAAGCATTCGAGGATGGCCAGACCACCCTCAAAGCACTGCGCACAGACTTGGAAAGCAACGCTGAGTGGACGGTCGGCGACACCCGGCAGATGGCTACCTATTTAGCAAAGGTCACCAAGACATGTACTGACCTCTTTTCGGACACTGTCGGCTTTTCGGGAGAGAAATTGGTGGCTGGACGCGCCCTGAGAATTTATGAGGGCATCAAAAACGGCAAGACGGCCTACAAATCGGTTACCGAAGCAGCCGACAAGTTTGCCATCGATATCCTCTACGAGCAGGGAGCGGAATTGAGTCCGGCTGTCAGGGCGGTAAACGCTATCAAGAATTTGTCGGAAAACGTTCAGGATATCGCCAAGACGTCAGAAGAGATCGCAAAGGCGAAGAACGAAGTTAAGAATCAACTCGATATAATTGATCGTCAGCTATCAATACTTGAAGCTAAGATTGATCAAATCAACAAGGATCATGTCAAGGACGTCGCTCCAGAACTTTTTGCGATCTTTCGTGAGGTGAAAGCCATGTGCGACACCAGTCCGGTGAAGATTGGACAGCATTGAGCCTGATGGCAAAGTCTGAAGCGCCGGAACTAGTTCAGATCGGCCTCGGTATTCGCGACGATCTGCTCGGGCATGAATCTCTCCACGGCGACGTGCAGCCCCTCCGTTTCAAGTTGATAATTTCAATCGATCCGGCCCAAATCCGGCTGGTCAGGCCACGGAAGGCGCCAAAATTTTCAAGCTATTCGAAGGGCCTCTCGCACCCTACTCCGCGGCAGCAAAACTCAACTGATCTACCCCCAGAGCTCGGTTGAGGTTTTGTGGGGTAATTGCGGGACGGCAATATAAATAGGTTGACGGTTCCACTACGAAGCCTAAGCTAAATGAGGATACGCGCCAGAAGCGCGAGGGTGCAATGCTTTACAAATTTACGCTCGGGAGCTTCTTGCTTCTCTTTTGGGTTATTCCAACCCTGGCAGCCGATTGCCCTCAAAATCTTTATGATGAGTCGCCTCCCATGAAAATAGAGGACTACTGCCATAACGCCTTGCAGAGCCAAGACGGCGCAATAATAGCGAGTTGCCAATCAAGATACACGGGCTACTTATTGAAGATAAACGAATATAATGACTTTATTGCGCAATGTAAAAGAAAGCGACAACAGAAGGCTGAGGAAGAAGAAAGAAAGAAGCGGAAGCAGAACGAAGAGGCTAAAGACGCGGAGAGAAGTAAGAAGGAAATAGCACCCGCGCCTGCGATAGATTGGTCGCAGCGACTAAACAAAGCTCAGCAGCGCGCTAGCGCGAGTCCTTCTAGTGACCAAGCCCTACGACGCGCGTCACAGACTTCAAACGACTATAACAAGTGGCAGGGTGGCATCGCTGATCAGGCGGCACGGCAAAGAGCGGCAGCGGAAGCGCAAGCTAGAGCTGCAGTCGCGGCAGCCGAAGCAGCTGCCTTGGCGCGAGCGCGCGCCCAGGCGATCGTAGGCCGTGCTGCAGGAGCCGCCGGCAGTGGTGGGGGCGGCATCGACTATCCACCCAACTGTCAAAATAAATCGGCTTATGCCCAATGCGCCGATGTTGGTCATAACGCCTGCGGTCTGACCGGGAGGGCTTGCTGGGGAATCTGCAGTAACACATGCAACGACTAAGCGGGGGGCGGGGCCTATGAGGAATTTTGTCTCGAGGAGCCTACTAACTCTTTCCTTTTCTTTGATGGCCTGCGGTCAAGCTCTTGCCCAGGCCGGACCATTGGATCTTCTCAAGGCAGCCCTGGCGTGTAACCTCAAGCCTCAGGTTGAGAACGAGGATGACCACGCGATCTATATGCTTACGCGAAAGGCAGTGTACGACGGCGACGAGAAGAAGCTGGGAATCCGAATAGTTAAGAAAGAATGGCAATCATACCACGGTTACACAAATATCGGAACGGTCACAACGTCGGCTGAATTCGCGAGCATTGTGTCAGCAACAATCTACGCAGATCGACACCCCACTAAGATAGGTCCGAACGTTCAGGTTCCGGACGTTATATACGGTATCAGGTTCAAATGTGCGGGTGGGAGGAACTGCTTCCATGACACCTTCTCGGTAAAATGGGGAAGCGCTTCGGGCCATACGGATTGTTCCCTCACACTGTTTTGCGATTGGACGCATCGCAGCAAAACTCTCGCGACGCGAGAAGTTGATTTTTGCAGTAAGTCTGCTGCCGAAGATGCGCTCGATGCCAGTAATGCTCTCATTTCTGCGGCGAAGACCGCACGCACGAACTGAAACGTGCCCGTCATCAGGCCAATCGAGACCAATCAGCCGTTTCAAGCAACTGTGCGAACTGTTCGATCTACCCGCGGTCTCGCCCGAACGGCCGTGCCAATGAGTGTGCCTTCATTCGGGAGTGTCTCCCAATTCCGCCCCACCGATTCAACGAAATGTTAATGATCGATCGATAATGCGCAAGGTATCGATTAGGCAGGTTGTCGACGCTGAACTGTTCCCCGTCATGGCATGACCCGACTTGAACAGTTGGGTGGGAACGGAGTGCGAACGACTATTGCTAAGTCATTGATTTTGCTAGTTGGGATTTTGGCGACGAAAGAGCTAATGTAACAACATTTATTTGTATTTCGCAATGGAATGCTTGTGTTTTCGGTGATTTGAGTAACAACGATGGCATGTTCGTCGTCGAAAGAGTGGCCCGGGGCCATCGCTATCTCTATCTGGTCGAGAGAGAGCGTGCGCGAGGGCAAAATCGTCCGCCAGCGCACGATCAAGGCACTGGGGCGCAAGGATGCGCTGATCGCCAGCGGCGAACTCGACAGACTTGCCGCTTCGATAGCCCGCCACAGCGAACGCGGCCTCATCCTCAGCGACATGGAGGCTGGCCACATCGCCACCCGCCGCATTGGCGGCCCCTTGTTGTGCGGCACAGCTTCGCTACGCATCTTCTGGAGAGGAATGACGCATTGCCTCAATGGAAATGTTACCGAGCGGGGGTCGTTGCCTCACCTAAAATGTTACCGGCGAACGCCCATGCCGTCATGATGCCCTCACCACCAGGAAGGCATCGTGAGGACGAAGATGGCGCATGCCATGCGCAATGGAGCTCGCCGATGTCGTGAGCCATTGTCTTGGAGGTCAATGGTCAATTTGCTTGATTTGAGTGTTTCGGCAGGCGTCGAGAGCGTCAAGGCTGGCGCATCCGCGCCACCGCTTACGCGGCTTGCGGCCTTGACCCTCTCACCGCCTGCGGAACTTTGGCCACCAAGCGAACGACGCCGGGATCTCACCTCAGACATGGCGGGTCTCCAGGCTCCAGGGGCGCCGTCGCGCAGGACCGCATTGAGGATGGTCAGCAAGCGGTGCAGCGGCTCATCGGCGAAATCAGCATCCAAGTGCCCTGCGTCGCTCGCGCACGTGCGGGAGCGGTTAACATCCTTGGTGAGGCATTCGGTAACAAAATTAGGTGAGGCAACACGACAGAGGAAGATCGATAACCGCGTCATCCAAGTGCTGCTGGGCCATTCGACTTTGCCTTCCAGCCCTCGCACGCTCGATCGCAATCGCATCCCGGCCCTGGCCGAATTGACCTCCATAGTCGCGCTGGATCTTGCGGTTCCGACGCGGCGGGATCACGGCCTTGGTGCCGCGCTCGCCGAACCAGTTCCGCAAGGCTAAGTTGGCGAATGTGCCATTTAGTCAGTATATCTGAGAGGTTTGTGGGCGACGATGCGGCAAGGACGACACAACAATGACTGCTGGCCGAATTGATCTAAGCTACGACGCGGGCGGTTCCATTCCCGGAGATCGTTTCCGCGATTTTCCCGAGGCTCCAGAAATGATTGTGGTTCCTGCAGGAGCCTTTCTGATGGGGTCGCCAGCCGGCCAGGGTAATTCGAATGAGCACCCCCAGCACCAGGTGACGATCGCACACGCGTTCGCGGTTGGCATCGCGCCGGTCACGCGCGGTGAGTTTGCAGCCTTCATTCGAGCTACGAACCATCACGTTGAGTTGGGCGCGACAGTTTTGGATGGCATGACTTGGAAACCTGATCCAACTAAATCCTGGCGCGATCCGGGATTCACTCAGGCGGATGACCATCCCGTGGTCTGCGTGAGTTGGCACGACGCGCAGGCCTATCTAGTGTGGCTCGGGGAACGATCCGGAGGCAAGGCCTACCGGCTACTTTCCGAGGCCGAGTGGGAGTACTGCTGTCGAGCTGGAACAACGACGGCCTACAGCACGGGTGATAATATCTCGTTGGGGCAGGCGAACTTTTCCCGACATATAACAGGCACTGCTTCGGCCTTCAGGTTCCCACCCAATCAGTTGGGGCTTTGGGGCATGCACGGCAATGTCTGGGAATGGTGCGAAGACAACTGGCATGAGGATTATGTTGGTGACCCGCCGTCGGATGGCTCGGTTTGGTTTGGCGGCAATTCTGCATTGCGCGTTCTGCGCGGCGGCTCCTGGATTGGCTATCCTCAGTATCTCCGCTCGGCCTACCGCGATGGGGACCCTCCCATCTTCCGCGACAAGGACGTCGGATTTCGTGTGGCCAGAATGCTCTAACCTTCGACCTCGCTACATCTTTAATTCTCGAAGTACGGCCTTTGATAGAGTGGCGGGTTGCTGTTGGTGCGTGCGGCTCCAGTCAATCCAAACCGTTCGGCCATCAACTCGTACGAGCGGCGGCGCGCGCCGTGGTCGTAGATCATACTGCTGACCATCAGCTCGTCAGCCTGGGTCGCCTCGACCAGCGGGAGAAGTTGGCTGTGAATCGTCGCGGGGCTACCGACGAACATGCGCGCGCGGTTCGTTTGGATCCGTTCGCGATCGATGAGTGCATAGGCATAGGCGAGCGCCTCCTCCGGGCTGGCGAGCGGCAAATATTCGCCTCGCGAACTGCGAGCGTAGGTTAGGTCGTAGGTTGCGGCGAGACGTTCGGCCTCCGCATCGGTCTCGGCGCACACAACGTGCACCGCGAGTATCGCATAGGGCCGATCGCGCCACTGAGACGGGCAGAACTTTCGGCGGTAGGCGTGCATCGCTGTCGCGGCGTCGTATTTTGCAAAATGATGCGCGAAGGAGAATCCGGCGCCGGCCGTCGCGGCGAGGTCGGCGCTGTAGCCGCTCGAGCCTAGCAGCCAGATCGGCGGCAACGGCACCCCAATCGGCACCGCGTGAACGGCGTGGAACGGATGCGCTTCAGGAAACTCGCGCGTTTCAAACATGACGAGTTCCTGGAAGCGTTGCAGGAAATCGTCCTCGGTGACATCCTGCCGCCGTAGCGCATTGGAAGTGACCGGATCGGTGCCCGCAGCTCGACCTATCCCGAGGTCGACCCGACCGGGGAACAAAGCCTCGAGCACCTTGAAGCGTTCCGCCACCATGAGAGGTGCATGGTTCGGCAACATAACCCCCCCTGAGCCCACGCGGACGTGCTGCGTGACGGCAGCGACCTGGCCGATCATGATGTCGGGCGCTGAGCTCGCGATCGACCGCGCGTTGTGATGCTCGGCGAGCCAATAGCGCGTGAATCCGAGTTGGTCGGCCAGCTGTGCGAGATCGAGCGTATTGCGTAGGGCCACCGCCCCCGAAGTGGCAGTTGTCACCGGCGAAAGGTCGAGCACGGAAAGCGGAATCATCGCAGGGCAGTACCTGTGCGAGGGCCTAGGCCAGTCATAAGCACCCATCCCTTCTGAGGCTGGAAAAGGTCCGGGGCTTATGCGCGGAGGCTAGCATGGAAGCAACCTAACCAACGCGATCATTCCCAGATTAGGACATTAGGTACTGACGAGTCCACCTGTCGCAAGCAGGTATAGCCTACGCCGGCAAGGCCAAGAAACAGTCCGAGATTGAACGCTCTTTGGGTCCCGTACCAGCGGTAACCGCCGTTCGATGACGCGGCACCTAGAACGTCCAGCAGCCGTTTCGACGCCATCTTCGAGAGATCGTCCCGAGACATTACCTGACCTGCGGTTCGGAAGAATTCGATGTTGCCAAGCGTCCCGCAACACATTGTATCGGTGCGACCGGGCCATTCTCGCTCGGCGCCAGCAAGAGCGTTGTCGACGTCCCGCCTCAGCAGGCCGTGGTCAAGAACTCCCAGTTTCATGGTGGCTAAGCGCGCAAGACCAATACCGGTGGCTCCGTGACACCACTGCGAGCGCCATGGATAACTTACAGTTTTTCGCCAGTCGGGCCAGTTGCTCCGCTCGGCGTCGTAGCTGGAATTTTCGAAGGCAACGCATTCCGACGCCGCATCCGCGAACTGCTCGCGTCCGGTTGCTGCAGCGAGGGAAGCAAGCGCATAGGCATAACCTGCGGCACCATGGGACATACCGTTTAGCGGGCCCTCGCTGCCTAGACCTTGTCCGATCCAACTGAGGCGGCCACCCATTTCGCGCCGGGGCTGAGCAAGGAGGTGTTCGCCACACCTGACCGCGTGCTCGAGGATTTCGCGGGATCTGCTTTGGCGATGCAAACTGAGCAGTCCGAGTATGGCCCCCGCGCTGCCGTGCATGACGTCTAGTCGTCTGTCGCCCGCAATGAGATCATCGGTAAATAGCTCCGCTGCCGCGTGAGCATCCTCGAGCAAACTGTCACTTTCGAGGCACCTGGCCATCACCGTGAACGCATATATTATCGAACCCAATCCAGCGGTACCGCCAATGCCGAGAAGTCGAACCATACGGGCTGCATTCCGACTACGCAGGTTCTTTCGAAGGTGTGCAATTGCTGCCAGCGCAAGTTCTTTGGAAGACCTCATTCCCGTGACAGCGGCGTGGGCGGCAAGAAAAAGTGCTATGCCGCAATTGCCGTTGTACACGTCGGGGCCGAGGGCGACGAACCTGCCAAACTCCGAGTGACGCTGATCGAGGCCCAGCCAAGCAGCAGCAGTTCCACGGCGGATAGCGTACCTGCCCAGGTCTTCGGCTACCTTGTTCGCTTCTGTGATAAAAATCTGTCGACTTTCCACGGCATCCGGTCTGATGCTTGGCTCATTCGACGGGGTGGGTGCCTTTCGAGGGCCTGCCGACCGCGACAACATATTGGCGTTCTCTTCGACGACAGCGAGCTGCCATTCGATCTCTTTTTCGTCGAGATCCTCAAGGCGTCTCCGAGCGCGGTCGATGCCGGAGACCACCTGGGTACTGACTAAACAACCCGTCCAGTCGCTAAGCTGATTACCATCGCTCGTCGTTAGAAAGTAAGGCACGTTCAGGTCGAGAAGAGCTGAACGCTCGGCGCTGTGCAGCCGCCAGAAGGGGTCAGTTGCATGATCCCAGTTGGTAAACCTCGATACGAAATCCGCCTGTGCGGACCACATTATCCCGTCGTCCATCGGCCCAAAATTCTGTAGGCGGTGGATCAGTCCGTAATAAAAGTTGGTCGCGCGGAGAACTCGACGCACGGGGAGGCCGGCAAAGGCCGTAAAAGGGTCACTTAGGGTACCATCCACCCTCTTTGCTATCAGGTATCGAGCATAATCTCCAAAGCCTTTCGCAAACTTGGCTCGATGGTCATCCAACTTGGCGTAATGACCTCCAATATGCGGCAGGTTGGGGGAATCCGATCTGTCCTTGATCTCCCTTGCCGGGCGCATCTCATCTGAGTTTATGTTGTCCCACGTGATGCTCTTTATGAAATTCCGGTATGGAACCATCCCGCCGATCGCTAGCATTTCGTCGTTCGTCAATCTAATGAAGCCCGGAAGCAGGCCAACTGTGCAAACCGAATTTAAGATGATTTCGATCGCGGCTTCGTAGGCTTGAGCCTCCGGATCGTTCGATTTCTGCCAATGGGCGGTGGGTTGAAATACGGTTTCCAAGTCGATGGGGACCGGGTGCTCGCCATACGCAATCATGTTCTCCTGATGGAAGTCAGTACCCCCAAAGCAGTGGAACAATGCGAGCCAGGCGCCGGCGCGTTCGAAAAAACGCCCGAAGTCGTCCGCTTCCTCGCAGCCCTTGTGTTCAAGGAATTCGGTCCAGCCATATCCGTCCCGGACGATGGCTTTGACCGTCTTCAGCAACAGGGGCGGACCGGCCTGGTTCAACTTTGAGATCAGGTCATCCCAAGTGACGTCAAGGCGTAGGTCTTTGGGTTTGTAGACGATGCGCGATCCGTCCTCGAACCGGATGACCTTGACCGAATGGCCGCCATTGTGCGGGTCTGACAGGCCTTCCGCAACGTGCTCAACCCGATCGAGCGTATCTAAACGGAGAATGCTTCGGCGGACTGTTTCCATATCGGCGTGTAGACGCACGACGAATTCTCGCCAGGTATCAATCCACTGCCGCGTGATCACGGCCATCAGTCGCAACAGAACCGGCCTGTCTTGAAATAGCTGTCGCAGGCCACCTCCGATCATCTCCGTTATGAAGCCATCGTAGAGTGAGGACCGGGTTCCGTTGGCAGAACATCTGAGCCTGCTTTGGCGCATCCTTTCAAATCGCTCGAAGATTGGCGGGGTGGCGAGGGTACTTATCGAATGCAGCAAGGCTTCCCGCAGGCAGGCGTGAGCGGATGGAGTCAGATTCTCCAAAGCCCCCGTATCCACGCCATGCCAAAGCCGAGCCTCCGCTTGTTGCACGAGTCCTAGAAAGAGGTGCTCGAAAGGGGCTGGCTGGATCTGAGGGCCGGGGGAGACGTGCTTAGCTTTGCTTAAGGCGTCGTCAATCCAGATGGCATCTTCGATCCATTGCGGCGGCGCTACCAGAGGATTGCGTCGCACTGTGGCGAACCTTGCCAAAACATCGGGTATTGCGTAACCGTCCCGCTTCAGCCGCGCGGAGAAAAGAGACCAATCGCCGTTTGCGCAGGAGCGGCACCATGCGGCCAGCCGGCGTCCGGCCAATTCGGCGGCGTCCTTCTGGCCAGCTAGCGGCTCGAAATCACTTGAGAGAATTTCGTCAATGGTTGCCGCGCGGATGATCAAGCGCTCAAAGAAGGGATCCATGTGCTCGTTTCGAAAGCCGGACAGCTCTTTGGTGGATGTATCAAGCGATACCGACCGCGACCGCAAGAAGGTTGTGGTAGCGTAGCGACCTAACAGGCTGCTTAAAAACTGCTTTGTTCACGGAATGTGTCAGAATCGAACCGAGCGCAAATCTGATTCAAAACCGGTATCTTCGGGACTTTTTCAGCAGCCTGCTAAAGCCAAATAATCGCTTTCCCAGCGCTGCCGGGGGCGACAGTTTAGGTTTGACGTTTCCCGGAGATCATCAAAGAACTGCCGACAAACCGCTACCAGGGACAGGGGAAGTCACTCCTTCCACCATTAGGGCGTCTAGTAAATTCGCTCCGCGCACTAACACATTACATTGCGCGGCTCGCTTTCTCAAGCCTCTGGTTCTACCGGCACCACCCACCCTTGTGCATGTATTACCACAGTGTGTCTAGCCTTCCACTGAACGGCTAAAGGTCTCAAGCGAACCTCGGCCCGCATCTCTTCCGCCAAAGTTTAAGTTAGCAACACGTGTTTTGGCTGTCGCACGTAGAAGCGCAACTTGCATCCCACATCAGTCCGAGCTGGGGCTCGTCACCCGCTGCTGCTTCCAGCGCTTCATCAGAGACGTCGTATGTCAGCAGATCATCTGTTGTGTTCTCGCTCATAAACAACCCTCACCTATCAGGTCAACTCCAAGTTACCAAGATACTTGAGTTTAAAGTAAAAGTTACCATAATACCACAGCATGTCAACAGCAAAACCGGCGATGAAGGGGAATAGTGCAACCGATGGTGGTGGTTCCAAAGGCACCGGGCATGACCTTTTCCAGCCTGCCAAGATTGGCAATGAGACGCTTGCTTTGGGTCCTAGATTAACCTGCCCTCCTTCAGGCGTAGCACGCGATCGGCAACATGGAAGTAGCGATCGTCATGCGAGACGACGATGAGCGTGGTTCCGGTCGCCTTCAGCGCGGGCAGCAGATCTTCGTAGAAGAGGCGCCGGAAATCTGGATCCTGGTCGGCCGCCCATTCGTCCGTGACGAGGATCGGCCGACTCTCTAGAAATGCATGGACGAGTGCCAGGCGTTTGCGTTGCCCAGTCGACAGATCAATCGTCGAGAAGCGCTCGTCCTCCACACGGACCTTCCCCGCCAAGCCGAGGCGTTCGAGGTTTGCATTCGCTACACTCGGCACGGTGCCGTAGGCAAGATCGCCAAAAAGGTAGTAATCGGAAAACACCGTGGAGAAGAGCTGGCGATAATCATCGCGCGTTTCGGCTGTGACGGTTTGTCCGTCGACCTGGATGAAACCGCTCTGGGGTGCGTAGAGACCGAGCAGGAGTTTGATCAGCGTCGTCTTTCCCGAGCCGTTGTCTCCGATGACGAACAAAAGCTCCCCGTGCCGTATCGACAGATCGATAGGCCCGAGCATGAAGGGTGTTGTCGATCCAGACGCCGGAAAGGTATAGGTGACCTTACGTAACTCAATTGCGTTGAACGCAATCCGATAGGCTTTTGCACCGTCGGTTGCCTCAAGCGACACATTCGGTTCATGGTCGGCGATGTCGGCGGATAGCTGTGCGATTCGATGGAACGCGATCCGGGCCTGGTCGAACTCCGGAACTGCGGACGCCAGGAGTGTGATCGGTCCTTTGACGTATAGGAGTACGATTACCACGCCGCTGAGGGCATCTTCCGTCACACCGAGACGATGCCGTGCGATTACGAGCAGGCCGATGACAGCGAAGAAAATCGCAGAACCTGCGCCATCTGCGACCCAGAACAACCGCATGGCGTGGCTTTTCAGGGCGGCGATGCGATCGGCCGCACCCGCGAGCAGGACACCATGAACTCGTCCGCGGCGTGCTCGGCTCATCTTGAGTTCCTTGGCGCCGTCCGTGATGGCCCGATATTGGCTGTGCAGGTCGTCTTGGGCCGTGCGCACCCTCTCGTAATCGCGAATCCAAGTGGTCCTGGCAATGTTATTCATAACTATTCCTAGTCCGAGTGCCAGGACCGCTACCCCGCACGCCGAGCGCGATAGAATCCAAAGATAGGCAAAACTTCCGATTGTGGTCGCGGCCGCGACGGCGTAGCCGGATAAACTGAAGGTGAAGACGCTTAGATTGTCGATATCGGTCGTAAGGACAGACATCAGCCGATGGGCACGATGGGCCTCCAACACGGCAAGCGGAGTGCGCAGGATGCGGGCCGCGATCTCCTTGCGCAGTTCCGCCACCAGACGTTGCCCCATCGTGCTGTTCAGCGTGCCAGCGAGCGCGGTTCCTGCGGCACTCAGGGCACAGAGCGCTACGAAACTTGCGAGCACCTCGCTGAGGCCCACAGGATCGTGCAGGCTTCGGTTTATGATGGCCAATAGCCACGCCGTTGCGATGCCGCTTGCGCCACCGACGAGCGTCGCCAGCGCGGCGATCGGCCCAAACGGCCGCAGCAACCGCAAGGCTTCGGCGAGAGAAGCCGCAGTTAGAATCCAGCGCCTTGTCATTCTGATCGTCGCGAGTGATCTACCGCGTAGATTGCGCTCAAAGCATTTCCCAAGTCCAGGCGTGAGGTTCAGTAGCGCGCGACCGATCGCCACGCGTTGGCGGCTACGGCGGCCAATCTTCGAATATCTTTCGCGACATACCCTCCCTAGCGCCAAAACCGTTCATTTAATGGTTTTGGTGGCGTTTTGAAGATTAAAGGGCGGGCCGGCTTGTCGGTTTCAAGCCCGACTTGAACAGTGGTACGACCCGGTCACTCTCAAGGCAATGCTGATTACCGAGCGTGCTCGGGCCGAACGTCTGGAGCAGATCATCAAGGAGTTGCAACGAGTTGCAACATCATCGCTTCGGCAAACGCGCCGAGACCCTTCCGGAAGATCAATTGATGCTTGGCCTGGAGGAGGTCGAACAGACTGACGCCAGCAAGGAGGCCGAGGGCGAGGCGATATCGCCGGCGCACAAGGCAGAACGGGCTTCCAAGCGTAGGGCAAACCGCGGCTCGCTGCCCGCCCATTTGCCGCGCATCGAGCCCCTGATCGATATCGAGGACAAGAGCTGTCCTTGCTGCAGCAATCCCCTGCATGTGATTGGCGAGGATCGGGCCGAACGGCTCGACATCATCCCGGCCCAGTTCCGGGTCCTGGTGGTGCGTCGGCCCAAACATGCCTGTCGGGCCTGCGAGGACGTGGTGGTGCAGGCGCCAGCGCCCGCTCGTCTAATCGAAGGTGGCATTCCAACCGAAGCGACCGTCGCCCAGGTCCTGGTCTCCAAATACGCCGATCATCTCCCACTCTATCGCCAAGCGCAGATCTATGCCCGGCAGGGCGTCAATCTCGACCGCTCGACGCTGGCCGATTGGGTCGGACGCGCCGCATTCCTGCTACGCCCTGTCCATGAGCGGCTGCTTGCGATCCTGAAGGGCTCGACCAGGCTGTTTGCCGACGAGACGACGGCGCCAGTGCTCGATCCGGGACGCGGGCGGACCAAGACGGGGCAGTTGTTTGCCTATACCCTATACGTACCATGGCCGAGCCTTGTTCCGCCTGGGCTGGACAGCTGCTCGGTACCTACACGTATCTGTAAGGAATGGCTTCGCTGGGCTCTCGGCTACCTACTCCCCACTCCGACTTGCCGGAAATTGCCCCGCCACTCCTATGAGCAAAGGGCCATATAGGAGCGACACTACAGCCTCGCCTTACAGGCTGCATAGAATGGCTCTGCAATCCCCTAGGATGACGCAGGACTCGCAAGTGAGGGCAAGAGGTAGGTTGCCTGGGTTTGACAAAGTAGAGCCTTCCTATGCTTCCTGGGCTTTTCGCTTCCCCGGCCTTAGAACCGCGCGTATCGCCTGTCACAGGTAGGTAGGGGCGCGTTGTACGTAGGCGCACCGGAGGGCGGCACGGGGGGTACTTGACGACCGGCCTAGGCGTATAGGCGAACAAATTTTTGCAATAGAGTTCAATCGATAGTTGTGCAATATTAAAGGCCAATCGGCAGCAGGCGTTGAGATTATTAGAGCGTGCAGAGTCCTCAGTCTTAAGTGTCACTCACAGACACATGACCTGAAAATTAAATAGCAGCGAGGGCCCATGTCAAACCGTACGATCAAATGTATTGCTATTGTAGCAGTAGCGATAGTTACGTTGACATGTTCCCTAAGTGCCTATTCGCTTCAGTGTCGCCGGAACGATGGTAGCACCTACAGTTGTTTCTGTAACGACGAGGATGGTCGTAGACAGCATGCCGCCCAATGTGCCGAAACACATCACTGCGTGTACCCCGGCCCAAATGGGACTTGCGCAGATGCTACCCAATAAATGTAATTTGGAAGATAGGCAACAATTACCAAGCGTGTAATAGCAATTCGTTCTCGTGGTGAAGCCTTAACCGCCTCATGGAGATGTCTCAAATGCCCATAGCCACATTATTTGTTTCGGCTTTTTTTGCTCTGCACCCGGGAGTGTCACCAAAATTGCTCGCTTCCTGCGACAGAAATTCAAACGTCATCTCCAACTGCCGCGAGGAGTTTTCAAACGCGGCCAGAAAGATGTTTGGACAAGAGTATGAGGGAGATCGTGCGCAAACAGCCGGGGAGGCCCTTCGAAACTGCGCTCAGTGCGGAGAGGAATCTCTTACAGATAGTCTTCATCGGTTTGGCAGCGATTCAAGCCAAGATAGCAGTAGCTATTCCAATACTAATACGGAGAACAGTACGGATCAGGGAGGTAGTAGCAGCGATGATCAGTAGACAAGGATATCGCTCGCCCTTGAAGTTAAGCGTGTGGAGATTTGTTGCCATTGATTAGCGTTAGGGTCATCAAGCATTTAACGGCAATTGTATTTGTGGCGTTAATTCCGTATGCTTCTGCTTGCGCCACTGAGCCTGGGCCATTGAAGTGCGATGTTGCTTCTCATTATTGCTCGGCTCTCAGAAGCTGGACAAATACCAGACATGCCCAAGCGGCTGGGATCCTTACTATAGGGTCCTTTTAACGAAACCGACCGGCAATGAGAGCATTGCGATTATGCAAGGGACCTTTTCCAAGGAAATTAAGTTTCCCTGTGGCGAAGATAAGTGTCAAGGAGGGTCTAACAGCAGTAACATAGATCATAATTTTGAAGTTAATAGAATAGCTGCCGCTTTTTATTACTCGGAGGAAATTAAACTTAATAGAGAAGGTCGTAGCATGTCAATCATTAATACTTACGAGGGGCGGTGCTTACCTTATACAGCAGTAAAAAAGTTTTAGCGTTTACGTTTCCTTTGGATTTCGATCTTTTTGACATATTACTTCCCTGATCTGAATACCGTTTGGCTTTTGATATATTTATTACACTTTTAGTTTCGCAATCTTGTTTAAGTTACCTTCAGGAGTCCCGTTTATATTAGGAGGGCGAAGCTTTTGCCGAGCTCCATCAAACTGCTAGATACTTGCTTAGCGTCCGTTGAATTCTAAGTGGTTTCAAGAATTAGAACTTAGGAGTCGTACTGCGATGAAATGTCAGCAATATCTAGCGCTACTTGCGTTCGGTTTTCTTTTTCATACTGGAGTATGTTCGGTTGCATATTCTTCGGACATCGGACCGCTGAAATGTGAAGTTGCGTCTCGTAAGTGCTGGGCCACGAGAAATTGGTCGAGTGATCAAACATGTCCAGACGGTATGGTAAGCGCATTTAATCGTTTGTTAGCCAAACCAATTGGTAAAGACCATGTGTTGATTATGTATAACGCATCTTCTGAGAAGCTGTCATTGAAATGCAGTGAAGAAATATGCGAGGGGGAGTTGAAGCAAAATCGAATGTTTTCCTATCATTTTAAAGTTAATAGAGTGACGGGTGGCTTCTTTTATCTAGATGTAGTGCATCTTAATTCGGATAGCCGTGATATGTCTGTGATGAATTCTGCCTCAGGAAATTGTGACCCATATTTGGTCGAGAAGAAATTTTAGCTTTTTTGCGGCCTCTGTTTAAGAGCCGCCGTAAAATGAGGACCATTTGTGTTTGGCTCGTCCTCGATCTGATTTCCGCTTTGGTTGACACACAGACGTCCTCAAAGCGATACTGAACTGCTATACATTTTTCAATGGACTTCAAAAATTATCGTGCAATTTCAATGATATAGGCGCAGGAAAAGCGAGTTCAATCCTCTCTTGCAACACCATCGTATCCTCTGGAAATTGCAAATGTTTTCTAAACTCAGTAAGGCGAAGGCCCAACCTACGAGAGATAATGTCGTTCCAATTCTTTGAGGGTATTTCGAAATACTCGAGTAAGAAATTCATGCATTACAACCATATCTAAATGTATACACATGTGATCGACTTGTCACTTACAACCCTTCGTGTCTTACTCTCGTGAATTCTATAGTAAGCGGTGTTGTTAGGCCACAGGGTGGCTCGCGACAAGAGGTTGATGATCCCAGGCATGAGCTCGTCGAGGCGGCTATTCAAGTGTCCGTTGACGATCAGGGTGATCGTCTCGTTGAGATAGGCGTGCGGATCCACGTTGTTGAGCTTGCAGGTCTCGATGAGGGAGGCAATGACAGCCCAGTGTTCGCCGCCGCCCGGAGCCTGTGAAAACCTCGAACCGCCGCACCGGCTCTTCATCGTTGGTTTTAAGCGTAATCTCTGAAGTCGTCATATGTCTAAGCCCTCAAGGGCTTCAAACATCCTGCTTCACACGCAAATCCGAAAGGTGGGATCGCAACAGCGCTTACGTTCTATAAAGTCTCTTCAATGCTTCTCTTAGCAGAGCTAGCCAATCGACGTCGCCAATGCCAGTCCGTTTACCTCACAACCCTCTATCTTCTGTGCGAGAACATCGCCCATCAATTTGCATCATAAAATCGATATGGCGACTTTCATCTTTAAAAACGAATAATCCTGAAATAGAACCCGTAGTTCTATCGATATTAAGTTCCTTCGACGAAGTACTGCTTTTGTTTTTCAGGGTATACGTGCTTTCAGATACAGAAAGATCGTAGTCTTCGTTGGACAAATCGGCGGTACCTGCCCCAGGTCGCAAGGCAAATATATATATTTCCGTCTTCGTTTCTTGCACCGGTTTGCCTTCGTAGGTGCCGATATACTCCTCCGTTACGCGGCATGACAGAACGACTTTCGATGGCATCGACCCGTCGGATGCACTACCGGGCGCATCCACGGTGGATTGTGTATCATCCGTGCCATTCCCGGATTGCTGCGTTCCGGAGTCGGCATCAGCCTGCTCGACGCAGCAATCGCCATGAGAGACATATGTGTCCGACGGAATGGTGCCGCGTTCCAAATAACTCCTGCGAAGGGCGCGCATACTTTCCAGTGCGCCGGGACCATGGGCGACTGCGTACGCTCCATTCTTGGCCCGGTAAACACGCACATCTTGAACGCTGGTCCTCAACTGTGACGCGAGGCTTTGAGCTTCCTCAACCGTATCGCGGCTATAAAAGACAAGCCATGCTGTATCGGCAAATGCGACTGTACAAAAAGCGCACGAAAAAATAAACGCCAGTGCGTATGCCAAACTTCTGGTTCCAATTATCGTATCAAACCAATGTTGGAGACACGCTAAACTCAGTAATGCAAGGGCCCGACCTGCGAAAGTTGACGTCCTTCCAATTCTTTGAAAGTAATTCGAAACAACCAAATAAGAATTGCATGCGTCACAACCGCAGCTAAACGTATAGACATCCGATCGCGCTGTCATTTGCAGCCCTCCATGCACATATGCGCTTGAATGTTGCATTTTTCTTGATCTGGATTAGTACACGCGAGAAATCGTGTCGTACATCCGGCAATACATGCTTCCTTTGCACCTCGCGTGATCGAGCTTTTACTTCCTTGGGAGCTTCCACTCCTACACTCCGTTCCATTGCACTTTCTTTCTGGCATCGCCGGCGTGCCCTCTTGTGACGCTACAGCTCTCACTTGGGCAGAGAGTCCCGTAGCGGCGAGCGTCAAGAGCAACGCGGTGTAAATCAACGAGCGGAGCATTTTGGTTCTTAGTCCTCGCAGCGCACAAATATGCATGTTCTCTTACACTATTTGTCTGTATAACTATAGTAGTTATAGCACTTATAGGTCGCCGCGTTCGGTGCGGCGGCATCATTGAAGCCACATATCGGAACGTTGCGAGTTTCATGCTGTACGTCTGGTTGGCATTCGACCGGCGCACATTTCTCTATTGTTTCGCCCGGGAACGCCTGATCGATAAAATGGGTCTCTAACGCGATTGTAGATATTGTGGTCAAGAACACAAATATTGCGATCAGGCCACTCATTATTGCCTCTCCCGGTTTTCATAGCTTGGCCTACGGTATCCATCAATTTCATTGGAAGGTCTGCGCCAAAATGCTTCAGCGTGTTCAACGGGCGATGGCAAACCATTAATCGACGGCGCTAGATTTGGTAATTGTTGGAAACCGCCAAACGCAAGGTGTCAAAGCTCGTCACAGTCCTATCGAGTGATTGGCAAGTAGGAGCAAGGCCTGCTCTGGCTGGCACCGAATGACCGAATGTATGACTAGGCGCTGATGGTAGTGCGGTTAGATCAGGGATGAACATGTCTAGCTCAAGACGTATGCAACCCAGCGAATGTTCGGGCTGAGCGAAAGTTTTAGAATGTCTGGAGCCGCGCCGCGCTATCAAATACGGCCTTCTAAACAAACAACTAATTAATAGTTGCTTATTTCGTAGAACACGCTTCAACCTTGCTGTTCTTCTGGCAGTTATTGTTACCTTCGCATTCGCAGGCATAGCAAGCACTAAGCGCAGTGCCAGACAAAACAAGACTAAGCGCCATAATGGATAGAAGCCGCCTCATTGCGTCTCTCCTTTGTTTCCCCGCGAAGTTTGTCCTTCGAAAGCTATTTGTTTGAGTCGCGTAAAAGGAGTTAGAGAAATCAAACGCTCCCATCAGCAAGTGATGGTACGCTTCTGGTAGCAAAATGTACACAACCTATTCGGATTGGCTATGAGGCCGACGATGGCGCATCGCGATTCCTCTCGAATGCCTCACAGGATGCGCTAGGAAGTGCACTGTCAGGCATCTCATTTCATCCTCTATATCGCGAAACTGGTTCTGCGCACCTAGGCGTGGTTTGGATATGTAGGCATGATTTCAAGCGAGCTTAGCGGGAATATGCATTAGCGTAGCGCTATTGGTCGGCGCTGGAACCCATCCTTATGACACACCGCATGCTTGTCTCGGACGTGCCCACTGAAGCAAGGTGGACTGCACCAGGGCTTTTCGAATGTTAGCAATATCAAACCTCAGTTCCTTCGATCGGCCATAGTCTCATTTCGCGTCGCTCCAGCGCAAATCCGCGCCTGATACTGATATATCTCCGCAGAGGAAATGTCACATAGACATTTTATAGACATTTTATAACAAAGAGCGTAACGATAAAGTGTGATAGGGAGCTTTTTCATTTCTCCCAGCTTTTGCACTTGGCTCAAGCAAACAGTTTCCGAGGGACAAACTTCGCGAGCAGATCAAAGAAGCCACTCAAGCGCATACGTACATCGCGGCGTAAAGTGGACTGCGAATTCGAAAGTCTCCAGATTAATACCGAAGGCGATAGAAATGGTTGTCTACCGAATCCGCGCTCGTAAACATTCGACCACTCTGGCTACGGCCTTGTTAACGCTTGCAATCCTGACCCTTTGTTCGACTTTTAATTCCGTCCACGCGAGCGCAGATGCTTGGCTGGTGTTGTACAGCAGGGACAGTTCAGATGAAGCCAATCGTCTTGCACAAGAAATTAGGGGCAGTTTGAACAACGTGCGTGTTTATCACGCCAAAAATGGCCAATATGCCGTATCGGTCGGTCCGGGAAGCCTCGTGACAATGCGGACACTGAGGAAAACTTTGTTGGAAAGTGGTGTCATCCCGTCGGATGCGTACGTGTCACATGGCGACTGCTGCATTGAAGAGGTTTTGGCTCCTACTAACTCTCAGCGACCAAAAACGGCAAATCTCTCCGAAGTAGGCCCGTTCGCTGAATATGCGCACGATGATCAAACGTGCAGAAACTCCGATGGAGGCGGATTCTACTGCCAAGACGAGTCGCTTGCTGGCCACGGTGTCATCGCATATCTTATTTTCCGCCTTAAGCAGTGTGTATCTAACGCGTCCTTATGCGACCTTGAGGAAGTCTCCTTCGGATTTAACAATATATCGGTCGAGACGGTTGGCGATGTGATTGAGAAGCATGCTGCTACTGCTAACTCAGACTTTTTCGTGCAGTACCACGGAAAGGGTTTTAGGTGTGAAGCGTCGGTGCGGTCAGCCGATGAGGATTACACGTTATTCTCCCTCCAATGTAGATAGTTCAACTGTAAGACGCCGCTGATTCCATGCAACGAGAGCTTTTACGGCCATTTGATGGTATGCTTTAGGGGCCTTTCAGAAAAGGGGAAATCGGCCATCACGTTGTCACTTGCAGCCCTCCATGCACATATGCGCTTGAATGTTGCAGCTTTCCTGATCTGGATTAGTACATACGATAGCATCGGGCATATCCACAGCCGTGAAATGAACACCAGATTCCATCAGACCTGACAGGAAATGAACATTCCGCGAAAGCCTATCAATCTTGCCAATCAACAATCTGGATTTGGTCAACTTGGCCTTTCTAATGGCCTGTAGAAGCTGTGGACGGTCAGAACGCTTTCCGCTTTCAATCTCCACATAGCTGCCCAACAGTCTCGCCTCTGTGCCCCTACCCTGCAATGAATGACGCAACTGCTACCTGCTGAGCCGCCAATCGTTGCCGCCTTCGATGAAACGGCTAACGTGGTCGAAGACTTGGCCATCCGACTTGGTACAGCCGCCCATTCCGAACATACAGTCAAAGCGATTGAGGTGTTGGAAGTGCTTCGATCTGGCCTCGGTATTGGGCGAACTAAATAGATCAGCATGAACGAAATAAAAAGACCGGCAAAATCTCTACCGGCCTTCTGCCTTATCTCATAATCGTTAGCCAGCCCATGCCGGCTTCTTACCCTTTTTGCCCTGCCACCATTTCTGATCAGGGTTGGCCGGATTAGTGAAAAGCTCTACACCTTCTGGCGGAACTTGCGGTTGACCACCGGATTTGGATTGGCTTTTCTTTGCGATGGAAGTACCAAATTCCGGCACCGGCAGACCAAGCTTTCTAGCCCGTTCCGCCATCTCTGTCCGGAACTTTTCGATTTCCGAACCCCTGATTTGTTCAATCTTGGCCTTGAGGATTTCGCTTAACGCCACCAGTTCGTCATATGATTTGCCATCGAATATCGTTGCATCCGGACTCGGTAATGAGACCTTATCGGCCTGCTGTGCTTCCCTGATATCGTCGGATACCGTTCTGGCTTTTGCCATCATTATTTCTCTTCTCCTCGATAGGAATCAGAGATATTGATTGAAATCCAACTTATGTCAACCAATTGTCGATTGAATGGCGATGATTCCATCTATCGGCAAGTTTCGGTTTCGAGTCCACGATATCATCACCGATATTGAGACATGCTAACCCCATCACCGAGGCAGACAATGCGAGTCGTGGCCTCATAGTAGCCGGTAGCTGCCACCAGGCACGGTGAAATGCGGCTGGCTATTACAGAATGGGCAAGGCTGAAGGTTTGGTTCAGCCTTCATCTCAAATGCCCAGCTTGCTTTTGAGATCGACCAAAACTCGTTTGGCATCTGTAATCAATCGTTCAGAGGCCAATAGCGAGCTATTTCGCTATGCTGATGAGCCAAAAAGAGGCTCTGCTGCCTGTGCCGTCTGCCTCTGTCGGGAAGGTGTGGACTCCGAGGGATTTCTCAATGGAGTCCCATACAAGCTGGGCAGCAGTCTTGTTCGAAAACACCAATCCCTGATGCACGCTTCCATGGAATCCAGCTTTGACACCATCATCCGTGAGTTCAAGGCGATATAGAAATGATCCGGTCATCTCGAATGATGACATATGGCTTGATAATCGGCTTATATTCTGAAAATTGCATTCAACAATTTTCTTGTTGTTTTGTTTTGTAATTAATTGGTTTTCTTTTCGAATCGTTCTCTCAGCATAACCACAGCCGGTCTGTCACCAAGCCTGTTGAAGTCGTACCAACTATCATGCAGATATTCCACCATTACGAAGTCCAAAAAGCGGTAGGTCATTGATGCTACGTGGTAGTCAGGCTAGTAGCGCATTTCATCCTTAAGTAATTTTAGTTGCATAGTTCAGCTTCCTTGTTGTTGTGTCAGTCATTAAACATTCCTTTTTTGGCAGTTTCTGAATCTTCTAAAGCTTTTTTTCCTGATTATCTCCACACAAATTCAATTACTTTTTCGACATTACGGTCACTCCCCTTACCGAAAACGATTTTGTCTGACTGCCATTTCCAATTCTGTTCTTATCTCAGAACTTTGATACCCGATTTTTTTAAAATCAATTACCGCGTTCAGTAGACCATCGTTACCTTTCCCATTTCCCGGTGATGACTCGTATCTTGAAATAACAGCCTCGATAGCAACTCGACCGGAAACATGCAGGGAAGATACTGGCATAACTTCCTTTTTCGGAATGCGGCTTAGCATCCCTTCAACATTCATGAAGGAATTTGTAGTGCCATCAATGAACAGTCTTTTACCGCTTGACGGAATCGAAGGTATGAAGAATCGCTGGTTAATCTTCTTACAATCCAGATGATAGGCCCCTTTTCCGAAAATGTTGATTCAAATCATTCTGAAGAACATTCATAATATTATGATATTCCCCGGCATCAACTGCCCTATCGAGACCGACAACAATACGATGATTCAAAATTCTATTATCGGGATCATAGGAACTGGAGGCGCTGAGATAATGAGAATAATTCATAGTTTTCAGATACGATGATAGAACCTCTGGCGTTCCCTCCGGCTTATCAAGGTCCAGCACCAGAATCTTTGTGGAAAGAATGTTGTCTGAGACTTTATGATTGTTCAGATTAAGCATATCACCTTCTCGGAACATCGGAAGATTAAGCTTATCGCCATTGTCTAATTCCGAATTAGTTTCGATATAATCGCCAAGGGAAATCCAATCATGAGTCACTTGTGAGAATTCTTGTGATTCCTTCGATTGCCAGAAATTGATCTTTAAGCCATCATAAGATCCCAAAGATTTCTTAGCTTTTTCCTTATCCCTCTCACGCTGTATTCTCTTTCTTTCCGTTGGCGTTTTAGCAACTTTTTTATCCTCCCATAATTCTGGGATGCCAATGTTGAATGGCTGTGGTTCCGGGCACTGAAACATCTTCTGGAGATATAGAGCAATATTCCTATCCAGAACAATGAATGTCACCGGATCGGAAGAATTTAGATCGCGGTAAGACGTTCTAGTCAGAAACTGGTAATTACTCTCATATGGAATTGCTTCTTTGACTTCCTCATTCGTTTTGCCATGACGGTCCTTGAGAAAGTTATTGTATGCCGGATGTGGATTTACTGGAGACAAATGCAAGGCCATATGAGCATCCTTGTAATTGTCCACTCCCTTGATATTCGATGGAAGCTGAATCCCTGTGTCCAATTCCCACGTATACCCTTTGCGAGCACAAACGATATGTTGTGAATTGCCAAACTCAGCACGGAAGGCTTTTGCTGTTGCAGCTAAAACCCTTTCGTAACCGATAGTCTCAAGCTGACGTTTGCTTCCATGGCGACTGGAAATGTAACGGATACTGACTAAATGTCCTTTGGTCTCATAAAGCTCCGGGCGCAATTTCTTTGTCAGTTCATGAGGCTGAAAATCCACCAATTCGCTCCAGAAGGAATATAGTTCCGACTTGGTGATGTTTGCGGCGGAGATTGTCACGCTCTTATATCGAGCTAGAATTTCTGGCTTGTATTTGACGGTGATATGAAGGGAATCGCGTGTTCCTACCTTCCACTCTTCATATTCCATTGCAGAAAATTCGAGTAAGCGGTCTCGATTGCGGATATCATGAACCAATGCAACAAAATCGTCGGATAATACATTGATGGTATTTTCGATGATCTTATGTTTCTTAATCCCCTCGCCAATTCGAACAATGGATTCGTCTGGCAAATCAATGGTAAGATATTTGCTATTCTCCGTTGCGGTCGGAGAAAGAATCCTTGTAATTTCTTCCATGAAATCCGGGATGGGATTTAAATTGTAGGAATTACTGATCTTCGGGATTTCGTCAAAGAAAAGATGATAACGGTTTGCGTACGTGAAATGGTGTAAAGCGACAACATGGTTGATCAGAATGACACGATGATTGTCTTTATTGATAGCATCGCGCAATCGCTCACGGCAACTAACTGTGCTACCAGATTGGATAACTAGAATTTCAGAATGAGGAATACCGGCAGCGATCAGGCGGTCACGAATATCAACTGACAGGTCGGTTGCAGAGGTAGCGATAATTGCTTGTTGATGGGATGTAGCAAGATGGGTTACGATGGCATGAGTCTTTCCGGTTCCGGATGCCAGCGTCGAGGAGGTTGATTATTGGCTTCATATTTTACTCCAAAAAATAAATGGGCTTCAGTGCGTCTTGCCAAACACTGAAACCCATTATGGAGTCATGATACTGTCGGCAAATGGCGCGAATGGAGATACGGCCATTGGCAAGACAGTATCCTATTACTATTTATCGATTCCTTGATCTTATCGAATGCCGCATATAATAAAGGAAATTTCGGAGGAATGCAATTACAATATACAGCAGACTCATGTATTTTTTAAGATATGCCCGAAACCGGCGAGATTTAGTTACAGGAAGGTTGAGGAAGATTATATGTCACGAATCCATTAAGATATATGAAAATGTGACATTCCGGAAAGCCAGCTAGACCCCCCTTCCTGTTCCAACTAGATTTCGCCGCCATGGTTGATGAGCTACTGGCTTTTTTTGTGTCCCCAAACGACTTGCATAGCAAACCAGCGGATCAGATCCACCAGGTACCGATTGTGGGAAAGCAGCACCGGCTTTGCGAAAATCTCTCGACCATTACCCGCTGTCGTCCGTTCCGGCTTCATTTCCACATCCCATTTCCGATATATTAAATCAGGCATGTTGAGATAATTGACATGAGTCCTTGGAATTCTCCAAAACCAAAAAGCGCTGCCGAGATAATCGGACAACGCTTTTTTCTAGGAGTAAGAATTCAAGCGGCCTTATGGAAAACGTAGACGCCCGGAACCTGTTCACCATTAATCTCACGAACACATTCCTTGGTGACCATAAGCTTCGCATCCGGATTGCTTTTCAGCCATGCGTTGAGGCCCTGATAAACATTACGCCTTTTCCCCGGAATGAATTCAGCTTTCCCTTCCTCGATATCGTCGAACTGATATTTGCTGCGGTTCTTTTGTTCGAACAGTTCTGCCGGAAGTTCGTCAACACTGACAATGATACGTGTCATGATTATACCCTTTCCTGAGTTGTCAGCACCATCGCTGTAATGTCGCCACTACAGGATAGTAATTAGTGCCGTCAATAGCCGGTAGTAGCCAGAATCAACTTTATTATTTTGCATGAAACAAATAACGGAATATGTTTGAAACAATTAATATTGATGATCATGAAAATGAATAGGAAGGAATATATCAGGAAGAAATGGCTACTGATGGTAATTGCTTCAGCCCTATAGGCCTTAAATTAATTTCAATGATTCAAGCGAAGCTTTCGCTTCAGAAACGGGTTGCAGAGCTAATAGCTTGTCAGCGAATGGTTATGATCTGCCGATGGTCGGTCAATGAGGGTCAGCGAAAGAAAAGGTAAACTAAAACTGATGACTGAAAACGACAAAGGCCAGCCAAAGCCAGACTCCGAATTTCGATGATTTAAAAATCTCAGGACTACAGCCGGTCCATGAGGCGGATTACGCTTTTGGCATACCAGCGTTCACCACGGCTAGGCTTAATGCCATCATCGTTTAGTTTCTGAGCAATGGCATTGGCAGACTCGATACCCATAGCCCGATAGCCGTCTATGGTATCTTTCATCTCTCTGGCTCTGGCATCTGCCTTATTTTTGTTAGCAGCATGAGCAACCTTCACATCATATCCCACTAGATGCTTTGCACCATTCGGATTGCCGAGCTTGGTTCCACGGGCTTTTGCAGCCTGTAATGCTGCCTTGGTCCTAGCTGAGATAGCTTTGGCCTCAGCCTGCGCTACAGCCACCATGATATGAATCGTCAGTTCATTGGCATTTGGCATATCGCATGCAACGAACTCGACTCCACCTTCCATCAATCCTGTCAGGAAGTGAACATTTCTGGTGAGCCTATCGAGCTTCGCAATCAGCAACCGAGACTTGGTGAGCTTTGCCTGCCTCATGGCCTTAGCCAGTTCAGGACGATCTGCACGCTTGCCGGACTCAACCTCGGTATATGAGGCCAGAAGCCTTGCATCGGCACCAGCGGCCTTCACAAACGATTCTACGGCCATTTGCTGAGCTTCGAGGCCTAAGCCGCTCTTGCCCTGCTCTGCCGTGCTGACTCGGCAGTAGCCAATATATGTCTGGCACATAGCCAAAAACCCTCGGAATGCATGTTGTGTCAACATTCCTAACGGTCGTTTGGCATAATGTCAAATGTGACTACGGTGCTGCTTATGGCCGATATCGAGCTTCCGCGACCATTCCTATTCATGCTGATCAGCAGCAATAGCGACTAAAACCCTGAAACACGGTGACCATGGCCTTTTTTTGGAATTCTACGGAGGGCCTATGGGGAATTCTGGAGTCTGAGCCTCGGCGTATCCTGTTTCAGATTTATTCTAAATTTTTCGAAAGTATACCGTCAGTTGCCACAAGGCCACGCTTCTCTAAATGCTTCGAAAACGACGTTGGCAAGGTCCCAGTTAAGCTTTTCTGGATGTTGATCCATATATTTAACAAGTACTTTAACCTCCTGTCCGGTCGTAGCTTCCTCTGGTATACAGACGTTGAATCTTTGGCCTATATCCCCCGTCTTAAACATCCCTGCTACGCCGTTCACTGTGCCACCACAATACTCCTCAGGAAGCAGATTCTGTTCGTCTCTTTTGATAAAGCCCACACAGAACTCATAATAGTGATTGGCTGAGTTCTGTGCCTGAGCTGCACCGCCCATCATCGATGTCAGAAGAAGGATTCCGTGCATTGTTCGACGCATTCCATGCCCCCGGTGTTTTCTAGCACCTAAACTTGGCAGGATAGAGCTGCGCGTCACCTAGGCCAACCGGGAGGCCAGAGGCCGTGCCCTGTTGAGGTCGGTGCGAGTCCCGGTACTGGCAGTGTCTGGATTGGTTGCTTTCGTGAATTAATCCAATCCCAAATCCACGGGGCCGCAAATCCATAATAGTCTTGTTGATTTACACTAAAAATAATCCAAGAATCTTCCGATTTTAGCAAGGGTTGAATACCAAGGCTAATTGATTGAGGAGAGGAGTTGGTCCACAAAAGCCACGTGCTGCCACTAAACCTTATGACATCTCCATGAAACGCCAATGATCTATCTACGCCCTGAAATAGAGCTTCACTAATCTGACTCGTAACCCAACGGATGGAGAGGTTGTACAGTTTATGCATCTGGGCTCACATTGGGCGGAAGGATTGCGGGCTTTGGTACAATGACTTCTTTATCCTCTATCGCATTCGGCGGCGGTACGTTTTTTTCCGCTTTCGCCTCAATGGTCTTACCTCCCTTGAGTGCATGCTGCTTGGCTAGGACCGTTGCCAATCCTTTCGGATCTAGATGAGAATGATCTGGAAATTTGAGGGAATAAAGGCCACACACCGTAACAAGAAAGCACACTACGCCTGAAACAAGATAGGCAAGCGACATCTCAGATTCAGATGGCACCCTAAACGCTATAGCTGCCATAACCACCAAGAAGCCAAGCATCGCTCGGCCTACATTACTGACAAAGCCCGAGCCAAGAATAATGCCCGCTATAGAGGGAGCCTTGCTACCTGTTGGTTGCTCTTTGTCCTTGGCCATCACTGAAACGTTAGCATTTTTTGCTTTGCCCTGCAAAGCGATGGTCGAACTTCTTCACCATCCAATCCCCCATCCCTATTCCTTTTAATGTTTGCTTCATTCACTCTATTGCTTAGCGCCTTTTTCGCTCTCACCATGGCAGTGAGTCTGCCGTAATCGAGGGAAGCTATGCCCGCAAGGTCCAACGCGTTTCAGCGTTTTATTAAGTACATTCACTCCGTAATTGAGCCTCTCGCGGTTGCACGTAGAGAATCTGAAATCCTCTCAGATGATGGAGATGATCGGGAAATCGATATCTATGTAGAGATGCCAAGCTTTAACGGGGTATTCAAGATTGGTATTGAATGCCGAGATCATTCGCGACCTCAAGATATAGATTGGATCGACTCATTAATTGGAAAGACCATTGATCTTAAACTTAATCGTGTGATCGCGGTATCAAGCTCCGGATTCACCAAGAAAGCTGTGAAGAAAGCCAAGAGGAAGAATATCGACCTGCTCACCTTGGAAGAGGCTGCAAGTGTTGATTGGGCGCTGAAATTCCATGATCCCCAGAAGGAATGGAAGCAGCTTACTCACAAATACGGTTTATGTAGATTGGGGGCCTTTAATGAGAAGAGGGAAACACTAATTGGTATCATAATCGACAAGGGGCAAGACGTTAAATACGAAAATGAACTTTCTAGGGAGATCCACCCGCTTTTGGAGGAATTCTTTATGAAGAACTACGCCGCAAGAACCGCGCGGGAATTCGATAAATTACTCTACGGTGAGGCATGGTTGCAGAAGTTTGATGATCCGACTAGCAATTATTTTGAAGTGGAATTCGGTGGAATAGAAAATTTGGATTTCTCTGGGCAAACTATTCCTGTTCGATCCTTTTGGTTTGGTATCGTAGTGGATTATAAAATTCAGGATGCCCGTGTATCAGCGGAAGTGTTGGGCGATAAGCTCATTCGTACCTTTGAGGCGCCGCAAGATGAGTTAGGGCTGCCTAATCGAACCTTTCTCAGTTTGATATCCGATAAGGATGGCAGGTTTCTTGGATCTACTTCCTATGAGGAGAACCAACCCTTTAAACACAAACCAACCACCAAAAAAGGCAAAGAAGCCGCCAAACCCAAAGAAGCCGCGTCGATGACTGGCGGATCACGGGCATGATCGACTGTTGCATTCCTTGGGGGCGATGATGGTTCAACCGATCAACACATATGATAACCCTGAGACTCGCAAAGCCATCTATGAAGCCACGTTAGCTAGAATGGTAAACCAGACAAGTCGGCTGATAGACATAATCAAGTTCGCAGCGGCTTCCATTGGCAGCGGCGTATTTGCTGTTGGCGCTGGTTTGATCGCCGGTGGCTTTAAGGATCACCCCGAGTTCTTGGCACCAGCAGAGAACATTTTTGGGGTGCTGCTATTAGGGTTTAGCTGTCTATTTTTAGCAGTATCATTCTACGTTTTGGCCGGCCAATTTTGCGACACATATAGGGAGTTGATTGCACATCCTGCAAATTCCGATGAAGCTTTACATAGCGAGTATAAGCAGTAGTGGTGGTTTCACTCCATCTCGCAACTTAACTTGCTTCTAAGTGGTTGTGCAATATTGTATGCCATATCACTTGCCAATGCTGCCGTTAACTTCAAATGGTATGATATCTTCTGAACAGACTTCTGAATATCCAACAACCATCGGCTGATATGTGACGCTGTAGGTTTCATCCGGCTTAGGAATGATCATGCTCCCTCCCTTCGTCAAAAATGGTCCGGTGAATTTAGCATTGCTAGTCGCCTATAATAGCACCGATCCAAATCAGCCTCCTCAATTGATGACGGTACCGGACGAATTTTACGCGATCCTAGGGCGCATCATCATCAATTGGTCGATTATGGAACAAGAGATGGAGGTTCTTGTAGCCAGCCTTATGGCCGCCAACGGAACATCAAACCCACGATGGATAAAGCTCTCATTCACGCAGCGTTGGCCGTTCCTTCAATCAGAATGGGCACGTTTCGCTTCAAGCGACAAGGCATTGATGGACGAAATGTCGGGTATAAAAGCCGACGTTATGACCGCTAAATTCCTGCGAGATTGCATCGCTCACAAACGAATTTCGCCGGGGATAGATGATAAAGGCAACTTCCTGCGCTTCCAAAACGAGAACAAGAACTTCCCTTGGACAAAGCGGTTTTACGAAGCCGATCTCTCTGTTGCGTGTCTCGCTGCAATAAAAGCTTCCGGAAGATTGTATAGGCTTACAAACCTTGATCACGCGCAATTTTTTTCACCACAAACTATATCTCTTTTGCAACGTTTACCCGACATGAGTCATTTGAGATTTCCAATGCCAAAAGGCAGGAGATCCCCGCCTCAATCATCTTCTCCATAATTTTGATGCATGTTGCTTTTGCAATTGGCTTAGTAGGAAACCTTTTATTAAGATCAATTTTAAGCGGCCTAGGAAAGCCGTAGACGGCCTTTATTTTAAATAAGCTAGTAAGGTACCAAAACCGTTAGAACCGCATTTATTTTGCAATCCTATTAATTTTTCTAGATGGTTTAATCGGAGTTAGAACGCCATCAATGAATAGCAGCTTGCGCGGCAAAAGCGTTAGATGGCTTTCCATCATTTTAATGACTTTCCTCGCATTGATTAAATCGAGCTGGAACCTATCGGCCTCAACCTCGGTAAAGGTAGCTGTTATCTCACCGGGGCCTATAGCCGCTCAAAGTCAATGGACTTTAGAAAGTGCCCGGAATCACCTCTTTTTAGAAGATAGCTCACAGTTCTGCTTTTTCTCATATCGATTCTCGCTATTAATTGAATCGTTTATTATAGCACAAGTGATAAAGGCCTGCATTGAGCAGGCCTTTCAATAAGATAGATATTTCATGCTTTCTGGAATGTCCCTTAGTGCTGAAGATTGTTATTGATCACATCGACAACCAAACCGAAGATGCCGGCCATCAGCATGTAGCGGAAGCCTCCCTTGAGGCGCTCTTGCCTTGGTTCATCCACTTGAGACAATTGGCCCATAGCGCTGTTAACACGAATATGGCGGTAATGGGCGGAATGCCAATGGAGAGGGCAAAAGGCAGGATATAGAAGACCGCAATCAGCGGTAATCCAAAGAGGCAGAAGAAGCCGAAGGGCATCGTGAGCCAGAGGCGGGGAGTTTCTCTGGCTGGCTCTCTCGGTTGTTGTACATATGACGGAATTTCCATGGGATCTTCTGGCACTTTGCCGGGGACGACCAGCTTGGAAATATCAATGCCATCTGGAATCAATGGCGTATTCATGTTTCGTGACTCCTCTCCTATTCCGGAATGTTGCTAGGAAGAAGAGTCCTATGAATCTAATCGATTCTGCCGTCAACAATACACAGTGTATTCGCGGCAACTATCTTTATTCTTCAAACAAAAGGCCGAAATTGAATCAAAGATTCTGCATTTGAATCAGAGATTCTATTTTGGACAAAGGTCATCCGAGTACACAACAACAATCCCGGATGGTTCTTTGCGATTCCTTTCAGGAATCTTTTTTTTTTCCTAATAGGGAAGCTTTCCCATCACTCAATCTTCTTCAGTAAAAGAGCTAGTGCCTCTCCAAGTGCCTTTTGCTTATTGGGTAGGTCGAATCCTTCGCCATAGGTTCCGGACATACCCTTTTGCGAATGTCCGAGAATTGCGTTCTGCATCATCTCGGATGCGCCGGTATTAATCAGACAGTTTTTCACGTAATGCCTCCAGCTATGCCATGCCAGCTTCTCATCGGTGATTTCCATCTTTTCACGCAGAAAGTAGGAGAACCGGTCTGAGAGAAGGCCCGCCGGATCTGGCGTCCTAACACATTCAGGGAAAATTGCTCCGGATGTAGGACACTTCTGCAAAATCTCGATTGCCCTTGGCACAAGTGGAATTGACCGCTTAGAAACCTTGGTCTTCAGTCTTTTACGATGTGCATTCGCTTGTATGAGGATATGAGGAACGTCATCCTGAATCTTGATATCTGCTGCATCCAAAAGCGTAATTTCTTTCAATCTTGCTCCAGTGAGCGCGGTTAGCCAGCCGATAGCCTTGGTTTCCCAATTTGTTTCCTGATCAAGCCGTGCCAATATCAGCTTGGCTTGATCAAAAGAGAACGAATCCCGTTTCTCGTTTGGTGCTTCCGGATCTTCATCCTTCATATTATCAAATGGATTACGCTTATCGGAGTCGATCTCAGTCAGTGCGAAATTAAAGAATGCTCTCAGATTTGCTATATAGACATTAATTGCGCTGACCTTGAGCTTCTGTGGCTTGGTTCTTTCCTCTAATTCCTTCTTAACGAGCCGTACATGTTCTCGGGTAATCGAGGAAATTTCTTTGTCGCCACCGGCTACTTTAATGAGAACATCTACAGCAGTGGTCTTTCCAGACTTAATCTTCTTCCATGCCCGTTCCGAGCTGTCCCCGACACCCTTGCGTTTCAGATCGTCCAGATAGAGTTCCAGACATTTCTTTAGGCGCAATCCTGAAGGTTGTTCCCCCGTCCCATCGCTTTTCATGGTTTGCAAGGCCAGAGTAGCCACCTCGGTATTCGCGTCTTGCGGTGATTCCAAAAAAGCATCTATATCGTTGTGACCGGACATTTTGAGGATGTACCGTTCCATCATACGGCTTCTCTGTCGTTCCTGTCGCAACTCATCCAAGACTGAATTTTGATCCACGAATAAGTCTGCTAGCTTTTTAGCGTTCTGAACCAGAAGAAAAGCCTTCTCCATTCTTTCTTCATTGGAAAGATTTAATGCATTGGCTTTAATTAATCTGAGTTCATGAAATAGCCTGTCGTCCCTTTTCTTAAGAACCGATGCCTTTTGTTCAGCCTCAGCGGGGTCTTTGGTGCCGAGACTTTCAACAATGACCTTTCGTGTCGGGTAGCTGCCTTTCGAATTGCCGAGAAAGGAGCCCGTCGAGTTGAAAGCCTTTCGAATCTGGTCAATCACCTTCCGGGCCATGAATCCCTGTTGTTGATCCGATCTGAGAGAACGGTATTGCTCTGCCTCTTTGGGATCTAAATGCACTCCGAATGTTAGGGATTCCGCCGGATACCCGTAGCGAACGTCAGCCGGGATCACTCGAAAATACCGGTAGTTCGATCCGTCGATCATCTGACAATATGGAGGATTGTCGCGCTTTATGCCCATTGGTTTTTAACCAGTTTCAACTAGTTTTTTAACTAGTCGATTCAGGCCTCAATGTCAATTTTCGGCCGATATAGGCTAGAATCCTGTGACTCATGGGTAATTTTTGGCTGTTTCGAATTTTTCCGTCGTCGGTCACGAAGGACGGCACGCCGAAGCAGCCGGCCGCGAGGGCTTGCGACAGGTTGTGCTCCAGTGCCAGCTCGGCATCGCCGGTACCTATCACCTCGGCCAGCGGGCCGGGGTCGAGGCCCGCTTGCGCTGCAAGGCCGGCGAGTTCCGCTTGCGAGCGCGGCGGCCGGCCCTCGGCGAAGGCAACTTCGAACGCGGCCCTCGCGAACACCACGCCCATGCCGAGGCGTTCGGCGGCAACCGCCCAGAGCGCGATATGGCGCCAATCCGCCACGGCGAAATCTGGTTCGCGATAGGGGATGTCGAGGAAATTCGCCCAGCGCTCAACATCGAGGCTGCGATAGGTAGGCCGGTATTGGCCGCGCAGGCTGTCCTGCTGGAACGGATCACTTCCCGCATGGCGGATGAGATCGGGACTGTAGACCACCCGCCAGCGAACGAGGGCTCCCGTCCGGGCTTCGATCTCATCGATGCTGGCAGCGGCCAGATAGGAATAGCGGCTGCCGACGCCGAAGAAGAAATCGACCTTCATCACGCTTCTCCTACAGCCCACCGTTGAATGCCGACATTCGGCATGAGAGGCTGCTTTTCAACGACGTTCAATCCAATTCCCGAACGGGTGTCCCTGGAGGAACTGCCGGCCATGCCTTCCTGTGTTTAAAGACTGTCAACAGGCCATGGTTTCCTCTCCTTGTCTTGACCTTTGGTAACCCGTACTGACTAGCTTGCCGACGACATAAGAAACGAGTCATCCATGGCCTTTGCCCTTCGCTTGCCTACGGTCCTTGTCCTCGGTTTCAGCCTGTTTCCGCTGGTCTGCCAAGCGCAATCCTTCGATTGCGGCAAGGCCCAGACCCCGATCGAAAAGGCGATCTGCGCCTCTCCCGCCCTGATTGCCCAGGATACGGCCCTGGCGGACAGCTACCGGCAGGCGCTGGCCGCTCTCGGCAATGATCCCGCGAAGCTCGCCGATCTGCGCCTCAAGCAGCGCCGCTGGCTGGCGGACCGCAACAAATCCTGCGTGTCCTCGGACCGGGCCCGCCTGTCGAAATGCCTGGCTGCGAGCTATCAGGCGCGCCTCGCGGCCCTTCAGGCCCTGGTTGCCGAAGCCGCGCCGGCCACCGCGCCGGCGAATCAGGCCGTGCCGCCCGCTTCTCCCGCTCCGGCCACTGAGCCCGCTCCCCAGGCGCAGGAGGCGCCGCAACCTCCCGCCGCCTCCGTACCGCAGGCCGCACCCGCCGCCGTCCCGACATCAGCCAAGCCTTTGCCGTTCGCCGGGCCCCAACCGCGCCTGGCCGCGGATCATCTGCCAGCCGGGCAGGATAGCAGCACGCTGATGACCGTCGATGTACCGGGTCACATCGTCATCCGCACCCAGAGCAGCACCGGCTTGGCGCTCCAGCTCGTCGACATGATCAGCGGGCCGGGCAACCAAATGGGCGCGCCCGGGGCGAGCGACGGCCGCGTGGATGCGCTGCTCGACAAGGGCACCTACAAGATCCGGACTTTCGGGGCCAAGGGCGCCAGCGGCGACGTCAAGCTCACGGCGCAGGCCTATCTCGAGCTGGAACAGCCGGCGACCACCTTGACGGCTCAAAAGCCTATCGATGCCAAGCTCAGCGATCTCCAGCAGCGCTCCTATTGGATCGATGTTCCCGGCGACGGGGTCGTCTATGTCGAGGCTGTCGGCCGTTCGCTCCAGGACCTGCGGCTGTGGCGGGACGGTACCGATCTCGTCGACATCGCGCCGGCGCTGTCGATCTTTGAAACGAAGCCCGGCCTGCCGATGACGCGGGCTGCGCTCAGCGGCAAGGTCGAGCCAGGCCGTTATCTCGTCACCGCCTATGGTGGCGAGAAGCTGGTCTGGACCAATTCGGATACGACTGAACCCTTCCATATCCGCACCGGCACGCAACGGTCGCTGGCCGCTGGCATTGCCGAGGGCGTCATCGGACCCTTTGGCTCGGAGCGCTTCGAGGCCCCCGCCGATTTCGATACCTTCCGCCTGCAATTGCCGCAGTCGGCGCCCACCGGGCTGCGGGCTGCCCGCCTGTCCGGGGCCTCGCCCGCTTTCCAGGGCGCTACCATCGACAAGACCAGTCGCGAGCCAGTGACCACTCTTTCGCTGGCAAGGAGCGACCAGCCCGCTGTTGTCGAGGTGACGGGTTACGAAGGTCAGCCCTTCCAGCTGCGGGGCCTGTATTTTTCCAACCACGCCCGTTTCGATGGCTCCGTACCCAATCTCATCAGCGTCGATGTCGCAGGCGAGGGTGGGGACGAGATTCCGGCGACCGCGGTGCTCCAGCGCAACGACGCCCAGGGCAAATCGAGCGTCGTGGCCCAGGACATGCCTCAGCTGGGGCCTGGCCAGGCCTGGCGGCACAAGTTCAACCTGCGCGGGCAAACCTCGCTGCTGTTCGAGATGACGCAGCCCGGGCCGATCGCCATACGCTCTTCGGGACCCGCCATACGCGCGGGCATGAGCCCGGTCCTTATCGGCAATGCGCCGCGTGCCGATGGCCGTAATCCCGCCGTCTTCGATCTCGATGCCGGCTACTATTTGCTGACCGTCGAACCCGACAACAATGCCGGCGGCATCCTCGACCTGATGTTCGGGCCGCCGGGCACGACGATCCCCGTTCAGCCGCCTTCCCCTAGGCGCACCACGATCTCATTCGGCCTCCAGCAAGCCGACAAGGCGACGAGTTACGATATCATCACCAATGTGGCCCCCGGCCTCCTGACCGGACCGCGTGCTGTGTCCTTGCCCGCCGATCTGCAGAGCCGCCCGCTGACGCTGTGGCAATCGGCCGGCGATAGCGCTCAGCCGTTGGACATTGACGTGCATGTGCCCCAAGGCGGCACGATCAGCGCCGTCGATATCGTCGGCAATTCCGTCCCCTTCACCGCCGACAACGAGCAGGCTGATGGCAAGGGCCGCGTCCTCACTTTGCATTTCAAGGCTCCGCCGGCTCCCCGCGCGCTGGGCGTATCCTGGCAGCAGGATCCGGCAGCCGCCGCGCCGCTGGAGCGCCCCGCCCGCGAGCCTTTGACCGCCGGCCAGCCGCATTATTTCGACCTGCACGAGGGCGCGAACGCCTTCTATCGGCTCGACGTACCCGATGGAGGCCTCTACCGTCTCGAGACATCAGGGCGTTTGCAGACCTCGCTCGGCATCAGCACGTCCTTCCTGCCCAAGCTGGGCCAGGCCTCCGACAATGGCGATGGCCACAACGCGCTGCTGCAGACCTATCTGCGCGCCGGGACCTACCAGATCGATGTCTCCGCGCAGAATTCCTCCGGCCATCTCGGCCTCAGCGCCGCGCCGGCGCCTCTGGCCACCGCCATCTCCCTCGTGCCCGATGGCAGCAGCCGCGGCGCCCTCGCGGGTGGACAGGGCGCGATCGTGCCGATCGAGATCGCCAAGGCGGGCCACTACCATCTCGACCTCTACGCGCTCGGCAACGACCTTACCGCCAGGCTGGAAGACGCCGATGGCTGGCCGCTCACGGTGCCGGGTCCCCTCTCCTCCCTCGACCAGGATCTGCAGTCCGGCAAATATCGCCTGGTGATCCTGCCCCGCGAGGTCGACACGCGCTTCGTCGCCCGGCTGCGCCCGGTCGAGGATCCGCCCCAGTTGCAGGGCCATGGCCCGCATCCGCTGGCCTTCAACCAGACGCAGAATTTCCAATGGCGTGAACCCGAGGCCAAGGATGCCCCGCGCGTCCCCGACAGCTGGACCTTCGACCTCGCCGGCGAAGCCGATGTCAGCATCGGGCTCACTGAAGGCATGGTCGGCACGCTCACCCGCAACGACAAGCAGCAGGTGGCGAAATTCGTGGCCGATCCGCAGTTCAGCGGCCACCTGAAAGCGGGGCATTATCGCATCGACCTCACCAGCCTCGCCCATGACGATCGGCTCGACTACGGCATCACCCTGAACACCACGGCCCTGCAGCCCGGCGAGGCGCGCTTCGTCGACCTGCCGGCGGAACTCCCCTTCGCCATCGCCGAGGATCGCGTCGTGAGTCTCAGCAGTTTCGGCCGCATCGAGATCAAGGGCGAGTTGAAGGACGCAAGCGGCACGGTAATCGAACGCCTGGCCGGCCGCACCGACGACTGGAACATCACCTTGTCCCGCCGCCTGGCCGCCGGCTCCTACACGCTGTCGCTCGACGATGCAGCCGCCGCGGGCAAGGCTGGGAGCCAGCCGGACGATGCCTCCGACGACCAGAGCACCGATTCCAGCGGTGGGGCCTCGAGCAATGACGACTCATCGAAGATCGAGGTGCAGTTGGCTCTGCCGCAGGAGGCAGCGCAACCTGCCCTCGCTTTCGGCACATCGGCCACTGCCGACGGCGCCTCCGTCTTTGCCTTCCCCCTGCCTCCCGGGGCCAAGGACCAGCTCACCATGGTGGCGGCCAAATCGACCGCCGACCTTGTTCTCTCGGTCGAGAAGCATGGCGCTGACGGCATCTGGCATCCGCAGGCCTTCGCTCGCGGCCACGCTCCCATCCTGGCCTGGCCGGCTTCGGATGGGGACAGCGGTCAGTGGCGCGCCTCGGTGTGGACTCTGGATGGCGGCGCGGCTGCCATCCGGATAGGTGCGCAGAGCGTTGCCCGTGACCTGCGGGAGCCTGGCGATGTCGCCCTGGAACCCGTGTCCCTCGATATCCCTGGCCTTACGCTGAACGCGGCGCTCGTGCACGCGCCCGCAGCCGGGCTGACGCAACTGGACGGCGCCTCGGACTTCCTGGCGGGCGCAAGTCCAGACCGTCCTCTCACCGCCGTGTCATCCGGATTGTTCGCACCGCAGTCGGACCGTCTCTGGCTGGTGGCGACCCACGACGGCGATGTGCGCGTGACGCCGGCCGCGACGAACAGCGAAATCGCCCTTTCGCTGCCGGCGGGCGATCAGGCGATCCTGCCCGTCACGGCTTCGCCGCCCGGCAAGACCCGCTTCTGGCGAGCCGAGTCGGCCTTCGGCCAGCCGGGCCTCAATGCCGGACGCGGCATGGGCGTCGTCGACAAGAGCGCCGTCGCCGTGGCCGGCCGTGAAGCGCTGCGCATCTGGAATGCCGGCGACGACGAGGCGCTGCAGATGCGCCTCACGCCCGTTGATGTCACCGTGCTCGCCCCTGTGACGGCGGATGGCAGCTATAGCGCCGCCATTCCCGGCTTCAGCGCACAGCCGGTGAAGCTGCCCGCCGGCGTCAAGCGGCTCACGCTCGATCTGGCGCCCGGCATCGCCGTCATTGCGGTGCCGAGCGATGCCCAGTCCCTGAACACTTGGTCGGGCGCTGCCTCCCTGTCGCGGAGCCTTGCCACCAGCGCCGGCGAGATCTGGCTGGTCAATCTCGGCGATCACGCCGCTTCGGCCCGCGTCGGCCTTTCCCTGGGCCAGGCCCAGCCCCTCGGGGCCGGCCAGATCCGGCGCCGCTTTTTCGGCACGGCCGGATCGGAGCAGATCTCGGTGGAGGCGGCGAGAGGGGATGTGCTCAAGGTCTCGGGCGGTGAGGCAACCTTAATCGGGTTGGACGGCAAGGTCCGGCATGGCGATACGATCCCGGTTTCCGGCCCCGGCGAACTCGTCGTCGATCATGGCGCCGGGCTGGTGGTGCTGTGGCTCGAGCATGAGGGGAAATCGCCCTGGCCCACGCCCGAGGCGCAGGCCCTGGCCCTGCCGCGAAGCGTCGAGCTCGCGGGTCCCGCCATGGCGTTCCGGCTGAGCCCGGCCCAGCCGACGGTGCTCGATGTCAGCACCGACGCACCCGTCATCATTGCGCTGGAGCAGAACGGGCGCCGCGACCTGCAGCTCTTCCCCACGGGAGCCGAACTGCACCGCTACCTCGGGGCCGCAGACGCCGTGCTGACCGTCTATTCCACCCATGAGGGACCGTTGTCGGGCTCAATGGACGTGACATCGACACCCGTCATTCCTGTCGGCGAGGGGGTCGGCGCACCCGTGGTGCTGGCGCCGGGCACCTCGGCCCTGTTCGGCTTCGAGGTCAAGACGTCAGGCAATATCGGTGTCGGCCTGCGTTCCGATCCCGATCTTGCCAAGGCCCACCTGCTCGATGCCCAGGGCAAGGTCCTCGGCGAGGGGCTCAATCAGCTCAACAAGCTCGAACCCGGCCGTTACCTTCTCGAAGCACGGGCGCCGGCGGACGCACCGACGCTCATCGTCCGGCCGGCCGTGATCGGCCTGTCGCCGCCGCCCGCCGGACCGCCCCCCGAAATTGCCTCTGATTATCTGCAGCGTGCCGGCCTCAAGCCCGCGGAATCGAAGTGAAAGCCATGACGAAATTCGCACTTCTCCTTTCCGCTTTTCTGGCCTCCGCGGCCCTGGCGCCTGCCGCCCACGCGCAGCAGGACAAGGCTCCACCCGTCCAGGATGTGCTGCAACGGGCTGACGGCACCAGGATCGTGCCGGAGAAATTCCTGCGCGCCTATGATCCCATAACGGTGTTCTTCCCCAGCGATACCGGCCCTGCTGCCGGCGGCCCGGAGGATGCGCCGCAGCGCTTCGTGACGATGGAGCCTGCGGTTGCCGGCGCCTGGCAATGGCTCGGGCCGCGTGCCCTGCAATTCCGGCCGGCCGGCAAATGGCAGCCGCTTGCCCGCATCAAGGTGAAGACTGAGGGCAGCGAGGCTTCGCTCGTCCCGCTGTTGCCGGTGCCCGCTTCCACGCTGCCGGCCGCCGGTGACGAGCCCGTCACCGAACTCGACCAGATCACGCTGACCTTCGCCGAACCCGTCGACGTCGCGGCTCTCAAGCGTCTCCTGTCGATCGAGCTCCGGCCCTCCCCCGGCATCGGCGCCGAGGGCGGCCTGATGCTGGGCGCGCAGGATTTCGACGTCCAGCCGCTCGAGCGCAACAACCGGGACGACCAGCAGTCCTATGTTGTGCGGTTTCACCAAAGCGTGCCCGACGGCCGTGTGGCCATCCTCAAGCTGAAGCTCGCCGACACGCCCGATTTCGGCGACCAGACCTTCGAGCTGCGCGTGCGCACGGCCGTGCCCTTCACCATGACCGCGAAGGATTGCGGCCACGGCTTCGACGCCACCACCACCGACGGCGTGCTGCGCTGCACCTCCTATGGCACCGATAGCAGTTCTGACGCGGTCGACGACAATGGCGAAGCCGTCGATGGCGCCGACGCCAGGGCGCCCAGCTATGCTTCCGCGCGCGGGCGCAGCCTGATCTTCCGCTTTTCGAGCAATCCGGTTGCCGGCGAGCAGTTCCCGGCGCGCGATGCCTTGCGCATCTCGCCGCCCGTCGACGATCTCGCGGTGACGGCCGAGGGCTCGCGCCTTGTCGTAAAGGGCCGCTTCCTGACCGATCAGGTCTACACGCTGACCGTGGCCACCGGCACCCTGAAGGACGATCGCAGCCGCCCGCTGGCCGCTGGCTTCGAGCAGAAGTTCGCCTTCGCCCCGGAGCAGGCGGCGATCGTCTGGGATGCCTCCCAAGGTGTGGTCGAGCGCTTCGGCCCCCAACTGGTGCCGCTGCGCGGACGCGGTTATGACCGGGCCGATATCCGCATCCATGCAATCGATCCGCTGTCGCGCGATTTCTGGCCTTTCCCGGAGGCCGGTCTCGACACCAAGGACGACGATGCCCCGCCTTTGCCCGGCAAAGAGCCGCGGCAATGGGCTGAGGACGGCGACGCCTCGGCCGACGCGATCGAAGCCCGCATCAAGGCACTGGGCTCGCCCGCCGTCTCGAAGCTGGTGGACCTGCCCATCCACAAGGGCGGCGTCGACACCAAGTTCGGCTTGGATATGAAGCCGCTCTTCGCCAACATCCTCGGGCCGGACCAGCCCGGAACCTATCTCGTCGGCCTGCGCGCCGTGGATGGCGATATCAGGCACTGGTTGCGCGTGCAGGTGACCGATCTCACCCTGAGTGCGGTGGAGGAACCCAGCCGCGTGCGCTTTGCCATAACGTCGCTCGCCACCGGCAAGCCGATCGATCAGGCACAGATCCGCCTCGACGGCGTGCAGGACGACAAGTTCGTGACGCTCGCCACCGGCATGACCGACGCGCAGGGTTTCTTCACCTGGGATCTCGGCCAGCGCAGCAAGGCGGCGATCCGCCGTGTCATCGTGACCAAAGGTCTTGACACACTGGTTATCGATCCCGATCACGCGCCGGCGCAATACGCCCGTGACAACTGGACCAAGCCCTCCAAGGCCTGGCTGGATTGGACCACCAATCCGGACGAAAAGCGCGCCGAGGACACCCGCACGCTTTGCCATATCTTCACCGAGCGGCCGATCTATCGGCCGGAGGAGCCCGTGCATATCAAGGGCTATGTCCGCAACTATCTCGGCGGGCACCTGTCCCTCGCAAAGAAGAGCGGCCAGCTCGTCATCACCGGCCCCGACAAGCAGGAATGGCGCGTGCCGGTGAAGCTCGACGAGTATGGCAGCTTCTACGACAAGTTCGACGCCAACACGCCGGCGACCGGTGACTATGAAGTGCATTTCGAGCTCGGCAGCCCCAAGCCGAAGGGCGCTGATGATGGCGACCAGCAGGGGCAGAAGTCCGGCTCGGCGGACCAGCCCGGCGATGATCAGTCCGATGACCAGGCTGACGACAACCAGGCCGGCGCAGCACAGCCGGATGACAGCCAGGCCGGCGACAACCAGAACGCCGATGACCAGAGCGGCGACGACCAGAACACCGAGCAGGCCGACAACACCACCCAGTGCGGCAGCATCACCTTCAAGAAGGAAGCCTATCGGCTCCCGACCTTCGAGGTCGTGCTCAACAATCCGCAAACCGCGCCGCTCGATGCCTCCTTCAATGTCGACCTGATCGCACGCTACTTTGCGGGCGGTCTGCTGGCCGATCGTCCCATCCACTGGCGCGCCATGCAGTATCCCTACAACTGGGCGCCGCCGGGCCATGAGGGCTTCCTGTTCTCCACGGATGCGCGCTATTCGGGCGCCGACGAGTTCAAATCCTCGCCCACACTGGAGCGTGACGGCCGCACCGATGCCGGCGGCGCTGCACGGATCAGCTTCGACACCACGATCGAGCCGACGGCGCAGCCGCGGCGCTACATGATCGAGGCGACGGTGACGGGGGACGACGATCTGCAAGTGCGCAGCATCACCAATGTCTACGCCATCCCGCCCTTCGCGCTCGGCCTCAAAGTGCCGCGCTACGTACCGCAGCCCGGCAGCATCGAGCCGCAGATCCTGGCCGTGGACGGCAAGGGCGATCCGGTCGAAGGGCTGGAGATGACGGCGCGCCTCATCCACCGCAACTGGACCTCGACGCTGCAGGCCAGCGATTTCAGCCAGGGCTCGGCAAAATATGTGACGCAGGTGATGGACGACGTCGTGCTGGAGCGCAAGATCACCAGCACCAAGGATATCCAGACCCTGGCGCTGGAGGCCAAGGAAGCCGGCGTCTATATCGTCCAGCTTGAAGCCACCGACCGTATCGGCCGGCGTCAACAGGTGAGCGTCGACTTCTTCGTCGGTGGCAACACCCCCGTCACCTGGGCGCAGGCCCCGGCCCGCACCGCGACGGTGAGCACGGACAAGGACAGCTACAATCCCGGCGAAACCGCCAATCTGCTGATCCAGTCGCCCTTCCAGACCGCCCGTGCCCTCGCCATCGTCGAGGAGCCCGAAGGCAAGTTCCGCTATGACTGGGTGGATATCGCCGACGGCTATGGCCATTACGCCCTGCCTGTCCGCAAGGAATATATGCCTCAGATTCCGGTGCATTTCCTCATCATGCGTGGGCGGCTCGATGCCAGCACGCCGTCGCCCAGCGCTCCCTTCGACCAGGGCAAGCCGGTGACGATCGCCGCCACCAAGAACGTGACGGTGACACCGGTGAAGAACATCGTCACCGTCAGCATGGATTATCCCAAGAAGGCCAGGCCCGGCGACGAGGTCGAGGTCACGCTGCATCTGGCCGACGATACCGGCAAGCCGATCGCGGGCGACGCCACCTTCTGGATGATCGACCAGGCCGTGCTGTCGCTGGCCACCGAACAGCCACTCGATCCCCTGCCGAACTTCATCGTCAAGCGCCAGTCCACCATGGCGCTGCGCGATACGCGCAACATGGCCTTCGGCATCATCCCCCTGGAGGAAGTGCCCGGCGGTGACGAGCGCGAGGAAATGGGCACCGACAACAACATCTCGGTGCGCAAGAACTTCACGCCCGTGCCGATCTATCTGCCGGACGTGAAGGTCGGGCCCGACGGCACCGCCAAGATCAAGGTGAAGCTCCCTGATTCACTCACGGTGTTCAAGCTGCGCGCCAAGGCCGTGAGCGGGCCCGACCGCTTCGGCTACGGCACCGGCGAGATGCTGATCCGCCAGGAGATCGTGGCGCAGCCCGCTTTGCCCCGCTTCCTGCGCTCGGGCGACCAATTCGAGGCCGGAATCATCGCCCGCGTCGTCGAGGGAGCCAGCGGTAACGGCCATGGCACCATCGCCTCGGACGGGCTGACCTTCCAGGGCGGCAAGGACATCTCCTTCGTTTGGGAGGATAACAAGCCGGCGCGCATCGGTGTCCTCGCCTCGGTGCCCGAACCCAAGCCGGGCAAGCAGGACGTTCGCCTGCGCTTCGGCGTGGAGCGCATGGCCGACCATGCCCGCGATGCCGTGGAGATCACCCTGCCGGTGATGCCCGACCGCATCCCGACGAAGCATTTCGAGATCGTCGAGATCCCGCCGGGCGGCTCGAAGACGCTGCCGGCGCCGCAGGATTCCTTGCGCCCGGGTTCCTTCCAGCGCGCCATCACCCTGACGTCCGACCAGGTCCTGGTGAAGCTGGTCGCCGGCCTCAACACCCTGGTCGAATATCCCTATGGTTCGACCGAGCAGCGTATATCGCTGGCTTCCTCCAGCCTTGCCTTCAAGAGCTTCTCGCCGATCCTGGCGGCGGCCAATCTCGACAGCCGCATCGGCAGCGATGTCCATAACACGGTGCTGGCGATCGACCAGTCCGTCGACTCCGACGGCCTTGTCGGCTTCTGGCCGCACAGCAAGGGCAATGTCACGCTGACGGCCTGGGCCTATTCCTTCCTAGTTGCTGCGGAGAAAGCAGGGGAGCCGGTCGACAAGGCGTTGAGCGATCGTCTCGCCACCGTGCTGAAACTGTCACTGCGCTCGGATTATTCCCACCTCCTCACCGGCAGCGAGCTGCGCGAACGCGCCGAGGCGCTCACCGCCTTGGCCGAGGGTGGCAAGCTCGATGCGGCCTATCTGGCGGAGCTCGCACGCTCGGCCGCGCTGATGCCCAATGTCAGCGTCGCCCGCATGACCTCGGCCGCGGCCGGCGCCGACAATGCCGACCAGCGCCTGGTGGGCGGCCTCGCCGACACGATGTGGTCGCGCATACGCGTCCTCTCGCGCGACGGCCAGCTCGTCTATGACGGCCAGACGGAGGACGACGGCAATCCGGTCATCCTGCCCTCGGAAACCCGGAGCCTTGCCGAGATGGTCCGCGCGGCGGCGCTGACCTCGCAGACCGACCCGCGCTTTCCTGCCCTGAAGACCGCCTTGCTGAACCTCGGCCAGGGCGATGGCTGGGGCTCGACCAATGCCACCTCGGCGGCGATCCGCGCGCTCGCCTCCGTGTGGCAGAGGCCGACAATGCCCCTGCCACTCAAGCTCGCCCAGGGCAGCAACGTCCAGAACCTGACGCTGGACGCCAATACGCCGGTGCTGCGTGAGGTCACGCTCGATTCGTCTGCCGCGACCGTCAGCAATACCGGCAACGCGCCCGCCCTGGCTCTGGTGGAGACGAGCTATGTCTCCGCTGAGCCCGGCTATCAGGCGCAGGCCGAGAGCCAGGGCTTCGCCCTCACCCGTACCCTCTACCGGGTTCCCAATGGCGACGCCCCGCTGGAAAAGCTTGTCCCCGATAGCAGCGGCGCCATCCAGCTCAAGGTGGGAGACGTTCTGGAGGAGCGGGTCGAGCTCGTGGTCTCGCAAGACCGCACCCATGTGGCTATGACGGTGCCGCTCGCGGCGGGACTGGAGCCGCTCAATCCCAACATCGCCACGGCTCCGGCGGAAGCAACACCCTCCATGGCGCCCACCTTGCCGGCGGACTGGGTCTCCTATGGCGACGACAGGATGTTCTACGCCTATGAGAGCCTGCCGAAGGGCAACTACACCGTCGCCTACCGCATGCGCGCCTTGATCCCGGGCACCTATACGGAGCCCTCGGCCCTGGCCGAGACCATGTATGTGAAGGGCGTCGGGGGCACGAGCGCCGCCGCGCGGATCGTGGTGTCGAAGTAGGAGTGGTCGGGTGATGCAGATGCAATCAGCGCGCGACCACTCCCTTCCGGCACCGAATGTTGGATCTCCATATCAGATGGCAGGTGTTCGCTTGGGCGAGATGGGGCGCTTCCGGACGGAGCGAGCCGGTTGCGCCCCCTCGCCCCGTTCTTACGGGGAGAGGATAGAGGTGAGGGGCTGCGCGAACCTGTGGGATTGGTGTCTGAAAAATATGAGAACGCTCGTTGCCGCCCTATGTCACGATAGCTATCATGTTGATTCCACGTGTAAAATTCTATTCTGCTCATGTTGCGCAGCCCCTCACCTCTATCCTCTCCCCGCTTTGCGGGGCGAGGGGGCGCAGGCGGCTCGCTTCGTCCGGAAAGGCCTCGTCTCGCCCAAACGGTACCCGGCCTCGGCACGCCCATGAGCCTGCTCCGGACCCGTCGCGCGACACTGACCCTCGCCTTCTGGCACCTCTTCGCTGCCTGCGTCCTCCTCTACGCCCATCTCATCAACCAGCGCGCCCAGCTCATCGCCCCCGCCCCTACACCGATCCTCTATGACCGCTCAGGCGCCTTCCTCACCCAGGTCGGCCATGACGATGATGGCAGAGGGCGTGTCGATTACGGCTACTGGCCACTGGAGCAACTGCCCGACCGGGTCGTCAGGGCGACCCTTGCTTTGGAAGACCGTCGCTTCTTTGATCACGCTGGTGTTGATCCCTATGCCATCGCCCGCGCGGTCTGGCAGAATTTCGGCAACGCCCGCCGGCGCTCGGGCGCCTCGACCATCGCCATGCAGGTGGCGCGCATGCAGCGGCCGGAACCCCGCACCTGGCCGAACAAGCTCCTGGAGGCAGGCACCGGCGTGGTGCTGACCCTGCGCTATGGCCACGAGGCCGTGCTCGCGCAATATCTGCGGCTTGCCCCCTATGGCAATGGCAGCCACGGCATCGCCCACGCGGCGCGGCTTTATTTCGACAAGCCGGTGGCCGATCTTTCCTGGGCTGAAATCGCCCTGCTGTCGGCCATCCCGCAATCGCCGACGCTCATGAATCCGCTGCGGCCCGACGGCTTGCGCCGGGCGATCCAGCGCGGCCATCGCGTGCTCGATATCCTCAGGGAGCAGAAGGTGATCAGCGCCGACGAGGCGGCAATCGCCCACAACCAGCTCAAGACGCTGCGCATGCCGAGCCTGCCCCGCCGGCCGGATGCCCTGCAGCTGGTGCTGCGCTATCGCGATCTCGTGCGGGACGGTGCGATCGCGCCTGAAGCCGAGACCGCACCGCTGATCCACACCACCATCGACCTTTCCTTGCAGACCGACGTCACGAATCTCGCGCGGCAATATCTGGATGGCTGGCGGGGCGCCGGCGCGCAGCAGGTGGCCGTCATGGTGGTCTCCCGCCAGACCGGCGAGGTGCTGGCGCAGGTCGGATCGGGCGGTTATTACGCTGGCCATGCCGGTGCGTTCGATTATACCCGCACGCAACGCTCGCCCGGTTCGACCCTCAAGCCCTTCATCTATGCCCTGGCGCTGGATCGCGACGTCCTGAAACCCACCGACATGCTGCTGGACCTGCCGGAGGGCGCCTCCGGCATCGGCAATGCCGACCGCGAATTCCTCGGCCCTATGCTGCCGCGCCAGGCCCTCGCCAATTCCCGCAACGTGCCGGCCACCAACCTGCTGCGCAGCGTGGGCCTGGAAACCACCTTCCATTTCCTGCGCGACCTCGGCCTGCACGACCTGGAGACACCCGCCGACAGTTTCGGTCTGTCGATGGCGATCGGCTCCCTGCCGACGCGTCTGGATTGGCTGGTGAGGGCCTATGGCGCTCTCGCCAATGATGGCCAGTTGCAGGATCTCGCCTGGGCGCGCGAGCAGAGGCGGCGTCCGCCCGTGCGCGTCCTCTCCATCGACAGCGCCCGCCTGGTCACTTCCTTCCTCTCCGACGCCCAGGCGCGGCTGCCGAGCTTCCATCGCTACGGCACGCTGGAATACCCCTTCCCCGTCGCCATCAAGACCGGCACCTCGCAGGGCTACCGCGATGCCTGGGCGGTGGCCTATTCGGACAAGGCGATCGTCGGCGTCTGGATCGGTCGCGGCGACGACGGCACCATGAATCGCCTCACGGGAGCCAGCAGCGCGGCCCGGCTGGTGCATGCCATCCTGGTGAGAATCCATGGCATCAAGCCCGGGGACATCGCCGAGGCGCGTTTCCCGCCCCCGCCCGGCCGCAAGCCGGTGGAGGTGTGCCTCACGAGCGGCCAGGTCGACGCCGGAGCCTGCAGCCAGACCCTGGTCGAATGGGTCAGGCCTGACGAGATGCCGAAGGCCGTCCCGGCCAGCCTGCGTCCCGGCGCCGATGCAGTGCCTGCGCCGATCAAGGCCATCGCCACCGGCAGCGCCAGCCTCCCTCGCCCCGATGTCGACGGCGATGGCCAGCCGATCCGCCTCAGCATCTCGACGCCGGCCCGCAACACCCAGATCTGGCGCAATCCCGAACAGCCGGCGGCCTTCAACCGCCTGGCGCTCAAGGCCGTGGTCGAGCCTCGAGTGGCGCAGATCGTCTGGTATGTCGACGGCCAGCCCTTCGCTGTCGCCGCGCCGGACCAGCCGGTCTTCTGGCCCATCGAGCCCGGCGAACACCGTTTCCAGATCCGCCTGCCCTATCGCGACGAGGCCTCGGCGGTCGTGCCCGTCTATGTGCAGTGACCAGCCGACGCACGACTTGACGATTGCATTACTTTTCCTTACTTTAATGACCCAACGACGTCCGCAGCTGGCTACCGAATGAAGCACTGAATAAACAGCCCCCGAAAAGGTACTCATAGATATGGCTAAACTCGCAACCAAGGCGAGTGTGACTTCGCGTCTCACTACCAAGGCACAAACCACTATTCCTCAGATCGTGCGGAATGCTCTGCACCTCGATCCGGGAGATACGCTTCGATATGTGATTACGGACACGTCCGTAATCCTAGAAAAAGTTCAGGGTACACATGACATCTCAGAAAATCCCTTCGCCTTCTTCCACGAGTGGGCATCAGAAGACGACGAAAAAGCTTTCGCGAACTTTTAAGCAAGGGGACATCGTCAAGATCCCTTTCCCCTTTTCCGACGATCCGACCATCACGAAAGGCCGGCCGGCCCTGGTTATTTCCAAAGGCCATATCACGGCACCAGGAGATAAAATCGCCGATGTCCTCTGGGTCGTGATGCTGACCTCGGACACGCCCGGCAAGCTAGCCTTCGAGGGAGATGTCAAGCTATCGGCTTACACAGCCGCTGGCCTCGACAACCCGACGATCGTTCGGCCCGCCAAGCTCGCAGCCTTGGACACTCGCTTCGCTGAGTTTAAGGGATCCATCAAGGGCGCCAAGCTCGAAGAGGTGCTTAACTTCATTCGGTCGCGGATATAAAAAGGGAGGCATAACAGCTTTTTACGACACCCCCGCCCCAACGCCCTGCAACGCGGGCACGTCGAGCACCGCCCTGAGGCCGCCGATCGGGGCCTCCTCCAGCGCAAACCGGCCGCCATAGAGCGAGACGAGGTCCTCCACGATGGCAAGGCCGAGGCCGGTGCCGGGCTTGGTCTCGTCGAGGCGCTTGCCGCGCTGGACCGCCTCAGCGCGCTTTTCGGGCGAAAGGCCGGGGCCGTCATCGTCGATGGTGATGCGGGCGAACACAGCGCCGTCGATCTGGATCGGCTCGGCGCGGATGGCGACCTCCGCGATCGCCCATTTGCAGGCATTGTCGATGAGGTTACCGGTCATTTCCTCGATGTCCTGCTTCTCGCCGCGGAAACGCAGCGAGGGATCGATCTGCGTCGTGATCTTCAGGCGCTTGACGGCGTAGATCTTCTCCATCGCCCGCACCAGGCCATCGACCACCGGTGCGATTTCGGTGACGGTGCCCACCACGCTCACCGCGGCGGCAATGCGGGCGCGCTTGAGGTGATGGTCGATCTGCATTCGCATCACCACCACCTGGCGTTCAACCTGCTCGGCCAGCGGATTGTCCGGCGAGGAATCCGCCTCGTTGGCGATGACGGAGAGTGGCGTCTTCAGGGCATGGGCGAGGTTGCCCACATGGGTACGCGCGCGCTCCACCACCTGGCGGTTGGCATCGACGAGCGCATCGATCTCGCGGGCCAGCGGCACGATCTCGTCCGGCAGGTTCGGGGGAAGCTTCGTGGCGCGGCCGGCGCGCATCTCCGCCAGCACGCGGCTGATGCGGTTGAGGGGCCGCAGGCCGAAGCGCACCTGGACGAAGGTGGCGGCGAGAAGGCCTACGGCCAGGGCGACAAAGGTGAGGAAGAGGGCATATTCGAAATAGGCAATATCGTTGTCGATCTCGTCGGCCGGGCCCGCCACGGTCACGCGGTAGGTGCCGTCGTCCCCCAGATAGATCACGCGCTCCAGGGCGCGCAGGCGTTGCCCCGTGCCGGTGCCCTTGTCGTCGGGACCATTCATGTATCCCTGGTAGAAGCCCTCCGGATGGGCGGGGACCTTGAGGTCCTCCAGGCTGGGCAACACCGCTTCGAACAGGGATTTCGAGCCGTTCGATTCCGGCTTGTCCGTGCGCGTGATCTGCCAGTACCAGCCCGACAGGGGCTGCTCGAAGCGTGGATCGTTGAAATTGCTGGGTGCGGTGCGGTCCCCGACATCGAGATCGGCGATATCGGCGACGAGCGTGCGCAGATAGAACTGCAGCTGGCCGTCGAACGACTTTTCCGCGGCCTGCCGATAGATGGAGACCAGCACGACGCCGGTGATCAGCAAGATCACCATGATCCAGGCAGCGGCCGAGACGAAGAGGCGGAATGCCAGGGACCGTGTGGTCATACGCGCATGGCGTCCGGCGGTGTGAGGATGTAGCCCATGCCGCGCACCGTCTGGATCACGTCAACGCCGAGCTTCTTGCGCAGACGCCCGACAAAGACCTCGATGGTGTTGGAATCGCGATCGAAATCCTGGTCGTAGAGATGCTCGACCAGCTCGGTGCGGGAAACCACGCGGCCGGTGTAATGCATGAGATAGGCGAGCAGCCGGTATTCATGCGAGGTAAGCTTGACCGGATTGCCGTCCACCACCACGCGCCCGGCGCGGGCATCGAGCCGCACCGGGCCGCAGACGAGCTCGTTGGTGGCATGCCCGGTGGTCCGGCGGATGAGGGCGCGCAGCCGCGCCAGCACCTCCTCCATATGGAAAGGCTTGGCGACATAGTCATCCGCCCCGGAATCGAAGCCCGTCACCTTGTCGGACCAGCGGTCGCGAGCGGTGAGGATGAGCACCGGCATCACCTTGCCGTCGCGGCGCCAGCGGTCGAGGACGGTAATGCCATCGAGCTTGGGCAGGCCGACATCGAGGATCACGGCGTCATAGGGCTCCGTATCGCCAAGAAAGTGGCCTTCCTCGCCGTCAAAGGCACGGTCGACGGCATAGCCGGCCTCCTCGAGCGCCTTGACCAGCTGGCGATTGAGATCCTGGTCATCTTCCACGACGAGAAGCCGCATAATCGTTCCCTACTTCACACCCACGACTTCGCCGGTCTTGGCGTTGATCGTCGCCCGTATCACTCTGCCATCCGGCCCCAGAAATGTGACGACATAGCGGTAATTGTCCGGGCCTCCACACAAATCGCCATCGATCATCTCGCCCTTGACGGCTCGGCGCACGGGACCGAGAACGGAGAGCAGAGACACGACGGTTCCGGCCTGCACCAGCGGCCGCGCCTCGCTCAGGCTGATGCACGCCGCGTTTGCCGGACGCACGGCCGCCCCTGAAGCCAAGCCCAGCATTAGCGCCGCGGCCATGGATGATCTCCAACCCATCATCGCCCTTCCGCTGCGGTTCGCGACGATCCCCCGATTCGAACCGCTATCATCCCGTAAAAGCACTGAACATCGCATGAACGTAATGCGGAATGCCGTCCTTCGCCAGAAGAGTGCCGGAAACCGCTGGGAGCGCGGACGTCCCTACGACACTCAAGTGAGTGTCGGACGATCCGCTCTCGAAACGATACGATTGTGGGAGAAGCAGGACATTCAGGTAGGCCAAAACCACCACCACCCTCTCTTGCGCCAGCATCGTTTCAAGAGCGGACGAGACGTCCGCGCTCCCAGGGATCATGCCCTTGGGTTGACAGGGCCGCTCCGAGCCGCCAAAGCCGAAGCATGACCCGTTTGCGCGCCCTCCTGTTCGCCCTCGCCACCCTCCTGCCAGTTGCCGGGCCGGCTCAGGCCATCGTCGGCGGCTCGCCGGCGGGCACCGATATGATCAGCCATGTGGTGATGATCGTGAGCGACCGCGGCAGCTTCTGTTCCGCCAGCGTGATCGCGCCCGACCTCCTGCTGACGGCCGGCCATTGCGTGCGCAAGGGCGCCAATTACCGCCTGCTGACCTATGCCGGCGGCAAGCCGGTGCTCTCGCCGCTCGGCCAGGTGGCCATCCACCCCCAATTCGATGCGGGCGCCTATGACACCAGGCATTTCACCATCGATCTTGCTCTGGTGAAGCTCGATACGCCGCTCTCCGGCTATGCTCCCCTGCCCCTGGCGGCCGAGGCCGGCGTCGCCGGGCAAAGCTATCGTATCGCCGGCTTCGGCCTCACCGCGCAGAATGCCGGCAAAAGCGGGGGTGTCCTGCGAGAGCTGAGGCTCGAAGGCGCCCCGCCTATCTCGAAGGTGCAGTTGCGCCTGCGCGAAGAGACCGGCGTCGGGGGCGCCTGCCAGGGTGATTCGGGCGGTCCGGTGCTGCGCGACGGTCTTCTGGTCGGCGTGCTCGCCTCGGCCGTCGGCGAGAACAGCCGCAAGGGATGCGGGGGCATGACGGGCGTGGCGCTTTTGGGCACGGCCCTGCCCTGGATCCGCGCCAATGCCGCGAAAATGGGCGTGTCTCTGCCGTAGTCATTTGGCTTTGGAAGGAAATGCTCTAGACCTAATCCATGATGAGAATCCGATTTGCCGTAGCTGTCTTGCTGGTCCTTGCCCTGTCTTCGCCCGCCTTGGCGATCAAGGGGGGACGCGATGCAACCGATCCCGGCGGCGTGCGCAGCCATGTCGTCCAGATCACTGGTCCGGGCGGCACCAAATGCAGCGGCACCGTGATCTCGAAGAAGCTCGTCTTGACCGCCGCCCATTGCTTCCTGTCCGGCCATGGCGAATACCGCATCCGCGCGCTCGACGCCCAGTTTCGCTTCCGTTTTGCCGAGGCAACCCAGGTGGCGATCCATCCCCAGTTTGACGTCCAGGCGCTCGGCACGACCGCGGCGATCAACGACATCGCCCTCATCCGAGTCGAGCAAGCCTTTCCGGATTGGCTGGTGCCCGTGCCCCTCGCCTCCCGCGTGGCGGATGACGGCAGCTTCGTCGACGTCCAGGTCGCCGGCTTCGGCATGAGCCGCGACCGTGTGCTGAGCAGCGCCGGCAAGCTGCGCGAGCGGCATTTCGACATGCTCGACCAGATCGATACCAGGTCCCACCAGCTCTTCCTGATCGACCACAAGGCGACGCGGAGGACCATCAACAACAATGGCATCTGCCGCGGCGATTCCGGCGGGCCGGTGTTCCAGCGCACCGCCAACGGCTATGTGCTGGTGGGCGTGATCTCGGCCGTGATGGGCGGCAAGGGCAAGGATTGCGGCGCGATCACCGCCGTAACGGCCGTCTCGGACTACCGCACGTTCATCGAGAACATGGCGGATGCGGCCGGCTCTCCGGTGAAATTCCAGTAAGGCCGCACTTTCGGCACCCTACTTCCGTCGCGCCTTTTTGGGTACGCGCATGGGCCAGCGCACCACGTGATCTTCCCACTCGCCATCGGCGATCTGGGTGTCATCGGCCTTGACCTTGCCGCGCACGGAAACCTCAGCGCTGTGCACGGTCGAGGGATCCCCTGAGACCAGCGGGTGCCACCAATAGAGGTCCTCGCCTTCAGCCACGAGGCGATAGGCGCAGGTCGGCGGCAACCAGTCGATGGTGCGGACCAGCTCCGGCGTCAGCGTCACGCAATCGGGCACGTGCTTCTTGCGATGCTCATAGTCCGAACATTGGCAGCTATGGCTTTCGAGCATGAAGCAGGCGACGTCGGTGAAATAGGTATCGGCCGTTTCCTCTTCCTCGAGCTTGACCAGGCAGCAGCGCCCACAGCCGTCGCACAGGCTCTCCCACTCCTCGAGAGAGAGTTCCTCCAGCGTCTTGGTCTTCCAGAAAGGTTGGGCGGCCTGGCTCATGGCCGCTGGAATAGCGGAATTGTCCGCAGGAGCCAAGCACGCCTTTGCGGCGCGACGGTCAAGGTGTCTGGCAATTGTCGCCCATGGGCTTCTTCATCGCTTCGCGAATTTCATCAGGCGAGACATCGCGCAGATGGGTGGCGGCAGACCAGCTATGGCCGAACGGATCCTTCATCACGCCATACCGATCACCCCAGAACATATCTTGGATCGGCATGGTGACCGTGGCACCGGCCTCGACCGCGCGGGCGACAAAGGCATCGACATCGGGTACGTAGAGATGCACCGTCACCGGCGTGCCGCCGAGCGTCAGAGGCGATTGCATACCCCATTCCTTATATTCGTCCACCAACATGACCGTGCTGCCTTCGATCTTGATGCAGCCATGCATCAGCCTGCCATCCGGCCCGGCGAGGCGCGCCATTTCCTGGGCACCGAAAGCCTTCTTGTAGAAGTCGATTGCGTCGGCCGCGCCGGCGCAAACCAAATGGGGCGAGATGGTGCTCATGCCGTTCGGGATGGGCTGAGGCATTTGGAAACTCCCTTTTCATACCTGTTGGGACCGGCTTGTCCATGCGACCGCCAGCCTCTGCTTTCCGAGGACGATCTATGCGAGGGGCGCCCGACAGTCGAGGCAAGAAAAATTCGGATAGCCCAGTCTCGATGTGCCTGATGTGAAGGATTGCTTTCAACCCATAGCCGGTATTGGAGCCGCCAACAGGCCTTTCCGAAAGCGGACATTTGGAAGAAGCACCTGCACAACGACATCTCGCCCATCGGGCTCGCTCAGGTCGAAAAGCGACGAGTGATTTTTTGGCACCGCAGCCACATTCGTTATGCAAAGTATCGGTATCAAAGGATAGTTGTGCGACGGTGCGGGAGCGCGCCGGGCTGCTGGTCGAGACCAGATTGTGGACGATTGAAAATGATGAATAAGCTCATCCTGGCATCCTGCCGTTGCGGCGAAATAGAGCTTCAGATTGCCGGTACTCCAATCTTGCGGGGCATTTGTTATTGCTCGAGTTGCCAAGAGGCTGGTCGCCTTGATCAGGCAAGGCATGGCGTGGACTGTGTCTTGGCCGAAGACGGCGGTACGGACTACGTATTATATCGCAAGGATCGCGTGCGCTGCGTCAAAGGCCATGAGCTTTTCGAGGAGCGACGGCTGAAACCAAGTTCGCCAACGAGGCGGATGTACGCTCATTGTTGCGAGACGGCCATGTTCCTTGACTTTACGAAGGGGCATTGGCTCACGATCTATCGCGACCGCCTTCCCAGCGATATGCCGCCGGCGACAATGCGTATAATGACGGCCAAACGGCCCAAAGGCGTGATTTTGCCGGATGATATTCCCAATTACCCAGGCTACTCCGTCAAATTCATACTGAAGTTGCTGTTCGCATGGATGGCTATGGGTTTCAGGCGGCCGACCGTTGAGGGTGTCCCCTAAAAGCGTCGGTGCCACGAACGTTCGCGCCCCCTTCCGGGAACCTCTCGCCGCAGGTAAGATGACGCTTTGCACCATCGCACCGCGCATCGGTTGGTTCTCACAGTGCCTGAACGCAAGCCAGAACCGTCCTTTTTCAAGCGTTTCAGCCGCCGGGCCCTGCGGCTCGATTCGTGGCTCGACAATGCAGTCTATGTATCGGGACAGAAGCTGCGCGCAGCGATCGAATGGGGCTCGGACTTCTCGCATCGCTTCCAGGTCGCGGGCTGGCGCCGCCTGCTGGTCGAGATTGGCTGCGAAGCGCTGACGCTCGGCACCGCAGGCCTGATCGTCGGCCTGATGCTGGCCCAGCCCATCATGAAGCAGATCGGTGACGATTGGCTGCATCGGGCCGATATCGCCGTCACCTTCGAGGACCGCTACGGCAATGTCGTCGGCCAGCGCGGCATCCGCAGCAATGACAGCGTGGCTCTCGCCGACATGCCCGATTATGTCATCAAGGCCGTGCTCGCCACCGAGGACCGCCGCTTCTACGATCATTTCGGCATCGATATCATCGGCACGATCCGCGCCGTCACCGTCAACAGCCAGGCGAGCGGCGTGGTGCAGGGCGGCTCCTCGATCACCCAGCAGTTAGCCAAGAATCTCTTCCTCTCCAACCAGCGCACGCTGGAGCGCAAGATCCGCGAGGCCTATCTGGCGCTCTGGCTCGAAGGACATCTGAGCAAGGACGAGATCCTCAAGCTCTATCTCGACCGCGCCTATATGGGCGGCGGCGCCTTCGGCATCGAAGCGGCGGCGCAATATTATTTCGGCAAGTCGGTGCGCGACGTCTCGCTGGCGGAGGCCGCCATGCTGGCGGGCCTGTTCAAGGCGCCGACCAAATATGCGCCCACCAACAACCTCGCCGCCGCGCGCGGGCGCGCCAACCAGGTGCTGAGCAATCTCGTCGATGCCGGCTTCATGACGGAAGGCCAGGTCTCGGGCGCCCGGCGCAATCCGGCGACCCCCGTCGACCGGGCCCGTGAGAAGGCGCCGGACTACTATCTCGACTGGGCCTATGGCGAGATCGCCGACATGGCCGATGATGGGGGGCTCGGGGACGAGTCCGTCTTCGTGGTGCGCACCGCGCTCGACCCTGCCATCCAGTCCGCCGCCGAGAACGCGCTGGAATCGATGCTGCGCCAATATGGCAGCGACTACAACGCCCATCAGGGCGCCATCGTGATCATGGACACCGACGGCGCGGTGCGGGCCATGGTGGGCGGGCGTGACTACAGCCAGAGCCAGTTCAATCGCGCCACCGACGCCCTGCGCCAGCCCGGCTCCTCCTTCAAGCCCTTCGTCTACACCACCGCCCTGATGAACGGCTTCACACCGAAATCGATCGTGGTCGACTCGCCCGTCTGCATCAAGAATTGGTGCCCGCAGAATTTCGGCCACAGCTTCTCCGGGCCGGTGACGCTGTTGCAGGCGATTACCCGCTCGATCAACGTCATCCCGGTCAAGCTCTCGCTGGCGCTGAGCAAGAACGCCGTCGATGGCCGGCGCATGATCATCGATACCGCCCATACGATGGGTATCGAGACGGACCTCAAGGAATCCTGGGCCCTGCCGATCGGCGTGGAGGCGGTCGATCTCCTGGAGATGACGGGCGCCTATGGCGTCTTCGCCTCCGGTGGACACAAGGCGCCGCCCCACGCGGCGACCGAGATCCGCAGCGCCAGGGGCGATCTGCTCTATCGGTTCGATGCAACGACGGAGACCCCCATCGTCATCGATCCCAAGATCATCAGCGACATGAACGGCATGCTGAACAGCGTGGTCGAGAACGGCACGGGCAAGAAGGCGCAACTGCCCGGCATCAAGGTCGCCGGCAAGACGGGCACCACCAATTCCTATCGAGACGCCTGGTTCATGGGCTTCACTGGCAATTTCGTCGGCGGGGTCTGGTACGGCAACGACAATTTCCAGCCCAGCAACAAGATGACCGGCGGCACCCTGCCAGCCATGACCTGGCAGCAGGTGATGACGGTGGCGCATCAGGGCGCCGACCTCCGGCCGATCCCGGGCGTGGCCCCCTTCCCGCCCGAGCAACAGCCGAAAAAGGGCGAGCCACCGCCACAGACCGTCGATGGGACACCGCCACCACCTCCGATGGTGCCACAGGCCCTCGCGCGCAACGCCACGCTGGTGCTGCACGACATTGGCGTGATGATCGACAGCGCCAGTGCCGCCCTTCCCCCGGCCCCCGCCAAATCAGCCGCCTTGCCGCGCCGGTCGACCATCGAATGAGGGGTCCGTCATCGAATATCGGACTGGCCTATGCCCTGGTCCTGGGTGCCGTGGTGGCGCTCGGCCTGACCTGGTGGACCACGGGCGATGCCTTCCAGCTAGGGGCGCTGCGTATCGGTCCGTGGCAAGCCTGGCCCCTCACCGATCCGCTCAATGCCGACCGCTACAGTCGTGCCCGTATCGCCCGTTCGGGGGACCTGCCGCTCGGCCCGGGCGAGGGCCTGGCCTTCACCGCGAGGGTGGACTCCGAGGGCCGGGCCCTTGACGGCGGTTGCCACTACACCATCGGCCCTATCCTGCCGCCTGCTCGCTGGTGGACGCTCAGCCTCTACGACAGGGCCGGCAAGCCCTTCGTCAATCCAAGCGAGCGCTTCGGTTTTGCCAGTTCCGCCGTGATGCGCGGCGAGAACGGTGCGGCGGCAATCGAGACCGGTCCAGGCCTGCAGCCCGGCAACTGGCTTCCGAGCGCTGCGGGTCCGATCTCGCTGGTGCTGCGCCTCTATGACAGCCCGGTCTCCACCGGCCTTGCGACCGAGCTGGGCGCCCGTCGGGCCATCGATATGCCCGATATCAAGCGCGGCACCTGCCAGAACGGATCGCAGTCATGATGCGCTGGTTCCTGTGGAGCCTGGTGGGCGTGCTGATCGGCATCCTGGCGCATCTCGTCTCCATGATCGCCCTGCCGCGCCTCAGCACCCAGACCGGCTTTCAGCGCATCGCCCTCACGACCAAGGCGGATGGATTTGCCATTCTGCCGGCGGACAAGACGCCTCTGCCGATGCCGGATCCGGCCATTATCACCGCCTTCTGCCGCTACGACCTCGCAGGCGGCGCCGCTCGGCTGCATGTGCCCGTCTCATCAGGCTTCCTGTCGATCTCCTTCTACACCGCCGCCGGCCTCAATTTTTACGCCCTCACCGACCGGGCGGCCGCCAATGGCGCGATCGATCTCACCCTCTACACGCCTGCACAGCTCGCGCAGGTACGCGCCAATGAAGGCCCCGACCAGCCAGGCGCGCCACGCCTGCAGGCGCCGGAGGACAGGGGGCTGGTGGTGCTACGCGCGCTCATAGCGGAGCCCGGCGAGAAGGCAGAGACCGAGCGCGCACTGACGGCGGCACGCTGCGGGACGGCTCAGCCATGAGGCAATATGCGATCAGAATAGGGCGCCACGTCATTCCGGCTGTAGCGTATCCTCACAAGCTTTGCTTGTGAGGATACGGTCATCCAACCAAACCTTTGGTTTGGTCGTGGGAATGACGATGCACGCCATTCTGATCGGGTATCGCTTCAAGACGCGCAAAGCTCGCCGGCGAGTTCCGCGATCCAGTCGCCCCAGACGAGCTTGTCCTGCCAGGCCGGGGGTATGGCGCTCCGGCCATGGATCGCGCCGGCAAGCTGGCCGGTGACGGCGCCGACCGTGTCGGCATCACCACCGAGATTGACGGCAAGAATAACCGCCTCCTCAAAGGACGTCGTGGTGCTCACGGCCCACAGAGCCGCCTCGAGCGTATCGACGACGTAGCCGCTCGAGGAGATGGCGGCACGTTCGATCGGCCGCCAGTCGGTTGCGGCAAGGCGGCGGATCTTCGCCGGCACCCCTTCGGTCAGGGTACGAGGCGCCAGAACCTCGTCCTTCGACGCACCCGTCATCGCCTCATGCAGCAGGAGAGCGAAATGGCGGCAGGCCGAGACGGCCTCCACGGCGCCGTGGGTCAGGCGGGATTGCTCGCCCGCGTCGCGGATGGCTCGCTCCCGATCCTGCCGGGCCGCGATCACCACAGGCGCCAGGCGCATGAGCGAGCCATTGCCGGCGCTCTTCGGATCGGTCGAGCCGGCATAGGGATCGCCGCTGCGCTCGTAGCGGGCGAGCGCCTCTTCGGTGGTGACGCCAATGTCGAAACATTCGCCGGTCGCGCTCATATAACCGTGACGCCACCAATTGACGAAACGGTTCATGCAGTCGACGGCGTCGAAGCGCTTTCGGTAATTGAGGCTCTCGGCGAGGCAAAGGGCCATGGACGTATCGTCGGTCCAGGCGCCGGCCGGCAGGGCGAAGGGGCCACCACCGACGAGATCGGTAACAGGAGAGTGGCTGTCGCGCGCCGAGAATTCAAGTGTGGTGCCGAGTGCATCGCCAATGGCGAGACCGAGGAGAGCACCCTGCGCCCGGTCCAGGAAGAAGGCAGACGTCACGCTTTGCGATGGCGCTTGCCACCAGTGGAGCCGCGGCGCTCGGACCGGTTGTCCTGGTGGTCATCCTCGGTGTGCCGTTCGATGCGCACGCCTGTGAAGAAAAGGATCTCCGCGGTACGGTCGCGGTTTTCGCTACCCGATGGGGATCGGGGTTGGGGGTGTTTCGGAAATTGCAGCACTATGCTCATGGCAGGACCTATCAGCAGATTGCACCAGAAAGTCGAACTCCGAATGCTTTCGATTTGCGGTCATATACAGGTAAGGAAGGTTAACAGTTTGTGTACGAGCGCACTTAACGCCGTTACCCGTAGTCTGAGCGTGACTCGTGTGTGCGTTTTCGCACATCGGCCCGTAATTCCAAGACCAAATCGCCCTTTTGGGCACGAAATGGACCCTACAAAAAAGAAGTAAACCTTTCGTACATGTCCCGGCTCTGGATGGCGCAAGGTCCACCAACCGCATTATGCAGCCGAACTATGCCGTTACGTAATCACGTTCCGAAATGGGTCGCCTGCCTTGAACGGGACGGAGCAAAGCTTGTTCCGAGACTCTCCCAACCGATTCGCTCGGGGCTCCGGCCGGCCTCCTGACACCAGACCGATGCGCCTCCCGCCCTATTCCACCGCGAGATCCAGGAAATGACGGCCCTGCCGGTCTTCGGCTTCGATGACCCACAGGTCCGGATCGAAACGGAATTCGCGCTGCAGACGGGTTTCGGCATCGAGAGGCGTGGTGCCCTCGGGCGTGAGGCGGATGAAGCGCCTGATACCGTCGTCCGCGGTGATCAGGGACTGCGGCGCGGGGCCATAGAGCGCCGCGGTGCCATCGAGCCTGTCGACCTTCACGAAGATCGCGCCGGCCTCTTCGGCGCCGCGATGCCTGAGCACGGCAAAACCACCTTCGATCTCGGCCCGGCGGATATAGGCCGCGACGAAGATGCTGGACTTGAGCCGCGAGCTCATGCTGCCACCCCTGTGATGCCGGTCACTCGATCTTGGCCCCCGAGCGTGTCAGAGCCTGGATCAGGTGCTCGGAAACCTGGCCGGTGACAGGCAGGCTGTGATCCTTCTCGAAACGGCCGATGGCGCTGCGCGTTTCCTTGGACATGAAGCCATCGACCTTGAGGGGCCCGTAGCCCTGGTTGGCAAGCGCCTTCTCGACACTTAGCAGCCGCTTGTCCGGCTGCGGGCCGGCAGCCGGCGCCGGCGTGTTGCCATTGATGAGGGCGGCAATCTGGTCAACGGGCTGGGGCGGCGGCGTATCCGCTACGGTGGTGTCGGGCGTCAGCACCGGGCCGGAACTCGCCGTGATCTTGGCGAGCAGCGCCGAGCTCGAAAGCCCATCGACCGCAAGGCCGTTATGCTGCTGGAAGGAGCGGATCGCGGCAGTGGTCTTGGGGCCGTTCACGCCATCGGCGAGGCCGTCATAGAGGCCGCGCTCGGCCAAAGCGAGCTGGACGTCGCGCAGCACCGATACGGCATCTTCCGTGGCCTGGTCGGCCGAGCCGCGCTCGGCAGCGTTGGGAGCTGACGGCGGCACGGGGACGGAGCCCGCCCGTTCCTGCGCGCGAATATAGGGAGAGGCACGCATGCCGGTCTGCAGAGCCAGCGCATTGACGAGAATGACCATGCCAAGTCCCGCCATAACGGCAATGCCGGCAATCTCCATCGGACGCTGCAAGAGCACACGCATCACGCCGATATAGCGCGATGGCGTCTCTTCCATCTTATCCGACAGCGTGAAATCGCCGTCGGAGCGGGCTAACGCTTCACGCACGTTTCTTCCCCAATTCTTCGTCGATAAAATGCTCTGTCACCGCCTGAGCCGGACGGACCGGCAGCGTCTCGATCACCGCGCTGCCCGCAAAGGCGCGGCGCGAGGCTTCGTTCTCGCAATCGCTGGGAAGCAGCACGGTCACGGTGGTGCCGTGGCCAACGAGGCTGTCGACCTCCATGCGCCCGCCATGGAGCTGGGCCAGGCCCTTCACCACGGACAGGCCGAGACCGGTGCCCTCATAGGTGCGCTCATAGTCTTTCGAGGGCTTGCCGGCGGTGGACTGGAAGAAGGCCTCGCCCAGCCGCGGCACGTCTTCGCGCGCCACGCCCACGCCGTCATCGGCCACGAACAGGGCAACGCCATATTTCTCCTGGCGCGCGCCGATGGTGACATGGCCGCCGCGCTTGGTGAACTTCAGGGCATTCGACATCAGGTTCAGGTAGATCTGCCGGCAGGCGCGCTTGTCGGCGATGATGGGCGGCATGTCGGGGCTGATCGCCGTCTCCAGGGCGATACCCAGTTCCTGCGCCTTCAAGAGCAGGATGTTGCGGCAATTCTCGGCAAGGTCGCGCACCTGGAAGGATTCGGGCACCAGCTCGAAGCTGCCGCTCTCGATCTTCGACATGTCGAGGATGCCGTTGACCATGGACAGGAGGTGATGGCCGCTGTCATGGATCAGCCCGGCATATTCGTGGCGGCGCTCAGCCGAGAGCTTCATCATCTCCTCGTTCAGCATCAGCTCGGAGAAGCCGATGATGGCGTTGAGCGGCGTGCGCAGCTCATGGCTCATGGTGGCCAGGAAGCGGCTCTTGGCGGCATTGGCCTTCTCGGCCTCGATCTTGGCGTCGATAAGCTGGTGCTCATAGGTCTTGCGATCGGTGATGTCCTGCATCACCGCGACGGTCTGGCGATCCTCGTCCTCGCCGAGCGGGCGGCAGCGCATCTCCACCCACAGGAAGACCGGCACGCCCTCGCCCTTGCGGCGCAGGCGGAATTCCACGGTGGAGGCAAGCCCGTCCATCTCAGCGGACGACAGGGCGGAAAGATAGGCCGGGCGGTCGGCGATATGGACATAGTCGAACAGGCCCTGGCCGAGCAGGTCCGACGGTTCGACGCCGAACAGGGCCTGCGAAGCGGGCGAGGCATAGACCACCTGCCCGCGCTTGCCATGGCGGGTCACGAGGTCGGAGATGTTCTCGGCCAGCAGCGTGTAGCGCGCCTCGCCGGATTTCACGAGCTGGCGGTCGTAGCGGCGCAAGCGCAATTCCGCCAGCATGATGCCGCTGACGGCGCCCACGGCAAAGGCGACGCCGAGGCCGTCGAGAAAACGGGCGCCGAGCGGCAAAGGCGCGGCAGCACTGGAACCGGCAAGGACGACGATCATGCCGGTCAGGCCGGCCAGGACCATGGCGCGGATGACGATGTTGCGGGCGCCGGTGAGCATGGCGATCGCCGGCGCGATGGCAAGCAGCGCATACGTCGCCGCGCTGTGGCCGGCGCTCAAATGGGAGGCCAGGCCGGAAAAGCCGCAGATCACCAGCACGGTCATCAATGCGGCGATATCGAGCCGGCCGGTGATCGACAGGCGCCAGACGATGCCAAGCAGGGCAGCGCCCAACAGCACGACGCCGCCTACGATCAGGCTCGGGCCTCCCGAGAAGGCCAGGATGGGCGGCACCAGGGTCATCCCGAACAGGGCGGTACCGAGCAGCATGGCGACGAACGCGCCATGTCGGGCTGATGTCAAAGGGTCGTGACGGGCCGATCCGTGGACCAGACGGTCCACGGATGCTTTGGCCGATATGAACCAATCAAATTGACGCAACGCCCAGGCACGGCTTTCAGCCGCGCTCCCTACCATGACCATCAGACCATGGCAGGGCGTCCTTTAAGCGAACCCTAAAAGAATGGCCCCGCGAGGGCTTCGGGGGGTCTGGAAAGCCCTTCTGGGCGCCGAACTGATAAATATGGTGAACAAGACATCAAGACAGGGCGTCTACAGGTTAACCACTTCTTCACTTTGGCGCCTCAGGTGCGAGACGTCACGCAAGTGTCCAGCAACCTCATGATAAAGTGGAGGTCTCTCATCGGGAGTTCCTGAGAATGTTCTTCATTCTCCGCATGGTGTTCTGGATCGCTGTTGTCGCACTGCTCCTGCCCGCCTCACCCGGCCAGCATCAGCAAAGCGCCTCCACGAGCACGACATCGCTGACCGAACAGGCGGTGTCGGCGGCGGTATCCTATTGCGCGACGAGCCCCGAAAAATGCGCGGCAGGACTGGAAGGCGCCCGCAGGCTTGGCGACCTCCTGAGCGGAAGGACGGGACCGGCCGCCACCCAGGCCCCCGCGCCACAGCATCTGGTCGCCTTGCCGCCGCCGCGGCCCGCCATTCCCTGAGAAGGCTTTGTCTTTGGCCCTATCTCACCTATATGGTGGATATGAGCACGCTGCAGATTTCAGAGATCATCGAGAATTTCGAGCTCCTCGACGATTGGGAAGACCGTTATCGCTACCTGATCGAACTGGGCAAGACGCTCGAACCGCTGCCTGAAGAAGCCCGCACCCCGGTCAACAAGGTGCAAGGCTGCGTCAGCCAGGTCTGGCTGGTGACCCATTGGCAGAACGGGCGCGCCTCTTTCGTGTGCGATAGCGACGCCTTCATCGTGCGCGGGCTGCTTGCCATTCTGGTGTCGGTCTATAGCAATCACACCGCACCCGAGATCCTGGCGATCGATGCCTTGCAAATCTTCCGCGACCTGCAGTTGCAGGAACATCTGACGCCGCAGCGCTCCAACGGGCTCAAATCCTTCGTAGAGCGCATCCGCCACGACGCCCGGCAGGTCCTCGCGGCCACCTGATCGCCGGGTCTTCCAGCACCCCCTTGCAGAATAGAAAAGCCGGGCGCAGAGCACCCGGCTTCCCCACTGCTTAAAGGTTCACGACAGGTCGCGCTTCTTCTGAAGCACGCGCGCTTCAACTCCGGGTCGGCACACTAGCCCGTCCCGAAAGCCTGACGGCTTTCCCGAGATATGCGCCGACAGTCTCGGGGTGGGAGCTTACCGGCCCTTACGGCGACGCTGCTGGCCGAGGCCCATCTGCTTGGCAAGGTTGGAACGAGCCTGCGCATAGTTTGGGGCAACCATCGGATAGTCGGCCGGCAGAGCCCACTTCTCGCGGTATTCTTCCGGCGAGATATTGTATTGGGTGCGCAGGTGACGCTTCAACGACTTGAACTTCTTACCGTCCTCGAGGCAGATGATGTAGTCAGCCGTCACCGACTTCTTGACAGGAACGGCAGGCTTGGGAGCCTCAGCCGGCACTTCCTGGACGCCGCTGGTGATACGCTGAAGAGCACCATGGACCTCGTTGATCAAGCCTGGCAGATCCGATGCAGCAACCGAATTGTTGCTTACATAGGCAGAGACGATGTCAGCTGCGAGCTCGATGAAGTTGGCGTTGTGTGATCCGTCGCTCATGGAAAATCGACTTTCTTCTTTTGGTCTGATTCAACTAAATGTTCACCACAGGCTACGCTGCCGCGCCATTCAATTACAGCAGACCCAGCCATACATTCGCTTCGCAACATTGGAATCGCGAATTTCGAATTGGAATTTGATTTAAACTCTCAAATCTTATCAATCAAGTTCTTTTGCAAGACAAGCATGAAATTTGTATTGAGGCGGCCCGGTTTACTGCCGCCAAAACATGCAACCGCTTACGTAAGCCGGGAACCTACCACAATTGGCTACTGCAACGCCCTATTGGACTATCTGGGCTTCATTGTGGACAAAATCGACCTCCCCCATCAGAGAGAAAAGCTCTCTTGAAAAAAGCCGTGGATAATCAGCGTATTATGCAAATTCAAGGCCCTGCGTACCCGCTTACCATCCATGGTAGAGGCCCAGTCGTGAACCGATTTCCTCTGCGACAGTCTGCGCCGGTCACAAACATTCCCTGCAAAATTGCAAAATCTAACTCCATCGTGATCGACGCAAGAATTGCGAACGCTCCGCCCCCTTCCTATCTATGGCCGAGTGACGGACTACCAAAGAGTGAGTTCGTCGAATCAGTCGCAAAGTATGTCTTCAGCGTATTTAGCATCCATTTGCGGCAAAATATTGGGAGACAATTGTGCCAAACAAGAAAGTCAGCAAAACCGATGCGGAATGGCGGGCGCTTCTCTCTCCAGAACAGTACCGCATTACCCGCGAGCACGGCACCGAACGTGCTTTTACCGGGCCGTTCTGGAATTCCAAAGCAAAGGGCATCTATTCCTGCGTCTGCTGCGAGGAAAAACTCTTCAGATCCGACACCAAGTTTGATTCCGGCTGCGGCTGGCCCAGCTATTTCGAACCCGTGCGGCCTGACGCCGTCATCGAAATTGAGGACCGCTCCTTCGGCATGCGCCGAATCGAAATCCGCTGTGCCACCTGCGACGCGCATCTGGGACACGTCTTCCCCGACGGCCCCAAGCCGACCGGTTTGCGTTATTGCATCAACGGTCACTCGATGAACTTCACGCCTGATTCGAAAGAATAAACCTCCGATGCCAGCCTCGATTCTTCCCCCGGTCGCCGAAAAGCGGCCAAGCAAGCGTATTGTCCATGGCGTTACCTTGCATGACGACTATGCCTGGCTGCGCGCCGACAACTGGCAGGAGGTCCTGCGCGACGGATCGGCCCTGCCGGCCGACATCCGGACCCATCTCGAGGCGGAAAATAGCTACGCACAGGCCCGGCTGGCCGAAGGGGAGGCTCTGCGAGCCACGTTGTTCGAGGAACTCAAGGGGCGCATCAAGGCGGATGATTCGTCCGTGCCGGCGCCCGATGGCCCCTTCGAATATTACTCCCGCTTCCGCGAAGGGGGGCAGCACCGTCTCTACTGCCGCCGCCCCCGCGGCGGCGGCGAGGAGAGCGTGCTGCTCGACGGCGATGCCCTCGCCGAAGGCAAGGGCTTCTTCGCGTTCGGCGGCTCCGATCCCTCGCCCGACCACCGGCTGGTCGCCTGGAGCAGCGATGAGAATGGCTCTGAGTTCTATGTCGCGCATATCCTCGATACCACTAAAGGGGTAATGCTTGGCGATGAAGTACCTGATACCGCCGGTGGCGTGGTCTGGCGCCAGGACGGCTCGGCCTTCTATTATGTGAAGGTGGACAAGAACCACCGCGCCTCTAGCGTGTGGGAACACCGCCTGGGCACGCCCGCCGGCGAGGACCGCCTGGTCTATGAGGAAGCGGACAGCGGCATGTTCGTCGGCCTCGGCCAGACCCAGTCGCGCCGCATGGCGGTGATCTCGATCCACGATCACGAGACCTCGGAAGCCCGGGTGATCCATCTCGACGATCCCGACGGCACGGTCCATCTGATCGCGGGGCGCGAAGCGGGCATGCAGTACGAGATCGAGCACCTGCCGATGGCCGACGGCGGGGATCAGCTGCTGATCCTCACCAATGTCGACGGCGCCGAGGATTTCCGCATCATGAGCGCGCCGCTCGCCACGGCCGATCGCCGGTCCTGGCGCGATCTCATCCCGCACAAATCAGGCCGCTACATCCTCGCCATGGTGGTGCTGGCGGGATGGCTGGTACGGCTGGAGCGCGAGGACGGCCTGCCGCGAATCGTGGTGCGGGAGCTTGCCAGCGGTACAGAGCACAGCATCGCCTTCGAGGAGGAGGCCTATGCGCTCGATCTGCGGGGCTGGGAAGAGTTCGAAACCGACGTGATTCGCTTCGTCTATTCCTCGATGACCACGCCGGCCGAGACCTTCGACTACAATATGCGCACACGCGAGCGCGTACTGCGCAAGCGCCAGGAGGTGCCCTCCGGCCACGACCCGTCGCTCTATGTAACGCGGCGCGTCTTCGCTCCCACGGCCGATGGCGAAAGCGTGCCTGTCAGCCTGCTCTACCGCAAGGCGACCCCGATCGACGGCTCGGCCCCGCTCCTGCTCTATGGCTATGGTGCGTACGGCATTTCCATGCCGGCGCAGTTCTCGACAAACATCCTGTCCTTGGTCGATCGCGGCTTCGTCTATGCCATCGCCCATATCCGCGGCGGCTCCGAGAAGGGTTGGCGCTGGTATCGGGAAGGCAAGCTGGCGCGCAAGAGCAACAGTTTCCACGATTTCGTTGCGGCGGGCGCCTATCTTGCCAGCCACAAATTCACCTCCAAGGGACGGATCGTGGCGCATGGCGGCTCAGCCGGCGGCATGCTGATGGGAGCAGTCGCCAATCTGGCACCGGATCTCTTCGGCGCCGTCGTGGCCGAGGTCGCCTTTGTGGACGTGCTCACCACGATGCTCGACGACACCCTGCCTCTCACCCCGCCGGAATGGCCCGAATGGGGCAATCCGATCGTGGATGAGGAGGCCTTCCATACGATCCTGTCCTACAGCCCGGTCGATAATGTCAGCGCCCAGGCCTATCCGCCGATCCTGGCGCTCGCCGGTCTCACGGACCCGCGCGTGACCTATTGGGAGCCGGCGAAATGGGTGGCGCGCCTGCGCGAAAAGAGCACAGGCGAGACACCCGCGATCCTCAGGGTCAATATGGATTCAGGCCATGGCGGCGCCTCGGGACGGTTCGACCGGCTGAAGGAAGTGGCGCTGGTGCAGGCTTTCGCGCTGAAGGCCATGGACGCAGCCTGATTCGGAAGGCTGGGTGATTTGGAAAGTGGCACGGCCTGCATAATTTCATGCCAGTCATTCTACCAAATCAGTTCCCTTCCTCCGCCATCCTGCTTAAGGTCGCCTGCCGACCCCATCGGCGCTCGGTTCTGCCCCGGATTTCCGCGAGATCTATGGTTTCGGCCCGGAAATCCAGGAACCCACAACGGCAGGCGGCGTTTTGCCGTCACCACCGTTGATCACATGCCACATGAAGAGGAACGCCATGTCCTTCACGCTTCCCGAATTGACCTATTCCTACGATGCGCTCGCGCCCTATATGTCGCGTGAAACGCTGGAGTTTCATCACGACAAGCACCACCTTGCCTATGTCAACAACGGCAACAACCTGCTCAAGGGCACGGAGTGGGAAGGCAAGAGCCTGGAGGAGATCGTCAAGGGCTCTTTCGGCAAGAATGCCGGCCTGTTCAACAATGCCGGCCAGCATTACAACCATCTGCATTTCTGGAAGTGGCTGAAGCCCAATGGCGGCGGCGCCATTCCCGGCAATCTCGAGAAGGCCATCGTCGACGGCCTCGGCTCGGTCGAGAAGGCCAAGGAAGACTTCATCCAGGCTGGCGTGACGCAGTTCGGCTCGGGCTGGGCCTGGCTCGTGGTCAAGGACGGCAAGGTGATCGTCGCCAAGACCGCCAATGGCGAAAGCCCGCTGGTGCATGGCGCCACGCCGATTCTCGGCGTCGATGTCTGGGAGCACTCCTATTACATCGACTACCGCAACCGCCGCCCCGACTATCTCAAGGCCTTCGTCGACAACCTGGTAAACTGGGACTATGTCGCCGAACTCTATGAAGCGGCCGTGAAGTAAGCTCCATTTCGCTGGCAAAATCCGCGTTCAAATCGCTTTGGATTTTTCGTTTCGTCTGAGGTTCAAGGGAAGGCGGAGCCATCGTGCTCCGCCTTCCCTTTTAAGCCCTTGAAATCTATTGAGTTTCGTAGCACCGGTAGCACGTTACCCGCACGACACTTGCATGGCTTGCTCGACAGCCATGCAAAACCAGCATTTGTTTATTGTGCGCCGCACACTAAACTAACTCTCGTCAGATGGCGCGGATTTGTTCCCCGTCTGGCAGCCCTCCTTGGGCGTTTCCTCCCTAGACTTGGGCCGCAGCGCAAGCTGCGGCCTCTTTCTTTTGGAGTGGCGGTCTCCGACCGCCATCTGTTCGAAACACCTGGCATACCGGCAAGGGCGATGGCGGTCGGAGACCGCCACTCCGGGCTTCACGCGCTCGAGTCGACAAGGCTCCCGCTTTTTGTCGGCAGCGCCCTGCATCAAACCAGCGCAATCCTTCCACCACGGGGCAATCGCCCGGAGCGAGAATCGCGCTTGTCTCTGTTCAGACTCGTGAAAGCCGCGTATCAGGGCGCACATTTTCCTTGTAGGCCCGCCTTTGCTTAAAAACATCCTGAACATCGGTGCCTGGACGATTCTCTCGCGTATCACCGGCTTTGCCCGCGACGCGATGACGGCCGCCCTCCTGGGCAGCGGCCCGGCCGCCGAAGCCTTTTTCGTTGCCTCGCGCCTGCCCAACAGTTTCCGCGCCATTTTCGGCGAGGGCGCCTTCAATACCGCCTTCGTGCCGGCCTATGTCCGGGTCCATCAGCAGGAAGGCAACGAAGCGGCGAGGATCTTCCAGGGGCGGATCGTTTCCCTGTTGCTGATCTCGCAGGTGATCCTGCTCGGCCTGGTGCTGCTCTTCACCCCGCAATTCATCGGCCTGACGGCACCCGGCTTCGAGGGCGAGCGCTATGATCTCGCTGTCGTCTTCACCCGCATCACCTTCCCCTATTTGCTGTTGATCACGCTCGCGGCGCTCTATAGCGGCGTGCTCAACTCGATCGGGCGCTTCACCGCCGCAGCGGCAGCGCCAATCCTCCTCAACATCCCGATGATCCTGGCGCTCGCCTGCTACCGGCTGTTCCCGACGCCGGCCTATGCGGCGACCTGGGGCTTCGTGATCTCCGGCGTCCTGCAGCTCGGGTTTATCCTGTGGGCGGCCTCGCGCGCCCATGTGCTGGCGCGCCCACAGGCCATCAGCCTCGACAAGCCGGTGAGGGCCTTCTTCCGCGCGCTCGGCCCGGCCACCATCGGCTCCATGGGTACCCAGATCGCCGTCTTCGCCGACACGATCATCGCTTCCCAGCTCCTCGCCGGCGCCGTAGCCGCCCTCTATTACGCCGACCGCATCAACCAGCTGCCGCTCGGCATCATCGGCATCGCCGCCGGCACCGTGCTCCTGCCGGAGATGAGCCGCCTGCTGGCTGCCGGCAAGCCCGACGCCGCCCATGCGGCGCAAAGGCGCGCGATCTTCCTGACCTGGCTGATGGCGGCGCCCTTCCTGGCCGGCTTTGCCGCCGTGCCCGATCTCATCATGCGCGCGCTTTTCATGCGTGGCGCCTTCACCGCGGAGGCTGCCAACGCCTCAGCCGCAGCCCTGCTCGCCTATGGTGTCGGCCTGCCCGCCGTGGTGCTGATCCGTTCGGCCACCGCAAGCTTCTATTCGCGCGGCAATACGGCGACGCCGCTCTGGGCTTCGCTCACGGCGCTCACCATCAATGTGCTGCTCAAGATCGCCTTGACCGGCTCGATGCAGCAGGCGGGTCTCGCCCTCGCCACTTCGATCGGCGCCTGGATCAACCTGATTCTGCTCATCGTGCTGGCCAGCCGGCGCGGCTACATGGCTCTCGACGGCCGGCTGTGGCGCATGCTCGCCTGCATCGCCGCCGCCACCATCGTCATGGCCGAGGCCATGTACATGGTTTCGGAGGAGCTGCAGCCCTACACGGCCATGCTGCCGCGCTTCCAGGAGATCGCGCGCCTCGCCGTAACCGGCACCATCGGCGCTCTTGCCTATGGCGTGGTCGTGCTGCTCGCCTTCCGCTTTGCCGGCCTCAATTTCAAAAGCGCGTTACGACGCTGATGCCGACCCCGTCGAAGCGGTCCATCTGCATCAGGGCCTCCGGCGCCTCATCGAGACCAATGCGCTTGCCGATCAGCTTCTGGGGGGCGAGCTTGCCCGTCTCGATCATGTCGAGCATCGCCTTGTAGCGATAGGCCTGCATGCCATGGCTGCCGAGTATCTCGAGCTCGTAGGCGATGACGCGGTCCATCGGAATGGGCGGCCGGGCATGATCGCCCAGCATCAGACCCACCTGCACGTGGCGCCCGCGCCGGCGCAGATTGCGGATCGAATTGACGCTGGTCGTGGGGTGGCCGAGGGCGTCGATCGAGACATGCACGCCCTCTCCCGTCAACTCGCGCACCGCGCCCACCACGCTCTTGGCCTCGGAGGCGTTGACAGTCGCCACCGCTCCCAATTCGCGGGCGAAGGCGAGCTTCTCCTCGGTCAGGTCGATGGCCACCACATTGGCGCCGATGGCATTGGCGATCATGATGGCCGAAAGGCCGACGCCCCCGCAGCCATGCACCGCCACCCAATCGCCCGCCTGCACCCGGCCCTGGTCGACGATGGCGCGGAAGGAGGTGGCGAAGCGGCAGCCAAGGCTCGCCGCCGTGGCGAAATCGAGGCTCTCCGGCACTTCCACCAGATTGGTGTCGGCGAAATCGAGGGCGACATATTCGGCAAAGGAACCCCAAGCCGTGAAGCCCGGCTGGAACTGATGCTCGCAGACCTGGTGATTGCCCGAGCTGCATTGCGGGCAATGCCCGCAGCCGGCGACGAAAGGCACGGTGACGCGATCGCCGACGCGCCAGCGCTTTACCTGCCGCCCGACGGCGGCGATGGTGCCGGCTAGTTCGTGACCCGGCACATGCGGCAGCACGATGTCGCGGTCATGCCCCATCCAGCCATGCCAGTCACTGCGGCAGACGCCGGTCGCCTCCACCTTGACGACCACGCCCTCTTCCGAAGGCGTGGGATCGGGCACGCTCTGGATCTTCGGCGCCTGGCCGAACTGCTCGAAGACGACGGCTTTCATGGCGGCTCCGGATGGCTGTCATCCCGGACGCGGTGCAGCACGAAGTGATGCGCCGCAGATCCGGGACCGTTTGTAGAAAGAGGTGAATCCGTGGGTCGCGGTCCCGTGTCTGCTGCGCGGCACTTCGCGCCGCACCGCGCACGGGATGACCGTGCTACTTCGCCAGCGCGTGCAGGATGCGCACCCAGGAGCGGATGCCCTTGTGGAAGCTGCGCAGCTCATATTTCTCGTTGGGCGAATGGATCTGGTCGTCCTCCAGCGCGAAGCCGATCAGCAGCGAATCGATGCCGAGGATGCGCTGCATGTCGCCGACCACCGGGATGGAACCTCCCGAACCGATCACCGGCGCCGTGCGGCCCCACTCCTCGGCCAGCGCTGCGCGGGCCTTGGCGAGCGGCGGGCTGTCCGTGGGCACGGCGATGGCGGCGCTGGCGCCATGGGAGAGGAACTCGGCCTTGCAGTCTGCGGGCAGGCTCCTGGTGACGAAGTCCCGGAAGGCGGCCTGCACCTTGGCAGGCTCCTGGCCGGCCACGAGGCGGAAGGAGACCTTGGCGGAAGCCTGCGCCGCGATCACCGTCTTGGCGCCCTCGCCCTGGTAGCCGCCGGTGATGCCGTTGACATCGCAGGTCGGCCGCACCGTGATCTGTTCGAGCACCGTGCGCCCCGTCTCGCCGGCGGGCACTTTCAGGCCGACTTCGCCGAGAAATGCCTCGCCATCGAAGCCGAGCGCCTCCCACTCAGCCTTCACCTGAGCCGGCAGGTCCTTCACGCCGTCATAGAAGCCCGGCAGCGTGACGCGGCCATCCTCGTCATGCAAGGCGGCGAGGATCTTGGAGAGCACCCGAATCGGGTTCTGCGCCGCCCCGCCATACATGCCCGAATGCAGGTCGCGGCTGGCGGCCTTGATGATCACTTCTTCATAGACAATGCCGCGCAGCATGGTGGTGATGGCCGGCGTATCGCGATCCCACAGACCGGTATCACAGACGAGGCAGAAATCGGCGGTCAGCTCGTCCTTGTTCTCCCGGAGGAAGGGCACCAGGCTGCGGGAAGAGGATTCCTCCTCGCCTTCGAGGAAGATGGTGACGTCGACGGGCAGTTCGCCCTCCGTCTTCAGGATGGCGCGGCAAGCCTCGATGAAGGTCATCACCTGGCCCTTGTCGTCGGAGGCGCCGCGCGCCACGATCATGTCGCCATGGGGGCCCTTCACCCGCACCGGCTCGAAGGGCTTGGTGTTCCACAGTTCCAGCGGATCCGGCGGCTGCACGTCATAATGACCGTAGAACAACACATGCGGCACGCCTGGACGGCCGGTGCGCTTGTGGCCGACCACCATGGGATGGCCGATGGTCTTGCGCGGAGAGGCATCGAAGCCGATGTCGCGTAGCGTCGCTGCCGCCCACTCCGCCGCCTTGCGGCAATCGCCTTCATAGGCGCTGTCGGCGGAAATGGAGGGGATGCGAAGGAATTCGTACAGCCTGTCGAGGCTCGCATCGAGCGCCTGGTCGGCGGCATCGAGCGCTTTGAGGATCTGGGACATGAATCTGAACTGCGCGATAAAGGGAGGCGCAAGCTATCGCGCATTTGTCCTTGTTGGTAGGGCCGATTTGTTCACAAAGCCGAAGCCCCACACAGATGGGCGCCGACCAACCTTGCTCCGGCGTCATCTGGGCGGGACATCTCCGGCGTCCTGTATCGCCTTGTCGGGGAGTGCTCAGCTCGCCATGCTGCGCATGCGCGCCGATAGCCTTGCCCGCTGAATCATCGAACCCACGCGGCGATAGATCTGCCTTGGCGAGACCGGTTCTGTCAGCACAGCATCAAAGCCGGCATGCGTCGCCGTCAGCAAAGCCGCGCGGCTCGGCTGGTTGGCGACGAGCAGAATCGGAACTTCGCGCAGATCGCTGGTTTCGTCCTGGCTCAGGGCGCCCATGAGTGTGAAAGCGTCGGCAAGGATTGGCAAGGCAACGACAATGCCCGATGGAGGAGACTGACGTACTACCTCAAGGGCATCCACAATACCGGAGGCAATCCTCACCTTTGTCATGCCGAAATCGAGCAAACTCTCGCGCCAAAACTCAGCAGCGTCCTTGTCGGAGTTGACCAGCAATATGTCGGCGAACTGAATAATTTTCCGGTTCGCGCGCTCGTGCAGTATAGTCGTACCGTCCATCTTCCTCGAGCCTCCTAGCTGTCGCGCCGCAAAAGCTCATACGTCCTAGATACCCAAACGTATATGCACCAACAATACTTCCCCAGTCTGTGGGCAAATGCAATACGTTAATTTTGACATTGCGTTGCGTTATATCTACGTAACAACCCCCGAAGTATATTGATATATCAGTGCGTGACTGCGATTTTTCGGGCCTCTATCTGCGGGAGCGCCCACCGAGCACCCCGCGCAGGATCGCCTGGGTGATCTCGCGGCCGGCGGTGGTCGCAATCGTACGTGTGACCGAGCGAATGACGGCCTCCGAGGTCGACATCCGGCCCGATGTGCTCTTCCCGGAACCTGCGCCTGCGAATACGCTGCCGAGCACGCCACCAAGGAAGCCGCCGCCATTCTGGCCGTTTTCAGGATCCGCCTCCCCTTGCGTAATTCGGCGCTGGAGCATTTCAAAGGCCGAATCGCGATCGACGGGCGTCTCATACTTGCCGCGAAGGGGCGAGGACTGCTGGATCGTCTGACGTTCAGCCGGCGTGATCGCACCGACTCGGGCAGCGGGCGGCAGGATGAGCGCGCGCTGCACCATGGCCGGCACGCCGTTACCCTCCAGGAACGACACCAGGGCCTCGCCCTTGCCCAGTTCCGAAATCACCCGTGCGGTATCGATGTCCGGATTGGGGCGGAAGGTCTCGGCCGCTGCCTTCACGGCCTTCTGGTCGCGCGGGGTGAAGGCGCGCAGGGCATGCTGGACGCGATTGCCGAGCTGCCCAAGCACCGTGTCGGGCACGTCGAGCGGATTCTGGGTGATGAAATAGATGCCGATGCCCTTGGAGCGGATGAGGCGCACGACCTGTTCGATCTTCCGGAGGAGAGCAGGTGGCGCATCGGTAAAGAGAAGATGAGCCTCGTCGAAGAAGAAGACGAGCTTGGGCTTGTCGAGGTCCCCTACTTCGGGGAGTTGCTCGAACAGCTCGGACATCAGCCAGAGCAGGAAGGTGGCATAGAGTTGCGGCGCCGCCATCAGCTTGTCGGCGGCCAGGATATTGATGGTGCCGCGCCCCCTTGCGTCGACGAGGCCGATATCGACGAGCGACAAGGCCGGCTCGCCGAAGAACTTGTCGCCGCCCTGCTGCTCCAGCACCAGGAGCTGGCGCTGGATGGCGCCGACGCTGCTCTTGGAGACATTGCCGTAGGTCTTCATCAGCTCGGCCGCGTTCTCTGCCATGTCGGCGAGCAAAGCGCGCAGGTCCTTGAGGTCGAGCAGCAGCAGGCCCTGATCGTCGGCAAGCTTGAAGGCGACGTTGAGGACGCCCTCCTGGACATCGTTCAGCTGCAGCATGCGGGCGAGCAGCAACGGCCCCATGTCGGAGATGGTGGCTCTGATCGGCATGCCCTGCTCGCCGAAGATGTCCCAGAACTGCACCGGGAACTGGTCGGGCTCATAGGTGATGCCCACATCGGCAGCTCGCTTGAGGATGAAGTCCTTGGCTTCGCCCCGCTGCGACACGCCGGACAGATCGCCCTTGATGTCGGCGGCGAAAACCGGCACGCCGCGGGCCGAAAACCCCTCGGCGAGCACCTGCAGCGTCACCGTCTTGCCGGTGCCGGTCGCCCCGGTGATCAGCCCATGGCGGTTGCCGAAAGCCATGGTGAGATAATCGGGCTCACTGCCCTTGGCGACGAAAATCCGGCTCTGATCGATCATCTTGTATGTCCCAGCCCAGTCGGTTTGGCGGCGCACCATATAGGCACGAGCAGCCTCTCGCCATGGTCGCCTCGTCCTCGCGCCGGGTTACGCCCAACTGGCTGCCGCAAGAGGGTCGCCCGCGGCCTTGATCTCCATGCTAAAATACGAAACAGAGAAAGGCGGTATGCGCACCATGAATCTCTGGTAGCATCGGCGTAACGTCAGGGAGAAAAGAATATGGAAGAGCTGGTCGCCCAATTATCAGCGAAAATTGGTGTGAGCCCCGATGTTGCAACGCAGGCCATCGGCGCCGTGCTCGCCTTCCTCGAACGTGAAGGCCCCGCCGACGCGGTGGCGAAGCTGGTCGACTCCATCAAGGGCGCACGGGAAGTCACCAACGAGGCGATGAACGCCCAGAGCGGCGGCTTCATGGGGATGCTGGCCGGCATGGTCGGCCATGTCGGCGGCGGCATTGCCGGCCTCGGTGGCCAGTTGATGGCGCTCGGCCTCGACCTCAGCCAGATCCAGGCCATCGGCAAGGAGCTCTTCGCTTTCGCCGAGAGGGAGGCAGGACCGGAGGTCGTCGGCAAGATCGTGGCCGAGATCCCCGAACTGCGGCAATTCGTCTGAGCCATGAGCGGGATGGGAGAGGATGAAGCGCGATGGCGCGAAGCTGTCGCGGGTGTGCTGAAAGGGGCATCCTACGAGGATACGCTGACCACGCTCACGCCCGACGGTGTTCGCCTCGAAGCCGTCTATCCCAGGCGTTCCGGCACCGCCCCGATTCCCGGCCGCCGCCCCGCCACGCCCTGGACCATCGTCCAGCGCGTCGACCATCCGCAGGCGGTCGAGGCCAATGCGCTGGCGCTGGAGGATCTCGAAGGCGGCGCCGGTGGCCTCTCTCTGGTCACCAATCATAGCCCCTACGCGCGCGGCTTCGGCGTCGCCATCCCGTTCGGCGGCGATCTCGACCGGCTGCTGGACAAGGTGCAGCGGGACGCTGTCGTGCTGCGCCTCGATGCCGGGGCGCATACGCTGGACGTCGCCCGCCTGCTCGGCGAGATCCCGGGCGGCACCGTCCATTATGGCTATGATCCCGTCGGCCTGCTTGCCGCCACGGGCGCCTTGCCTCCGGCCTGGCCTTCGACGGTCTCGGTGCTGGCGAGCCATCGGCAGAACGGCACGGTGGTGACGGCCGATGGGCGTGTTTTCCACGAGGCAGGCGCGACATCGGGCCTGGAGCTCGCCTGCGTGCTTTCGGCCGGCCTCGCCTATCTGCGCATCTTGGAGGCAACCGGCATACGTCTGGAGGAAGCGCGCCACTGCATCGGCTTCACCCTCGCAGCCGACCAGAACGTCTTCGCCACCATCGCCAAGTTCCGGGCGCTGCGCCTTGCCTGGCAGCAAATCGAAAAAGCCTGCGATCTCGCCCCGGCGCCGATCCACCTGCATGCCGAGACGGCCTGGCGCATGCTGAGCCGTCGCGATCCCGCCACCAATATCCTGCGCGGTGGCCTCGCCACCGCGGCGGCGGGCCTCGGCGGTGCCGACAGCATCACCACCCTGCCCTATACCAGCGCCAATGGCCTGCCTGACGGCCATGCCCGCCGCATCGCGCGCAACTGCCAGCATGTGCTGCTCAGCGAGGCCAATCTTCATCGCATCACCGATCCCGCCGCCGGCTCTGGCGGGCTGGAGGCGATGACGGAGAGCCTGTGCGAGGCGGCCTGGATGCTTCTCCAGGGCATCGAGCGCGAGCATGGCATCGTCAAGGCGCTGCAATCGGGCTGGGTGCGGGCGCAGATCGACCGCCTGCGCGTGCCCCCGGACCCCATCATCGGCGCCAGCAAATATGTGCTCGCCGAGGAACCTGCGGTTTCCGTCTTGCGTCCTCTTGTCGAAAGCACCGCGCAGCTGCCCGCGCCGGCTCTTCCGCGCCGCCGCGATGCGCTCGACTTCGAGGCCACGCCATGAGCCGCATCCCTGATTTCTCCCGACTCGGCTTCCAGCGCCCGGCGGCACTATCGCTGTTCTCGGACGAGACCTGGCTCACGCCCGAGGACATCGAGGTCAAGGCTGTCAACACCGAGACCGACATTCTCGGCTCCGCCGATCTCGACGGCTGGCCGGGCCAGCCGCCTTTCCTGCGCGGCCCCTACCCGACCATGTATGTCCAGCAACCCTGGACCATCCGCCAATATGCCGGCTTCTCCACGGCCGAGGATTCCAACGCCTTCTACCGGCGGAATCTCGCCGCCGGGCAGAAGGGCCTCTCCATCGCCTTCGATCTCGCCACCCATCGCGGCTATGACTCCGATCACCCGCGCGTGACCGGCGATGTCGGCATGGCCGGTGTCGCCATCGATTCCATCATCGACATGCGCACGCTCTTCGAGGGCATCCCGCTCGAGGAGATGTCGGTCTCGATGACCATGAACGGCGCCGTGCTGCCGATCCTGGCGCTCTACATCGTCGCCGCCGAGGAACAGGGCGTGCCGCCGCAGAAGCTGGCCGGAACCATTCAGAACGACATCCTGAAGGAGTTCATGGTCCGCAACACCTATATCTACCCGCCCGGCCCCTCGATGCGCATCGTCGGCGACATCCTGAGCTACACGGCGAAAAACATGCCGAAGTTCAACGCCGTCTCGATCTCCGGCTATCACATGCAGGAAGCCGGAGCGACGCAGGACCTGGAACTCGCCTATACGCTGGCTGATGGTGTCGAATATATCCGGGCCGGCCTCAAGGCGGGGCTCGACATCGACCATTTCGCGCCGCGCCTCTCCTTCTTCTTCGCCATCGGCATGAACTTCTTCATGGAGGTGGCCAAGCTCCGCGCCGCCCGGCTGCTCTGGACCCGGCTCGTCAAGCAGTTCCACCCCAAATCGGCCAAGTCCCTGGCCCTGCGCACGCATTGCCAGACCTCGGGCTGGTCGCTCACGGCGCAGGACGTCTTCAACAACGTGACCCGCACCATGATCGAGGCGATGGCCGCGACGCAGGGCGGCACCCAGTCCCTCCACACCAACGCGCTCGACGAGGCGCTGGCGCTGCCGACCGACTTTTCCGCCCGCATCGCCCGCAACACCCAGCTCGTGCTGCAGCAGGAGAGCGGCACCACCCGGCTGATCGATCCCTGGGGTGGCTCCCATGCCATCGAGCGCCTGACGGAAGATCTGGCGGCGAAAGCCTGGAAGCACATCGAGGAAGTCGAGGTGATGGGCGGCATGGCGAAAGCCATCGAGGCCGGCCTGCCCAAGCTGCGCATCGAGGAAGCCGCCAGCCGGACGCAGGCGCGCATCGATTCCGGGGAGCAATCGGTGATCGGCGTCAACCTCTACAAGCCGCGATCCGAGCCGCCGCTCGAGCTGCTCAAGGTAGACAATTCCGCCGTGCGCGCAGCCCAGATCGCCAAGCTCGAACGGCTCCGGGCGGAACGCGATCCGCAAGCCCTCGCGCAGGCGCTGAACGCGCTCAGCGAAGGCGCAGCCGTTGATGGCAACCTCCTCGCGCTTGCCGTCGACGCGGCCCGGACCAAGGCGACGGTTGGGGAGATCTCCGCCGCGCTGGAGAAGGTGTTCAGCCGCCACAGGGCCGAAATCCGCTCGATGGCCGGCGTCTACAGGGCCGGCATGGGCGAGGAGCGTCTTGCCAGCGTGCAGCGCCAGACGGCGACTTTTCGCGAGGAGGAAGGCCGCCCGCCCAGGATCCTGGTCGCGAAGATGGGGCAGGACGGGCACGACCGCGGCCAGAAGGTGATCGCCTCGGCCTTCGGCGATCTCGGCTTCGAGGTCGAGATCGGGCCCCTCTTCGCGACGCCCGAGGAAGTGGCGAAGCAGGCTGCCGACAGCGACGTTCATATCGTCGGCATCTCCTCCCTCACCGCCGGCCATCTCACGCTGGTCCCGGCCCTGCGCCAGGCGCTGGTGGCGGAGGGCCGACCCGACATCATGATCGTGGTGGGCGGCGTGGTGCCGGAGCAGGATTTCGAGGCGCTCTACGCCGCCGGCGCGCAGGCGATCTTCCCGCCCGGCACGGTGATCGCCGAGGCGGCGGAAAACCTGCTGGCGGAGTTGCTGGAGCAACTGCGTCACCGCCACCACAACAGACCGGTGCGGGGATGACGGTCCTTTCCGCGACGAAGACCCATACCAACGGCCTTGAAGTTCCACGGTTGGAGGTTTCGTCAATCCGGCCGCAGCGCCGGAATCCATGAACGCTACTCTTGTCGATAAAAGCGAAGTGCGAGCCGCTTGTCCTTCATCCGTCGTGGTCATGGATTCCGGCTCTCCGGCCGGAATGACGGGACCTGCCAACGGCGCAACGTCAGGGCCGTTGATCTCAGTCATCACGGCGAAGGGGCACAAGGGGGTGCCAGATAGCCGAGCGACCGCGTTCTCACGCCCTCTCGGGCTGAGTCATGACAGCAGGCGCAGTCAAGGTGACGGCGGCTTTCCGCAGGAAAGCCGTGTCGTGGTCATGGGGTGCATGGCGGGCTTGTTGGGGAAAGCCGCCGTCACCTTAGTCCGGCGGGTTGCCCCGCACCGATCCCGGCATGCCAACAATGCGCTTGCCGGACCGGCCTCTTCCCGCGAGGGCTGGCGGCTCGCCGAGGCCTACGCCCCGGTTCGCCGGCCCGGCCCTTGCCGAACGGGAAGGCATCGCCCCTGCCGCCCTTGGAGATCACGTTGCTCTCCTGGCATTCGGGGCCATGCTGGATGGCACAGGGTCCAAGTCGCCTCCGCAGCCACGCGGGAACGGCCTGGATCATCCTGCGCCTCACCCACGAAGCGTCGCGACCAGGGCTCGCGGTGACCTGCGCCAGATGACGCAGGCAATGCGAGTGATCCGGCCCGGAGCGGCCGGCCTCTCTCCTGGTCCCGGGGACGCATCTGCGGCGCCAGGATCATGTCCCCAAGGATCATGTCCTATTGCGCCGTGAGCGGTCCATCCGCCTCTCATCAAGCCCCGCATCCGGCTCGGCGATGGCCACAGGCTTTCGCCTGAAGGCCGGCCCGAAGCCACCGGACGATGTCCGCCGCAGGCAATCCAATCCCGCGAGGCTCCATTCTCGCAGGCAGTCCGGACCACAGGCAGAGCGGCTGGCAAGGCCGCATGACATCGGGGTGGGTGGAAGGGGCGAGGCCACCGGTCATGATCCGGATTTACGAGCCCCGCCGCTCTTCGCTCCAGGCACCAGTAGGGCAGAGCACGAGCGGAGTGTCAAGTCATGTTTTCATTTTGTCCAACGCACTCCAATGTCACGCCGGGTGCGGCCGCGCCAAAGCCGAAATCGGGCGGACAGCCGGACAGCCGACAATCCGCCCTGTCCGGCGCGCCAACGCCTGGATGCGGATCGACTCGGGAGGGCGGCGGCTTACGACCTCCCGGATAGCGGAAGATGAGACGGCAACGGGCGCCCCTCGCCGAAGGCGCCGTCATATTAACTCGAACCAAGCCCTGATAGAGCACGACAGGTCGACATCTCGATCACGGCGTGCAGGCAAGATTCCAAATTTAGTAAACTGTCACCGTAATGCCAGGGGCTCGGCTCGAATCCGCAATGCTCGACAATACTACTTATGTCCCACACGGTTCACTTCGCGTCATAGAGCCCAGCGCGCACTGCCCGTTTAAAAGCAAAAAAAGACGCAGAATACAATCGCAAGATAGAGTATTTCTTTTTTCGACAGGTTTGGCTGAGAGGACATTATGGAAACGCCGGGGCTCTACGAGAATATATATAAAGAACTTTTTTCAGACATTTCGGATGAAGACGAGTTTGCAAATGCGAAGCCTCTTTTGGCACACTACACAAGTTTAAGTACGCTTGAGAACATATTAAAAAATAACGAGATTTGGTTGTCAAATCCTCTTTTTATGAATGACTTGGAAGAAGTAAGATTTGGCATCAACAACGGACTCTCTGCAGTTTTTGAAAGTAGTTCGCTAAAAGACGCTTTATCTTCAGAAGAAAGACAGAATATATTTAATCACGCTTTCAGCCATTACTACAAAGTTTTCGATGATGACGGAGTTATGGATACCTATATTCTGTCTCTTTCTCTTCACAAACAAGGGGATAATGACGGTGTGCTGTCAATGTGGAGGGCTTATGCGTCAAACGGCAATGGTGCGGCGATAGTCTTTGATACCTCTAAGCTTCAAAAAGATGATGGTAGTCCGATACTTATTGCACCGGTGAAGTATGCCTCGCGCCAGGAGCGTCTCAATTGGCTTGATCAACTCTGCAATCGCACGGCGGCATATTTAAAATCTATAACCGTATCCGACGACCAGCTGTATCTCGCCGCATATGCCATCTTCGAGAGAATTAAATTATTTGCTCTTTTTACCAAGCATGATGGATTCAAGGAAGAAAATGAATGGCGTGTTGCATATGTACCAGAAAGAGATACTGATAAAAAATTTACCCCTATGTTGCACTATTTCAATGGTCCCCGTGGTGTTGAACCCAAGCTAAAGTTACGATTTGGCCAACCGGAGGGCTCTCCCCTTGCGTTTAATCTCAACGACATCATATCGAATATTATTCTTGGTCCCAGCACTTCCTCTGTGCTGGCTGGCAAATCTGTCGAAAGGATGCTGCGCGCGATCGGCCAGCAGGTGCTAATACCTCGACTTGTCGCATCTACGATCCCATTGCGTCCGATTTAGCAAACGTGCAGGCGCCAGAGCCTTTCAATTCGCCAGCTTGTCCTGTTGGACTGCACCCCATCGCTGAGACAAAGGAGTTTAGGTGACAGGGCACTTAATTCGATCCACCGCCATCACAACCGGCAGATAGAGGAATGACGCAAGCCCATCTCGATGCGGCGCTGATCCAGACTTCCGCCGCCCATATCGAGGCCCGCGACCGGCTGACCATCGCTCGCATCCTGCGTGTCAATCATGCGGGCGAATATGGCGCCATCCGCATCTATGGCGCCCAGATCGCGGTGGCGAAGCGCCTGTGGCCGGATGTCGTACCCCATCTGACGGAGATGCTCGGCGATGAAATCCGCCACTGCCGCCTGTTCCGGACTGCCATGCCGAGCCGCCAATCCCAGCCCTGCCGGGTGATGCAGTTCTGGAGTCTCGGCGGTTTCGTGCTCGGCTTTCTCACCGCCCTCGCTGGGCGCCAATCGATCTGGGTGTGCACGGCCGCGGTGGAAGCCGCAGTCCACCGCCATCTCGGCGATCAGCTGCACTTCCTGGCCGGACGAGATGAGGGCGTGAAGGTCATCATCCTCGACATCAATGAGGAGGAAGTCGCGCATCTGTACACGGCGGAGCAGCATCTGCGTGGCACGAACCCGGCTCAAAGGCTCCTTCATGGCATCATCACCGTGCTGACGGATCTGATGATCTGGCTTTCGACCTGGGGCGACTCCACCCGCATGGCAAAGGCGCTTCGCGAGGCTGAGCGGGGGTGAGGATCAAGGCATTGCTTTCAAAGGGCAGGCTGGAAAGCCGGCGCTCCCAAGCAATGCCTCAATTGTCGTCCGCGTTCTCAATCGCGCGGGCGACCACGGCGCGCACTTCCTCGCGGCTCATGAAGATGTCGTGGTTGATGATGCCCGAGCCGAAATCGGACGCATCCACCACCTTCACGCCGGTCTGCCGCAGGGCATCGCTGTCGCCCGAGCCGACGCGGGGTATGCCGCCGGCGAGCTTGGTGGAGATTTCCAGCGCGCGGTCGTTGGAAGAGACGATCACCGTCGTCTTCGAGGTGAGCGGCGACAGGCGCTTCATCTGGCGCTTGAAGAGATCGGTATCGACGTCGGGATTGGCGAGCACGATCGCGCCGAAATGATCGCCGATATTGTTGCCCATGCGGTCGGACATCGAGCGCAGCGCCTCCATGGTCACCATGCCGCCCATGGAGTGGGCGATCAGGTTGATGCGGCCGACCTTCGGATCATTGACGAGCGCGGTGAGCGTATCCTCCAGGGCATCGCGCGACCACATCGCGCTGTCCTTGTCGGTAACATAATCGAGCAGGGCGGCGCGGGAAGGCCAGGAGAACAGCACCGGCACGCCGGGGAACTTGATGCCGGCCACCAACTGGGCATAGCTCGTCGCCGCGCTGTCGAAGGTTTCGTTATAGCCATGGACATAGAGCAGCACGTCGCGTCCCTCGGCCTGGGTGGCCAGCGCCGTGGCGGGCTGGTCGCCCGAGAGCGGGCTGACGCCGGCAATGGTCCAGCCGGGCGAGGAGATCGGGTTGACGCTGGCCAGCATGCTCTTGGACGGGGGATACATCACCATGCGCGCCGCGGTGGGATCGGAGGCGCGGCCGGTGCCGAACCAGGGATCCTCATTGCCGGTGCGGTTGCGCGTGGTCATCACCAGCATGGTCATGCCGCCGCGCCAGATGCCGAGCGGCGCCTTGTTGGCGGACTGGTCGTTGCTGGCGGTGGTGGTGAGAACCGGCTTGAGGGAGGCGGTCGCATCGCCGGAATCGTCATCGATCCCGACGCAGCCCGCCAGGGTCAAAGCCGAAACCATCAAAGCGAAGAGCGTGGCCGCCCGCATAGAACCCAATCCTTGTGCTGTGCCGCCTTCAATGCAGCCATTCGGTGAATAGTCGGTGAAGGGGCGAAAATGAGGCGATGGCGGAAGAATCGTAGTGTGGCCGTCTTTTCCGCTCTTTGTGGTGCATGATCGCCACGCACGGCGTGTCTCACACGAGGAATCTGGTCTCGGCGATCTCGGAGCTTGATTGCCCTTGAGTATTACCGCAACTTAATGCAGCCGGCCTACCGAAATGCCCACAACAAGAGAAAAGAATGAGCCAAGAAGCGAGTGTTACCACCAGAGCCCCCAGTTCATTCAGAATTGGCTCCGCCCTGAGTTTAGCCTGGGAAGTCTACGCCAGGAACTTTCTCAAGCTTGTCGCCATCGCCGTGGCGGCGCAAGTTCCGATCTATTTGGTCAGTGTATTGTCTCCATTGTCGCCGCAGATGACCTTTCGTACCGCGCAGGGCTGGTTGGTTTTACTTCTAGGCCTTCTGATCGCGGCCATTCACCAAGGAATGGTTTCCTATGGCGCGCACGAAGATCTCGTGCATAAGCCATTCGAAATCGGCGCAGCCTTCCGAGCGGTCAGCGGCAATCTCCTCGCCTTGTTAGGGTCATGGCTGATTGCAGGCGTGCTGATCGAAATCGGCATTATACTGTTCTTCGTTCCCGGTATCATCATCGCCTGCATGTTATTCATTACGACACCCGTGTGCGTGACCGAACAACGCGGCGTATTCGATAGCCTTGGCAGAAGTAAAGAACTTACTAAGGGCAATCGCTGGAAGATTTTAGCCCTCATGTTGCTTCTTTACGGCATACCTGCTCTTATCGGATTCCTCATTTCACTTTTATTTCTCGGCGGCCGGATAGTCGCCAGCTATGCGGCTCCATCCTATGCCTTCATCACGGCCACTACGTTGGCGCAAATTCTCGTCAGCAGTTTTGTCACGGTTGTAGTCGCCACTTCTTACTTCTTGCTGCGCACAGCGAAGGAAGGTGTGGACATTTCGCAATTGACCACCGTCTTCGATTAAAGGGTGGCTGTCACATCGTCTCCAGGCCTGCCTGACCTCGCTATGAAGGCCTGGATCGCGGCAAATCATTGATTGTAGCTTCGCAACCTCATGCCCGGGACAGGCCCGGGCACGACAAAATCTGAGTCTTTCTCTGAAATCCTGCGGATTCTTGCGCCTACCTCTCAGCCCAGACCGCCGAGGCAGATATATTTGGCGTCGACATAGTCGTCGATGCCGTATTTCGAGCCTTCCTTGCCCATGCCCGATTCCTTGACGCCGCCGAAGGGAGCGACCTCGGTGGTGATCAGGCCTTCATTGACGCCGACCATGCCGTATTTCAGCGCTTCGGAGACGCGGAAGGCGCGGCCGAGGTCCTTGGTGTAGAAATAGGAGGCGAGGCCGAATTCGGTGTCGTTGGCCATCTGGATGGCCTCTTCCTCGGTCTCGAACTTGAACACCGGGGCGAGCGGGCCGAAGGTCTCGTCGCGCGCCACCAGCATCTGCGGCGTGACGCCGGTCACCACCGTCGGCTCGAAGAAGGTGCCGCCGAGCGCATGGCGCTTGCCGCCGGCCACCACCTTGGCGCCCTTGGAGACGGCATCGGTGAGGTGCTCCTCGACCTTGGTTACCGCCTTCTCGTCGATCAACGGGCCCTGCTGCACGCCCGGCTCGAGGCCGTTGCCGACCTTGAGCGCGTTGGAAGCCGCGATCAGCTTCTCGACGAACTTGTCGTGGATACCCGATTGCACCAGGAAGCGATTGGTGCACACGCAGGTCTGGCCGGAATTGCGGTATTTGGCGATCATGGCGCCTTCGATCGCGCGGTCGACATCGGCATCGTCGAACACGATGAAGGGCGCGTTGCCGCCGAGTTCCATCGAGACCTTCTTCAGGGTCTTGGCCGACTGCTCGACCAGCAGCTTGCCGATCGGCGTCGAGCCGGTGAAGGTGATCTTGCGCACCAGCGGGTTGGAGGTGAGCTCGCCGCCGATGGCGCTTGCCGAACCGGTCAGCACGTTGACGACACCGGCGGGAATGCCAGCCATCTCGGCCAGCGCGCCCCAGGCCAGGCCCGAATAGGGCGTCTGCGCGGCCGGCTTGATCACGATGGTGCAGCCGGCGGCCAGAGCCGGGCCGAGCTTGCGGGCGATCATCGAGGACGGGAAATTCCAGGGCGTGATGGCGCCGACGACGCCCACCGGCTCCTTGGTGACCAGGATGCGGCGGCCCGGCCAGGGCGAAGGGATGACATCGCCATAGACGCGCTGCGCTTCTTCGGCGAACCAGCGCACATAGGCGGCCGAGAAGTTCACTTCGCCCTTGGCCTCGGCCAGCGACTTGCCCTGCTCCACCGTGAGCAGCATGCCGAGCGCATCGGCATTGGCCTCGACGATGTCGGCGAGCTTGTGCAGGATCTTGGCGCGCTCCTTGGCCGTCTTGGCGCGCCAGGCGGGGAAGGCTGCGTTGGCGGCCTCGATGGCGCGGGCGGTTTCGGCCTTGCCGCAATCGGGCATCGTGCCGATCAGCTCGCCCGTGGCCGGATTGTGGACAGGCAGGGTCTTGCCGCTGTCGGCGGCGATCCATTGCCCGTTGACATAGGCGGCCTCACGTTTGAATTCGAGTTTCTGAGCGGTCTTGTCCAACATGAGCCTTCCTCCGAAGCGTGATGGCGCTTAGATAGGCGTTTCGAGGGCGCCGATCAATGCGTGTCGGGGGGCGGGTCTTCAGACCCGGCCTCTTTCTTTTCTTTGTGGGGCATCAAGGTGCCGGGTCTGAAGATCCGCCCCCCGAAATGTCTCCGCGGTCGTTGAATTACTGAGGTATTGATGTCGAACCCCGTTGTGGCCGAATTGTTGCGTGGCGGTCTGGTCGAAAGCCGGCATAGCGGGGCGGTGGCCGTGTCGGACCCGGAAGGCCGGCTGGTGCTGGCGCTCGGCGATGTGGAGCGGCCCGTCTATCCGCGCTCGGCCGTGAAGGCCTTCCAGGCCCTGCCACTGCTGGAATCCGGGGCCGCCGACAAGCTCGGCCTCACCGATGCCGAGATCGCCCTCGCCGTCTCCTCGCATGGCGGCGAGCCCCGGCATGTCGAGACGGCGGCCTCGATGCTCGCCCGGGCCGGGCGCGATGTCGGCACGCTCGAATGCGGCATCCACCCGCCGAGCTACCGCAAGGCCGCCGAAGCGCTCGTCCGCGCCGGTGAGAAGCCCTCGGCGTTGCACAACAACTGCTCCGGCAAGCATGCCGGCTTCATCTGCCTCGCCTGCGCGGAGGCGCGCGACCCGCAGGGCTACATCCAGGCCAGCCACCCGGTGATGCGCGAGATCATGGGCGCGGTGAACGAGATGAGCGGCGCGACGCTCTCTGGTGATGGCGTCGGCATCGACGGCTGCTCCATCCCGACGCAGGCCGCGCCGTTGGCGGGCGTGGCGCGCGGCTTCGCCCGTTTCGGCACTGGCGCTCATCTCGGCCCCGAACGCGCCAAGGCAGCGGCGCGCATCCGCAAGGCCGCCGCGGCCGATCCTTTCCTGGTCGCAGGCAGCAAACGCTTCGACACCGACATCATGGCGCTCTTCGGCGAGCGCGTCTTCGTGAAGACCGGCGCCGAGGGCGTGTTCTGCGCCAGCTTCCCCGAGCTGGGCTATGGCGTCGCCCTCAAATGCGACGATGGCGGCACACGCGCCTCCGAACTCATGATGGCGGGCGTGATCGCCAAACTGCTGCCATTGTCGGAGCATGAGGCTGAGGCGCTCAAGCCCTTCGTCGCTCCGGTCCAGAGGAATTGGAACGGGATGGAGGTGGGGCGGTTGAGGCTGGCGGGAGGGTTGGCTTAGGTCAGCCTGCTCTTCGTCGGACCGGCTGGTAAAACGTTCAAGTCACGGCCAGGTGTTACCACGTCCCCGTGTCGATGAATCAAAGAACAAGGAAAGGTTGAAATGACCGAGCAAAGCCGACCCAGGACGACATCCGGCCGCGGCCGCCTTTTCGACAGCATCCTGGAAACGGTGGGTGATACGCCCGTTATCCGCGTCAACAATCTCGCACCCGCCCATGCCACGATTTATGTGAAAGGCGAGTTCTTCAATCCCGCCGCCTCGGTGAAGGACAGGCTCGCCCTTGCCATCATCGAGCGTGGCGAGCGCACCGGCGCCCTCAAACCGGGCATGACCGTCGTCGAGGCCACCAGCGGCAATACCGGCATCGGGCTTGCCATGGTGTGTGCGCAGAAGGGCTATCCGCTGGTCGTGACCATGGCGGACAGTTTCTCGATCGAACGGCGTAAGCTGATGCGCATGCTCGGCGCCAAGGTGGTGCTGACGCCGCGCGTGCAGAAGGGCTTCGGCATGTACCGCAAGGCCGTCGAGCTCGCCGAGGCCAATGGCTGGTTCCTGGCCCATCAGTTCGAGACCGAGGCCAATGCCGACATCCACGAGACGACGACGGCGCGCGAGATCATCAATGATTTCGCCGGCAAGCGGCTCGACTGGTTCGTCACCGGCTACGGCACGGGCGGCACCGCCACCGGCGTCGGCCGCGTGCTCCGGCGCGAGCGTCCGGAAACCCGGATCGTGCTGTGCGAGCCGGCCAACGCCCAGTTGATCGGCAGCGGCAAGCCCCAGGAGCGCGAGGCGGATGGCTCGCCTGCCGTCGGCCATCCCGCCTTCGAGCCCCATCCGATCCAGGGCTGGACGCCGGATTTCATCCCGAAGGTGCTGCAGGAAGCCATCGACAACAAGCTCTATGACGAGCTCGTGTCCATCCCGGGCAGCGAAGGCGTCAAATGGGCGCGGGCCCTCGCCCAGAAGGAAGGCATCTTCGTCGGCATTTCCGCCGGCGCCACCTTCGCCGTGGCGCGCGACATCGCCGAAAAAGCGCCCGCCGGGTCGGTCATCCTGTGCATGCTGCCCGACACGGGCGAGCGCTACATGACGACGCCGATGTTCGAGGGCATCGAAGCGGAGATGGATGCGGAGGAAGCGGCACTGTCGCGCTCGACGCCGGGCTATCAGTTCCCGCTGGGGTAGGGCGTGAGCGGGGTGGACATTCCACCCGGTCTTTCTTGAAGCACTGTCGTTTCCAAGAGGCGGACGAGGACGTCCGCGGTCCCAGCCACGGCGCCCTTCCCGTGAAGGGCGTCGTGGCTGTTTACCGCAACCTTTGTCTGGGAGGCGCCGTGGCTGGGACCGCGGACGTCCTCGTCCGCCTCTTCCCTTCCCCAAGCCACCACATCCACCCATCTTGGCGTTGCGCACTCGGGAAAAAGCTGGCGCACCCGGGAAACTACACCTGCCCGAAGCGATACTGCGTCTCGTGGTGGTACACCTGCCCCGGCCGCAGGATCGACGAAGGAAAATGCGCCTTGTTGACGGCATCCGGGAAGTTCTGCGTCTCCAGGCAGAAGGCGCCATAGGCACCATATGTCGCCCCGCCCAGGCCCGGCACCGGGATGTCCAGCTTGGCGGCATCGTAAAGCTGCACGCCGGGCTGCGTCGTCCAGGTCTCCAGGCTCACGCCGCTCTTGGGCGACCAGGCGCGCGCCGCCCGCGCCAGCACGCCGGAGGAGCGCAGCACGAGATTGCCGTCATATTTGAAGGAGCCGTCGGGCGTATCGAAGCGCAGGGTACGGTCCTGGCGGAAATCCCAGGGCGTACCCGTCACCGAGAGGATCTCGCCGGTGGGGATGAGATCAGCATCGGTGGGCGTATAGAAATCGGCGTCGATCTCGATGTGGTGATCGAGCACGTCGGGCGAGCCGTCGAGGTTGAAATAGGAATGCTGGGCGAGGTTCACCGGCGTCGCCTTGTCGGTGGTGGCGTTGAAGATCACCTGCAGCGTCGCCGGCTCCAGGAGGCGGTAGGTGCAGGTGGTCACCACGCGGCCCGGGAAACCCATGTCACCGTCCTCGGAGACCAGCACGAAAGTGGCCGAGCGCTCGTCCGACTGCACCAGCGACCAGACGCGCTTGCCGAAGCCGGTGGCGCCACCATGCAGGGTGTGCGGGCCGCCATGGCTCTTGGAGAGGTCATAGGTCTGCCCGTCCAGCGCGAACGTGCCGAAGCCGATGCGATTGGCGACACGGCCGGGAACGGCGCCGAAATGCGGCGAATGCTCCGGATAGTCCTCGAATTTCTCAAAACCGAGCACCACACGCTGCGGGCCGGCCTTGGAGGGCACATGGAGATCGCGCACCACCCCGCCATAGGAGATGATCCTGGCTTCCGCTCCCGCATCCGAGCGCAGGGTTACCTCGAGCACATCGGCGCCGTTGAACGTGCCGAACAGAACGGGATTGGACATGGGATTTCCTCGGATTGTGGTGGGTGAGACGTCCGGTGGGAAGCGTGATGGTAGACTTAGACAGTCCACCAATAGCGGACAAGATGGAAAAAGATCGGCGCGGCGAAGACCACCGAATCGAGCCGGTCGAGCATGCCGCCATGCCCTTCGATCAGCCGCCCCCAATCCTTGACGCCGCGGTCGCGCTTGATGGCCGACATCACCAGTCCGCCGAAGAAGCCCATCAGCGTGAGGACCAGCGCCACCAGGCCGGCCTCAAGGAAGGTGAAGGGCGTGATCCACCACAGGCACGCCCCCAGCAGCGTGGCGCTGGCGACGCCGCCGACCAGCCCCTCCCAGGTCTTGGAGGGCGAGAGCTTCGGCGCGACCTTGTGGCGGCCGAACAGCTTGCCCCAGATATATTGCAGGACATCGCTCATCTGCACGACGATAACCAGGAAGGCGATCAGCAGCAGCTTGCGGGTTTCGAAACCCGGAATGTTCAGCGTCAGCAGTGCCGGCACATGGGAGATGCAGAAGATGGCGATCATCACGCCCCACTGCATCTCGGCCACACGCGTCATGAATTTCGCCGTGTCGCCACGCAGGGCGATCAGGATCGGCATGAGCAGGAAGACATAGACGGGGATGAAGATCGAATAGAGCCCGTACCACTCGATCCAGATCAGATAATACTGGATCGGCAGCACCACGAAGAACATGGCGAACAAGGTGCGGTGATCGGCCCGGCGCGTCGGCGTGAGCGTCAGGAATTCGCGTAGCGCCGCGAAGGAGGCGAAGGCGAAGAGCAGGATCACGCCGGGCTTGCCGAGCAGGAAGGCCGCGCCCATCAGCGCCACCATCACCCACCAGGCGCGGATGCGGGCGTTGAGATTGTCGATGCCGGGATTGCCCTGCGGCCCGGCGCGGCGGTCGAGCAGCCAGCCGATGGCCGAGGCAATGCAGAGGAAGGCGAGGATGCCGGCGAAGAGCGCGAGGGCGTGGCTGTCGACGGTCATGCCTCGTCGCCTTCCTTCGGCCTGAGCGCCAGCAGTGCATCGCGGCTGCGGTCGAGAAAGGCCTGTCGCTCCTCACCAGCCGCCAGGCGCAGGGGCGCGCCGAAGGTTACCGTGCACAGGAAGGGCACCGGCAGGAATTCGCCCTTGGGCATGACGCGGTTGAGATTTTCGATCCACACCGGCACGAGGTCGATCCCGGGCTGGCGCCTGGCGAGCCAGTAGAGGCCTGATTTGAAGGGCAGCAGCGGCTGGTCGGTGGTGTTGCGGGTGCCCTCCGGGAACAGAATGAGGGAGGAGCCCGAGTCCAGGGCGTCGCTCATCTGGCCGATCGGATCGACGCTGCGGGTGATGGCCTCGCGGTCGATCAGCACGGCGTCGAAGACGCTGCGGGCGAAGAAGCGGCGCGGGCCGCTGGCCTCCCAGTAGTCGCGCGCGGCGACGGGGCGGGCCGTGGCGCGCAAGACGGCTGGGAAGACCGTCCACACCAGGATGAAGTCGCCATGGCTGTTGTGGTTGGCGAAATAGATGCGCGGTTCCCTGGCCGGCAGGCAGCCCTGCCAGTTGCCGCGCACGCCCGTGACGAGGCGGGCAAGGCCGATGGTGGCGGAAGCTGCGAGCCGCCCCGCAATCGACCTGATATCGACGGGCGGGTGTGTGGTCACAGAAGGATGCCGAGCAGCGGCAGCGTCAGGATGCTGACGATCTGCAGGCCGATGGCCACCGCCTGGTAGCGCACCAGACCCATGGCGCCCCTGGCCCGGTCCGACATCGGCCGCGGCGTGCGGTCTGACTGGATCAGCTTGAGCCGCTTCATCGAGCCGTCAAAAGTGGTGGCGCTGAAAGAGCCGGTGGCGAGATGGCTGAAGATCTCGGCATCGAACCCGGCGCGCAAGGCGAAATAGGTTTCGGCCAAGCCGAGCAGCACCGAGAGCGCCGCAAGACCAATGACAGCGAGCGGCGCCGAGGCATAGGTGCCCACGATCACCGCCGCGGAGCCCATCAGCGTCAACCCGCGCGAGATCTTGTCGAGCAGCCGGCCCTGCCTGAGATAGGATGCGGCGATTGCGGCGATGACTGCCGGATTTTCCTGTGCCTCAGCCATCAGCCTTCCCTGTCTTCCCTACCGCCGCGATGGCGGCGCGCGCATCGGGCCCGAGAACGATGGCGGGCCGGACAGCGCGTATGATTCCAATCGCTTCCTCCACCGTCCCTGCTCGCCCGCTTTGCAGCAGCCAGGTTGCGACGACGGCCGCGCTGCGCGAATAGCCGAGCGCGCAGCACGCCAGCACTGTACCGCTCGCGCGCGCAGCTTCAATCGATTTAGCGGCCTCGGCGAGAATGGCGGGGGCAGGCGCCACCAGATCGAGCAGCGGAAAGGCTTCAACGGTTCCCCTACCCCGCCGGGCCGGCAATTCGGCGCAGAGATCGACGATCGTCCCGAAGGAGGCGGCTGGCCGGTCGAACCATGAAGGGATGCGCCCCAGGAACAGGCCGGGCAGGATTTCGGCCGGCGCCGGCGCCGTGCGCGTCCACCAGCGCGAATTGAGGAAGGCGCCGAGCTGATAGGGCGCGAACAGCAGTCGGTCGGCGAGCGGCATGCTTCCGTCGGGCCGCTTCTGGAAGCCGGCGGCGCCGCGCCAGAGATAGTTGGCGGCAACCAGCGTCAGCGACGCGGCGGGGTAGCACAGCCACAGGCCCCAACCGCCGAGGGCGATACCGAGGATCGCGAGGAGGACGGCCCCGAGCGTGTAGAAGCCGGCGAGCTTCAGGCGCTTCGCGCGCTGAACCGGTGTCACCCGGGCGCCGTCCGGCGCATCCGGCCAGAGCCAGAGGCAGAACAGGCCGAGCAGCGCGCCAGTCGGTATGTCGAAGAAATGGTGCTGGTAGGTGGTGAGCACGGAGACGCCGATCAGCGCGCACCACAGATGCCACGCCCAGCGCACCCAGGCCGGGATGAAACTGATATAATGGGCCCAGAGGATGACCAGCAGGGCGATGTGCAGCGAGGGCGCCTGGTTGTAGGGCTTGTCGAAGCTCATCAGCGCCTGGAACAGGAAGCCCGGCAGGCCGCCGCCGATCTCGGGTTTGGCGAAGCTGAAGCGCAGCGGAAAGAGAATGAAACAGGTGACGGCGATCAGCTGCGCCGTCAGCAGGCGCCGGCCGAGCGTATCGACCTCCGTCTTCGTGGCGCAGAAGAACAGCGAGGCAGCATAGAAGAGGTTGATCGACCAGTAGGGAATGATCGTCCAGGGCAGGAAGGGCATGCCCTTCTCCCAGCCGAACACGATCGAGGGCACGAAGGCGCGCTGGTCGGCAAGATAATTGGCGAGCGGATAGCTGGTATAGAACAGCACGCCGAGCCCCGCGATCCAGAGGAACGCGCGCAGCCAGGGCCGGCGGGACGGCAGGTCCTGCGGAACGGCCAGGGTCATGCCGAACTCCGAATTGGGGTTTGCTGGCGATGAGGCGAGAGCGGTTCGTCATTCCGGCCGTAGCGCAGCGAAGAGCCGGAATCCATGAACACAGACCTCGAAGGACAGTGTTCATGGGTTCCGGGTCTCCTTTCAGTCGCCCGGAATGACGGCGCCTGCGCCTTTGTTGCCCAGAACTCGAGGTCCAGTATCCTCATGACACCGCCCTGCGGCGGGCCAGCGACACCGTGAAGATGCCCCATTCGTCGATGCGCTGCTCCAGCTTCTCGAAGCCGGCATTCTCGATCAGTTGATCCATCTCGGCCTGGATCCGCCGGCGCATCACCCAGGCCTGGCCCTCGCGATGGCTGGTCAAGGCGCGGGCGATGTATTCGAGCTGGGGATGCCAGGGCTGGCCGGTATAGATCAGGTAGCCGCCGGGCGGGATCGCCGCGGCCAAGCCGCCCAGCGACCATTTCACCAGATTGTTGTCGGCGAAGAGCTCGTAGAGGCCGGAGATGAGGCCGAGGGTCGGCTTCGGCTCGATGGCGGCGAGGCTGGCGGCATCGAAGGCATCGCCCTTCACGAAACGGGCGATGTCGGCGAGCCCCTTCTCGGCGATCAGCCTGCCGCCGGCCTCGACATTGATGTCGCTGTAGTCGCGCAGGAGGATCGCATCCGGCCGTGCCACACCCTGCGCTTCCAGCGCTTCCAGCACATAGCGGCCATGGCCGGCGGCGATGTCGAGGATGTTGATGGGCTTGCCCTCGTCCTTCAGCCGGGCGATGGCCAGGCGCAGCAACTCCTCGACGTGAAGCTTGCGCTGGCGGATGCCACGCCAGCCGATGGCGTCGAGATAATTCCGATCGGCCATCCGCCCGAGCGCCGAGCGACCCGACGGCGTGTTGCGGTAGACATAATCGAGCGTCGAGCCGGAATCGAAACCCGTCCGATGGCCGAGCCTGATGCCGTCGGAGACGAGACCCGTGGCCTTGAGGCCGAGCCTGGTGCCGGCCCAGTACAGCCCCTTCGGCGACGCCAGCGGCAGGGGCGAGGCCAGCCTGTCCGCTTCGTCGCGCGAGGCGCTCTGGCGGTCGGCATCGAGGAGATGCGGGCGTTCGAGCGGTGCGGCGAAGCGTTCGGTGAGAAAGCGCCTGATATGGCCGATGGCCAGCGCCCGGTCCTTCTCGCCCAGCGTGTCGTGATAGAAGCCTGGCAGGATGTGACGCTCCTTGGTGGCCGAGCCGAGATTTTCATAAAAGCGGTGCTGCGGCCCGTGATGCACCACCCAGTCCGAGCCGGAGACCAGGAGCTGGGTCGGCACCACGATGGCGCGGGCATCCGCCACCACGCGCCTGGCCGCCTCATACAGGCCGAGCAGGACGCGCACCGAAATGGCGCGGGTGATCAGCCTGTCCTCGTCGAAGGATTGCTGGCGCGCCTGGTCATGTGTGAGGAAGGTCGACTTGACATAGGACTGCACGAAGAAATTGCCCTGCACCCTCTGCATGAGCTTCAGGCCGGGCCGGGCGAAGGGCACGTAGAGCTTCACCTTGAAGGCGGGCGAGGCCAGCACCAGGGCCCGGATCTTCGGCGCATAGTCATGCACCCAGGTGGCAGCGACGACCGCCCCGACGCTCTGCGCCACCACGGCGATATCGGCAGGCTGGATGCCATGGGCATCGCCGATATGGTCGATGAAGCTCTGCACATCGCGCACCAGAGCGGCAAAGCTCGGCGCATCGCCGCGCTCGCCGGGGGATTCGCCGTGGCCGCGCGCATCCCAGGCGAAAAGATCGTAATCGGGCATGCCGAACTCGTCCGGCAGATGCGCCATGCGCCCGGAATGTTCGTGGCCACGATGGAACAGCACGATGGCGCCTTTGGCCGGACCGTTTACTGCGGGCCAATGCCGGTAGAACAAGGACGCGCCGTCATGGGTGGGGAAGTGACTTGACTGAGCAGGACGCATTAATTCTCCTTGAGCAAAGCGCGTTACGACGCGTCTTTGCGATTCTCGACGATACCGTCAGATCGCAAAACGCTTTGGTGGCTCCGCGCTTCGCGCAGGCCCTTATGCACGCGATTGACGATGGTCAGTGTGAGGAAAAGCACGGCCAAGGGCATCAGCCAGAACAGCCAGTCCGGCTGCGGCAGGCCGAGGCCGATCCACAGGCCGAGCGCCCCGAACAGGAAGGCCCGGTCGCTCTTGCCGAGCGGCCCGTCATAGCGGCGGGAGGCGCCGACCATCGGCCCCATCACGCCGGCGAACTCGCTGATCACGGCGAGCACGATCACCGCGCCGGTCCAGAACGGACCGAATAGAGGCAGGGTGGCGAAGGGCAGGATCAAGGCTGCATCGGAGACGACATCGGCGATCTCGTTGAGATAGGCGCCGAGCAGGCTCTTCTGGCCGAACTCGCGGGCAAGCATGCCGTCGATGGCGTTGAGCGCCATGCGGATGAACAGCCAGACCGGCAGCAGCAGGAAGAGGATGCGCAGGTCCGACAAGAACGCCACACCGAGCCCGACGACGAGCGATCCGGCCGCCGCCCCCAGCGTGACCTGGTTGGCGGTGTAGCCGGCCTCCGCCATCCGCGTCACCCGCGGACGCAGCAGGGCCTGGAATCTCGGCTTGAGGGCGTAGAGGCTCATGGACCGCTCCCACGACGCAAAGGTGTCATACTCGACGAATGCACGGTAATTGCAACCGGGCGGTCACTGCGCGTTGTGAGCTTCATCCGAAACGGACAAGCGAGGAACATGCCGATGCTGTCCACCAGACTGCAGGCCGCCGAGGCCAGGGTGAGGATGGCGAGCGCCGTCACGATCACCGGCCTGCGCCCAAATCTGTCCGACAGGGCGCCCGCGAGAAGATAGGTCAAAGCGGAGACCGCCGCATAGCCGGCAACCGCCACGTTGACGAGCGCGAAATCCGCGCTGAGGTCGCGGGCGATGTTCGCAAGCGAGGGCACGACCATGTTCAGGGGCAGCGCGGTGATCGCGGCGATGAACATGAGGATGGGAAAGCGCGAACGGTCGGGCGCTCTTGCCGGGTGCGCAGACGTCTCGTCCGCCCCTTCTAGCAGCCGCAACGTTTCCAAGAGCGGACGAGACGTCCGCGCACCCGGGAAACGCCCCCAACGGCAATGCCGTAGTAAATCGATAATCCGAGTTCACAGCCCGGACGTTCCTGGGACCGCAGGCGTCCCGCCTGCTCTTGGAAACGAGACGCTTGCAGAATAGGACGAGGCAGGCGAGACGCCCATAGGCGCCAACTTTAGCCGGAAACGGCGCTACTAATCCTTCCCCGACTGCGGGGAAGGTGGCGTCACGCAGTGACGACGGAAGGGGGAGAGTGGCGCGACAAAGCAGAAATAAGCAGATGTCGCGCCACCCTACCCCACCCGTCCCGGCTTCGCCGGTCCACCCTCCCCGAAACCGGGGAGGGATCGCGCTCAAGTTAGCGCCTATGGGCGAGACGCCTGTGGTCTCGGGAGGGCGCCGCCGGCTCTCGCCTAACCATCAGCCGACCAGATCCTCGATCCTGATCGGGAACCGCCGGATGCGCTTGCCGGTGGCGTGCCAGACCGCGTTGGCGATGGCGCCCACTGTCCCCGTAATGCCGATCTCGCCGACGCCCTTCACGCCCAGCGGATTGATGTAGGGATCGTCCTCCGGGATCAGGATCGCGTCGAGCGACGGTACGTCGGCATTGACGGGCACGTGGTACTCGGCGAGGTCCGCATTCATGATCCGCCCGGTCCTGGGATCGGTGATCGCATGCTCATGCAGGGCAAAGGAGATGCCCCAGATCATGCCGCCGAAATACTGGCTGCGCACCAGGCGGGGATTGATGATGCGGCCGGCCGCGAAGGCGCCGACCAGGCGGGTGGCGCGAACCTGGCCGAGATCGGGATCGACCTTCACCTCGGCGAAGACGGCTCCGTGAGAGAAGAGCGCATGCGCCGCGCCAGCCGCCGGATCGCGCATCGCCCTCGCAGTGCCGACCACCGCGGCCTGGCCGGCGCGCCTGAGGATTTCGGCGTAGCTTTCGCTCTGGCCGTCGTCGTCGCGGCGATGCAGTCGACCATTGCGAGCGACCACGCCGATATTGCCGGCGCCGAACAGCGGTGAGCGGGGATCTGAAGTCGCGAGTTCGGCGAGCCTGGCAATGGCATCCTCGCCTGCGTTGTTGAGCGCGAGGCCCGCGCTGGCCGTATGGCCGGAGCCACCGGCGATGCCGCCGTCGGGCAGGCTCGATATGCCTGAGTGGAACTCGACCTGATCGGGATCGAGGCCGAGCGCCTCGGCGGCGATCTGGGCAAGAGCGGTCCAGGCCCCCTGCCCCATGTCGGCGCCCGACGTCTCGACGAGCGCCGTGCCGTCATCCCGCAGGGTCGCACGGGCCTCGGCCGGGAAATGCGGGCAGTGGAACACCGCCGTGCCCATGCCCCAGCCGACGAGGAAGCCGTTCTCGTCCCGCATCTGCAGCGGCTGCAGGGGACGGCCCGACCAGCCGAAGCGCTTGGCCCCTTCGGCATAGCATTCGCGTAGCGCCTTGGAGGAGAAGGGCTTGCCGCTGCCGGGCTCCGTCTCGGCATAGTTGGCGAGCCTGAACTCGAGCGGATCCATGCCGCAGGCCTGGGCGGCCTCGTCCATCGCAACCTCGAGCGCCGCCGATCCGGACGCCTCTCCTGGCGCACGCATCGGCCCCGGCGTGCCGATATCGAGCCTGAGACCCGAATGCTCGGCAAGGATGGCGGGGCTGGCGTAAAGCGGCAGCGAGGCGTTCGCCGCCGGTTCGATGAAGTCGTCGAAGCTGGAGGTGGCGCATAGCGCGTGATGATGCAGCGCCGTGAGATGCCCCTCATCGTCCATGCCGAGGCGCAGGGTCTGCCAGGTACTGCCGCGATGCCCGACAGGCCCATACATCTGCGCCCGAGTCAGCACGAGCTTGACCGGCCGCTTCAGCATGCGCGCCGCCAGGATGCCGAGGATCTGCGGCCCGTTGAGGATCGCCTTGGAGCCGAAGCCGCCGCCGAGGAAGGGCGAGCGGATCAGGATGTTCTGGACCGGGATGCCGAAATAGGCTCCGTAGGAGATGCAGCTCAGGGTCATGGCCTGGTTGGGCATGTCCAGCGTCAGGTGGTCGCCATCCCACTGTGCCACCACGGCATGGGGCTCCATGGCGTTGTGGTATTGCGGCGGCGTGACATAGACGGCCTCCGTGACGATGCTGGCCGCTGCAAAGCCTGCTTCGAGATCGCCATGGGCGGTTCGCGCCGGCGAACCGACGCCGACAGCCGTGAGATCGTAGTGCAGGCCACTTTCGGGCGTAACACGCGCGTCCTTGACGTCGTAACGCGCATTGAGCAGCAGGGCGCCTTCGGTCGCCGCCTCCAGCGTTTCGGCGATCACCAGCGCGATCGGCTGGTTGGCATAGCGCACGGTGTCGTCCTGCAGCACCTCCACCCGGAAGCCGAAGGGCGCCATCTTGACGTCCGGATCATGGGCCAAAGGCGGCCGGTTGGCCGGCGTGAGCACCTCGACGACGCCGGGATGGGCCTTGGCGGCATCGACATCGAGGAATGTAACCCGCCCGCGCGCGATGCTGCTGACAGCCGTGACGGCATAGAGCATGCCTTCGGGATGGTTGTCGGCCGCAAAGGTGGCGCGGCCGGTGACCTTGAGCGGGCCATCGCGGCGCGTCAGGGGCTGGCCGGCATTGGAGCCGTGGCGGCGATACTGGGTCGGTGAACTGGCGCTCTCATGCGGCATGGGTCGCTCCGGAAGTGGTGGCGAAGGGCGAAGCCGGCAGCGCAGGCATGGCCGCCGGCGTCCCTTCGAAGGCAAGGGTGAGCGCACGCGCGAGGATGCGGCGCGCCAGTTCGATCTTGAAGGCGTTGTCGCCGGACGGCCGCGCCTCGGCGAGAGCCAGTTCGGCCGCCTTCGCGAAGGCCTCCTCCGAAGGCGGGGCGCCTTCCAGCGAGGCCTCGGCCTCTCTCGCGCGCCAGGGTTTGGCCGCGACGCCGCCGAGCGCAAGGCGCGCCTCGCGGATCACGCCACCCTCGATATCGAGCGCAGCCGCCGCCGAAACCACGGCGAAGGCATAGGAGGTGCGTTCGCGCAGCTTCAGGTAGCGCGCCCGACGCGAGAAGGCGGCTGCCTGGGCGGGAAGCCTCAGCGCCACGATCAACTCGCCGGGCTCCAGCGCTGTCTCCAGTTCCGGCGTCACGCCGGGCAGGAGATGCAGGGCATCGAGGACGACCTCGCGGGCGCCGCGCGGCCCCTCGACTTCGACCACGGCGTCCAGCGCCACGAGCGGCACGCAGAAATCGGAGGGGTGGGTGGCGATGCAGTGCTCGCTCCAGCCAAGCACCGCATGCAGCCGGTTCTCGCCCTCGCGCGCGTCGCAGCCCGAACCCGGCGCGCGCCGGTTGCAGGCGCTGGCGCGGTCGTGGAAATAGGCGCAGCGCGTGCGCTGCAGGAGATTGCCGCCCACGGTCGCTGCATTGCGAAGCTGCGCGGACGCGCCCGACAGCAGCGCTTCGGCAACAGCGGGGAAGGTCCGCGCGAAGCGTGGGTCATAGGCAAGGTCGGCATTACGGACGAGCGAGCCGATGCGCACGCCGCCATCGGCAAGCCATTCGATGCGGTCGAGACCGGGCAGCCGCGAGATGTCGACGACCCGTTCGGGCCGTTCAATGCCCACTTTCAACAGATCGAGCAGATTGGTGCCGCCGGCGAGATAGGCCGAACCCGGCTCGGCGCCGGCAACCACGGCCTCCGCAATGCTGGAGGGCCTGAAATAGTCGAAGCGGTTCATGCCGCGTTCCTCCGATTGCGTTCTGCGAGGATTTCCTGCGCGTCCTGCACGGCCTCGGTGATGCCCTGATAGGCTCCGCAACGGCAGATATTGCCGCTCATCAATTCGCGGATGCGCTCGGGATCGTTGCCCGCCTGAGCTTCCGAGATGAGGCCCACGGCGCTCATGATCTGGCCGGGCGTGCAGTAGCCGCACTGGAAGGCGTCATGGGCGATGAAGGCGGCCTGGACCGGATGGAGCTCGCCGCCCTCGGCCAGTCCTTCGATGGTGGTGATCTCGGCGCCGTCGAGGCTCGCAGCGAGAGCGAGGCAGGAATTGATGCGCCGTCCGTCGACCAGCACGGTGCAAGCGCCGCATTGGCCTCGATCGCACCCCTTCTTGCTGCCGGGCAGATCGAGACGCTCGCGCAACAGGTCGAGCAGCATTACGCGAGGATCATCGAGATCGACCCTGCGCAGACGACCATTGATGGTGAGGCTGATGGAAAGAGACATGAAGGGATACCCCATTCAGTGTTTGTGATGTATGAATTGGCGCGGCAGCAAGGGCGCTGGCGGGGCGGGCCGAGGCGAAGGAACCGTCGGGTCTTGCCGGAATGACATGCGCGAATGCGTTTTCTCGCTGCATGTTTAGATATACGGAGGCATCCTCCGCTTATCAAGAGGCAATCAACGCCGTTGAAAAATGAATGGGACGGCGGTGCAACGTTTCTCGGAACCGAAATCCTATTCCGCCGGGCGGTTGCTCACGACCATCGGCCTGTTTCTCGATGGTGCGATCGCTGGATTGCTTCGCTTCGCCCGCCATGACGGCAGCCCGATACCCCTCCAGAGCTGACCGAAAAATCTCGGGAACCTCGACTTTTTGTCATTGCCGGGCTTGTCCCGGCAATCGAGGGGCACGAACGCTTACGGAGGTCGCGCCTGGATGTCCGGAACAAGCCCGGGCATGACAATATCTGCGCCCGCTTCGGCTATTTCGCGACTTTCGTGTCGGGGTCTCCAAACCCTGGCTCGCGCCTGTAGGGTTGTGGCCACCGCCTATGCCCCAGCCTGATATGTCCCGAACCGCTCCACCTCCAATGAATAACAGAACCACGAAAACAGCACCGCGAGGAAGAGGAGCAGCCTGAGCGCTCCAGTAAGCGTCAGGTTCGAGGGGGCGAGCAGCGGCATGTGCCGAAAAAAGATGAGCGAGGCCAGGGTACCGGCAAACAGGAAGCTCATTCGGCCGACGAAGACGAGCAGATGCGAGAGCAACTGGCTTTTCGTGGCGAAGGGCACGCCCAGATTGTTGATCCGCCACCAGTAGCAGGCCTGGAAGACCACCACGCAGAGGCAGGCCAGGGCTTCTCCCCGGTTCGAGACCTCCTGCACCTCGCCAAGGTCATCGACGAGGCGCCAGAAGAACGGCATGAGTTCGAAAACGAGGATCGTCGCGCAGACGGTCTGGGCAGCGAACAGCCCCAGATAGAGCGCCCGCTGTTTGCGCAGGCTCGTGGGGGCGGGCCCGGCGCTCATGCTACCGCCCTTCCTTCTTCATCGCCGCGAATACCGCCCTGGCCGTGTCCGTCTCCAGCGCCGCCTCGACGTCGAGTTCCAGCCGTCGGCGCCAGTTCGGATATTCACGGTCGGTGCCAGGCAGGTTGACTGGATCGATCTCGCCGGCCAGGTCCTCGATCTGGGCGACCACCAGGCCTGAGGGCGCGGAAGCGAGAAAACCGTGGATGGCGCCGACGAGTTCCGGCATCAGTTGCTTCGCCTCATCGTCGCCTGCAGCCTTTTGACCCGCTTCCTCTTTGCTCGCTTCCTCTTGGTTGATCGCCTCCAGCAAAGCCGCCTTGTCCTTGGCGCGCTCCGCCTCCGCATCGGCATCCACCGTCCGCCCGAGCGATTTGTTGAGGGCGATGTCGGCGCCGTTCCACCAGCCGCGCAAGGTCGCCAGATCATGCGTGGCGACGCAGGCGAGCGATTGCGCCGGATAGATTTCGGGCTGGCGGAACACGGCACCGTCGCGTTCGAAGAACAGCACGCGGTAGGAATAGAGATCGGCCTCGGCGAGGCGCTCCCGGAAGCCTTCGGGCACCGTGCCGAGATCCTCGCCCACCACGAGACATTTGGCGCGATTGCTCTCCTCGGCCAGCACCCGCAGCATCGCCTCGATCGGGTATCTGAGATAGGCGCCCTCGCTTGCCTTGGCACCGTCAGGAATGACGAAGAGCCGCGTCAGCCCCATGACATGGTCGATGCGCAAGGCGCCGGCATGGCGCATATTGGCGGCGAGCAGCTCACGGTAATGGCTGAAATTGCTGTTCTGCAGAGCGAGCGGATCGAGTGGCGGGATGTGCCAGACCTGCCCGTCGGCGGAGAAGGGATCGGGCGGCGCGCCCACCGAGACCCCCTTCAGGAAGGCGTCGGGCGACGTCCAGACCTCGGCGCCATCCGGTGCTGCACCGACGGCCAGATCGCGGCAGAAGCCGATGGCGAGGCCGTTGCGGCTGGCGGCGGCGAGCTGTTCCTCGGCGAGGAACTGCAGATAGCTGGCGAAGTCGGACGCTTCATGCACCTCCCGGCCGAGGTCGACGGCTTCGTCCCAACCAACGATCGCGGTCGAGCCGGCTCGCTCTTCAAGCGCCTGGAACATGGCAAAGCGCGAGAGCATCTCGCCGCCCTGTACCTTGAAGGCCTCGAAAGCCGCTTTGCGCACCGGCATGTTTGGCAGCGCCGCAAAGGCTTCGGCGAGCGCGGCCCGCTTGAGCTTCCACACCGCCGGCCAGTCGATCAGACGCCCTTCGGGCAGCGTGAAACGGCCGGGGTCGGCGATCTCCGGCACCGCATCGAGCGCGATCATGGCCGGATCGAGGAAGCGGCGATCCGAGGGCTGATAGGGGCTGGCCCGCTCCCGGTTGGAGGGGAACATGGCGTGGAAGGGATTGAGGGCGAGCAGGCTGGCACCCTTGGCCGCAGCGGCCTCGGCGAGTTGCTCAAGCGTGCGGAAATCGCCGATGCCCTGATCGCCCTGGCGCCGCAGCGTGTAGAGCTGGGCGGAGAGGCCGAACCGCCGGCCGCCATCGGCAAGTGCAGCAGGCTGGTAGGTCCTGCCCGTCGAGGCCGCGGCCGGCGCCAGCTCGCGCAGATGGTCGAGGCTCTCGCGCGCCTGCGCGAGCGTGTGATGCGGGAGGCCCATCGCAGTGAGCAGCGCCCGCTTGGTATCGGCCGAAACCAGCGTGTGCTTGCCCGAGACTTCCCACCATTCGGGTGCGATGCCGGCGGCGGTGGCGAGCAGATCCAGCACTTCGGGCGGCGCATCGCCATCACGGCGTGGGGCGCGGCCGGCCTCGGCGATGAAGACACCCACCGAGCGCGGCGCGACCTCGATGATGTCGAAGGCGCCATAGTCGGTCGGCAGAGCCAGCGCCTGATATTCGTCGCTGGCATGGGCGAGGCGCCAGACCTTGCGAGGCGGCAGATCCGGCAGGCGGGCATAGAAGGGCTCATTGCCGGCGTGGAACCAGATCAGCACCTCGCCGCCATCCGCATCGCTCAGGAGCATGCCGAGCGTACGTTTGGCAGGATTGCTCCATTCCGAGCCCTGGAGGGGGCGGCCATTGGCACCGACCCAGATCACGTCGGGACGACCGGTTGGGCTGGTCTGGCCGGTGAGAAAGCTGCTGGCCGTGACGACAGGCAGCGACTTGCGCAGATTGGCAAGGCTGCCAACGAAGGCGATCAGTGACTGGTCGGCATCCTCCCAGTCGATCCAGGTGGTCTCGTTGTTCTGCGCATAGGCATTGTTGTTGCCATTCTGGCTGCGGCCGAGCTCGTCGCCCATGCCGATCATCGGTGTGCCGCGCGAGAGCAGGAGCGTGGCCAGCATGGCTCGCACATAGGAACGGCGCAGCGCCACGATCTCGGGCGCGGTGCTCGGCCCCTCCGCACCATTGTTCCAGCTGATCTCGCCGGCATGCCCGTCGCGATTGTTCTCGCCATTGGCATTGTTGTGCTTGGTAGCGAAGCTCACCGTGTCGTCGAGCGTGAAGCCGTCATGGGCGGAGACAAAGTTGACGCTTTCGGTGGGGTGGCGTGTCGCCGCATCGAACAGGTCGGAGGAGCCGGCAAGGCGTGTGGCGAGCGCGCCGATGCCGCCATCGCCGCGCCAGAAGCGCCTGATGTCGTCGCGGTAGCGGTCATTCCACTCGCTCCAGCCCTGCGGGAAGTGGCCGAGCTGGTAGCCGCCCGGTCCGATATCCCAGGGCTCGGCGATCATCCGCTTGCCGCTCAGCAGCGGGTCGGCGGCGATGGCAGCGAACAGGGGTGCCTTGGCATCGAAACCTGCCGGCGTGCGGCCGAGCACCGGGGCGAGGTCGAAGCGGAAACCATCGAAGCCGCCGGCGCCGGCCCAATGGCGCAGGGCATCGAGCGCCAGCCCCATGCCTGGCTCCCGGTCGAGCGCCAGCGTGTTGCCGCAGCCGGTAACGTTGGAATAGAAGCGCGGATTATCGGCGAGGCGGTAATAGGACCGATTGTCGAGCCCGCGTAGCGAATGGGTGCCGCCGCGTTCGTCGCTCTCCGAGGTGTGGTTGTAGACGACGTCGAGGATCACCTCGAGGCCGGCCTGATGCAGGGCGTCGATGGTCCTGGCGATCTCCGCCATGCCGCCAGGCACAAGGCGCGGATCGGGCGCCAGGAAGCAGGCGGGATTGTAGGCCCAGTAATTGCTGAGGCCGAGCGGCTCGAGATGGCGCTCGTCGATCCAGGCCGCCAGCGGCATGATCTCCAGCGTGGTGACGCCGAGCGCCAGGAAATGCCTGATGGCGGCGGGATGGGCGAGCGCTGCGAAGGTGCCGCGTAGCTCGGCCGGGATTTCGGGATGCCTCTGGCTGAAGCCCCTGACATGCAGCTCATAGACGATGCGCGTGGAAGGTTTCGGCGCTGACGGCCGGCGGGCCGGCCCGGCAGGCCGTTCCAGCACCGCCTTCGGCATCAGGGCGGCCGTATCGGCCCCGTCAAGGACGAGATCGTCGACACCGGCAGCGCCCTTGACCGGCAGGGCCGAGGTCATGCCGGGGGGCAGGACGAGACGCGTGGCGCGTGGATCGATCAGCAGGCGCGCAGGATTGAAGCGCAATCCCTTCTCCGGCGCCCAGGGGCCATGGGCGCGCAAGCCGTAGAGCTGCCCCTCGGCAAGGCCGGGAATGAGGCCGTGATGCACGGCCCCCTCGCGTCCGCCCAAGGCGATTCGAGCCGTCTCCCCACCGCCGGCATCGAAAAGGCAGACCTCGATGCGCTCGGCATCGGCTGAATAGACGGCAAAATTGACACCCTCCCCGGTCCAGCTCGCTCCCAGGGGCGCGGCCATGCCCGGATTTGCCATTGAAACGCTTGCCATGCCGTCCATGCCTCGACTGTCGAAATAACGTCGTACTTTCCTGACATCCTGAACGGTCAAAAGGCAAAGACTAGATGCTTCGCGTTTGACAAAATATCAGGCGCCCACAAGGAATTGCCGATTTACAGGTTATGGCAGGTGCTTCGCTACCCACATGGCGCTATAGTCATAAACCGATGCAACAAATGGGCATCTGAAGGTAACACATGGCTGGCAAAACAGGGCGCGGCGCGGGGGTCAACGACGTTCAGTTCACCTATGCGGACCCCACCTTCTCCAAACCGAAGCAGGCGCTCATCAAAGCCATCGAGAAGGTGACCGGCCAGCCAAAGCTCAAGAAGCTCTACCTGGAAAACCAGCGCAATCCGGTCGACGGCGAGACCTTTTTCGCGGCCGCCGTGCGCAAGCTCAAGCTCGAGGCGCAGTTCGACCATTCCCAGCTCGCCAAGATCCCGAAGACCGGTCCCTGCGTGATCATCGCCAACCATCCCTATGGCGTGCTCGACGGCGTCACCATCGGCTGGCTAATCGGGCTGGTCCGGCAGGACTATGTCATCCTCACCCATGCCTTGCTGCTGCGCGCGCCCGAGACGCACAAGCATCTCCTGCCGGTGGATTTTTCCGAAACCGAAGAGGCGATGCAGACCAACCTGCGTACGCGCGCCGAGGCCCGACGGCGGCTCGATGCGGGCGGCTGCGTCATCGTCTTCCCGGCCGGCGCGGTCTCGACCTCGCCCGACAAGCTCGGCCGCCGCCCGGCGATGGATGCGCCCTGGCAACCCTTCACCGTACAGCTCATCCAGCGCTCCGGCGCCGTGGTGGTGCCGATCTTCTTCGGCGGCCAGAACAGCCGCCTGTTCCAGATCGCCAGCCACATGAACCAGACGCTGCGCCTGTCGCTGATCTTCAAGGAAGTGCGCGATCGCATCGGCACCGTGCTGCCGATCGCCATCGGAGACCCCATCGACGGCAAGGAATTCGCCCATGTCACCGACCGCAAGGCCGCTGCCCTCGACCTGATGGAGCGCACCTACGCCCTCGCCCGCCGATTGCCTGACGACAAGACCGCCAGGCGCATCTCGGCCGGCAAGGTCGAGCCGGTGGTGATTGGCCAGCAAAGGCTGAGTGCGCCGCGAGGGTAGGCTGGCAGACGCGATACCAAACTATCCCCGCGCAATCACGCAGGCTCCATAGCCGGGGTCATGCGCGCTATTGGCCGCGCCGTTTTCGATATGGCGCAGGAGCCTGGCGACGGCCACGATTCCCTCCACGCGTGTCTGAATGTCCGGGGCGGCGGCGAATGCCTTTTCCCAAGCCTGGAACTGATCGTCGCTCGGCCTGCAGCCGGCGATCTGCAGTTCGGCGTCCGCCAGCATCACCTCGGTCTGCTGGCGTGCCAGACCCTCGGCATTGGGAAGCGCGGCAATACGCTCACCGAGCGCCTTGAGCTTGACGACGAAGGGGCGCTTGGTTCCCTTGAAATTCGGCAGGGCCTCGGCCGTGCGCAGCATCTGGGCCATGGCATCCGCACCGACATTGTCGTCGTCTTCCTTTCCCCAGCGATCGACATCGGCGAGGACCAGTTGCGGATCGGCGCTGAAGGAGCGCGCCTCGGCCCAGCTCCTGTACTCTGTCTGCCAGCCGCCCTCGCCATTCTCCGCATCGGGGTCACCAGGCGACCCGTCCGTGCCCAGAACGACACCGTCCGCGGCGTCCTGTGCCGGCAAGCGGCCGAAGACGCGCACGGCGTCATCCGTGCGGCCGACATCGAGATAGGCGCGGATCAGCGGGCGTACGCCGGTTTCGGCCACGGTCTGTTCCAGGAGATCGATGGTTGCCTGGGCATCGTCCTTGTCGGCGATATGCGTGCGGATGGCGGCAACATCGCTCTTCATCTGGCTTTCGGCGGCATCGAGTCGCTTCTCGGCCGCCTCGAAACCATCACAGGCAGCCACGGCCATCACCGTGCTGGCGAGATTGGTGGCATCGTGACTGCGATTGGTGTTCCAGGTCGTACGCTCCTGTTCCAGCAGCGCCAAAAGTCCGTCGCCCCTGTCCTTGGCCCCCTGCCGGCAGAGACGTTCCGCCACCCCGGAAATCGCCGCCCAGCCGCCATCCACCAGCCCGCGCGTCCTGATGCTCTCCTTGAGAATATCGGGGGTGGTCTCGGCGAGCCAGCTGTCGATGGCCAGTTCCGCCTGCGGGGCGTTGCGCCAGAGCTGCTTGCCCTCTTCCCGCCAGAGCTTGAGGATGGTGTCCTTGTCGTTGCGGGCGATCAGGCTCTGGAACGCCAATCTTGCATATTCGGTGAGGGCAAAGTCCGGCTCCGGCGAGACGCCGCTGGCCAGGGCCTTCCTCAGTGCCTCGACATCTGGCTGCTGGCGCAACTGCGCCGGCACCAGGAAGTTTTCGAGGCGGGTCTGGAGATCGTCGTCCTGGCCGGCAGAGGCGAGGAACTGTTGTGCAAGGCCCACCCGATCCGCCTCGGGATAGCCCCTGACGATGTCGACGAGATAGCGGCCATGGTTGTCGCCGCTGTCCTGCTTGTCCTTCTGGACATCGGTCGCGGCTTGCTTCAGCAGGCAGCGCCAATCTCGAATGGCGCAGGCGGCCTGCGCCTGTCCCGCTGCCGGGGTGATGTGGGCAGCCCCGAGAGCGCAGGCGGCGAGAAACGCCGGGGCGGAGACCGACTGCAGAAATCGGCGAAAGGAAGCCTGCGCAGGCATGACATGCCCTTCGAAATGGGTGCAGAGCCACGATAGAAGCAGGGCGCCGGATCTGGCAACCCGATATCGGGGGGCGGGTCTTCAGACCCGCCAGGAGACGTTGCAGAAAGAGGCGGGTCTGAAGACCCGCCCCGTTTGCCTCAGGTCACGACGGTGGGCTCGGCCATGCCGGTCTTCTCGACGATACCGCTGATCTTGCGTGCGACGGCGATGACATCGACCAGCGCCGCCTGCGTCTCGATATCCTGATGCGCGGTATCGGGCTCGTAGCGCTCCAGATAGACACGCAGCGTCGCGCCCTCCGTGCCGGTGCCGGAGAGGCGGAAGACCGCGCGCGAGCCGCCTTCGAACAGGATGCGCAGGCCCTGGTTCTTGGAATCCGAGCCGTCCACCGGATCATGATAGGCAAAATCGTCGGCCGAGTGGACCTTGAGCTTGCCGAAGCTCTGGCCGGGCAGGCTGGAGATTTGTGAACGGATCGCCTCCATCACCCCATTGGCGGCCTCGGTCGGCACCGCCTCATAGTCGTGGCGCGAATAATAGTTGCGGCCATATTTGGCCCAGTGCTCCCGCACGATGTGGATCACCGGCTGGCGGCGCTTGGCGAGGAGGGTCAGCCAGAGCAGCACGGCCCAGACGCCGTCTTTCTCGCGGATATGGTTGGAGCCGGTGCCGGCGCTTTCCTCGCCGCAGATGGTGGCAAGGCCGGCATCGAGCAGGTTGCCGAAGAACTTCCAGCCGGTCGGCGTCTCGTAGATCTTGATGCCCATGGCCTTGGCGACCTGGTCGGCGGCCAGGCTCGTCGGCATCGAGCGCGCAATGCCGGCGATGCCCTTGGCATAACCGGGGGCGAGATCGGCATGCGCCGCCAGGATGGCGAGGCTGTCGGAGGGGGTCACGAAGATGCCGCGGCCGATGATCAGGTTGCGATCGCCGTCGCCGTCGGAGGCAGCGCCGAAATCCGGAGCGTTCGGGCCCATCATCAACTCGTAGAGGTCATGGGCATTGACGGGGTTCGGGTCGGGATGGTGGCCGCCGAAATCCGGCAGTGGCGTATCGTTCACCACGGTGCCGGGCGCGGCACCGAGCAGGCCCTCGATGATGCGCTTGGCATAGGGACCGGTGATGGCGGACATTGCGTCGAAGCGCATCGTGAAGCCGCTCTTGAACAGGGTGCGCAGGGCGTCGAAGTCGAACAGCTTCTGCATCAGCTCGGCATAGTCGGCGACGGGATCGACCACCTCGACCACGGTGTCGCCGATCTTCGCTTCGCCAAGCTGGTCGATGTCGACATCCGGCACGTCGGCGATCTTGTATTCGCCGATCGTCTTGGTGCGGGCGAAGATCGCATCGGTGATCTTTTCCGGCGCCGGGCCGCCATTGCCGATATTGTACTTGATGCCGAAATCGCCATCGGGACCGCCGGGATTGTGCGAAGCCGAGAGCACGATGCCGCCAAAGGCGCCATATTTGCGGATGACGGCGGAGACGGCCGGCGTGGACATCAGGCCGCCCTGCCCCACCTTGATGCGGCCGAAGCCGGCGGCGGCTGCCATCTTCAGGATCTTCTGCACGACCTCGCGATTGTAGAAGCGGCCATCGCCGCCGACGATCAATGTTTTGCCGGCAAAGCCTTCGAGTGTGTCGAAGATCGACTGTACGAAGTTCTCGACATAATGGGGCTGCTGATACACCGGCACTTTCTTGCGCAGGCCGGATGTGCCGGGCTTCTGGCCATCGATGGGCGTGGTGGGAACGGTACGGATCATGTCAAGGTTCCGGTTGGTCGACAGTAGGGGTGAACGGCGAGAACAGTGTTACTTCAACAAGTCCAATGTTACTTCAACAAGTCCTTGTAGAGCTTGGCATAGGCACTGGCACGGGAAGTCCAGGACAGGTCCAGCCCCATGCCGCGCTTCTGCATGGCCTGCCAGACTGTCTTGTCGCGATAGAGAGCGATGGCGCGGGAGATTCCCTCCTGCAGCATGGCGCCGGTGATGGGCTGGAACTGCACGCCCGTGGCCGCCTTCAGCGTGAGCGCGGCGTCGTTGGCGTCGACGATGGTATCGGACAGGCCTCCGACGCGCGCCACCACCGGTATGCAGCCATAGCGCAGGCCGTAGAGCTGGGTGAGGCCGCAGGGCTCGAAACGCGAGGGCACCAGCGTCATGTCGCCGCCACCGAACATCAGGTGCGACAGCGCCTCGTCGAAGCCGAACACGGCACCCACACGACCCGGATATTGATAGGTCGCCTGGCGGAAGATGCCTTCCAGCTCCTTGTCACCCGAGCCGAGCAGCGCGAACCGCGCGCCATGCGCCACCAGATGGGGCACGGTCTCGGCCATGATGTCGATGCCCTTCTGCCAGGTCAGGCGGCTGACGAGGCAGAACAAGGGCGAGTTGTCGTGATCGAGGCCGAAGCGCTTTTCCAGAGCCTCGCGGTTTCCCGCACGCTTGGCGAGCGACTTGGCATCGTAGTTGACCGCAAGCTTGGTGTCGGTCGCCGGGTTCCACTCGCTATCGTCGATGCCGTTGACGATGCCGGACAACACGTCGGAACGCCCCGCGAGCAGCCCTTCCAGGCCCATGCCGGCCTCGGCCGTCTGGATTTCGGTGGCATAGCGGGGCGAGACGGTGGTGATGCGGTCGGCAAAATGCAGCCCGGCCTTCAGGAAGCCGATCATGCCGTAATATTCCACGCCCTCGACCGAGAAGGAGCGCTGCGGCAAGGCGAGGCTGCCGAGAATCGAACGGGGGTACTGGCCCTGGAAGGCCAGATTGTGCACGGTGATCACCGATTTCGGCCGTGGACCCTCGGCATAATTGAGATAGGCGAGGGTGAGCGCCGCCTGCCAGTCGTGGACATGCACGATGTCAGGACGATAGTCGGCCACCAATCCATGGCAGATCTCGGCCGCCGCGCTGGAAAGGGCGCCGTAGCGCTGGGGATTGTCGAGCCAGTCGCGCCCGTCCTTGTCCGTATAGGGATTGCCGGGCCGGTTGAAGAGATGCGGTGCGTCGACGACGAAGAGGTTCAGGCCGTTCGCCGCGCCGCGCTTGATGGTGGTGCGCCCGCCGAAAAAGCTCGGAAGCTTGGCGACCGTCTCCCATTTTTCATTGGCGGCCAGCACCGCCGGATAGCCGGGAATGACCGTCGTCACCGCAACGTCGTAGCGCTTCAAGGCGCCGGGCAGCGCGCCGACGACGTCGGCGAGCCCCCCGGTCTTGATCAGCGGATGGATTTCGGAGGCAACGGCGAGGACTTTGATCATCGAGATTTCCGCATTTCGACAGGCGCACCGGAAGAAGGCTGTGGTCCAGGAAGTATGATTTTGTCATGACCGGGCTTGTCCCCGACCAGACTTGTCTGATGGGGGACAAGCCCGGTCATGACAAAAGGTCGAGCCTCACGCGATTTCTCGGTTCGGCTCCCTGGAGAAACGACTGTACTCCCGATCCGCTTGCCTCTGCTCAGCGCTTCAGCTTGTCGATCATCGGCTGCGTGATCAGGCAGATGCCCTTGTCGGTGCGCCGGAAGCGCTGAGCATCAAGCACCGGATCCTCGCCGACCACCAGGCCCTCGGGGATCTCGACGCCGCGGTCGATCACCACGTTCTTCAGGTGCGCCGAACGGCCGATCTCGACATAGGGCAGGATGACGGCGTTCTCGACCGAGGAATAGGAGTTCACACGCACGCCCGTATAAAGCAATGAGCGCTTGGCCGTGGCGCCGGAGACGACGCAGCCGCCCGAGACCAGTGACGAGATCGCGGTACCACGCCGCCCTTCCGTGTCGTGCACGAATTTAGCCGGCGGCGTAATTTCGGCGAAGGTCCAGATCGGCCATTCCTGATCGTAGAGGTCGAGGGCCGGCACCACGTCGGTGAGATCGATATTGGCTTCCCAATAGGCGTCCACCGTCCCGACGTCGCGCCAATAGGCTTCCTTCTCATGCTCGGACCGCACGCAGCTGGTCGGGAAGCGATGCGCGACAGCCTTGCCGTTCTTGACGATGTTCGGGATGATGTCCTTGCCGAAGTCGCGGCTGGAATTGGGATCGTTGGCATCCCGAAGCAGTTCCTCCTTGAGGAACTTCAGCGTGAACACATAGATGCCCATCGAGGCGAGCGCCATGTCGGGTTGGCTGGGGATGCCGGGCGGATCCTTCGGCTTCTCGACGAAGGCGACGATGCGGTCCTTCTCGTCGACATGCATGACGCCGAAGCCCGTGGCCTCCATGCGCGGCACTTCGAGGCAGCCGATGGTGACGTCGGCCTTCTGCTCCACATGCTGCTGGAGCATCAGCTCATAGTCCATCTTGTAGATATGGTCGCCGGCAAGGATGACCATGTATTCGACGCCGGTGCCGTCGATGATGTCGAGGTTCTGGTACACCGCGTCCGATGTGCCGCGATACCACATGTCTTCCGAGATGCGCTGGCTGGCGGGCAGGATGTCGAAGCTTTCATTGCGCTCCGGGCGAAGGAAGTTCCAGCCGCGGTTGAGGTGGCGGATCAGCGAATGCGCCTTGTACTGGGTGGCAACGCCGATACGGCGGATGCCGGAATTGATCGCATTCGAGAGCGCGAAATCGATGATCCGGCTCTTGCCGCCGAAATAGACCGCGGGCTTGGCCCGGCGGTCGGTCAACTCCATCAATCGGCTGCCGCGCCCGCCGGCCAGCACATAGGCCATGGCCGAACGTGCAAGCGGACCACCCGTCGAATGTCTCGGATCCGTCATCTAAACTCCTCCCATACTGACTGTGCTGCTGTCGGGCGCACCTTTCCGAGCCCGCCCTTATTTCATGACTTCTATGAACTGGCGCACCGGGAGGTCGCTCCCAACGCGCCATGTTCTTGCTAGTTCCCCGCCCATTCCAGGAGAATGGCGGTGAGAGGCGGCACGTTGATCCTGGCCATCGCCGGCTTGCCCTTCCAGTCCCCCTCCTGGGCATGGATGCTGCCGAGATTGCCGCGATTGAGGCCGAAATAGCGTTCGGAATCTGTGTTGAGCAGTTCACGCCACTGCCCCTTCAGGGGCAAAGGCAGAACGTAGTCGTCCCTGGCCACCGGGGTCAGGTTGGCAACCATGACGATAGGGGCGACGTTGGACGCATAGCGCGCCCAGGCGAAAACAGAGTTGGTGTTGTCGTCCACCACCATCCACTCGAAGCCGTCGCCCTCGCAGTCCCGTTCATGAAGAGCCGGGCGCCCGCGATAGAGATGGTTGAGATCACGTACGAGATCGCTCAGGCCCCTGTGCGGTCCATATTGCATCAGGTCCCAGTCGAGCCCGACATTCTCGTTCCACTCGCGGCGCTGGCCGAAATCCTGGCCCATGAACAGCAGCTTCTTGCCGGGATAGGCCCACATCATGGTGTAGTAGGCCCGCAGCGTCGCGAATTTGTCGCCCTCCAGCCCCGACATCTTGTTCACGATCGAATTCTTGCCGTGCACCACCTCGTCATGGGAGAGCGGCAGCACGAAATTCTCGGCAAACGCATAGATCAGGCCGAAGGTCAGATCGTCATGGTGGTATTGGCGATAGATCGGCTCACGCTCCATGTAATCGAGCGTGTCGTGCATGAAGCCCATGTTCCACTTGAAGCCAAAGCCGAGGCCGCCATCATGCACGGGCTTGGAGACGCCCGGCCAGGCGGTCGATTCCTCGGCGATCGTCATCACGCCGGGATGGGCGGCATAAACTTCCTTGTTCATGCGCTGGAGGAAGGCGATGGCGTCGAGGTTCTCGCGCCCGCCATGGATGTTGGGGATCCATTCACCGGCCTTGCGCGAATAGTCGAGGTAGAGCATCGACGCGACGGCATCAACGCGCAGCCCGTCGATATGAAAGCGCTCCAGCCAGAACAGCGCATTAGCGATCAGGAAATTCGCGACCTCGCGGCGGCCAAAATCATAGATCGCCGTATTCCAGTCGGGATGGAAGCCCCGGCGCGGATCGGGATGTTCATAGAGCGCGCCACCGTCGAACCAGGCGAGACCATGCGAGTCGGTCGGGAAATGCGCCGGCACCCAATCGAGGATGACGCCGATGCCGGCCTCATGCGCCTTGTTGACCAAGCGCGCAAAGCCCTCGGGCGAGCCGAAGCGGCTGGTGGGCGCGAACAGGCCCGTCGGCTGGTAGCCCCAGGAGGCGTCGAGCGGATGCTCGCTCACCGGCATCAATTCGATATGGGTGTAGCCCATATGGGCCACGTAGGTGATGAGCTGGTCGGCGAACTCGTCATAACTGAGGAAACGCTGGTGATCCCCGCGCTTCCAGGAGCCCAGATGCACCTCATAGGTCGACATCGGCGCCTTGCGGGCATCACGCCGGGCACGATCCTCTATCCATTGCTGGTCCGTCCAGGCGAAGGGCTCCGCCGACAGAACGCGCGAGGCCGTGCCGGGCCGCAGTTCAGTTGCGAAGGCGAACGGATCGCTCTTCAGGGGCAGCAGGGCGCCATTGGGGCCGATGATCTCATATTTGTAATAGGCGCCGGCGCCGACCCCGGGCAGGAAGATCTCCCAGACGCCGGTATCGATGCGCTTGCGCATCGGGTGGCGGCGGCCATCCCAATTGTTGAAGTCGCCGACGATGGAAACCCGGCGCGCATGGGGCGCCCAGACGGCGAAATGTACGCCGTCCACGCCCTCGTGATGAACAGGCCGTGCGCCGAGCTTGTCCCAGAGCCTGAGATGCGTGCCCTCGACATAGAGGTAATCGTCCACCTGGCCGAGAAGCGGCCCGAAACGATAGGGATCCTCGACATCCCATTCCCCGCCCGCATTGGCTGCGTGGAGATGATAGGCGCGGCCCGCACCCGCAGCACGGCCTTCGAAGACGCCGTCATCATGGCGCCGCTGCAGCGCCACCGGCTCCTTGAGTTCGGGTGATACGACGAAGACGCTTTCGGCATTGGGGACGAAGGCGCGGATCACCAGGCCGTCCGGCGTGTTATGCGGGCCGAGGACAGCGAAAGGATCGTGATGACGCCCGGCCGCAAGCGCCGCGATCTCCACCTCCGGCAAACGCCAAGCTTCCGCCTTCTCGGCAGCAGGCTTCTTCGCCAGGGGAGCCGGCTTTTCCACCTTGGACGGTGAAGCGCTCGTCTTGGTATTCTTTGCCACGCCGCTACCACCTCTCGCCTTGACGGCTGACGCCGTTCTTACCACAGGCCAGACATTCTTCGCCGGGCCTCTTGGGGGACAAGCTAGGGGTTTTGCCGGATCGGTCAACGATTAAACGCAGACAAGGAAAACACAGTTAAGTTGCAAGTGCAGTTATGCAGCGGCGAGCCTTCTCCGTGGCTAAACATGCAACATTGCGGAAGCTAACCCAAGCTCCGGGACATCTTTCCCTCGCGTCCGTTCAGTTGGAATCACCATCACCAGCGTCATCGCGCGGTGGCGGCATGTCGGGATGGCCCCCACCATTGTCGTCTCCGGCACCATTGTTGCCTTCATCGCGCGGTGGTGGAAGGTCCGGATGGCCACCGCCATTGTCGCCGGCGTTCTCCCCTTCCTTACGGAAGGCAGGTGTATCGACCTGAGGCTGCTCCGGCTGTTCAGGCTGCTTGGGACGCTCGTCCACGAAAGGTGGCGTATCGATCTGGGGTTGCGGCTGGCGGCGTGCTGCACCCCAAAAGAAAAGCCTCTTCCTGGGTGGAAAGAGGCCCTGCTTATTCGCAGTTGGTGCCCGGTTTACTCGACCGACAAGGTCGGCACGCCCCAGATCTCGTCCGCATATTCGCGGATGGTGCGGTCGGAGGAGAACCAGCCCATGCGCGCCACGTTGAGGATGGCCTTCTCGCGCCAGGCCGCCTTGTCCGCCCAGAGAGCGTCGACATTGCGCTGCATAGCGCCATAGGCGTCGAAATCGTCGGTGACGAAGAACCAGTCGCTGGAACGCAGCGACTGCACGGTGCCGCGATGGCGCTCGCGGTCGGTCGGCGAGAACACGCCCGATTCAACCGAATCCAGCACTTCATGCAGGATCGGCGAAGCGGCGATGTTGTCGGAGGGATTGCGACCGGCGCGCTTGCGATCCTCAACCTCATTGGCCTTGAGGCCGAAGATGAAGATGTTGTCGTCGCCGACATGCTCCTTCATCTCGACATTGGCGCCGTCGAGCGTGCCGATGGTGAGCGCGCCGTTGAGGCCGAACTTCATATTGCCGGTGCCCGAGGCTTCCAGGCCCGCGGTGGAGATCTGCTCGGAGAGGTCAGCGGCCGGGATGATCACCTCGGCGAGGCTGACGTTGTAATTCGGCATGAACACGACCTTGAGCAGGTTGCGCACGGCCGGATCCGAGTTCACCACCTTCGCGACGTCGTTGATCAGCTTGATGATGTATTTGGCGCTGGTGTAGCTCGCCGCCGCTTTGCCGGCAAAGATCTTCACGCGTGGCGCCCAGTCGCGCTCGGGATGGGCGCGGATGGCGTTGTAGAGCGCGATCGTCTCGAGGATGTTGAGAAGCTGGCGCTTATATTCGTGGATGCGCTTGATGTGCACATCGAACATTGCCGAGGGGTCGACCCTGAGGCCGACGGTCTGCTGGATCATCTTGGCGAGGCGCGCCTTGTTGGCGTGCTTGACGGCGGCGAAGTGCTCCTGGAACGACGAGTCCTTCGCGAAGGGATTTAGCGCCTTCAGCTTCTCGGCATCGTCGAGATAGGCATCGCCGATCGTCTCGCGCAGCAGCGTGGTGAGGCCGGGATTGGCCGTCATCAGCCAGCGGCGCGGCGTGATGCCGTTGGTCTTGTTGGTGATGCGGCCCGGGAACAGCGCATTGAGGTCGCGGAACACGGTTTCCTTCATCAGGTCCGAATGCAGGGCCGAGACGCCGTTGACCTTGTGCGAGCCGACAAAGGCGAGGTTGCCCATGCGCACGCGGCGGCCATGCGTCTCGTCGATGATCGAGACGGCCGAGATCATCGCATCCGAGGCGCCGCTGCCACGGGCCTCGGTCAGCACGCGGGCATTGATGGCGTAGATGATCTGCATGTGGCGCGGGAGCAGGCGTTCGATCAGTGGCACCGGCCAGGTTTCGAGCGCTTCGGGCAGCAGCGTGTGGTTGGTGTAGGAGACCGTCTCGCGCGTGATGGCGAAGGCATCAGCCCAGCTCAGCGAATGGATGTCGATGAGGATGCGCATCATCTCGGCCACGGCAATGGCCGGATGCGTATCGTTGAGCTGGATCGCCGCCTTGGTCGGCAGCGTCTTGATGTCGCGATGCTGCTGGAGATGGCGGCGGACGATGTCCTGCAGCGAGGAGGAGGTGAAGAAATATTCTTGGCGCAGGCGCAGTTCCTGCCCGGCCGGGGTCGAATCCGCCGGGTAGAGTACGCGGGAGATCGACTCCACCTTGGTGCGGTCGGCAAGAGCGCCGATATGGTCGCCGGCATTGAAGGCGTCGAGCGAAATCGGATCGAGCGAACGGGCCGACCACAGGCGCAGCGTGTTGACTCGGTTGCCGCGCCAGCCTACCGCCGGGGTGTCGTGGGCGACGGCGAGGATGGTTTCCGCCGGCTTCCAGGAGTGCACCGCCGAGCCGTCCCAGCCGTCGGTCGCCTCCACGGCACCGCCGAAGCCGACCTCATAGGCGACTTCGCGGCGCGGGAACTCCCAGGGATTGCCGTTCTGCAGCCAGTTCTCGGGCGATTCCGTCTGCCAGCCATCGACGATGTTCTGGCGGAACAGGCCGTTCTCGTAGCGGATGCCATAGCCATAGGCGGCCACGCCCACGGTCGCCATGCTCTCCATGAAGCAGGCTGCGAGGCGGCCAAGGCCACCATTGCCCAGCGCTGCGTCGGGCTCCATCTCGGCGATCATGTCGAGATCGACGCCGACGGAGGCCAGCGCCTCGCGGGCCGTGTTCAGAAGGCTGAGATTGTTGAGGCCGTCCTTGAGCAGGCGGCCGATGAGGAATTCCAGCGAGAGGTAGTACACGCGCTTGCCGCCCATGCGATAGACACCGCGCGTGGTTGCCATCCAACGGTCGACGATGTGGTCGCGCAGCGCCAGGCTCACGGCGCGCAGCCAGTCATGGTCGCGGGCAACGATCGGGTCCTTGCCGACGGCGTAAGTCAGTTTTGCCAGAATAAGGTCGCGGAAAGAGCGCGCGTCTCCCGTTGCCTCCGGGAGCTTCGCCGTATCGTCCGCTACCGCAAGGGCTGCTTCGGCCGAATAGAGCTTATTCTGCAACGGTGACTTCATGGGCTACGTCTCGATGGTTGATCTTCAGACCGTGCTCCTTAACCCAACTCCCCCTCACATGCGAGTGCTCCCGGCGCATAATTTACTGGTTAAAATGCATAGAATGGAATTTGCCTTATTATGAGGCAGCACTGTAGTGAATCGCCCTCGATGCAGTCAGTTTGCGGGAGCGATTCCAGCGCTTATCATCGATTGCAAGAATTGTGCCGCCGCACGGAGAAATAGATGTCGGGCCCTTATTTTCTGGCTGTTGATGGCGGTGGAACCAATACCCGTGCTCGTCTTAGCGACCAAAACGGGCGCATTCTTGGCGAAGGCTTGTCAGGCTCGTCCAATCTCACGCTCGGCACCGCGATTACTGCCCCGGCCATCGCCGAGGCTGGGGAAAAGGCGCTCGAAGCGGCAGGCCTTTCGCCCGACGCCAAGGCCGAGGTGCATGCCGGCATGGGCCTGTCGGGCGCCAATGTTCCCGCGCTCGCCGATGGTATTCGCAGCTTTCCCTTTGGGTACCAGTCGCTTGCGCTGGCTTCCGACGCCGTCACCGCCTGCCTCGGCGCCCATGCCGGCGAGGATGGCGGCATCCTGATCCTCGGCACCGGCTCCCAGGGCCTGGCGCTGGTGGCCGGCAAGGAGACCACCGTCGGGGGGTGGGGCTTTGCCCTGTCCGACGATGCCTCCGGCGCCATTCTCGGGCGCGCGGCGATCCGCGCCGCCATCCTCAGCATCGATGCCCTCGCGCCGTCCTCCGATCTCACGCGCCTGATCATGGCGCGCTTCCACGACGATCCCAGCGAGGCGGTGCTGTGGAGCCAGACCGCCACCCCGCGCGACTATGGCAGCTTCGCGCCGCTGGTGTTCCGGGCGGCGGGCGGCGACGGCGTCGCGGACCATCTGATCGGCCATGCCATCGGCTCGATCGTGGGCATGCTGGACCGGTTGATCCATCTGGGAGCGCCCCGCATCGCCCTGATGGGAGGCCTCGCCGCACCCTATCGCCCGTTCCTGCCGACACGCTATGACGACGTCCTGATCGAGCCCAAGGGCGATGCGCTCGACGGGGCGTTCCGGCTGGCCAAGCAGGACTTCCAGGCATCGCCCACGCAGGGGTGAAGGACGGAAGTCTGCAAATGTTTGAAGTCTGGCGGAATGCCCGCTAAGGCTGAGTCCTCTCCTGCCCAACCACACCCCCAAGGTGGCACCATGACCTCGCCTGCCGACGCACCCTCAACCCTGATGGCGGCGGAGATCGCCGAGGCGCCCGCCGCCCTCGCCCGCTTCTTCGATGCCGAGAGCAGCAATCTCCAGAGGATTGGCGCGCGCCTGCGCGAGCTCTCGCCGGCCTATGCCGTGACCTGCGCCCGCGGCTCTTCCGACAACACCGCCGGCTACTTCAAATATCTCAGCGAGATCCTGGCGGGCGTCCCGGTCGCCTCCGTCGGCCCATCGGTGGCCTCGATCTACAAGGCGCCGCTGCGTTTCAAGGGCGCCGTGGTCGTCTCGGTCTCGCAATCGGGCAAGAGCCCCGATATCGTCGCCCTGCAGGCGCGGGCCAGGGAGGCAGGCGCCTTCGCGGTCGCCATCGTCAACGATGCCTCCTCCCCGCTCGCGGCCGAGGCGGATGCGGTGCTGCCGCTGCATGCAGGGCCGGAGAAAAGCGTGGCAGCCACCAAGACCTGCCTGAGCTCCGCCGCCGTGCTGGCAGCGCTGGTGGCCGAATGGCATCAGGACAAGGCCCTGCAGCAGGGCGTACGCGACCTGCCCGCCGCCTTCGAGGCAGCGCTCACCGCCGATTGGGATGCAGCCCTGCCGGTGTTCGAGAAGGCCCAGTCGGCCTATGTCATCGGCCGCGGCCCCGCCTTCCCGATCGCGCAGGAAGCCGCCCTCAAGCTGAAGGAAACCGCGGTGCTGCATGCGGAGGCCTATAGCGGCGCCGAGGTGATGCATGGGCCGCTGCAACTCGTCGACGCCGGCTTTCCAGTGCTCGCCTTCCGCCCGCGGGATGCGGCCTTCACGGCCATGGGCGAGGCGATCGAACGCATGCGCGGGGCAGGCGCCAACGTCTTCGTGGCGGGCGGCAACAGCCTGCCCTTCAAGAGCTCGGGCCATGCCCTGCTCGACCCTCTCGCCATGCTGGTCTCCTTCTACGGCCTGGCCGAGAAGGTCGCGCGTGGGCGCGGCCACGACCCCGACCGCCCAAGCCGGCTGCGCAAGGTGACGGAGACGATTTGATGAGCCTCGAAGCCCTCATCGCGCCGCGCCTGTTCAACGGCGAAACCTTCCTCGATCATCATGCGCTGCTGATCGAGCGCGAGACGATCGCGGCGGTGGTGCCGCGTTCCGATGTGCCCTCGCACGCGGCCGTTACCACCTTACCGTCAGGCCTGGTCGCCCCGGGCTTCATCGATGCGCAGGTCAATGGCGGCGGCGGGCGCCTGTTCAATGAGACGCCGGATGTCGACACGCTCGGCGCCATCGCGGCCGCCCATCGCAAGCATGGTTCGACGGCCCTGCTGCCGACCTACATCACCGATAAGCCCGAGGGGATGAAGCTGGCGATCGAAGCGGCGAAAGCCGCGATCACCGAGGGCGTGCCCGGCATAGCCGGCATCCATCTCGAGGGCCCCTATCTCTCCGTGGCGCGCAAGGGCGCCCATGATCCGGCGCTGATCCGCCCGCTTACGGAGGAGGATGTCGATCTCATCCTCGGCTGCGGCATCGAGACGATCCTACTCACAGTCGCGCCGGAAAATGCGCCGAACCGCCTGATCCGCCGGCTTGCCGAGGGCGGCGTCATCGTCAGCCTCGGCCATACCGATGCCGATTACGACACGGCGATGGCGGCGGCGGATGCGGGGGCTACCGGCATCACCCATCTCTTCAACGCCATGTCGCCTCTGCAGAACCGCGAGCCCGGCGTCACTGGCGCGGCGCTCGACCATGGCGGCCTGTGGGCCGGCATCATCGCCGATGGCCACCATGTGCACCGCGGCACGCTGAGCCTGGCGCTCAGGGCCAAACGCGCGCCCGGCCGGCTCTTCCTGGTCAGCGACGCCATGCCGACCGCCGGGGACCCCAAGGACGTCTTCTACCTCAACGGTCGCAAGGTGACCCGCCGCAACGGCGCGCTGACGCTCGACAACGGCACGCTGGCGGGCTCCGACCTCACCATGGACCATGCCGTGCGCTACAGCGTCGACCATCTCGGCATCGATCTCGGCGAGGTGCTGCGCATGGCAAGCCTCTACCCCGCGCAGTTCCTCAAGCTCGACCGCCACCGGGGCCGGCTGGCGCCGGGCTTTCGCGCCGACCTCGTCCATCTCGACGAGGCACTGGCGACCAGGGGCTTGTGGATCGCTGGCAGTAAGCTGGTGGGCTGACGCCTGCCAGTCCAAGCTCGGGCGCCAGATCACGAAGTTGTGCGAGGCCGATGCGTGCCATGGCAGCGTTGCTTGGCCCAACTCCGGCGGCCCAGTCGGGGCAAATGTTATCCTGAAACTACACCATGATACCTCCCTTATAATCATTGAAATGTAAGCGCTCTTCATTTATTAGTCGGACAATTGACAAGAGGCTGGAACAAGCGGCGTAACTTAAGGCCGTCGGTCATCCAGATTGCCGATCTTCACCCGAACCGGACAATCCCGGCCCGACGCGGCATTGCCGCAGGGCCGCACAAGAAGCTCCGGAAGGTGGAACAGGAAACGCCTGAATCGCACGATATCTGTCCGTGCAAAACCGAGGGAGCTTTCTATGAAACGTTCTATCGCCACACTTTCACTCGCCTGCACCGCGCTGGCCGGGCTGCTGCTCGGCACCGCCGCCGCCTCCGCCGCCGGCCCTGAGGTCGTCGCCGGGCCGAGCAAGGATGCCGCGTGCTTCGTGCCCTGGACCGACAAGACCAAGTTCTTCAAGTTCCCGGCCAAGAAGGGCCCCTATCGCATCGCGCTCGCCAACGGCTTCATCGGCAACACCTGGCGCATCCAGATGATCAAGACGGCCAAGGCTTATGCCGATCAGGCGGACGTGAAGGCCAATCTCAAGGAATTCAAGGTGGTCTCGACGGGCGAGGATATCGCCGCCCAGATCGCGGCGGTGAACAATTTCATCGATTCCGGCTATGACGCCGTGGTTATCGACGCCCAGAACCCCACCGCCTTCAAGTCGGTGATCAAGCGCGCCCAGAATGCCGGCGTGGTGCTTGTCGCCTTCGACAACACGGTCGACAGCGAGGATATCATCAACGTCAATGTCGACCAGAAGGGCCTGGGCGAATATTGGGGCAAATGGCTGGTCCAGAACGTTCCCAATGGCGGTACCATCCTGGAAGTGCGGGGCGTGGCCGGGACTTCCGTCGATACCGACCGGCACGACGGCATCCAGGAGGTTCTCAAGGCGTCGGGCAAGCCCTTCAACACCGTCGAGGTCGTCGGCAAATGGGATGACGGCACGGCCCAGAAAGTCACGGCCGATGCCATTGCCGTGCACAAGCACTTCGACGGCATGACCGCGCAGGGCGGTTCCACCGGCATGGTGCGCGCTTTCATCGATGCCAAGCACCCCTTCGTGCCGGCCGGCGCGGAAACCGAGAACGGCTTCCGAAAGCTGTGCGCCGCCAATGCTGGAGCGGGCCTGAAATGCGCCTCGGGCGGTACGGGACCGGCGCAGGTCGCCGTGGCGATCAAGACGGCGATCACCGCCCTGCAGGGCGACGTGGTGCCGCAGGCGATCAAGCTGCCTCTCGCCCATGTCGAAGATCCCGACTTCAAGGACGGCGAGAACCTCTATTCCAAGCAGACGGATAATTTCTTCGTCGGCAACGCTTTCCCAACCTGCGGCATCAACTTCACGGCCCAGGAAATCATGGGGCAGTCGGAGCAGTAGGGATGGAGTGGCGGTCTGCGACCGCCATTCTGCCTTGCTTGAGAAGGCTCAGGTTCCGTGCCGGTCTGAAGACCGGCACTCCGAACAAGGGCGCGGCGGTCGTGGCGCTCCTGGGACCGCAGGCGTCTCGCCTGCTCTTGGAACCGCCGCGCGTGCCGGCAAGGAAAAGGCGGGCGAGACGCCTGCGGTCCCAGCTTCGGTCGTGACCGTCTCTTCCGCCGCGTTCTTCCCCTACCGGGAGGACACTCACTCGTTCTGTACGGAGTTCGCCTGATGGTCGAAACGGTACCGCTCTTTCGGATGGAAGGTATTTCCAAACGCTATGGCGGTGTCGCTGCGCTCGAAAAGGCCTCGCTGACCATCGAGGCCGGGCGCATCCACGCCATTCTCGGCGAGAACGGGGCGGGAAAGTCGACCCTGATCAAGATCCTTTCCGGCGTCGTGCAGCCGGATGAAGGACTGCTCAGCCTCGAAGGGCGGGACATCCGCTTCTCCGGCCCGGCCGCCGCCAAGCAGAACGGCATCGTCTGCATCTTCCAGGAGCTCTCGCTGGTCCCCGACCTCTCGGTGGCCGACAACATCTTCATCGACGCCCCGCCGCGCCGCTTCGGCCTGATCGACCGCAGCGCACAACGTCGCCTGGCAGAGGAATGGCTGGCGCGCGCCGGCGCCGAGGACATCCATCCGCTCGCGCCGATCAAGGATCTGCCGCTCTCGCGCCGGCAGATGGTCGAGATCGCCAAGGCCCTCGCCCGCAAGCCGCGCATCCTCATCCTCGACGAGGCGACCTCGGCCCTGACGGCTGCCGACGTCACCAAGATCTTCGGCGTGCTCAAACGCCTGCGCTCGGAAGGGCTGGCCTTGCTCTACATCTCGCACCGCATGGCGGAGATCGAGGAGCTCGCCGATGAGTGCACCGTGTTCCGCAACGGGCGCAACATTGCCACCTTCAAGGCCGGCACCAAGACCGACAACGAGGTCATCGAGATGATGATCGGCCGCGAATACAGTCACGTCTTTCCCGTAAAGCCCCCGCCACCCTCGCCGGCCGTCAAGCCGCTGCTCGAGGTGAAGGATCTCACCTGGGCGGACCGGCTCAAGAACATCTCGCTCGCCGTCCGTCCCGGCGAAGTCGTCGGCCTCGGCGGGCTCGACGGCCAGGGCCAGCGCGAATTGCTGCTGGCGCTGTTCGGCGTGCTGCGCGGCACCACCGGCGAGATCCGCGTCGAAGGCAAGCGGGTCTCGATCGCCAGCCCCAGCACGGCCAAGAAGCCGGAGATCGGCATGGCGCTCATCCCCGAGGATCGCAAGACCGAGGGCCTGATGCTGCCGATGTCGGTGCGCGACAACCTCTCCTTCGCCTCGCTCAGCCGCATCTCGAAGGCCGGGCTGATCGACCGGGCGGCGGAGAAGCAGGCGATCGCCGAGATGGTGAAGCTGCTCGCCATTAAGACGGCCGGCATCGACATTCCCGTCGCCGCGCTCTCGGGCGGCAATCAGCAGAAGGTGGTGATCGCCAAATGGCTGATGGTGTCACCGCGCATCATCCTGCTCAACGATCCCACGCGTGGCATCGATGTCGGTACCAAGGCGGAGATCTACCAGCTCCTGCGCCATCTTGCCGACAAGGGCGCGGCTATCCTGCTCTATTCCACCGATTACGACGAACTGATCGGCTGCTGCGACCGTGTGCTGGTGCTCTATGAAGGGGCCGTGCGGCGCGAACTGACGGGCCGCGAAATCACCGAGAACGCGCTGATCTCGAGCGCCCTCAACATCACCGCCGAGAACGGGGAGGCCGGCCAAAAGCCGGCAGTGAACGCGTGAGTGACTGGCGCTACAAATTTGCCGAACACAGGAGCACGCTGCTGGCTGCCCTGGTCTTCGTGGTGATGTTTGCCATCTACACGGCCAACCACGAGGCGGGCTTCTCGGCCAATGTGGTGCAGACGGCCGCCAACAAGGGCGTGCTGCTGGCCCTGCTCGCGGTGGCGCAGACCTTCGTCGTGCTGACGGCCGGCATCGACCTTTCCGTTGGCACCATCTTCATCCTCACCAACTGCCTGGCCTCCTGGATCGTGGTGGGTTCGCCCGCCATGACCGGGCTCGGGCTCCTCGGAGTACTCGCCACCGGCGTCGTCTGCGGAGCCATCAACGGCGCCATCGTGATCTTCGGCCGCCTGCAGCCGATCGTCACCACCATCGCCACCGGCGCCATCTATTTCGGCCTGGCGCTCTGGCTGCGCCCCGACCCGGGCGGCGATGTGAATGGCGACCTCGCCGACGCCCTGACGGGCCAGCTCTGGGGCGGCTTGCCGGCGAGCCTCCTGGTGCTGATCGCTGTCATGCTGGTGGTCTGGGTGCCCTTCCGCCGCTCGATGCTAGGTCGCTCGGTCTATGCCGTCGGCTCCTCGGAAGTAGCCGCCTACATGTCGGGCGTGCCGACCAATACGGCCAAGTTCATGGCCTATGTCCTGTCGGGCCTGTTCGCAGCCATGGGCGGGCTGATGCTGACCTTCTTCACCTATTCGGGCGAAGCCTCCTCCGCCAATGCCTCGACCTATACGCTGAATTCGATCGCCGCCGTGGTGCTGGGCGGCGTCTCGCTGTTCGGCGGCACTGGCAGCGCGGTGGGCGCCATCTTCGGGGCGCTGATCTTCCGCACCATCAACGACCTCCTCTTCGTCTTCGATCTCGATCCGCTCTGGCAGCCGCTGTTCCTCGGCGTGGTGCTGCTCATCGCCGTCTGCATGGGCTCCTTCCGCCTCCTGCAGATCAAGAACCGTCTCGATCTCTTCGGGTGATGCGATGAGTCAGCAAGACACCTCCAAGCCCCCATCGCGCCTGCCCGCCTTCCTGCAAGGCGTCGACCTCGCCGTCGTCACGGCCTTCGCCTGCATCGTCGTGCTGCTTCTGGTCGGCAGCCTCTATTCCTCGAGCTTCCTCTCGCCGGAATATCTCCTGCAGCAGCTCCAGGTCGGCTCCTTCCTGGCCATGGCCGCCACCGGCATGATGCTGGTGATCCTGCTCGGCCAGATCGACCTCTCCATTCCCTGGCTGATCACCATCGGCGCCATGATGTCGACGGCGGCGGCCGGCTGGGGCGCATGGGGCCCGGTGTTCGCCATTCCCGTCGGCATTCTCAGCGGCATGGCGTTCGGACTGGTCAACGGCATCGGCGTCGCCTATCTGCGGGTGCCCTCGATGATCTTCACCCTCGGCACCAATGCGGTAATGCAGGGCCTGATGGTGGTGCGCACCGGCGGCGCGGCGCCGCAGGACATGTCGACGGATTCGATGCATGACCTCGCCACCGGCCGGCTGATCGGCGGTATTCCCAATCCGCTCTGGATCTGGGTGCTGATCGGCGCCGCCACCGTCTTCGTCCTCAAGCGCACCACCTTCGGCCGTGCGCTCTATGCCATCGGCAACCGCGAGCGGGCCGCCTATCTCTCGGGCGTGCACACGCGTCGCATCGTGGTGCTGGCCTTCGTGATCTCCGGCGCGCTGTCGGCTTTCGGCGGCGTGCTGCTGGCGGGCTATTCCACCAAGGCGTACCAGGGCATGGGCGATCCCTATCTCCTGCCCGCCATCGCCGCCGTGGTGCTCGGCGGCACCTCGATCCTGGGTGGGCGTGGCACCTATCTCGGCACGGTGGCCGGCGTGATCCTGATCACGCTGCTGCAATCCATTCTCGCCATCGTCCAGATGCCGGAAGCCGGCCGGCAGGTAATCTACGGCGCGACGATCGTCGCCATGCTGCTGCTGTATGGGCGCTCGGCGAGGATGAGGACGTAGCAGGGAGCGCCGGCCGCTGGGAGCGCGGACGTCCTCGTCCGCTCTTCCTCTGTCGTAAAGCACATCGGTTCCAAGAGCGGACTAGGACGTCCGCGCTCCCAGCTATGCCCGATGCGGCGCGAACAATATGACGGCCATGCCCGCGAGGCACAGGGCCGCGCCAGCCAAGTCCCACGCATCCGGCCGCACGCCCTCCACCCGCCAGAGCCAGAGCAGCGAGGCGGCGATGTAGATGCCGCCATAGGCCGCATAGGCCCGTCCCGCGGCATCGCTGTCGATGCGCGTCAGCAGCACGGCGAAGACGATCAGCGACGCGACGCCGGGAAGAAGCCACCAGGCCGGCTTGCCGAGGCGCAACCAGCCCCAGAAAACATAGCTGCCGGCAATCTCGCCGAGCGCGGCCAGGCAGTAGAACAGGATGGATTTCATAAAGGCTGAGCCCCGGCGACCGCTTCCAATGAGGAGCTTAGCGATCGCCGCCGGAAACGGAAGGGCGGGAGTGCCCCGCCACCCGCCGTCAGCTCTTGCTGGACGCAGACCAGAGATTGACGCCGCCCTCCTGCGCGAAACGGTCGATCTCGGCGAGTTCGGCCGTTTCGAAGGAGGAGTTCTTGAGAGCGGCGACGCAGTCCTCGATCTGCTCGGGCCGGCTGGCGCCGATCAGGGCCGAGGTCATGCGCGGATCGCGCAGCACCCAGGCGATCGCCATCTGCGCCAGCGACTGGCCGCGCTTGCCAGCGATCTCGTTGAGGCCGCGCAGGCGGGCGATGTTGCCTTCATTGAGCTGCGTCGGCGAGAGGGACTTGCCGGCGGCGGCGCGGCTGTCAGCGGGAATGCCGTTGAGATATTTGTTGCTGAGCAGGCCCTGCGCCAGCGGCGTGAAGGCGATGCAGCCGGCGCCATCGGCTTCGAGCTGGTCGAGCAATTTGTCGTCCTCGACCCAGCGGTTGATCATCGAATAGCTCGGCTGGTGGATGAGCAGCGGCGTGCCCATGCTCTTGAGGATGGCGGCCGCCTCCCTGGTGCGCGCCGCGCTGTAGGAGGAGATGCCGGCATAATGCGCCTTGCCCTGCTTCACCGCGTCATGCAGGGCGGTCATGGTTTCTTCGAGCGGCGTCTTCGGGTCGAAGCGGTGGGAATAGAAGATGTCGACCGTCTCCAGGCCCATGCGCTTGAGGCTGCGGTCGAGGCTGGAGAGCAGATATTTGCGGCTGCCCCATTCACCATAGGGGCCGGGCCACATGTAGTAGCCGGCCTTGGTGGAGATCACCAGTTCGTCGCGGTGATGGGCGAAGTCGGTCTTCAGGATACGCCCGAAGGTTTCCTCGGCCGAGCCGGGCGGCGGGCCGTAATTGTTGGCGAGGTCGAAATGGGTAATGCCGAGATCGAAGGCCTTGCGGCAGAGGGCACGCGCATTTTCGAAGGGCACGTCGCCACCGAAATTATGCCACAGGCCGAGCGAGAGCGCGGGCAGATCGAGCCCGGAGCGGCCGGTGCGGCGATATTGCATGGTGGTGTAGCGTGCTTCATCAGCGACGTAAGTCATAACAGCTCCGAAGGGTAGAAAGGGACAAACTGGGAGGGAATGGTCCGACAAACTAGACCCGCCAGAGGGCATCCTACAACCCATTGCTTGTTCACATTGCCGACAAAAGCGGCACCATCGCATCGGTGGATTGTATTGAACGATATTCGATCAGAATGGCGCGCGGCGTCATTCCGGGCGACTGTATCCTCACAAGCGGAGCTTGTGAGGATACGCTCCAGCCGGAATGACGATGCGCCTCCATCTGAAAGGGCAACGCTCCAACTTCCACAATGCAAAGGGCCCGGCGCAAGCACCGGGCCCCTTCGTTATAAGACCGCCTCAGCGAACGGCGGCAGCGTCCTCATAGTCGGAAGCCTCGGTTTCGTCCGATGCCGTGGAACCGAGCACCATGGTCAGCACGACCGACACGACGAAATTGAGCACCACCGCGACCAGGCCGATATAGAAGGTGGTGCCATAGATCGACACAGCAGGCGTGAGGGCGGTCGGCCCCCAGGACAGATAGCTGCCCACCAGCATGCCCACGGCCCAGCCGATCAGCAAGGCCCAGCCATTGAACCAGCGCGTATAGAGGCCGGCGACGACAGCAGGGAAGATCTGGATCATCCAGACGCCGCCGAGCAATTGCAGGTCGAGCGCGAACTGCGTCGGCAGCCAGATGATGACGACGAGGGCGCCGACCTTGACGATCAGCGACATCAGCTTGGCGAGGTAGGATTCCTTCTCGGGCGAGATATCCGGCTCGATGAAGGGCTTCCAGACATTGCGGGTGAAGGTGTTGGCCGCACCGATCGACATCACCGCCGCCGGCACCAGGGCGCCGATGGCGATGGCGGCGAAGCAGAAGCCGGCGAACCAGTCCGGGAACATCTTCAAGACGAGAAGCGGCACAGCCTGCTGCGGATCGGCCGTCTGGATCCCTGCGGCAAGCGCCATCACGCCGAGCAGGGCGATCAGGCCCAGCACCAGCGAATAGGCCGGCAGCGTCACCGCATTGCGGCGGATCACATCGGGGCTCGAGGCCGAGAGGGTGCCGGTCATCGCGTGCGGATACATGAACAGCGCCATGGCCGAGCCGACCGAGAGCGAGATGAACATCCAGATCTGCGACGGTGCGAGGGTCAGGCCGATCGCCGGCGCCGGCTTGCCGGCGGCAACTGCCGTGGCGATCTTGGCATCGTAGGCCGTCTTGGCGGCATCGAAGACCGCGCCATAGCCGCCGAGTTTGGCCGGAATCACGATCACCGCCGCGATGACGAAGATGTAGATCATGATGTCCTTGACGAAGGCGATCATGGCCGGCGCACGCAGGCCGCTCTTATAGGTGTAGAGCGCCAGGATGATGAAGGCGATGGTCAGCGGGGCATGCGAAGCCATGCCTTCGGCCTTGAAGCCGAGAGCGCCGATCACCTTCTCCATGCCCACCAGCTGAAGCGCGATATAGGGCATGGTGGCCAGGATACCGGTGAACGCCACCGCCAGTTCGAGCCAACGATTGCCGTAGCGCCCGGCGATGAAGTCAGCGCCAGTGAGATAGTGGTTCCGGTGCGTGACGTTCCACAGCTTCGGCATGATCAGGAAGACCAGCGGATAGATCAGGATCGTGTAGGGGACGGCGAAGAAGCCATAGGCGCCGAGGGCGTACATCACGCCGGGCACGGCGATCACCGTATAGGCGGTGTAGAGGTCGCCGCCCAGCAGGAACCAGGTGATCCAGGCGCCGAAGCGACGCCCGCCCAGGCCCCATTCATGCAATTGGCTGAGATCCCCCGATTTCCAGCGCGCCGCCACGAAACCGATGATGGTCACCACCGCGAAGAAGAAAACGAAGACTGCTGCTGCCGTCCAGTTCAAATTGTCGAACATCAGCGTTCCACCTTCCAGGCGAGGTAGACGAACAGCGATGAGATCGGCACCAGTGCGAGCAGATACAAATAGAAGAATGGCAGGCCGAACAGCACGGGATCGATGCTGTTGTAAAGCGGCGTCAGAAGTGCCAGCACGCATGGCACCAGCAAGAGAATATATTTCATCGCGTTTCCCCCGGAACCCTTGATACGGCCATGGCCGAATCCCGCTCGTCGTGAAGCGTGGACGAAGGTTGTTATTCCCTTCGTCAGGGGCCATGTCCAGAGGCGATATCACATTTGCAGCAAGGGCTTGCCCGCCTGGCCGGCATGGCCCGCCTTCCCTCGCCCGTCCTGCAATGTTCACTTGACCTTGCCATGATGGGAAGGTGCAACGTCACGGGAATCAAAGCGGGAGACCGCATCGGCAAGGTGCAAGGCAGGAGCATGCAGGGAATGAACCGGCGCAGTTTTCTTCTGGCGGGAGCGGCGATGCTGTCCCTGTTGCGGCCCGTCGCCGCGCAGCAGCCTGATCACTCCATGCACGCCATGCCGGGCATGGACATGGGCGGCGGCGACCAAACGCTCACCGCGGCGCCGGCACTTCCCGAAGGTGCGCCTCTGCGCGAGCTGCCGCGTCTCGCCAGCCGCTCGCAGCAAGCGGGTGTGTTCGAGGCCGAGCTCACGGCCGCACCGGCCAGCACCAGCTTCGTGCCTGGTCTGGAGACGCCAATCCTCGCCTATAACGGCATCACCCCTGGGCCGGTGATCGAGGTCTTCGAGGGCGACCGCGTCAGCATCACCTTCCGCAACCGCCTGCCCGACCAGGAGAGCACCATCCATTGGCATGGCCTGCCCGTGCCCGCCGACCAGGACGGCAATCCGGTGAGCCCGGTCCTGCCGGACGCCGAGCAGACCTATAGCTTCGAGCCGCCGAAGGGCAGCGCCGGAACCTATTGGTATCATCCTCATCCACACGGCAAGACCGCCAGCCAAGTCTATCGTGGCCTGGCCGGCGCCTTCCTGGTCAAGGCAAAAGACGATCCTATTCCCGCCAGCTATGGCGACACGCTCTTCGTCTTTACGGATCTCCGCCTTGCCGCCGACGGCACCCTGCCTGAGAGCACCATGGCGGACCTGATGAATGGGCGTGTCGGCGACCATGTGCTGGTCAACGGGCAGAAGAATCCCGTGCTCACCGTGGCGGTGGGCGAATTTCGACGCTTCCGCTTGCTGAACGCCACCAATGCCCGCTTCCTGCGCCTGTCGCTTGCCGGCGCCAGCCTCACGCTGATCGGCTCCGACGGCGGCCTGCTGGAAACGCCCGTCGCCGATGCCGACGAACTCTTCCTCGCGCCGGCGGAACGGCTGGAGATCGTCGCCCGTTTCGACAAGCCGGGTACCATGAGCCTGCGCACCCTCGGTTACGACCGCGGCTGGATGGGTCCGAACCGGCCCGAGGAGGCCGGCAAGGATCTTCTGACCGTTCGGGTCTCCGAGGACCGAGGCCCCTCGCAGCCTCCCCTGCCCGGCCGTCTCCGGCCCATCCCCGACCTCGGCCCGCCGGCCGTCACCCGGCGCTTCGTCTTCACCGAGACGATGTCGATGGGCGCCGGTGGCATGGAAATGGGCTTCCTGATCAACGGCGCCGCCTTCCACATGAACCGTGTCGACGTCGTCTCGAAGGCAGGGCAGGTCGAGCTCTGGGAGATCGCCAACCAGGCCGACATGGACCATCCCTTCCACCTGCATGGCACCCAGTTCCAGATCGTCGAGCGGGAGAGCGAGGGTAAGGTGACCAAGCCCGCCTTCCGGGCGCTCAAGGATACCGTCAATGTCCGGCGCGGCGAAACGGTGCGCATCCTGCTGCGCCAGGACCTGCCGGGCCCGCGCATGTATCACTGCCACATCCTCGAACATGAGGATCTCGGCATGATGGGGCTGGTGAATGTGGAGGCGTGAGCGATTGTTGATGATGGCGCCTGAAGTCCGCGCTGACTTCGAAGGGCGAGGCGCGACCTAGTCCTTCCCCGACTGCGGGGAAGGTGGCATTTCGAAGAAATGACGGAAGGGGGAGAGTGGCGCGACATTGCCTATTTTTTGGATAGGTAGACGCCACCCTACCCCTTCGGACCTCGCTGCGCTCGTCCCGGCGCACACTTGTGTGCGCGACTTCCCCAACAGTCGGGGAAGGATTAGGTCGCGCCTCTGTCCGCACGTTCTCCCTATGACGGCGAGAAGCGCGCCACCAGTTGATGCCGCTCGCCCGGATAGGTGAAGCGCACGGCCGTCACCATCGGCTCGCCCCGCCAGGTCTGGCGTTCCACCACCAGGCAGGCCGCGCCGGCGTCGAGGGCCAGCAGCGAGGCCGCCTCTCCGCGGGCGCCCACCGCCTTGATGTGATGCTCGGCCACCGTCCAGGGCACATGGCTGAGCAGCCAGACGCCCGGTGGCTCTGTGGCGAAATCGGCCTGCTCGGCCTGCGGCACCGCCTCCAGGTTGATCAGGCGTTCCTCCAGGCAGAAGGGCGCATCGCCGGCAAAATGACGGCTGGTCAGGGACAGGAACGACGTATCGGCATCGAGATTGAGGTGCAGGATTTCCGCCGGCTTCGCCTTGCGGCGACGCCGCACCAGGAGCTCGTAGCGATAAGGCAGGCCGAGCGCCTGCACCTCCGCCTCGATGCCGTGGATGGCGAGCACCGCCGCCTCGCTGCGCGGCTGCACCACGAAGCTGCCGGCCTTGCGCCGCCGCTCGATCAGGCCGGCCGCGGCAAGCTGGGTCAGCACCTTGTTCACCGTCATGCGCGAGCAGCCATAGATCTCGGTCAGCTCGGTCTCGAAGGGAATGCGATGGCCGGGTGGCCACTCGCCGGAGACGATGCGGTTTTCGAGCTCGCCCAGAATGCGTTGATGCAGGGTCTGGGGTCTTGCCTGTCCGCCCTCGTCTTGCGCCACGCTCATGGTGTAGCCTCCCCTCGCCGAGCGTTAAACTCCCATCTTCAGGCTTGCACGTCAACAAATATGTCTATACATGATCTCCCAACTTCATCAGGGCGGAGAGGACGATGTCGGAAGGCAGCGAAGGGCTTCATCTGTGGCGCAATGCGCGCCTTGCCACCCTGGCCGAGGGTACGCCCGGCCTCGGTATCGTCGAGAAGGGCGTGATTGCGGCCCGGGATGGCCGTATCCTCTTCGCCGGCCCCGAAAGTGAGCTTCCCACCGAGATCAGCAAGGCAGAATCCACCGATTGCCAGGGCCGCTGGATCACGCCCGGCCTGATCGACTGCCACACCCATCTCGTCTTCGGCGGCGACCGCGCCCGCGAATTCGAGCTTCGTCTCGAGGGCGCCAGCTATGAGGAGATCGCTCGGGCGGGCGGCGGCATCGTCTCCACCGTCAGCGCCACGCGCGCCGCCAGCGAGGACGAGCTGGTCGCCAGCGCCCTGCCCCGCCTCGACCACCTGATCGGTGAAGGCGTTACCACTGTCGAGGTCAAGTCGGGCTACGGCCTGGATACGAAGACCGAATGCGCCATGCTGCGCGCGGCCCGCAGGCTCGGCCACGAGCGCAAGGTCGGCGTCAACACCACCTTCCTCGGTGCCCATGCCCTGCCGGTCGAGGCCAAGGGCGACAAGGATGCTTATATCGATCTCGTCTGCCGGGAGATGCTGCCCGCCGTGATCGCCGAGAAGCTCGCCGATGCGGTCGACGGCTTCTGCGAGGGCATCGCCTTCTCGCCCGACCAGATCCGGCGCGTCTTCGATTTGGCCAAACAGGCAGGCCTGCCCTTAAAGCTGCATGCCGACCAGCTCTCCAACCTGCACGGCGCCAGGCTTGCGGCCGAATATGGTGCGCTCTCGGTCGACCATCTCGAATATACCGATGAGGACGGTGCCGCCGCCATGAGCGCCGCCGGCACCGTGGCCGTGATCCTGCCGGGCGCCTATTATTTCATCCGCGAGACCAAGCAGCCGCCGATAGCGGCCTTCCGTGCCCACCAGGTGCCGATGGCCATCGCCACCGACTGCAATCCCGGCTCCTCGCCGCTGACCTCGCCGCTGCTCACCATGAACATGGCGGCGACGCTCTTCCGCATGACGGTGGACGAATGCATCGCCGGCTTCACCCGCAATGCCGCCAAGGCGCTCGGCAAGCTCGGCGAGATCGGCACGCTCGAGGCCGGCAAGTCCTGCGATCTCGCCATCTGGGACATCGAGCGCCCGGCCGAGCTCGTCTACCGGCTTGGTTTCAATCCCCTGCATCAACGTATCTGGAGAGGCCAGTCATGAACCCCGTTTTGCTGCGTCCGGGCAAGGTTTCGCTTGCGACCTGGCGCGCCATCTACCAGGGCGCGCCCGTCACGCTGGACGAGGGCTGCCGCCCGCAGGTCGAGGCGAGCGCTCAGGCCGTTGCCGCCATCATCGCCAAGGGCGAGCCGGTCTATGGCATCAACACCGGCTTCGGCAAGCTTGCGAGCGTGCGCATCGAGAATGCGGACCTCGCCATCCTCCAGCGCAATATCGTGCTCTCCCATGCCGCCGGTGTCGGCGAGCCGTTGCCCGCCGATGTCGTGCGCCTGATCATGGCGCTGAAGCTCGGCAGCCTGACGCAGGGCGCGTCCGGCGTGCAATGGTCGACGGTCGAGGCTCTGCGCGGCTGCCTCGCCAAGGATCTGGTGCCGGTCATTCCGGGCCAGGGTTCGGTTGGCGCCTCGGGCGATCTCGCACCCCTATCCCATATGACGGCGGCGCTGATGGGCGTCGGCGAGTTCTTTGTCGCCGGCAAGCGCGTCCCGGCCGCCGAAGCACTGGCTCAGGCCGGCCTGCAGCCGCTGGTGCTCGGCCCCAAGGAAGGTCTCGCCCTTCTCAACGGCACGCAGGTATCCACCGCCCTCGCCCTTGCCGGCCTGTTCCTGGCCGAACGTGTCTTCCAGGGCGCGCTGGTGACCGGTGCCCTGTCCACCGACGCCGCCAGGGGCTCGGACGGCCCCTTCGATCGCCGCATCCATGCCGTGCGCGGCCATCGCGGCCAGGCCGAGGTTGCCGACACGCTGCGCGAGCTGATGGCCGGCAGCGCCATCCGCGCCTCCCATCTCGTCGGGGACGAGCGCGTGCAGGACCCCTATTGCCTGCGCTGCCAGCCCCAGGTGATGGGCGCCTGCCTCACCCTGCTGCGCCAGGCGGCCGACACGCTGGCGATCGAGGCCAATGGCGTCACCGACAATCCGCTCGTCTTCACCGACACGGGCGAGGTGATCTCGGGCGGCAATTTCCACGCCGAGCCGGTGGCCTTCGCCGCCGACATGATCGCCATGGCGCTGTGCGAGATCGGCTCGATCAGCGAGCGGCGCATCGCCATGCTGGTCGATCCTGCTCTGTCGGGCATGCCGGCCTTCCTGACGCCCAAGCCCGGCCTCAACTCCGGCTTCATGATTCCGCAGGTCACGGCCGCCGCCCTCGTCTCCGAGAACAAGCAGCGCGCTTATCCCGCCAGCGTCGATTCGATTCCGACCTCGGCCAACCAGGAAGACCATGTCTCCATGGCCGCCCACGGCGCCCGCCGCCTCCTGGAGATGAGCCGCAACACAGCCAATGTCATCGGCATCGAATATCTCGCCGCCGCACAGGGCTGCGACTTCCACGCCCCGCTCGCCTCCAGCGATGCGCTGGAGCGCGTGCGCGCCACGCTGCGGGCCCGGGTGCCGCATCTGACCGACGACCGGCATTTTGCGCCCGATATCGAGGCCGCCACTGCCCTGATCTGGAGCGGTGCCGCCCAGGCCGCCGCCGGCGCGACGATGCTGGCCCATGTGGTGGAGGATGCGGCATGAGCAGGCCCGACTGGCTCGAGATACGGCAGGGCCAGGCTCCGCTGATCGTCAGCATCCCGCATACGGGCACCGAGATCCCGGCCGAGATCGAGGCGAAGCTGGTCTCGCCCTGGCTCGCCCGCAAGGACACCGACTGGTGGATCGAGACCCTCTACGATTTCGCCGCCGCGCTCGACGCCACCATCGTACGCACCGCGATCTCGCGCACGGTCATCGACGTCAACCGCGATCCCTCCGGCGTCTCGCTCTATCCCGGCCAGGCAACGACGGAACTCTGCCCCAGCACCAGCTTCGACGGCGAGCCGCTCTACAAGGATGGCGGCACGCCTGACAAGGACGAGATCGCGCAGCGCCGGGCCACCTGGTTCGATCCCTACCATCAGGCTCTCGCCGACGAGATCGCACGGCTGAAGGGCCGTCATCCCACCCTCGCCGTCTATGACTGCCACTCGATCCGCTCGGTCATCCCGCGCCTGTTCGAGGGCACGCTGCCGCAATTCAACATCGGCACCAACAGCGGCGGGAGCTGCCATCCGACGCTCGCCGGCACGATTGAGGCGCTCTGCACCGCCAGCGGCCGCGAGACGGTGATGAACGGGCGCTTCAAGGGCGGCTACATCACCCGCAGCCTGGGACAGCCGGACAAGGGCGTGCATGCCGTGCAGATGGAGCTCGCCTGCCGCAGCTATATCGAGGAGCCGCTGGGTGAGGTCTCGGAGGCCAATTGGCCGGTGCCCTTTGACGCCGCCTATGCCCAGCCGATCCGCGAGACTCTGGGCAGCATCCTGAATGCGTGTCTCATTTTTGCGAGGGCAACGCGGTAATCCGGTGTGCCGGTCTTCAGACCGGCATTCTATCCTCCACCGTTGGTGGTTCCATGCCGGTCTGAAGACCGGCACACCATTTCGGAGCCCTCCATGAAGCTGATCCGCTTCGCCGACCTCACGCCCAAGCCCTGGAAGAATGGCGGCGGCACCACCACCGAGATCGCCGTCTCGCCGGAGGGCGCCGGCTTCGACGATTTCGACTGGCGCCTCTCCGTGGCCGATGTCGCCAGCGACGGCCCGTTCTCGCTCTTCCCCGCTATCGACCGCACGCTGACCCTGATCGAGGGCAAGGGCCTGGTCATGGCGATTGATGGACGCGAGCCGGTGCCGCTCACCCCCGCCTCCGCGCCGCTCTCCTTTCCCGGCGATGTCCCCGTGACCGCGACGCTGATCGACGGCCCCATCCGCGACTTCAATGTGATGACGCGCCGCGGGCGGTTCAGCCACACCGTGACCAAGCACGATCTCAAGGCAGGAACGGCCGAGGTGAAGGACGGCTCGCTCACTATTCTGCTGTCGCTCGGCGGTGGAACGCTCGATATCGATGGCGCCGTGATGGATATGGCTCTCGGCGATGTCGTCTTCCTCGACAAGGCCGTCACTCTGGCCGGGACACATAAGATATTGATCGCGCGGCTGAGCCGTATACCCTGATCGGGAATGATCGCCGCCCCTGCCGGGCGGCGGGTGAAGAGCCCGTCCGGTGCGTTGAATGACCCTGCCCAGTGCCGATCCGCGGTTGCCGCGAGAAGCCGATACGTCGCGGCCCGCCGAGGTCGGCCGGCTGATCGATTATCTGCTGCTCAAGGGCCGGCTGGACGTTGAAAGCCCGACGGCCCTCTATCGCCGCCTGCAGGAGGCGCTACGCAGCGCCATCCACGAGGGCGTCGTGTCGGCCGGCGCCATGATCCCGGGCGAGCGGGAGCTGGCCCAGAGGCTGAATCTGTCGCGCGTGACCGTCCGCAACGCCCTGAAGGGGCTGGTGGACGAGCGGCTGATGATCCAGCGCCACGGCGCGCGCACCAGTGTGGCTGAGCGCCTGGAAAAGCCGATCTCGATCTTCACCAGCTTCTCTGAGGACATGGCAGCGCGCGGGCGCAAGCCGGGCGCGAAATGGCTGCTCGCCGAGACCCGCCCCGCCGATGCCGCCGAGGCGGCGGCGCTCGGCCTTCCCACCGGCACTGCAGTCTGCCGCCTGCACCGGCTACGCACGGCTGACGCTGTCCCGATGGCCATCGAGCATACCATCATTCCCACCGAATTCCTGCCCAGCACCGAGCTCGTCGGCAATTCGCTCTACGAGACGCTGCGCGAAAGAGGCTGCATGCCGACGCGGGCCCTGCAGCGGCTGCGCTCCGATATCGCCTCGCCGGAGGAAGCCGCGCTGCTGCAGGTCGCCTCCGGCGCGCCGATTCTGGAGATGGAACGGCGCTGCAGCCTCGACAATGGCCGGGTGGTCGAGTTCACCTGCAGCCGCTACCGGGGCGATGCCTATCAATTCATGATCGAGCTGGTCCGCCCTTCTCTCTAAGGTAAGTGGTATTAAACTGGTTGCATCGCTGTTCCCAGCATGGCAGGCTTGGCCTGTCGATAGGTGGGAGACTGGCGTGGCCTCAGCGGTTGAAAGAACCCTTGGCGGGCTGATCGTCTCCTGCCAGCCCGTGGTCGGCGGCCCCATGGACCGCCTCGACATCATCATCGGCTTTGCCCTCGCGGCAGAAGCCGGCGGCGCGGCGGGGCTGCGGATCGAAGGTGTCGCCAATGTGCGCGGCGTGCGCGCGGTGACCCAGTTGCCGATCATCGGCATCGTGAAGCGGGCCGAGCCGGATACGCCCGTCATCATCACCGCGCGGCTGGAGGATGTAAGGGCGCTGGCCGATGCCGGAGCCGACATCATCGCCTTCGACGCCACCGACAGGCCTCGCCCAATCCCCGTGGCGGATCTCGCGGGGGCCGTGCGCCAGGTCGGCAGGCAAGTCATGGCCGATTGCGCCAACCTGGCCGATGCGCAGGCCGCCGCGGCTCTCGGCATCGATGTGATCGGCACCACCCTCTCCGGCTATACGGGCGGTCCGATCCCTGCGAGGCCCGATCTCGATTTCGTTCGCCACAGCGCGAGGCTCGGACGGCCTGTCTTCGCGGAAGGACGCTATTACACTGTCGAGGATGTGAGGGCGGCCCGTCTTGCGGGTGCCGATGCCGTTGTCGTCGGCTCGGCGATCACGCGGCCCGAACATATCACGAGCTGGTTTGCCGAGGCGGTGCGCCTGCCCGCCTCCGCCGATCCCCTGCAGGGTTGAGGGAACAGCCATGCCCGACTTGCCTGTCCTCGCGATCGATATTGGCGGCACCAAGACGCTGGTCGCCCTGGTCGAGGGTGCAAAAGTGCTGGGGCGGCGGCGTATCGAGACCGACAGGGCGGCTGGCGCCGAAGCCTGGCTCGATGCCCTCGCCGGCGTTGCCGCCGAATGGGAAGGCCGCTTCACCCTGGCCGGCGCCGCCGTCACGGGCCGGATCACGGAGGGGCGCTGGTCGGCGGTCAATCCGGCAGTCCTGCCGGTTCCCGACCGCTTTCCGCTGGTCGAGGCCTTGCAGGAGCGCCTTGCCGTGCCTGTCATCGCAGCCAACGACGCACAGGCGGCCGCCTGGGGCGAATATCGCTTTGGCGCAGGACAAGGCCTCGATCTCGTCTTCATGACCGTTTCCACCGGTCTCGGCGGCGGCCTCGTCCTTGGCGGGCGCCTCCTCACCGGACGCAGCGGACTGGCCGGCCATATCGGCCAGGTCCTGGCTGATCCCTGCGAGGGCAGCCAGCGGCTGGAGGATATCGTCTCCGGCTCGGCCCTCGCTCGGATCGGCGATCCCCGGAACATCATCGCGGCGGCCGCGCGCGGCGATACCGGTGCCGAGGAACAGATTCAGGCTGTCGCGGTGCCGCTCCTGCGCGCCATGCGCTCGCTGCAATTGCTGCTCGATCCCGACTATTTCGTGGTCGGCGGCGGCCTTGGCCTGGCCGAAGGCTTCATCGCGCGCCTGCGCAGGCTCGCCCATGACATCGAACCAGACTATCGCCCCGACATCCGTGCCGCTGCGCTCGGCGCCGAAGCGGGGCTGATCGGCATCGCCGATCTCGCCAGAACCCAAAGAACAAGCGCAACAGAGGTGGATCGATGAACAGATTGAAAGCTGCATTCGCCGGCGCCGTGGCGCTTTTCGCTCTCGGGACCACACAGGCCCTCGCCGAGGTCACCGTGCTCGGCTGGCCCGGTGGGCCGGAGGAAACCGCCCTGCGCGCCGTCGCCAAGATCTACAACGACCAGGCCGGCATCAAGGACGACGACAAGGTCAAGCTCATCTTCTTCAACCGCGAGGGCTTCTGGGACAAGCTGCAGGCGGATCTCGCCGCCGGCTCGAGCGAGTTCGACCTCAATCTCGTCGCCACCTATTCGCTGGGCAAATATGCCCCTTTCCTGGAGCCGATCGACCTGCCGGCGGATGCCAGCAAGACCTTCGGCGACAAGGTGCTCAAGACCATGCAGTATGAGGGCAAGCAATATGGCGTGCCGACCGACCTCTCGCTGCATTTCATGTATGTCCGCAAGGACCTGATGGCCAAGCTTCTCAGCGACGACGACTGGAAGAAGACCTATGGCGAGATCTCCCAGAAATATCTCGGCAAGGCCATGCAGCCGGTCGCCGACGACGACTGGACCTGGGACGACTATGCCGCCACCGCCCTGTTCTTCACCAAGAGCATCAACAAGGAGAGCCCTACGCGTTACGGCACCGTACTGCAGATGAAGAACCTGCTCTTCAACATGATGGTGTTCGGCAGCCTCGCCCACTCCTATGGCGCGGACTGGGAGGATTCCTCCGGCAAGATCACCGTGGATTCGCCCGCCTACCGCACCAGCCTCGAGCTCTACAAGAAGCTCTATGACGCCGGCGCCACGCCCAAGGATTCGCTCTCCTACGAGTTCGCGGAGGCCAATGCCGCCTTCGGCGCTGGCCAGGCGGCCACCATGCTGCAATGGAATGCCGCCGCCGCCGATCTCGACAATCCCGGCAAGACACCCGCGGTGGCCGGCAAGTTCGACACGATCGCGCCGCCCAAGGGTCCGCAGGGCCGCACGACCCACATCCACGGCCTCGGCTTTGGCCTCAACAAGGCTTCGACCCATAAGGATGGCGCCACCAAATTCCTGACCTGGCTCGCCAGCGCCGACGCCATCAAGGCCTATGCCGATGCCGGCGGCTCGCCCGCCATGGACAAGAGCCTGACGGCGCAACTGCCCAAGCGCCCCGATCTGGTGAAGCTCGGCGACTTTGCCGGCCAATACGGCTTCGTGATGACGGGCGGCACCTCGGCCAATGCCCTGCAGGTCTACGAAGCGCAGGCCAAGTTCTTTACCGGCTACTGGGCCGGCACCACCGACCTCGACGCCGCCCTGAAGGACACGACGGCGAAGATGCAGGAGTTGCTGAAATAGAGCGAGACATCGGCAGCCGCAGACGACCTCGGCGTCGACCTGTCATCCCCGTCCTCACTGCTCACGAGCGCAGCGAAAGAGAGAGCGACAGGAAGGGGATCCAGGGGCCCAAAGGTTGTGGCCTTCAGCCCCTGGATCCCCTTCCCAAGACTTCGGCCTTGCCGGGGATGACAGGCTCTCCCTCGTCAGTGCATCACTTGTCAGGGCGGCCAGTCTTACTCAAAGCTCGCAAGGTCTCCCTTCCCACCACAGGACCAGCGCATATGGCCCTCGGTCGCACCAGCACGCCCTATCTCCTGATCACGCCGATGACGGTGTTCCTGGTGCTGCTGGTGGGCATCCCGCTCGTCATCGACCTCATCTATTCGGTCTCTCAGGTGACCTTCGAAAACCTGCGCGCACCCACATTGCAAGGTCTCGGCAATTTCCTCACCGTGCTCGAGGACAGTTCCTTCTGGCGCGCGCTCGGCTTCTCGCTGAAATTCGCCGTCTTCGCCTCGCTCGCCCAGATCCTGCTCGGCCTGTTCCTGGCGATCTTCCTGGCGCCGCTGCTGGCCAAGCGGCCCTGGCTGATGGCGCTGCTGATGCTGCCGATGATGCTGGCGCCGGCCCTGGTCGGCCTGATGTACCGGCTGGTGCTGCAGGAATTCATAGGGGTGCTGCCCTATTATTTCGAACTCTTCACCGGCGACAGCCCTGCCTTCCTCGACCCCGATCATGCCTTCACCACCTTGGTGACCATCGAAGTCCTGCAATGGACGCCCTTCGCCCTCCTGATCCTCTATTCGGCCTATCAGGCCGTCCCGCTCGACATCCGCGAGGCGGCGGCGATCGACGGCGCAGGCCCTTTCAGACGGCTCCAGCAGATCGACCTGCCCTTCATGGCGCCGACCATTGCCATCACCTTCTTCTTCCGATTCATCGATAGCTTCCGCGTCTTCGACAACATCTATGTGCTGACCGGCAGTGGCTCGGGCGGCAGCACCACCACGATCAGCATCTACATCTACGAGGCGTTCTTCCGCGGCAACAACATCGGCGTGGCCGTCGCCGCCTCGCTTCTCCTGCTGCTGATCTCCTTCCTCGTCCTCATCGCTCTGCTCAAGCTGGCGGAGCGGCGGGCATGAAGATTATCCTCGCGGCCCTGCGCTGGGCGGTGTTCGTCATCGCCGCCTTCGCCCTCAACTTCCCGCTGATCTCGACGCTGATCACCTCGTTCAAGAGCGATGGCGAGATCGCCGAGAATCCCTCGCTGATCATCGAAGCGCCTACCCTTGAAAACTTCCGCAAGGTCTTCGCCATCGCCGACCGCTTCGACATCACGCATTACCTGATCAACAGCGTGATCGCCGCAACGCTCGGCTCGGTGCTCGCCATCGCCCTCGCCTTCCCGGCAGCCTATGCCATCATCCGCTTCGGCGTCGGCCGGCGCTGGCTGTTGCCCGCCGTCACAAATCTGCGCGCCATCCCCCTGATCATATTCGGGATCCCGATCTACCTGATCTACCAGCGCCTCTCTCTGCTCGACACCCGCTTCGGCCTGTCGCTGATCCTGTGCCTGGTCAACCTGCCGCTGGTGCTGGTGCTGCTCGCCAATGCCGTGCGAGACCTGCCGCAGGAGATCGAGGAGGCAGCGCGAGTCGACGGCGCCGGGACGGTTCCTTTGCTGCGCTACATCGTGCTGCCGCTTTCGACGCCGGTGATCGCCTCCTCGCTGATTCTCGCCTTCATCTATTCCTGGAACGAGTTCCTGTTCGGTCTGATGCTGACGACGCAGAACGCGGTGCCAATCACCGTCGGCGCCTCCTTCTTCTTCGCGGCGAGCGGCGGGGGCGTGCAATGGGGCACGGCGGCGGCCGTGATGATCCTGAGCATCCTGCCGCCGCTGCTGCTCAGCCTGTTCGCCTATCGCTATATCGGCCGTTCGCTCACGGCCGGCGCCGTGAAGGGATGAATGGTTTCGACTGGCAGGAAAAAAGCGCCGGCGGCCTGCGCCACCGGCGCTCTTTCAGTATCCCGCCGCGGCGGGACGCTCGATGGCGTTCTTACTCGACAGCCTTCTTCACGGCATGGCCGGTGGCCTTCACGTCCTTGCTGACACCGGTGACCGTATTGGCGCAGGAGGTCAGAGCGAGAGCCGAAACAACCAGAGCGACGACGGCGAGAGCGGATTTGCGCATGAAATCAATCCCCGAATAGAGAATGCCGGAATTGGCAACGACACGATAGTCTTAAGCCATATCTGCAGTTCTTGGCACCACAAATCTTTCATATTTCCCAAGGGAAGTATCTGGTAGTACTTATCTGGATGACAGAACCGCCACGGCGGATCAGAATCCAGCCTCCACTGTAACCTTCGATCCGTCGCTGAAACGCGAGAAGCGGAACGGCGCGGGATCGACGATGGGGGTATCGCCAGCCACCAGATCCGCCATCAGCCGGCCGGCGCCCGGGCCGAGGCCGAAGCCATGGCCGGAAAAGCCGGTGGCGATGAAGAAGCCCGGCAGCGCGGCGACATTGGAGATCACCGGCACGGCATCCGGCGTCACGTCGATGAGCCCGCCCCAGCGCTGCGCCTCCACCACGCCGGCAAAGGCGGGATGGGCCTTGCGCAGATTGGCCATCGCCTGATCGAGCAGTCGGTTGTCGGGTACTGGATCGAGCACGCGGATCTGCTCGAAAGGCGTCACCTCGTCCGCCTTCCAGCGGCGCTTCCAGCGCATCTCGGTGAGGAATTGCTGGCCGAGATGCAGGCGGATGCCCCTCCACTCCTTGCGCAGCGCCGGCAGGAAGGCGCCGAACAGGCGGAAACTGTCCGGCGTGATCTCCGCCGTCGAGAGGCCCCCATGGGCCACGGTGTAGCCGCCATCGGCGCGCTTGCGGAAGGCGAAGTCGGAACCTGCCGCCGAGCTTTCCGGGCCGCCTTCCAGCGGCTTTGTGCGCAGCACGGAGCCAAGCACCTTGAGTTGGGGCAGATCGAAGCCGAGATTGCCGGCGAAGAACCGCGACCAGGAACCGCCGGCCAGCACCACGGCGTCGCAGGCGATCCGCCCTTTCTCAGTGACGACCCCGCTCACCCTGCCGGCCGCGGTCTCGACGGAGCGTGCGGCGCACTCCGTCATCACGGTTCCGCCAAGCGACTGCAGAGCGCGGGCGATGGCGGGTGCCGCGACCGCCGGCTCGGCCCGCGCATCGGTCCTGGTGTAGAGCGCCCCGGCAACCTTGCGCGCGAGGCCCGGCAGCACGTCCTGCACTTCCTTGGCCGTGATCAGGCGCGAGCCGATCTGATGCTGCCGGGCGTGTTCGAGCCAGGGCTCGTAGCCCTGCATCTCAGCCTCGGTCTCGCACAGATAGACGATGCCGCATTTGCGGAAGCCGAGGTCCTGCCCGGCCACCTGGTCCAGACCGCTCCAGATACGCAGGCTCTCCTGGATCAGCGGGATCTCGCGGCTATCGCGGCCCATGGCGCGGCACCAGCCCCAATTGCGGCTGGACTGCTCGCCGCCGATGCGGCCTTTCTCGCACAGCACGACCGAATGCCCCTTGCGCAGAAGCGCTAGCGCCGTACTGACGCCGACGATACCGCCGCCGATGACGACGACATCGGCGCGGGGAGGCAGGGCGGGTGAGGAGGAAACGGGATCGACAGGGGGAGACATCAGCACTCTGCGTCAAGAGAACATTCCGCTCAGCGGAATGAGCCCACTATAGGGGCATTGCCTCCAGCGGCAATCTGTCCCTGTACTAACATTGATCTTTCACTATAAAGGCGAAACGCTTCAGCGGCCCAGCTGGGCGGCATAGCCCTTGTAGTCAGAGACGACCTGATCGCTCCGCGCCTTATCCTGCTGCGCTGTGCATTGGGACATGGCAGGCGTATCGGGCTGAAGTCCCTTGGCCTTGCATGTGGCGACATCATTGGCGGCCCTGACCCTGGTGAGAGCGGCTCGCACACACAATGTCTGCGGCGATGGCTTGCCGAAAACGGCCGTGTTGGACTGACTGGTGCACTCCGCCTGAGCCTGGTCCCTCTCGCGCCTGATCTGTGCTTCCGAAAAACTGCAACCTGCCAAGCCAAGGCCCAGAAGGCAGGCTGCTACCACGACACGCTTCATCATCGCTGCTACTTTCCGTCTCTCACTCTCGTTGAAGCATGACTTCCGGGAAAGGACAACCAGCGGCTTCCTTACACTCCCGGTTGTGCGAGCCCCCTATCCTTGCCGACAAGATCTCTCTATGTTCGCCTGCTCTGAAGCGGCCTGACATTTGTCGCGGGCCCGCGACCCCAGCAAGGCACCTTGTTCCTCGACATCGCCATCATCGTCCTCCTGACGCTCCTCAACGGCGTCCTCGCCATGTCGGAACTCGCCATCGTCTCCTCTCGCCCAGCCAGGCTTCGCGTCATGGCGGACCGCGGCAAGCGCGGCGCCGCAGTCGCCCTGGAACTGCTAGAGAATTCCGGCCGCTTCCTCTCCACGGTGCAGATCGGCATCACACTGGTGGGTGTGCTCTCGGGCGCCTTCTCCGGCGCCACGCTCGGCACCCGCCTGGCCGGCTGGCTGCGCGAACAGGGCGTTGCCCCCAATCTCGCCGATACCCTCGGCGTCGGCATCGTGGTGGTGCTGATCACCTATCTGTCGCTGATCATCGGCGAATTGGTGCCCAAGCAGATCGCCTTGCGCGATTCCGAGGGCATCGCGGCACGGGTCGCCCCCTCGATGAAGCTCCTCTCGAAATGCTCGGCCCCATTGGTCTGGCTGCTCGATGCCTCCGGCCGTCTCGTCCTCACCTTGCTGGGCCAGCGTGGCAAGACCGACGAGTCGGTGACGGAAGAAGAAGTACGCACTATTCTGGCCGAAGCCGAGAACGCCGGCGTGCTCGAGCGAGCCGAGAAGGACATGATCTCCGGCGTGATGCGCCTGGGTGACCGCAGCGCCCGTTCGTTGATGACGCCGCGGCGCGAAGTCGAGGTGATCGACCTTTCCGATTCCTCCAAGGCCATCATGGCGCGGCTGCGCGCCACCCGGAACACCCGCCTGCCCGTGCAGGACGGCGAGGACGACAACATCATCGGCATTGTCACCGTCAAGGAACTGTTCCAGACCCAGCTCGATGGCCGGGCGCTGAATGTGCGCGAGCATGTTCAGGCCGCGCCCATCGTGATGGACACCACCGAAGCGCTCAGCGTGCTGCAGGCGCTGCGTTCCTCGAAGGCCCATATGTCGCTGGTTTTCGACGAATACGGCCATTTTGAAGGCATCATCACCGCCAATGACGTGCTGGAAGCCATCACCGGCGCCTTCCAGGACGATGAGGGCGACGAGCCGGCCATCACCATGCGCTCGGACGGCTCCTACCTGGTGGCGGGCTGGATGCAGGCGGACGAGCTCGCGGAGGCTTTGGCGATGCCGATCGAGCGCGGCAATTACGAGACGGCCGCCGGCTTCATCCTGGCCGAGCTCAACCATCTGCCGCACACCGGCGAGAGCTTCGTTCGCGATGGCTGGAAATTCGAGGTGGTGGACCTCGACGGCAGGCGCATCGACAAGATCCTGGTGTCCAAGGCGGCCTGAGGGGGAGTGTCGATCCCGTCACTTCGGCATGGCCGAAGGGGCTGAGATCGACATCTTCCTTTTCCGCACGCGTATCGTTTCCGAGATTGTCGATCGGTGATCGACACTCCAAGCTTGGCGCTTCACTTTACAAGATCAGAGTACAAAGCCACCGGTTGACGACTCCGTTGCGGGCGGACGATCCTCGCTGAAAGCGGGCCGCTCCCCGCCCCGCCGATCCAGCCAGGACGACCATGCAACGCAAATCCAACCGACGGCAAGGCCCTTCCACCCGCGCCATCCACCTCGGCTATGATCCCGCCACCGCGAACGGCGCTTTGACGCCACCGGTCTACATGACCTCCACCTATGCCTTCGAAAGCGTGGAACAGGGCACCGAGATCTTCGAGGGGAAGCGCGAGGGTTATATTTACGGGCGCACCAAGAACCCGACGCAGGGCCTGCTCGAAGAGCGCGTCGCCGATCTCGAAGGCGCCGAGGCCGGCCTGGTCGTCTCCTCCGGCATGGGTGCAATCAGCGCCACGCTCTGGACGTTGCTCAAGGCTGGCGACCGTGTCGTCGCCGACAAGATCCTCTATGGCAACACCTTCGCTTTGCTCACAAAGGGCTTGACCAAATTCGGCGTGAGCGTCGAGCTGGTGGACTTCGGCGATCTCCAGGCGGTCGCCAGGGCTGCGGCCGGTGCACGGGTGGTCTATTTCGAGACGCCCGCCAATCCCAATCTGCGCGTGATCGATATCGCCGCCGTCACCGGTATCGCCCGGCGCGCCGGCGCCCTTTCCATCGTCGACAACACCTTCGCCACCCCGATCCTGCAGCGCCCGCTCGAACTCGGCGCCGATCTCGTGGTCCATTCCGCCACCAAATATCTCGGCGGCCACGGCGATCTTCTCGCCGGCGTGGTGGTCGGCAAGGCCGCCGATATCCACGCGATCCGCATGAACGGCCTGCGCTACCTCACCGGCGCCGCGGTCTCGCCGCTCACCGCCTTCCTGGTGCTGCGCGGCCTCAAGACGCTGGAGCTGCGCGTCCTGCAGCACTCGCGCTCGGCACTGGCCATCGCCGAGCTGCTGGCCGAGCATCCCGGCATCGCCTCGCTGTCCTATCCCGGCCTGCCGGGCTCGCCCGGCCACGCGGTTGCCAAGGGCCAGATGTCGGCGGGCGGCGGCCTGATCGCTTTCGAACTCAAGGGCGGCTATCAGGCGGGCGTCGCCTTCATGAACGCCCTCGAGATCGCCAGCCGCGCCGTCAGCCTCGGCGATGCCGAGACACTGGTGCAGCATCCCGCCAGCATGACCCATGCTGCCTATGGCGCGGAGGAACGCCTGCGCCACGGCATTTCCGACAGCCTGATCCGCCTGTCTGTCGGCCTCGAAAACATCGAGGACCTCATTGACGATATCGAGGCGGCTCTCAGCGCCGTCCCCAGCGAGGTAGCACGATGACAACCTTGCCCATCGTGCTGATCGGCGATCCCGTTCTGCGCCGGCGCGCGGCAGAGGTGCCGCCGGAGACGATCGCCTCGCCTGAGATCCAGACGCTGATCGACCAGATGATCGAAACGATGCGGGCGGCTCCCGGCGTCGGCCTCGCGGCGCCGCAGGTCGGCGAGCCCAAGCGCATCATCATCGTCGAGGACCCGCCGCTGGCGATCGAACGGCTTAACGAGGTGCAGCGCGATGAACGCCAGCGCGCCAGCGCCTTTCCGTTGCAAGTGTTCATCAACCCCCGCATCCGGCCGGCCGAGGGAAGCGCGAAGACGATCTTTCCCGAAGGCTGCCTCAGCATCCCCGGTTATGCCGGGCTGGTGGAACGCGCTCTCGACATCGAGATCGCCTGGCTCGACCGGCACGGCGTCTTCCACGACTGGACGCCCGTGCATGGCTGGCCCGCCCGCATCATCCAGCACGAAATGGATCATCTCGATGGCATCCTCTATACCGACAAGCTGCTGCCACGCTCGCTCATGACGGATGACAACATGAAACGGCAGACGGACGGGCGCTCGGTCTCGGCCTTGATCGCGGAATTGGCCGGCGAAGGATAAGAGGCACCACGCAGGGCGGACCTTGCTCGACTGTCCGACTTTTCTCGAATTCGGTCCCGCCTCATCCGATGTGCTTTCCGGCAACCATCCCGACTCGCGCAGGAGCAGATGAAATCACGGCTGTTTCACGCCGGGCGTGAAACGTTACTAGCCAAGTTCTGGAACGCCCTCTCTCGCATATAACAAGAGGCGTCCCCTTTCGAACCTTGCTCTTCTTCCTTCGTCAGTCGCAAGGCCCGGGCTCGCGTGGCAGTGCCGCGACATGGGCGCTTGCTTGTGCTGAAACCATGTCGCCGCACGGCTGCTCATCAAACAGCGAGGGAACATGTCGGTGAACGATGAACCGCAACGCTTCCTGGTGAAGATCCGTGGTGGCGTCACGCCCCGCAACCTGAAGCTCACCGGCCGCGGGCAAGGCTTTTCGGCCGCCAATGTCACGATTTCCACCGAGCCCTTGTTTCGGAGCATCGGCTCAACCAACGCAGCTCCCGGCCGCGGACTGGCGTCGGCCTCGGGAGACGGGACTTGGCATCTTGCCACGGTGAATGGCGATCTTGCCGCATCCAATCCCTGGGAGGCCTGCCATACGCTCGTTGCCCAGAATCCGACCGTGATCTTCGCCGAGCCCGATCTCGAGCAATATTGGCCGACGGATGAGACGCCGCAGCCCGGCAAGGCCATGGCGGCGCGGAGCGGCAGCACCCCCGATCCGCAGGATATCGGCAATGGCTATGCCGGCGACGCCAATGACAATTACTGGTTCCGCCGAGCCGACCATGGTCAGTTCGACGATGCGTTAGCCGCAACCGGCGACCCCGGCGACGGCAAGAGGGTGCGCATTGCCCATCTCGATACCGGCTTCGACCCCCAACACGACAGCGTGCCGCGCTTCGTGCGCCTCGATCTCCAGCACAATTTCGTCGACGCCGACAAGCCCACGGATGCCACCGATAGATCGGACGGCCTGTTCAACAATTTCAGCCATGGCTGCGGAACGCTGAGCATTCTCGCCGGCAAGGCGACCGGTGCCGACCTGTTCAAGCCCTTCGGCTGCGCACCCAATGCCGAGGTCGTGCCGGTGCGCGTCGCCAATCGTGTCGTGCTGTTCGCCAACAGCTCGATCGCCCAGGGGTTCGACTATGTCCACCATCTCAGCACGCAGGGCAACGCACCCATCCACGTGGTGACCATGAGCATGGGCGGTATTCCCTCCCAGGCTTGGGTGGATGCAATCAATGCGCTCTATGAAGCGGGTGTGGTCGTGGTCACCGCCGCCGGCAACAACTACGCCAACCTGCCGACGCATCTAATCGTCTATCCCGCGCGCTTTGACCGGGTCATCGCAGCCTGCGGCGTGATGGCGAACGGCCGTCCCTACGCAAACCTGCCGTTCCGGCGCATGGCGGGCAATTACGGGCCCAGCGACAAGTTGCCGACTTCGATCGCGGCCTATACCCCCAACACCCCTTGGGCTCGTTTCGGCGCACCGACAATGGCCGACTTTGACGGCAACGGCACGTCGGCTGCCACGCCACAGGTCGCGGCCACGGCCGCGCTATGGATCCAGAAGCATCGTGATGACTATGACAAATATCCAGAGCTCTGGATGAGGGTGGAAGCGGTCCGCAAGGCGCTGTTCGATTCTGCCAAGCCGGGAGATAATACGGATACCGAGGAATTTGGCCGCGGCCAGTTGCGCGCGGCCGATGCCCTCAAGCAGATGCCCGCCGCTGCAGGCGTGCTGATCAAGACGGCGCCCGACACTGTCAGTCTTGCGCTGCTCCGGCTCCTCTTCCCGGGTGTGGGGCTTGCCGCGGATGGCGCGCAGGATACCAACGCCATGCTGGCTCTGGAGGCCCTCCAGGTGGCGATGTCAACCGGCATTGAAACCCATGTCGACCTCGGGAGCGACAACGGCAAACAGCGGCTGATCGATGCCCTCCTCACCCGCAAGGAGATCTCGCCTCAGCTGCGGCAAGCGCTTCAGGCCCAAGGCGGCAAGGCGGTCGCCGTTGTGCCGGCAACGGCCCAATCGCCGAGCGCGCCATCGGTGGCCGAGCATATGGTGGAGGAGCTCTTCCTGCATCTGGCCAAGCACCCGCCCGTCCCCGAGCCGGCCTATCGGCGCCTGCGCATCTATGCCTATGATCCCGGACAGCAGACAAGGCCCGATATTTTCGATGTCAGCGTCGCCACGGTCGCCGTGCCATGGGAGACAGATCTCAAGCCTGGTCCGGTCGGCGAGTATGTCGAGGTGGTGGACATCGATCCCGCCTCCAGGATGTGCTACGCACCTGTCAATCTCAACCATCCCTCCGTTCTGGCGCAGAACGGCCTCGCTCCCTCCGAGTCCGATCCGCTCTTCCACCAGCAGATGGCCTATGCGGTGGCGATGCGCACCATCGGCTGCTTCGAGCTGGCGCTCGGGCGGCGAGCGCTGTGGGCCAAGCGGCAGCCGCGCGACAAGCAGGGCAATGTTCAGAAAACGGAATATGTCCAGCGCCTGCGTATCTATCCGCACGCTCTGCGTGAGGCCAATGCCTATTACAATCCGGAGAAAGTCGCCCTGCTGTTCGGCTATTTCCGCGCCAGTGCCACGGCCGGCTCGGTCACCTCGGGGGCCGGTATCTTCGCGGTAACCTCGCATGACATCATCGCACATGAGACCACCCATGCGCTGCTCGATGGCATCCATCCGCGCTATTCCGAAGCCACCAATATCGACATGCCGGCCTTTCACGAGGGCTTCGCCGATATCGTCGCCCTGTTCCAGCATTTCTCCATGCCGGAATCCCTGATACGGCAGATCCGAGCCTCGTCGGGCAAGCTCGATCTGGCGCTGGCAGAACTCGCACGTCAATTCGGCGAGGCCACCGGCCTTCACGGCGCCTTGCGGCGCTTCGTCGGCCAGGCAGGCCAGGATATCGTGAAGCTCGACGACGACATGACGGAGCCTCATGAGCGCGGCGCCGTCCTGGTCTCCGCCGTTTTCGCGGCCTTCATGACGATCTACCGGGCGCGGTCGGCTGACTTGATCCGCCTCGCCACCAACGGCTCTGGAATCCTGCCGGCCGGCGAAATCTCCTACGACCTTGCGGGTCGGCTGGCCGCCGAGGCGAGCAAGACGGCCCAGCAACTGCTCAATATGTGCATCCGCGCGTTGGATTATTGCCCGCCCGTCAACCTCGATTTCGGCGACTATCTGCGCGCCCTCATCACTGCCGACCGCGACATGGTGAAGGATGACAGCCGAGGCTACCGCGTCGCCTTCATCGACGCCTTCAGGGAGCGCGCCATCATCCCTTACAATGTGCGCCATCTCGCCGAGGACAGCCTGGTCTGGGAACCCCCGACCATGACGGCGAAGCAGTTGCGAACCTTCGCGGCGTTGGTGCCACGGCTGCGCTTGAGCTGGAACCTCAATTTCGATCGCGAATCGGCTTTCAACACCTCCGAGACCAATCGCCTACGTGTGCATCGCTGGCTGACACATGACGATCGCCAGGAAATCCGGGACATTCTCGGCTTCGTCGCGCCTAAGAAGTCCACGTCGATCAAGCTGGGTGACGCGGCAGGGACAGTGCTCAAAGGCGAGATCCGCCCGATCGAGGTACATTCCGTCCGGCCGTCTCGGCGCAATGCACCCGACGGTACCAGCAAGGCCTTTCTCGCCATCGAGATCACCCAGACCTTCCGTGCCGAGCCCAATCAGGAACGCTATCGCGGCGGCTGCACGCTGCTTTTCGACCTCGCCGACAACGAGCTCAATTATGTCATTCGCAAGCGGCTGTTCGCCGAAGGCTCGGTACGAGACCAGGCGCAGGCCAACCTGACCGCAATCGTCCGCGCGGCCGAATATGGGCAGGTCTATTACAGTCCGCTGGATCCGGCCCGAAGGGCAAATGCCTTCGCCATGATTCATCGCTGCGGTGGAGGGCACTGACATGGCGAAGAAACCGGCATCGAAACCTTCGTCGTCGAAGGCGGATAAGGCCGCAAAGGCCAAGGCCACCCCGAGCCAGGATATGCCGGCAGCGGCTTCCGTCGCTGGCGCGCCTGGCCCACGGGGCTTCGTGCGCGTCTACCGCCAGGGGCTCGGTGACTGCATTCTGGTGCGCCTCAAGCGTAAGGGGCAGGCCGACTTCAAGCTGATGATCGATTGTGGTGTTGTGCTGGGCACCCCTGAACCGACCAAGCCAATGAAACGCGTCGTCGGCGACATAGTAAAGGTGACTGAAAACGCCGTCGACATCCTTGCCATCACGCACGAACATTGGGATCACCTGTCGGGCTTCATCCAGGCCAAGGATGACTTCAAGCCCCTGAAGGCTGGCGAAGTCTGGGTGGCCTGGACCGAGGACGAAAAGGATCCCTTGGCCACGAAGCTGAAAAGCGAGCTCGGAAATGCGGAGAAGGCCCTCGCCGCCAGCGCCAAGGCGCTCCGGGGCATGGGCCAGGGTGACACCGCCGACCTGCTGCACGATCTCGCCGCCACGACATTCGGCATGGGAGCCGCAGGCGGAGCCAGCACCAAGGACGCCTTCGATATCGCCAAGAAGATGGCCGGTCCCAAGCCGCCGCGTTACTGCCTGCCGAATGATGCTCCCTTTCAAATCCCCGGCCTCAATGCCCGGATCTATGTGCTCGGTCCTCCGCATGATGAAAAGCTGATCCGCAAGATCAACCCGACGAAGAGCGCCCCCGAGACCTATGCACTCGCGCTCGATGGCGGCGGCGCCATACCGTCTGGGCTGGTCGCCGCTCTCCGCCTCCAGGAAAAGCCCGACAATGGCACCCTCCCCCACAGGAGCGATTCCCTACCGCTCAACCTCGGCAAGTTGAGCTGGTCCGACGACGGCGCACCCTTTCACAAACGGGTTTCCCTGCCGCTTGACATCGGCAAGACGCGCGATTTCTTCCGGGAGCATTATTACGATCAGGACGACTGGCGCCGCATCGACGGCGATTGGCTCGGGCCGGCCGCCGAACTCGCGCTCGCCTTGCAGAGCTACACCAACAACACGAGCCTGGTGCTGGCGATCGAGCTCGGCGATCCCGGCAAGGGCGATGTCCTGCTCTTCGCCGCCGACGCACAGGTCGGCAACTGGGAGTCCTGGCAAGCGCTCAAATGGCCTGGCGCCGATCCTGGGGTCACTGGGCCCGATCTCCTCGGCCGCACGATCTTCTACAAGGTCGGCCATCACGGCAGTCACAACGCCACCATGAGAGAGCATGGCCTGGAGATGATGACAGCGCTGAGGGCCGCGGTGATTCCCGTCGACGAGGCCATGGCCATCAAGAAACGCTGGGGCCACATGCCGCTCGGTGCCATCGTCGACGCGCTCACGAAAAAGGTGCCCGAGGGCTATTTCCTGCGCACCGACAAAACTCCGAACAAGCCCGGTGAGGGCGTGGTCGTCAGCCCGGATTATGTCGAGGTGTCGTTCTGAGTTGATCCGGCAGGCGCAGGCGGACGGCGAACCGGCCTGCCTCGCCAATGAACTGGTCTGGATGTACTGGAACAATCACGGCCCGATCAGTCTCTGGTCATCCCACTGTCCTGAAGGGCCGCTCGCCTCGCCTTGTCGCGCCTGATTTCCACGCTCCCCCACTGACGTCCGGACCAAGGCCCGCTACGATGAGCTGACCTCTTGTACCAGCGGCTCGGAGGTGATCGGTGCCATTGCATTTTCAAAACCTATAGGCTTTGTGTGTTTCATTGAGCGAAGAGGATTGGGCATGACCGCGAAGGCGCAAGGCAGAACGCCGGGCGGCTATCTCGACAGGCAGCGCGCCGCAAGGCTGATGGCAGCGCTCGGCGTAGAGGCCATCGTGCTGGTGCAGCCCGAGAGTATCCTCTACGCCACCGGCGCTTTCGCTGGCGTCGCCACGCTCTGGCGCAGGGCGGGCGCCGCGGCCGTGCTGGTGCCGGCGGATCCCGCCTCTCCCCTCGCCGCAGTGGTCGGCGATCTGCAGGCGGCTGGATTTCGCGAGGCCTCGGGTATCGAGGATGTGCGCAGCCACCCGATCTGGGTGGAAACGACGGCGGCCGATCCGCGGGACGGTTCGATAGTCGAGGATATCCTGGCATTCGATAGGACGCGGCAGCCTGGCTTCCAGCGCCCGGCCACCTTCGATCCCGCCTTGATGCTCACGGCTCTTCGCGACATCCTTGGCGAGCGCGGCCTCGACACGGCCCGGCTCGGCCTCGAACTCGGCTTTGTCCCGGTAGCCGACATGCACCTCTTCGAGACGGCCCTGCCGCAGGTGCGCTGGGCCGATGCCTCGCCGCTGGTGGCGCGCCTGCGCATGATCAAGCAGCGGGCGGAGATCGAGGCCCTGCGGATCGCCGCGGAACTCACCACGAGCGGGCTCAAGCATGCGCTTGCCTCGCTCCACGAGGGGATCGATGCGCAGGCCGTCGGCGCGCTCTGGCGCGGCAAGGTGGAGGAAGAGGCAGGGCGTCTCCAGCTCAGGCAGTCCTTGTCGAGCTGGGCCTATATCGCCGTCGGCCCCGACGGTTTCGCGCCCGGCGGCCCGGCCCGGCGCGGCGACGTCGTGAAGATCGACGTTGGAGCCGTGGTCGGCGGCTATAGCGCCGATGTCGCCCGCACGGCGGTGATCGGCAGGGCCTCGTCCGCCCAGCGTCAGATCCATGACGCTCTGCGCAGTGCTCTCGATGCGGCGCTCGCGGCGCTCCGGCCCGGTCGGCCGCTCGGCGAGGCCCACCAGGCCGCGACCAAGGCCATGCAGGCCGCCGGCTTTGCCAGCTTCAGCCGCGGCCATTTCGGCCACAGCGTCGGCGCCAGCGTGTTCAGCGAGGAATGGCCCTTCATTTCTTCTGGCTGCGAGGTGCTGCTTGAGCCGGACATGGTGATCGCGGTCGAGGCGCCCTATTATGTTCGCGGCGTCGGCGGCTTCATCATCGAGGACCAGTTCCTGGTAACGCCGCAAGGCCTCGAACTGATGTCGCCCTTGCCGCGAGACCTTCTCGAAATCGTGGATTGAGGGCTCGAACCATGGCCATCGGCACCGTCGCGCCCCGCAAGACCGGCGCTATTGCAACGCTTGCGCGTCTCGGCCATCCGGTGGTCACCTCTGCGACTGGCGGCGAGATCACGGTGGTCACCCGGCCGAGCGAGGCGGGCTTCAGCCCGCTGGACCTGATCTACGCCTCGCTCGCCGCCTGCCTGGTGCTGAGCGCCCGTATCGCCGCGAGCGAGCAAGGCGTTCTCGGCTGGCTGCGCAATGTCGAAGCCAGCGTGAAGGGCAGCAAGGCGGCGGAGGGCGCTTCGCGCATCGAATACTTCCATATCGAGATGCCAAAGCGTTTTGCGATTTGACGGAATCGGCAAGAATCGCAAAGACGCGTCGAAACAAAGAGTGAGAGTAAAGCGGCGTTTACGCTTAAACGCGCTTTGCTCTTGTCGACGCGGATCTCGATGAAGCCGCCAAGGATGCGATCGTCGCGGCGGCGGAGCGGATCTGCATCATCAGCAACACATTGCATGGCGGAGCGTCCGTCGAGATCCATCGCGCAGCCAACTGATCGAAACCGTCCTCATGCGTCGAGATCAGCCGCCCCTCTGCAAACCCGATGGTAAAATTCAATATTCTTCCTATCTTATAGAGAAAGTGGATTTATGAGCGCCTGGCGCTATCGAGGACTCCTATGCTGACCAAAAAAGGAAAATACGGCCTCAAGGCCATGGTTCACCTGGCCGGTGCCAAACCGGGCCAGCCCATGCTCGTCAACGAGATCGCCGAGCAGAACGGCATCCCCAAGAAGTTTCTCGACACGATCCTGGGTGAGCTGCGCAATGCCGGGCTGCTGCATTCCAAGAAGGGCAAGGGCGGGGGCTACAGCCTGGGCCGCCCGGCCAGCGAGATCCGCGTCGGCCATATCATCCGCGTCCTCGACGGGCCGCTGGCGCCGATCGCCTGCGCCAGCAAGACGGCCTATCAGCGCTGTGACGACTGCACGGACGAGAAGCAATGCGCAGTCCGGATGATGATGCTGGAAGTGCGCCAAGCCATCTCCACCGTCCTCGACAACCGAAGCCTGGCCGAAATGCGTGCCTTGACCGACGCCGACGCCCTCGCCTTCATGTACCAGATCTGAAAGAACAAAAAGCCCGGCTTGCGCCGGGCTCATTCGTTCCAACCGATCCTGTCGGCAGGTTCAGAACTTGTAGCTCACGCCGAGCGTTAGATTGGTGGAGTCGAAGCGAGTCTTGTGCCGCGTACCGGCAATGTTGAAGTTATGGCTGCCGAGATCGACATAGCGAACCTCGCCGCGCACGAGCCAATTGTCGTAGAGCGCATACTCAAGGCCGCCGCCAACCGTCCAGCCAACCCTCGTATTGGAATTTGAGCCACCGCCGAGACCGCTAATCTTCTCATCGCCATAGGCTACGCCGCCCGTGATGTAGGGCAGGAAGCGGTCGAAGGCATAGCCGACACGCGCGCGCGTCGAGCCCTGCCACTCATTCTTGAACTTGGCGCGGAAGACGCCCCCTGCGCCATCCGTTACAGTCTCGGACTTGCTGAAGCTCGAATAGTCGAGGTCGGTTTCGAGGCCGACGACCCAGGGGCCATCAAACTGATAGTTGTAGCCGGCATGGATACCGCCGAGGAAGCCGGCGCCATTGAAGTCGGCTGCATCCACCTTGCCCTGGCCGATATCCGCCCCGACATGAACACCGATGTAGAAGCCGGTCCAGTTATAGGGGGTGATAACCACGACCGGCTCGACCGGCGCGGGCGCAAGGTCGGCCGCAAATGCGCTGGTTGTGGTGAGGAGGGCGGCGGAGGCAAGAGCAATCGCGAGCTTCATCTGTGAAATCCTTACCTGAGACAATGTGGAAGGTAGCTATCAGGTCGTCTTGGCAAATCTATGGGCCAGGCAACACGACAGCTGTTTCCTGCGAAACCGGATGATCCCGAACACTCAAACTCGACCGCCGCCAATTGGTTCCGTTCCCGATTACTTTTTTCTGTCACTTTTTTTCTCCGGGCCAGACGGCGCAAGTCTACTTCCAGGAGGCACATTACAGCGGACGATCGCCACAGCAATAAAGCTGTGAGCACCGAGCCATTATAGCCGAGGACTGCAAGATGAGCCAGAGACCATTAAGGGATCCTCACGGACGGCATCGATGAGGAAGTCCAGCACGGTCCTGACGCGTAGCGGCAGATTTCGACGCGAGGGGTAGACGATGTTGATCGGCAGCCGGCTCGGGGGAAAATCCGGCATGAGGTTCACCAGCCTGCCCGCCTCGATATCGGGGCAGGCGAGGATGTGGGAGAGCACCGCGACGCCGCCTCCGGCCAAAGCCGCGCGATGGACGGCCACCGAATTGTTGGCAATGATACGGGGCACAATCCGCACCGCCACCTCATCGGCGCCGTTGGAAAAGGACCAAGACCGGCCATCACCGGCACGGCTGTAACAGATGCAGTCATGGACGCCGATATCATCCGGCGTCTCCAGGACGGGCCGTCCTTCCAGATAGCAGGGCGCCGCGACGAGAAAGGCCGTCGTCCAGCCGATCCGGCGGCACATCAAGCTGTTGTCGGCGACCGAGCCGAGGCGCACCTCAAGATCGATCCCTTCTCCGACCAGATCCGACGGCTCCTCCCGGAAGATCAGTTCGATGCAAAGCCCGGGATGATCTCGGAGCAGCCGGGTGAGGCGGTCGCTCATGTAGAGGCCGAGCGGCGCGGGCAGGCTCAGCCTCACCCTTCCCGATGCCTTCGCTCCCTCCCCGCATGTGGCCTCGCCGAGGGCTTCCACCGCCTCGATGACGCGCCGGGCCATCGGGATCGTCTGCTCGCCCTCGGCCGTCAACGCCAGCGCGCTGGTCGTGCGATGCAGAAGCCGCGTGTTCAGATGCGCTTCCAGGGCAGAGACCTGCCGGGAAACCGCCGGTTGGGTCAGGTCGAGATCGAGGGCCGCTGCGGAAAAGGAACCCGTTTCCGCCACCCGCAGGAACGTTCGCAGCGCCGACACGATGTCCATCCCTACCCCCCATACTTTTCGACATAAGGCTTATGTCCGCAACTTAGATGGGAAGCGCTTTACTGTCCAGAGATTAAGGATATTTTATATCCATAAGGATACTAGATATCCTTAATAATGGAGAGAGCAATGACCCAGCGCATGAACTACGCCCTGCAATCCCCAGAGCTCTTCAAGAAGCTCTCGGACCTCAGCATGGCCGTGAAGGGCAGCACCATCGAGCAGAAGATCCAGGGTCTCGTCGAGATCCGGGCTTCGCAGATCAATGGCTGCGCTTTCTGCCTCGACATGCATGTGAAGGAAGCCAAGCTCCGCGGCGAGAGCGAGCTGCGGCTCTACCATGTCGCCGTCTGGCGAGAATCGAACCTCTTCATCCCCCGTGAGCGCGCCGCGCTGGCCTGGACCGAGGCTGTGACGAAGCTGCCGGAGGGCGGCATTCCCGACGAACTCTACGAGCGGGTGCGCGGCCAGTTTTCGGAGAAGGAGATCTCCGACCTGACCTTCGCAATCATGACCATCAATGCCTGGAACCGCGCCGCCATTGCCTTCAAATCCGTGCCCGGTTCGGCCGACAAGCTCTACGGCCTCGACAAGGCCGGCCTCAACTAACCCCTCCCATCTCCCCCCTCGATCAACGCGGCGCCAACTCGACCGCGAAAGGAGAAATGTCATGAAAATTGTCATTATCGGCGGCACCGGCCTTATCGGTACCAAGACAGGCGACCGCCTGCGCCAGCAGGGGCATGAGGTGATCGCCGCCGCGCCGAGCACCGGCGTCAACACCGTCACGGGCGAAGGCCTCAGCGAAGCGCTCGCCGGCGCGGAGGTCGTCATCGACCTCGCCAACTCGCCCTCCTTCGAGGACAAGGCCTCGATGGATTTCTTCGAAACCTCGGGCCACAACCTGCTCGCGGCGGGCAAGGCCGCCGGCGTCAAGCACCACATCGCGCTCTCGGTGGTTGGAACCGAACGCCTGCAGGAAGTCGGCTATTTTCGCGCCAAGCTCGTCCAGGAACAGTTGATCAAGGCCTCCGGCATTCCCTACACCATCGTTCATTCCACGCAGTTCATGGAATTCCTCGGTGGCATCGCCCAATCCGGTACGGTGGGCGATACCGTGTATCTGTCGCCGGCCTATGTGCAGCCGATCGCCTCCGATGACGTCGCCGACGTCATGGCCGGCGTTGCCCTCGCCAGGCCGATCAACGGCATGTTCGAGATTTCCGGGCCGGAGCGCACGCGGCTAAACGAACTCGTCGCCCGCTACCTGCAGGTCAGCGGCGATCCCCGCAAGGTCGTGGCCGATCCGGAGGCGCGCTATTTCGGCGCCAGGCTGAACGACGGTTCGCTCGTCTCCGACGACAATCCCCGCCTCGGCCACATCACCTTCGAGCAGTGGTTCGCCACCTCCGCGCGGAAATGACCGCATGTGCGCGCCGCGGCTTCCGGCGGGGCGCCCCCTCAAACCCTCAAAGGAACACCAAAATGATCAAGTCAATCTTCGCCGCCCTCGCCATGACGGCCGTCCTGCTAAGTTCCGCTCCGGCCCACGATGCCGGCAACAAGGCTTCCAAGGTCACGCTCGTCTATGAGCATGAACTGCCGAATGTGCCCGGCAAGAGCATCAAGGGCGTGCTGGTGGAATATGGCCCCGGCGGCTATTCCGAGGCCCACACCCACCCCGACTCCGCCTTCATCTATGCCACGGTTCTGGACGGCTCCATCCGTAGCCAGGTCAATGATGGCCCGGTCAAGGTCTACAAGGCCGGCGAGAGCTTCTCGGAGATGCCGGGCGATCGTCACGGCGTCAGCGAGAATGGCAGCGAGACCAAGCCTGCGAAGCTGCTGGCTGTCTTCGTGGTCGATACCGACCAGAAGGAACTGACCTATCCGACCAAGAAGTAAGTTGAGGAGGCCGGCCGCCATCTGCAGCGGCCGGCCCCTCTTCTGAACACGCCAGTCACTGCCGGTGAGGCCCCGCCATGTTCGGCGATCATCATTCCTTTGCTCTCGCGCTGATCAACAGTCTCGGACTTGCAGGCATCATTGTCTGGCACCTCCAGGGCCGCCGGCGTCCGCTCGCCCGGCTGATCGTCCAGATCCTGTTCTTTGCCGGCATGAGCGCCGTACTCGGCGTCAGCGCTATCCTTCCCTACCGGATCGAAGCAGCGCAGCTCGATGGTATCGCGGCCTTTCTCGCAATGTCCGCAAGAGTGTTGTGGTGGACCCATCTCGCCTGGGCGATGATCGGACTCGTGCGTCTCTACATCCTGCTGCGCGGCACGCCGAAAGACGCCCATCTGCCCCAGGATCTGCTGGTCAGTGTGGTCTACCTCACCGTGGCGCTGTCGATCATGGCTTTCGTGTTCGGCGCCCCCATCGGCACGCTGGTGGCAACCTCGGGCGTGGTGGCCATCATCGTCGGACTTGCGTTGCAAAATACGCTTGGCGACGTCTTCTCGGGCATCGCGCTGACGCTGGGACGACCCTATGCCATCGGCGATTGGGTGGTGCTGAGCGACGGCACCGAGGGGCGCATCGTCGAGACCAACTGGCGGGCCACGCATCTGCTGACCGGCGCGCATAATGTCGCGATCCTGCCCAACAGCGTCCTGGCAAAGGTCGGGCTCACCAATCTCAGCCGGCCCGACGAGTCGCATGGGGTCACGCTGACCGTGCGGATCGCGGCGACCTCGGCGCCGCATGTCATCGAGGGCGTCCTGCGCACGGTCCTCCAGGCATGCGAGCGGATCGTCAAGGAGCCCCCGCCGGCCGTCGCTCTGAAGGCCATCGACGCCGTGGCTGTCGAGGCCGACCTGCTGTTTCGCGTCGCGAGTCCCGCCAGCCGGATTCCGGCGACAAACGAGGTGATCGATCTCCTCCATCACCACTGCCGGGCGGACCGCCTCTGCCTGGCGATGCCGCCGCAGAGCTATCTCTACGCACCGCACGCTCCCGGCGAACGGTCGGACACCGTGCCAGCGGGTTCGCCCTCAGCCGGCGCGGTCCAGCACCCACTCGAAGCTGCTCCTCCACAGCTCAGCCGGAATCTCCTGTGACAGGCTCGCCACGAGATCGGACAGCCTGACGCTCCGCAGTTTCGCGCGCCAGGCTTCATCGGCCTCCCCCATGATGCGCGCCACGGCGCAGGGACCGCTTTCGCAATAGCCTTGCGGGCGGCAGGGATTGTTGGCGCGGATGTTGGTGCAGACGAAAGTGGGCGCCCTGCCCTCCACGGCCTCGATAATCTCGAGAAAGGTCAATTCAGCCGGCGGCCTGGCCAACCGATAGCCGCCGGAAGGACCAAGCGTGGTGTGGACCAGCCCTGCCTGCGACAGGCTTTGCAGCGCCTTGGAAAGATACTCCTTGGGCAGCCCGTGGAACTCGGCGAGCGCCTTGGTCGACAGATAGCGCCCCTCGGGCAGACCCGCGAGAATGGCGCAGCAATGCAGCGCCCATTCGACTTGGCTTTTCAAAATCATGCATTTATTCCGCGGTCGGTGCCGGGCGGCAGCGCATATTACGGATATTAGATATCCCTATTCTTGCATGGTGTAAACAAGCGCCTTTTTTCGCCTTTCGCGCCGTCCAGCCGCTCAGCCGGCCATCCAGCCGCCATCCACGAGGAGATTGATGCCGGTGATGTAGGTCGACAAGTCGCTGGCGAGGAACAGGGCCGCACCCGCGACATCGTCGGGCCGGCCGAGCCGGGGCCAGGGAGTGCGGCGGATCGAATAATCAAGCGCCTGGGGGGCGTTGGCGACGCCGGGCTTGCCGGTGATGATCTTGCCGGGCGCGACGGCGTTGCAGACGATGAAATCCCTGGCGTGGTCGACCGCGACCTGGCGGGTCATCTGCACCACGCCGCCCTTGCTGACGCCATAAGGCAGGTCGCCGGGCGAGGCGACCATGCCGTGCTGCGAGGAGATGTTGACGATGCGCCCCCGCACCTCGTTGACCGCCTCCTGCGTCAGCATCTGTTGGACCGCACGCTTGCAGCCCAAGAACACACCCGTGAGATTGACCGCGATTACCCGCTCCCACTGCTCTTCCTGCGTCTCGACCAGGTTGGTGCTGGTATAGGTGGCGGCGTTGTTGACCATCACGTCGAGCCGTCCATAGGTCTCGACCGCGGCGGTGACCAGCGCATCGATATCGGCCCATTTCGACACATCCGTCGCCTGGCTGATCGCGGTGCCGCCGGAGCGGTGGATCAGCTCCAGGGTGGACGGGCCGCCCTCGATCGGCTCCTCGCGCCGGTCGGCTAGGACGACGCGCGCGCCTTCGTGGGCATAGCGAAGCGCGATCGCCCGCCCCAGGCCCGAGCTCGCGCCCGTCACCACCGCGACCTTGTTTTCGAGCAGCAGCATCGTCATCACCTCGCAAGCATGGATTGGAAGAGGGCAGAGGCTGTCACGACACGTCCGCTCGCGGCCGCGGCCGGGGTGCCCTCGGCAAAGATCACCCTGCCCCGCAGAAAGACGGTCCGCAAAGACCAGGGGACTTCGAGCCCGTCGAAGGGCGTGTAGCCTGCCTTCGACAGCTGATCGGCATGGCATATCCTGGTTGTCCCGCCTGCATCGAGAACCAGGATATCCGCATCGTGGCCTGGGCGGATCGCGCCCTTGCGTCCCCCAAGACCGAAGCGCACGGCCGGATTGGCACTGCACACACGCACCAGGTCCTGCAGCCGCAGGTCACCCGCATCAACGAGATGCAGCATGGTCATCAGCAAGGTCTGTACGCCGGGCATGCCACCGGGGATGTCGGCGAAAGCCGGATAGGTGGCCGCCTTCTCTGCCGGGCTGTGCGGCGCATGATCTGTCGCCACGATGTCGATTGAACCCGAGCGCAGGGCTTCACGCATCACGGCGACGTCCTCCTTCTCACGCAGCGGTGGCGAGGCCTTCACCCCAGCGCCGAGCCGGTCATACGCCTCCCTAGCGAACAGAAGGCATTGAGGCGTCGTTTCGATGCTGGCATCCGCCATGTCGCGCAGGCGCTGCCAGGTCCGGATGCCGAGGGCCGAATTCGTCTGGCGGACATGGATGCGGGCGCCTGTCTGCGCCGCGGCCAGCAGCACCCGGCTGATGCCTGCCGCCTCCGCCAGTGGGGGGCGGCTCGCGCGGAAAGCCGCAACGTCCTTTGGCTTGTCGAGGCCGCGTACCATCTCGCCGGCAAGGATGGACTGATCGCCTGGCGATATGCCGACGAGAATATCGAGCGGCGCCAGCACCCGCAGGGCCTGCACGGCATCGTCCATCGTCGCGTGCAGGAAGGCCTCGGGCACATCCGCGGTGAAAAGCTCGAAGGAGACGGGATCGAGGCGGCGCAGTCCCGCCACGCCGAACAGGTCCCGCCGCAGCGCGACCTGGAAGCCGACATCGGTGTGGATGCGTCCTTCCGCCAATCGCATCTTGACCTTGAGATCCGCCGGCGTCACCGTCCAGGGCTCGTCCGTCGGCATGTCGAGGAGCGTGGTGACACCGCCCGCTGCAGCGGCGAGTGTGCCGGAGACGAAATCCTCCTTGTGGGTCAGGCCCGGCTCGCGCAGATGGACATGGGCATCGACGAGGCCCGGCAGCAAGTGCATGCCCTCCACGGGGATTTCGCTATGCGCCTCGACGCTCCCGCCCGGCGGCACGAGCGCCACCACCTTGCCGGCGGTGATGCAGACATTGGCGCGAACCGGCCCGTCGGCATTGATAACCGTGCCGCCACGCAGAAGCAGATCGAACATCGCGCTATCCCGCCGCTTCAGCGCATCTCCGGGCTCAGCCCGGCGAAGCGGCTTTCCTCATGCGTGACGACCTCCAGCAGCGTGGCGCGTCCGCTGCGGACCTCGCCGAGGCAGCGCAGCAGAGCCGCACGAAGCTCGGTGGGATCGGTGACGCATTCGCCATGGCCTCCCAGCGCCCGCGCGATCGGAGCATATTCGCCCGACATGCGGTTGGCGCCATATTTGCGGGTGGCGACGGGCATGCTCGCGGCATAGCCCCCCAGCACATGGTTTCGCAGCACCACGGTCAGTATCGGCAGGTTGCAGCGGATCGCCGTCTCGAAATCGATGCCGACCATGCCGAAGGCCGCCTCGCCCATGATATTGACGACAGTCGTATCCGGCCGCGCCAGCTTGGCGCCCATGGCGAAGCCGAGCCCGTTGCCGAGCTGCGTGGTCTTGCCCCAGCCGAGATAGAAGCCGGGCGTCACGGCCTGGTAGAAGGGCGTAAACTGGTCGCGCGGGTTGCCGGCATCGTGGGTGACGATGGTGCGTTCGGGATCGATCGCCTGCATCAGTTCCCACACGACCCTATAGGGCGAGATCGGCACGCTGTCCGCCGTCAGCAGCGGCATCCAGCGCTGCAGGAAGGCGGCGCGGATCCTGCGGATGTCCCTTTCGACCACGGCCCGGCGGGCGCGCAGCCGGTCGTCTCCGGCCAGCGCCTCGAGCGCGCGCTCATGCATCTGGCAGAGCGCCGCGCGGGCATCGCTGATCACGCCCTGGGCAATCGGATAGTCCTTGCCGAGGTCTGCCTCGCCGAGCGTGACCTGCAGCAGCGTCTTGTCCGCCGGGATCGGCAGGATGTAGTGCGAACGCGTCAGGCTGGAACCGATGGCCAGGACGACATCCGCCTTGGCAACGAAATGATCGACCGTCGCAGGCCGCGCCCGGCCGGCCGTGCCCAGGGACAGCGGATGGTTCTCGGGAAAGGCGCTCTTGCCATTCGGCGTGGTTGCCACGGGTGTGCCAAGCAGTTCGGCGAAGGCGACCAGCTCGGCCGAAGCCTGCGAGGACAGCACCCCCTGCCCCGCCAGGATCAGGGGATTGCGCGCCGTCAGCAGGATGTCAACGAGTTCGCGGATCTCCTCCGCCCCGGCCTGTGGCAGGGAGCGGCGCGGGCGCAGATAGTCGGCAAGGTCGACATCCGCCATTTCGGCGAGGAGATCGACCGGCAGCTCCAGCAGCACGGGCGAAGGCGCGCCGTTGCGCACGCGCGACAGCGCCGAATGCATGAGCTGGGGCAGATCCTGGATACGGGTCGCCGCCTCGCACCATTTGGTGACATTGCGGAAATTGCGCCGGGCCTCGAAATTGGGCGTCACCGCCTCATGCCCGCGCGGATAACCTGTCGGCAGGAACAGGATCGGCGAGCGATCGTTGAAGGCCTGCGCGATGCCGCCGAAGGCGCTTTCGGCACCGGGGCCATATTGCACCGTGACGGCGGCAAGTTCCCGCCCACTTGTCACCCTGGCATAGCCTTCGGCGATATTCACCGCCACGCGCGGCGTGCGCGTGATGATCGGCGGAATATCGAGCTCGGCCAGGGCATCGAACAGCTCGCTGTTGGGAAAGCCGATGATCTGCTTCAGCCCTTCCTGCTTGAGAATGGCAGCGACGATCTGCGCCCCCTTCAGCCGCGTCTTCGGCGCGGCGGCCGGCAGAGGCGGTTCATATTCGGCAGCACCGAACGACATTGTCAGCCCCTCGGCAGGAAGAAGGATTCGTGGTTGTCGAGCCAGTAGCGCGCGATCTCCTCGCGGCGCATGAAGATCGCGCCGTCGGTGCGGTTGACGAACTCGATTACGTCACGCAGGCCGGAAGCGCGATTGGGCTGGCCGGTCCAGCGGGCATGAACGGCGATGGTGAGCATCTTGCCGCCCGCCTCCTCGGCATCCTCGAGGAGGTAACTGATGGCCGAACGGCAATCCTCGGCGAAGTCCCGCGGATTGCTGTAGCCCGGCGCGATCAGGTAGCGGCTGTCGTTGAGGGTCTTGGAATAGGGCACCACGAGCAGGCGCCCGGCCGCGTGCTCGACGAAATAGGGGATGTCGTCGTTGCAGGGGTCGGAATAATAGAGGAACTCGCCATCCTCGATGATGAGATCCTGGGTGTTGACACTCGGGAAGGAGCGGCAGTTCCAGCCCGGCGGATGCACGCCAAGAAGCGAGCGGTAGAGCTCGTTCGCCTGGCGCAGCTGCTCGCGTTCCTCCTCGCGGCTCAAGGTCCAGTATTCCGACCAGCGCAGGCCATGGCCGAGCAAATCGTGGCCCCTCGCCTTCATCCAGGCGACGACATCGGGATTGCGCTGCAGCGCCACGGCGCAGGCCGAGACCGTCACCGGCACCTGGTGGCGATCGAACAGGCGCGCAAGGCGCCAGATGCCGGCGCGGCTGCCATATTCGAAATGGGTCTCGGTGCCGAGGTCGCGGGCCGGCGGTGAATTGGGGATGTTGTATTCGCCCCAATTGTCGTTGCGGCCATCCTCGAGCCAGGAATATTCGGAGCCCTCCTCATAGACGAGAACGAGGTTGATCGCGACCTTGGCGCCGCCGGGCCAGACGACATGGGGCGCCTGCCGGCCATAGCCGATGAAATCACGGCCCGGCCCCTGGGGGGCGGCATTCAAATCACTGCTCATGGCAATCTCTCAAACAGAAAAACGCAGGACATTCAGGCGGGGCCGCTGGCCACGGCCACTTCATTCGCGGCGATCCAGTCCATATAGGCGTGGAAGGCCTCGCGCAGCGGGCGCGGGCGCCAGCCGGTATCGCGTTCGAGCCGGGCTGTGTCATAGGCGCCCCACATGCCGTCCCGCAGCGCCGGATCCTGCACGACGTTGGCGGTCGCGTCGGAGGTCACCTCGCACCGCACGCCGGGCACCTTCTCGGCCGCCCAGCGTACGAAGTCGCCGGTGGTGGAAATCTCGCCGCTCGCGACATTGTAGTGGCGGTAACGCAGCATGGGCGCCCCGATGAGGGCGACGATGGCCGCGGCGACATCGGCCGAGTTCAGGTAGTCGCCGGCGCTGTCGAGGCTGTTCGGCCGGATCACCTCGCCCGCCAGCGCCATATGGGCGACGCGGTTGGGTATATGGCGGAAGTTGCGGCTCGCCGTTACACGGTCCATCGGCCCATAGATCGACGACAGCCGCACCGAAATCCCCGGGAGGCCGAAGAGATCGGCATAGCGGTTGACCACCATCTCGGAGGCATATTTTGAGATGCCATAGAGGGTGAGCGGCGCGACGTAGCCGTCCTCGGGCAGCGGCTCGCCCTGCCAGTCCGGCCCGTGATGGCGATAGACCGAGCCCGAGCTGACATAGACGAAGCGCTTGATCGACGCGCTGCGGCGCGCCCATTCCAGGGCGCGCACGCTGCCCATCAGATTGACGTCGACGATGCGGGCGGGGTCCTCCGCCTCCGGCTGGCGCTTGGCCTCCGCGGCGCTGCCGCGCGAAATCGGGGTGAGCGTGGCGCCATGGACAATGGCCGTGATGCCGAGCCCATCCAGTGTGCCCTGCCAGGTCTCATCCCGGCAGACATCGCCCTCGATGACGGTCAGGCGATCGCGCACCGGCGCAAAATAATTTTCAGCGGCGGCATCGAGCGGGCCGCGATCAAGGATCACCGCCTTGTTGGCGGGATCGCGCGCCAGCCATTCACCCACGACGACACTCATCACGAAGCCGCCACCGCCGGTCACCAAGAGGGTCATGATCGCTCCCTTTTCATTACTCGCGGGACTTCGCCCGTCATGGTTTCAGTATCAGCGGGCGGCATAGCCACCGTCGGCGAGCAGGTCGGTGCCCGTCACGAAGGAGGCGTCGTTGGAAAGCAGGAAGGCCGCGCTCGCGGCAATCTCGTCAGGCTGGCCGATGCGCCCGGTGAGGTAATGTCCGGCAAGGTCGGCATCGGCCGCGTCGAGATCGGGCCAGCGCTGCAGGAGCCGCGCCGTGCGCACGGCGCCCGGCGACAGGCTGTTGACGCGAATGCCGACAGCGGCATGGTCCACGGCCATGAGCCGGGCAAGGTGGATCAGGCCGGCCTTGGCCGAGCAATAGGCAACCGAGCGTGCCGTCGCGACATGGCCAAGCTGCGAGGCGACCAGCACGATCGAACCGCCGCCGGCCTTCGCCAGGGCCGGCACCACATATTTGCCCACCAGGAAGGCGCCGGTCAGGGTGACGTCGATTTCGCGGTGCCAGTCCGCCAGGTCGAGTTCGACGACATCGCCATCGCGCGAGGGAGCGGCGGCATTATGGACATATCCGTCCAGATGACCGAAGGCGGCGATCGCGGCGTTCACCGCCTCTCGGGCGGAATGCGGCTCCGTCACATCGCAATGCACGGCGATCACCTGTCCGCCCAGTTCGCCGGCAAGGCGCTCCGCTGCGCCCTGGTCGAGATCCGCGCAGGCGACCCGCGCGCCCTCGGCTACACAGCGCCGCGTGGTCGCCTCGCCGATAGCGCTGGCGGCGCCGCTGATCAGGATGGACCGGCCGGCAAGGCGCCGCGGAGAAAAAGGAGAGATCGGGGTCATGATGCGAGCACCGGAGGCAGATCCCGTTTCGGCGTGAAGGGCCTGCTGCAGGCAAGAAACTTCCCCCTGCCCGGCGTCGAGGTGATCTGCCCATCGTTCCAGACGATGTGGCCGCGCGAAATGGTGACGATCGGCCAGCCGCGTACCATCCTGCCCTCATAGGGGGTGTGGTCGGTGGCGTGGTGCAGCATGGCATTGGTGATGGTGACCTCGCGCGCCGGATCCCAGATGGCGAGGTCGGCGTCCGAGCCGAGCGCGATGGCGCCCTTGCGGGGATAAAGGCCAAACAGCCGGGCGGGGTTGGCGGCCGTGAGTTCGGCAAATTTGAGCAGCGACAGCCGGTCCATGTTGACGCCGGCCGAATAGAGCAGAGGCAGACGCGTCTCAATGCCGGGAATGCCATTGGGGATGCGCGTGAAGGGCACATCCGGCCCACCCGCGATCTTGTCGGCATAGTTCCACGGGGAGTGGTCGGAGGAGAATACCTCCAGCGTACCGTCGAAGATGCCACGCCAGATCTCGGGCTGGTTGGAGCGGTGGCGCGGGGGCGGCGTGCACACGCACATCGCCCCACTGAGGTCGGGCGTGTCCATATCCTCGGAGGTGAGGAAGAGATATTGTGGGCAGGTCTCGGCATAGACGGGCAGGCCGCGTGCCCTGGCGCGGCGTATCTCCTCCACCGCTCCGGCGGCGCTGACATGGCTGATCAACAGCGGCGTCTCGACCAGTTCGGCCAGGCTGATCGCCCGAAACGTCGCCTCGCGGTCGCCGATCTCGGGATGGGCGAGGCCGTGATAGCGCAGTTGCGTCTTGCGCGCGGCGAGGAAGCGCTCGGTGAGCCAGCGGATGCAGGCATTGTTCTCGGCATGGACCATGACCATGGCGCCCTCGCTGCGCGCCACGTCGAGAACATTGAGCACCTCGTAGTCGTCGAGCTTGAGCCCCTCATAGGTCAGGTAGATCTTGAAGGAGGTGCAGCCTTCGGCCACCAGGCGGGGTATCTCGTCCTTCAGCACCTTCTCCGTGGGATCGCCGATGATGAGGTGGAAACCGTAGTCGACATGGGCCTTCGGCCGCGCCCGTTCGTGATAGTCGTCGACGGCGGCGCGCAGCGACTGGCCGCGCATCTGCATGGCGAAGGGAATGACGGTTGTCGTGCCCCCGCACAGCGCCGACAGGGTCCCGCTATCGAAATCATCGGCGGTGGAACGCCCCTCCCAGGGCGGCTGATCCATGTGGCAATGGCTGTCGACGCCGCCCGGCAGAACGATGCGGCCCCTGGCCGAGACATCCCGCCTGCCAGGCGGAAGATCAGGCGCAAGGGCCGCGATATGCTCTCCCCTGACGCCGATATCGATCTCTGCCGGACCGTCGGGCAGCACCACCGTGCCGCCGCGGATCACCAGGTCGAAATCGCCTTCGCTCGACGCATGCCCCATCGGACTACTCCCCCATGTCCAGAGCGGGCGTGCTCTCGCCGCCAGGGGCCGGGCCCGGCGAACGCAACAGATTGAAGCAGGCCGCGACCATCACGCACAAAGCGGCACTCCCCAGGAAGATGAAGAGGATCTGCGGCCCGAGGCGCATCATCAGGTCGGTCGACAGGAGAGGCGCCACGACACCGCCGATGGCATAGAGCAGCAGAAGGCGGCCAGAGACCAGAACCATGAATCGGCTCTCGACCCGGGCGTTGCCATAGGCGATGGCGAGCGGATAGATCGTCAGCGTCGTCGCACCATAGGCAAAGAACAGGACGAAAAGCAGCGGGGCCGGGCCCTTGCCCACCAGCGTGATGAGCCCGCAGAGCAGCGCCGCGAACCCGCCATTGAGCACCAGCAGCAGACGGCGGTCGAATTTGTCGGACAGCCAGCCGATCGGCGGCTGGGCCAGCAACCCGCCGATGCTGAAAGCCGTGGTGAGACCAATGACGGTGCTGGTCGGCAGGCCGATCTGCTCGCCATAAAGCGGCGTCATGGCGAACACGTTGAGATTGGTCATGCCGGCCTGGAAGGCGGCGATGACGGTAACAGGTACAAGACAGGCGAGCCGCCACAGGCCGAAATTTTCGCGCTCTCTCGCGGGCTGGGAGGGCAAGACCGGCTTGGGCTGCGGCAGGGCAGGCCAGGCGCGCAGGCCGAATTTCGAGAGCAGGACCCCGCAAACGCCCACGCAGGCGGCGAGGACGAACAGTGCCAGGCCCTGCGGCTCGGCAAGCCTCACCATCAATTGGCCGAGCAGCACGCTGAGCGCGGTCATCAGCATGTAGAGCGAAAACAGCGTGCCGCGATTGCGCGTCCCCGCATAGAGGTTGATCCAGCTCTCCGCCACGATGAAGAGGACCGCCATCGACAGACCGTTGAGGAGACGCAGGCCAAACCAGAGCATGGGCTGTTCACCCAGCGCGAAACCGAATCCGGCCAGAGCCGTCAGCAGGGCAAGGGCGCGGAACGTCCTCTCATGGCCAAGCCGCACCACGATGCTGCGTGCGACCAGGCATCCGATGAGGAAGCCGGCCGGGAAACCCGACAGCACCATCTGCACCGCCGTGACGCCGAAGCGGCCGCTGCCGAGGTGAAGCGAAACCACCGTGGTGAGCAGCCCGTTACCGGCGCCGGCGATGCAGATGGCGGCCATGAGGGGCAGGATCGCGCGCGCCAAGGCGAGCGTCTGCCGCAATCCCGGCGTCGAGGTTGGCAGGGTACTCATGTGGGCTGTTCGTCCCGGTCGGGCTTGGCAAAAACGGGCGGCAGGCCGGCCAGGACGTCCGGCTCGATATGGCAGGCGACTTCATGGGTCGTCGAGAGAATGCGCACGGGCGGCGGCACTGTATCGCAGATCGCGCCGAGCTTGCGATGGCAGCGCGAGGCGAAGCGGCAGCCCGGCGGCACGTTGATCGGGCTCGGTGTCTCCCCTGCGAGGCGTATGCGTTCCTTGGGAACGGCATCGGGGTCGGGACTGTGGACGGCGGAAAGAAGCGCCTCGGTATAGGGATGATAGGGTGGGCTGAAGATCTCCTCCACGCGCCCGCGCTCCATCACCTTGCCGAGATACATCACCACGACGCTGTCGGCGACGTGACGAACCAAAGCGAGGTCATGGCTGATGAAGACGAGCGTGCTCTGCTTCTCGCGCTGGATGTCGAGGAGCAGCGTGACGACGGCGGCCTGCACGGAGACGTCCAGCGCCGAAACGGGTTCGTCGGCCACGATGAGGCTGGGATCGGAGGCGAAGGCCCGGGCGATGGCGATGCGCTGCTTCTGGCCGCCGGACAACTGGTTCGGCCGGCGCTCGGCCAGGGACGGCGGCAGGCGAACCATCTCCAGCAGCTCGCGCACCCGCTGGTCGATCGCCGCCCTGCCCTTGCGGATGCCGAACTTGCTGATGGTGCGCCGGATCGAGAAGGCAGCCGGATGGGACGGGTTGAGCGTGCTGTCCGGGTTCTGGAACACCATCTGGATCGATTGCAGCATCGCCTTCGAGCGATGCCGGGCATCGACCTGGGCGATGTCGTCACCCGCGAAGCGGATCTGCCCGGAGGTCGCCTTTTCGAGGCCGACGATGATGCGGGCAAGGCTCGACTTGCCGCAGCCGGACTCGCCGACCAGGGCCAGGATCTCGCCCTTGCCCGCCTTCAGCGAGATCGCCTCATTGGCCACCACCGTGCGTGCCTTGCCGCGGCCGAGGACATAGAGCTTGGTGACGTCGTCGACGGCGAGCGCATCCGGCGCCTCGGCCATGGCGCCCTTGTCATCGTGATTGGCCAACCGCGGCGGTTCGATCTCATCCCAGCGCACGCAGCGGACCATATGTTCCCCGGTGTGGGCCTGCTGCATGGCGATGGGAGCGCCACCGCAGCGCGAAGCCTGGAAATGCTGGCAACGCGGGCCGAAGAAGCAGCCTTGCGGGCGCTCCTGCGGCAGGGGAATCTGCCCCTGGATCGGCATCAGGGCACGCGAGCGCTTGTCGGTGCTGATATCGGGGATACAGCCGAGCAGGCCCTGCGCATAGGGATGGCGGGGATCACGGAAGAGCTGCGCCGTCGGCGCCTCCTCGACGATCTCGCCCGAATACATGATGCCCACGCGGTCGCAGGTGGCGGCGATCAGGCCGAGATTGTGGGAAATGTAGAGCAGGCTGGTGCCGTAGCGCTGGCGCAGGTCGCCGATGAGGTCCAGAACCGCCGCCTCGACGGTGACGTCGAGGCCTGTGGTGGGCTCGTCGAGCAGCAGCAGCGCCGGCCTAGCCAGCAGAGCCATGGCGATGACGATGCGCTGCTGCTGACCGCCCGAAAGCTGATGGGGATAGCGCTTGAGGATTTCGCGCGGGTCCGGCAGACGGACGTCCTCGATCATGGCGGCGGCCATGTCCATCGCCTCGGCCTTGCTGGCTCCGAGGTGGCGGAGCGGCACTTCGGCGAGTTGGGCGCCGATGGTCTTCACCGGATTGAGGGCGCTCATCGGCTCCTGATAGACCATGGCGATGCGCCGTCCGCGGATCGAACGCAGCAGATCCGGCCGGGCGCCGACGAGTTCCTGCCCCTCGAAGCGGATGCTGCCGCCGCTCACCCGGCCGTTCACGCCGAGATAGCCCATCACGGCCATGGCGGTGGTGGTCTTGCCGCAACCGGACTCGCCTACCAGCCCATAGGCCTCACCGGGCGCGATGTGGAAGGAGACATCGGGCACGGCCAGCACCGTGTCGTCCCGGCCCCTGAACTCGATGCGCAGATTGCGGACCTCCAGCAGGGCGTCGCCTGCCGAGGCGGGGGTGATGGTACGGGCCTGTTCCTGCAAGGTCATGGCTTGAAGGCCTCCCGCATGCCGTCGGCCAGGAGATTGAAGCCGAGGACCAGGCTGACGATGGCCACCGACGGGGCCACCGACATCAGCGGCCAGACATTGATGACGGTGGTCGTCTCGCGCACCATGCCGCCCCAGTCCGGGTTTGGCGGCGGCAGGCCGAGGCCGAGGAAGCCGAGGATACCGATGGTGATGATGGTGTAGCCGAGCCGCAGGCAGGCATCGACGATCAGCGGGCCCCGGCAATTGGGCAGGAGCTCGACGATCATGATGTAGAGCGTGCTCTCTGCCCTGAGGCGCGCGGCGGCGACATATTCGCGCTCCTTGAGGTCGAGCACGAGCCCGCGCACGATGCGCCCGATGCCAGGCGCCGAGGCGATGGTGGTGGCGATGACGATGTTGAGGACCGACGGGCCGATATTGGCGATCAGGATGACGTAGAGCACCAGCACCGGGAAGGCGAGGATCACGTCCGACAGGCGGCTGACCAGGGTATCGACGAGGCCGCCGAAATAGCCCGACAGCATGCCGATGATGATGCCGACCGTCAGGGCCACCGCCACGGAGAGCGGCGCTACCACCAGCACCGTCCGTGCCCCGAAGATCAGGCGCGAGAGGGTGTCGCGGCCGAGGATGTCGGTGCCCAGCCAGTGGCTGGCGGAAGGCGTGGGATCGGCGATCGCCATCACGTCCTGGTCCGTCGGCGAGGGGATCGGCAGGACCGGCGCAAGGATGGCGAGCGCGACCCAGAACAGGATCAGAGCGAGGCCGATCACGGCCGTACGGGAGCGGAAGATCCGCAGCCAGCTGCTGGTCCGGCGGGCTGGTTTGGGCTGGGTGGCGGCGAGCGTATCGATGCGATCGGAGGCCATGGCTCACTTCACCCTGATACGCGGATTGAGGGCCATGTAGCCGAGGTCGCCGAGGAACTGGGTGACGATGGCGACGGCGACCGTGACGAGCGTGGCGGCCTCCACCGTCGAGATGTCGCCGAACAGGCTCGCCTCCAGCAGCATGCGGCCGAAGCCCGGATAGGCGAAGACGAGTTCGGTGACCACCACGCCGCTGATCAGGAAGTTGAGCTGGAGCAGCAGCACCGTGAAGGGCGCGATCATGGCGTTGCGCAAGGCATGGCCGAGGATGACCTGCCGCGGGCTCAGCCCCTTGAGGATGGCGGTGCGGATATAGGGCTTCTCCATGACCTCGATCATCGAGACGCGGATCATGCGGGCGACATAGCCGAAATCATAGATGACCAGCACGGCGACCGGCAGCACGAGCTGCGAGGACACCGACCAGCCGCCCCCCGGGTCCATCGGGCTGGTTCCCGGCAGGATCGGCCAGAGGATGACGAACAGCGTGACCAGGAACACGCCGGAGGCGAATTCGGGGATCGAGGTGAAGGTGATGGAGACGACCGACAGGATGCGGTCGAGAGCGCCGCCCTCCTTCAGGCCGGAGAGGACGCCAAAGATGATCGACAACGGCACGATGAGGGCAAAGGCGAGCCCGGCGAGGATGGCCGTATGGCCGAGCCGGTCCCAGATCACGTCGTTGACCGGCAGCTTGTAGAGGGTCGAATAGCCGAAATTGCCGAAATAGCGGGGGCCACGCGGATCGGTGAAGTTCAGGCCGTTGCCGGGATCCTGCAAGGGATCGGCGATGACGCCCGTCAGGATGCCGAGCCAGCGGCCATAGCGGATGGGCAGCGGGTCGTTTGCCTTCAGGCGCTCGGTCAGGATGTCGACCTGCTGCTGGGTCGCGAACGGCCCGAGCGATTTCCTGGCGACGCTTCCCGGCGTGAACTCGGACACGGCGAAGACCACGAACGAGGCCACCAGCATGGTGAGCACCATCATGATCAGGCGTCTGATGAGAAAGGGAGCCATCGAAACAAGCCGATATCCGGTTCGAGTTGCGCTGCCGACCCGGGGTGGACAGAACGGAAGGGCTGGAGCCTGTCCCCGGGCGGGGATCCGGGGACAGGCTCACACTTGGGCGGACCTGTGGGAGTCAGGCGGCCGCCACTGCGTATTCGTTGGCGAAGATGTACTGAGAGGGATGGAGCTTGAAGCCCGTCACCTTCTTGTCCATCACCGTCGAGAAGATCCGCCAGAACGGCTGGACGATCGGCCCGTCATCCTGCATCAGCGCCTCGATCTTGGCCATCACGAGGCTGCGCTGTTTGGGATCGAGGATGCCCTCGGCCTCAATCAGCAGCTTGTCGAATTCAGGATTGGAATAATTGGACTCGTTCCAGGCCGCGTTCGAGCGGTAGGCCAGCGACAGCGTCATGATGCCGAGTGGGCGGTGGCCCCAGGCGGTGAGGCTGAAGGGCACCGAGGTCCAGACATCCCAATACTGGGCGCTGGGGAGCGACTTGATGTTGATCCTGACGCCGATGTCCTTGAACTGCTCGGCCAGGACCTGAACGGTGTTGAGTTCCCAGATCGGATCGGGACGCGTCACCATGTCGATCTCGAAGCCGTCGGGATAGCCGGCGTCGGCGAGCAGCTTCTTGGCCTTGTCGACGTCCTTGCCGTATTTCGGCAGGGCCGCATATTCGGGATGCGTCGGGGAGACGTGGTGATCCTCCGCCGAGGTGCCGGCGCCGAGCAGCACGGTCTGGATGACCTTGTCGTGGTCGACGGCAAGGCGCAAGGCCTGGCGCACGCGCTTGTCGTTGAAGGGCTTCTGGTCGGGATGCATGCGGGCGACGGCCGTCTGCGTGGTGTCCACCTTGTGCACGGCCACATGCGGAAAGTTCTTCATCGCGTTGATCTGCACGGCATCGGCTTCCGACAGGCCGTCGACCTGGCGCGAGGCCATGGCGGCAATCTGGGCGCCGGGATTGTCGCCGAGATCGACGAACTCGAAGGTGTCGAGGTAGGGACCTGAACCCCAGTAATCCGTGCGGGCCTTGTATTTGGCGCTCTTGCCCACCGTGAATTCGACGAGCTCGAACGGGCCGGTGCCGTTGGAGCCCGGGCCGAACACGCCATTTTCAGCCGGATCGATGATGAACATGGGATAATGGAACAGATGCTCTGGCACCGCGATCTGCGGGGCGAAGGCATTCAGGCGCACGGTGTGGTCGTCGACCTTCTCGATCGCCTTGTCGGACCACAGGCGGCTGGACTTCTTCGGCTTGCCGTCCTTGTCCTTCTCCCCGGTGTCGTATTCCTCGACCAGATAGCCGGTGAAGAGGCCGAGCACGGAGGAGCCGACTGCCGGGTCGCTGACGCGCTTGAGGTTCCATACCACGTCATCGGCGGTGAGAGGCCGGCCGCTGTGCCATTTGACGTCCTTGCGGATATGCAGCGTCCAGGTCTTGAGGTCGTCGCTGACCTCCCATTTCTCGAGCAGATAGGGCCGGGTAATGTTGTCGCGCCCGGTGAAGGTGAGGTACTCGCAGACCTGGCGGATGACATTGGAACGCTCGGCGAAATCGGCCAGATGCGGGCTCTTGATCTCCATGCAGCGCATGCCGATGCGCAGATTGCCGCCCTTGGGCATTTCCTCCGCATGCGCCGTACCGATGGGGTCGATCTCGCCGACCGCCTCATAGGCAAGCACTGCGGAAAGGCCGAGCAATGTTGCCGTACGCAGGAACTGTCGGCGGCTTACTTCACCGCCCCTGAGCTCTCCGACCAGAGTCGGAATATATGAATGCGGGTTCTTCGTCACAGGATGATCCCCATTTTGGATGTTTATTCTGGATATGGACTTCAAGTTTCTGATCCTCTCTTGGCGAGAGGGCATTTCTTGAGTGAATTATTGAATTCAATTCTTCTTTGGTACAGGACAGTCCGCTCGCGATCACCAGAGCGCGACTGCCGTATGAACAAGGAGTAGGTCGCTTCCAGCCCCATGAAAACGCACCAACGCGACATTTGACCTACAATAAGCGACATGACTGGGGCTATCCTGCCCAAATGGCCGGCGTGCTCAATTACGCGGCAAGATGCCTTCGCTGCGCATCACGCGTGGCGTGACGCCGAAATGAGCGCGGTAGGTCCGCGCGAAATGCGTCGTCGACATGTATCCGCAGATCTGGGCCACCGTTGCGATCGAAAGATCGGTCTGCAGGATGAGATCGCGCGCCCGCGCCATGCGCAGGCCGGTATAGAAGGCCGACGGCGTCTTGCCGAGATGCAGGAGAAACAGGCGCTCCATCTGCCGCGTCGACAGATGCACCCTGCGCGCCAGCACCTGCAGGTCCACCGGATCCTGGATGCTGTCCTCCATCGCGGTGATCACCTCCGCCAGCTTGGCATGCCGGATGGAGAAGCGCGATTGCGGCTTCATGCGCTGGAAATCGTGCTGCTGGCGGATTTCCGGATGGTTGAACTGATCGGAGATCGCGGCGGCCAGCGGACGGCCGCGGCAGGCGGCGACGATGTAGAGCATCATGTCGAGCGTCACCGTGCCGCCGGACGAGGTGATGAAGAGACCGTCGATGGCGAAGATCTCATTGGTGACGATGCAGTTGGGAAATTCCTCCTGGAACAGCGGCAGCAGCTCCCAATGGACGGCGCAGCGGCGCCCTTCCAGCAGCCCCGCCTGGGCCAGCAGGAAAGGCGCCGTGCTGATGGCGCCGAGCACGCAGGCCTGCCGGTGCAGCCGGCGCAGCCAGGCAAACAGCCTGGGGCTGTAATGGCTGGCATGGTCGAGACCAGCGCAGACGATCACCAGGTCGCAATGGGGCATGGTGTCGATCGAACAATCGACCGGCATGACCACGCCGGCGCTGGCCATGACGCCGGCGCCATCCGTGGAGATCAGCGTCCATTTGAACACCGGCCGCCCAGCCAGCCGGTTGGCCTGGCGCAGCGGATCGAGCGCCGCCCCGAAGGTCATGAAGGGGAAGTTGCGCAGGAGCAGGATGCCGATGCTGATGGGCTCCGCCGCCGCGGCAAGGACTTCAAGAGCGTTGGCGGCCTGCCTTTGTGTCATCGTGGCCCGTGCGGTTCTCCAAGAGGCATCGCCGGAACGACTGCCGGGGGCCCGCTCGTCCCTTAAAAAGGGCGCTTACTACCGCCTTGGGCCGCAACAAAGTGCCAGGTTGTAATGTGACATCTTTTCGTAGCCGGTATGCACGACTTCGTCATTCATGGAAAACATGAAAACGTTATCGAAGAAGCGCAGCATAGTCTCCTTTAGAGCCGATTGGGTCTTGCAGTTGACATGCCCCAGCTTTGAGAATTTCGAAGCATAGGGCTGCGATTCCAAGGACGGTGTTCCAATAATGCACACGCCAGTCGATATGAGCGATCGAGCTAGGTTCTGCAGGAAGATGTTTTCGTCTGATGGCTGGATATGCTCCAGAACATCGAGGCTGTAACAGGCGGTGTAGTCGCCCTCGACCGGCCGGGACATCATGTCGTGCCTGCGAAACTCGATTGGGAACTTTTCGCTGGCCACCAATCGCGCGGATTCGAGAAGTTCGGGATCGAAATCGATCGCCGTCAAATTCTTCACGGACTGCGCGACAACACGAGAGCCGAAACCGTCACCGCAGCCGATCTCAAGCGCTTTTTCTGTTCCCGACAGCATCTTCGCCACGAATTTGTAGCGCGCAAGCATGAAGGTAAGCCGCCTGGGATCGTCAAGCCAGGCCCAGCTCGTCATGAACCCCATGCGTTCGAGGCCACGACGGCGGATTTCGGCGATAGGCTCGCCATACTGAAATTCGCCCTCGCGGGGAGGCGCTTCGCTCATGTCACGGTCTCCAGATTTGAGCATCTTGGCTGATTATATGGAACACACCTGAATGTCATCGAGCTTTCCCGGACACGGGACCGAAAAAGGCAAACGGCATCAAGACTCACTTTCCGAAAGAAGAGCCTCCTCGATCACGTTCAAAGGCTGGGGTGGGTGAAATCCGGTCAGATCAGAGAGACGGGCGCAATCAAGAGAGGTGAAGGGTGTGATTTCCTCGGCGGGAAGTCCCCTCGACCCGGCGGAACAGGGGCGCACCAACGAGGATTCGGCGCCGATCCTGGAGGCCAGATAGGAAGCAATTTCATAATAGCTTGCATCGGAGGCACCCGATACTTGGTAGATGCCGCCTTCGCCGCGGGCTGCGATGGCGGTGAGCGCATCAACGCTGTGCTCCATGGTTATTGGAGAGATGCGGTGATCATCGAATGCCTCGATAGATCGCCGAAGCGTAAGGGCTGCTTCCCATGTTCGAAAGATCTGTTGCCGGCGCGAAACTATCTTGGTCAACCGAACAACCGTCGCCAATCGACCCAACCCGAGTATCCGTCGCTCAGCCTCGGCCTTGGATCGGCCGTACACGCTCTCGCCGCCATAGTTACGGTCGGGCTGCATCAACGGCGCCTGGCAATCAAAAACCGCAGACGTCGACAGGAAAACAACCTTGGTGCCCAAAGACACGAGATGTGACGCCAACGCTAGGGGCGCGACGCAGTTGATCTGCTGCGCCAGTTGTGGCGACGCCCTGCAGGCGGCAAAACTCGTCATAGCGGCACAGATAAAGACGATATCGGCGGATGGAATGCCTGCTATTTCCGGTTCGGCTAGATCGAAATGAACTGTCCTTCCATCGGCAACACGATCGAGCCGCCGTGTTGTTCCAATGACGTCGAGCCCGCCGGCCGCAAGCGCGGAGAAGAGCGCGCCACCGACGAGCCCATCAGATCCGATTACAATGGCGCGCATTGTCTTAGGGCAATCCTGGGGGGGCGAGAGCGTCGAACTACGATGCCATCTCAGGCGGGATATCATAGACCACATCGGTCTTTTGCAAACGATCCGCCACACGACGCGCCGTTGATTTTGCAAGCGGCACATACACTTTGCTGCCAGCCTGGATCTCCGCGGGAGCAAGGATCGGGCGTCCTTCATAGGTCTTCCCAACGCGGGTCTCATCCTCATCCACGAAGAAGGTGACACGATCTCGCAGGGCTCCATAGAGCCACATTCCGGAGATCGATGTCCCGAAGATGCCAAAACCTCCTGAATGCTCGGACGCCTGGCGGGCACTGTCGAGTACACTCTCAAGCCAGTCCAGCGTTCTTTCAACGATACTCTCTCCGGCTAGCGGATCCGGATTAAAAAGGGTCGGAGTCCCCCGTCGGCCAAGCAAGGTGTTTTCCTTGGCGATGACAGTATTCTCGAGAAAATCCACTGCGACCGAGGCACGTCCCGCCAGAGCCCGCAACGTCGTTCGCGTGAAGTGCGTGCGATGGTCTGCAACCAGCAGATCGAACGGGGAAGTTTCGATGTCCGGTATTTCAACAAACAGTGTTGCATCCGCTCCAAGCAGACCGACGGCTTCGACAAGTGCCTCTCGTGGCGCGGGCATGTGTTCGAGCGAATGGATAAGACTGACGACGTCATATTGCCCTTCGATCGGGCCAGTGTGCAATGTCTCAAAACCCGGAATGGCCAGAAGGCGCGGCAGTGCGCTGTCCGACAATTCGCTACCGTCGAAGCGCCAGCCTGGCAGCAATGCGCTGAAATTCGCCAGAGCCGAACCGTTGCCGCAGCCTATATCGATCAGACGTCCATGTCCGCGCCGGGGCAGCTTCCCCACCACGAAGTCCACAAGCATGCGGGAACGAGGGACCGGCTGGCCGGCTGGCGAGAAGATGACCTGCTCGGCACCTTCCGAGAGATGATAGATCTGGTAGGCGTCGTAGATACGCTTGATCTCATCGAGCCAGACGGCGTCAGCCTCCTTCTGGATCGTTCCGCATTGCTCGCACACCACCAATGAACCGCCCGCCGGCCATGGCTTGCAGTCACTCGTAACGCGCGGCAACCGCGCAAAACGATCGAGGCGGCGCAATGAAGTCGCGGCGCAAACAACACAGGAAGACGACATCGGCAGACCGACCTTCTGGTGAGCTGGGCAAAAGCGGCATCGAGGGCCACTTGATGATGGGCTTTACTGATAGAAATCGCATCAAGATAGAGGCCTAGAGCAAGCCAAGTTCACCGGCAATCGCTGCAAATGACAAGCCATGCGCCGCCAACACATCATCGTGGTTGCCATAGCGGTGAATGAATTCATCCTTCAGCGAGAAGAGCTGCAGATCGCATCCCGCCCGTATATCCCAGGCCAATTCCTTTACGCGTGAGCCCAAGCCACCATGGGGCACGTGCTCTTCGATCACCACCACCTGGTCGTGGCTTGCCAGCACTGCGGACAGACCATCAGCATCCAGTGGCTTGAGGGTGTGCACGCTCACGACGGTTGCCGGCTGCCCGGCCTTGCGCTCCTCGGCGTCAGCCAAGGCAAGTGCCGTCTTGGTGATCGGACCATAGGTGAGGAAGGCTGTGCCCCGGCCTCTGCGCAGATGGCGTATGCGCCCGAAGGTAAAGGCTTCAGCGGCCTCGCTAGTCAGATCCGGTTCGCCGGCCTTACCAAGACGCAAATAGGCGGGGTGCTGGTTGTTGAGCGCAAGCCAGCGCGTGGCAGCTTCGGTTTCGGCCGGGTCGCAGGGGGCCACCACCGACATATTCGGCAGAGAGGTCATCAGCGCAACGTCTTCCATTGCGTGATGGGTGCCCCCAAGAGTGGAATAGGAAACTCCGCCGCCGATGCCGACGACCGTCACGGGCAGGTCTTGGTAACACAGATCGTCGCGGATCATCTCATAGGGTCGAAAGACGGAGAAGGTCGCGATCGTATAGGCGAAAGGCCGAAGCCCTCGTTGCGCCATGCCAGCACAGAGACCGATCATCACCTGCTCCGCGACGCCGGTGTTGATGAAGCGATCGGGGAAATCCTCGCGGAACTTCGCAATCGAGCCCGCCGGCGAGATATCGGCAACTACGACGACCAGACGCGGATCGTGCTGGCCCAATTCATAAAAGGTGGACGCGAACCTATTCCTCATGATGCCTCGCCGTCGGCCGCAAGTTCGGCAAGGGCCTGCGCGTATTCTTCCTTATTGGGCGAACGATAATGCCATATGGGAGCGTCGATCATGTAGGAGACGCCCCGCCCTTTTATCGTCCTGCATGTGATAAAGAACGGTTTGTCGCCCCTTCGGTTTTGCACGGCTTCTACGATCTCGGCACTGTCATGCCCATCGACATCGACCGCTTCCCAACCGAAACTCGTGAGCTTTTCGGACACCGGCAGGAAGTGCGGATGTGTTTCCGTCGTCCGACCGAGTCCCTGGTAGTCGTTGAAATCAAGGAATGCCACGAGGTTGCCGAGCCTCAGGTTGGGCGCCATCATAATGGCCTCCCAGATTGAACCTTCTTGCATCTCGCCATCACCGAGCACCACATAGGTCGTCCGGTCCGCACCCTGAAGCCGGTCGGCATAGGCCATGCCGGCCGCGAGCGCCAAACCATGACCGAGTGAGCCGGTGGATGCCTCGATGCCCGGCTGGCCGTAATCGGGATGAGCGCCCAAATGCCCATGAGGTTGGCAATAGCTGTCGAGAAGCGAGGCCGGCAAGATCCCGAGATCCTCGAGCACGACATACTGGGCCATGACACCGTGCCCCTTCGACATGACAAAACCGTCAGCCAAGCTGCCGTCGGCCTGTCGCCGCATGAGCAGATTATAGATGGCGTCCACAATCTCGAGGCAGGAAAACGCCGGCGCGAGGTGCAAGGCGGGGACCGTCTGCGAAATCGCCAGAATGCGGCGGCGATATTCGCGGCATCTGTCGCGGACGGCTTGCCAATTCTGGCTGTTGGAAATCATGGCCTATCACTCACCCGCGCAAAGTGTAGTCGCGTGGGGCAAGCCTGAGCTCATCGATATAGGTCCGCACCCAATCGACCACCTCGGCAAGGCCCTGCTGCCAGCCGATCTCGGGTTCCCAGCCGAGATCGCGCTTGATGGCGGAGGAATCCAGCCAATAGCGGGAATCCTGACCCAGCCTGTCGCCCGTGACCTCGCACAGATCCTCGAAAGGCACGCCGATGGCTTCGGCGCAGAGTTCGACGACACGGCGGATCGACGTTGGCTCCTTCGGCCCGACATTGTAGACCGTGCCGAGCGGAGCGCCTTCCGCTGTCAGGTGAATGGCGCGGCCGAGATCGCGGGCGTGGATATAGGATTTCTCTGCCTTGCCGCCGCCGTGCAAGGGCAGTTTCTCGCCGATCAGTCCCGACAGAATGGCCTTGGGAATGACGCGATGCAGCAGTTGGCCCGAGCAATAGGCATTGGAGGGGCGCAGAATGTTCATCGGGAATTTGAGGAAGCGCGACACCGACAGAAGATACATGTCGAAGGCGACCTTCGAAGCGGCATAAGGGCTCGAAGGCTTGATCGGTTCTTCCTCGGTCACGGCCCGGTCGACCGAGCCATACATTTCCGAGGTGCCGATCTGAATGAAGCGCTCCAGCCAGTCACGTTTCATCAGTTCTTCGGAGAGGCGGACCAGCGCCATCGAGTTTGTCTCGAAGAACCGCCAGGAATGCTTCCAGGACACGGCCCCTTCGCCTTGGGCCGCGAAATTCACGATGATTTCGGGCTTCTCGCGATCGAGAAGCTCCAGAAGCAGGTCCAGCTCGTAGGTGATGTGGCGCGCGTGATATTCGTAGCCTTCGCGCTTGTCGATATCGAGCGAAAAGGCCGGCTGGCGCAACGGATTACGGCCAATGCCGATGACCTTTTCGGGCTTGGCGTGGTCAAGGAGATAAAGAGCGGTGTGGATGCCGAAGCTGCCGCCGCCGCCGAGAATGGCATATTTCTTACCGGGCATAAGTTCACTCACATAGGGGCGCACAAGACGGTGCTTGGGGGAATCACTCGACGACAGTCCAAAAATAGTCGCCGGTATAGCCAGCCTCGGCAAAGAGCTCGATCCAACCGGCCGGATAATCGTGAAAGCGGGCGGTCAGGACCCAGCTCTCGAAGAGGTCCTTCTGCTCCGGGGTGTGGTAACTGTCAACCTGCACGAAGGCCCGGCCGCCGGAGAGACGCTGGATCTCGCGCAGTGCCCTTTCGGCACCCGCGCGATCGAAATTGTGGATCGTATTGATGCTGATGACGCAATCGAAGCTATCATCGGGGAAAGGAAGCGCATCGCCGGAACCCAGATGAAGGCGGCCGACCACCTCCTTCTCGCAATGGGTCAGCGCATAGTGGGAAATATCGAGCCCGAACGCCTCCAGGCCAGGACAGGCGAGCATCAGATCCTTGACCAGAAAGCCCTTCGCACAGCCGACGTCGAGGACGCGCATGCCGGGTTTCAGGTCGAAATGATCGATGATGTCGCGAGCCACCGGCACCCAGCGCCCGTCGTATCGATAGCCGCCATAGCCGTAGGTACGCGGCCCGTCGAAATAAAGTTCCCCATATTCGCGCGCGGCCGCAATGACATCCGGGGTCTTGGCTTCGCCGCGCTGGGTGATGTTGCGCTTGGTACGCGGCAGCGATCGCAACAGATTGATTTCAGCCATGACCTACCGTCTGCTCCTGAACGTGGCGAATGCCCGCCGGCAGCTTCACATATTCGAAACCGGGAAAGGCTGCGCGGGTGCCGGCAATGTCGAATGGTCGATAGCCATTATGCGGCATCGGCCCGCTGCGCGGCGTTTCCTTGATGACGCTCGCGGACGAAGCGGCGGCGATGGCAAGATCGGCGATCGTCCGGAACGAATGGACCTCTCCCGTTGCGACATTGAGCGTGCCGGTGGAGCGATACATGAGTACACGCAGCACGATCTCGGCGACATCCTCGATCAGCACGTGGTCGCGTCGTTCTTCGCCGGCTCCGAAGAGCACGATATCCTCGCCTGCATTGGCGAGCCTGCGGAATCGGTTGGGACCGTAGCCGTTGTGTGGATCACTCGCGCCGTAAACCAGCGTTGGGCGCAGGATTGCCAGCGGCGCCTTGATCTCACTGCGAAAAGCGATCTCGCGGGCCAGATGCATGGCGCCGTGATAGCTGCCGGGGGCCGTCGGTGCATTCTCGGTCAGCGGAACCGGTTCGTCGCCATAAACGGCGTCCGAGCTGATATTGATGACATGCGCCACAGGCACGGCATCGAGCGCGGCAATCATGGCGCGTGTGATCGCCAGATTCTCGATAAGCATATCGAGATTGCGGCACGGCGCCTTGGCGGTGGCTGCGACAACCGCATCGCCTGCCCGCAGCGATCCTGCGAGTTTCCGCCCCGCATCGGGAGCAGAAAGGTCGACATCGGACCTTGCAAGTCCAAGCACCTCGATGCCGGCTGCTTCCGCCGCCTGTTTGACCGCGCCGCCAACAAAGCCCCCCGCCCCAATGACGACGACGCGTTCGGGTCGAACCGGCACGGAATGAAGATGGTGCAGCATCAGTTGCTCCCGGCAATCGGCTCGTGTGGCAGCCCAAGCGAATAATAATCGAGGCCCGCCACCCGGGCTTCGCGCCGATCGAGCACGCCATAGGGATCCAGCACGATGCGGCCGCCCAGGGCGTTGGCGATATCCGTCGGCGATATCACGCGATACTGCGGCCAGGGCGTCAGGATCATCAGGGCATCGGCGCCCGCCAGCGCTTGAAGCGGGTCGTCGACGCCGGTCGCATGCGGATGGGCCGCTGCGCTCGCCGGAACGACGGGATCGTGAACCACGAAGCGGGTATCGGGAAGCCGGGAGAGGGTCGCCAAAGAGGGGGAATTCTTGGTCGAGTGGGTATTTTCCTTGTACGCAAGTCCCCACACGGCAACTGTCGCCCCGAGCTTCCTCGACAGCAGCACCCTGCGAATCTCGGCGGCTGCCCAATCTCGCCGATGCCGGCTGTTGGTGAGCCAGGCCCGTACGACGTCGCTGTTGGTCCCATGCCTTTCAGAGAGCTGTATCACGGTGGCGAGGTCGCGCTCCAGATTGCCGCCCGCGATCCCGAGACCCGGTGCCAGATAGGCCTGCTTACCGATGCGCGCATCCAGTTTGAGCGCCGGCACGATCTCGGACCAGTCCGCGCCGATCGCCTCGCACAGTTCCGAAAGGGTATTGGCGACGCTGATCGAGGAAACCAGGCAACAATTGATGGCGATCTTGGCCAGTTCCGCGCTTTCGTAGCGCATGGGAAGCAACGGACATCCGAATGCCGCGAGAAGCGCATTGAAACGCGCGTCGAGGGGCACCGAAGGATCGGCGCAGCCGATGATAGTGCGCTCGGGATGCATCGCACGGGCCACGGCGCGGCCAAAGACCAGGGTTTCGACCTGGTAGTAAAGTTGGCCAGGCGCCACACTGTCGATAGCCCGGGTGAACCCCGGCGGGACCTGACACAGGATCACCAGCAGCGCATCCGGCTTCAGAGCGCCGACCACGTTCTCTATCAGGGCCTTGATCGGACCAAGGTCGCTCCGGCCGGTATCGTCGGTCGGTACATCGGTCGCGATATAGACCAGGTCGCAGGCAGCAAGGCTGCCGAGGTCGCTCGAGAAGACCAGCCGCTCGGCATTCCCCGATACGAGGTCGTCGAGCCCCGGCTCGATCACCGGAAGCTGCCCTTTGGTGAGCCGCCCTGTCAGCTCCGCATCGGAGGAATAACAGACGGTCCGGAACCCTTTATCGGCGACGGAAGCCGCCGAGACGATGCCCAAATGCGTCATGCCGGCAAAGCCCACGACGGGCCTGCCCTGCGCCGAAACGGAGGCCTTCATCGGAGCTCATTCTCCTTGCCGGCTATTGTGATCGCGGCACGGCCTAGCCTGCCTAGACTTTCCTGCAGCCAGATATCGTTGGAAAGATCGGCGGGTGACCTCGCCTCGCAGAGCTGCTTGAAATAGGCATATTCGGCCGCCCAGGTCGGATCCTCCTGTACCAGGGTGGTGGCTTCTTCAGGCGGCCGGCCGCTGGGACGAATGCGCTTGCGGTAGGTGAAAGTCGACGGGCCCCATTTGCACAGGGATTCGATATGGGCGCTGCCGTTCTCTGCGAAAACGTCGCATGTGAAGTGATTTCGCCAGGATAGCAGGGTCATCTCGAGTTCGATCCGGCACGGCTCTCTCCCACTGCCGATCACAACGTGGTCCGGCGCTCGATTTTCGAAGCGATTGACCGAAACGACCTCGAAATGATCGTCGATTTCGCCGAACCAGAAACGGCAGGTATCGAGCAGATGCGAACCCAGGTCCGGCAATACACCCGCGCCCTCGTCGCGCCATTGCGATTCCCGCACCAATTGTGCCGTGCCGTTGCCATAGAACATCCGGCAAGAATAGATCCGTCCAAGCACCCCCGAGGCGATAAGGTCGCGCATCCGCAGGAAATGCGGCTCGAAACGATGATTATAGGCCGTGTAGCACACGGCGCCCGAGCGTCGGGCCAAGGCCTGCAATTGAGCTATCTGATCACTGCTACCGGTCCAGAGTGGCTTTTCCACCAGGACATGCTTGCCGTTGGCAAGCAGGTACGCCAGCAGCTCGAATTTCGGTTCGTCGGGAACGCAGCACAAGGCCGCATCGAAGCTGTCGAGCGGGACCTCCCCTATGGTGCGAAAATCGGCCGAGGAGTTGAAGGGGTCGACGCTGGCGACATAGTCGTCGTCGGCAAAACGCCGCCGCTTATGTCCCTGCACGCCCAGGCCGACGACGATTGACCTCATGACGCATAGTTCATCTGTTTTTCGACGGCATCCAGGCGTGCATGGACGTGATCGGGGGTGATGGGAACATTGCCGTCGAATTCGCATTCGCAACCGGCCGCCATGCTGCCCAGGATCGCCGCCTGCGTCCCGTCCTTGCTGGCCAGCATGGCCAGTGTCGAATAGGCCAGAAGCGCGTCGCCTGCTCCGACGGGATCGACGAGATCCTCGACGAAACTGTCGATCACGAAAAAGCTGTCCAACGACTCATGATCGGTGCTGTTGCAGGTCAGGACCCCGCGCTCGCCCAGCTTCAGGATCAGCAGCTTGCACTGGGCCTGGTCATAAAGCTGCGAGGCAAGCGGACGAATGCCCGAGTCCTGGTCCGCCAGCGCAAACCGGGCCTCGCGCTCGTTGGGGGTGATCAGGTCGAAGCCCTTGAACTCGGTGATGTTGCCCCAGCGGCTGGCAACCTGGCTGTCGGCGACCCGGTATGCGCCTTCCGGAATGGCGTCGATGAAGGAGGGAATGGTGCGGCGATTGAAGATGCCGTGGCGAAAATCGGCATAGATCACGCCATCGGCCGCGGTGTTTCGCACCGTGTTCGTCATGGTAGCGAGAATGCCGTCGGAAATGGAACTGTTGTCGATCGTATCGATCTTCAACAATCGATAGCCGCCGACGACCACGGCATTCTTGTTCACCGTCGGCCGTCCCTTGTCGATCGTCGCCTTCACATCGATGCCAGCCCTCCGCAGGTCATCTATGACGAAATCACGATAGGAATCATTGCCCAGCACGGTGGAAAAGGTGACATGCGCCCCGGCCGCCTGGCAGTGCTTGGCCACGATGCCCGCACCGCCGACATAGTCCGTCTTGCTTTCGAACAGGACGGACATGGTCGGCGTCTTGGTCTGGCCGCCGATCATGGTGCAATGGGTGTAGGTGTCCACGATGGTGTCGCCCACCACATGCAGGCGGTGCCCCGCAAGCGCGTCGAGCGTGCGCCTCAGATCGTCGAACGTGGTTCCCTGGCGCTCCATGAAGATCTGCAGTTTTTCAAGCTTCAGATCGGGCGCCTTGAGATTGATCAGTTTGGAGGAGGAATAAACGATATCGCCGGGCGTGAAGATGATGTCGCCGCCATAGGAGCGCAGCACTTCGGCCTCTTCCGCGGTCTTCGGGGGCAGCCCATTGGCCGTATATTCGTAGCCCTTGGCCAGGAAATCCGGTTGGATGATACGGATATTTTCGATCGGCGTCGCATTGGGATCGATGACGACGAAATCGATCAATTCGAAGGCGGCCAGATTGAGGGCCCGCAGATCCTGCGGCACATGGGGCCGATGCAGCCCCTTGGTGATATGTCGGTCAGCCGTAACGCTCGCAATCAGGATGTCTGCCTTGCCCTTCGCATAGATCAGATGGCGCAGATGTCCGGGGTGCACCACATCGAACACACCGTGGCACATGATGGCGCGCTTGGTACGCGGCATTGGTCCCAGGATATCCCGCAGTTGTTCGGGCGTCTTGATCTTGTGGGCATAACGGTCGCTCAGGGACTCTGACATCAGGCCTCCCCCGTGGCCCTCGGGCCGAGATACTCAAACCAGGTCTTGGTTGCGCCGGCGATCGATTCCGGATCCCAAAGGGGTGCATCCTTCCACAAGTGGATCTGCTGCATCATGCGAGGCACACCCTGCTCAAAGGCAACCTCAGGATGCCATCCGAGCATCGTGGTGATCTTGGTGATGTCGGCATAGGTGCAATCGGGCTCGCCGGGACGCTTGGGGACATGGACCACATCGCCGCCGAGCAGGCTGACGAGATGATTGATCGATTTGGGATTGCCGGCCCCGATATTGAAGCGTTCGCCCACGACCTCCGTCTCGGCGGCCGCTAGAAAGGCAGTAGCAACATCCGTTACATAGATGAAATCCCGTGACTGCGTGCCGTCGCCGACGACCGTATAGGGCTTGCCAGCGAGCTTCTGACGGAAGAACACCCCGAATACGGCGCCATAAGCCCCCGTGGTGCGCACGCGCGTGCCATAGGCGTTGAAGATGCAGACGCTGTTGACCGGCAGGCCATAGACCCTGTGCCAATGAAACACGGCCTGCTCGCCCTGATACTTCGACAGGGCGTAGGGATATTGCGGATCGATGGGATGATCTTCCCGCGTTGGCGTTGCCGCCAGCCCGTAGCACGACGACGAGGCGGCGTAGACCAGCTTGCCGACCTTGGCCGCCCGCGCGCATTCCAGCACACGCACGGTGCCCTGGACGTTGATGTCCATATAGTCGAGCGGCCGCTCGATCGACGGCACGATGTCGCCGATGCCCGCGAAATGGAAGACGTGGCGGGCGCCCTCGAACAAGGTGTTGCCGGGCTCCAGCGAACGGATGTCGATCCGATGGCTCGAAAGATCTGGGTTACCCGCGTGATGGGCGAGATTGGCCGCGTGACCGCCGGACAGGTCATCGATCACCCGCACGCCATAGCCTCGCTCCAGCAGGAGGTCGACCATATGGCTGCCGATGAACCCGGCGCCGCCTGTGACGACGGCAATAGGCTTGTCGCTCATGCCGCTTTCAACCGCTGAAGCCGCTTCACGTTGAAATAGGCGTCGTCACCAAAGCTGTCGGGCAGCGCACCGCGGCGGAAGGCCTGGCACAGTTCGCGAACCGCGTCTTCCACCGTGTAGCGCGGCGTAAAGCCGAGCACCCGGCTGACCTTGCCGGAATTGATGTGGTAGGAGCGGATATCGTCGCTGGGCGTTGTGACGATCTCGAGATCGCCGCGCTCGGGATATTCCTCCAGCACCACCTTTTTCACCAAGTTGGCGATCTGCATCAGGGACAGATTCTGGTAGCCGACATTGAAGATATCGCCCTGGATCTTTTCCGCGGGCGCTTCGAGGAACATTTCGACCGCGTCCACATAGTCCTGGATATGCAGATTAGGCCGCAACTGGGAGCCACCGAACACAGTGATCTTGTTCTTGTTCACCGCGTGGTTGGTGAGGATGTTGACCGACAAATCGAGCCGCTGGCGCGGTGCGTAACCGCAGACGGTGGCGGGGCGAAACGTGACGCCGACGAAGTTGTCGTCGATATGCTTGTTCAGCAACGGTTCGCACATACCCTTGTATTTGTTGTACAGGGTCAATGGAACCAGCGGATGGTCCTCGGTCACGTCGGGCTGATCGGACACGCCATAGACCGAGGACGAGGACGCGTAGATGAAACGGCGGACGCCCGCGTTCTTCGCAGCAAGGACCATCGGTTCGAACGCATCCAGGTTGACCGAGGTCGAGAGCCGCTCGTCGAGTTCAAAGCTCGCATCGTTAGAAATACAAGCGAGGCTCACAAAAGCATCATGCCCGGCAACCGCCGCCGCCAGCTTCGCGGTGTCACGAATGTCGCCCTGGAGAATGGTCAGGTTGGGATCATCCTTTGGCAAGAACTCATGGCCGAAATACATGATGTCGTAGACGGTGACCTTGTATCCGGAGGCCAGAAGTTGCGGCACAAGGCGGCTGCCGCAATAGCCGGCCCCACCTGTCAGGAAGACGCGATCGAATTGTCTTGCCATGGATATTCTTCCTCATATCTACGCTGGGTCGGATTGATGGGCAGGCTGTTCGGCGATTGCCGCCGTCGAAATCTCGAAACCGGAAGCAGCGGCGTCGCGATGGAACATCTGCACAGTTTCGAGTGAATAATCATCCAAATTCTTGCCGACTAGCGCTAGTTTAGCAAGAATGTCCGATGTCGCCGTAATGATGTCGCAGCCGGCCTCTTCAGCGTGGAAAATGTTGAGAAGCTCCCGGGGGCTCGCCCAGAGCAATTCAGCTTTGGGCCTACCATGGAGAGCGGCGCGGCAAGCTTTCATATGGGGGATGGGATCGATCCCGGTATCGGCAACCCGCCCGGCAAACACCGAAACAATACTCGGAGTTTGGACCGCCAATGCCTCGGCAACTTGAGCGACCTGCTCCACCGTCATGATCGCGGTGATGTTGAGGACAATCCCGTCACTGGAAAGACGATGGATAATGGGCCCGGTGAAAACACCTTGCGTGTTTGTCACCGGAATCTTGACGTTTACGTGCGGCCCCCAGGCCGCGATGATACGGGCCTGTGCTTCCATGCCGTCGAGGTCATCGGCAAAAACTTCGAAGGACACTGGACGATCCGGAATAGCAGCTACAACCTCGCGGGCGAACGCCGCGTAGTCGGTAATTCCCGCTTTGCGCATCAATGTCGGATTGGTGGTGAAGCCCGCGATCGCGGGGTTCTTGTACATGGCCCTCATCTCAGCAAGATTGGCGCCATCGGCAAACAGCTTAAGTTTGAGGCCAGACTCCGCGTTCATCTTGTTGCCATTTCCCGTTGGGGCGTCAGGAGGCGATCGGTGGCCTCGGTAAGGCTTGTTGCGACAATGTCAACGTCTTTCGGAGCCGGCTCGGCCGTGTAGCCCCAATCGATGTGAATTGTACGGCAACCCGCAGATCGACCCGCCTCGATGTCCGACACGCGATCACCGATGATCACGCTGGCCGATAGCTCGATATTCATCTCACGCGCCGCTTCCAACAGAAGATAGGGCTTCGGCTTACGGCAGGCGCAATTCTCGTCCTGGCGGTGAAAGCAAACCTTTACGCTGTCCAGGGGAAGCGCAACGCGCAAGCGCCGGTGCATTTCATCGACGACAGCACGCTCCACGACACCGTTGCCGACATCGGGCTGGTTCGTGACGACGACCAATAAGAATCCAGCTCCCTTAAGGCGATCAAGGCAAGCGCGCGCCTCCGGATAGATCACGAAGTTTTCCAGTGATGTGGGGGCAAAACTGCGGCCGTCGCGAAAAGTCGGGATCACCAGTACGCCGTCTCGATCGAGGAAGATCGCAGGCTTTCCCGCAGAAGCCATGCTTTGCTTCACCACTTGGTCTTCCGTATTTGTAATATCGGATGGGAGACGAGGCAGTGCCATACCATCGCTTGGAACGCCTCAGAAAGCGGCGTAACGAGCTGCGGGTTTACAGCCGGCACAACAATAACCACGTCACCGTTTGCGGCCGTATGCCCCCGAGCGTTTCCAACTATGCCGAAAACCTTGGCCCCACGTCTTTTAGCCAGATCGACCGCCTCGACGATATTCACACTGACGTTGCGGGCAACATCCCCGCCGCCGACCGATAAGACGAAGATAGCGTCGTTTTCCGATAAATGGCTGACCTCCAGCCAGCCCGAAAAAATCGTGTTCCAACCCTCGTCGTTGGCGCGGGCAGTCAATTCAGAGACGTTGTCAGCCGCAGCGTAGGCCTCAATGCCGCACAATTTGCGAAAATCGTTCACGGCATGGCTGCAATTGCCAGCGCTGCCGCCCACACCGATGAAAAAGAGCCGGCCCTTGCGCGAACGCAAGAGATCAAGCTCGCCAGCCAGCTTCTCAATCGAGGCGTAGCTCAATGATTGACTGATTGCGACGGCGTCTTCGAAGAAGGAAACGGCGTGGGAGCGTCCTGTTCCGTCATTCATTGCGAACCTATCCCCTTGCCGGAAGCCGTAATTATCATCTCGTTTGAAGTCTCAATCTCACGGTTGGGTGAGCCAATTGACATAATCGTTCGTGGTGCTTCAGGCATGCCAAGTTCGGCTGCGTGCTGGCTCAAAAACGCTTCGCCGATACGAGACGGGGCGCCGTAAGTGTAATGTCGCGGCGTTAAGAGTCCGCGAAAGGCCTGCTGCAAACGCTCGGCATCCGATGTTTCCTGGAAAACGCCATCGAGCCTGTCCAGCATTTCAAGCACAAGGTCACGTATCTGCTCCTCAGTATTCTCTTCAATCCCCCACCCAGCCTCGGCGTATTGCTCGGCAAAACGGAAAGAGGCTACGTTAGAGGCGAAGATTTCGGCGAACTTGGGAGCTGAACCGTTCAATCGCGTCAATCGCTTGGGTATCGAAATGTCCTTCGATCCCATACCGTAGCAGGCGCCATAAGGCGCCATGTTGGCGAGCGCGCAGGGAACTCCCGATATCGTCGCAATAAGGCACAGACCAGAGGTGTTACCCAGAAAGAAGCGTGCTTGTGAAGCCAGATACAAATCCATCCAGTCGCTTTTCAGATGCGTATCGGGATAGTTGATCAATCCAGGTCTGTCAGGCAGCGAGGCCGTACCACGCTCTCCCATTCGGACACACCATCCGCCGCGAGCAATAATCTCATCAACGGCGGCAAGGCACTTGGCTATGTCGCTATTGCGATAAACATGCAGATGCTCGTCTCTGGGTGAATACACACCATCGCGAGCATGAATACATACGAACCACGCACCAGGCGGCATACCAAGCTCTTCGAGGGCCTTTCGGCCTTTTTCGTTCAAACTGTCCGGCAACTTGAAGAGAGGGGGACGATCCCCCCAGGCCTTGACGACATCCTGATATTGCGCCGCTTCGTCGAGGGTACAGGCCACGGATAAAAGGTCGATGCGCAATGATTCGAAGTAAACCAGCGGCTTCAGGACGGTCGTTGCGATCGGATTCGAAATCAGGGTGAGGTAGTTTCCCCAAAGGCGCAGTAATGCAGGATTGGCAGCCTCAGAATAAGGCAGCAGAACAATAGGCTTGATCGCCGCGAATTGGCCCAGCGCACGCTGCTTGAGAAACCAATCCAGTTCAATAGCAAGATGCCCAATTCTCTCGGGAATCGTAATGACGACAAAACGATATCTTGTAAGGCTCAATATAAGCGCTGGAAGAGCGTAAATTAGTGCAAAAATCGAGCGACGAACTGTTCGCTTAAACGCCCTTGTCGCACTACGTTTCTTCATAAGGGAGGTCCGATTTATTTTAAAAGCTTCAGACTATCGACCTGGCTAACCCACCCCGCGCGTTGCGCAGCAATAAGGCCTGATGTACGTTGACGGCAAGCACAATCGTTGCACTCTTGGGATGTGAGACCCTATGAGCGTCTCGGAACGGCCGATGAGCTCAATTTCCGTCAGATGGCCCACGCTCAAGCTTGAATAGCCTCATGCATCGCCACGGAAAGACGCGCGTAATATATTGATATGATTAAGCTTCTCGGGAGACAACTGGTCGGAGTGGCAGGATTTGAACCTGCGACCCCTACGTCCCGAACGTAGTGCTCTACCAGGCTGAGCCACACTCCGTATTCCAGTCGTGGGCGGCTCTATAGCGGTATCGCCAGCGAGCCGCAAGCAGGATATGCGCTTTTTCGCGGATGATTTTAAAGGCGGATTCTTAGGCAGCCGCCTTGCAGCCTCCGGGGGAACCAGCTATTGACCCGCACCGATTGGGGCGTAGCCAAGTGGTAAGGCAGCGGATTTTGATTCCGCCATTCGGAGGTTCGAACCCTCCCGCCCCAGCCAATTTCCTCGGGTCGAGACCGCTCTCTACAGACGGACAGGTGCAGGCCCCAAGAGAGGGCTGGCAGACGTTCCCGGTGGCCTCGCGATCTCAGTTTCCAGAGGGCCCACCTTCGCTGAACGCCGGCTCCTTGAGCAGCGCTTCGAAGTGCTCTTCTTCCAATATCTGGGGCTCCTTGCCGGGATCCCGCAAAGCCACCAGGTCGACAAGCGGGTCGGGGTGAACCCTGGCTTCAAGATAGCGGTGCACCGCTGTTCGCAGGGAAATGTCATGCCCTTCGAAGCTGACCAGTTCTTCAGGATCATAGTCGAAATCAGCCGCCATGGATTCGTCTCCTGAGTAAGGATGGTGGAGAGGCTGCCTGCTCAGGGAACTCGCAGGGCCTCCTGGTGTTCCCTCTTCATGGCAACGTCGCATCCCAGATTGCGAGAAGTCGCCGATTTTCTCGCTGTGATGGGCGAAGCGCTCGCGCGGGACTTCAATCATGTGGTGCCGCTGGCGGCTTTCGCGGGCATTGCCTTCGTGATGGCCGGTGTCCCAGATTTGCCGGCGCTCGTCACGGGGCTGTGCATCGGCTGCGGCATGCTCGCCTTCCTGGCCGTGAAGCCGGACAAGTTTTAGAGCTTTGTCCCATACGAATGGCCCGCGCCGTCATTCCGGGTGAGTGTATCCTCACGAGCTTCGCTTGTGAGTGGAGACCCGGAATCCATGAACCCGATCCTTTGATGGTTGCGTTCATGGATTCCGGCTTTCCCACTCACAAGCAAGAGCTTGTGAGGATACGCTCCAGCCGGAATGACGAAGCGCTCTATTTGAAAGGGAGGCGCTCGACGTTTCTCGATCGGGCACCGGACGTTGCCCTGTGCAACTTTTTCTTTCGGCATGCCGCGGCTGCGCGCCCGCCTTGCAGGCGCCTTTTTTATTCGCCTACGATGTCCCGGATATTTTGCGGATTGGCCCTGTCGCTGTTCCGCGCTCCTGCTATATCGCTAGCAGTGATCCGAACGCCGCAGTGGAGGTAATCATGCGCTTGATGGTGGCAGCATTCCTAATGGGCAGCATGCTGTGCATGCCGGCTCTCGCCACCGAGAAGCCAGCGCCGGTAGTCCCTCCGGCGGCGGAAGCCAAGCCTGAGGCGGCCAAGCCCGAGGCGCCCAAACCCGAGACAACGAAACCGGCGGCAAAGCCCCTTCATGTCCCAGCGAACAAGCCTGTCGACTATGGCGACATGCGCTGCGCTTTCGCCGTGCGGCATCGCGACGTGCTGGACAGCCAGATCATTGCCTGGGCGGGCGGCTTCCTGGAGGGCTATGCCAGGGCCAATCCCGAGCATGTCAACAATGCCCGCCTGACCGAGCTCACGGACCCTTCCGTGCTGCGCACGCATATCCGCGGCTACTGCCTGAAGCATAAGGAGAAGTCGATCGAGGCGGCTCTCCTCGCCATGATGCCGCGTGCCGCGCACCCGACCGAGACACCGGTCGCGCCGGCTCCGCATCCGGCGGCCCCGGCGCCGCAGAAACCCGCCCCGCCCAAGCCGCAGTAAGTCAGCGGCGGATGAACTGGTCGACGTAATCCGCGCCCAGCCCGTTGGCGGTGTAATGGGCGCGGCACATGTCGATCTTCGAGAACACATCCTCGAAGCCCGTCACCTTGCCCCAGGGATCGACATAGATCATGGCGCCGGTGATGTGGAACAGGGTGATCATCTCCGGGCAATCGTCGGGCACCACCAGCGTGTGCGTCTCGCCCGGCGGCTCGAAGACATAGGAGCCGGTCTCGGCCACCCAGTCATGTTCGAGATAGTGCCAGCGCCCGCGCAGCACGTGGCCATGCACGGGTGCCGGATGGCGGTGGCGCGACAGCACGCCAGACTTGCGCACGCGCAGCAGGTTGACCCAATAGCCCTGCCCCACATGCAGGCAGAGTGGGCGGAACCAGACATTCTCCATCTGCGGCACCCAGACGCGCTCGTCCTCCGGCAGCACCTGCGGCACCACGATCTCCGGCGCGGCCTCCCCCGGCATCGGCAACTGGTAGGGCATCTTGCTCTGGTCGAGCTTGCGGTCGATCTCGTTCATGACATCATCCGATCAGATAGCCGCCGTCGACGGGCAGGATCACCCCCGTCACGAAGGCGGCGGCAGGGGAACACAGGAACATCACCGGGCCGGTAAGGTCGGCGAGCTTGCCCCAGCGGCCCAGCGGCGTGCGCGCCACGATAGGGCCGCTGCGGACGGGATCCTCCACCAGCGCCCGGGTCAGCGGCGTCTCGATCCAGCCCGGCGCGATGGCATTGACGCGGATGCCCTCCCCGGCCCAGGCGATGGCGAGCGACTTGGTCAATTGCGCGATGCCGCCCTTGCTGGCGCTGTAGGCCGGCACCAGGCCGCCGCCGAAGAAGGACAGCATCGAGGCTAGGTTGACGACGGATCCGGCGCCGGAAGCGGCAAGCAACGGACGGCAGGCCGCACACAGGCGCATGGTGCCGTTGAGGTTGATGTCGACGACATCCTCGAACACCGCCGGATCGTGCTCGGCGCCGCGGCGAATCACACCCGCAGCATTCACGAGGATGTCGAGCCGCTGGAGGCTCGCCGCCAGGGCCGTCACGGCCGCCGCATCCCGGACATCGAGGTCGACGGTTCTGAGTCCCGCCGCGGCCTCGCCCGGCAGGCCGGCGGCCACCACCTCGGCGCCGGCCTCGGCGAAGGCTTCGGCGATCGCCGCCCCGATGCCGCTAGTGCCGCCGCTGACGAGGACGGCGTGACGGCTGAAGTCGAACTGCATGCGGCGTCCCACCCTGTTCTCAAGGCGACGAGCACGCCCTCAAAGATCAGACAATACCGGGGGGCATGCGTCAATGCAGGCATGGCCAAGCATGCGCCGCAGCCGGGCACAAGCAGAAATTTCGGCGGGAGCCGACAAAATACCGTGAATACTCAAAATCCCTGACAGATCTTTCGCCGCCCTTGATGCTTGACTTACAGCTCCAACTTGCATTTACTAAGCGGTAATGAATAAAAGGCGCTTTGGCATTGTCCTGGGGTGCCTGAGGAAACGGGGAGGGAGCCATGACGTCCGCGTCGATGGCGGAGCGGGGACTGACATCCGCGCGGATCCGTCACTACCACCACCGTATCGTGCTGCAGCGCCTGCGCCGTCTGGGTGAAGCCTCGAAGGCTGACCTTGCCCGCGCCGCCAACCTCACCAACACCGCCATCGGCGAGATCGTCTCGGACCTGCAATCCTACGGGCTGATCTCGGTGGTCGGCAAGCGCTATCACGGCCAGCGTGGCCAACCGGCAACCCTGCTGCGCCTCGAGCCGACCGGCGCCTATGGCATCGGCGTGCGCATCGACCGCAACCGCATCGAGACGGCGCTGGTGGATCTGGGCGGCCACCTCGTCGACAAGCGCTCGCATGACCATCCCCTGCCGCCGCCGCAGGAGGCGCTTGCGCTGATCGCGGCCGATGTCGCGGCGCTTCATGCCACGGCGGAAGGCGCGTCGCCAGGACGTGTCCTGGGTATCGGGCTGGCGCAGCCCTACAATCTCGGCGCCTGGCTCGACCGGCTCAATCTCGATATCCCGGCGCTGGCGCAATGGGACAGTTTCGACTTCTCCGCCGCGCTGCAGGAGGCAACCGGCCTCGACGTGCATGCCGAGAATGACGGCACTGCCGCGGCGATCGCCGAGCTCTTCTACGGCTTCGGCCGCGAGTCCGACGACTTCGTCTATTTCTTCATCGGCCCGGCCATCGGTGGGGGCGTGGTGCTGGCGGGTGATTATCGCCGCGGTGCCACCGGCAATGCCGGCGATGTCGCCGTGCTGCCCGTGCCCCCTTCCCGCCTGCCCTCCACGCCCCCGCCCAAGGGCCCCTTCGACATCCTGCTGGCGCGGGCCTCGGTCGCGGCCCTGATGCGCCATCTCAACTGGCACGGCCACAAGGTCTCCGAACCGAACGAGCTTCCGGCCGCCATTGCCGCCTGCCCGCAAGCGTTGGAGGAATGGATCGCCGATTGCGTGGAAGCGCTGGTCGGGCCGGTGCTGTCGGCGCAGGCGCTGCTCGACGTGCCCAATGTGGTGCTGGACGGGGATCTCGGCACCCCGATCATGAAGGAGATCGTCGCGCGGCTCGAGACCGCCCTGGTGGCCGCCATTCCGGAGGCCCGTAGCGCCCCGACCTTGCGGCTCGGGACCTTCGGCTCGACCGCCCACGCCCTCGGGGCCGCCACTTTGCCGCTGTTCATCGACTTCGCGCCTCGGGCGACCGTCTCGGCAAGCGCTAGGCCGATCGCGGCGCTGGGCGAGACGCGGGCCTGAACGTCACCCTTCAAAGAAACGACCGGCCCGAAGGGGCCGGTCGCGGATTGGTGAAAAGCCTTACGACCCGTTCCCGGAAAGGGGCTCAGCCGCGCAGCTTCGTCAGGCCGGTCCAGCTCAGGCCGATCAGGGCGGCGGCGAGCGCGACCTTGATCAGGTCAGCGAGAAGGAAGGGCGCAATGCCACCGAGCCAGGCACGCTCATAGCCGATGCCGCCCCAGGCGCCGCTGGCGAGCTGGGCGACGAACGCAAGCCAGGCAAAGCCGATCGCCAGCACGAAGATGTCGCCAGCCAGCATGGCGGCGAAGAGCGGCAGGACGCTGTTCCCGACGCGCTCGGCTACGGAGCCGACGAGCCAGGCCGAAACCGGATAAGCCAGCAGATAACCGCCGGTGGTGCCGAGGAAATAGAGCGGCCCGTAGCCCACACCAGCGAAGACGGGCCGCACGAGGCCGGTGGCGAGATAGGCAAGCACCGTCGCCGTACCGAGACGCGCACCGAAGGCAGCGCCGATCAGCGGCACGGCCAGGGTCTGCAGCGTCACCGGCACCGGCCAGAACGGCACCTGCACCTTGGCCGAAATCGTCAGGAGGGCCACGCCCGCCAGCACCAGCAGGACATTACGGACCAGCGGATTGGCCTTCGCCGGCCACAAGGCGCCTGCCAGGGTTGAAGTCGTGGGTTGCGCAGCGCTCATCTCAATCTCCGGAACAAGTGGCTCGCCCCCTTTTTAGCGCCGGTGCGAGACCGGGCAAAGGGGTAGCGATATCTAGCCAACAGAAGCGGCAAACACAGCAAAGAGCAAGGCCTCTATGCCGCGCTCACCGGCAAATCGGATTGCAGCATGTGCGGCAGGTCCGAATCAGGGTCACAGAACCGGGTATCGAGATCGATGCGCAGCGCGCACGGGATGACGCCGGCCTCCTCTCCGCCGACCTGCGAGACCGGTGAGCGCAGGCCGGCATCGAGGATGATCACGTCATCGCGCCGGCGATTCTCATCAAGCCACGCCGCCGAGACCAGATCCGCCACCTATCGCTTCTCCTCTTCCTTCAACCAGTCGAGGCGCAGGAAGCCTTCGCCCTCCCTGGCGAAGAGCGGGGCGAGATAGGTGCCCACGGCGCGCAGTTCCGCGTCGAGCTTCCAGGGCGGATTGAGGATGATCATGCCGCAGCCGTTCAGGCGGTCGATGCGCTGCACCTTGTAGCGGCTGAGCTCGAAACGCAGGATACGGCCCGCCGGCAGCGCGGCGAGCTTGCGGGCGAAGCTCTCTACCTCGCGCATGCCCTTGATCGGATACCAGACGACGTAGATGCCCGTGGCCCAGCGCTTCAGCGCGACGGCAAGGCTGTCGGCGATGACCTTGAACTCATTGTCCTCCTCATAGGGCGGATCGATGAGCACGAGGCCGCGGCGCTCTGGCGGTGGCAGCAGGCCCGGCAGCAGCTTCCAGGCATCGCCTTCGATCACCTTGACGCGCTTGCTGCGTTCGAAATTGCGGCTGAGAAGGCCGGCGTCCTCCGGATGCTTCTCGCAGAAGACGAGATGGTCCTGTGCCCGCGTGAGGTCCGCGGCGATCCAGGGGGAGCCGGGATAGAGCGGCGGCTTCTGCGCCATCAGGATGTTCGTGAGCGCCAGCCAGGGCTCGATGAGCTCGGCCACATCCGGTGGGGGCGGTTGCTGCCCGACGAGCGCCACGCCCTCTTCCCACTCGCCGGTGCGCTGGGCCTCATTCCCATCGAGATTGTAGAGCCCGGTGCCGGCATGGGTGTCGATGACGCGGAAAGGCGCATCCTTGGCCTTGAGATGGACGAGGATGCGCGCCAGCACGATATGCTTGAGCACATCGGCGAAATTGCCGGCATGGAAAGCGTGGCGGTAATTCATGAGGCGTGACGCTCAGCTGGGGCCCGGCTCTTGCGGCTGACGAAGCCTTCCCACACCGCAACCGCGAGCACGATCACCGTGGTGATGCCGCTGATCATCAGGAGATCGGTGCTGAGGCTGAAGGGTGCGGCAAGGGCCAGCGCCAGGAGCCCGGCGATGTGGGAGATGGGGACGCGCCCATAGATCAGGCGCTTGTAGATGGCGTTGCCGACCAGATAGATCGCCGGGCCGCCATAGATCACGGCGAGGCTGGCGATGTCGACCGGCTGGTCGGGATGCTTGATCGAGAGATCGTTGCCCACGGCCGCGACGATCACGCCCGCCACCAGCAGCACGTGGAGATAATGGATATAGGCGCCGAGCTGCCCGGGATTATCCGATTCCACGATCACCTCGGTGGCGTCGCGCGTCGAGGTGTCGAAATAGACCCACCACATCGCGATGCTGCCCACGAAGGCGACCAGGAAGGCGATCAGGGCAGGCAGTTCCCAGGCCTCCGACTCGGACAAGGTGGCGCCCGTCACCAGGATGGATTCGCCCAGCGCCACGATGACGAAGAGGGCGCAGCGCTCGACGAGATGGCCGCCCTCGATGGTCCATTCGCTGCCTGAATGCGAGCGGCCGAGGATGGGAAGCCACAGGCCGAACATCGGTGCGAAATATTCGCAGCCGACGGCGATCACCCACAACACGATGCGGAGGGGTCCCTCCGCCAGGCCGCCGGCGATCCAGAAGCAGCCGGCAATGACGCTCCAGATCAGCAGACGCTGGAAGTTGGCGGTGAGCGGGCTGCCGCGCCCGAGCTGGGCGAGCGCGAAGGCGGATCGGCCGACCTGCATCGCCGCGATGCAGCAGGCGAAGATCAGCCCCCTCTCCTTGAACGCCTCGGGAATGGCGGCGGCCATCACCAGCCCGACAGCCATCAGCACGAAGAGGCAGAGGCGGATCGGCGTCTTCTCGGGATCGAACCAGTTGGTGAACCAGCAGGTATATTGCCAGACCAGCCAGACGGCGAACCACAGGATCAGGGTTTCGAGGGCGCCGCCCCAGCTGAGATGATGCAGCAAGGAGTGCGAAAGCTGCGTCACCGCGAAGACATAGACGAGGTCGAAGAAGAGTTCCGCATAGGAAACACGCGCCTCATGACCATCGCGTTCGCGCAGAATGCTGCTATTCCCCGGCGCTGCCGTCATCGTCTCGGATTCCCCTTGCCGGGATTCATATCGCCGGGAATAGCGGTAGGTGGCAAGAGATTAAGCACCGTCATCCCGGACGAGCGCAGCGAGATCCGGGACCGTCAACCGAAAAGAGCCTCATTCCACTCACGGTCCCGGATCTCGCTGCGCTCGTCCGGGATGACGGCTTAGATTCGGATGACGTAGCTTTTGCGGGTGGTTTCCACCACTTCCCAGGTTCCTACGAAGCCGGGCTCCAGGATTATCGTGTCCCCCGGCCCGAGCTCGACCGGCGGTCCGCCGTCGGGCGTGACGATGGAGCGGCCCTCCAGCACCGTGCAGCTCTCCCACTCCTCATAGACGATGCGCCAGCGCCCTGGCGTCGCCTCCCAGATGCCGCCGAAGGTCTTGCCGTTGGCGCTCTCATAGCTGTTCCAGGTGCGGAAGGCGGGGTTGCCCGTCTCCAGCCTCTCGGGCTTGGGGGCGCCGGCCTCGGCCTCGCCTTCGCCCGTGCCCGCGAATTTCACCCAGAGAGCCATGTCGGTTTACCGTCGGTATGAAGATGGAACGGGCACGACAGCCTTGCTGCCGCGCTGTCTGAGGGCAGGGATGGAAATTGCGCAGCCTTGTGGCCAAAGGCCAAGCCGGGCGACCAGGTCAACGACAGGATATAGAGGTCGAAGTCACCCGGGAGCGCCGCCCCGGATCTCGCGTGCGGAAAGCTTCCCACTCGCCACCACGAGCAAGAGGGCGGCGAGCGGGAAGCGGATCACGGACGCGCCATCTTGCAAGCCGGCGCATAAGCGAGGTTATGGTCTGTGCCGTCGAGGCACCACTCCACGCCCCAGCTGAAGCCGATCCAGCCGGTGTCCTCGGCGATCGAATAGGAGACGCGGCGGTAGTGGCCGTCGGACGTCAGGGCGCGGGCCACGCAGAAGCGGCGCGGAATATAGTCGGTGCCCCAGGGCGAGAACGCGATCTGGTGCGACTCGTCGATCTGCTGAATCGTCAGCGTGGATTTCCAGTAATTGGCCTCCTTGGCGTCGAAGCGCGAGACGATCCTGCCCGTCACGGCCGGATCGCTGCATTGCGGCAACACGCCGTCGTAGTTCGGGCCAGACAGCCAGAAGTTCTTCTCCAGGGCCGAGGCGGCAAGCGCCGGCACGCAGGAAGCAGCCAGCAAAGCGGCGGCAACAAAACCGGCAATACGCATGATGAGAATCCTTGATTGATCAACTGATTGACTCTGTGCGTGGCAAGGCCGGTCGTCAAGCGGCATGCCGCTATATCCTGCCACGGAATTGCCGTCTTTCGCTATAGGCAGCGTGGTTGCATCCGGCGTGAGATTTCCTTTTTTATAGGCTTGGTGTTTTTGTGCCGATCCAGCACAGGCTCTCCCCTTCCCTCTTGGCAGAATCCCCCACGGCATGGAAGCCTTGCGCCGTCATCTCCCCGCAAGGCATTCCGACGTCATGCTGATCGCCCAACTTTCCGACCCGCATCTGAGGCCCAAAGGCGTGCTCTATCACGGCATCGTCGACTCCAACGCCATGTTCGCAGCGGCAATCGAGCACCTCAACGGCCTCTCGCCCCAACCGGATCTCGTCCTCGTCAGCGGCGATATCGTGGATGAAGGGGCGCCGGCGGAATACGAGTTCGCGCGTGAGCTGCTCTCCGCCATCCGTCAGCCGCTGCTGGTCATTCCCGGCAATCACGATGAGCGCGAAGCCTTCCGCCGGAGCTTTGCCGACTTCGACACCACCAGCCGGTCGGGGCCCCTGCATTTCGCGGCAGGCGACTTCGGCCCGGTGCGCATCCTCGGCGTCGACGTCACCGTGCCCGGCCTCCATCACGGCGATTTCGACGATGACGCCGCCGCCTGGCTGGAGCAGCAGCTCGCCGCGGCTCCGGGCCGGCCGACCATCGTGATGATGCACCAGCCGCCCTTTGCCTGCGGTATTCCCTATGTCGACGAGTATTGGTGCCGCAATGGCGAGCGGCTGGCGGCGCTGATTGCGCGCTTCCCCAATGTCGAACGCATCGCCTGCGGCCACGTACATCGCTTCATGCAGTTGCGCTTCGGGGGCACCCTGCTGTGTACCGCGCCGAGCACCACGACGGCCATCGCGCTGCGGTTCCAGGCCGATGCTGAGCCGGCTTCCTATCTCGAGCCGCCAGCCTTCCTGCTGCATCACTGGAAGGAGGACGCCGGCCTCGTCACCCATCTGGTGCCGATCGGACGATTTCCGGGGCCGTTCGATTTCGCGTGAAGCCACCCGGCGAACATGCTTAGTTCGGCTCAATAATCAGGGAGGAACCGACGCTGATGTCCAAGCTGTCCATGAAGGGCCAATGCCGTTGCGGCCAGTGCCGTTTCGAAGTGCGCGCCCAGCCCCTGATGGCCTCGGCCTGCCATTGCCGCGGCTGCCAGCGCATGACGGCAAGCGCCTATTCGCTGACCCTGACGGTACCGAGCAAGGGCTTCGCTGTCACCGCCGGCGAACCGGTGATCGGCGGCCTGCACGGCACCACCGGCCATTATTTCTGCCCCTATTGTATGAGCTGGATGTTCACCCGCGCGGACGGATTCGAGGATTTCGTCAATGTGCGCCCTACCCTGCTCGACGACCACAGCTGGTTCTGGCCCTATATCGAGGTGAACACCGCCGAGAAGATCACCTGGGCGATGACTTCCGCCATCCACAGCTATCCCAAGGAGCCGGACTTCATTGAATATCCAGCGCTGATTGCCGAATACACCAAGCACGGCGCCCGGGCGCCGCTGTAGAGCGCGGCCGGTGAAAGGCTCGGGCTTGAACGCCCACGCGCCAACTTTGCCCAGCCAGGCGCAGGATTGGAGTGGCGATTTCCAATCGCCATCTTGGAAACGTCGTGTATGCAGGAGAGGACGATGGCAGTCGGAGACTGCCACTCCGTGTTTAGTGCGCCTACCCGCACACCCTGTCACATTTTCGTCAGGAAACCGGGTTGTTTTGCGACTGCACCGAAGAGGCTTAAAACGGGCGTCATGAAGAACAGCGTCGATTCGACCATGCAGAAATTCCCGACCGCCCGCGAGGCCGCTTTGGCGCTGCGTCCGGATGAGCCCGTCTATGGCTTCCGCCCGCAGGTTCTGGCCGCCGATGCGCGCGAATTCATGGCGCTCTTCCCCGGCAAGACCGCCTATGCGGTCAAGACCAATGGCGAGCCGATGATCCTGAAGGTGCTGGCCGAGGCTGGCATCAAGAGTTTCGATGTGGCCAGCCCAGCCGAGTTCGAGGCGGCGCGCGAGGCATCGCCGGGTTGCGAGCTCCTCTACATGCATCCGGTGAAGGCGCAGTCGCATATCCGCCTGGCGCTGGAGACCTACGGCATCCGCGACCTCTCGCTCGACCATGAGGACGAGGTCGCCAAGATCCTGCGCATCGTGCGGGCGCTCGATATCCCGCCCGAAGAAATCACGCTGTTCCTGCGCCTCGCCACCAAGGGCGCGGCGGCCTATGAGCTCTCGAAGAAGTTCGGGGCCACGCCCACCCATGCCGTCGAGCTGCTCGATCGCATGGCCGGCATCGGCTTCAAGACCGGCATCGCCTTCCATGTCGGCTCGCAGGTCGAGGATCCAGAGACCTATGAGCGCGGGCTCGCCTCCGTCGCCTGGGTGCGCTCGCGCATCAAGGAGGACATCGTCGAGCTCGATATCGGCGGCGGCTTTCCAGCCCAATACGGCATGGATCCGAAGAAGAAGGGCTCCAACTCCACCACGCCGACCACGCAGGCGCTGATGCGGCAGATCAATGCCGACATCGCCGACTGGAAGCTCGACGACTTGCCGCTGGTGGCCGAGCCTGGCCGCGTGATCGTGGCGCGCTGCCTCTCGGTGCTGGTGCGCGTGATGCTGAAGAAAGGCCAGCGCCTCTATATCAATGACGGCGTCTGGGCCTCGCTCTCCGACTCATGGACAGGCAAGCTGCTGCTCCCGACCCGCTTCATCCCCGATCCCGCCCGCAAGCGCCGCAACGGCTCGCCCGACAAGCTGCTGCCCTTTCGCATCTGCGGCGCCACCTGCGATTCCGTCGACATCCTGACGCGGCCGTTCTACCTGCCCGAGACCATCGACACCGGCGACTGGATCGAGATCGGCCATATCGGCGCCTATTCGCTCGGCCTGCGCACCCGCTTCAATGGCTTCTACCCCGACAAGTTCGTGGAACTGGAAACGCCCTTCGACGAAGAACCGGGTGTGAGCATCCCGATCGCGGCGGAGTGAGCCCCAGCTGCCTCATCAGGTACTCGGCTTGGAGCGGCAGACATGGAAGCCGATGCGACCGCGCTCCAAAGAGAAAACGCGGGCCGCGGAATCGATTGATTTGGCCGTTTCCAACCCCTAGGGTCATGACGTAGTGACGGGTGTCACTATTCTGTAATCTTGGGGGCTCTCTTGTTCCGTTTCCTTGGCATGATTGCCGTTTGTCTTGCTTTGGGCGCCTGCGCCCAGACGTCGGGGCGTATTTCGTTTTCGCCCGCGTCGAATGCCGGCCTCGCTTCGCAGGGATGGGTCGATGCCCATTTTCCCACTGGCTTCATCGATTCTCGCATGCATGTCACAAAATCTCTGATCTGCGCCAACGCGCATTGTGGTGGGGTGGGCTTCGTGGTTACGGGAACAATGCCTATGCCGGCTGCCAGCGCCCAAGGCTACCGGACGGTGATGTCAAATCCGAGCCTGACCGACCGCAAACTGCTCACCGCTATGCAGCTGCTGACGGATGGATCTCCGATTTTCGCGGGCTTCAATGGCCACATCGTGGACGCGCGCAAGAGGCCGAGCTCTATCCTCCTCACCTTCTCGTTCAGCAAATATGTTCCCAATGCCGGACAGGTCTATGGTCTCGCCCGCGCGGATGTCACAGCGAGCGAGGTGTCGGTCATCGTGGCGGGCGCTCCCACGATCGCGAAGGCGCGGCAGCGGCTGAGCCTGGCGCAATAACGACGCCATCCGGGGCTCGCGATAGGCGGAGCCCCCTCTCCTTCAATGATGCTCATGCAGGCACTTGCCGTGGTCGGCGAGGATCTCGATCACGCGGCATTCGTCGACGCGGCCGTGCTCGCAGCCCGTCACCATGCGCTCCAGCTCGGTCTTGAGAGCGAGCAGACTGGCGATGCGCTGTTCGACCTCAACGAGACGGGCGCGGGCGATTGAATCGGCGGTGGCGCAGGATTGCGTCGGATTGTCCTGCAGCTCCAGAAGCGCGCGAATGGAATCGACATCGAAGCCGAGTTCCCGCGCGTGGCGGATGAAGGCAAGGCGCCGCACGTCGCCTTTCTGATAGAGACGCCGATTGCCATCGGTGCGCGGCGGCTCCGGCAGGAGGCCGACCTGTTCGTAATAGCGGATCGTCGGCACTTTCACGCCGCTGCGCCGCGCTGCCTCGCCGATTGCCACGCCTGCGGTGCTCATTTTGCTTGCTCCTCTAGCCACTAGAGGATGTAGATATTCGCGCGAAACATGCAAGGGCTTTGATTTCTCTGGGATTTCGCAAATGACCGCCGTGGCGAAGGAAACACGTTACCGCATCGAGGGCATGGATTGCGCCTCCTGCGCCACCAAGATCGACACCGCCGTGCGCCGTGTGGCAGGCGTTGAGGATGTTTCGGTTTCGGTATCGGCCGGCACCATGACGGTGCAGCATGACGAAAGCCAGGATCTGGCGTTGATCGAGGACCGTGTCCGCGGCCTGGGTTACGGGCTTGTGCCGATGAGCGCTGGCGCCGCCGCGGCTCCCAGGCCGGCTCATGATCACGACCATCACCACGATCACGATCATGACGGGCATGATCACGCGGATCACGACCACGCCGGCCACGCGCATGACCATGGCCATAAGCATCACGACGAGGAAGAGGCGCTCGCCGGCCTGCATGGCCACGACCATGGCCCGAGCACCGGCCCCTGGTGGCAATCCGCCAAGGGGCGGCTGACCATCGCCGCTGCGTTGGCCTTGGTGGCGGCCTACGGCATCGGCCATCTCTTCCCTGGCGTCGAGCGCTGGGTCTTCGATGCCGCCATGCTCGTCGGCCTCGTCCCCATCGCCCGCCGCGCCTTCATGGCGGCACGCTATGGCACGCCCTTCTCCATCGAGATGCTGATGACGATCGCCGCCGTCGGCGCGGTGATCATCGGCGCCAGCGAGGAAGCGGCCACCGTCGTCCTGCTCTTCCTGATCGGCGAACTGCTCGAAGGCGTCGCCGCCGGCAGGGCGCGGGCCAGCATCCAGTCGCTCACCACCTTGGTGCCGAAGACGGCGCTCCTGGAGGAGGACGGCAAGACCCGCGAAGTCGAGGCCGAAACGCTGGCCGTCGGCGCCACCATCCTGGTGCGCCCGGGTGACCGTATCCCGGCGGACGGTGTCATCCTCACGGGCGACAGCGCCATCGACGAGGCCCCGGTCACCGGCGAGAGCACGCCGGTGCGCAAGGGACCGGAAGCCTCCGTCTTTGCCGGCACCATGAATGGCGATGGCGCGCTGCGCATCCGCGTGTCGGCCGCCGCGGCAGACAATACCATTGCCCGCGTGGTCAGGCTGGTCGAGGAGGCGCAGGAAAAGAAGGCGCCCACCGAGCGCTTCATCGACCGTTTCTCGCGCTATTACACCCCGGGCGTGGTGGTGGTCGCGGCGCTCGTCGCCTGCCTGCCGCCCCTGCTCGCCGGCGCCAGCTGGAGCGAATGGATCTACAAGGGCCTGGCCATCCTGCTGATCGGCTGCCCCTGCGCCCTGGTGATCTCGACGCCGGCCGCCATCGCCGCCTCCCTCTCCACCGGGGCACGCCGGGGCCTGCTGCTCAAGGGCGGCGCCGTGCTGGAGACCATCGGCAAGATCACCGCCGCCGCCTTCGACAAGACGGGCACGCTCACCGAGGGCAAGCCCAAGGTGACCGATGTCGTCGCCTTCGGCGGGACGGAATCAGAGGTCTTGCGGCTCGCCGCCGCGCTCGAAACCGGCTCCAGCCATCCGCTCGCCAGCGCCATCCTGGCGAAGGCGAGCGAGCAAGGCCTTGCGGCTCCTAAGGTCGCCGATGCCCGGGCGCTCGCTGGCAAGGGGGTTGTTGGCACGGTGGAGGGCAAGTCCGTGTTCCTCGGCTCGGCCAAGGCGGCAGCGGCGCAGGCCCCCCTGCCCGCCGATGCGCTGGCACGCATCGAGACACTCAACGACGACGGCAAGACGGTGTCGGTGCTGCTCGTCGACGGCGCTCCCGCCGGCCTCATCGCCATGCGCGACGAACCGCGGACCGATGCGCTGGCCGGCCTCGAAGCCCTGCGCCAGGCCGGCGTGCGCACGCTGATGCTCACCGGCGACAATACGCGCACCGCCACGGCCATCGGCAAGACCTTGGGGCTGGAGGTCCATGCCGAATTGCTGCCCGAGGACAAGCAGCGCATCGTCAACGAGCTGCGCCGGCAGGGGCAGATGGTCGCAAAGATCGGCGACGGTATCAACGACGCGCCGGCCCTCGCGGCAGCCGATGTCGGCATCGCCATGGGCGGCGGCACCGATGTGGCGCTGGAGACGGCCGACGCCGCCGTTCTGCATGGCCGCGTCGCAGATGTCGCCGGCATGGTCGATCTCTCCAAGCGCACCATGGCCAACATCCACCAGAACATCTCAATCGCGCTCGGCCTGAAGGCGGTGTTCCTGGTCACCACCATTGCCGGCCTCACCGGCCTGTGGCCCGCCATCCTGGCCGATACCGGCGCGACGGTGCTGGTGACGATGAATGCATTGAGGCTGTTGAAGGTTCGCTGAAGCCCGGAGTGCCGGCAGTTGCCCATAGGTACTAATTTTGCCGGCTGAGGCGGGGGATCGGAGTGTCGATCACCGATCGACAATCTTGGAGACGGGACGTTTTTACCGAGCAGGAAGATGGCGATCGGTGATCGCCACTCCAATCCTGCGCCTCGCCCGGCAAAGCCAGCGCCCATGGGCAGCCTGCCGGCGCGCCAAGATAAGGGGCCTTCGTTCTTGCGAGCGCAGCGAACACCGATTGGCAGGGCCGTTGCTCTTCAGCCTCTCAGCGCCGCTGGCCAATCGCAACGTTTCCCTGGCCTATCTTGCCGTTGCCAGTTCGCCCACGAACTCATACGTCCCGATATGCCCGATCTTGAACCATGGGCAGGCGAAGATGCGCACGCCGATGGCGCGGGCATCCTGGCAAAAGGCAAAATCCTCGCCGGCAAAGCCGCCATCGGGCATGCGGCCACCCGAGAAGAAGGCATGCCCGCCCGCCACGATGCCGCTGGTCAGCAGCCATTCGGGATGGGCGTTGCGCAGGGCTTCGAACACCTCGCGGCGGATCAGCATCAAGCCGGTGCCGACGCCGCTGACTTCGATCGGCTCGTCGAAGACGTCCACGCCGTCGCTGGCAGCCTCCGCCGCCAGCAATTCCGGGGTCGAGACATAGACCGCGCCCCTCTCGGCCAGGCGTTCCGGCGGTAGGCCCGGTTGCTCACGGGCGATACGGGCAATGCGCGGCCAATCGAAGGTCTTGCCCGGGCAGATCGCGCCAATAACGTCGCAGGAGGAATGGCCGAGCATGCGCAATACATCTTCGACGCGAAAGCGCATGTCGGCGTCGATGAACAGCAGATGCGTCGCCGTCGTCTTCCTCAAGAAGTAATCCGCCAGGATGTTGCGCGCGAGTGCGATGATCGAGCTCTTCTCGGCCGTGGCGAAGGAGATGCTGATGCCCAATTCCCTCAGCGTCACCACCAGCTTCAGCAGACTGTCGACATAGCCCATCTTGCACGAGCCCTCATAGGCCGGCGTGGCGATGCAGATCGACGCCGGCAGGCCGGCATGGGCGGAAATGGGCTGTTCGGCACTCATGCATATCTCCCCTGTCCTGGCTGGACACGAGACGCCTTTGCATGGCCCAACCGCCGCCGTCCAGTGGCAACGCGTCTTCGGAGCCTGACTCAAAAGTTGTGAAGAAGCCGAGGGAGGCGCAGATTTTGTCATACCCGGGCTTGTCCCGGGTATCCAGACACCGCCTTTCCGACGTTTGCGCTTCCCTGGATTGCCGGGACAAGCCCGGCAATGACAAAAAGCCGAGGTTCCGTCGACTTTTCGGTCAGGCTCTTCATTCTACTGTGTCACGAAGTTCGTTGATATGGTGTTTTTGCTGCTCTGGCCT
>NZ_BSPC01000065.1 GCF_030160835.1 Labrys miyagiensis | reverse complement strand
GTACTTTGTGGCAATGCGCTCTCTGTACTCGGGCAGCGCGAGAGCGGCACGGCGCGGCTGGAGGAGGCTGTGGCCGCCTATCGCGCCGCGCTCGAGGAACTAACGCGTGAGCGCGTGCCGCTCGACTGGGCGAAGACGCAGCACAATCTCGCCATTGCGCTCTCGACGCTCGGCGAGCGCGAGAGCGGCACGGCGCGGCTTGAGGAGGCTATAGCCGCTGGTGGCGCCGCACTCGAGGAGCGGACGCGCGAGCGAATGCCGCTCGACTGGGCGAAGACGCAGAATAATCTCGGCACGGTACTCACGCCTCGAGAGCGACTTCGCAAGGCGGCAGCGAGCCGAGGAAACCCAGGACCTTGTCGCGCGGGAGCTTCCGATTGAAGATCTCCTTTTCCCGTTCGTCGACGGCGCGAACCTGGAACCAGCGCTTGGCGATATCCAATCCAATGCGGACGATCTGATGCATGATGATGAGCCTTTCGCGTTGCCGGTCGAAATCGACCCGCTCCCGCCGCAGAGCCTGAACGCTCGGGGTCGGGCCGTCCACATCATCAGCTACGCCGATCCCCTGTTGCTACCGACGCGCCCTATGGCGCAGATTCCCCTGGGACTCTAATCGCTGCTGGATGACAAATCGGTGGCAGGTCAGTCCAAGCCCAGCTTGAAATCGTTTACCGGTTCACTAGAAATCAGAGCCGCGCCTATGGCACCCGCTTCATCGCCCAGGGCGCTAACCCGCACGCTGGACTCTACGGCAAATCCCGGCGCTCTCTCCATGGCTCGAACCAGCCCCCCTTGAAACAGATCAAGGTAATTGGCCGCGGTACCGCCCAGAATGGTGACTTCCGGCATGTAAAGCGTATGAAGGATCGACAGGCCTTTTCCAACGAGAGCACCGTAGGTGTCGAAGGCTTCACATATTTGCCGATCGCTTCTCTCAGCGGCGGCGTAAGGGAGCAGGTCTTTGCCCTGGAGGTTTGAAGGCAAATAAGGGCGGACCATAGCTTGGAGAGCGGAGCGTGATGCGACCTGTTCCCAGCATCCCTCGGCGCCGCAGTAGCACTTTCCAACTCCGCTTACGATTGGGATATGGCCTGCCTCTGGATGTGCTCCGATCGGGCCACGAAACGGCACACCATCCACAAGGAACGCGGCGCCGATCCCGGTCCCCAATGTGACCATCAGCATCCGGGCGGCTCCCTTGCCGGCGCCGACGCGCTGTTCCGCTATCGCGGCGACCACGGCGTCATTGTCGATCACCACCGGTACGCCAAGACGCTTCTTCAACTCGGCGACCAGCGGGATCTTCGAGAATGCAGGCAGCGTATCTAGATTGTGCACAATCCCTTCGGCTCGATCGACCGGACCCGTAGCGCCGATGCCTATGCCGCCCAAGACCTCGCCCTCAGGTACGAGCGTGTGGATCGCGGCAGCGAGGCGTGTGAGCCTTGTCTCGAGATCTCCCTCTCCGAGATCCTTGGTCGCGAGAATAGCCGAGGCCAAGATTCCCTTTGCCCCACAGGCGACGAGCCGGGTGCCGGTACCTCCAAGATCAATGCCTGCGAAGATCTCGCTCACAGTAGCGCCGTAATCTTCTGCCCGAACCGAAACTCGCCAGGCACAAAACCCGAACCCCGCGCGAGGGCGATACTGAGCTGCTGCAGCGCGCACATAGCGTGCGCCATGCGTCCAAAGTCGGAAAGGTCGGGTACAGGGACGTGCTCTGCTCCCTCGTAGTTTGTCGGAGCTATGGTCACGACGATACTGCCACTCAGGGACAGATCGCGTGCGAGCTGCCTCAACGTCGCGTCGTCGGCGGAGCCCGACCCGAACAGGAGCGCGGTAAGGCCGGGGCCCGCCAATTCCATTGGGCCATGCCGGAATTCGCCGCCAACGTAGCCTTCTGCAGACACTTTAGAAGCCTCTTTCAGGATAAGTGCACCGGTGAGGGCCGTCGCGGAATCTGCTCCCGTACCGACCAGCGCCAGGCGCGGATTCGGGCACCGCAGCGTCCGTTGAGCTAGCATCGACAAGTAGGGCGGTGGCGCACTGATCCACGCTCGCAAGCTCTTGGCCACATCCATTATTTCCGAGACGGCCGCTTTATCGGGACGCCCCTGGAAACGAGCACGGACCCGGTGTAGCCAGGCAAGTGTGTTGAGATAGCTCTTGCTGCTGACGGTTGCCTCAGGGCCGCTGTGGAGCTCAACGAGATAGTCGGCTGCAATTGCGAGGGGGCTGTTGGGGTCATTCGTGGTCGCAGCAACTGTACAGCTGTGCCCGTCCGGCAACCGCTTCAAGAGTTCGACGACTTCGCCACTGCGACCGGACTGGGAGGTGATCCACAGCATCGTGCTGTCCCTTATCAACTCTGGCGTTTCCAGCAGGCGATTGGTTTGGATACGCCACACGGGCAGACCCGCGCGAGCCAGCGTGAGCTCGAGTGGGATCGTTACATAGTCGGATGAGCCCATGCCGGTCAGGATGATTCGATCGAACTGTCCGAAATCCAAGGATGCGATCCCGGGCGACAGCGGCTTGAATGCGCAAGATTCCAGGGCATCGGGCTGGTCCAAGATGTCCTTTTCAAAGCCAGCGGCGGAGGATGAGGGCATGGAAGGCGGGCTCTCGATTCTGGGAAAGGCAACGACGTATCTGCATCGACCTTATGCACGAATGCACGAATTCGTGCAACTATCTTCGCGTGAAAATTGCTGTCGCTAGACACAGCGCAGCTTGCTGCCGAAGGCCGCGCGTTTGTCCGGAGCGAGGCCGCCGTCTGTGAGAAGGATATCGGCCTCGTCCAGTTGGCATACAGTTGCGAAGGCTCGCCGGCCGAATTTTGTGCTGTCGGCAGCGAAAACAACCTTCGCTGCTGCCGCGATCATCGCGTGCTTTGTCGGGATCTCGACGACATTGATGTTCGTTATACCTGCCTCTGCATCGATGCCTTCGGCGCCGAGAAAGGCCCAGTCGGCGTGAAGGCCATCAAAAGCCGCCACGGCGGCCGGTCCGACAAGCGTGTAGACGGTGTCTAGTAGCACGCCTCCAGTCATATGCAGGCGATTGGCTGGCTGGTCCGCGATGCACATCCCAATGCGCAGATCGTTGGTCACGATCGTCAAATTGCGGCGACGCTTCAATTCTGCGGCGATTTGATAGGTTGTGGAGCCATTGTCGAGGATAACGGTCTGGCCGTCTTGAACCAGATCGGCCGCCGCTCGCGCAATCGCTTGTTTCGCTTCGGGATTTTCGTGCTCGCGAACTTGGTAGGGCGTGTCGATTACGTTACCAGGCTCTGCCGGTAAGACGCCCCCATGTGTGCGACGGATCAACCCGGCCCGCGTAAGCTGGGCAAGATCGCGCCGGATTGTCGACCCGTCGACCGCGAAATCGCGAGCGAGCGCCGCTGCGTCGACATATCCCGCTTCGCGCACGCGCAGCAACAGGGCTCGGCGCCTGTCCGACGTTCCCATGCTCTTCTCCTTTTTCGCGCCGACACTACCCGGCAAGTCAATATCGCTCAGCTCGGCCATTCGTGCAAGAATAATTGCACGATATTGCGACTTGACTGCACACTTTCGTGCAATGTATTTGTCATATGCACGGGGTCCGCACCTACCCAAGAACGCCCCGGCCCAACCATCGATCCGAAGGGGGCCCTGAATGGCCAAAGAACAACTGCAGCCACTGCCGCAGCAGGGGCTCCAACGCAACTCGATCGGACTGACAACAGTCCTCATGCAAAGTATCGCTCAGATCGCGCCCGCGGTTGGCGTTCTGACCACGATCGCGTTCAACACGCAACAGGCAGGCCTCGGCGCGCCGTCAACCTACATCGCCGCCTTTGTGATAGGGCTAGTCGTGGCGATCTCCTTGTCAGAGCTGGGGAGGCACCTTCCCTCGGCGGGCGGCTTCTACACCTATGTCAGTGCGACCGTGGGTCCGGCCTTCGGATTCCTGGTGGGATGGCTCTATTCGTGGTTCGTTGCGATAATCCCCGGCGGACTTGCTTCCTACACCGGCTTTGTCCTGCAGACAGAGCTCAAGCAGCACTATGGTTTCAACCTGCCCTGGCAGATCGTCACCCTCGCCATCCTCCTTCTGGTCGGATTCGTTGGCTACCGGGGGATCAAGGTTTCGGGCAAGATGCTAACGATCCTTTCGATCATCGAGATGCTGATCGTTCTGGCATTGGCGATTTCCGGTTTGGTCTCGCCCGGTCCGGGCGGAATTTCGTTCGGTGGCTTTAATCCAGGGAATAGCACAAGCCTACACGGCTTCTATCTTGCCGTCGTGCTCTCGATCTTCGCCTTCACCGGCTGGGAGGGAGCGGCCGCCGTCGCGGAGGAGGCGCGAAGCCCCCGCACAATCATTCCGCGCGCCATCATCGGATCCATCATCCTTCTTGGCGTGTACTATGTCTTCTGCGCCTGGGGCATCCAGATTGGGTGGGGCACCCAGCATCTCGACGACCTGGCCAACGCAACAGAGAATCCGGCCTTCATCGTCGCCCAGCGCCTATGGGGCAACGGCTGGTTGCTCGTTCTTCTTGCCCTTCTCAATTCCGGCATCGCCGTTTGCATCGCCTGCACCGTCGATTCGACTCGCAACTGGTATGCCATGGCCCGTGCCAAGGCGCTCCCTGCCTGGTTGAATCAGACCCATCCCGTCTTTCGCACGCCCCACACCGCAGTCCTGGCACAGTCCGCACTTGCCCTCCTGGTCGGTCTGGGCGTTGGGTCTCTTGTAGCGCCCGATCAGTCCTTCTTCATGCTCGGCACTTTGGGTACGATCATCTATGTATTTGTCTATTTGATGGGAAATATCGGCGTCGCCAGGTTTTTCCTGACGACAGCAAGGCACGAGCTCAACGTCCTTATTCATATCGTGTTTCCGATCGTCTCGACCGTTGCCCTCTTCCTGGTCCTGTATTACTCGCTCGTTCCGCTGCCCGACCCTCCGGTCGGTTACGCGCCCGAGATTGCAGCCGTGTTGTTGGTGACTGGATTGCTGGTCCTTTGGCGGCTGCAACTGAGCCGGGCCAGTGACTGGAAAGCCCTTTCACAATATGTCGTGAGCGCAGACCCCGCGCCGTCTGTACCTCCGTTGGTGGCGGTTCGGTCAAGCGCGGCAGAGCGCCGTTGAGGCGCTATCCCCAGCGCCTATGAGGGCTCGCTGAATAGTGCAGTGAGCCCAATTGGAGCCGGGCCCTGGAACCCAGCCATCTCGCCTCCCGAGCAGCCGCCGCCCATCAATCGCCGGATGCCAGACTCCGTCATATTTTCGCGTCAAATTCTGCCTCGTCGTTCGAACCCCGAGCCTCTTGCCAGCATTGGACAGTTTTGATGAGCCGCAACAGATCTGAATTCGACTATGTCATCGTCGGCGCCGGTTCGGCGGGATGTGTCCTCGCCAACCGCTTAACCGAGAACGCTTCTCTCGAGGTTTGCCTGATCGAGGCGGGGCCTGCCGACAATAGTATCGTCATTCGGATGCCTGCCGCACTGACCTTTCCAATCGAGAGCGACGTCTACAACTGGAAATTCGAAAGTGAGCCTGAAGTAGAGCTGCACGGCCGCAGTATCGGTCAAGCGCGCGGCCGCTGCCTCGGTGGCAGTTCCTCCATCAATGGCATGGTGTTCGTCCGCGGCAGCGATAAGGATTATGACGGCTGGCGCGACTTCGGCCTCGAAGGGTGGGACTTCAAGGATTGCCTACCCTATTTCCGGAAGATGGAGAGTTTTGAAGGCGGACGCGACCAGATGCGCGGCGGCGCAGGTCCGATCTCGGTCGTTCGCAGTAAGGCAGATCATCCACTTTACCAATCTTTTCTCAAAGCTGGTCAGGAATACGGATTGCGCAATGCCGGTGACTACAACAGCGGCAATCAGGAAGGCGTCCATATTACTCAGGCGACGATCCGCGACGGCGTACGTTGCAGCACGAGCCTGGCCTATCTCAAGCCCGCCGCGAAACGGCCCAATCTAACGGTGATGACCGATTGTCTTGTGGAGCGGGTCGATTTCGAGGGCAAAGTGGCCGTGGGCGTTACGCTCTCGCGCCGCCGCGGGAGGCAACATATCCGTGCCGGGCGTGAGGTGATCCTTTCCGCAGGCACGATCGGGTCGCCTCATCTGCTGATGTTATCGGGCATCGGGGACCGAGAGCATCTGATGGCGCATGGCATTTCTCCCCACACCAATCTCCCGGGCGTGGGAGCGGACCTTCAGGATCACGTCGTCGCCCCGCTGCGCTTTCAGTCGACAGATGGCGTCTCCATTCGGCGACAACTCAATACGTTCGGACGGGTCAAGCTCGGGCTCGAATGGCTGTTGTTCAAAACGGGGCTCGGCGCCACGAATTTCTTTGAAGTGGGTGCGTTCTTCAAGAGCAGCGATGAAGTTGCCTACTTCAACATGCAACATGAATTCCTGCCTTTTCTCGCGGATTTTCAATCCGGAAAGGTCACGATCTCGGACGGGTTCCAGTATTTCGTTAGTCAGATGCGTCCTTACAGCCGCGGGCGCATCTCGCTCAAAACGGCCAACCCGGTCGAAAAGCCGGCTATTCGGTTCAACTATCTGACCGACAAGCGTGATATATTCGAGATGGTCGCAGGCATTCGGAAAACACTTGAGATGGTCGGGCAGTCTGCATGGTCGCGCTATCGCGGTGCAGCGGTCGACACCCCGGACATCAAAGCGTCCGATCTCGAGATTGCCGCGTGGCTCCGAACCGTCGCGAACACCGAACATCACCCAACGAGCACGTGTCGTATGGGCTCGGACGATCTCGCCGTGACCGACGGCCAAGGGCATGTGCATGGCGTCGACCGGCTGCGGATCGTCGATGGCTCCATCATTCCCCGTGTGCCCTCTGCGAATATCAATGCACCTATCATCATGGTGGCGGAGAAGATCGCGGCCTCGATCTCATCAATTTAAGTGGAAGAGGTAAACGTAGGCGGTGGTTCGAAGACCATCATGTCGAAAGCTATCGGTATGATCTGCCGTGCTTCCGCGCTGCATGGCACCGTCAGAGTAACTTGTCCGAGGCTGGTCCGGAAGGGTAGGGAGAGAGGATGGCGCATCCCAAACCCAATCCGTTTCGCTATTTCAATTCGTCGCCGGAGGTGATCCGCCTGGCCGTGATGATGTAGGTGCGTTACCCCTTGTCATTGAGGAATGTTGAGGACCTGCTGCATGAGCGCGGCATCGACATCTGCCATGAGACGGTGAGATTTTGGTGGAACCGCTTCGGCCCGCTGTTCGCCGGTGCCATGTATTGATTGTGGCTCAACACAGTATCACGTTGGACAGAATCGAGCAGGCTCGGTAACGTATTGCCGCCACAGAAAATCATTGGATCAAACTGGGCCCGGTCGAAAGGCCGGTTTTTTTGTTGTTAGTTCCTTGGCCCTTGCGGACCCGCTTGCTTCACCGCAACCTGCCCTTGCAGATAGCCAGAAAGCTTAAGCGCTTCTTCCGATGGAATATGATAACTCAGCCATCCAAATCGAGGGTCGCGGATATGAAGCAGGCTGTTGCCCTGCATTAGCTCAGGTTCGGTGAACCACGATGGGTTATTAATCGCGAAAACCATCTTTTGACCAACGGCATACTTCTCTGGAATTTGTGGCTTCATCCGAGCGCGAAAATCTCCTAAGTTTTTTAAGATGTCTTCGAGCTGAGCTACGTTCAGTGTCAAAACAACAACCGGGCCCGTTGGGAAGGTTAGGGTAACCGTTTCCAAATCGTCTTCTAACTTCCAATTCGGTCCTTGTTGATCATCCGCCATGGTCGAATCTCCCGTCGATATGGCGGAGATTAGCACCTTTCCAGTACATAAGCCGTAGCCTGTCGCCCGGATAAATACTGTCGATCAATCAGACCGGCGGTATGACTCTTTCAGACACTCAGCGCGCCATCGAACAGCGCGCCTTCAACCAATCCGCAATCCGACAAGACCGCGCACTGTCACGCGCCAACGAAACCAAATCGACCGGTGACACAAAGGCCGGTCGATATTTTGTCACGACCCTGAACGCGCCACTCGTTAAGCCGATGGCTTTGTTCCGCACCAAGACACGTGGCAAACAGGCATCAGTTGCACAGAAGCTATCGGCAACCGGGATCGAGGCCGAAGCTATAAGCTTCCTGACTGCGAAAGGGATCGTCAATTCCATCGCACTCAGTGACAAGCCTGGCCGGGTCCCAATCATGGAAAGCCGACGTTGGGTGCGCAACATAAACTGTTGCATTTTATACGCCCCGCAAATGGACCTCGCAACGGACGATTATCGCTAATCAGGCCGATCGTTCGAAGCCATTGGACTGTCTAGAAAGCTAATACGAGAGGTCTACCCTGTCCCCTTTCTAGGCGGACCCGCCAAAAGCGCTCTGGCAGCTCGCGGCTCCGTTCCGGTCACGCCAGAGCGCACCATCGGATGACCGCCGGGGGCATCGTTGCCTCGAGTAGCCCAGCCCGGCTCGCATGACGTCCCTTATGAAACTGGGAAATGCGACTCTGACTGTTCATCCATAGATGGTTTAGTCAGCCTTCTTCGACATCATGGCGAGCAGCATTGCGGCGTCGTCCATAATTGCCTCCAGTGCCATTTCAAATGGTGGGCGGTGAGTTATGGCGCTGCAACAGGAGTTTGCGCTCGGATCCAAGATATCAAGCGCCGCAATTGACCGCTATTCTAGCCGCTGCGCCAATAGCTTGGACTGCTCGGCGAATTTTCTAGGGTTGCTCCTCTGAAGCCGTTCCAAATTATGAAGCTTCCATCGAATGCCTGGAAGTTGTTCCACATGGGGTAACCCGAGCAGGGACCATTCCGGTTGATTGGTGACCAATGTAAGCAAGAAACTGCGCTCGTCCGTGCTCAATCCGTGCTGCAATTCGGCCAACATACGTTCGCGTGCGGCAAGCAAGGCTTCCAATTCCACTGGCTCGATGGTCATGCCTCGGAAATTGCTCTCGTAGTCTTGCCTGATATCTCTCAATGTGGGGAACAGAACCTCGTGAACCGGTCGGTTGTGGCTGGCCAGATAGACAACGAACGTCTTACGGATGTCTGGGGTGATCCCCTCATGCGCGAAGAGCTCCATCACATCGAATAGATCACGAGGGTGTTGTCGATCCATTGCAGCAACCAGCTTGCCGCCATAAAGACCTCCTGGGAGACAACGGGTAATTCGAGATCCGCCAACAGCGTTTCCCGGGCGTTGGGCGTCAAGGAGGCCATGCGAATAGGGTGGACCGTGCCGCGCATGACGAAATTTGCTTCGATCTTGACCTCGATAGTGCCGCGCCGCACGAGCAGCTTGGTCTCGCCGGCGTCCACTGATGCAGACGCGTGCGTTTGAAAACCTCGCTTGTTCAGACGCTCCGTGGATTGCCGTAACGCCTCGTTGATGCGCCGAAGTGCCTGGTCGCGTGGGGGCAGATGATCTGTAAAGACAAGGTCGAGATCGACCGACAGCCTTGGCATGTCGCGGACAAACATATTGATCGCCGTGCCACCCTTGAGCGCGAATGTTCCGTCAGCGAAAACGAATGGCGCGACCTGCGTTAAGAGGCGGGCTGTATCGAGATAGATCTGGTTCATGGCTTAAGCACCAGCAGGCCGTCAGCGGAACGGGACACCCAGGGACGCTCGCTGCCGACAGGCAGCTTTGTGGAATCGAGTTTGCTCACCCAGGGAAGGGAAGCTTCCCTGCCAAGCTGCAGGCAGAGCCGTACGGTCTTGACGCTGCCGCAGCGCTGCAGGAGTTCGCGTAACACGTCGGCCCGTAGACTGTAGGTGCTTTCCACGAGCTCCCGCGCTTCTGGCAGGGTTTGCCGGACCCCGACTTCGCTTAGCACTTCCAGCAGAGCACGTTCCGGAGACGACACGTTCGGAGCATCGGTGCGTTTCTCAAAAGGGCCGGCATGCAGCAAGGCATCTGGCTGTTCATCAAACAGGCGCTTTCGGTGATACTCGGCGGGAAACCGTTCCGTAAACCAGTCTGGCAAGCGCGCTGCCACCCACCCATAGAGGTGTAACGTGGGCTGCTGGGCCACATAGTGTCGTATGCCATACCAATCGAGGGCAGACTTGCCGCCGACATGCAGGCCCTTGAAACGGCGCTGCAGCAGAAGGAGTGAAGGGTGCAAGGCCGGGGTGTCATTCGGCCGGGAGTAGATGCCTGGTGTCAATCTTGTGAGCCAGCCTGCTCGCACATAGTGAACGGCCAGGTCGGCCGATATACCAAGGGCGGCCAAATCCTCGGACGTCAGCGGCGTCCCCGGCGCCAGTCGGGTATAAAGGGAATTTAGTTTATTTCGATATGTCGTAGCCATGCTACGATTATAGGCGCCTAATCAAATCGATGCCAGATTTCATTATGTTCGCATGATCGTAGTTTGGCTACGATCATCAGTACTATTTCAAATCGAGATAGCAAAGAGCACCTGCCTTCCCCCAAATTGAGCCACGCCGGCGAGAAAAGAGCTAAGGGCGTCCCGCCCTCGCGCGGGCAAGGGGCCGGAGCGGTCTCCCCGACCTTCCGCGCGGCCCGACCGCCAGCATCTCCCCGAAAACCAGAAATCCGCTTGTGCAGGCCGGGTGATCCCCCTCCGCTCCGGCCCCTTGCCCTTGCTACCCCTCTGCTCGCCGCGAGGCAGGGTTTGCAGCGCAGTGCTGCGCCTCAAACCCTGACCTATTCGGAGAAAGACCATGAGCACGAAGACCACGATGGACACTATCACCGACAACGGAACCGAGCTGTTGATTTCCGTCGAGAAGTGGCTCTGACGCACTTTTGCTGTGGCGGAATGGCTACGTCG
>NZ_BSPC01000064.1 GCF_030160835.1 Labrys miyagiensis | reverse complement strand
TACCGCGACCTGGCAATTGGTGACCTTGCCCAGCCGTCCGCTATATTGGCGGGTCACGCCCACCGAATGATCGCCCTTCTTGGCAAAGCTCGTGTCATCGACGATCCAAGCCTCGATCGGGCCACTGGCTTCGATCGCCGGCAGGACAAGCTCGCGCACTTTGCTGAGCACGGCCGCGTCAGACCACTTCGCCTGGCTCACCAGATGCATCAGAGATTGATGCTTGGCCGAGACATGGCCCGGTGCCACCACCGCTGCCATCGGTTCCACGCTCTTGCGCTCGCCAGGTAGCAGCAGGCCCGTGCAATAGTCCTTGAACGGCACAGCACGATCCGCTCGACCAAGAGCCAACGTCAACTCATTGACATACTTACTAAAACGATCCTCACCTGCGTCGATGTTCTGGGTCATTCGAGCCGCCAATTCGCTTCTTGAGACGAATCACAACCCTACCAAATCTCACACGCGCGCGAATCTCCTAAAATCGTGACTCAGTAGAATTCAGAGACTGACTCAAAAGTCGTGTAGAATCCGAGGGAGGCGCAGATTTTGTCATACCTGGGCTTGCCCCGGGTATCCTGGCACCACTTCTCCAGCGTTTGGGCATCCCTAGATTGCCGGGACAAGCCCGGCAATGACAAAAAATTGGGGTTCCGCCGACTTTTCAGTCAGGCTCTGAAGACCCGCCCCCCTCCCTATCCTCCTCGCGCCGTCAGCGTCGCTTTCCGGCAATTCTTCGGCGCGCTTGGGCGGCGAGCCGGGCGCGGTCTCCCCTATGACAGGCGGATCGAATTCCGGGAGAGCGCCATGACCGAGGCCGTCGACACCACCACGCATACCGAAGCCCCTTCCGCCTCGCGCCGTGGCCGTGATGCCCGCCGGGCCGCGCGGGTGCAGCGCGGCGGCGTGTCGATCCCCTATATCACCCGCAACATCCCCCTCACCGAGGTGCTCTCCGAAGAGGCGATGCAGATCATCGAGCACAATGCCGAGACGCTGCTGGAGGAAATCGGCCTGGAGTTCCGCGACTATCCCCGCGCGATCGAGCTGCTCAAGGGCGCCGGCTGCGACATCAAGGGCGAGCGCGTGCGCTTTCCCCGCGGCCTTGCCCGCAAGCTGATCCAGACGGCGCCGCAGCAATACACCCAGCACGCCCGCAATTCCGAGCGCAGCGTCGTCATCGGCGGCAACAACACGGTGTTCGCGCCCAATTACGGCTCGCCCTTCGTGCATGACCTCGACAAGGGCCGCCGCTACGGCACCATCGAGGACTTCCGCAATTTCGTGAAGATGGCCTATGCCAACCCCTATGTGCATCATTCGGGTGGCACGGTGTGCGAGCCGGTCGACCTGCCGGTGAACAAGCGCCATCTCGAGATGGTCTATGCCCATATGCGCCTCTCCGACAAGCCCTTCATGGGCTCGGTCACGGCGCCCGAGCGCGCGCAGGACACGGTCGACATGGCCAAGATCCTGTTCGGCGAGGATTTCATCCAACAGAACACCGTCTGCACCAGCCTGATCAACGCCAATTCGCCGATGGTATGGGACAACACCATGCTCGGCGCGGCCGATGTCTACGCCCAGAACAACCAGGCCTGCATCATCACCCCCTTCATCCTCTCTGGCGCCATGAGCCCGGTGACGGTGGCGGGCACGCTGACGCAGGTTCTGGCCGAGGTTCTGGCCGGCATCTCCTTCCTGCAGCTGGTGCGCCCCGGCGCCCCGGCGATCTTCGGCACCTTCGTCTCGACGCTTTCCATGCAGTCGGGCGCGCCGACCTTCGGCACCCCGGAAGCCGCGCTGTGCATCTACGGCGCCGGCCAGCTCGCCCGCCGCATGAAGCTGCCCTTCCGCTCGGGCGGCTCGCTCTGCGCCTCCAAGATCCCGGATGCCCAGGCGGCCTATGAGAGCGCCAACACGCTGCTGCCCGCCATGTTCGGCGGCGTCAACTTCATGCTGCATTCGGCCGGCTGGCTCGAAGGCGGCCTCTCGGCCTCCTACGAGAAGTTCGTGATGGACTTCGACCAGCTCGGCGCCATGCATGTGCTGGCCAAGGGCGTCGACATGTCCGAGAACGGGCAGGCCATGGACGCCTTCCACCAGGTGGAACCCGGCGGCCACTTCCTCGGCTGCGCCCACACCCAGGCCAATTTCGAGACCGCCTTCTACCGCTCCACCGTGGCCGACAACAATTCGGTCGAGCAGTGGGAAGCCGAGGGCAAGCAGGACGCCGCCCAGCGCGCCAACAAGATCTGGAAGAAGACGCTGGCCGACTACGAGGCGCCCGCCATCGATCCGGGCACCGACGAGGCCCTGCGCGACTTCATCGAACGCAAGAAGGCCTCGATGCCCGACGCGATGTACTGAGCCTTTCGGGGATCAGGACCTTCGACGCCGCTCCTTTGGGGGCGGCGTTTTGTTTTTGGGATGTGGCTCAGCGCAGGAAAGCGAATCTGGCCAGCACCAGCATGGCCCACCAGAACAACACTTTGAGGATCCACGGCAGTTGCCATTGCCACATGATGCACATGCATGGATCGTATGGATTGCCCCTGCATAGAGACAAGCAAGGCCTCGGGCTCGACAGCGTTCCCGATATTCACGGCCTGATCGTTACGGGCTACGGCACAGATATACCACAGTACAACCATTGCCTTATCTTCGTTCCATGAATTCTATATATTCAATATTTTCTAAAGTACAGACTTAAAATTCGAATATTATATAACAAATCTCTGTCATTATTTTGAATAATACGACCATGTGCCATAAAATAACTTCATGTCGACTTGGCATCTCTGCAATCGCGCCCCTTCGCTTCTACGCAATATTTTTACACCCAATCTTGTGGATATATCTCAAGCCGCGAACAAGTGCTTGCTTACTGTACGTATCCATGCCTAGAGCATAGATCGTGAGCTTGATTGGAAGCTTCACTGCGATACCAACTATTACAAAAAGAAACCGGCTATCAAGCCGCAAGGGAATTGGGATCTCCACCAATTTTCCCCTGCGGCAACACAGAAAAAGAAACGATCATGAAACAGCTCGTATTTGTCGCCCTGGCAGGTGTGGCCCTCGCCAGTTGCTCGACCGTGACGCGCGGCACGACCAACCAGATCCAGGTGGTCTCCACGCCGTCAGAGGCCCATGTGCAGACGTCGATAGGCAATTCCTGCACGACCCCCTGCACCTTCCAGGTCTCCCGCAAGAGCGAGTTCGTCGCCACCATCAGCAAGGAAGGCTATCAGCCGATGGACGTGCCGGTAAAAACCCGCGTGGCTGGGGCCGGCGCCGCCGGCTTTGCCGGCAACCTGCTGGTTGGCGGCGTGGTCGGCATGGGTGTCGACGCCGCAACCGGCGCCACGCTGGAGCAGTATCCCAATCCGATCACCGTCACCCTGCAGCCTGTCGCGACCGTCAAGGCGCCCGCCGCTCCGCACCCGAAGAGGCACAAGCGCGTCGCCAGCGCCAACGACGTCGTCGACCGCAGAAGCGGCCCGACGAGCTGATCCGGCCGCTGCTCGGCCGATGGAACTCATGTGGCGGCCGTTGGCCGCCACGCTCTTTTCGGAACCTCTACCCGCCGCAGGTGCTGGAACTGCAGCTACTCGAACTGCAACTGCTGCTGCTGCTGCAGCTTGACGACGAACTGTCGCTGCTCGACGAGCAGCTGCTTGTATTCGAATCGCCGCCGCCTCCAGCAAACCAGCCGGAATTGGCGGAAACGGGCGGGATCAGATAGGCGGCGAACACGCCGAGACCAAGCCCGATCAGCACGGTCCTGCCGCCCAACGCCACGCGGTAAGCAAGATCCGGGTCGTCGAGCCGCGCCTCGCCCCGGGCCAGGAAACGCTCGCGAGCGAGATCGCAGGCTTGTCGTCCCGCGGCGTTCACCAGAATCTTCCGCCGCAGGAGCAGGAAAATGCCGACCCCTGCCGCCACCAGCGTGCCCACCAGCAGCAGGACCGGCTTGTGATGCATGACACCGAAGGCCAGACGCACCAGGCCGAGCAGCAGGACGGGGCCCATGACCAGCAGCGCTACCTGGCGCGAGCGGCTGAGATCGTCCCAGGAAGGAATGAGGCTGGCATCGGCGAGATCCTGCTTGATCGCCGGCACGGCATTCTGGACCAGACCGGAATTCAGGCTCCGCGCCCCTGCGCCGATGCCGGCGATGACCACCCGCTCGACGGGATGGGCGGCCGGCGGCAGAGGCTTGGCCGGAATGATACTGTATCCCTCCATCACCACATGGTCGTTCACATAGAGCCGGGCCAGCGCGGTCTCGAAGACGCGCTGTACCCCGCCGGCGAGGAAGGCGAAGTGGTAGGGGCCGAGTCTTTCTGGTGCGATGGCGGGCTTGCGCGGCGGCAGCAGCACCCGGTTCTGCAGCAGCCAGGTCCCGGCGGCGGCGGCCAGCAGCAGGAGGATATAAAGGAACAGGAATTCCGGGCCCTGCATGGCATCGGGGCTGGAGGAATCATAGATCGCCGCGCAGCCCGGCACGGCGAGCACGGCCGCTATCAGGGCGAGGAGCCGGAACGGTCCTGTCAACAATGTCCGCAGGCGTGGCAGCGTCCGCCGTCGTTCCACCGGCCCAGCCGCTCCTTCAACCGGCGGCGCATCGGCATCGGGCCAGATATCGGCTGGCGGCGCCTCAGCGAAAAATCGCCGATAGGCCGCGAGAGTGGCGCGGTAGAGACGGCCGAATTGCAGGTCTTCCTCCACGCCACCGCGCCCCGGCTCGTGATGAAAGTCCTGGCCGAGCACGCCGGTGCAGAACTCGCCCCAATAGCGGCGCGTATCCATCAGATGGAGGTGCCAGGCCTCGTCCACCGCGCGCGAGGGACAGGCGCCGTGCCCGCTCGACAGGGCGATGGCGACAAAACGCTTATATTCCTCGACGACCCGCCGCGCCTTCTCCCGGCTCCAGCCGGTCTTGGCCGCCAGGCGCGCACTGAAGGGAAGGACGTCATCGGGGTTGTCGGGATCATAGGCCTCGAGCCGGGCCCAGAGAGCATGCAAAGCCGCATCCGGTTCCCTTGTGGGAAAGGCAACCCGAGCGCCAGGAACGTCCGTGTTCGACAAGAGCCACCGCAGCAATGGAAGACTATTCTATTGTAGCACCCTTCACTCGCCATGCGCTACTTGGGATAAGGAGCGTGTTACCAACGTAACATCGGCCGCCCGGCCTGCGGGAACGATGGCGATATCACCTGCAACCTCGTGTTGAAACGCACGGAAGTCATCGGCGCCCTCCGGCAAGATCTCTCCATCGAACAAGCGCAAGCCCGCGCAAAGACAGACAGATGGAAGACGACGATGTTCAAGAAGATCCTGACCGGTGCTCTGGTTGCCGCCACGCTGGCTGGCGCCGCCGTTGCCACCACCGGAACCGCTGAAGCCCGCTACGGCCGCAACGGCGCCTTCGCTGCCGGCGCTGGCATCGGCCTGATCGGCGGTCTGCTCGCCGGCGCCGCCTACAACAACAGCTACGGTTACTATGACGATTATCGCCCGGTCTATTATCGCCGCTGCCACATCGAGCGCCGCCAGGTTTCCGATTACTATGGCTGGCACTGGGAACGCGTGAAGGTCTGCTACTGAGTACCGGTTGCGTCCAGGTTGCTTTGCGTCGAAGGCCTCGCGAAAGCGGGGCCTTTCTGTTCTCCGGGGCACGGGCATCCTGCCCGTTCTTGAACCGCTGCGATTGCAGGATGAGAAGAACGGGCAGGATGCCCGTGCACCCGGATCGCCGATGGCTCCTACTCCGCCGCCAGCGGCAGACGGTTCTCCCGCCGCCAGGCAATGGGCGTCGTGCGGGTCACGCGCAGGAATTCGCGGTTGAAGTTGGATTTGCTGAGGAAGCCGGCCTCCATCATCACATTGATGACGCTCTCATCCGTGGCGGCGAGCAGGCGGCAGGCCTCCTCGATGCGGTGCTTGTTGACGTAATGCGACACGCTCATGCCGTGGATGCGGTTCACGGCCGAGGAGACGCGGCGGGCGGGCTGTCCGAGCTTGCGGGCAAGGCGGCCGAGATTGAGGTCGGTGTCGCGGTAGAGCTTCCGGCCCGCCATCAGCGCATCGAGCGCTGCGGCGACTTCGCGGTCCTCTTCCACCGTCTCCGGCACGATGGCCGGCATTCCGACGGGTTCTGATACCACAGGCCCCTGCGCCTCCTCCTCCGCTTTGCTCACGGTGCTCGACCCTGCCACCGAGGCGGCGGAGCCGAGGATCAGCAGGGCGACGACATTGGAGCCCGCCACGATCGCGGCTGCGTGGGCGCCGCCGAACAAGGCCACGTCGGCACTGATGGCAAGATCCGTCACCACCGAGGACAAGGTAGCGAAGGCCGTCAGCTGCAGCGAGCGGTAGGAGCGCAGCACGCCATCGAGACGTGGGGCCACGAGCCTGTCCGGGCCGCCATAAGCCAGCCACGCCAGCGCACTACCATAGCCAAGAAAGGTGAGGATCAGCACGAGGTCAACGGGCGCGCGCCAGGTGAAGATCAGCACGAGGGCGAGGAGGGTCGGCAGGAAATGCGGCCACGCCTTGTCCCAGCGCCAGCCGGTCTCCTCGACCGTCAGTGTGCGAAAGCTCAGCCAGGCCAGCGGTGGAGCGAGCGCCGCCAGCACGATCTGCAGCGGTATCACGGCCTTGAGCCCGTAGCCCCAGTGCAGGCCGATCACCACCGATTGCAGGACATAAAGGGTGAGCAGCAGGAAGAAGGGGTTGTCATGCCAGGCACGCTCGTCCTGTCGCAGCATCTGTACCAGCAGGATGAGGAAGAGCAGGGCGCAAACAAAGGGCAGAGGCAGGAAGATCATGGGTGTATCGTAATCCCGGCAGGCATCTCGGACCATCCCTTCCTGTCCCGGATCGCGTTCGCGCTCGACCCGGATCGCGATCGAGGTCTCGCTGCCGACGCCCCTGGTCTTAGCTGGCCGCCATCCCGTCACGGGAAGGAGAGCGGATATGAAAAGGATATGGATCGGCGCCGGCCTCGTCATCGCCGCCGTCTGGGCCCTGCCCAGCCAGGCCTGGACCTCGGCGAGCGAACTCGACGTCAGCAAGGTCACCGGCGTGGTCATCGAGGGCGAGGCGGCCCGCATCGACATCGCCACCGATGCCGGCGCGCCCTATAAGGCGGTGCTGCGCGGCCGCACCGAAGGCTGGTTCTCCTTCTGGTATTCGAGCTGGTCGGGTAATCGCTGCGAGCTCACCGGCGCCATGACGATCTCGGGATCGGAACTTCTGGTCAATACCGGCTCGCAATCCTGGTCGCTGTTCGATGATGACGAGGCCTGCGCCATCGAGCTCAACGTCAACCTGCCTGCGGGTGCCGCGGTGACGATCGACCAGAAAGCGACGATGTCGCGCCTCACGGGCGATTTCGGCACCCTCAAGGTGAAGAGCCATGCCGGCGACATCGTGCTGGACGGCCACGCCGGCAGCATCGACATCGAGGGCAATGCCGTGCAGGCCCGGCTGGCCTTCGACAGGGTGGAGCGCGACGAGACCATCGCAATCAGCGGCAACGCCCTCAATGCCGAGCTGAGCTTCCCGTCCGCCACGCCGGTCGACTACAGCGTGAACGGCAATGCCGCGCTGGTCGACAGCACGCTGGCGAGCACGCCGGGGGCAAAGCCGCAGGTGCGGATCAATGGGAATTTCTTGAGGGCAAGGATCCGGTAGGCGAAGCGCCAGAGCCGTTCCTGGGATCGCAGGCGTCTCGCCTGCTTCTTCTGTCCAGAGCGCCGACCGGAATTCGGTGTGCCGGTCTTCTCAGCTACATCGACTTTCAGTCGATGTAGCGGGTACGGCATGCCCTTGGCCTATGTGGAGAGATGCCGGTCTGAAGACCGGCACACCAATTCGCGCCCAATCCGCCCAACGCCCCGTTTCCAAGAGGCCGGCTGGAAAGCCGGCGCTCCTAGAGCAAAGCGCGTTTAGGCGCAAACGCTGCCTTGCTCTAACTCTTTGTTTCGACGCGTCTTTGCGATTCTTGCCGATTCCGTCAAATCGCAAAACGCTTTAGGCTCACCTCACCCCATAGCCCGACATGAACACCCGCACGGCCGACTCGGCCACGGCGCGGATGCGTTCCGGACTGGGGCTGGTCTTGGTGGCCATGAAGAACATCGGCTTCACCAGCGGGGCGTGCGACATCTCCAGGAACTGGGCAGCGGCGAGCTGGGTGTCGGAGATGTCGAGCTGGCCGGCGGCCACGCGCGTTTCGAGATATTCGGACAGGCGGTTGCGCGAATAGCAGGGGCCGCGCTCGTAGAAATGCTCGCCAAGCTCGGGCATGCGCTCGGCGATACCCATCACGGCGCGCATGGCCGAGACGATGCGAGGCTGGGTGATGAAGGTGGTGATCTCGATGGCGATGCGCAGCAGCACGGCCTCGATATCGGGCGAGGTCTTGAAGTCGAAATTGAAGATGCCCTCGACATGGGAGGCGCGCTCCTCGTCGATGATCACCGAGAACAGCCGCTCCTTGCTCTCGAAATAGACATAGAGCGTGCCCTTGGAGACGCCGGCCTCCTTGGCGATATCGTTCATGCTCGCGCCTTCGAAGCCCTGGGCCAGGAAGATCTTGCGGGCGCCGTCCAGGATCTGGCGGCTCTTGGCATTGTCGATAATCGGCAGAATCGTGGCCGACACTTTCGGCGACACCGAGCTTTCGGCGAGCATGGCGAAAAATCCATCCTGTTGTGACCGAACCGTTCGGTTCGATTTCTATTGCGTATCCCAGCAAGGCATGTTAGTCAACGCACAAATGACTGAACCGTTCGGTTCGATCTGAGCAATGACCGAACCGTTCGGTTCGAATACGGAGGCCAGGCCTTGGTCTCCATCCCGGTGGGAGAAGACGATGGACGCAGCCCGCGAACATAACCATGCCGATGCCACTTCGAACGCCCTGGGCGCCGACGATAACGATCTTATCCTAAATAATGTCGTTCCGCTGGAACGCCAGCGCGCCGAAGCTCCAGCGCCACAGGACGCGCCTTCTGCCAAGCCCGCTGAAACCAAGCCCTCCGAAGTCAAGAGGAGCGAGCAGGCTCCTGCTCCCACAACCCAGGTGCCTACCGCTCCGGCCGCGCCCGCCAAGAAGCGCTCCAAGGCCCGCATCATTTTCCCCAGTCTCATCGCCATCGCGCTCGTCGCCGGCGGCTGGTACGGCTATGAATGGTGGACCAATGGCCGCTTCATGGTCGACACCGACGACGCCTATGTGCAGGCCGATGTCTCGACCCTCGGCATCAAGGTTGCCGGCTATATCAAGACCGTGCCCGTGCAGAATGGCGATGCCGTCAAGGCGGGCGACGTGATCGCAACGCTTGATGACACCGACTATCGCACCGCGCTCGACTCGGCCAAGGCCAAGCGCGCCACGCAGACCGCCACCATCACCCGCATCGACCAGCAGATCACCGCCCAGCAGGCCGCTATCGACACCACCAAGGCCGGCGTCGAATCGGCCAGGGCCGGCATCCAGTCGGCCAATGCCAATGTCGACTCGGCCAAGGCCGAGATCGTGCGCGCCAACGCCGCCTTCGACCGCGCCAATTCATTGGCCAACCAGAACTTCGGCTCCAAGGCGACCCTCGACCAGACCACGGCCGATCGCGACCGCGCCAATGCCTCGCTCGCCAGTGCCAAGGCCGGCGTGACCAATGCGCAGGCCGCCCTCACCAGCGCCCAGTCGGCCGTGACCGCCGCCACCGCCAACCTCGCCGTGATCCAGGCCCAGAAGGCCGAGGCCGAGCAGACCGCCAAGGAACTCGACGTCGACGTCGCCAAGGCCCAGAACGATCTGGACGCCACCGTGGTGCGCGCGCCGACCGACGGTATCGTCGGCAACCGCGCCGCCCAGCCCGGCCAGTATGTCGCGCCCGGCTCGCGCCTGATCGCCCTGGTGCCGCTGAAGAGCATCTACATCGCCGCCAACTTCAAGGAGACCCAGCTCGGACCGCTGGTGCCCGGCCAGAAGGTGGAAGTGGCCGTGGACTCGATGGACGGCCAGACCTTCGAAGGCACTGTCGGCAAGTTCTCGCCAGCCTCGGGCTCGGTGTTCAGCCTGCTGCCGCCCGAGAACGCCACCGGCAACTTCACCAAGATCACCCAACGCGTGCCCGTGCGTATCGAGGTTCCCGCCGACATCGCCCTCAGCGGCAAGCTGCTGCCGGGCCTGAGCGTGGTGGTGAACGTCGACAGCCGTACAGGTCCGAAGGGGTAAATCCTGGGAGCGCGGACGTCTCGTCTGCTCTTTCTTTCTCGTAGAACACGTCGTTTCCAAGAGGCGGACAGGATGTCCGCGCTCCGAGGGGCTTGCCATGGCCACCGCAACCGCCACATCCGCTGCCATTCCCGCCGCTCCGGCCTCCGACAAGATCGACAAGCGCAAGCTTATCGCCTTCCTCGCGATGGTGTTCGGCATGTTCATGGCGATCCTCGACATCCAGGTCGTCTCGGCCTCGCTGCCACAGATCCAGGCTGGCCTCGGCGCCTCGGGCGACGAGATCCCCTGGGTGCAGACCGCCTATCTGATCGCCGAAGTGGTGATGATCCCGCTCTCGGGCTTCCTGTCGCGCGCCTTCTCCACGCGCTGGACCTTCGCGGTCTCCTGCGCCGGCTTCACGTTCATGAGCTTCCTGTGCGGGACGGCGACCAACATCAACGAGATGATCGTCTATCGCGCGCTGCAGGGCTTCATCGGCGGCGGCATGATCCCCACCGTGTTCGCGGCGGCCTTCACCGTGTTCCCGCGCTCCAAGCAGCCGATCGTTTCGCCGATGATCGGCCTGGTCGCCACGCTTGCCCCCACCATTGGCCCGACTGTCGGCGGCATCCTGACCGAGTGGTATTCCTGGCACATGTTGTTCTTCATCAACGTCGTGCCCGGCATCATCGTCTCGATCATGACCTTCACTCTGGTCGACTTCGACAAGCCGGACCTCTCCCTCCTCGACAATTTCGACTGGACGGGCCTGCTCTCCATGGCCCTCTTCCTGGGCGCGATGGAATATGCGCTGGAGGAAGGCCCGAACCATGACTGGTTCGACGAGACCTCCGTGCTGGTGATGTCGATCCTCTCGGTCATCGGCGGCATCGTGTTCTTCGCCCGTGTCCTCACCGCCAAGGCGCCGATCGTCGATCTCTATTCCTTCTCGGACTCCAATTTCGCCGCCGGCTCGGCCTTCTCCTTCGTGCTCGGCATCGGCCTCTACGGCCTGACCTATCTCTTCCCGGTCTATCTCGACGTGGTGCGCGGCTATGATTCCAAGCAGATCGGCGAGACGATGTTCGTCACCGGCGTCTGCATGTTCCTCACCGCCCCGGTGGCGGGCCGGCTGATGGCGAGCATCGACGTGCGCTACATGATCGTGGGGGGCCTGCTCGGCTTCGGCCTCAACACCTGGATCATGACCTATGTCACCCATGACTGGGATTTCTACGAGATCCTGATCCCGCAGATCCTGCGCGGCGTCTCGCTGATGATGTGCATGGTGCCGATCTCCAACATCGCGCTCGGCACGCTGGCGCCCCAGCGCATCAAGAACGCCTCGGGCCTGTTCAACCTGATGCGCAATCTGGGCGGCGCCGTGGGCCTGGCCATCATCAACACGGTGCTCAACAAGCGCGAGGACCTGCATCTGGCCCGTCTCGGTGAGATGGTGAACTGGAGCCGCGACAGCGTGATGCAGACCTATGAGAACATGAAGGCGGGCTTCTCGACCTTCGGCGCGGCCGCCGACCAGATGACCATCGCCAACCTGGTCGGCATGATGCGCCGCGAGGCCTTCATCCTGGCCTTCTCCGACGTGTTCCTCCTGATGACCATCCTGTTCGTCTGCCTCAGCGGCGCGATCTTCTTCGTCAAGCGCCCGCAGGTGATGGGCGGCGGCGGTGGCGGCGGCGGGCACTGACTGGGAGCGCGGGCATCACAGCGACATGCCTGCATGTCGCGATGTCCGCTCTTGGAAGCGGGGCGCTGAACCAGCAGGTGCAGCAAACCTATGAGGGTTCCGCGTTACCGTTTCGAGACGTTCCTGGGACCGCAGGCGTCTCGCCTGCTCTTGGAAACGCCGCGGTTCAAGAGCAGGCGAGACGCCTGCGGTCCCAGGAACGACTCCTCGCTCCCAGCCCTTGCAACCAGCCCCGATCCGGCCTAACCAACTCAGCCTGACCATACCAACCGAGGGTGGACCATGCCCGACGCGAACCGGGGATTGGACGACGGTAATGTCATCGCCGTCATGCGCAAACTGGGAATTGCTGCGCGCGCCGCCGCGCGGACCCTGGCGCTCGCCCCGGCTCCACAAAAGGACGCAGCCCTCGAAGCCATGGCCAGGGCGATCGAGGCCCACGAGGCGGCAATCCTCGCCGCCAACGCCCTCGACGTCACCGATTCCATCGCCCGCAACCAACTCGCCTCCTTCGTCGACCGCCTGACGCTGAACGAAAAGCGCGTCACCGGTATCGCCCAGGCGATTCGCGAGGTCGCCGCGCAGCCCGATCCGGTCGGCCGCGTGCTGGCGACATGGAAGCGCCCCAACGGCCTCGAATTCGAGCGCGTCTCTACGCCACTCGGCGTGGTCGGCGTCATCTTCGAAAGCCGCCCCAACGTGCTGGCCGATGCGGCGGCGCTGTGCCTGAAGGCTGGCAACGCCTCGATCCTGCGCGGCGGCTCGGAGAGCTTCCGCACCTGCGTCGAGATCGCCAAGGCCCTGCGCACGGGCCTGCAGGCCGCCGGCCTGCCCGAGGCCTCGATCCAGATGGTGCCGACCGCCGACCGCGCCGCCGTCGGCGCCATGCTGGCCGGGCTCGACGGGACGATCGACGTGCTGGTGCCGCGCGGTGGCAAGAACCTCGTCGCCCGCGTGCAGGCCGAGGCGCGCGTGCCGGTCTTCGCGCATCTGGAGGGCATCAACCACGTCTATGTGCATGCAGGCGCCTCGCTCGACATGGCGATCCCGCTGGTGCTCAACGCCAAGCTGCGCCGCACCGGCGTGTGCGGGGCGGCCGAGACGCTGCTGGTCGACCAGGCCGTGGCGCCGAGCTTCCTCAAGCCGCTGGTGAAAGCCCTGCTCGACGCTGGCTGCGAAGTACGCGGCGATTCCCGCACGCTCGCCGTCGATCCGCATGTGAAGCCGGCCGACGACACCGACTGGACCACGGAATATCTCGACGCCATCATCTCGGTGAAGGTGGTCCCCGGCATCGACGCCGCGCTCGCCCATATCGACCGCTACGGCTCGCACCACACGGATGCCATCGTCACCGGCGACGAAGAGGCGGCCAAGCGTTTCCTGAACGAAGTGGATTCGGCCATCGTGCTGCACAACGCCTCGACCCAGTTCGCCGACGGCGGCGAATTCGGCTTCGGCGGCGAGATCGGCATCGCCACCGGCCGGATGCACGCACGCGGCCCGGTGGGCGCCGAGCAGCTCTGCTCGTTCAAGTACAAGGTGCGCGGGCAGGGCACGGTGAGGCCGTAGCCCGGGAGCGCGGACTTCAAGTCCGCCTCTTCCCCGGGTGCGCGGACGTCCCGTCCGCTCTTGGAAGCGACCCGTCTCGCCCGGCGGAGCGAGGGCCCATCAATATCCCGCCGGTTTCTTCCTTGCCTGCGGAAGAGCGGACGAGACGTCCGCGCACCCGGGAAAGAGCAGGCTGGAAGCTTGCGATCCCGGCGATGCTGGCGAAACCGCCCTGCCCTTGCTACATACGGGGGAGAGGCTTTCCATGGCACACCGCCATTCCCACGACCACGATCACCACGGGCATGCCCATGACGGCGATGCCCCCGTCTTCGTCGCGCCCGATCACGACCACTCGCATTGCGCCGAGAGCGCCCTCAGCCGCGCGGAGACGCTCAGCGCCGAGCGTGGCGTGCGGCTCACCGCCATCCGCCGCCAGGTGCTGGAGGCGCTCGCCGCCAACCACCACCCCATCGGCGCCTATGAGCTGATCGAAAAGCTCGAGGACGGCGAGGGCAAGCGCCCGGCGCCGATCACGGTCTATCGCGCCCTCGACTTCCTGCTCGAGCAGGGGTTCGCCCACCGCATCGAGAGCCGCAACGCCTTCATCGCCTGCGCGCATGACCATTCCGGCGGCGGCGTGGTGATGTTCCTGATCTGCGAGAGCTGCGGCACGGTGGGGGAAGCCGAGTCCGATCTCGTGGGCCAGGCCCTGGCGAAGGCCGCCGGCGCCATCGGCTTCCAGCCGCGGGGGCAGGTGATCGAGATCGCCGGCATCTGCAGCCATTGCCGGGCGAAGGCGGCGGAGTAGTCCCATACACAAAATTCCGATGGGAATTCACAAACCGCCTCTTGCAAACCCCTTGTTCACGCGTGCATCTTCGAAGCTAACCTAGCGGCGAAGGCCCGTAATACTGTGTATGTCGCTCACGCGAGCTCGCGATTTTTGAAGCCCCCAATGTCTGGGCGTGTGCGTTCCCGAGGCAAACTTTTGCCTGACGTGATCGCTCTTTGGCTGTGCCTCCTTTTTGTTGCCGGCTTCCTACTCGCGTCTTCTGATCCCCTCGCTGCCCAATCCGCTTTGCACGATGACGTCCAGGCACTGCTCGCCGGAGCCGTGCAGGCCTGTTGGCCGGCTTCGATCCCGTTGCCTGGCAATGCCGTACAGATCAAATTATCGCTGAAACCGGACGGCTCCCTCGCTAGCAGGCCTGTTCTGGCCGAAGCCACCGGCGCTCTCGCCGACCGCGTCAAGCAGGCCACCCTGCTGCAGGCTGTCGAGCGCTGCGCGCCGTTCAAGACTCTCCGAGCCTTCCGGGGCAGCTATCGAAGCTGGCGCGAGACGACGATCGCCCTGTCGGCGCCGGTGCTGGCTCCCGCGGCTCCGACGACCGCCGCAGCGACCGCAGCCCCCATTCAAGCGCCGGCCAGCACGAAGCCGCGCATCGAACCCGGCATGATCCTCTCAGCAGCACTCGGCCTGGTTCTTTTCCTGCAGATGCTTTCTGACACCGGTTTTGCCTGGCAGAGCTGGCGCGGACGGCGCAGAGCCGCCAGGTCCGGTCCGTGGCAACCACGAAGCCAACCTTTCTCCGACGTCCGGCGCAAGGCGGAGCCCTTGGATCCCGTCAGCGACCCCAAGAATTGGCGCGTATGACAAGCGCTTGAACGCCTTCTATTCCTGCGCCATCTCCCCCGCCCTTTCCGCCAGATCGCCCAGGTCCTTCCCCAACTGCTCGAACCCAAATCGCAGCGTGTAGATCCGGCCCATCTCGTCGCTCCCCAGCGTACGAAAAACGCCCTCGGCCCTCAGCCTGTCCATGGCGGTGACATAGGCGGCGAGGCTTGCCTCGAAGCCAGCGAGGTCGGGGGCGACGTAGCGCCGGCGCAGGGCCTCGGCGATCGCATGCAACAAGGCCACCGTGGCGTCGCGCAGGCCGAGCAGCGGCTCGCGCAGGGCCGGCGCCACGCTTTCGGGCGACGCACGGACGCATACGCGCGCGATGATCACGAGATCATGCCTGACACGGTAGAGCGTGCGGGCCAGCGGCTCGACATCCGCGACATTGCTGAGATGGGCCTTGCGCTCGCGCGCTGCCTCGTCCACCGCAGCGTCGACCTGGCGCAGCCCGGCGCGGATGCTGGCCTGGAGGGCGGCGACATCCGGCCGGCCCCGCCCTTCGATCAGCCCCGCCATCAAAGCGACGAGCAGATCGGCGTTGAGATCGGTCACCTTGGCCGCGGCGGCAGCGAGCACACCATGGGCGCGGGCCGGCAGCACCAGCATGGCCACCGACACGCCCACGACGATGCCGACGACGATCTCGGCCACACGCTCCAACGCGAAGGCATAAGGCGTGAGCGTCGAGCCCGAGGGGATCAGCACGATCAGCGCGGTGATCGGCGCGACGCGAAAGCTCGGGCGCAGGGCCGCGCACAAGGCCGTGGGCGCCACGGCGACGAGCACCGCCAGCCCCGTCTCGAGGTTGGAGTGATGCGATATGGCGATGGACACCAGGGCGCCCCACACCGCCCCCACCAGCGTGCCGGCCATGCGGTCCATCGCCGCCTTCACCGAGCCGCCGAGGCTGGTCTGCATGACGATGACGGAGGTGATCACCGCCCAGCTGCTCTGGCTGAGCCCCACCAGCTTGACGAGCGCGAAGGCCAGCCCCGCCGCCACGGTAATGCGGATGGCGAGCGTCAGCTCGGACCGCTTGGCCGAGAGCCATTTGAGGAGGGAGGCCGAGCTCAGGACGCCGATCATCACGCTCTCTTCACATCACTTCCATTTGGCCATGCTATCGGCGTGGGATGAGCTTAGGATGCCGGGCGGATTCAGGCCAGAGGGTCCGGGTGCCCGATTGGGCATGGAAACCGCGGCGCACCCGGTGTGCCGATCTCCAGATCGGCATGGAACCACGACGTCCGCAAAAAAGATGCCGACCTGGAGGTCGGCACACCAGGGGCGCCGCGCCCGCCAGCGAAGGAAGAGCCGGCAGGATACCGGCGGTCCCCGGGAAACCCTCCCGCTGTCGTGTCTTGACCTCCTTTCCCCGAAGGTCCATGTCATCCCAAACAATTCTCCGGTGTCCGATGATCCCTTCCTATGAGCGCTTCGGCCTGAAATCCCGCCGCACCACCGTTCCCGTCGATGTCGGGGGCGTTACTGTCGGTGGCGGCGCACCCATCGTCGTGCAGTCGATGACCAACACCGATACCGCCGATATCGACGGCACGGTGCGCCAGGTCGCGGCGCTTGCCCGCGCCGGCTCGGAGCTGGTGCGCATCACGGTAGATCGGGACGAGGCCGCCGCCGCCGTGCCGCGCATCAAGGAAAGGCTGCTGCGCGTCGGCATCACCACGCCGCTGATCGGCGATTTCCATTATATCGGCCACAAGCTCCTGGCCGACCATCCGGCCTGCGCGCAGGCGCTCGACAAATACCGCATCAATCCCGGCAATGTCGGCTTCAAGGACAAGAAGGACCGCCAATTCGGCGCCATCATCGAGACGGCGATCCGCCACGGCAAGCCGGTGCGCATCGGCGCCAATTGGGGCTCGCTCGACCAGGAATTGCTCACCCATCTGATGGACCAGAACGCCAGGAGCGCCGCGCCGGTCGATGCCCGCACGGTGACCTGGGAGGCGCTGGTGCAATCGGCCCTGCTCTCGGCCGACCGCGCCGTGGAAATGGGCCTGCCGAAATCGAAGATCATCATCTCGGCCAAGGTTTCGGCCGTGCAGGACCTGATCGCCGTCTACAACGAGATGGCCAATCGATCCGACTACGCCCTCCATCTCGGCCTGACCGAGGCGGGCATGGGCTCCAAGGGCATCGTGGCCTCGGCCGCCGCGCTCTCGCCGCTGCTGCAATATGGCATCGGCGATACCATCCGCGTTTCGCTCACGCCCGAGCCGGGCGGGGATCGCACGCAGGAAGTCAAGGTCTCCCAAGAGATCCTGCAGGTGATGGGCATCCGTACCTTCGTGCCCCTGGTCGCCGCCTGCCCCGGCTGCGGACGCACCACCTCCACCGTGTTCCAGGAGCTCGCCCAATCCATCCAGGGCTTCATCGTGGAGTCCATGCCGGCGTGGAAGTCGCGCTATCCGGGCGTGGAGACGCTGAAGGTCGCCGTAATGGGCTGCATCGTCAACGGCCCCGGCGAGAGCAAGCATGCCGATATCGGCATCTCCCTGCCCGGCACTGGCGAAACCCCGACGGCCCCGGTGTTCATCGACGGCCAGAAGGCCGCCACCTTGCGCGGGCCGGGTATTGCCGACGAATTCAAGCAGCTGGTGATCGATTATATCGACCGGCGCTATGGGGTCCGGCCGGCGGCGGAGTAAGCTGATCCCGGGTGCACGGGCATCTTGCCCGTTCTTCCTCTATCGTAAGGCGCCCCGTTTCCAAGAACGGGCAGGATGCCCGCGCACCCGGACAGTTTACCGATACCTCTCCACCATATCCCGCGCCGTAGCCGACGGCTCCGCCCTGCCCCGTGGCGTCTCGTGGCCGTCGAGCAGGCCGATGTCGCGCAGGAGATGGCGGGGGAGGTTGGGCGTGCCGATTGAAGCGCCGCGAAGGGCGGCTTTGCCCGCGACGCGGCTCTTCCACCCCAAATAAGGCAGCCTTATCGTTCCGAACAATGTGACGGTCATGGGATTTCTCCTTGCCGGCACGAAATTCATGCCGTTTCACTGGCAATAATCCCATGAATGCGGCAAGCTGACCAATCGAAGCTCAGGTCACGCGCATAAAGAGGCCTTATGCCTATGCTGCATCCGCTCCCGCCCCTCGCCGCCATCCGCGTCTTCGAGGCGGTGGCGCGGCATCTCAGCTTCACCAAGGCGGCGGAAGAGATCGGCATGACGCAGGCCGCCGTCAGCTACCAGATCCGTGTCCTCGAGGAGCGCTTCGGCGGGCCGCTCTTCCTGCGCCTGCCGCGCCAGATCGAGCTCACGGACGCCGGGCGGCGGCTGGCCCCCGCCGTGACCGAGGCCTTTGCCATGATCAGCGAGGCCTATGCCGCCGCGAAGGGCGGGGTACAGGGCACGCTCACCATCAGTGCCTCCGTGACCTTCGCCACCATGTGGCTCGCCAGGCATATCGGCGACTTCCAGATCGCCCATCCGACCATCGCCGTGCGCATGGACGCCAGCAATCGTTACGCCGATTTCTCGCGCGAAGAGGCGGATGTCGGCATCCGCTCCGGCATGGGACAATGGCCGGGCCTCAGCGCGCATCTCCTGGTGCAAGGCGACTTCGCGCCGATGCTGAGCCCCAGGCTCGCCGCCAGCATCCCGGTCCGCGAACCATCGGACCTCCTGCGCCTGCCCATCCTCGATGCCGACGACCCCTGGTGGGAGAACTGGTTCGCCGCCGCCGGCACTGTCTATCCAACGCCGGTGAGAGACCGGCGCCTCGGCATGCAGGCTTTTGCCGCCTCGGCGGCCCTCGCAGGCCAAGGCGTCGCCATTCTCTCGAGGGCGCTTTATGCGATGGAACTGGCCGAGGGACGGCTGGTACAGCCCTTCGACCTGCTGGTGCAGAGCGACATGGCTTTCTACCTCGTCTACCCGGAGGCCCGCCGCAATGTGCCGAAGATCAGGATGTTTCGGGAGTGGATCCTGAGGGAGGTGGGGGTGAATCTTGGAGAATAAGCCTAGCTGGGAGCTCAGATTTCCCTACGCGTCCGCAGTCCTCTCCGCACCACTGGCGGCACGGGCGGCCTGAGCAGTTCGGCCGGCGTCGGGCTGATCGGGCCGGCATAGCCGAGCGCACGCAGCCTCTCCTCCATGTGGTCGGGCGGCGGCGCCTGCGCCTCCACCGGCGGCTTCTTCGGCAGGATCGGTACGCTCACTGCCCTGGCATGGAGATGCAGCACCGGGCCACCCTCGCGCGGGGCGCTGCCATAGATCGCGTCGCCCACGATGGGAAAGCCGGAGGCGGCGCAATGCAGGCGCAGTTGGTGCGTGCGGCCGGTGCGCGGCTTCAGCTCCAGCAAGGTGAGCCCCTCGGCACGGCCGAGCACGCGGAAATCGGTCTGCGCCGGCAAGCCGTCCTCGGCCGGCTTCATCCACCAGCCGCGCTCGGGAGAGCGGCGGGCGATGGGCATGTCGATGAGGCCCTCGTCCGTCGCCGGCCCTCCCTCGACCACCGCCCAATAAGTCTTGGCAACGCCGCCTTCGGCGAAGAGCGCGTTGAGGGTGCGCAGCGGCCTTGCGTGGCGGCCAAGCACCAGGCAACCCGAGGTATCCTTGTCGAGCCGGTGTGCGAGTTCCGGCGGCTTGGGCAGGCCGAAGCTGAGCTGGCCGAGCATGGCGGAAAGGTTCGGGCCGCCCTTCGGCCCGGCATGCACGGGCAGGCCGGCGGGCTTGTCGAGGATGAGGATGAGGGCGTCGCGATGCAGCAGCCGCGCGGTCAAATCGAGCGAAATCATCGCTTAGCGCTATCCCGATTGGCCCGAGTGGGCTAGAGCAAAATGCGTTCAGGCTGAAACGTTTTTCCAGCAAGGCACGCGCCGTTCGGGCGCATTTTGCGATTCTCGGTGTTTCCGTCTGGAGGCGAAACGCGCTAGAGCTTCCTGCAGCAAACGACAATTTTTTCGTGGCAAGATCGCCTCGCCGGCCTTGGCGCGAGAGACAGCAAGAGTTTCGATGACCGAAAGCGAAAAGCAGAAGACCGGCTTCTTTTCCCGCCTGTTCGGACGCGGGGCGGCAACCCCGGAGCCCGCGCCGCAGGAGGATACCCCCGCCCAGGCTCCCGAGCCGACGCCGCAGCCCGCCCCGCAGACGCAGGCCGAGCCCGGGCTGACGCAACCCGAAGAACCGCGGGACGAGCAGCAGCAAGCCGAGCATCCGTTGGAGGCGCTGATCGAACCAGTGCCGCTTGCCGCCGCCGAGCTGATCGTGCCCGAGCAGTTGGTCGACGCGGCCCCGCCTCCACGGGAGCCCGTCCCGGCGCCGGCGCCCGTCTACGTTCCCGAGCCCGTGCCCGCCCCGGCGCCCGCGGAAAAGAAATCCTGGTGGAGGCGCCTGAAGGAAGGCCTGTCGCGCTCCTCCTCCGCCATCAGCCGCGGCATCACCGACATCGTGCTGAAGCGCAAGCTCGATGCCACCACCATCGAGGAACTGGAGGACGTGCTGATCCAGGCCGACCTCGGCGTCGACGTCTCCACCCGCATCGCGGCAGCCATCGGCAAGGGCCGCTTCGACCGCCAGATCTCGCCTGACGAGGTGCACCAGGTGCTGGCGAGCGAGGTGGAGGCCATCCTTACGCCCGTCGCCAAGCCGCTGGTGCTCGACCGCTCGAAGAAGCCCTTCGTGCTGCTGATGGTGGGCGTCAACGGCTCGGGCAAGACCACCACCATCGGCAAGCTCGCCGCCAAATTCTCGGCCGACGGGCTGAAGGTGACGCTGGCCGCCGGCGACACCTTCCGGGCCGCCGCCATCGAGCAGCTCAAGGTCTGGGCCGACCGCACCCGCTCGCCGATCATCGCCCGCGAGCAGGGCTCGGATTCGGCGGGGCTGGCCTTCGACGCCCTCAAGGCAGCGCAGGAGAACGGCTCGGACGTGCTGCTGATCGACACCGCCGGCCGCCTGCAGAACAAGACGCAGTTGATGGACGAGCTTGCCAAGGTGGTGCGCGTCATCCGCAAGATCGACGATAGCGCCCCGCATGCCGTGCTGCTGGTGCTCGACGCCACGGTGGGACAGAATGCCATTTCCCAGGCTGAGATCTTCGGCAGGATCGCCGGCGTCACCGGCCTCGTCATGACCAAGCTCGACGGCACCGCCCGCGGCGGCATCCTGGTGGCGCTGGCCGCCAAATTCGGCCTGCCCGTGCATTATATCGGCGTCGGTGAAGGCATCGACGACCTCGAACCCTTTTCCGCCCGGGACTTCTCCCGCGCCATCGCCGGCCTGGAGTGAGCCATGCTGCTGGAATCCGAGGCGCCGACGCGCCAGAAGGTCAACCCTGCCCTGAAACTGCTGCTGGAGATGGGGCCGCTTTGCGTGTTCTTCGTCGCCAATATCCGGCCCGAATGGTTCAGGCCGCTGGTCGAGGCCATCCTGCCGGCCGGCATGTTCCAGGGCGACAGCGGGGGCATCTTCATCGCCACCTCCGTCTTCATCCCCATCACCGTGCTGGCGATGGCCGCCGGCCTCATCATCATGCGGCGCATTCCGATCATGCCGCTCGCCTCCGGCATCTTCGTCATCGTCTTCGGCATTCTGGCGCTGTGGCTGCACAATGAGGTGTTCATCAAGATGAAGCCGACCATCTATAACGGCCTGGTCGGCTTCATCCTGCTTGGAGGCCTCGCCTTCGGGCGCTCCCTGGTGCGCTACGTCTTCGAGTCGGCCTTCGATCTGCAGCCCGAGGGCTGGCGCAAGCTGACGCTCAACTGGGGCCTGTTCTTCCTCTTCCTCGCCGTGCTGAACGAGGTCGTCTGGCGCAATTTCTCGAACGAGTTCTGGAGCGGCTTCAAGCTGCTGGGCACCATGCCGATCACCCTGCTCTTCACCGCCACGCAGGTGCCGATCCTGCTGAAATATGAGGTGAAGCCGCAGGAGGCGGCGGTGGAGAAGGACAAGGGCTGAGCTCTCGGAATGCGTCGTGGATCTTGTCGGACCTGCATGTCGACGTCTGCCCCTACACGCCGGCAGCGACAACCGAGGGCGTCGAGGCCGTCATCGTTGCAGGTGATGTCTGCAACCGCCTGCATGACCGCGCTCTGCCCTGGTTGCGCGAGCATCTCATCCCGCGCGGCCTGCCCGTGCTCTATGTGCCCGGCAATCACGATTTCTACCGCGAGAATGTGTTGACGGAATTGTGCAAGGCCCGCGAGCGCGCCTTGACGCCCTCTTGTAACTGAGTACTATAATACACATGTTTGAGGTCCACCTGACAGCGGCCTTTTCGGGTTGGCTTGCCGAATTACGAGACAAGCAGGCCCACAGCCGCATCCTGGCGCGCATACGGCGTATCGAACTTGGCAATCTCGGTGATGTGAAACCCGTCGGCGAAGGCGTCAGTGAAGCGCGCATCGACTATGGACCAGGCTATCGCTTGTATCTGGTACGGCGCGGCGAGGTGGTCATCGTCCTCCTCTGCGGCGGGACGAAGAAAACGCAGCCGGCCGATATCGCCGAGGCGAAAAAGATGGCGAAGGAGCTGTAAATGGCAATCGAGACAACCCGCTTCGATATCCAGGACCATATCGGGTCGCCGGAATCCCAGGCCGCCTACCTCGAAGCCGCTTTGGAGGATGGCGACCCCGGACTAATTGCAGCTGCGATCGGTGACATCGCACGCGCGCGCGGCGCCACGCAGTTCGCCAAGGAGAGCGGGCTCAGCCGGGAGACAATCTACAAGGTATTTCGACCAGGCGGAAATCCGACGATCGGAACCGTCGCCAAAGCGGCGCGGGTGCTTGGGCTGCGCTTGACGCTGGCGCCCATCCCCGATTCCCACTGAGGAGGGGACAGGGCTGTTCCTACCAAGGCAAGCAATCGTAACATGGCTTCCTCGGCATGATCCGGCTTGGTGCTGGAATGGCCTTTCAGCCGATTTCAGCGCCTTGGACCTTGTTGTCGCAAGGAGCTATTCCTCTCGGCATCGCCACAGGATTGGAGTGTCAGGCGCGCCTTGAGCCACGAGGTGGGTGCTAGGCAGAGGCCCAGCCCCCTTCAGAACAGCTTCGGCACCTTGCCGGCCGGGAAGGCGCCGATATTGACCTTGCCGTTGGCGACCTTCACCGGCACCTCCACCGCGGCCTTGCCGTCAATGTTCGTCGGCTTGCCGAGCATGGAGAGGCCGACGCCGAGGAGGCTGGTGAGGCTGGCGGGCACCCGGCCGGACTGCTTGAGCGTATCGGCAAGCTCGGGCACGCCGGAAAGCGCCACCACGAGGTCGCCCGAGGGATGGCCACTGGTCTCCAGGCCCACCGTGCCGCTGGCCTTGACGCTGCTGGGGCCGCGATTGAGCTGGGCCTGCGTGATGGTCAGCGTGCCGCCATTGTCGGCCCAGTCGCGCAGACGGTCCTCCATGGGCATGGGCTGCAGGTCGATCCGGGTGATGGTGCCGCGGAAGGTGGCGCTCAGCGGCGAGGAAGCACCGAGGAACAGGTCGACCGGCGCCACCGCCTTGGCGTCGACATCGGCGGCGAGGTCATAGGCGCCCGGTGCGGCATCGGCGCCCTCGGCAAGGCGTATATGTGCCTCCACATTGGCGGTATCGAACATCGTCTGCGTCTGGCCGCCGCGATCGACCGTGGTGGTGAGGCCCTTGATCACCATGTCGGCATTCTGCGGGCCAGAGGTCCAGATCGAGGCGCTCGCCTCGGCACTGGTCCAGTTCGAGGTGACGGTCACGCCATCGCCGTCCTTGTCGACCAGCACCATCGGGCTCTTGGCCTCGAGCAGCACCTTGTTGGGCTGGTAGACCTGCGCCACCGCATTGATCTCGCCGAGATTGGCGCTGAAGGCCTTACCGGCGCGGTTGCCCTCGACCTTGGGGCTGGCGCAATGCACCTCGATGCGGAAGGGATAGCCGCCGACGCTGCGCTGGTCACAGCTGATCTGCCGGCCGAGCTCGGCCTGCTTGGCGATAAAGCGGTCCATCTCGGTGCTGACCCGGCTGGTCGCATACCACCAGAAGCCCGACCAGGCGATGGCGACGACGGCCAGAAGGATGATCGGCAGGAAGACGCGGCGCGAGGAACGGCGCGGCGCGGGGACGGTCATGTCAGTGGGCAAGGGCTTGTTCTCATGAGGACTGCGCCGCGTAGCAATGCAGGCCGGGGCCTGTCAATCATATGTGGCGTGGAGGCTTGCATGCTCTCGTCTCGCATACTGATGTTGCCGCAAACCGCGCTTCCTTTTTCGACACGATGCTCTATTGCGAAGAAATACGGCCGGGACGTGTCATCCCGACGGGCGATAGGAAATTGTCGATGTCCTCCATCCACGCGTTGATTGAAACCCGCCTACGTGAGGCCTTCGCGCCGGAGCGCCTGGCGGTGCTGGACGAATCCGCCGCCCATGCCGGCCATGCCGGCCATAGCGGCAGCGGCGAGAGCCATTTTCGCGTGCGCATCGTCTCGGCAAGTTTCGCCGGCCGCAGCCGGGTGGATCGCCATCGCATGATCAACGAGGCCCTGAAGCCGGCTTTCGATAAGGGCGTGCATGCGCTGGCGATCGAAGCGAGCGCGCCGGGTGAAGCGGTGCGGTGGTAACCTGGGAGCGCGGACGTCCCGTCCGCTCTTGAAACGATGAGTAAAAAAGAAAAGGCGGAGCGCCTGCAACGGGCGCTCCGCCTTTTTCCGTAACGCACCGTCTCAAGAGCGGACAGGATGTCCGCGCTCCCAGCTAATTCGTCGAGGCGATCGAGCCGGTGAAGATATCCGGCATCGGCGCGAAGCTGGCGGTGCGCAGCGGCTTGACGGCCGCGCCCGTGAACTTGTCGGCGCGCAGATCCTGATAGGCGCTGACGCCGAAGTGGATCACCACGGTCTTGGAAGGCGGCGTGATCAGCGAAGCCGTCTGTCCCAGGTCAGGCTTGATCAGCGTCGCCTGCTGTTTGTTGCGGGCGGCCGATACCGGCGCCGAGAGCGAAGCGAAATTCTGCTTCTCGAAGCGGGTGGCGATCAGCTGCGGGCGCTGCGGACGGGCGGTGTTGGTCACCGGCGTCAAATCGGCAAAGCCGAGCGCACGCTGGGTCTGGCGGCTGACGCTACGCTTCATGAAGCCTTCGCTGTTCTGGGAGAGATCGGCGAAGATCGGCGGCTTGGGATCGACCACAGGCCTGCTGTTCGCGCTGGTATCGACCGCAGGCTGGGTGGCCGGAGGATCGAGCGCAGCAACCTGCTGGGGCGCAGGCTGGCTGTTGTCAGGCTGCTCCGCCTCGCTGCCGGGACGGATCGGCGGCAGCGGGACGTTGGACGCCATCTGCGCCGACGCGCCGGCCTGCCAGACCATGCGCTGGCCACCATCAGCCGAAGCGAGCTGCGGCTGCGCCACATCGGCGGCCGGCGGCTGCGTATCGATATCCGAAGGGCGGCGCGACGGCAGCGGGACAGGTGCCACGCGCGGCAGCGGCGCCGGAGCCGCATCGGCCATCGCCATCTGCGGCAGCGGAGCCGGTGGCGGCAGCGGAGCCGGTGGCGGCGTCACGATACGGCTGTTGCGGCTGTTGCTGCGCGTATCGGTCTGCGCCACCACGACGGAGGGCGGAGGCGCTGAGGTGGTGGTGCTGGGGCGCGAACCGAACAGGGCCGCGAAGAAGCCGCCGCCGCCACCGCCACCGCCCGACGAACCGCTATCGCCGGAATCATCCTCACCCAAGCCACCGCCCACGGCCCCGCCATTGCGGCGGATCTCGTTGAGGGCGACGTCATAGCCGGGCATCGGGCGCCCGTCTGCGGGGATCAGCACGGTCTTACCATCCGGGAAGACGGAGGCGAGCTCGGTGCGGCTCATGCGCGGCCACATGCGCACGCCGCCGGCATCCATATGCACGAAGGGCGAGCCGGAGGTCGGGTAGAAGCCGACGCCGCCGCGCTGCAGGCGCAGTCCCGCCACGCGCAGCTTGGTGAGCGACACACCGGGGATGAAATAGTCGATGGCCTTGCCGAGCGTGTGCTGGCTGAACTTGGCGACACCGCGCGAACGGCGACGCAGCATGTTGTTGGTGCCGGGCGAGCGATAGCCGCAGACGATGTTGATCGGCTGGGAAGCGCCGACCTGGCGATAGACCAGCCACAGCGTGTCGAGCACGCGCGGATCCATGCTCACGGACTCATTCTTGCGCCAGTCGCGCAGGAACCAGTTGATCTGCTTCAGCGCGGCGGAATCATAGGACCCGTTGCGCTTGTAGACGATGTTGATGGTCTCTCCGGTGTGGAGATGACGCATGCTGAGCGAGCGAGTATCGCCATTGGCGACCGCGTCTTCCGTCGGCCGAACCAGAACCGTCATCACCAAAGCTGATGCGAGGGCTGTGGCCAGAATGCGACCGGGACGCGATACACCAATCCGGGGCAAAAGGCTGAATGGATTCTGCACGATTACAGTTCTCGGCGCGAAGACTGATGGACGGGGTGGGAAGGACTATCCATGGATGGAATGGCCGACACCTGGTCCGAATTGACAGAGTCTTGCCGAGATTGGTTAAAGCACCGTTGATGCACCGTTCGACCCCTCAGTTTTATCCGTTCGCCTCGGCCCTATGAATGGCCTTTTGCTGGCGAAACGTGGCAAAAAGACGAACGCTAGGCTGGCATAAGCCAACCCTTACTAAACATGGTTAAATCGTTCCATATCAGATTTCAGCCCTGAAGGCCAAGAGCCGAAATGACCTTCTTGTCATATCCGTAGATATCATCGAACAATTTCAGCTCGCCATCGTCATCCACGCGGGCGGTGAAGTAGGCAATGTGGACGGGAATTTTATCTTTTAAATCAATACGTTGCTCTTTTCCACCGACCAAGCTTTCCACGCGGTCCGCGGTCCAGCCATTATCCGCGCCCATCACGATCTCGGCGAACTGATAGGGGTTATCCACACGCACGCAGCCATGGGAAAAGGCCCGCTTGTCCTTGGTAAACAGACTGCGCATGGAGGTGTCGTGCAGGTAGACCGAGAAATTGTTGGGGAACATGAACTTGATGTGGCCGAGCGCATTATCCTCGCCCGGCGGCTGGCGCACCTGCATCTGGCCGCCGGCATAGGTGACCACGAAGCCATGGCGCTCCAGGAAGTCCGGATCATTGGCGAGCTTGGGCAGATATTCCTTCTTGATGATCGACTGCGGCACGTTCCAGGAGGGGTTCATCACCACGAAGGCCATGGTGTCGGAGAAGATCGGGGTCGGCGTGTCGGGCTTGCCCACCACCACCTTGGCATCATGCACCATCTCGCCGTCCTTGGTGACGCGGACCATGAACTCGGGCACGTTCACCATGACGTTGGAGGTGCCGATGTCATGGGGCAGCCAGCGCCAGCGCTCCATGTTGGCGACGATCTCGTCCTCGATGTTGACGCGGGGCTGGCGCAACGCCGCGTTGAGCGCGGCCACGGTGGACGGGCCGAGCGCGCCGTTCGGCTTGAGGTTGCGGCGGACCTGGAAGTCGCGCACCGCCTTCTGCAGGTCCTCGTCATAGACATCGCTGTCGGCATCGCTCGCGGTCACGCCCAGGCGCGTGCGCAGGAGGGCGACGCGCGTGTCGCTCATGCCGACCTTGAGGGTCGGCCCTGAAGGCACCACCGGCGGCGGGGTCTGGGCATTGGCGGCACTGGCGGCCCGCACCTCGGCCAGCTTGCGCTTGAGCGCGAGATATTGCGGCGCGATCGGATTGTAGCCATCGAGCACCGCCACCGGATCGGAGGCGATCGCCACCGAGGCGAGCCCGGCAAGCGGATCGGGCATGTTCGGCGCGGCCACGATGTCGTCGCCGATCTCCTTGGTGTCGACCCGGCCCGAGGAAGCCTCGCGGATATAGGTCAGCACGGCGAGCGAGACGGCGATCTCGGCATCGGCATCGGCTTTCGCGTCGCCCTTGCCCAGCGCGTCGAGGGCGGGCACGCGGAAGGCGGAAGCATCGAGCCCGTCCTCGTCGGCATGGCCCATGCGCTCGACCAGCCCCTTGGCGACGGGCGTGAGAGCATCGTTCTCGACCCAGAGCGGAGCGCCGCCGCGCAGGCTGTAGAAATCGCTGACCGCGCGGGCATAGGGGCCGCGCGTGGCGATCTCGGCGAGCTTTCCGGCAAGCGCCACCGCCACCGGATTGGCGGGCGTGGCTTCAGCCGGGGCGGCGGCCTGGGCAGGCGCCGGCGCGGCAGGGGGCATCTCAGCCTGAGCAGGCGTGGCGGGAACCGGTGTGGTGGCCTCGGCGGGAGCCGGAGCCACAGGAGGCGTCTCAGCCTGGGCGGGCGTGGCGGGAGCCGGTGTAGTGGCCTCGGCAGGAGCCGGAGCCGCAGGGGCAGGGGCAGGCGGTGTCGTGGCCTGGGCAGGCGCGGCATCGGGGACAGCCGGCGGGAGCTGCGGCGCGGGGCCGGCGCCGGGCGTGGCCTGGGCATCGGGGGTGGTGGGTGACGTAGAGGCCGTGGCCGAGGCATCGGCCGGCTTGGCGGGCACTGCGCCGTCGGTCTTGGGCGTTGCGGAGATCGAGCTCGGCACGTCGGGGGCGGTCGCGGTTTCGGCCGGCGCGGGTGGCACCACCGCCGGGGCCGGCACCGGCACATTCTCAACCGGAGCGGGTGTCAGGGCAGAGGTCGAAACGGGATCGTTCTGGGGCTGGGCCGCCGGCTTGACCGAGGCCTGCTCCTTGGGCGAGGCGGTGGCCGGCTCGGTCTGGGGGCTCGTTGGAGCGAAGGCATTCTGCTTTTCCGCCGCGCTCAGGGCGGGAACCGCGGGCGTGCTATTGTTTTGCGCAAAAGCCGGCAGAAATACTGCGCTCAAGGCCACAGCCAGAGCAACCGAACTCAACAAATTGGAGCGGTAACTCATTTTATCCCTCTATCCCGGCGCGCAATGTTTGGAGCGCCGACTTCCATTATTTCGATAGTGACCAGTACTATGCCAGATTCAAGACAAATTCCGGTGTGCGAACAATCACGCTGCGCGATGCCCCTGGTTAAGTTCCTCGGGTCTCACGCCAATCGCCGCTTCGTCAAGTCCCAATTCCTTGAGCTTGCGATAAAGCGTGGACCGGCCGATGCCGAGTTTGCGCGCAACCTCCGTCATCTGCCCGCGATGATGGCGGATGGCGAATTTCAACATATCAGCTTCGAGTGATTCCATCGTGCGAACGTCGCCCCTGGCGTCGAGCATGGCCATGGTATGGGGCTCGCGCACCGTGATGATTTCGCGCAAAGGTTGTCCGGTGATCATGGCCGGGCCGGTATGCACGGGCTTGGGCGGCAGCAGCGGGGCCGAGGGCACGCGCACGTCGAAGCCCTCCACCCGGGCGGCAATCTGCGGCAGCTCGGCGATGCCGATCTCGTCGCCTTCCGCAAGGATCACGGCGCGATAGATAGCATTCTCGAGCTGGCGCACATTGCCGGGCCAGTCATAGGCCGAAAGCAGGGCGAAGGCTTCCGAGGAGATGGAGCGGACCACCTTGCCCTCCTCCGCGCTGAAGCGGGCGAGGAAGTGCCAGGCGAGGTCGGCGACGTCCTCCCGGCGCACCCGAAGCGGGGGCAGCATGATCGGGTAGACATGCAGTCGGTAATAGAGGTCTTCGCGGAAGAGTCCGGCCTTGACGAGGTCGATCAGGTTGCGGCTGGTGGCCGAGATCAGCCGGAATTCCGTGCGCACGGCGCGGCGGGAACCAAGGGGCTCGATCTCGCCATTGCGCAACGCGTCGAGCAGCTTGAACTGCAGGGCCGGCGGCATCTCGCCGATATCGTCGAGGAAGAGCGTGCCGCCATGGGCCTCGGCGAGCTTGCCGACCTGCCTGTCGGCGACGCCGGCGGCATTCTTCTCCTGGCCGAACAGGATGCGCTCGGCCTCGTTCTCCGGCAGGGCGGCGCAATTGACGGCGACGAAGGGCCGGCCACGCCGATCGCCGGCACCATGGATGGCGCGCGCCACCATCTGCTTGCCGGTGCCGGCCTCGCCCTCGATCAGGACGGGAATGGTGGAGGCGGCCGCCTTCTCGCCGAGGCGCATCACGCGCTCCATCTCGGCGCTGTGGCTGATGAGATCCTTGAAGCCGAGCGTGCCGGCGGCGCGCCTGGAGAGGAGACGCGTCTCGCGCTCCATGGCCCGCTGCTTGAGGGCGTTGCGGATGGAGACCTGCAGCCGCTCGGCGCCCACCGGCTTGACCACGAAATCGGCCGCGCCTGCTCGCATGGCGGAGATCACCGCATCGATCGAGCCATGCGCCGTCTGCACGATCGCCGGCACCTCGATGCCCCTGCCGCGCATGCGGCCGAGCACGCCCATGCCGTCGAGATCAGGCATCACCAGGTCGAGGATGACGAGATCGATGAGCCCGCCTTCCAACTCCTTCAGCGCCGCCTCGCCGCCATCGACCAGGCGCGCCTGATAGCCGAAGCGCCGCACCATCGCCTCCAGCAGCCGCCTCTGTACCGGATCATCGTCGGCAATCAGAATAGTCGAGCCCATCAAACCCCCGCCACACTTCAACCACGGGCGAAACGCCCTGTTGTGCCGTTTCGGATCATCTAGGGGCAGAAGCGTGAAGGACTGCTTAACGACGTTGGGAGAAAGTGCTGGGAGCGCGGACGTCACAGCGACATGCTCGCATGTCGCGATGTCCGCCTCTTTGAAACGTCGCGTTCGAAGGAGAGGAAGAGGCGGACGGAACGTCCGCGCTCCCAGGAACCCTTACCGCTGGCTATTCGGATGTGTATATGTCCCGTCACATTCGTCTCGAAAGGGAGATTCCATGGCCGGCAAGACAGCCTCTGGTTCCGCCAAGCCCGCATCCGAGTCCCGCAAGGCGCAGGCGCCGCAGGTGAGCAGCGAGCTCGGCTCCCTGCCGGAATGGAATCTCGCCGACCTCTATCCCTCGCTCGATTCGCCTCGGATCGCCGCCGATCTCGACAGGGGCCTCAGCGACTGCATCGCCTTCGAGGAGGCCCATAAGGGCAAGCTCGCCGAAGTGCTGGCGGACCAAGGCGGTGCGGGCAAGCTCGCCGCCATCATCAAGGCCTATGAGGAGATCGAGGACCGGCTCGGCCGGGTCGCCTCCTTCGCCGGCCTGCTCTATGCCGGCGACACCACCGATCCCGCCCGCGCCAAATTCTATGGCGACGTGCAGGACAGGCTGACCACTGCCTCCTCGCATCTGCTCTTCTTCACGCTGGAGCTCAACCGCATCGAGGATGGCGCCCTGGCCGGGGCCGTGGAGGACAAGGCGCTCGCGCACTGGAAGCCCTGGCTCGACGATATCCGCATCGAGAAGCCCTATCAACTCGAGGACCGCATCGAGCAATTGTTCCACGACAAGTCCGTGAGCGGGCGCGGCGCCTGGAACCGGCTGTTCGACGAGACGATCTCGGGCCTGCGCTTCCGGGTGGAGGACAGCCAGGAGCTGATGCTGGAGCCGACGCTGAACCTGTTGCAGGACCCCTCGCCCACCAAGCGCGAGAATGCGGCCCATGCCCTGGCGCGCACCTTCAAGGACAATCTGCGCCTGTTCACGCTGATCACCAACACGCTGGCCAAGGACAAGGAGATCTCCGACCGCTGGCGCGGCTTCGAGGACGTGGCCGATTCACGCCACCTCGCCAACCGCGTCGAACGGGAGGTGGTGGATGCCCTGGTCGCCGCGGTACAGGACGCCTATCCCCGCCTCTCCCACCGCTATTACCGGCTGAAGGCAAAATGGTTCGGCCTCGACCAGCTCAACCATTGGGATCGCAACGCACCGCTCCCCAAGGTGGACTCGACGCCAATCAAGTGGGAGGAGGCGTGCGCCACCGTGCTCGACGCCTATACGGGCTTTTCCCCGCGCATGGCTGATATCGCCCAGCGCTTCTTCGACGAGCGCTGGATCGACGCACCGATCCGTCCCGGCAAGGCGCCGGGCGCCTTCGCGCATCCCACCGTGCCCTCGGCCCATCCCTATGTGCTGCTGAACTACCAAGGCAAGCCGCGCGACGTGATGACGCTCGCCCATGAGCTCGGCCATGGCGTGCACCAGGTGCTGGCCGGCCACAATGGCGCGCTGATGGCGCCGACGCCGCTCACTTTGGCCGAGACGGCTTCCGTCTTCGGCGAGATGCTGACCTTCCGAGCGCTCCTCGCCAGGGCGGCCAGCCCCGAGCAGAAAAAGGCCATGCTCTCCGCCAAGGTGGAGGACATGATCAACACGGTGGTGCGCCAGATCGCCTTCTATTCCTTCGAGCGCAAGGTGCATATCGAGCGCCGCCAGGGCGAGCTGACCTCCGAGCGGCTCGGCGAGATCTGGCTGTCGGTTCAGGCCGAAAGCCTGGGTTCAGCCATCCATATCGGCCCGGGCTACGAGACCTTCTGGACCTATATCCCGCACTTCATCCACTCGCCCTTCTATGTCTACGCCTATGCCTTCGGCGACTGCCTGGTGAACTCACTCTACGCCGTCTACGAGAAGGCGCATGAAGGCTTTGCCGAACGCTACCTCGCCATGCTGGCGGCGGGTGGGACGAAGCACCATTCGGAGCTGCTGAAGCCGTTCGGGCTGGACGCCAGGGACCCGGCCTTCTGGCAGATCGGGCTGGGAATGATCGAGGGCATGATCGCGGAATTGGAGGCGATGTAGTTTTCCGGGTGCACGGGCATCTTGCCCGTTCCTGGAAACGATGCGCTGTACGACAACGGAAGAACGGGCAGGATGCCCGTGCACCCGGAGCCCTGCCCCACGCGCTACGGGCAATCGAAGAGGCGCCGTGGCTGGGAGCGCGGACGTCCCTGCGACACTCAAGAGAGTGTCGGACGATCCGCCTCTTCCCTAGTCGGAAAGCAATCCGCCTCCAAGAGCCGGCTGGAAAGCCGGCGGTCCCGGGCAAACGCTCCCCCTCACCCCTGTGGCATCGCGCTCATATCCATCCACACCAGCTCCCAGACATAGCCATCCGGGTCTTCCACCGTGCGGTTGAGCATGAAGCCGTGATCCTGCGCCGGATTGGGGTCGGCGCGGCCGCCAGCGGCTACGGCCTTGTCGAGTGCCTGGTTGACGCCCTCGCGGCTGTCGATGGTCAGCGCGAGCAGGGCCTGGCTCTCGCGGCGGGCATCGCCGATGGGGCGCTGGGTGAACTGGCCGTAGCGCTCATGCGTCAGCAGCATCACGCCGATTGCCTCCGAGAACATCACACATTTGGTCCGTTCGTCCGAGAACTGCGGATTCACCTCGCCGCCGAGCGCCGTATAGAACGCGGCCGACGCCGCGAGGTCGCGCACCGGCAGATTCACGAAAATCATCCTGGCCATGTTTTCCTCCTTCACGGCTGTCATGAGACGGATTATCATCTCGATGACATGTTAGTAGATAAAATGTATCTTGATGTCAAGATACTTTATATCGAGTGATTTTGCCATGGACCGTGCCGACATCGCCGTCGACCAATGGGCCCGCGAGCGCCCCGATCTGCCCTCCCTGCCGATGGCGATCTTCGGCCGCATCTCCGACGCCTCGGAGCGCGTGCTTCGCGACCATATGAACCCTCTCTTCGCCGCAGCCGGGTTGCAGCCGGGCGAGTTCGACGTGCTCGCCACCCTTCGCCGCTCCGGCGCGCCTTTCATGCTCTCGCCGACCCAGCTCTACCAGGCCATGATGATCTCCTCCGGCGGCATGACCGCCCGCCTCGACCGCCTGGAGCGTGCCGGCCTCGTGGAGCGCCGCCCCGACCCGCAGGACCGCCGCGGCAAGCTGATCGCCCTCACTGAAAGGGGCAAGGGTGTGATCGACGAGACCATCGGCCGCCATGTCGAGAATGAGCGGCGGCTGCTAGGGGTGTTGTCACCGGAGGAGCAGGAGATGCTGAACTCGCTGCTGAAGAAGTTGGTCGCGGGGCTGTAGGGGAGACCTGGCAGAATCTGGCGATGTGTCGTGTGTGCTATGGCTGACGGCGCTAGGATCGGAGACCACCCATGTCCCTTGCCGTCACCCTGCGTCTCGATGCGGCTGCCGCCGGTCCGGTGGAACGGATCTGGCATGGTCTTGCCGAACAGCTCGGCGTACGGGAGGTGCTCGATCTCGGCTACCATCCCCATATCACCCTCGCCGTCATCGAGGCCGCGGCGCTGCCAGCGGTTGTCGAGGAGGCGGTCTTTGCGGTGGCGGACGGCGTGCCGCCCCTGCCCGTCAACCTCGCAGGCTTCGGTATCTTTCCAGACCCGCCCCCCACAGTCTGGCTCGCCCCTGCCGTGACCTCCGAGCTTCTTGCCCTGCATGAGCGCGTGACCATGGCGCTGCGGCCCATCCCCATCCGCCCGCATGACCTGCCGCGGGCCTGGGTGCCGCATGTCACGCTGAGCCAAAGCGACCGTCATCCGCCGGCCCGCATCCTCGAAATCGCCATGGCGTTATGGGGCGGGCCGATCCGCGGCGATACCGGCCGCATTGAACTGGTCGCCTTCCCGCCAGCCGTGATCCGCCGCAGTCAGGCCCTGATCGCTCCGGATTGAGAAGGGGGCGCGTATTATCGCCTCGCCCTTGCGCCATCTCACCCCGCTGCCACCGCTTCCACCTCCACCAGCCAGTCCGGGCTTAGCGTCGCGACCACAATGGCGGTGGTTGGGATGCGGTGATCGCCAAGGGCGTCGAGGCGAGCCTGCTGATTGGCCTCCGCGAAAGCCACCTCGCGCAGATAGCTCGTCACACGCACGACATTGGCGATGGTCATGCCGGCCTCGGCGAGGATACGGCGCAGGTTGGACCAGATCAGAGTGAGCTGCGCCTCCAGCCTCTCCGGCGGCCGGCCGGCCGCGTCCAACCCCATCGTGCCGCTGATGAAGAGCAGGCGCTGCGCGCCCACCACCTCCATGGCATGCACGTAGTCGGGCGTGGCGGCATAGATGCCCTCGATGGGATTCCTGACAATCATCTGCATAGCGAAATTCCTTCTGCTAAAGGCAGTTATAGCCTAAGGATCATCGGCAAGAAGCGGATTAGGCCGAATGAAATCAAAAACAGAAGATCTTCGGCCGAATGGCCGGCCTGGCCGTGCCCTCGATGCCTTCGACCGAACAATCCTGGCCGCCCTCAGCACCGACGCCCGCCTGACCTATGCGGAGATCGGCGAGAGGGCCGGTCTTTCAGCACCGGCGGTGCATGAGCGGGTGCGGCGCCTGCGCGAATCCGGCGTGCTTCAGGGCACCACGGCCTGCCTCGATGCCCGGGCGATCGGCAAGCCCTTCCTGGCCTTCGTGCATGTCGATGCCGACGGCTGGGGCAAGAGCCAGCGCATGATGACGCTGCGGCGCTTTCCCGAGGTGGAGGAGATGCATTCGGTGGCGGGCGACACCTGCGTGATCCTCAAAGTGCGCACGCAGGATGCCCAGGCGATGGAGCATTTCCTCTCCCAGCTCTACGTCCTGCCGGGCGTGCGGGGCACGAAGAGCTATGTGGTGCTCTCGACCTATCTGGAACGGGCGATCCAGCCGGAGGTGACGGCGCATTGGCCGGAGGTGCCGTTGCCACCGGAATAGCTACGCCTTCCGGCCCTCGACGGCAGCGCTCATGCCGCGAGGGGCGCTTTTCCCCCGCAGCGGAGTCCAGCCCAGCGTCATGCCGGCGGCGGCCACGAGGATCGCGGCGGCGCCGGCGATCTGCAGCGGTTCGAGCCGGTGGCCGAAGGCGATGAGGTCGACAGCGACAGCCACCACCGGATAGATGAAGGAGAGCGCGCCGGTGAGGCTGGTCGGCAGCTTCTGGATGGCGCCGTAGAGCAGGATATACATGAGGCCGGTATGCACCACGCCCAGCGTGCCGAGGATGGCCCAGGTCCCCGCTTCATGCGGCAGGGTGGAAAGATGGGCGAGCGGGGCCAGCATCGCCATGCCCACCACCACCTGGATCAACGCGATCAGATGCGGCGGCACGCCCTTCAGCCTCTTCGCCACGATCGCCGCCAGCGCATAGAAGAAGGCCGCGCCGAGCGCCATCGCAATGCCGGCGAGATAGTCCGGACCGCTGACGCCGAGGCCCTTGGCCTGCACGATGCCCAGCATGCCGACGAAGGCAAGGCCGAGCCAGAACAGCTTCGAGACCGTCAGCTTCTCGGCAAAGAAGACGACGCCGAAGCCCACCAACATGAAGGGCTGGGTGTTGTAGACGGCAGTGGCGATCGAGATCGAGGCGCGCGGATAGGCCGCAAAGAGCAGCAGCCAGTTGAGCACGATGGCAACACCTCCGAGCGCCGCGAACCCGGCCTGCCGCAGCGTGATGACATCGCGCCGGAAGAGGCCGAGCGCCAGGCACACCAGCGCCAGCGTGCCCGCACCGAACAGGCAGCGCCAAAACACCACGTCGATAACCGCCTGGCCGGAGACGAGCACGAACCAGCCGATCGTTCCCGAAATCATCATGGCCGCCGTCATTTCGGCCGTGCCGCGCAACCGTTCCATCGCCGTGGCTCCCTTGCAAAGAGCGGTCATCCTATTCGGCCCTGCCGGCGATTTATATGGATCTTCCAAGGTCATTCATGGCATCTTCCTTCTTATCAAAGGCAGGATGGAGATTTGACCTATGCTCGACGATCTCGACCGACGCATCGTCGAAATCCTGGCGGAGGACGCGCGCATCTCCCTGAAGGAGCTGGCGGGCAAGGTGAACCTCTCGTCTCCCAGCGCCTCCGAACGGCTGAAGCGCCTGGAGGAACGCGGCGTGATCCGCGCCTTCACCGTGGATCTCGACCCGGCGGCGCTCGGCTACACGCTGCAGGTCATCGTGCGCATCCGCCCGCTGCCCGGCCAGCTCCACCGCGTGCAGCAGCTCATCGAGGAGATCCCGGAATTTACCGAATGCGACAAGGTCACCGGCGACGACTGCTTCATCGCCCGCCTGCACCTCACCTCGATCGACCAGCTCGACGAGATCCTTGACCGCATCATCGACAGGGCGGAGACGAACAGCTCGATCGTGAAGTCCCAGCCGGTGAAGCGACGGCTGCCGCCGCTGTAGGACTCTCAGTGCAGCATCTCGATCAGCAGCAGTGGGCTGCCTCAACCAGCGAAGACGTGGCAGCCGCTCGCCACGAGGAGCAGCCAGGCGACGCCGTCCCATTCATGGAGCGAGCCCGCCGGCGGCCTTCGCCTCGCCGCCAGCGCCAGCAGGGCCTGGAGAACGGCCATCAAGACGAGCGTGCTCGTGAAACCGGAAAGGAAGCCCGTCGGACTCGAGATGGCGAGAACAGTGGCGACGATGAGCTGGAAAATGAAGATATGGACCGTCACGCGAGAGACGAGATCCAGCTTGCGGATCGTGAATGTGGTCATGGTGATAACGGGGATGGGATCGACAGAAGGCGGCACGCAGGTATTGGCGGCAGTGCGGCCTGCCCGATACAGGCTATGCCGGCGGTTTTGCTTTCGAAGATCGGCTCCGGGGAACCGGTAATGCCCGCATTCTACCTCTGGCAGCCAGGCAAGCCAAATAAGGATTGCATAGTATTTTAATGGGTGCGGCGTCAGGAAATCATAAAGAGAGCGGCGGGATCTCGCCACATTGCCGAGAATAACCTAACGGTATGTATAGTATTTGGAGGCCGCGAAACGATGACAGGTGCCATGTCGAGGTGGCCCGCGCGCTTGAGCTGATCGCCGTGGGGACGCAGGCCGCTGAGCAGGAAGCCACGGATACCCGCACCTGCCCCCTCAATAACTCCGGAACAGCGAGGGCGGCACGCCGACATCCGTGACCACTGGCTCGAAGCGGTGGGTGGCGGGATCCCGCACCAGGAGATGGCCCGTCGCCACGCCGAAATAGGCGCCGTGGAGTTCCATCTCGCCGGCATTGACGCGGCGGCGGACGCTGCCGAAGGTCATCAGATTGGCGAGGCTCTGCTCGACGGCGGCCAGGTTGAGGCGCGCCATGTAGTCTTCCGACGGCACTTCGCCGGGATCCTCCAGCGTATCGGCGGCCGGAGCGATGATCGACATCCATCTGCCGATGAAATCGCCCGAGGACAGCGGCGCGCTCTTTTGGGCGAAGGAACGGATGCCGCCGCAATTGGCATGCCCCATCACCACGACATGCCTGACCTTGAGCGCCTCGACCGCGAACTCGATGGCCGCGCTGGTGCCGTGGAACTGGCCGCTGGTCTCATAGGGCGGCACGATGTTGGCGACGTTGCGCACCACGAAGAGCTCGCCCGGCCCGGCATCGAAGATCACTTCGGGGGAGACGCGGGAGTCGCAGCAGCCGATGACGAGGATTTCGGGACTCTGCCCTGTCTCGGCCAGGGTCTCATAGCGCAGGCGCTCCCGGGCGAAGCGGTCGCCGAGGAAGGATTTGTAGCCGTCTATGAGACTGTCTGGGATCAAGGAAGTTCCTTTCTCGAAGGGCGCGATATGAGCCTCCCCCACGAAGCTGGGGGAGGTGGCATTGCGAAGCAATGACGGAGGGGGTGTGGTCAGGATAAAGCACTGGAAGCGCTGGCCTTGGAGAGGTGTTTCCCGCGCTTAACTCCGCCCACACCCCCTCCGAGCCGGCTTCGCCAGCCCACCTCCCCCAGCTTCGTGGGGGAGGCTTTACGGCAGCGTTACGCCGCCAGGTTCCGCAGCACGAACTGCAGGATGCCGCCATTCTTGAAGTAGTCGAGCTCGTCCAGCGTATCGATGCGGCAGAGCAGCGGCGTCTTCACCACCGAGCCGTCGGCCTTCCTGATCTCGGCCTCGATCACCGCGCGGGGCTTGATCGTCTCGATGCCGTTGATCGTCACCGTCTCGTCGCCCTTCAGGCCCAGGCTCTGCCAGGAGGTGCCTTCGGCGAAGGTGAAGGGCACCACGCCCATGCCGACCAGGTTGGAGCGGTGGATGCGCTCGAAGCTCTGGGCGATCACGGCGCGCACGCCGAGCAGCTTGGTGCCCTTGGCCGCCCAGTCTCGCGAGGATCCCGTGCCATACTCCTTGCCGGCGAACACCACCAGCGGCACGCCTTCGGCCTTGTACTTCATGGCGACGTCGTAGATCGGCGCCTCACCGCCATCCGGATAATGGATGGAGAAGCCGCCTTCCACGCCCGCCAGCATCTGGTTCTTGATGCGGATATTGGCGAAGGTGCCGCGCATCATCACCTGGTGGTTGCCGCGCCGTGTGCCGTATTGGTTGAAGTCGACCGGGCGAACCTGGTGATCGCGCAGATATTCGCCGGCCGGGCTCGCCGCCTTGATGGAACCGGCCGGAGAGATGTGGTCGGTGGTGATCGAGTCGAGGAAGAGGCCGAGGATGTGCGCATCGTGGATGTCGGTCGGCGGCACCGGCGTCTTGGTCAAGCCGGTGAAATAAGGCGGATTCTGCACATAGGTCGAGCGCTCGTCCCAGGCATAGGTCTGGCCCGAGGGAGCCGAGATCTTGCGCCAGTTCTCGTCGCCCTTGAACACGTCGGCATATTTCTCGACGAACATCGCCTTGGTGACGAACTCGTCGATCACGGCCTGGATCTCGGCGCCGTCGGGCCAGATGTCGGAGAGGAAGACCGGCTTGCCATCCGAGCCGGTGCCGAGCGGCTCCATCGTGAGATCGACCTGCAGCGAGCCCGCCAGCGCATAGGCCACCACCAGCGGCGGGGAAGCCAGGTAGTTCGCCTTCACGTCGGGATTGACGCGACCCTCGAAGTTGCGGTTGCCCGACAGCACGGCGGCGCCGACGAGGTCACCCTTGTTGACGGCCTCGGAGATCGGCTCCGGCAGCGGGCCGGAATTGCCGATGCAGGTGGTGCAGCCAAAGCCCACCAGGTTGAAGCCGAGGGCATCGAGATCCTTCTGCAGGCCGGACTGCGACAGATAGGCTTCCACCACCTGCGAGCCCGGGGCGAGCGAGGTCTTGACCCAGGGCTTCGACTTCAGGCCCTTGGCCGCCGCCTTGCGGGCGAGCAGGCCCGCGGCGACCAGCACCGAGGGGTTGGAGGTGTTGGTGCAGGAGGTGATGGCGGCGATGGTCACCGCGCCATGGCCGATGGCATAGTCGGTCCCGGCCACAGGCACCGTCTTGCCAGCTTCGCCGGGCTTCTTGAACTCGCCCGCGAGCGCGGCGAGGAAGCCCGCCTTGGCGTCGGAGAGCAACACGCGGTCCTGCGGGCGCTTGGGGCCGGCGAGCGAGGGCAGCACGGTGGCAAGATCGAGCTCGAGGATGTCGGTGAAGACGGGATCGGGGCTGCCCGCCGTGCGGAACATGCCCTGCTCCTTGCTGTAAGCCTCGACGAGGGCGATGCGGTCGGGATTGCGGCCGGACTTGTCGAGATATTTGAGCGTCTCGGCATCGACCGGGAAGAAGCCGCAGGTCGCGCCATATTCCGGCGCCATGTTGCCGATGGTGGCCTTGTCTTCCAGCGTCATGTGGTCGAGGCCGTGGCCGAAGAACTCGACGAACTTGCCGACCACGCCCTTCTTGCGCAGCATCTGGGTGACGGTGAGCACGAGGTCGGTGGCGGTGACGCCGGCCGGCAGCCGGCCGGTGAGGCGGAAGCCTATCACCTCGGGGATCAGCATGGAGTTGGGCTGGCCCAGCATGGACGCCTCGGCCTCGATGCCGCCGACGCCCCAGCCGAGCACGCCGAGACCGTTGATCATGGTGGTGTGGCTGTCGGTGCCGACCACCGTGTCGGGATAAGCGAGCGTCGTGCCGCCCTCGTCCTTGGTCCACACGGTCTGGGCGAGATATTCGAGGTTGACCTGGTGGCAGATGCCGGTGCCCGGCGGCACCACGCGGAAATTGTCGAAGGCCGACTGGCCCCATTTCAGGAAGCGGTAGCGCTCCTGGTTCTGCTCATATTCGCGGGCGACATTGTTCTTGAAGGCGTCGGCATTGCCGAAATAGTCGACCACGACCGAATGGTCGATGACCAGATCCACCGGCACCAGCGGGTTGATGCGGGTGGGATCGCCCCCCAGCGCCTTCATGGCATCGCGCATAGCGGCAAGGTCGACCACGGCGGGAACACCGGTGAAGTCCTGCATCAGCACACGGGAGGGGCGGAAGGCGATCTCACGCTCGGCTTTGCCGCGATTGACCAGGAAGGCGGCGACCGCCTCGATGTCGGATTTGGAGACGGAGCGGCCATCCTCGAAGCGCAGGAGATTCTCGAGCAGCACCTTCATCGAGACAGGCAGGGCGGAAATGCCGGAGAGGCCGTTCGCCTCGGCTGCCTTCAGGGAATAATAGGTGTAGGTCTTCGCGCCCACTTGCAGTGTCTTGCGGGCTTTGAAGCTGTCGAGCGAGGCCATGGCAGGTTCCCTGAAAAAGGCTGGGCGGACAGCCCCAAACCTATGATACGTCAGTGGAATTCGCGTTCGCGGGGGAGTTTGTGCGGCGCGGTATGAGGTGTTTATAGAAGGATTCCAGGAAAGCCGCTACTGCCGCGCGGTAAATTGCTTACGATCGCGGGACTGGGCTGCATGGGGTGCGGATCTCGTTTCGGGGAAATGGGGTGCCTTTTGGCGAGAGGCGCGGCCTAAGCCTCCCCCACGAAGCTGGGGGAGGTGGCACGACGAAGTCGTGACGGAGGGGGTGTGGTCAAGATAAAGCGCGGGAAGCGCTACTCCCAACCTGTCGTTTCCCACGCTTCACTCCGCCCACACCCCCTCCGAGCCGGCTTCGCCGGCCCACCTCCCCCAGCTTCGTGGGGGAGGCTTCTCGCGCCCTCCTCCTCCAAAAATTCACCGTTTCTTAACCCTGACAGCGCTTTGTGCCGCAAAAGCTCCGGCATTAGCGGGCATTTCCCCCTTGTGACCATCGGCGCAGCATCTTGGTGCCGCATTTGGCACCTACCCCGGACGCAAGCCGACATTCGAAGAAAAGACCGCCGCCCGCGAGGACATCATGCCGCCATTTGCCCAGCTTTTTGCCTCGCTCCGCACCGAATTCCGGCATGCCTGGTTTCCGACCCTGCTGATCTGCAGCATGGTCCTCCTGCACGACCTCGCCACCGGCAGCCAGCATGGCGGGCTGGTGGTGGTGCTGCTGATCGTCGCCTTCATGCTCGCCCGCCCCCAGCGCCTGCGCCGCCACTCCCCCCTGGAGAACTGGCGCCACAGCCTGATCTATGCGGTGACGGTGCTGGCCGCGACGCTCGTGTCTCTGGGCGCGCTGGATCTTTTGAAGCGGTGAGCCGCAGGGGCGCCCGGAGGCCGCCCTCGGCCTATTCACATCGTTTGTGCACCGCAGGGACGATCAGTCCCAGGGATTGATGAGGTCCAAACCCAGGTCTTGAAAATCGCTGATGTTGCGCGTGGCCAAGATAAGGTCGTGGGCGTGCGCCGTTGCAGCGATGAAGGCATCAAGACTGGCAAGCCCGACGCCCTTCTTCCTTGCCTGGCCCATGAGATCGCCCCAGGAGAGGACTACATCCGCGTTTACGGACAGCACCCGGCCGGCAAAACGCTGCGGCAGATCATGTGCAAGCCAAGCTGCAAGATCCGCTTTCCGCCTGCCTTCATCCATGAGAACGATTCCGCGACGGATCTCCGCCAACGAAATCACACTGATGACGGTTCTGTCCTCATCGAGTTCGTCCAGCCATCGCAAGACGCCCAAGTCAGGCTTCACGCGACGGACCTCGGTCAGGACATTGGTATCGAGCAGGATTCTCAAAGCAAGGACTCGCCCGGCTCGTCCCTGACCCGGTCGAGGTCGAGCTCACTACCCCTGAGCGGCGACTTGAGCAGGAACTCCGCCAGGCTGCCACGCCTTTCCGTCTTGCGTTGCCATTCTTCAACCGAAACCACAACAACGCTGGCCTTGCCGTTGCGCGTGATGGTTTGTGGCTCGTTCTGGGCGCGCTCGATCACTTCGGAAAGCCGAGCCTTGGCACCGGCCACCGTCCATACATCTTCAATGGCTGACGTGGACATCGGCCCTCCTATGACCACTATGACTATAGTGACTATATAGGGACAGGACGCCAAAAACAAACGGCGCACCAAGGTGCGCCGTGCGATTCTCTAACGATGACGGGAGGCTCTCAACCTTCCTTGCGGCGCAGGCGGACGATCACGTCGACGCGGGCGATCTCATAACCTTCCGGAACCTCGGGCATCCGGGCCATGCCGACTTCACCGGGAATGTCGAGCACCTCATTGTCGCCTTCGACGAAATAATGGTGGTGCTCATGCACATTGGTGTCGAAATAGGTCTTCGAGCCGTCGACCGCGAATTCACGCAACAACCCGACTTCGGTGAACTGGTGCAGCGTGTTGTAGACGGTAGCCAGCGACACCGGCACGCGGGCCTTGGAGGCCTCGTCATGCAGGATCTCGGCGGTGATGTGCCGGTCGCCCTTCTGGAACAGCAGCCAGCCCAGCGCCAGGCGCTGGCGGGTGGGCCGTAGGCCGACATCGCGCAGCATCGAGCGCACGTCATGGAACGGGCAGCCGGTACGCTGGTGGTCGCGGGCGGGAAGCTGGTCGCGCGAGGCAATTGCCCCGGGCGAAGCGGGCTTGGCGGAGCGATCAATATTGATGACGGTGGTCGACATGAACAGGTTCTACAACGTTTAACGGCATTATTCTAGGGATGATAAGCCGCAGGTGCAATCGCGCTCATCTGCAATATCGCATAAAGCGTAGCGAAAATCGCCTACTCCAATCGGTGAATCCGCCCCTCACCAAGGGTTTGAGGCGGATTCACGCGGTTTGTTGTAAATCCGATACACCGGCCCTCGTGACCGGGACGTGAGACGGGACGAGGTCTTCCGATACCTCCACCGATGCATCAGCCCTTGCGCAAGGCCTGCAGGATCGTCAGGCCGGGATGCCCCGTGACCGGCAGGCCGAGGCGGCGCTCGGCGCCCTTGATGGCCTCGATGGTCTTGTCGCCGATCGAACCATCGGGCGTGCCGACATCGTAGCCCGCACGGATCAGCAGGGCCTGCAATTCCTTGCGCTGGGCGCGCGAGAGGCCGGGGTCGTCGGTGGGCCAGGGCGTGACGATGGGTCCGCCGCCCTTGATGCGGTCGGAGAGAGTGGCGATCGCCAGGGCGTAGGATTCGGCAGCGTTGTAGGCGTAGATCGCGTCGAAATTTCGGAAGACCACGAAAGCCGGGCCGCGCGGCCCGGCCGGCAGCAGGATGCCGGCACTGCCACCGCCGCTGAGCGGGGAGCCGTCGGTGCGCGTCACGCCCATCGCCGTCCAGGCCGAGAGAGCCCGCTTCCTGGTGCGGCCGGCGAGGCCCGGCTTGAAGCTTGCCGGCAGGCGCACCTCATAGCCCCAGCGCGCGCCCGGTTGCCAGCCGGAATGGGCGAGGTAGTTGGCGGTAGAGGCGAGCGCGTCCGGCACCGAATCCACCACATCGCGCCGCCCATCGCCATCGCCATCCACGGCGAGGCGCAGGAAGGTCGAGGGCATGAACTGGGTATTGCCGAAGGCGCCGGCCCAGGAGCCGACGAGATGGTCGGGATTGACGTCGCCGCGCTGGATGATCTTCAGCGTGGCGATCAGTTCGCCCATGAAATAGCCCTGCCGGCGACCGCCATAGCAAGAGAGCGTGGCCAGCGACTGCACCAGTGGGCGCGTGCCCGGGCTCTCGCCGTAATTGCTTTCGACGCCCCACACCGCCACCACCGTGGCGGGATCGACCCCGTAGCGCCGCTGCACGCCGGCCAGCACCGAGGCATATTTCGACATCATCTGCTTGCCGTCGGCCACGCGCTGGGCATCGACCAGGCCGGCCATGTAGTCCCAGATCGCCGTCTTGAACTCGGGCTGCTTGTTCATGGCGTCGATGACGGTCATGTCGGGCTGCAGCCCATTCGTCTGGCGTGCGAACACGGCAGGCGAGACGCCGGCCGCTTGCGCCCGCGCGCCGATGGCGGCGAGGCAGGACTGGAAGGACGCCGCCGAGGCCGGCAGGGCCGATAGGGCAAGGAGGGCGAAGGCAGGCAGGAGCGCTTTTTTCATGGGCGCGATCATGAATCATCAAGGTAAATGAAAGATGGCGAAATCAGGCGGGGATGAGGCCGGGGAGGATTAAATGCACGTAAGGCGAGCATCCTGGGAGCGCGGACGTCCTACCTGTTCTCCCCCGGCACCCAGAGCACATCCCCGCTCGCCTTGTGGTTCAGATACCGGCTCGCCACGAACAGATGGTCCGACAGGCGGTTGATGTAGCGCAGGGCCTGCGGCGAAACGATTTCGCCGGCGGTGTGGGAGAGCGCCACCATCATCCGCTCCGCCCGCCGGCTCACCGTGCGGGCCGCGTGGAGATAGGCCGCGCAGGGCGTGCCACCGGGCAGGACGAAGCTCTTCAGCGCCGGCAGCGCGGCGTTCATGGCATCGATCTCCTGCTCGAGACGATCGACCTGGCTCTGGGCAATGCGCAGCGGCGTCCAGGTGATCTCCTTCTCGCCGCCCTCGGGGGTGCAAAGGTCCGCGCCGAGATCGAACAGGTCGTTCTGGATGCGGGCGAGCATGGCATCGATCTCGCCGTCCTCGCGGCCGCTATGCTGGCGGGCGAGCCCGACGGCGGCGTTGGCCTCGTCCACCGTGCCATAGGCCTCGACGCGCAGATCCGCCTTCGAGCGGCGCTCGCCGGTGCCGAGCCCGGTGGAGCCGTCATCGCCGGTGCGGGTGTAGATCTTGTTGAGGCGAACCATGGGGATTCCTGTGATCTCCGCTCTTCCCTAATTCTAGGGCGATTCGTTTCCAAGAGCGGACAGGATGGCTATCGGCGCTAACTCTGTATTCCGGAGTGCTAAATCTTCGCCCGTCATTGCGAGTGCAGCGATGCAATCCAGGAGCTGAAGGGCGGTGTCTGTGGCCCCTGGATTGCTTCGCTGCGCTCGCAATGACGGTGTTCCTGCCGCCTTTGTCAACCAAAGTCAGCGCATGTGGAGATCTCAGCGCTCCCGGTCAGAACTTATCGCCCACCCGCATGCCGTAATTCGTCAGGCCGCGATTCTTGTCGCACAGGCCGGCGTTCGAATTGTGCTCCACCGTGGCCATGATGCGCCAGTGCTCGGTGATATCGTAGCCCAGGCTCCCCGATTCCCGGAACAGCGCATGGCAGCCGAGGTCGCTGCGGTGGGTGCCATCCTCGGAAAAATTGTTGAGGCTGCCGCCGAAAGTGCCTTCCACGAAAATGTTCTGCGTGACGTTGTACTGCCAGGCCACGCCCGCATAGACGGTGGAGGTCCCGCCGCCGAAATTCAGCGTGGTGCCGAGATTGGGCCGCGGCAGCCACCATGTCTGCTCGCCACCCCAGGGCTTGGCGAACAGGATTTCGGCGTTGAAATCCGGCCCGGTGCTCTTCTCGGGACTGGTGAGATCGTGCAGCAGCCCGCCGAAGCGCAGTTCATTGATGAAGGCATCGGCCCCGAAAGAGGCAGTAGTCGCGTCCTGGGCATGCGCAGCAACGACCATGACAAGCAGAATAAAGACGCCGGAAAGGACGTAACGCATGGACTGACATCCTTCTGATTCCGCGCACGGTAGCAGAGAGAGTGTGTTCGCCAAGCGTTTTTAGCTATAGGCGGCAGGCATTTGCCAATCTTGATGCACGGATGCAACGCCTGAGCGCGCGCAGGAGTAGAGTCTCTATCCGATGACCTATCTATGCGCGAAATAGATCGCCGCCATGATGATGACGATCGCCACCGCCTGCAGGAGCACGCGCAACTGCATCAGCTTCTGCGAGCGCTGGCCGTCGCCGCCCTTCATCATGTTGTGCAGGCCCATGCCGAGCACGATGGCGACGGCGAGGATGGCGAAGGGAACCAGGATGTAGAAAAAGGAAGCCATCTAACGAGTCTAGGCCGGAGAAGGGGCGACGTCGAGGGCGAAAGAGTCGCGGGTGCTTCCCCCGTTCTCTTGAGCGATGCTATGACGAATCACCACCCTAATGAGGCAGGAGCGGCCGTGTTCGAGTTCCCCGGCAGACAGGCACATGTCGCGTGCAGCGGCGCGGCTTCCTTCGATTCCATCTTCCAGATGGAGAAGCTGCCGACAGGCCCCGGCAAGGTGCTGCCGCTGCATGCGGTCGAGGTCGCGCATGGCATGGCGGCAAGCGCCGCGGCGGCGGTGGCCAGGCTCGGCGGCCGGGCCACCCTGTTCTCCCGCGTGGGCGATGACGGGGTGGGCGAGCGCATTATCGGCGATCTCTCGGCCGCCGGCGTCGACTGCCGCTTCGTGCGCCGCGCCGCGGGCGTGCATTCGCCGATCTGCACCGTGCTGATCGACAAGACGGGCGAGCGGCTGGTGGTTCCCTATTACGATCCGGCGCTCGGCAAGGACCCGTCCTGGCTGCCGCTCGACCTTGTCGCCCGCGCCGACGCCGCGCTGGTCGACATACGCTGGCCGGAAGGCGCGGCGGCGGTGCTGAAGGCAGCGCGCGCCGCCGGCAAGCCCGCCGTGCTCGATGCCGATACCGGGCCGCAGGCGGTAATCGGGGAACTGGCTGACCTGGCGAGCCATGTCGTGTTCTCCGAACCCGCAGCCCTCGCCTTCAGCGGCGCCGCAACGCCGCAGGAGGCGCTGAAGACCCTGGCCGGACGGCTCGGCGGCTTCCTCGCCGTTACCGCCGGACACGAGGGTTGCTACTGGCTGGAACGCGAGAGCGGGCAGGTGCGCCAGCTGCGCCCGCCCGCGGTCGAGGTGGTCGACACGCTGGCGGCCGGCGATGTCTTTCATGGAGCCTTCACCCTCGCCATCGCGGAAGGCGCTCCGATCCCCCGGGCGATCGCCTTCGCCAACGCAGCCGCCGCCCTGAAATGCCGCGTCTTCGGCGGGCGCCTCGGCACGCCAGGGCGCGAGAAGGTGGAAGAGGCCCTGCAAGTCGTCGTACAGATCTCGGAGGAAACCGTATGAACAGCGCCGAATTGAAAGAGCGCATCGCCGCCTTCCCCATCCTGCCGGTGATGCCGGTGCGCTCCATCGACGAAGGCCTCGCCGACATCGACGGGCTGGTAGAGGAAGGCGCGCCGGTGATCGAGATCCTGTTTCGCACGCCCCAGGCGCCGGAGGTGCTCCGCAGGGCCAGGGCGCGCCACCCCACCTGCATCTTCGGCGCCGGCACGCTGCTGCATGAAGGCCATGTCAAGCTGGCGGTTGAGGCAGGCGCGGCCTTCACCGTAAGCCCGGGCCTGACGCCGGCGCTGCATGAGGCCGTCACGGCCACGGGCCTGCCGCACCTGCCCGGCGCGCTCACCGCTTCCGAGGTGATGCAGGCGCGCGAATGGGGCTATGCGCTCCTGAAATACTACCCCTCCGAGGCTTCGAACGGGCCGGCCGTGCTCGCCGACTACGCCAACATCTTCGAGGATGTCGGCTTCGTCACCACCGGTGGCATCGATGCCGGCAAGCTCGCCGCCTATGGCGCGGTGCGCAACATCCTCGCCGTGGGCGGCGGCTGGATGATCCCCTCACGCCGCCCCACGGTGGACCCAAACCTGCGCGAGCAGGCGGCCATCTTCAAGGCCGCCCGGGACGCGGTGCTGAACAGGGCGGCGTGATGGCGGGCAAGAGCATCGCCGAAAAGCTGCAGGCCAAGGGCACGCGGCGCCTGGCGGTGCTCGACGCGCCGGCGGATCTCGATGCCGCGATTGCAGGACCGCGGGCGCCGCTCGCCGAGGCCGAAGTGGCGCTGCTGTTCGTGCGCGACAAGGCCGGGCTGCTGGCAAGCCTGGCGGCCAACCTGCCAATGGTGCGGACGGACGCCATCCTGTGGATCGCCTATCCCAAGCTGACCTCGAAGCTGAAGGGTGATCTCAACCGCGACATCATCCACAATCTCGTGCCGGACCATGGGCTCGATACGGTGGCCTCGATCGCGGTGGACGGGGATTGGTCGGCGCTGCGGTTCAAGCGGGTGTAGCCGGGAGCGCGGACGTCCTTACGACACTCAAGAGAGTGTCGGACGACCCGCCCTTGGAAACGATGCGTTCTACGATAAAGGAAGAGCGGATAGGATGTCCGCGCTCCCAGGCTATTCCTCGTCCTCCATCTCGTCGCCATCGTCCGCGTTCCTGACATCACGGCTGTAGACCAGGATCTCGCGCTTGCCGGCATGGTTGGCCGGGCCGACGATGCCGTCCTTCTCCATGCGCTCCACCAGCGAGGCGGCGCGGTTGTAGCCGATCTGCAGGCGGCGCTGGATGTAGGAGGTCGAGCACTTCTTGTCGCGCATCACCACCTTCTTGGCCTGCTCGTAGAGGTCGCCGCCATCCTCGGCGCCGAAGGCACCCTTGTCGAACACGGCGCCATCGGCGGCATCTTCGTCATCGCCGCCGCCCTCGTCCTCATCGGCCGTGATGGAGTCGAGATAATCGGGCCGGCCCTGGGCCTTGAGATGAGTGACCACCTTCTCCACCTCCTCGTCGGAGACGAAGGGGCCGTGCACGCGCGCGATGCGGCCGCCGCCGGCCATGTGCAGCATGTCGCCCTGGCCGAGGAGCTGTTCGGCGCCCTGCTCGCCCAGGATGGTACGGCTGTCGATCTTGGTGGTGAGCTGGAAGGAGATGCGGGTGGGGAAGTTCGCCTTGATCGTGCCGGTGATGACGTCGACCGAGGGGCGCTGCGTCGCCATGATCAAATGGATGCCGGCGGCGCGGGCCATCTGTGCCAGGCGCTGGATCGGCCCTTCGACATTCTTGCCTTCCTGGATCATCAGGTCGGCCATCTCGTCGACGACGATGACGATATAGGGCACGGGCGAGAGGTCCATCTCCTCCTGCTCGTAGAGCGCCTGTCCCGTCTCCTTGTCGAAGCCCGTCTGCACGGTGCGCAGCACGGTCTCGCCCTTGGCCTTGGCCTCGGCGGCGCGCTGGTTGTAGCCGTCGATGTTGCGCACACCGAGCTTGGCCATCTTCTTGTAGCGTTCCTCCATCTCGCGCACCGCCCATTTGAGGGCGAGCACCACCTTCTTCATGTCGGTGACGACGGGCGCCAGCAGATGCGGGATGCCGTCATAGATGGAGAGTTCGAGCATCTTCGGATCGACCATGATCATGCGGCACTCGTCCGGCTTGAGCCGGTAGAGCAGCGACAGGATCATGGTGTTGATGGCCACCGACTTGCCCGAGCCGGTGGTGCCGGCAACCAGCAGATGCGGCATCTTCTCGAGCTGGGCGATCACCGGCTCGCCGCCGATGGTCTTGCCGAGGCCGAGCGCCAGCTTGTAGCGCGACTTCTCGAAGTCCTCGGAGCCCAGCAACTCGCGGAAGTAGACCATCTCGCGCTTGGCATTCGGCAGCTCGATGCCGATGACGTTCCGGCCTGGGACCACGGCGACACGAGCCGAGAGGGCCGACATCGAGCGGGCGATGTCGTCGGCAAGGCCGATGACGCGGGAGGATTTGATGCCGGCCGCCGGCTCAAGCTCGTAGAGCGTGACGACAGGGCCTGGGCGCACATTGATGATCTCGCCACGCACGCCGAAGTCTTCCAGCACGCCTTCAAGGAGACGAGCATTCTGTTCGAGTGCATCCTGCGACACCGTGGTACCGACCTGCCGCTTGGGCTCGGACAACAGGGTGAGCGGCGGCAATTCGTAGCGATGCTCGAAGGGAAAGTCCGGCTCGCTCTCGCGAACGATGCGCTTGCCCTGTTTGGGGGCCCCCGCCGGCTGGCCCACGCGCGTGGTGGTGATGGCAGGCCCCGCACGCTGGGCCGCTTCCTCGGCGCTCATCAAGGGGCGCTTCATGGGACGGGCCAGCGGCGCATCGTCGTCATCCTCGTCGGCATAGGGCATATAGCTGTCCCGGCTGCCGGAATACTGGTCGACCGCCTCGGGCAGTTCCTCCCCGTCCAGGGAGATCGCCTCATGTGGGCGCCGGGCATCGGCGCGCGGGGCGGTGCGCGGCGTGAAGGCCGGTTCGCGGCGTACCGGAGCAGCCGATGCCTCCCCGGGCGAGCGGCCGAAATGCTGGGCGGCGGCGCGTAGGCGGGCGAAGAGATCGGCAATGCCGCCGGGCCGGTTCATCGGCGGAGCGACGCGCTGCGGCACCACCTTCACCCGCTTGCGGAACAGGGCGCTCTTGGCCATCAGGCCCCAATGCAGCACATGGCCGAGGAAAGCGGAGCGCTCGTCGTCCTCCTCCTCTTCCTCGCGGATGCGGCGGGGCTGGCCGCGGATGCGCATCGGCAGCTCCGGCGCCGGACGCTCCTCCTCGGTGTAGTGCAGGAAGAAGCCGGAGGCGAGCGCCAGCGTTCCGATGGCGCCCGCGCCGAGCAGCAGTGTCAGCACGCTCTGCAGGACCATGGAATGGCGCGCGAACATGAGGGGCGCGAAGAGGTAGAAAGCCCAGTCGCCCACCGCCCCGCCGAGGCCGGTCGGCAGCGGCCAATGCATGGTGATCGGCAGGCCCGAGGCGAAGCCGGCGGCCAGCAGCACGCCCACCACCAGGCAGATGAGGCGCATGCGCTGCGAATCGATGGCCTTGTGGGCGAGCAGGCGCCAGCCCAGGATGGCGATCGGCGCCAGCAGCGCGAGCGAGGCGATGCCGAGCATCTGGGTCAGGAAATCGGCCACCACGGCGCCGCCGAAGCCGAGCCAGTTGCGGATCGGCAATTCGCCGCCGACATGGTTGTAGCTGGCATCCTGCACCGACCAGGTGGCCAGCGCGATAGCCCCGAGCCCCGCCATGGCGATCAGCGCCATGCCGAGCAGCTCGTTGAGCCGGCGCGTGAGCATGCCCTTCAACTCGTCGGGAAGAGCGTAGCTCTGTGTAAAGCCGCGTCGCATGGTCCGCATTGCCAAGCCTCAAATCAACAAGGTGCGGCAATCCGGAACGGATTCGAGATCAGCGGGAACGCAACACCATAAGCCCAGCACTAGGCTAGAGGCCGGGAGTTAAGGTGGGGTTTACTGGGAGCGCGGGATTTGGTGTGCCGGTCTTCAGACCGGCATGCCCGCGACGGTTCCACTCGTGGGGGCAGGAACATGCCGGTCTGAAGACCGGCACACCAAGGTGCTTCATCCTGCGCCCGCGTCGTTTCCAAGAGCGGATCGTCCGACACTCTCTTACGCGTCGCAGGACGTCCGCGCTCCCAGTCACTCCCCCAGCCGCTTCCTGAGATCTCCGATCAGCCATTGGCTGACCGGGCCGAGGTGCCGGCCGTGCTGGCGGACCACATACATGGCGATGCGGGCACCGTTGCTCTGTGCCAGCCGCAGGCGCTTCAGCCTGCCGGCGGCGATATGGCCGTTCACCAGCCAGGCCGGCATGTGGCACCAGCCGAAGCCGGCCAGGAGATAGTCGAGCCTGGTGGCGATGTCGGCGAAGCGCCAGACATGGGTGGAGAAGATGTTGCCGCGCATGTTCTGGGTCAGCGGCGTGCGGTCCATCAGCACGAGCTGCGTGTGGGCCTCCACCACCTCCTGGCTGACCGGTTCCGGGGCCTGGGCCATCGGATGATCGGCAGCCACCACCGGGAACATCTCGACATCGATGAGCTTCTCGACATTGAGATCGCGCGAGCCGGTGGCGAGCAGGGCATAGATGGCGAAGAGCACATGGCCGTCGCGCAGGCTCTGCTCCGGGCCGCCGAGGCCTTCGGTGAGCAGCTTCACCGGCATATAGGGAAAGGCCAGGCTCAGGGCCTTCAGGCTCTCGATCAGCACCGGTTGGGGAAAGAGCGGGTCGACCGACAGCGTCAGCTCCGGCTCGCACCCCCCGGCGATCGATCCGGCATGGGCGCGCAGCGTATCGGTGCGGGCGACGACCTGGCGCGCATCCATCAGGATGGAGCGGCCGGCTTGCGTCAGCACCGGCTTCTTGGCGCTGCGGTCGAACAAGGCGAGGCCGAGTGTATTCTCCAGCGTCTGCACCGCCTGGCTGATGGCCGACTGCACACGCCCGAGCCGCCTGGCGGCGCCTGAGAAGCTGCCCTCATCGGCCACGGCGATCAGGATGCGCAGCTGGTCCAAGGTCAGGGAGTCGATCATCGGAAGCCCTTCTATCACCTCGACAGATGGATACCATCATAATTTGGCCAATTGAAGTGATGGTGCTGCAGCGCGATATAGCTCGCAACGCAAAGGAGACACCATCATGCGCAACGAAGCCATCGAAGGCGGTGCTGCCGGTTCGGCCATCAAGGGCCGTGTCGACGCTGCCGTGCTCGACCAGCTCTTCTACAAGGCCCGCACCCACAATGCCTTCCTCGACAGGCACGTGCCCGACGCCCTCCTGAAGGAAGCCGTCGACATCACCGTGCAGGGCCCGACCTCAGCCAACCAGCTGCCGCTGCGCGTCGTGTTCGTGCGCAGCCCGGAAGCCAAGGCTCGCCTGAAGGACGCCCTGGCGCCGGGCAATGTCGACAAGACCATGGCCGCCCCGGTCACCGCGATCCTGGCCTATGACCTGAAGTTCTTCGAGCATCTGCCGCGCCTCTTCCCGCATGCCGACGCCAAGTCCTGGTTCTCGGGCAACGAGGCCTTCGCCAAGGTCAGCGCCCACACCAACGGGACGCTGCAGGCCGCCTATTTCATCCTGGCCCTGCGCTCGCTCGGTCTCGACGCCGGTCCGATGACCGGCTTCGACAGCGCCAAGCTCGATGCCGAATTCTTCCCGGACGGGCAGTTCAAGTCGAACATCCTGGTCAATATCGGCTATGGCGACGACGAGAAGCTCTTCCCCCGCAGCCCGCGCTTCCAGCCGGAAGAGATCGTGACCTTCGCGTAAATCCTCCGGGTGCACGGGCATCTTGCCCGTTCGTGAACCGCTACATTGATAGTAGGGACGCCGCGCTGCCACCAGCCGCGGCGTTTTCTTTGGCAACGCCGGTGGTTCAAGAACGGGCAAGATGCCCGTGCACCCGGAATGCGCTTCCAGCCGGTGCGTAAATCCTGGGAGCGCGGACTTCTCAGCGACATGCCTTCATGTCGCGATGTCCGCCTCTTGAAACGATAGCGTTGTAGAATAAGACGCCGTGGTCGTTGTCGACCGCGGCGTTTTTATTGCTATCGTCGTGGTTCAAGAGCAGACAAGATGTCCGCGCTCCCAGATTGCCGGCCCCGCATGCATTCTCCTTCTCGCCCGCAATCCTTCCTGCGCAGCTTCCTCGCCACCGAAGCGGCGGGCGGCATCATCCTGATGGCAGTGGCGGCGCTGGCGTTGATCGTCGCCAATTCGCCGCTCGGCGAGGCCTATTTCCACGCCTTGCATCTCACCATCGGCCCGCTCGGCCTGCTGCACTGGATCAATGACGGTCTGATGGCGCTGTTCTTCCTGCTGGTCGGGCTGGAGATCAAGCGCGAGGTGCTCGACGGCCAGCTCGCCAACTGGCCGCGCCGAGCACTGCCGGGCATCGCCGCACTGGGCGGCATGGTGGTGCCGGCGGCGATCTTCGTGGCTGTCAACTGGGGGCATGCCGACACGCTGAAGGGCTGGGCCATCCCCTCCGCCACCGACATCGCCTTTGCGCTCGGCGTGCTGGCGCTGCTCGGCCCGCGCGTGCCGGCCTCGCTGAAGGTCTTCCTCACTGCGCTCGCCATCATCGACGATCTCGGCGCCGTGGTGATCATCGCGCTATTCTACACCGCCAAGCTCGATATCTGGATGCTCAACGCGGCGCTGGCCCTCCTGGTGGTGCTCGCAATCATGAACCGGCGCGGCGTGACCTTCCTGCCGGCCTATCTGGCGCTCGGCGCCGTGCTGTGGGTGCTCACCTTCCTCTCCGGCGTCCATGCGACGCTGGCAGGCGTGGCGCTCGCCTTCACCATCCCGCTGCGGCCGTCGGACAGCAGCGAGCACACGCCGCTGCACCGGCTCGAACATGGCCTGCACCCTTGGGTGACCTATCTGGTCGTGCCCATCTTCGGCTTCGCCAATGCTGGCGTGGCGCTCGGCGGCATGACGCTGGCCAATCTCGCCGATCCGGTGACGCTGGGCGTGACATCAGGCCTCTTCCTCGGCAAGCAGGTCGGCGTCTTCCTGTTCGCCGCCCTCGCGATCCGGCTGAAATGGGCGCAACTGCCCGAGCATGCCGGCTGGGGCCAGGTCTATGGCGTGGCGCTGCTCTGCGGCATCGGCTTCACGATGAGCCTGTTCATCGGGGGCCTCGCCTATGCCGACGCCGCCCCACTCCTCGACGAGACCAAGCTCGGCGTGCTGATGGGCTCGCTGCTCTCGGCAGGCTTGGGGGCGTTGGTGTTGGGGACAGTACGTAGGCGTGAGGAAAACGCCGAGGCGAGATGAGACGCCACAAGATGTGCCGCGCCATCGAAGTCCCCTCGCCCCACTGCCCCAGCATTTCCATTGATCCGACATTCCCCCGGTGATATGCCAGCGCGCCGTTCCTATATAAGGCCGGCAATCCTCAAGACGTTTTACGGAGAAGGACTGGTACAGTGGGTTACAAGGTCGCCGTCGTGGGCGCCACAGGCAATGTGGGCCGCGAGATGCTGAACATTCTGGCCGAGCGGGCGTTCCCCGCCGATGACGTGGTTGCGCTGGCTTCGCGCCGCAGCCTGGGCACGGAAGTTTCGTATGGCGAAAAAACGCTGAAAACGCGTGACCTGGCCACCTATGACTTCTCCGACACCGACATCGCCTTGATGTCGGCCGGCGGCGACGTGTCGAAGGAATGGAGCCCGAAGATCGGCGCGCAGGGCTGTGTGGTGATCGACAACTCCTCGGCCTGGCGCTACGACGCCGACGTGCCGCTGATCGTGCCGGAAGTGAATGCCGATGCCATCGTTGGCTTCTCGAAGAAGAACATCATCGCCAATCCGAACTGCTCCACCGCGCAGCTCGTGGTGGCGCTGAAGCCGCTGCATGACCGCTTCGGCATCAAGCGCGTGGTCGTTTCCACCTACCAGTCGGTCTCCGGCGCGGGCAAGGAAGGGCTCGACGAGCTCTTCGCCCAGACCAAGGCCGTCTATGTGAACGGCGCTGTCGAGGCCAAGAAATTCCCCAAGCGCATCGCCTTCAACGTGATCCCGCATATCGATGTCTTCATGGAGGACGGGTACACGAAGGAAGAGTGGAAGATGGTGGCCGAGACCAAGAAGATCCTCGACCCCAAGATCAAGCTGACCGCGACCTGCGTGCGCGTGCCGGTGTTCATCTCCCACTCGGAAGCCGTGAACATCGAGTTCGCCAAGCCGGTGACGGCGGACGAGGCGCGCGACATCCTGCGCTCGGCGCCCGGCTGCCTCGTCATCGACAAGCGCGAGCCCGGCGGCTACATCACGCCCTATGAGGCGGCAGGCGAGGACGCCACCTACATCTCCCGCATCCGCGAGGACATCACGGTTCCGAACGGCCTGGCGATGTGGGTGGTCTCCGACAATTTGCGCAAGGGCGCCGCGCTCAACGCGATCCAGATCGCCGAGGCGCTGGTGAACCGCAAACTGCTGCGGGCGAAGAAGAAGGCGGCGTAATCTGGGAGCGCGGACATCCTGTCCGCCTCTTGGAAACGACGCGTTTTACGAGAGAGCGCGACGCGAGCCTCCCCCACGAAGCTGGGGGAGGTGGCCTCGCGAAGCGAGGTCGGAGGGGGTGTGGTCCGCTAGGGCACCCTGTCCGGCAAGGGCGCAGATCTCCCTCCACCGCCAAGTGGGCAAGGATGGAAGCGTCGCCACCTAGTCCCATCCCGAAAAGCCGTCAGTAAGTTTGCCTGAGCTCTGTCTTGCCATTCCTCCGCAAGCGGGCCACACCCCCTCCGAGCCGACTTCGTCGGCCCACCTCCCCCAGCTTCGTGGGGGAGGCCGCGCACACAACTTGTGTGCGCTCGCGTCGCGCCTTCCTCATCTCCACTTCTCCCCCATGTCCATCGCCGAAACCACCACCGCCCAGCGCCCGGGCATTCCCTCTGCCGCTCTCGCCGCGCTGTTCGTGCCGCTGTGGTCGACCGGCTTCGTCACCGCGCGCCTTGTCGCCCCGCATGCCGAGCCGCTGACCTTCCTCGGCCTGCGCTTCGCCGCTGCCGGCATCGTGCTTGCGGCCTATGCGTTTTTCGCCGGGGCGCCCTGGCCGCGGAGCGCCCGCGCCTGGTCCGATGCGATGATCGCCGGCATGCTGATCCACGGCCTATATCTCGGCGGCGTGTTCTGGGCCGTCGCTCATGGGCTGCCGTCGGGCATCTCGGCCCTGATCGCCGGCCTGCAGCCCTTGTTCACCGGCCTGCTCTCCAAGCCGCTGCTCGGCGAAGACGTCTCGCCGCGCCGGGCGCTCGGCATCGCCATCGGCGCGCTCGGTGCCGGCCTGACGCTACTGCCCAAGCTTGGCACTGGTGGCAATGGCGGCATTCCCATCCTCCCCCTGCTCGTCTGCACCGCAGGCATGGCGGGGATCACGCTCGGCACCATCTGGCAGAAGAGCCGCGGGCGCGGGGCCGACCTCGCCACCAACACGGCCGCGCAATATGCCGGCGCGCTGATACCGATCGCCCTCGGCATCGTCCTCACCGAACAGGGCCGCTTCGACGTCACCTCGCTGCCCGGGTGGGTGGGCTTGCTCTGGTCGATCTTCGGCATGTCGATCGGCGCCATCCTGCTCCTGATGGTGCTGATCCGCCGCGGCGCCGTCGCGCAGGTCGCCTCCCTGCTCTACCTCGTGCCCGGCGTCTCGGCCCTGATGGCCTGGGCGATGTTCGGCGAGGCGCTCACGCTGGTCCAGGCGGCGGGGCTGGTGGTGGCGGCGCTCGGCGTCGCCGTGGCGAACAAGGGATAGCTGGGATCGCGGACGTCCCTACGACACTCAGGAGAGTGTCGTAGGGACGTCCGCGATCCCAGGGCCTCAGTGGTAAACGTAGTACGTCACCCCATTCCCCGGATCGACAAAGCTATCCCGCCCACGGCTCGCCACCTTCTGCCCGGCCACGAACCGGCGGCAGCGCCCGTCTGCCATGTGGTTGTCGAACTCGCGCTGGAAATTGCCGCCGGCTGCATGAAGAGCGCCAATATGCTCGGGCGTACGGCAGGCCACGACGGCGCGGTCCAGCGGCCTGGCCACCGGGGTCGGGCTCGGGGCGGTGGTGGTGCAGGCGCCGAGCAGGGCCAGCGGGGCGAAGAGGGAGCAGAGGCGGAGCATAGGCCGTCCTTGAGAGGAGAAAGGCGCCTCAGCCGTCGACCGGGTCATGGCAGCACAGGCAGAGCTTGTTGCCATCGGGGTCACGGACATAGGCGCCGTAATAATCGGCATGATACTCGGGCCGCAGCCCCGGCGCACCCTCGTCCCTGCCGCCATGGTTAAGGGCGGCTTGCCAGGCGCGTTCCACGGCGGCGCAATCGGGGGCGAGGAGCGCGATCATGGTGCCATTGCCGGGCACGGGCGGTCCGCCGTCATGGGGCCGGCCGATCAGAAAGATCGGACGCGAAGCGCCGGGCTTGACCCACCCTGCCCAGGGCCGCTCGTCCTCGCGGAAGCGCAGGACGAGGCCGAGTTCGCCGAGCACGGCTGAATAGAAACGGAAAGCCCGTTCGAAATCGCCGACGCCGAGGAAGGTGTGGGAGATCATGGGATGGATCCTCGCGTGGAAGCCTCCCCCACGAAGCTGGGGGAGGTGGCCGAGCGCAGCGAGGTCGGAGGGGGTGTGGCCAGGATAGAGCGCCTGAACCACGTAGCCTTTAATCGCAGCTCGACCTCAGCCCTGCAACATCCGCTATGCCTCACTCCGCCCACACCCCCTCCGACCCGACTTCGTCGGGCCACCTCCCCCAGCTTCGTGGGGGAGGCTGTCCGCGCCCTCTTCTGCTCGATTCACTCCACCGTCACCGTGCTCAGGTCCTCGAAGCGGCTGAACAGGGCCATGTCGTCGCGGTGGATCATTTCCGTCGGGCCGGCCCAGCCGAGGATGTCCTCGATGCTGCGGCTCTTCTTGCCGGCGATCTGGGCGGCCTCGCCGATGTCATAGCCGACGAGGCCGCGGCCGACCTCGGCGCCCGAGGGGTCGCGGATGACGACAGCATCGCCCTGCGAGAAGGTGCCTTCCACCCGCTTCACGCCCGCCGGCAAGAGGCTCGCGCCATTGCGCAGCGCCTTGGCAGCGCCAGCGTCGACATGCAGCGTGCCGCGCGGCTCCAGATGCCCGGCGATCCACTTCTTGCGGGCGGTGACGGGGTTGGAAGGGGTAAGGAACCAGGTGCAGGCCCCGCCCTCCTCGATGCGTTTCAGCGGCGAATCCACCTTGCCCGAGGCGATCACCATGGTGGTGCCGCCGCCCACCGCGATCTTCGCCGCCTCGACCTTGGTGCGCATGCCCCCGCGCGAGAGCTCGGAGCCGGCATCCCCAGCCACGCCCTCGATCGCCGCGGTGATGCGCTGCACCACCGGGATCAGCGTGGCGGCCGGGTCGAGATGCGGCGGGGCGGTGTAGAGCCCATCGATGTCCGAGAGCAGCACCAGGCAGTCGGCACCGGCCATGGTGGCGACGCGGGCGGCAAGGCGGTCATTGTCGCCATAGCGGATCTCGGTGGTGGCCACCGTGTCGTTCTCGTTCACAACCGGCACGCAATTGAGCTCCAGCAGCCGGTCGATGGTGCGGCGGGCGTTGAGGTAGCGCCGGCGCTCCTCGGTGTCGCCGAGGGTGACGAGGATCTGCGCCGCCGTCAGCCCCCTGGCGCTCAGCGTCTCCGCCCAGGCCTGGGCGAGGCCGACCTGGCCGACCGCGGCCGCGGCCTGGCTCGATTCCAGCGCCAGCGGTCCCTTGGGCAGCTTCAGCAGCGTGCGCCCGAGGGCGATGGCCCCGGAGGAGACCACGATGATCTGGGCGCCGCGCGCGGTATGGCGGGCGAGATCATCGACCAGGGAGGCAAGCCAGTCGCGGCGGAGCTTGCCCTGGGCGGAATCGACCAGGAGGGAGGAACCGATCTTGACGACGATGCGGCGGAAGGAGCTGAGTTCGGGCATGGAACGGGGTTAATGCGAGTAGCGGCGTTCGACAAGGGGGAATGCTTCCGGGTGCACGGGCTTCCAGCCCGTTCTTGGAAACGGAGTCCTCCCAGGAAAGTGCGCAAATCGGTGTGCCGGTCTTCAGACCGGCATCTTCCACCCAGGTGCAGGGCATGCCGTTCCCACCACATCGACTGAAGGTCGATGTGGTTGAGAAGACCGGCACACCGAATCCGGCCCGCGCCTTGAAACTGAAACATCTCAGAAATAGAGCGCCAACCGCACCGTCGCGCCTTCCCGATCAATGGCGACGTCTCCAAGAGCGGACTGGAAGTCCGCGCTCCCAGGAATCCTGTGGCCAAATCCATCCCCCCTCCCTTTATCCCCTCGCAATATGGTAGGAGGAATGCAACGAAAACAATTGGAACAGGTTGAGTCGCGTTCCGGCGGGCGACAGCAGAATCGATCCGCCACACCGCGCTCCACCGCGTTCGATAAAAAAGAAGGGATCGCCTATGGCACGCAGCGCTGGTCGCGTCCGCTCAGGGACATCGCAGACCCGTCACAGCCAGGCGGCGGCGCTGATAGGCCAGCGGATCGTGGCGGGCGAATGGCCTGTCGGCGTGGCCCTGCCCACCGAGGCGGATCTCTCGCGCGAACTCGACGTTTCCCGCGCTTCGCTGCGCGAGGCGATCAAGCTCCTCGCCGGCAAGGGCCTGCTCTCCTCCACGCCACGGCGCGGCACCATCGTGCAGCCGCATTCGAACTGGAACCGGCTCGATGTCGACGTGCTGGTCTGGCAGACCTCGGGCGGCGCCACCAAAAGCTTCGTCAAGGACCTGTTCGAGCTTCGCCGCATGATCGAGCCGGAAGCCGCGGCGCTTGCCGCCGAGCGCGCCACGCCCGAACAGCGCGCCGAGGTGGCCGACACCTTCCGCGCCATGGAGGTCGCCACCGAAGTGCAGGCCTCGATCGACGCCGACCTCGCCTTCCACCGCGCCATCGTCAAGGCCGCCAACAATGTGCTGCTCGCCGCCTTCCAGCCGGCGATCGAAGCCTCGCTCGCAGTGTCCTTCACCGTCTCGCGCGCCGGCCAGATCCACCCGCATATCGTGCCCATGCACCGTGCAGTGGCCGAACCCATCATCACGGGCGATGCCGAGGCGGCCCGCAAGGCGATGAACGTGCTGCTCGACCGTTCGGAATCCGATGCCGCCAGCGTGGCGGTGGATGACAAGGTTTGAACCTGGGAGCGCGGACATCACAGCGACATGCAAGCATGTCGCGATGTCTGCTCTTGTCTTCATCCCGGGTGCGCGGACGTCCCGTCCGCTCTTGGAAACGATGCGCCTTGCGGTTAAGGAAGAGCGGACGGGACGTCCGCGCACCCGGGAAGACTTATGAAAATCTGGGTTACCGGCAGCGCCGGCTTCATCGGTTTCCACCTCGCCCGCCGCCTGCTCGACGAAGGCCATCTCGTCACCGGCATCGACGGCTTCACGCCCTATTATGACCTCGCCCTCAAGCAGGCCCGCCACGCCATCCTCGAGCGCTCCAACGCCTTCCGCCCGAAGATCTTCATGCTGGAGGACCGGGACGCGCTCGCGGCGCTCGCCGCCGAGGAGACGCCCGACATCATCCTTCACCTCGCCGGCCAGGCGGGCGTGCGCTACAGCCTGGAAAATCCGCGGGCCTATGTCGATGCCAACCTCGTCGGCCTGTTCAACCTGATGGAGGTGGCGCGCGAGGCCAAGGTGAAGCATTTCCTGTTCGCCTCGACCTCCTCGATCTACGGCGCCAACGCCGCCATCCCCTTCCGCGAGACCGACAGGGCCGACCAGCCCCTCACCCTCTACGCCGCCACCAAGAAGAGCGGCGAGACGATGCTGCATTCCTACGCGCATCTGTGGGAGATGCCGGTGACCTGCTTTCGCTTCTTCACCGTCTACGGCCCCTGGGGCCGGCCCGACATGGCGCTGTTCAAATTCGTCGACGCCATCGAGGAAGGCAGGCCCATCGAGGTCTATGGCGAAGGAAGGATGGAGCGCGACTTCACCTTTGTCGGCGACCTCATCGAGGCGATCCTGCGCCTGATGCCGCTGATCCCGCGCCAGGGCGAGCCGGCGGGCCGCGAGGGCCTCGATTCGCTCTCCCCGGTGGCGCCGCACCGCGTCGTCAACATCGCCGGCGGCCAGCCGGTGGGGCTGATGGCCTTCATCGAGACGATCGAGGCCGCGATGGGACGCAAGGCCGAACGCAAAATGCTGCCGATGCAGCAAGGCGACGTGCCGCGCACTTTCGCCAGCGCGGAGCTTCTGGAGGCGCTGACGGGCTACAGGCCGACGACGGGCGTGGAAGAGGGGGTCCGTGCGTTCGTCGAGTGGTATCGGGGCTGGAAGAGAAGAAAGCCAAACGAGTAGGTGCGGGAACCGCAGTGGCTGGGACCGCGGACGTCCCCGTCCGCTCTTCCTTTATCGTAGAGCGACTCGTTTCCAAGAGCGGATCGTCCGACACTCTCTTGAGTGTCGTAGGAACGTCCGCGCTCCCAGGCCCCTTCCCCAATCGGCCATCACGCTCTACCCTCCCTGTCCCACAGGAAGGAGACCGCCCATGAAACGCTTCCTCGCCCTCATCCTCGCCGCCCTGCCTCTTGCCGCCCATGCCGCCTCGCGGCCCGCGGTGGAAGCGCCTGACGGCATGGTGGTGTCCTCCCAGCATCTCGCCTCGCAGGTCGGCGCCGATATCCTGGCGGAGGGCGGCAATGCCGTCGATGCGGCGGTGGCGGTGGGCTATGCGCAGGCGGTGACCAACAGCTGCTGCGCCAATATCGGCGGCGGCGGCTTCATGGTGGTGCACCTCGTCAAGGACAACAAGGACACCTTCATCAATTTCCGCGAAAAGGCCCCGGCGGCGGCCACCAAGGGCATGTATCTCGATGCCCAGGGCAATGTGATCAAGGGCGCCAGCCTCTATGGCTACAAGGCCGTGGGCGTGCCGGGGAGCGTGCTCGGCCTCGACACCGCGCTCTCCAAATACGGCACGCTGCCGCGCGACAAGGTGATGGCCCCGGCCATCAAGCTCGCCCGCGAGGGCTTCGTGCTCAGCCGCGGCGATACCGACATCATCGATGCCGGCGCTCCGCTCCTGAAGCAGGATCCCGAGGCGGCCAGGATCTTCTTCAAGCCCGACGGCTCGGCCCTGCAGCCCGGCGACACGCTGGTGCAGAAGGACCTCGCCGACACGCTGGAGGCCATCGCCAAGAATGGCCCCGACGGCTTCTACAAGGGCGACAACGCCCAGAAGCTGGCCGCCGCGATGAAGGCCAAGGGCGGCCTGATCACCGCGCAGGACCTTGCCGACTACACCGTGACGGAGTCCGCCCCCGTCACCTGCACCTATCGCGGCTATGCCATCGCCTCCTCGCCCCCGCCCTCCTCCGGCGGCACCACGCTTTGCGAGATCCTCAACATCCTGGAAGGCTACGACCTCAAGGCGATGGGCTGGCATTCGGCTGACGCCGTGCACACCATGGTCGAGGCCATGCGCCACGCCTATATGGACCGCAACACCTATCTGGGCGATCCGGTCTTCGTGAAGAACCCGCTCGACCGGCTGCTCTCGAAGGATTACGCCGGTGAGATCCGTGCCAAGATCCTGCCGGACAAGGCGACGCCCTCCAAGGACGTGCAGCCGGGCACGGCGCCGCATGAGAAGACGGAAACCACGCATTATTCGGTGGTCGACAAGGTGGGCAATGCCGTCTCCGTCACCTACACCATCAACGGCCTGTTCGGCGCGGGCGTGATCGCGCCCGGCACCGGCTATCTCCTCAATGACGAGATGGACGACTTCACCACCAAGACCGGCGTGCCCAATCTGTTCGGCCTGATCCAGGGCGAAGCCAACTCGATCGCCCCCGGCAAGCGCCCGCTCTCCTCGATGGCGCCGACTTTGGTCACCAAGGACGGGCATATCGTCGCCGTGCTCGGCAGCCCCGGCGGCTCGCGCATCATCACCATCACGCTGCAGACCATCCTCAACCTGATCGATTACGGCATGCAGCCGCAGGAAGCGGTGGACATGCCGCGCATCCACCATCAATGGCTGCCGGACGAGGTCTATGCCGAACCCTATTCCCTCTCGCCCGACACGGTGAAGATCCTGCAGGGCATGGGCTACAAGATCACCCAGCAGACCCCCTGGGGCGCCGCCGAACTGGTGGCGCTGCCGGCGCCGGCAGCAACTGGCCAAGGCACTGCGAGCTCCGGCAACGATTCCAGCTTCGGTGGCCAGATGAAGCCGGGGTTCGTGTATGGCGCGAACGACAACAGGAGACCGGCGGGGCTGGCGGTGGGAGAGTGATCCCCTGGGGTCGCTGGCTTCCAGCTGGCTCTTGAACCACTAGCTAATCCAAGAAAGGCGGAGCCTTTCCGTCAGCCGCATTGCCTGCAGCCTGACGCCACCGCTCTGCCCGCTCCCGACCGCGATCCGAGACAAATAAATTGTCAAAAAAAGCGATATTCATAACAACTTTCTTCGCCTTTCTGATCGTATTCTATATTATGACAATTCCGAAAGATTATTTTCTGTCTAAAAATTATACTTTTACTGATGCGGAGATAACGGATATTATTTGCGCCAAGAACAATGGCGCCGAATACAAATTCACTGTCAATGGTTCGACCTATTCAGGAAGGGATTGGATAGACAAGCCAAAATGCACATCCCTAGAGCCCGGAGACAACATATTAGTATGGTATAGTGTAGATAAGCCCAATTTTAACACGCTGTATCAACCGCAAAGCGATGCTATGCAGGGCGATCTGATTTTTGGGCTCTTGGCTTCACTGTTCCTAGGTGCGGCGTTTTCCTGGCTTTTTCGTAAGCGCTCACAATGAGGTAGAGATAGCCCTTTTGCCAATGGGGTGCATACCGCACTCCATGTCTAGTTTTTCGCAATGACAGCCCAAGCATGAACGTACATCGGTGCGCGGAACTGGCGATTTTTGCCCTATCGCAAGACCTGACTCATGATTACTGGCCTTCTACCCAGCCGCATCCAGCGCTAAGGTTCGCCCGCGGCGCAGCGACAGATCAACGCGACACCCATTCGACAGTGGAGAGAACCTTGTCTGAAACCCTGACCCTTCTTTCCATTCTCGGCGTCTTCCTGCTCGGCGCCATGAGCCCGGGGCCGAGCTTCGTGGTGGTTTCCCGCATCGCGGTGGCCGGCGAGCGCCGCGACGGGCTGGCGGCTGCGGTCGGCATGGGGGCCGGCGGCTTCATCTTCGCCTGCATCGCCGTCGCCGGCCTCACCGCGCTCCTGCTGCAGGTGGCCTGGCTCGACATCCTTCTGCGTGTCGCCGGCGGCGCCTATCTCGTCTGGATCGGCATCAAGATCTGGCGCGGCGCCAAGGACAAGATCGAGATCGCGGCCGGCCAGCCGGGGCGCCAGGGATCCTCCCGGAAAGCCTTCGTCCGGGCGCTGCTGGTGCAGCTCGCCAACCCGAAGACCGCCATCTTCTACGGTTCGATGTTCGCGGCGATGCTGCCCGCCCATCCGCCGCTCTGGATGCTGCTGGCCCTGCCGCCCTTGCTGTTCTGCAACGAATTCGGCTGGTACGCCATCGTTGCCGTGACCTTCTCGGCCAGCCGGCCGCGCTCGCTCTACCTGCGCGCCAAGCCCTGGATCGACCGGGCCGCCGGCGCCATCGTCGGCGCCCTCGGAGCGAGACTCATGGCGGAGGGCCTCAGGGCCGTGCGCTAGCTGGCCGCTCCAGACTGCTTCAGTTTCAAGTGTCCGGCTACACATGCTTTTCACGCGCGAGAGCCCCTCACGCGCCCTCCACCAGCGCTCCTGCCAGATAGTCGGCGAAGGCGCGGGCCTTCTGGGTCGGGCGGCGGCCGGCGGGGAAGACGACATGGGCCGTGACGGGGGCGAGGCGGTAGTGACCAAGGATCTCGACCAGCGCGCCTGAGGCGAGTTCCTCCCCGCACATCCAGATGGAGGCGGTGGCGATGCCGAGGCCCGCGCTGGCACAGGCGACAGCGCCAGCGGCGGAGCGGGTGCGCAGGCGTGGATCCACCGGCCGGGTCTCGCTGACGCCGTCGCGGCTCGCAGTCCAGTTCGGCTCGCTGCCATCGCTGGGGCCGCCGATGAGATGATGCCGGTCGAGATCGGCAAGACTGGAAGGCGCGCCGCGGCGGACGAGATAGGAAGGCGCGGCGATGAACAGGCGCCTGGCGGTGGCGAGCCGGCGCGTCACGAAACTCGAATCCGGCTGTTCGCCTAGGCGCAGCGCCATGTCCGCGCCCTCGGCAATGAGGTTCTCCAAGCGGTCGGCCATCATCAGGTCGACCTTGAGCCCGGGATGGCGTTCGAGGAAGACGGGGAGCAGCGGCACGATCTGGCGCACGCCGAAGGTCGCCGGCAGGGCGACGCGCAGCATACCGGACAGCCTGTCGGCCCCGCGCGCCGCGTTCTCGGCCTCCTCGATACCGGCCAGCGCGTCGCGTGCCCGGGTGAGCAGCGCCTCGCCGGCATCGGTGAGCGAAAGCTGGCGCGTGGTGCGCGTGAGCAGCTTGACGCCGAGCCGCTCCTCCAGCGCCGCCACCATGCGGGAGACCGAGGGCTGCGACAGGCCGAATTCGCGCGCCACCTTCGAGAAGCTGCCGGTCTCGACGGTGCGCACGAAGATGGCGAGTTGCTGGAGGCGATCATTCATACGGTGAACGTATATATCATATAGGATCTGCGCCGCTACCCTACCTTACGCGTATGACTTATCTCCTTGGGCAACGCCGCAGCGCGGCGCCTCAACCCAGCAAGGAGAAGGATCATGGACGAACTCAAGGGCAAGGTGGCGATCGTGACAGGCGCTTCGAAGGGCATCGGCGCGGCCATCGCGCGGCAATTCGCTAGGGCCGGCGCCGCCGTGGCGGTGAACTATGCGGCCAGCCGCGAGGGCGCGGACAAGGTGGTCGGCGACATCCTGCGCGAGGGCGGCAAGGCGGTGGCCATTCAGGCCGATGTCAGCAAGAGCGCCGACGTGCAGCGCCTGTTCGCCGAGACCAGCGCGACGCTCGGTGCCCCCGGCATCCTCGTCAACAATGCCGGCGTCTTCAGTTTCGCACCGCTCGACACGGTGACCGAAGCCGATTACCGCCGCCAGTTCGACGTCAACGTGCTCGGCACCCTGCTCGCGACCCAGGAAGCGGCTCGCGCCTTCGGCCAGGGCGGCAGCGTAATCAATCTCTCGACGATCTCCAGCACCAATCCCGTGCCGAATTCGGTGGTCTATTCCGCCTCCAAGGCGGCTGTCGACGCCATTACCAAGGCCCTCGCCAATGAGCTTGCCGGTCGCGGCATCCGCGTCAACGCCATCGCCCCCGGCATGACCGAGACCGAGGGCCTGGCCGCACTGGGCGTCGACGGCGAGGCCGCCAAGTCGATCGGCGCGACCCTGCCGATGGGCCGCATGGGCCGCCCCGACGACATCGCCCACGTCGCCGTGTTCCTGGCCTCCGACCAGTCGGCATGGCTGACGGGCGAGCGCATCACGGCGTCGGGCGGGCAGAGGTAGCCGGGAGCGCGGACTTCCAGTCCGCTCTTGAACCGCCGATATCACCAGGAAGGGCGCAACCGCCGAGGTTCGCGCCCTTTTCTACGCCCGCAACGTTTCAAGAGCGGACTGGAAGTCCGCGCTCCCAGGTCAGAACCACACGTCCGCGATACAGGTACCGTCGCGCGGCAGGTCCTCGAAGCTGTCGAGGCCGTCGAAATGGTCGATGAGGAGGGCGGCCACGGCGTCGGGCTCGGCGAGGCGCAGGTTCACCGCGATGCGGCGCTGGCCCTTGTCATTGGTGCGGGTGGCGCGCCAGTAGCCGACGCAGCCGCAATGCGGGCAGAAATGAAATTCGAGGCTGGGCGTCCCGCGCGCACGCGCATAGGCGCGCGTCTCGCCGGAGACATGGATGTCCTCGTTCTCGTGGCCATAGGCCCAGAGCACGCCGTAACGCCGGCAGGCCGTGCAATTGCAGGCGGTGGCGGACTCCTGCGCGGCATCGCAACGCCAGCGCAATTGGCCGCAGAGGCAGGATCCCTCGATCATGTGTGCCCTTCCCCGGTTTGCACGGCGGAGCTTACAGCATCGGGGCGGGGGCGGGCGAGAGGAGATGGGCGCGACCTGAGCCTCCCCCACGAAGCTGGGGGAGGTGGCCGAACGAAGTGAGGTCGGAGGGGGTGTGGTCAGAATGAGGCACGCGAAACGATGCCATGGGTTGACGGTTCCCGCGCCCTTTCCTGACCACACCCCCTCCGAGCCGGCTTCGCCGGCCCACCTCCCCCAGCTTCGTGGGGGAGGCTCTCGCGCAGCGCCCTTTACCGCTGCCCTTCACAACTCCCCCGCCAGATGCGTCCTGAAGAACGCCACCACCGCCTCGTCGAACGCCTTGTGGAACGCGACGCGGTCAAACCCCGGCGCATCTTCGCAAAGCTCTGGCTCGCCGAAATCACTGGCGGCCTTGGCGAACGCCGCGCTGCAGGGGGCGAGGAAGGCGAAGTGGCCGGAATTCGGTACGATGCGGTAGTCGGGCTTCACCGGCAGATCCCGATTGACGGCGGCGCCACCAGCCGGCGTGACGCCATCGCCACCCCGCTCGGAGGCCCAGAGCTGCACGGGAATCGTCACGTCCTTCAGGCCCGCCGCCGTGAATTGGGCGCCGAGCGCGGGATCGGCGATCACGGCGGCCTTGATGCGCTTGTCATGCACGATCGGCCGGCTCAGCAGCAAACCTTCGCGGATCTGCTCGCACCAGCGGTTGCCGGGATAGGTCGGGCAGTCGCGCAGCACCAGCCGGAGGTCCGGCGTGCCGCCGGCAACGGCAAGGCCGGTATAGCCGCCGCGCGAAAAGCCGAAGACGCCGATGCGGGCGGGGTCGACGCGCCCGGCATCGGGCCAGGCCGCGAGCATATAGTCGACCAGGCGCTTGATGTCGGCGGGCCGCTCGATCATCGAGGCGAGGTCGCCCGGGCGGCGGATCGGCGAGCGGCCGCTGTCGAGGGGATGGTTGATGGCGGCGACGATGAAGCCCGCATCGGCCAGCGCCTCGGCGGTATCGTGATGGCCGCCGAACCAGCCGCCGACGCCATGCGACATCACCACCAGCGGCAGCCCACCGCCCGTGACGGGGCAGTCGCGCACGGCCAACAGGCTGGCGGGACCGAAGCGGATCTCGGTTGGCGCCTGCCCCGGGCAGGGATACCACACCGCGCCTGTCAGGGCCGGCGCTTCACCGGCCGCTGGGATGTCGATGAGCTTGAGCCCGGCGGCACTGGCGGCGGCGGTGGCCAGCAGGAGAGCGAGGGCGGAAAGGGTAAGCCTGGAAAGCAAGGTCATGGGGATCTCCGTGTCGTGACGGAGACGGCTTAGGCGGCGGGGAAAAGGCGCGCGACCTGGAACGTGATCGAGGACTGCAAAATACGCGACGCGAAGCGGGCTGTCTGATTCACATCCCACAACAATGATCGCAGTAAATTTGAAACGGTTGGGCGAGATGGGGGATCGAAGAAAGGGCTCGCCGCCTGCGCCCCCTCGCCCCGTTTACGGGGAGAGGATAGAGGTGAGGGGCCACTCGATGTCAGCAGAATAAAGTTTCCTGACCAAACCAAAATATCCCACCGGTCTGCGTAGGCATGCCTCATGGCTCGTGCCTTTTCGAAATGCCAATCCCGACAGCCTGTGCTGCCCCTCACCTTTATCCTCTCCCCGTAAGAACGGGGCGAGGGGACTTCGAGGGCCCATCTCATTCTTGAATGTCCCATCTCGCCCAACCGGAGGATCAGCACGGCCACGAGGCCCATGAAGGAGCCCCCCTCACGGCACCGGCGCGCTCACGCTGATCGTCCTGTCGAACACATACGCCGCATCGACGATCGCCTTCGCGCCGGCTTCGGTCACCACTTCGCTCCCCAGCGGCAGGCGGGTGGCGGGGTCGAAATAGGCCGTGATGTGGGAGGCGCTGTTCTGCGGCGCGATGTCGAAGCCGAAGGCGAGGGCCGGTTTGTCCTTGTAGGGCTGTTCCCCGAGGCATTGCAGATTGAAGAGCTTGACTGCCGCGACATATTCGGCCGTCGGCCAGGCGCCTGTGAGATCGGGCATCTTCTCCGCCTCGACGGGCTTCCAGCCGTCCGGCTGCTTGCTCCAGGCCTTCTGCCTGTCGAGGACGACGAGATCGATCGTCTGGCCCTTGCCCGTCTTGGTCATGCGGTAGGAGCCCAATGGCACCACCAGCGTGGTGATGGTGCTCACCGGCACCGGCTCGGGCTTCTGCCCCGAGGCCGCCGGCGGCACCACGCTCACCTGCATCTCGATCCGGAACGGCCCGGCCTCGGCCTTGACGGCATTGAGCGCCTTGAAGTCCGACAGGCAATCGGCGGCGGCGGAGGAACCGGCTGCCAGACAAGCGAGGACCGTGATGGCGACCTGCTTCATGCTCTCCCCCGTCGAGATGCGATTCTCGCCGCGCAACATGCCCTATCCCAGCGCGAACTTAACAGCAGATTAGCGACCCGCCGCAATCGTCCAGTTGTAGACGCAGCGGTCGAGGCCGATGGCGATTTCGTGGACGAGGACGTCGTGCTCGACTGGGGCGCCCTTGCGGGCCGGCGCGCGGTAGCGCTGCGGGAAATCCGTGCGCCAGGAGGGGGCAAGGCATTTCAAGAGCAGACTAAACCCGCACGCCCTTCTCCTTCAGAAACCCGCGCAACCAGGCCTCGTCTTGGAACACCTCCGCCTGGAACCCGGCCTGGCGGGCGCCTTCGACGTTCTCAGGCTTGTCGTCGAAGAAGATCGAGCGCGCCGGGTCGAGCCCGGCCTGTTCGGCCACCACCTCGAAGGCGCGCACCGCAGGCTTGCCGTGGCCGATCAGGTGGCTGAGATAGGGCTCGTAGGCGGCAAAGGCCCCGCCCGAGGCGGCCAGCACGAAGTCCCAGTGCTCCTGGTTGGTGTTGGAGAAGATGACGACACGGTTGTGGCGCGCCAGCCCGCCCATCAGCGCCAGCATGGAGGGATCGACGGCGAGATGGCAGCACCAGTCGTCCAGGAAGATCTCCCAGGGCTCGGCATAACCGGCTTCGGCCTGGAGCTGGGCATGGAAATCGCGGATCGGCGCGCCGGTCTCCCAACGGTTCTGCCTGAAAAGCGCGCCGACTTCCGCCATGCCCCAGGCGGGGGCGCAGCGCGAGGCGAGGCGTGTGAACAGCACGGCATTGTCATGCTGCACCACGACGCCGCCGAGATCGAAGACGAGAGCCTGGAAGGGAGAGGACATGGCGGGAATCCGTTGGCCCGCCAGCCTCGGTGGGCAATCGGGAGATTTTAGGGCGAGCCCTCCCCGGGATCGCAGGCATCTCAGCCACAACCATCTTGATGGTTGTGGCGACAACCTGCTCTTCGAACCATTGCGCCAGAGAAAAGATAAGAGGCAGGCAAGGATGCTCGCGGGCGCTAACTTTGGTCGATGAGGGTGGCAGAAACACCGTCATTGCGAGCGAAGCGGTAGGGCGTCGCAAAATCTCGCGCTTAGGTTCCGAAAGAGGCACCAGGGCACTGCAATAGAGAGCCCAATCCTGCTCATAGTTACACGGTCGTCCGGCGCACGCGGTCCAAGTCGTCCCGGCACGTTGAGCTGAATACCAGGAGCGTATCGGGGTCAAGGCTCTTGGACAGCGCCTCCTGCGCGAGTTGTCGGAGTTCGATACTCGGCTTCAGCGAGATTTCGACAATGACTCTGAGCACCTTTTCCGCTCCACCGACGACCTCAGCCGGAGCGAACAGCCTCATGCGGTTGATAAGCCCGATCAGGCGCGGCTCTTCCCCGCCCAGCACGATCTCGTCACGCGTGTAGGCGTTCAGCAGCAGGTTTGACGCGTGCATTACGAAATCAGAATAAACAGCCTCCCGCTTCTCAACCTCACGTGCGATGCGCTGAAGGCGATCCTGGTAGCGCTGGGTGTAGATGGCCGCGACCAGGGATGTGCCGCCGCCCACGATGGTCCCTGAAAGGGCCGAGATCGTACTCAGGAGAGTTGGGTCGATTTGCAAGGTCACCTCTAACAAGTGTTACCCCCTGGACGGGGCCGATTGACAGGTTTCGATCAGGCTGCCGAGGTCGCGCTTAGGGTTGTGCCTCAGAAGCGATCTGCCTGCGCGGATGGATGATTCTGACCGGAAGGGTAATGAAAGAAGCAAGTCGACCGCCGATCACCGTTGATTTTTCGGCACGGAGTCTTTGCCGGCCGCTGTATCATCCTGCAAAACACGCTCCAGCTCTGGAGCAACGTTGGCAAGCTGTGCGAACTTGCCATGGTTTAGGGGGTCATTTCCCTTCAAGGTCGTCAGATCGATCACGATCGCCCCTAACGCCGCCAACTCCTGCACATTGCTGTCGGCCCCGAGCCTGGGTCTGTCGCCCGCAATGAACCTTGAAAACTGCAAGGCCTGATCGTCCTTCGAGACAACGATGAAGAAGGGCTTGCGGAGCCGTCCAATGCGTTTCATCTCAGACTTGAACACGTCGAGGTCGATGTCTGGCGCCGCCAAGATGATAGCTCCAACCTTATTGGCTCCCCTCGTATCGCCCGATATCTTGATTTGCCGAATGGCCTCCACCGTCACCCAATTGCCCATCGAATGGGCGACGATGTTGATCTCGTCAGCGTCACTGGCAGCAATGAGGCGGAGGGTATGTTCCAGGTCATCCCGCGCCACCGTCGCACTGTTTGTGTCGTAGACATAGCCAGTGAGGCTCCCCTGCGACGACCAAGTAAACAGCACGGGAACTGCGGGCGAATTCGAGTCCTCGATGATTTGCGAGAAGCGATAGAGCCCCTCGGCAAACATCGTGTTGTAGCCGTGAATGAACACCAGCACTTTGCGTTTGCCGGGCGGCTGCGCGTCCAACCTGGCATTTAGCGTGCGGATGAAGGCCTTCTCGCCGTCGATATAGGCAGCCTTTCGCACGACAAAATCGGACTGGGGATTACCATGGGGAGACGAGGGCCATTCGACTTGCCCGCTTACATGCTTGGGTGGGACGGAAACGGTAACGGTGGCATAATCGAGCGCCCCTGATCGATCGCCATTGAACAGCGTGCCTGGCCTGGAATCGCGCTCGCGGGTCGTTGCGATCAGAAGCGTATGCTCGCTCGCGCCCGTGGCAGACCCTGAAACCGGGCGCAGAAACCCACTTTCCGGGCGGGAGGCGCAGCCGCTAAGCAACGCCGCCGCGACTACAAGTGAGCAGGCCAGGAGACGCCGAAGCGCACTGGAGGACCCGGCTTCCGGTCTTGACTTTCCCCTGCGCACAGCGTCACTCACCCCCGTCAGATGCTTAATGCCGTGATTGGCGGGGCGAGTCGCGGGCGGCGGTGTGCCACCTGCGACAAGCGACCCCAACAGGCCTGGAAACGGGCCTTCGCGAGCGGCGTTGATGTACATGGCCATCTCCAAGAAGTGGCGCTCGGTGAAAGCCATTCGGGTCATAGGCTGACCGTGGCGGCATGCCCGAGATCGACGCTTTCGCCTGCCGTCACCCTGGGTCGCTCGATGCGGAACCACGTCACGTAGAGCGCCGGAAGGAAGATCAGCGTCAGAAGCGTTGCAACCGCCAAGCCGCCCATGATCGCGTAAGCCATCGGGCCCCAGAAGATGGTGGATGCGATCGGGATCATACCGAGGATGGCAGCAGCGGCGGTCAGCAGGATCGGGCGGAACCGGTGCGTGGTGGCCTCAACGACCGCATCCCAAGGATGTCGGCCGTGCGCCTTCTCCTTTTCGATCTGATCGATCAGGATCACCGAATTGCGCGCGATCATGCCTGTCAGCGCGAGCACGCCGAGGAGTGCGACGAAGCCGAGGGGCTTGTCCGCCAGCAGGAGCGCCGCGACGACCCCGACAAGGCCGAGCGGGGCCACGCTGATCACCAGGAACAGGCGATTGAAGCTCTGAAGCTGGATCATCAGCACCGTCAGGATCAGGATGAGCATCAACGGCAGGACCGCTGCGACGGACACCTGCGCCTTGCTGCTCTCCTCGACCGTTCCCCCGAGTGCGATATGGTAACCGCTCGGCAGGCTCGCATTCAGGGCCTCAAACTTCGGCGCCAAAGCCTGGACGACGGTCGCGGTCTGAATGCCGGGCGCGACATCGGCTTGCACCGTCACGGTCGGTGATCGGTCTCGTCGCCAGATCATGGGATACTCCTGGCCGTATTCCACGGATGCAATCTGGCTCAGCGGAACGGTCTGCCCATTCGGCAACGGCACCTGAAGCGCACGGATCGTCGAGAGCGACATGCGCTCCTCAGCCGAGGCCCGCACGACCACATCAACGAGATAGGTGCCGCTGCGCATCTGGGTTGACGTGATGCCGGACACGACCGCGTTCAGGGTCTGAGCAAGATTCTCCGAGCTCAGGCCGAGGAGCCTCGCCTGGTCTTGATCGACGCGAACGCGCAACGTTCGTGCCGGCTCCATCCAGTTGTAGTTGACGTTGCGGGCATTCGGGTCATCACTCAGGATCTTCGCGACATTGAAGGCGATGTCGCGCACTTGCTCGGGATCGACGCCGGTCACCCGGTATTGCAACGGCCAACCGACAGGCGGCCCGAGTTCGAGCGGATAGACCCGCCCGACGGCATTCGGAAACTGCGTGGCCAGTGCCTGCTCCAGCTTGGCCTTGACGCGCTCGCGCTGCTCCAGTCCCTTGGTGACAACCACGAGCTGGGCGAAAGAGTCGTTGGGAAGCTGGACGTTCAGTGGCAGGTAGAAGCGAACGGCGCCCTGGCCGACATTCGTGCTCCAATGGTCCACGTCCTGATCACCCGCCAGGAGTTGGTCGACCCGGGTCGAGATATCGCGCGTTGCGTTCATCGACGCGTTCTGCGGCAACTGCAGATCGACCAGCAGTTCGGGGCGGTCCGAGGGCGGGAAGAATTGTTGCGGAACCAGACGCATCCCATAGACCGCAGCGCCAAACAGGCAGAGTGTCGCGATCAGCGTCACCCAGCGCGCCCGCATCGCCAGTATCAGGAAGCTGCGGAAACAACGCATGATCGGTCCAGGCTCGCCGGAGTGCGCCGCCTTGGGCTTTTTCAAGATCCAGACACCGAGCAACGGGGCGAACAGCACCGCCACAACCCAGGACACGAGCAGCGCGATCGCAACGACGGCGAAGATCGAGAAGGTGTACTCGCCAGCAGCGCTGGCCGCGAACCCGATCGGCACGAAACCCGCCACCGTGACCAATGTGCCGGTGAGCATCGGGAAGGCGGTCGAGGAGTAGGCAAACGTTGCCGCTTTCTCTTTTTCTTCGCCATGCTCCAGATGTGTGACCATCGTCTCGACGGTAATCATCGCATCATCGACCAGCAGGCCGAGGGCGATGATGAGGGCGCCCAGCGAGATCCGCTGAAGGTCGATCCCGAGGAATCCCATCGCCACGAACACCGCGGCGAGCACGAGCGGGATCGAGAGCGCCACCACCGCGCCGGCGCGCAGGCCGAGGCTGAGCAGGCTGACACCGAGCACGATGGCGACGGATTCCCACAGGGCCTCCATGAAGTCGTCCACGGCATGCTCCACGGTCACCGGCTGGTCGGCGACGAGCGTCGGCTCGATCCCGACCGGCAGGTTCGCCTTGATCTCGGCCATGGCGTGCCCGACATTGCGCCCCAGCGCCAGAACGTCACCGCCCTTGCGCATGGCGATCGACAGCCCGATGCCCTGGCGTCCATTGACGCGGAACATCGGCTGCGCCGGGTCGGCCGGCCCGCGGACGACATGCGCGATGTCACCGAGGCGAATGATGCGGCCGTTCTTCGCGACGAAATTGACGGCGAGCACATCCTGCTCGGATTGGAAGGCACCCGAGACGCGGACGAGGATTTTCTCGTCCTCGGTCTGCACGACGCCCGGGGGTGCGACAGCGTTCTGGGCCTGCAACGCGGTGATGAGTGCGGAGCGGTCGATCCCGAGGCCCGCCAGCTGCTTGTCTGAGAATTCGACATACACACGCTCGTCCTGCGCACCGAGTAGGTCGATCTTGGAGATGTCCGGAAGCTGCAGAAGGCGCTTGCGGACATCGACGACGTAGTCCCGCAATTCCCGATCCGTGAAGCCGTCCGTGGTAAAGCCGTAGACGATGCCGTAAGTATCGCCGAACTCGTCGTTGAAGCCGGGGCCGACGATTCCCTGCGGCAGCGTGCTCCGGATGTCGCCCACCTTCTTGCGCACCTGGTACCAAATGTTCGCCACCTGAGCCGGAGGCGTCGAGTCCTTCAGGTTGACGAAGATCGTCGTCTGGCCTGGGGTCGTGTAGCTCTTCAGGTAATCGAGACCTGGTGTTTCCTGCAGCTTGCTTTCAAGGCGGTCGGTGACTTGCTCGATCGTATCGGCGACCGTGGCGCCCGGCCATGCGGCCTGCACCACCATTGTCTTGACCGTGAAGTCCGGATCTTCACTCCGGCCGAGCCGGAGGTAGGACCAGACGCCCGCAACGGCGATGATGAGCATGAAGTAGGTGACGAGCGACCGGTGCCGGAGCGCCCATTCGGAGAGGTTGAAGCGCATCACACACCCCCTCCCAGCACACGGACTTTCTGGTCCGGATGCAGCGTCTGCACGCCTGCGGTGACTACAGTCTCCCCGGCGTCCAGACCCTGCGAAACAATGACGCCGGCCGGATCATATCGTGAGACATCGACGTTGCGCAGCGACACGGTCTGGCTCTTTGGGTCGACGACCCACACGGCCGGGCGGCCGTCTGACCTGGTGAGCGCGCTCGGCGGAACCTGAAGACCGGAAGGGGTGGCCAGTTTGATGCTGCCGGTGACAGTGGAACCCAGCTGCATCTCCTGGGGAGGATCGATGATTCCAACCTTGACCTGGAACGTTCTTGTGGTGGCATCTGCCTGCGGCGAGACCTCCCGCACACGGCCTGTTGCCCGCACGGACGGATCGTTGGTCAACACGATCTGCACCACGGGATCGCGCGGGCTCGTGCGGATGAGCTGTTCCGAAACATCGAATACCGCATCGCGTCCGCCCTGACGCGCAACGTTCACGATCGACTGTCCGGCGCGGATGACCTCGCCCGGCTCGGCCCCAGTTGCGGTTACCACGCCGGGGGCATCTGCGATCAGGTCGGTGTAATTCACTTGATCTTGCGCGATGGCCACCTGGGCATGGGCGGCGTCCACCTGGGCCTCGGCGCTGAGAAGCGATTGCTGAGCCTCGTCGAATTTTGCACGCTGGGTCCAGCCGCCAGCTAGAAGCTGTTGCTGCCGATCGAAAGTCAGGCGGGCCTGCGTCAGCGCCGCCTCGGCCGCGGCCAGACTCGCTTGCGCCGCGCGCAGCGAGTTCTGCTGGTTTTGCGGGTCGAGTTGAGCGACGATCTCGCCCGCCTTGAGGACGTCGCCGACATTGACAAGCCGCTTGACCATGCGTCCGTCGAGGCGGAAGGCGAGGCTGACCTGGTCTTTGGGGCGAACCTGGCCCGTCAACGCCAGGGTCTCGCCCTGCGCACCGGGCTCCGCAGCGACCGTCCGGACCGGTCTTACCTGGGCTGTGGGGGCCTCTTTACTGTCGCAGCCCGTGAGAGCCGTGGCGAGCAGGGTGGCCATTAAGATCTGAAACTTGCACACTGGCACTGCCTTTCGTAGTGGGCTGATGGAGGTTCGGCTTGCTGGAGCCGGCGCGACGATAAAACGGGCGCCAGTGCATCTGGCCCTTGATATGCACTGCACAGTGCAGTATATTCATATGCACTGTAGAGTGCAATAAGGAATTCGTATGGAAACTCGCAACGATTCAAAAGAGGGCGTCCCGGCTGCGCGGCGCGGCGGGTCGCGGGAGGCCATCGTCAAGGCGGCCGAGCAGCTGTTCCTGAAACGAGGCTTTGGTTCTGTCAGCATGGACGAACTGGCCGTGGCCGCGGGCGTGGCCCGACGCACGCTCTACAACCAGTTCTCAAGCAAGGAGGAGATCTTTCGGGAGATGCTCGTCAGGGTGTCGGGTCAGCTCGAGGACGCATTTCCGTCCGGCGTCGAAACCCAAGGCGATGTCGAGGACGTGCTGCGTTTGGTCGCGCGCATGATTCTAGAGCTTCACGAGCAGCCGGAATATCTCGGCTTCCTTCGCATGGTCGTGGCCGACTCCCGTCAGTTTCCGTGGATCGCCGAGGAGTTTGCCACGGTCATGGACCCCCAAACCGAGCGGCTCGTGCGCTATCTCGCCCATCTGACTGGGCTGGGTATCCTGGACTGCCGCAATCCGATCCTTGCAGCTCACCAATTCATGGGGATGCTCAACGAACTATCTCTGTGGCCCTGGATGATGGGCCGCGAGGGCCTACCCGTCTCGGCCGAGGACGCAGTTGAAGAGACGATCCTGATGTTTCTGCAACGCTACAGATGCTCGTGATCCACAGCGCACGGTGGTGCAGTGAATTCCTCTCTGCGCCCGGAGATTTAGCGATTCCTTCGTTGTTGGAAACTGCCCAGGTCACCTTGCTTGATTAGGCATCCGGTAACTGCCCAGGTACCCTCAATTTGGGTAAGAAGACATGCCTCTCTGCCAATGACGAGTTCCGTCGACTCGTATTTGTTCTTGATGCGATTCACCTGCGTTCTCGCTGACGTGTCCTGCGAGCATATTTGGGCGCCAAAAAATGAGGGAGTACCTGGGCAGTTACGCAGGGCGAAGCAATCCAGGGGCCAAAGGGCAGTGTCCGCGGCTCCTGGATTGCTTCGCTGGCGCTCGCAATGACGGCTGTGCCTCCGCTCCTGGGCTGCAAAGTTAGCGCTCATGAGCAGGGATGCCAGCGATCCCCGTAAGGCATGCCGCCTGCCCCAGAGCAAAGCGCGTTCAAGCGTAAACGCTGCTTTGCTCTCACTCTTTGGTTCGACGCGTCTTTACGATTCTTGCCGAATCCGGCAAATCGCAAAACGCTTTAGCTCAATTCCCGAGCCGTCCCTCGAGGTCGGCGAAGGACACCATCACGTGCTCGCGATAGGGCGCGCGCTCCTGCAGGCTTGCATACCAAGCCTCGACATTCGGCACGCGCGGGCGGGGGATGTCCAGGCCGTAATAGCGGTAGAGCGTGGTGCCCACGGTGATGTCGGCGAGGCTGAGCTGATCGCCGAGCATGTAGGCCCGCCCCTCCAGCCAGCGGTCGAGCAGCTGGAAATGAGCCGTGCATTTGTCGATGCCGCGCTGGATCGTCGCCCCATCGCGCCGCTGTGGCGGCGTGCGGTAGAAGCCCCAGAAGATGTCGTTGAGGAAGGCGGGCTGCAGCACGGTCTGCAGCCAGTCCATCCAGCACTCCGCCTCGGCGCGCGCCGCCGGATCCTCCGCCCAGAAGCGCCCGGCGCCGTAGCGGGCGGCGAGGTAGCGCAGGATCGTATGCGATTCCCATATGACGGCACCGCCATCGTCGATCACCGGCACGCGGCCATGCGGGTTCATCGCCAGGAATTGCGGCGTATCCAGCCCACCGAAATTGCCGCCGGCGGGGATATGCTCATGGACAAGGCCGAGCTCGCCCACCAGCCACATCACCTTCTGCACATTGAAGGAATTCCGCCGTCCCCAGATTCTCAGCATGATGGGTTATTCCCGGGAGCGCGGACATCTCAGCGACATGCCTTCATGTCGCGATGTCCGCTCCTGCCGTATCGTAGAATGATTCGCCTTCCAGAAGCAGGATGAAGCTTCTCGAGCCAGGAACGATGCTGCTACGCAACCGCGCCGCCTGGTCTGCGATCGTTATCGCTTCAAGAGCGGACATCGCGACATGAAGGCATGTCGCTGAGAAGTCCGCGCTCCCAGCTCAATACGGGTTCACCACCTGGGCATCCGCAATGCGCGCGGCCGAGCCGAAGTCGAGATTGTAGACGTCGGGGCGGAAATGGGCCGTGCCGTCCGGGGTGACATAGGCGGTCATGTAGACCCAGTGCACGGGCACGCGGTCGGGGATCGGCTGGTCCTTGCGCTCGCCGGTCGCCACTTCCTGGGTGACGCGCCTGGCGTCCCAGCCATCGCCCAGCAGCCAGGCGGCGAGGTCGTTCACGCCCTGCACGCGCACGCAGCCATGCGAGAAGAAGCGGTCGACCGAGCCAAACAGCTTCTTGGTGGGCGTGTCATGCATGTAGACCGAGTCCGGATTCGGCATCTGGATGCGCAGCTGGCCGAGGGCATTGCCCATGCCGTTGGCCTGCCGCACGATATAGTTGGCGGCCTTCGGGCTCGACCAGTCGATCGACTTCGGATCGATCGTCTTGCCGGAACCATCCATCACCGACATGTTCTGCCGGGCGAGATAGGACGAGTCCTTCAGCATGTGCGGCGCAATCTCCTTCTTGATGATGGATTGCGGCACGGTCCAGGTGGGGTTGAAGTTGATGGCGCTGATGGTGGCGTCCACCTCCGGAGAGGGGTTCTGCGGCCGGCCGACCACGGCGAAGTAGCGGCGCACGACCTGGCCGTTCTCGATCGCCTCGACCTGGGCGCTCGGGATGTTCACCACCACGTAGCGGCGGTTGAAGTCGATGAAGCGGGCGCCGACGCGCTCCATGTTGTGGCCGATCTGGATCAGGCGCTGCTGCACCGGCACGGCCATCTGGGCATGGGTACGGTCATCGATCTTGCCGGTGGGCTGCAGGCCGTAGCGCATCTGGAAATGGCCGACGGCGGTGGTGAGGCCGGCATCCCATTTCGGATTGTCGCGCTGATAGTCGGGCAGGTCCTTCTCCATCACCAGGCGCTGGCGCAAGGCGAGCACGGCATCGCCCGAGGCGCCGGCGCCAAGGCCGACGGGGGGAGCAGCCGGGAAGCCGCCATTCTGGGCGATCTTGGCATAATACTGCGCGAGGCCGTTGAGACGGTCGAGCGAGCCGGCGTCGAAGGTGGGGATCGAGGACCAGGGCGTCGCCGGAATGGCGACCGGGGTGGAGGCGGCGTAGGACGGCCCGGCCTTCACCACCTTCTTGGCGACCTTGGGCTTGGCCGGCACGGCGGGAGCCGGGTTGGCGCCGTCGGCGGTGGCGGGCGCAGCCGGAGCGGCGGCATCGGGAGCGGTGCTCGCCGCGTCGGGCACGGCCGGAGCCGGCGTC
>NZ_BSPC01000063.1 GCF_030160835.1 Labrys miyagiensis | reverse complement strand
GGCGAGCGCGAGCGCGGTGCCCGCGACACCTGGCGCGCGCTGAACCGCGAGGCCGAGCAGTTGCGCGAGCGCGCCGCCGCCGCCGAGCGCCAGGCCGCGCAGCTTGCGAGCCGCCTGTCAGCCCTTGCCGAGGCCGGCAACCGTCTCGGCGACGATCTCGCTGAAGCAAGGGAAACCTGCGAGGCCGCCCGCGAAGCCCTCGTCTCCCTGCCTGATGGCAGCGCCCTCAATGCCCGCCTGCAGGAGCTGCGCAACGCCGTGGCGCAAGGCCGCGTCGCCGTGGCCGAGGCGCGCGCTCATGCGCAGACCCTCGCGCGCGAGGGGGAGCTGCGTCTTAGGCGCCTCGCCGCCATCGGCCAGGAAAGCAGATCCTGGGCGGATCGACAGGAGGGCGGCGCGGCCCAGATCGAAACGCTGACCAACCGCCTGACCGAGTTGCAGGTCGAGCGAGAAACCTTCGACGACGCACCCCTGGTCTTCGCCGCCCGCCGCCGGGCCCTGATGAGCGAGACGGAAATCGCCGAGGCTGCGCGCAAGGCAGCCGCCGACCGCCTCGCCGAAGCCGAGACCCGCCTTGCCCAGAGCGACCGCCAGGGCCGCGATGCCCTGGTGGCGCTGAGCCAGGCGCGCGAGGAGCAGGTGCGCTCGGAAGAAAAGCTCGACGCTTTGCGGGCACGGCGCGCCCAGATCGTCTCCGAGATCGAGGAGGCGTTGAACGTCGCGCCCACCGGCCTCCTCAAGCTCGCCAATCTCGCGCCCGACGCGCCGATGCCCGATCGCAGGGATGTCGAACGGTCGCTGGAGGAAGCCAAGCGCGAGCGCGAACGCCTCGGCGCCGTCAATCTGCGTGCCGAGGACGAGCAGAAGGACGTGCAGAGCCAGCTCGACGGCATGGTGGCCGAACGGGACGATCTGATCGAGGCGATCAAGCGCCTGCGGCAGGCCATCACCGGCCTCAACAAGGAAGGCCGCGAGAGGCTGCTGGCCGCCTTCGACGTGGTCAACGGCCATTTCCAGCGCCTGTTCCAGACTTTGTTCGACGGTGGTACCGCGGAACTGCAGCTCACCGAATCGGACGATCCGCTCGAGGCCGGGCTCGAAATGCTGGCCCGCCCGCCCGGCAAGAAGCCGCAAACCCTGTCGCTGCTTTCGGGTGGCGAACAGGCGCTGACCGCGATGGCGCTGATCTTCGCGGTCTTCCTCACCAATCCCGCGCCGATCTGCGTGCTCGACGAAGTCGACGCGCCGCTGGACGATGCCAATGTCGAGCGCTTCTGCGACCTGCTCGACAGCATGATCCAGCAGACGGAGACGCGCTTCGTCACCATCACCCACAATCCCATCACCATGGCCCGCATGAACCGCCTCTTCGGCGTCACCATGGCCGAGCGCGGCGTGAGCCAGCTCGTCTCGGTGAGCCTGAGCGAGGCCGAGCAGTTCCTGGAAGCGGTGTAGCCCGGGAGCTTCCCGGGGTGCACGGGCATCCTGCCCATCTCTTCCTTATTGACAAGCATCACGGTTCAAGAACGGGCGAGATGCCCGTGCACCCGGAGGAAAATCGTCTTGCCGAATCCATAAGTAAATGCTTATGTATCTCGCATGACCGATCCCGATCTCTTCCGCGCCCTTGCCGATCCTACCCGCCGCGCCGTGTTCGAAAGGCTCGCCGGCCGGGAGATGAGCGTGTCCGAGCTCAAGGCCGGCTTCGAGGTCTCGCAGCCCGCCATCTCCCAGCATCTGGCCGTGCTCAGGCAGGCCGGCCTGGTTGCGGAGCGGCGCGAGGGGCGCAACGCCCATTATCGCGCCGTGCCGCAGGCGCTGACGCCGCTGACCGACTGGGTGGACCGCTACCGCGCCTTCTGGCCGGAGCGGATCGAAAGGCTCAAAGCAGTGCTCAAGGATATGGACCAATGACGGAAGACGCGCCGATGACCATGCTGCAGGACCGGGCGAGCGAGGAGCGGGCGAAGGATCTCGTCTTCGAGTGCGAGCTGGAAGCGCCGCCCGCCAAGGTCTGGCGCGCGCTCACCATCCCCGATTATGTCGCCGCCTGGCTGGCGCCGATGGAGCTTGAGCGGAAGATTGAGGGCCTGAGCTTCGACGGCAAGGCGGGCGGTCTTGCCGGCCGCGTCGACTGCACGGTGCTGGCCGCCGAGCCCCCGCATCGCCTGCGTTACGCCTGGCGCGAGGAGGACGGCGAGAGCACACTCGACAGCGTCGTCACCTTCGAACTCGATCCCATCAGCGATGGCGGCACGCTTCTGCGCATCACCCATGGCGACTTCGTGCTGAAGCCCGCCGCCGCCAATTTGAACGAACCCGTCATGATGCTGCGAGCGGCCTGAAATCTCACTTCCGAAACACCGGGCAGTCATCCCCGGCCGTATCCTCACAAGCTTTGCTTGTGAGTGTGCTCGCGAGCGCAGCGCAGAGAGAACGAGGGGAAGGGGATGACAAACTCCACAGCGTCTCAGTCAAACCAACGGCAGAAGGAGCCTCCCCGATGAACGCCCTCATCCCCATGGTCGTCGAACAGTCCCAGCGCGGCGAGCGTGCCTTCGACATCTTTTCGCGCATGCTGCGGGAGCGCATCATCTTCATCAACGGCCCGGTTGATGACAACACCTCGGCGCTGGTCTGCGCGCAATTGCTCTTCCTGGAGGCCGAGAATCCCAGGAAGGAGATCTCCATCTATATCAACTCGCCCGGCGGGATGGTAACCAGCGGCTTCGCCATGTACGACACCATGCAATTCATCAAGAGCCCGGTCTCGACCCTGTGCATGGGATCGGCCTACTCCATCGCATCCTTCATCCTGATGGCCGGCGCCCCCGGCCGGCGTATCGCCCTGCCCAATACCTCGATCATGGTGCACCAGCCGTCCGGCGGCTATCAAGGCCAGGCCACCGATATGCTCATCCACGCCGCCAACATCTCCAAGACCCGGGCGCGTCTCAACGCGCTTTACGCCAAGCATTGCAGCCGTACGCTGAAAGAGGTCGAGGCCGCGCTCGAGCGGGACAATTTCATGAGCGCGGAGGAGGCGCAGGCCTGGGGCTTGGTGGATATCGTCTCGCCAGAACGCCTGGAAGCGGCCTGATTCTCACGAAGAATCCGGTGCCGGGAGATGCAAATAGGCCCGTCCGAAAGCGGCAGATGACGCCCGGGAGGCCGGCCCTTCGTGAATAATGCCGCCCCAACCACAGGCTGCAGCGTGGACAAAAGCCGCACGCTGCCCTCGCTTTCGCCCATTTTTTATTTGTTCTCAAAGGCTTGACTTAATTTCGCCTCACCTTGACACTGCAAAAGTCGGTAGGTATGGTCCCGCCGTTTTCAAGGGGGGTGTCCGGCACCGTTTGCCGGCCAGGGAGCGTGTTGCCGCAATGGCGAGCGACGAAGCAAACCAGGCCGGAAATTCCGGCAAAGACAATCCCAGTGAAAAAGAGCTGTCCGAACGTCTGCGCCGCCTCGACGAGCGCCTCGGCACCATCAAGGCCGGGGAACAAGCCGAAGCGGCGAAGTTGCGTAAGCAGGAGGGCGATCCCTCCGCGATCGGCAAGGCGATGCGTCTGTCGTCCGAATTCGTTGCCGGCATCGTCGCCGGCGGCTTGGTCGGATGGGTTATCGACAAGTTCGCCGGCACCTCACCGTGGGGGCTCATCATTTTCTTGATGCTCGGCTTTGCGGCGGGTCTCCGGAATTTGTTGCGCGCTTCGAATATGTTGGGCAAAACACCCGGCAAGCAGGAATGAACAGGCGCCTTGCGCCACAATAAAAGACGGGGCCTCGCTGGCGATGCATAGTCCGATTGCGCAATTCGAGATCAAGCCGATCTTCCATATCGGCAGCATCGCGTTCACGAACTCGGCTCTGTTCATGTTCATCGCGGTGATCCTCATCTCGCTGGTGATGATCGCGACCACCTCGGCCCGGGCCACCGTTCCCGGCCGCTGGCAGTCTCTCGCCGAAACCTTCTACGAATTCGTGGCCGGCACGGTGCGCAGCTCGGCCGGAAACGAGGGCATGCGTTTCATGCCCTTCGTGTTCTCGCTCTTCATGTTCGTGCTGTTCTGCAACGTGCTGGGCCTGATCCCGGGCTTCTTCACGGTCACCAGCCACATCATCGTGACCTTCGCTCTCGCCGCGCTGGTGATCAGCACTGTCATCGCCTACGGCTTCTACAAGAATGGCGCGCATTTCCTGAAGCTGTTCGTGCCCTCGGGCGTTCCAGCCTGGCTGCTGCCTCTGCTGATCGTGATCGAGGTGATCTCCTTCGTTTCGCGTCCGATCAGCCTCTCGGTTCGTCTTTTCGCCAACATGCTGGCGGGCCATATCGCGCTCAAGATCTTCGCGGGCTTCATCGTCATGCTCGCCGGCGCCGGTGTCTTCACCGCGATCCTTTCACCTTTGCCGCTCCTTCTCGTCATCGCTCTGGTGGCGCTCGAAACGCTGGTGGCCGTGTTGCAGGCCTATGTCTTCGCAACGCTCACCTGCATCTACCTCAATGACGCCCTTCATCCTGGCCATTGATTTCCTACTCGTCCCAACAAACGCACATCCAACAGGAGTTCCATCATGGACGCCAACGCAGCTAAGTTGATCGGTGCTGGTATCGCTTGCATCGGCATGGCCGGCGCCGGCATCGGCCTCGGCAACCTCTTCGGCCAGTTCCTCTCGGGCGCCCTGCGCAACCCGTCGGCTGCCGACGGCCAGCGCGGCACCCTGCTCCTCGGCTTCGCGCTGACGGAAGCTCTCGGCATCTTCTCGCTGCTCGTAGCTCTGCTGCTGCTTTTCGCAGTCTGATCCACGCGGCCTGCGTTCCGGGGACGGCTTTCGCACAAACCGCGAGGCCGTCACTCGCTTGCGCGGGCTGGCAGCAATTCCATCTGATTGTGTCTGCGCCCCCACGGGCGCAAGGGCGCATTCGCTGAAGGTGTTTCATGGCTGAATCAACCGCAGGAACCGAGGTTCCGGCCGATGCCCATGGAGCCAAGGGCTCATTCCCGCCCTTCGACAGCTCGACCTTTGCTTCACAGATCCTGTGGCTGGTCATCGCTTTCGGGCTTCTCTACCTCCTGATGTCGAAGGTCGCGCTTCCGCGCATCGCCGGCATCCTTGCCGACCGTTCGAGCAAGATCTCGTCGGACGTGGCTGCTGCGCAGAAGGCCAAGGCCGACAGCGACGAAGCCATTGCCGCCTATGAGACCTCGCTGATCAAGGCGCGCGCCAAGGCTCAGAACATCGCGTCCGAGACCCGCGCCGCCGTGACCGCCGAAACGGACGCCACCCGCAAGTCGCTCGAGGCCGATCTCTCGGCCAAGCTGTCGGCGGCGGAAGCCCAGATCACGGCCACCAAGCAGTCCGCCATGGGCAATGTGAGCGCCATCGCCATCGAGGCCACCACGGCCATCGTCGAGCAACTGCTCGGCAAGGCTCCCGAGCCCGATGCGGTCCAGGCGGCCGTCGGCACCGCCGTGGCGAACTGAGGAGGACACCATGGAATATTTCGGAGAAGTGCTCCACGAGGTGTTCGATCCCACCGGTGCGGAATTCTACATCCTGATCGGTACCCTCATCTTCCTGGGCATTGCCTGGAAGATGGGCGCCTTCGGCCAGATCGGGAAAGGTCTGGATGCCCGCGCCAACGCCGTTCGCGCCGAGCTCGAGCAGGCCCGCTCGCTGCGCGAGGAGGCCCAGAAGCTCCTGGCCGACTATCAGCGCAAGCAGAAGGAAGCCGAGGCCGAAGCGGTGCAGATGATCGAGGCCGCCAAGGTCGAGGCCGAGCGCTACAAGGCCGAGCAGATCGCCAAGATCCAGGACTTCGTCGCCCGCCGCACCAAGCTGGCCGACCAGAAGATCGCGCAGGCCGAGGCTTCCGCCGTGGCCGAGGTCAAGGCCGCCGCCGCGGATGCCGCCGTGAAGGCCGCCACCTCGATCCTGTCGAACCAGCCTGCCGCCAGCGCGAGCAATTTGATGTCCGCCGCCCTCAACGAGGTGCGCGCCAAGCTCAACTGAGCCAGAAGGGTTTGAGGCCTGAGATCGAAAGCCATCCTTCGGGGTGGCTTTTTCTTTGCCTGTCACGCTGAAATCCCGACCCCATGAAAGTCTGCGGCTCTCGAAGCTTGCTGCATCGCTTCCGTACGATGCCTGAGGGGACTTTCATGGCCAATTCGCTCGGACTTTCCATCGCGCCCGACAAGCTTTGGCAGGCGATCAATCCCTGGACCTTCTACCAGAACGGCGGCCAGTTCGGCCTGGTCAACATCAACCTCGGCCAGACACCGCGGCCTGACATCGAGCAGTCAATCCTCGACGAGGTCGGCTCCTACGGCCGCCAGCTCGGCCGCATCGGCGAAGCCCTGGAAGTGCTGATCCGCCACCTCAGGCCGGACGAGCTGACGGCCGAGGAAGCCGACACGCTGGCGATCCTGGAAGGGCAGCTGGCGCAGATCCGCAAGGTGAAGAAGCGGGAGTACGCCGGGAGGTAGGCGCGGCGCAATGACGGAGGGGGTGTGGCCAGGATAAAGCGGCGGATGCCGCAGACCCAGACCTCGCTTCCCGCGCCTCACTCCGCCCACACCCCCTCCGACCTCACTTCGTTCGGTCACCTCCCCCAGCTTCGTGAGGGAGGCTCGTCGCGCCTGCGTCACCGAGGCCGTCGCTCGTTACTGCCTGCTCGGAGGCAGCCCCTTCGCCGTCTTCGCCGCCCGCACCAGGTTGATGAACTCCGCACGGTAGCCGAACTCGTCCTCACCCTTCGCGCCATTGGCGAGCGCGATGATGTCGTCGGGCGTCACGCTGCCGCTGTACTTGCCCCCGCGCAGCCATTCGCCAAAGCTCGCCACCGCCACGGCGAAGCGTGAATCGAGAGGCGCCTGCGACATCGATTCGGCCTCACCAGCACGGGTCACCGGCGTCGTCATCAGCTTGCTCTTGTCGGATTTCGGCAGCTTGTAGCGGATCTTCAGGAAGGCATATTCGTCAGCCTTGCCCGTCGCCGCCGCGGCCACCTGAGCCTGGTAGCGACTGTCGTCGACCGGGCGCGGCCCGCCCGCCGGCACGAAATCGTAGATCGCCGTCACGCTGGTGCCCGAGCCGACCTCGCCGGCATCGACCTTGTCGTTGTTGAAGTCCTCCGTCCTCAGCATGCGCGTCTCATAACCGACCAGGCGATAATCGCTCACCGCGGCCGGATTGAACTCGACCTGGATCTTCACATCCTTGGCAATGGGAAAGAGCGTCGAGGTCGCCTGGTCCACCAGCACCTTCCGGGCCTCGTTCAACGTGTCGATATAGGCGGCCTCGCCGTTGCCGTTCTGGGCGAGCTCCTGCATCATCGCATCGTTGAGATTGCCCATGCCGAAGCCGAGCACCGAGAGGAAGATGCCCTTGTCGCGCTCGCGTGTGACGAAGCCCTTCAACTCATCGGGATCGGTGATGCCGACATTGAAGTCGCCATCGGTCGAGAGCATCACCCGGTTCACCGCCTTGGGATCGAAATTGGCTTCGGCAAGCTGGTAGGCGAGGCGCAGCCCCTCCCCGCCCGCCGTCGAGCCGCCGGCGTTGAGCCTGTCGAGAGCGGCCTCGATAGCGGCCTTGTCGGACGCCTTGGTCGGCGGCAACACGACGCCAGCGGACCCGGCATAGGCGACGATCGAGACCTTGTCCTCCGGCCGGAGCGTGTCGACCAGCATGCCGAGCGATTTCAGGAGAAGCGGCAGCTTGTTCGGCTCGTCCATCGATCCCGAAGTGTCGATCAGGAAGACCAGATTGGCGGGCGGGCGCTCGTCGGCCGGAAGCGTGTAGCCCTTGATGCCGATCCGCATCAACTTGTGGCCCGCCACCCAGGGATTGGGCATCACCGTCACCGCCGTGGAGAAGGGCTCGGCCGCGCTCCTGGGTGGCGCATAGTCATAGGGAAAATAGTTGATCATCTCCTCGGTGCGCACGGCGTCGGGCTGCGGCAGCACGTTCTGGCCCAGCGCCGCGCGGACATAGGAATAGGAGGCGGTGTCGACATCGATCGAGAAGGTCGAGACCGGCTCCTGCGCCACCGGCTTGAAGGCGTTCTCGGGCGCATTGGCGAATTTGTCGCGCCCGACTTCCGCCTGAGGAGGCGGCATGGGCGCATCGATGCTGTTGACCGCAGCGGGTGCAGGTGCATTGGTCGCGACAGAAACAGCCGGGGAAACGGGCGCGACATCCTGGCCTGCGACGAGCTTTTCTGCCGTTCCAGTTTTTCCTCCTACCTGCAGGCCGCCAAGATAATTCCCCGTTGAGGACGACCGACCGTCTTCGATCGACAGCGTGGCGCTGAAGCCACCCCCGATTTGCTGCGTCCCAGCAAGGAGATTGGCCGTGCCCGACGGCGAAGCTCGCCCCGCCTTCGGGACGTTCGGATCCCACATAAAGGTCGGTGCAGGCGCGGGTGTGTTCGCCGCCCGAGCAGGCTCTCCGGCGGCAGGGCCGGTCGCCAGGGCGCCATTCGGATCGATTCGCAGGGAGCCGAAACCTCCTGTTCCTGGCTGTGGTGGATAGGGGCTCGCACCCGCCTGAGCAGGAGCACCGGTCTGTTGCCCCACTATGACGTCCGGGGCTTGTGCGCCTCCTACAGGCTCACGTCTCACATTGAGCCAGGCCTGATCCTGCTTTGCCGGGGCAGACCCATTTGGCAGGAGCGGGCGCTCCGGAGGCAAGGGAACTGCCCGGCTAGCCATTTGTTGCTCCGGCGCTATGCTGGCGGTAGGCACGCCAAGCGGCGGGGGAGCAGGCAGCGGCGCGATCTGTGCGGCCGGCTCAACCGGATACCGCTTCGGCGGGGCGGGCGGCACGGCACTCTTCTGCAAATCATTATGCCCCGCGAGTTCCACCGGCTTCTGGGTAGCCGGCAACTTCTCGCGATCCGCCAGCGGAGGTGCTGGCGTGCTGTCATTAATGGCAAGCTTCTGATCGGTCGACGGAACCTCCACCTCCTGCAGCGTTTCCGCCGGGCGCCATGTCTTCATCGTCTCCACGCCCATCGGTATGGCGATCAGCGCCGCCGCGCCCGTCGCCAGAGCCAAGCGAAGGCTTGGGCGAGGCAATAGCGAACTGAAGCGTAGGCGCGGCTGTGGCACCCCCCTGCTCTGGCGGCGCTGGTTTTCCTCGAACTGCATCACCGCCTTGAAGATCGCCTGCTCTCGCGCGGCGTCCGAAGGCCGGGCTTCGGGGAGTTCAACGGGATCGAAATCGTGATCAACGCTCATCGCGGATCTCCTTCCGGCGTGTTGCCGCGCCGTTCTTCGTCTCCTCGCCGCTGAGATGCTTGCGCACCTGATGCATGCGCCAGGAGACGGTGTTTTCGGATATGCCGAGTTCGGCCGCGGCCTCGCGGTGGCTAAGGCCCTCGCCCGCCACCAGCACGACGGTTGCCCTGAGCTCGGGGGAGAGGCCAGCGAGCATGCTTTTCAGCCAGCTCTGCCGCAGGAGGTCGCGGCCATCCAGCGTGCCGCTGCCCAGATTGACGAAGCTCGAAAAAGCCTGGCGCATGCGCCCGAAGCTCGATGTGCGCCGGCGATGGTCGTGGCAGGCGTTGATGGTGATGCCAACAAGCCAGGTGGTGAAACGCGCCTCGCCGCGATAGCTCGCCAGCTTCTCGACGAGTTGCATAAGCACAGTCTGCACAATGTCCTCGGCCTCCTGCATGAGGCCGGTCTGCCGCCAGGCGACGCGGTGGATCATGTCGTGGTGCCGGCGGATCAGCTTCTCGAAGGCCCGGCTGTCGCCCTTGAGCGCCAAAGTGACCAGCACGGCATCGCTGTCGTCGAGGGCCGCGGTCTCGTTGGCCTCCGCCACGCCGTGGCGCAAGGGCGCGGGCTCGTCCATCACCGGCAGCACCGACAGCAGCCTGGTGTGTTTCACCTTCAAATCCAATCGCCAAGAACCGCGAAATGCATTCTTTGCCAATGCGCCAATCCGGAAATCTGCTCCAGCCTCAATGAATTTTGCTCGAGTGATCAGGGGCCATGGCGAAGGCAGGCCGAAATCAACGCTTGCTGCGAAGGCCATGCCGGCTCTCCCCCTGCTCGCAGGCCGCATGCCCGCTTGTCCGATGATGACACAGATGCATCGATACCTCCCCGGCATGATTGCCGACTGTGCCATGAGACGCAGCGTGGTCGGATTTCCTTGGGAGCTTTCGAAATTTTACGCGGGAAGCGCCGTGGCTGGGACCGCGGATGTCCCCGTCCGCCTCTTCCTCTATTGTAGAACGCATCGTTTCCAAGAGCGGACGAGGACGTCCGCGGTCCCAGCCACGGCGCTCTATAAGCCAGCGAGCGTATCCTTGAGCCTGTCCATGAACAGCGCCACATTCTCTTGCGAGAACACCATGGGCGGCCTGATCTTCAGGCTGTGGCCGTGCCGTCCGGTGGCGCTGATCAGCACGCGGCGCTCGCGCAGGCCGTTGACGATAGCCGCCGCCCTCGTTGCATCGGGAGTACCCTGGGCGTCCACGATGTCGACCCCGAGGAACAGCCCCGCCCCGCGCACGGCACCGAGACGGCCATCATTCGCGGCCAAGGCTTCGAGCTCGCGCTTGAACGCCGCGCCCACCTCGCTTGCATTGGCGATCAGCCCTTCAGCCTCGATCACATCGAGCACCGCCATGCCGACAGCGCAGGAGACGGGATTGCCGCCGAAAGTGTTGAAATAGCGCACATTGCGGCCGAAGGCCTCGAGGTGCTCGGGCCTGCCGGCCATGGCGGCCATCGGGTGGCCATCGCCCATCGGCTTGCCCATGGTCACGAGGTCGGGCGTCAGACCATGGCGGGCAAAGCCCCACATGCCAGCGCCGGTGCGTCCGAAGCCCGGCTGCACTTCGTCGGCGATGAACAGGCCTCCTGCCTTGCGAACGAGCTCCACCGCAGGGGCAAGGAAGCCGGCGGGATCGGCAAAGACGCCATCACTGGAGAAGATCGTATCGACCAGCAGCGCCGCCGGCCTGATGCCATGCACCGCCATGTTGGCGATCGCCTCGCTCACGCCGCGTGCGAAGACGGCGCCGGCATCCGCCTGCCCGCTCGGTGCCGCCACCACGCGCACCGTCGGTCCAACAGGCGCGCTCGGGCCCAGCGAGGGTGACATCTGGGCCAGGAGATCCGTCACGCCGTGATAGGCATTCTCAGTGACGATGACGCCGGTGCCGCCCGTGGCCGCCTTTGCTACGCGCAGCGCCAGATCGTTCGCCTCGCTCCCGGTGCAGGTGAACATGATGTTGGAGATGGCGGCCGGCATGGTGGCCAGCAGGCGCTCGGCATAGTCAAGGATGCCGTCGGTGATGTAGCGCGTATGGGTGTTCAGCGTCGCGGCCTGCCGGGCGAGCGCCGCCACCACATGCGGATGGCCGTGGCCGACGCTGGCGACATTGTTGTAGGCGTCGAGATAGGCTTCGCCATCCCTTCCATAGAGCCAGACGCCCTCGGCTCGCACCACATGCACGGGATGGGCGTAGAAGAGACGATAGGCCGGCCCAAGCAGGCGCTGGCGCCTGGCGATCAGCGCCGCTTCGTCCTCGGCAAAACCCGCGGCGTTGGCGGGATCGAAGGCGTTTGCCACGGTCACGGGGCGCGCTCCCTGGAAAGATAAAGATGGATTTCCTCGGCCGCCTGCGCCGGCGACACTGCCTGCGCCCGCGAAAGGCCCATCCAGGCCCGGCCGCCATTGCGCAGGATGTAGTCGCGATTGTCGGGTTCCAACGTCGAGCGCCAGGCCGGGATGACCACGCTTTGCACCATGCGGGCAAGGACGAGGTCGAACAGGCAGGCGATCTCACCCTCCTGCAGCGGCAGCACCGCGTGATAGCCTGCGGTGAAGAGCTTGATCGGCGCCAGGAAATCGCCCTCCTCCGCCACATGGTAGGAGGCCGCCACGCCCACTTCCTGGATGAGCGGGGCCTCGACCATGTCGCCGAAATCGATGATGCCGGCGAGCCGGTCCTGCGGCCCATCGGCGCTGCCGGTCACCAATATGTTGGAGGGATTGAAGTCGTTGTGAACAACCTGCCGGCGCAGGGTGGCGAGGCGGGGCAAGACGGCGATCTCGAGACGGTCGAGCACCTGGCCGACCAGCGCCCGCCGTTCGCCGTCCTCGACATGGCCGATCAGCGGCCGGAGCCTCGTCGCGTGGCTGATGTCCCACAACAGCTCATGACTGCTGGCGGCATGGGAAAAGTCCGAGAGAGCAAGGTCGAGCCGGGCAAGGCCGAGGCCGAGATTGCGAGGTAGGGTCGGACTGCGCTCGACGTTCGCCAGCGGCGTGCCGGGGAGATAGGTCAGGAGCCGCACGATACGCGACGCTCCTCCCCGTTGCGCGAGCCGGAAATAGGGCTCGCCCCGCGCGGTTTCGACCACGCGCGGCACCGGCAAGGAGGGATCGCGCGCCGCCATGTGCAGCAAGGCGCGGGTCTGGAAATCCGTGACCGCCTCGTCCTCGGCGGGATTGACCAGCTTGAGAAGGTAGTCCCCGCCATCGGCGGCCCTGAGATGGAAATTGCTGTCGCGCTCGCCGATCAGGGGCCTGGCAATGACCGTGAGGCCGTAGTACTGCTGGGCGATGGCCTGCGCCTGCCGTGCGGAGACAGGTGGCGCCTTTGTTGACAGGACACTGGCTCCAATCGAGCTGGGCATGAAGTGTCGTTCCTGCAATCTCTTCTTCCCGCCCCTCAAAGACAATCCATCGCAGGATCACGCTGGGAAAAGACAAAAATTCTCAATGGGATATGAGAGGAGCAACAATCTGCACCACATCGTCGGTAGAGATACCCACGCGCTGGGCAATCGCAAGGGGGTGATCCGACGGCTCCAGTTCGAAGAATGGGCGCTGTGGATGAGGCGAATGATGAACACGAAGCTTTAGATTCAAACAATTGGGAAAACCGGGAACAGCGTTGGAGAGCCAACCGAAGGGATTCCCCTCATCTGGATCAAGCACTGCTTCGTTGTTCAATTCGATGGCTCGGTCGAAATTCTGACGCGAGAGGCTGGTCCAGAGGCCGAAGACGAAGTTCTCATTCATGCCGATGATCGGAAGTGCGAGGCACCCACGCATGAAATAGTCGACATCTTCGCCTCTTCGCAGAAGGCAGAGCTCCGAATTCAGAAACGAGCCCGGCCCTCGTTCGGCTTCGGGCGTGGCATCCCAGTAACTGGGAGCTTCACAGCCAAGGTCGAGCGGCAAATCCTCCTGAACCTTACCGCAACACGAGCAGGTCCAAAGCCACCTCATTTCGCCCTCAATGCGCGCGGCTGATGCAAAACTCCACCACGTCCGCCAGCGCCGACTTCATCGGGCTGTCGGCGAACAGCGCCAATGCATCCTTGGCCATGGCGCCATAGTGGCGGGCCCGCTCGATGGTGTCTTCCAGCGCTGTGTGACGGCGCATCAGCCCGAGGGCGTGCTCGAGATCGCCGCCCTCGATCTGGCCGCGTTCGAGCGTGCGGCGCCAGAAATCGCGCTCGGACTCATTGCCGCGCCGGAAGGCCAGCACCACTGGCAGGGTGATCTTGCCCTCGCGGAAATCGTCACCGACATTCTTGCCGAGCTTGGCGTCCGAGCCGCCATAGTCGAGCGCATCGTCGACGAGTTGGAAGGCGATGCCGAGATTCATGCCGAAGGAGCGGCAGGCCGCCTGCTCATCCTTCGGGCGCTCGGCCAGCACCGGACCGACCTCGCAGGCGGCGGCGAAGAGCTCGGCCGTCTTGCCGCGAATCACGGCCAGATATTCGTCCTCGGTGGTCGCCGTGTTCTTGGCGGCGGCGAGCTGCGCCACCTCGCCCTCGGCGATCACGGTGGCGGCGGTGGAGAGGATGTCGAGCGCCTTGAGCGACCCGACCTCGACCATCATCTTGAAGGCCTGGCCGAGCAGGAAATCGCCGACCAGCACGCTCGCCTCGTTGCCCCAGAGCATGCGGGCCGCCGGCTTGCCGCGCCGCATGTCGCTCTCGTCGACGACATCGTCGTGCAGGAGCGTAGCGGTATGCATGAACTCCACGGAGGCGGCGAGCTTGACATGGCCATCGCCGCGATAATTGGAGAGCTGCGCGGTGGCGAGGGTGAGAATCGGGCGCAGGCGCTTGCCGCCAGACGAGATCAGATGGTTGGCGACTTCGGGGATCATCGTCACCTCCGACCCTGTGCGCGACAGGATGGTGGTGTTGACCCGCGTCATATCCGCCTTGGTCAGGCCGACGATCGGTTCGATCGAGCCCTGCGACCCCGATTTGTCCTCGAATGCGACAACGACACCCAAAATTCCTACTCCGTTTACGCGCGCACCATAGAAATGCACGGCCCTGCGCACAAGCACACAGTTGTCGCGCGTCACCCGGCCCTTGCAGATAATGGCCGGCGTGGCGGCCCGAGGCGAGCGAGCCCGTTGCAACTTGTTGTGAATGCCGCGACAATCGCGCATGGAAGAAATCGTCCGTACCAATGATCCCGTCTTGATCTCCTATATCGAGGCTTTGTTGAAGGAAGCGGGGGTCGTGCATTTCGTGCTCGATACGCATATGAGCGTGCTGGAAGGCTCGCTCGGCATGATCCAGCGCCGCATCCTCGTCGATTCCGATCAGAGCGGCCTGGCGCGCATGCGCCTGCGGGAGGCGGGCCTCGGCAAGGAGCTGCGCGAGCAGTGAACCCGGCCACCACTTCCGTCTTCCTGGGCGGACGGCTGCAACTCGCACAGCCCGCCAAGGGCCACCGTGCCGGTACGGACGCAGCCCTGCTCGCCGCCTGCCCCTCACCCACAGCCGATGACACCGTCTACGATCTCGGCGCCGGCGTCGGTCCGGCAGGGCTTGCCGTGGCGCTGCGCTTTCCCGGCTGCCGCGTGCGCCTGGTCGAGATCGATCGGGCCATCGCCGCGCTCGCCCGGGCGAATGTCGAGACCAACGGTCTTGCCGCACGCGTGGATGTGCTGGAGGCCGACGTCACCGCGCGCCTCGCCAAGGGCGGACCGCTCGAGCCGGCCAGCGCCGGCCACGTCATCATGAACCCGCCCTTCCATCTTGCCGGCACGGTGCGCCCGCCGCCCGATGCCTACCGCTCCGGCGCACACATCCACGGAGAGGAAGGCGACGAGGCCTGGATCCGCTGCGCCCATGGCCTGCTGCGGCCCAAGGGGATGCTCGCCCTGATCCACCGCGCCGATGCCCTGCCGCGGCTGCTGGCGGCGCTCGACCGGCGCTTCGGCGACATCCGGGTGAAGCCGGTGCTGCCGCGCGTGGATGAGCCGGCAGTGCGCATCCTGATCCGGGCGCAGCGCGAATCGCGCGCTCCGTTCATCCTGCTGCCGCCGCTGGTCCTGCACCAGGCCGACGGCTCCTTCACGCCCGAGGCGGAGGCCCTGCATCGCGGCGAAGGCAGCGTCGACTGGCAGGCCTGAGCGGCTTCTTCCATAAAAAAGCTCTCCGGAAGCGACGCCTCAGGAGAGCTTCGAGAAACGACCCAGCCCCGAAATCAGGTCTTGAACTCAGCGCCACCAGCAGGTGCGGCGGGAGACCCAGCGCCAGCCATAAGCGGTGCGCACGCGCACGCGGCGGACGGCGCAAACGCGACGGCGATGGTAATAGGGGTGATGGTAATAGCCGCGATGGTAATAGCCATGGTAATAGGCCTGCTGGACACCCGAGGCGGCCGGTGCGCCCTGCTCGATGGCCTGGATCACGGTTGCGGGTGCGGCAGGATGCGCGACGGCAGCTTCGGCGCTCTGCGTGGCAAGGACACCGCCGCCCATGCCGAGGGCCAAAGTGGCTGCTAGAACCAGCTTGCGAAACATGTTTTCCTCCTGAGCTCGATCGTTGTTGACGTCAATAAAAGGTAGACCACACCCGACTGCGGCCTGCAGACTATGGTACCAACCGCTGCTTGTGTGAAGAGCTTCGGTCAATAGATTGCGTCACAATACTTTCCGGCGCGATATAATACGCGCGGTCAAGTCCTGCGATGCATCAACATTGCAACTATTCACAATCGTCATGAACCGGCCTTGATCGGGCCATTCATCTGTCATTCATCCAGGGAGACCAGCCGTGCGGCAGGCGCCCTGTTGCCTTGTCACGACGGCTTCTGCTGCAAATGGGATTTGATGCCTATATGAAGTCCACTCGCGCAGCGCCCCGAGCGACCGCGCAGACGCTTCGAATTGCCTGTCTCGAGAGGACGATGCTGCCTTGACCATTACAGATACCACGCCCCCGCAAGCCGACCGGCCCCAGGCTCCCGTGAAGCAAAGCGCCCTGAAGCGCAATTTCGCCCGCGCCTATGCGCTCCTGCCCGAGAAATGGCGCCGTCGCACGCCGGTAGTGGCGGTGCTGCCGCTTGCCGGCGCCATCGGCGCGGCCTCCCGATTCGGTGGCGGGTTGAGCATGTCGCGGCTGGAGAAGGTGATCGACAACGCCTTCACGGTGAAGGGCGCCAAGGCCGTGGCCCTGGTGATCAATTCGCCGGGCGGCTCACCGGCGCAGTCCCATTTGATCATGCGGCGCATCCGGGCGCTTGCCGAGGAGAAGAAGCTGCCCGTCTACGCCTTCGTGGAGGATGTCGCGGCCTCTGGCGGCTACATGATCGCCTGCGCAGCCGATGAGATCCTTGCCGACCCCGCCTCGATCCTCGGCTCCATCGGCGTCGTCTCGGCCTCTTTCGGCTTCGACAAGCTGATCGACAAGATCGGCGTGGAGCGCCGCGTCCACACGGCAGGCCGCTCCAAGACGCTGCTCGATCCCTTCCGCCCGGAGAAACCGGAGGATGTCGAGCGCCTCAGCGCCCTGCAGCGCGACATCCACGACATGTTCATCGCCCTGGTGAAGGAGCGCCGCGCCGGCAAGCTCAAGGGCGACGACGACACGTTGTTCACCGGCGAATTCTGGCTGGCGCCGCGGGCGATCGAACTCGGCCTGGCCGACGGCATCGGCGATGTCAGGAGCGCGATGCGCCGGCGTTTCGGCGAAAAGGTGCGCTTCAAGACCATCACGGAACCGCGCGGTTTTCTCAGCCGGCGCCTGGGTTTCGGCACCAGTTTTTCGGCCGTCGAAAGCGAGCAATTAACCGAAGGCATTATTGCCGCACTAGAAGGGCGTGCAATTCGTGCGCGTTTCGGTCTATAGTTACCGAAATGTGAATGGAGAGGGTACGCCATGCAACCTGTCGTTCTTGCACTCGCCAGCCTCGTCGGCACCGTCATTCTCGTCCGCCTGGTCAAGCGTGAGTGGGAGCGGGTGAACGAGGAACTCTACAAGCCCGTGAGGCAGGAAGCCGTGAATCTGCGCCGTGATCCGCGCAGTGGCGTCTATCGTCCAGAATGAGCCAGCGGCCCCGTCAGGGCCGCCGCTCCTGATCATGGACCGTTAATCGAAGGTACGGATCACCCGGCAATTCTTCAGCATCGGCTGGGTGTGATCTTCGACGATCGAACCGTCATCGAGTTCGACTTTGCGCCAGTAGTAGCTGCAGTGGTCGAGGCCGGCCGGTTTGGCCCGGACGCGAACGGTCGGCACGCGCCGCGGCGGATCGTTGCAGGCGAGAGCTGCCAGGCAGGGCCTCACGAGGGCCAGGGGCACGGCACCAGGCATGCCGGCGCCGCTCCCGCCATCTCCGCCTCCACCGCCGCCCACGCCGGAAGAGCCGCTGGGACCGCTACGGCTGCTGGAACCACCCGTGCTGGTAGCGGCAGGCGCGGCGTAGGATGAGACGGAACTCGCCAGCGAACCGAGAATCAGCGCAGCCGTCAGGCCTGTCCGGAGAAGATAGTGCTTGAGCATGGTACTCTCCTAATCTTCATGGGTTGTCGGGATCGATCGGAACGGCGTGGCTAAAGGGATAGGGCCAGCAACTCCGGTTTTGACGCTTGACGATATTCCCCGACGGAAGATCATCTTCTTGTCCCGTTGTGCCATCCTCTCACAAGGGTGTGCCATCATCTGTGCAACCCAGCACAAGTCCGGCTCGGGCATGCGCAAGGGCTATCGGAGGCCGCGTGTTGCGCCGGCAACCGTTACATAAAAGGGTTCCCCCTGTTTCGATCTTGCTCTAAGGGTCTGGCGCGATTTTCCCGCCGGGCCTGACGCTGCGCGGCGATCCGACAAGAGCTGGTTCGAGAACTGACATGGCCGAAGCCCTGCCCCCGCATATGCGCCCGGAACGCTCCTTCCAGGGCCTGATCCTGACCCTGCAGCGCTATTGGGCCGACTATGGTTGCGTGGTCCTGCAGCCCTACGACATGGAAGTGGGCGCCGGCACCTTTCATCCCGCCACGACCCTGCGCTCGCTCGGGCCGAAGCATTGGAACGCGGCCTATGTGCAGCCTTCTCGCCGGCCCAAGGATGGGCGCTATGGCGAGAACCCGAACCGGCTGCAGCATTATTACCAGTTCCAGGTCATCCTGAAGCCCTCTCCACCGGACCTGCAGGAGCTCTATCTCGGTTCGCTCGCCGCTATTGGCGTCGATCCTTTGCTGCATGACATCCGCTTCGTCGAGGACGATTGGGAAAGCCCGACGCTCGGCGCCTGGGGCCTCGGCTGGGAGTGCTGGTGCGACGGCATGGAAGTCTCGCAGTTCACCTATTTCCAGCAGGTCGCCGGCCAGGAATGCAATCCGGTCTCGGGCGAGCTCACCTATGGCCTGGAACGCCTCGCCATGTATGTGCAGGGTGTCGAGAACGTCTACGATCTCAACTTCAACGGCCGCGAAGGCGCCGAGAAGGTGAGCTATGGCGATATCTTCCTGCAGGCGGAAGAGGAATATTCGCGCCATAATTTCGAGCACGCCGACATCGCCATGCTCAAGCAGCATTTCGTCGACGCCGAGAAGGAATGCCGCGCCTTGCTCGCGGCCGGCGACAAGGGCAACCGCCACGAGATGGCCCTGCCCGCCTATGACCAGTGCATCAAGGCCAGCCACCGCTTCAACCTGCTCGACGCTCGCGGCGCCATCTCGGTGACCGAGCGCCAGAGCTACATCCTGCGCGTGCGCGAGCTGGCCAAAGCCTGCGGCGAAGCCTGGGTCAAGACCGCAGCCGGCGGCGGAGGCTGAGGCGTGCAAGGAGGGCGCGACCCCACCCTCCCCACAGCAGCCACCCCATTCTCTCATTCGTTTCCCGACAGAGCCATGCCCGATCTCCTGCTCGAACTCTTCTCCGAAGAAATCCCTGCCCGCATGCAGGCAAAGGCGGCCGATGACCTCAAGAAGATGATCACGGACGCGCTTGTGGAGCGCGGCGTGGTCTATGAGGGCGCCTCGGCCTATGCCACGCCGCGCCGCCTGGCGCTGACCGTGCATGGCCTGCCGGCGCGCCAGCCCGACACGCGCGAGGAACGCAAGGGGCCGCGCGTCAGCGCGCCCGAGGGTGCTATCCAGGGCTTCCTGAAATCGGCCGGACTTGCCTCGCTCGACCAGGCCAGGATCGAGAGCGATCCCAAGAAGGGCGAGTTCTACGTCGCCGTGGTCGAAAAGCCCGGCCGTGTCCTGCCCGCTTTGATCGCCGAGATCGTGCCCGAGGTCATCAGGACCTTCCCCTGGCCGAAATCCATGCGCTGGGGCTCGGGCTCGCTGCGCTGGGTGCGGCCGCTCCATTCGATCATCTGCACCTTCGGCCCGGAGACCGAGGATCCCGAAGTGGTGCCGTTCGAGATCGAGGGCGTCAGTGTCGGCGACGTCACCAGGGGCCACCGCTTCCTTGCGCCCGGCGCGATCCGGGTGAAGCGCTTCGACGATTATGTCGCCAAGCTCGAAGCCGCCAAGGTGGTGCTCGATCCCGCCCGCCGCCGCGACATCATCCTGGCCGATGCCCGAAACCTCGCCTTCGCGCAGGGCCTCGAACTCGTCGAGGACGACACCGTGCTGCACGAGGCAGCCGGGCTGGTGGAATGGCCGGTGGTGCTGATGGGCTCCTTCGACGAGAGCTTCCTCGCCGTACCGGACGAAGCCATCCAGGCCACCATCCGCGCCAACCAGAAATGCTTCGTGGTGCGCGATCCCAAGACGGGGCGCCTTGCCAACCGCTTCATCCTGATCGCCAATATCGAGGCCAGGGATGGCGGTGCCGCCATCGTCGGCGGCAATGAGCGGGTCATCCGCGCCCGCCTGTCGGATGCCAAATTCTTCTGGGAGACCGACCAGAAGCCCCTGCCGGGCTATGAGGATCAGGGCAAGCCGCTCGACCAGCGCCTCGCCAAGATCATCGCGTCCAACGTGGTCTTCCACGCCAAGCTGGGCACGCAGGGCGAACGCATTGAACGCATCGCCAAACTAGCCGAGGCGATCGCGCCCGTTGTCGGCGCCGATCCGGTGAAGGCCGCCCGGGCTGCCCAGCTTGCCAAGGCGGACCTCGCCTCCGAAATGGTGGGCGAGTTCCCGGAATTGCAGGGTCTGATGGGCCGCTATTATGCCACCGCCCAGGGCGAGGATCCCGCCATAGCAGCGGCCGTCGAGGACCACTGGCGCCCGAAGGGCGTCAATGACGCCGTGCCCAGCGATCCCGTCGCCGTCGCAGTCGCCCTCGCCGACAAGCTCGACACCCTGATCGGCTTCTGGTCGATCGATGAGAAGCCCACCGGCACCAAGGATCCCTTCGCCCTGCGCCGCGCGGCGCTCGGGGTGATCCGCATCATCCTCGACAACGGGCTGCGCCTGCCGCTGCTTGCCACCATCGCCAGGGCGTCCTTCGCCAGCACCGACAGGGTCGCCGGCAATCTGCTCGACTTCTTTGCCGACCGCCTGAAGGTGCAGTTGCGCGATCAGGGCGCCCGCCACGATCTCGTCGACGCCGTGTTCTCGCTGGGCGGCCAGGACGATCTCCTCATGGTGGTGCGACGCGTCGAGGCGCTCGGGCGTTTCCTCGGCACGGACGACGGCAAGGCGTTGCTGGCCGGCACCAAGCGCGCGGCCAACATCCTGCGCATCGAGGAGAAGAAGGACGGCGCTGGCGCCTATGCCGGCGGCGCCGATACCGGCTTGCTGACCGAGGCCGAGGAAAAGGCTCTCTACGCCGCCCTGCAATCGGCCAAGCAATCGGCCGCGGCGGCGGTCGCCGCCGAGGATTACGAGCGCGCCATGACCGCGCTTGCGCAGTTGCGCCAACCTGTCGATGCCTTCTTCGACAAGATCCTCGTCAATGCCGAAGATGCAAGACTTCGCCTTAATCGCCTCAAGCTTCTCGAGGAGATCCGGACGGCAACACGCAGCGTCGCGGACTTCTCCCGGATCGAGGGATAAAGCGTCACGCTTGCCAATACATCCGTGTTGGCAAGCGTGAGGCGCTGCAACGAAGCAGATTCCGGGAAAGTGTCCAGCAGTTTTCCGACAAGAATCTGCGACAAAACAAAGAACTAAGCGGACGAAGCATTGGCCCGCCAACGAAAGACTGCTGAGCGGTTTTTTGTCTCCCCGCCAAACCCGATCCATAGTCCATAACAGTTTCTAGACCCTCGATAGCCCTTTTGGATTTTCGACCTAGCCCGAAGGTATGATGGCGGACGTCAATTTCCGGGTTGTCCCGGCACCGGGAGTTGGCTAATTGATGCAACGTGATCTTGCGTTGTTGCATACTAGCGCCAGCAACTGCGGTCATGCAGCCAAGCTGGATCGCTTTTTGTCAGGGTCTCCGGAATGACCGTTTCTGAATCCGCAGTGCTGCGGCCCTCAACCAACTGGGACGATTATCGGTATGTTCGTGCCGTTGCGGAGACGAAGTCCCTGGTCGGGGCGGCGGAGGCTCTTGGCGTCAATCACTCTACGGTGTTTCGACGTATCAATGCCGTAGAGGAAATGCTCGGCGCCCGCCTGTTCGAGCGGGGACGCAGCGGCTATTCGCTCACAGCTGCCGGTGAGGAAATGGTCGCCCTCGCCGTCCGCATGGCCGACGATATCAATGGTTTCGAGCGGCGCATCGCCGGACGCGACGTCAAGCCATCGGGTGAACTGCGCGTAACCACCAACGACAGCATCATGGCACACCTGATGATGCCGGTATTTTCGAGCTTCCTCAATGCCTGTCCGGATATCCGGCTCGACATTGTCGTCTCCAACTCGCCGCTCAATTTGTCCAAGCGCGATGCGGATGTGGCGATCCGCGCCACATCCTCCCCTCCGGACACGCTGGTCGGCCGGCGCGTCTGCACCATTGGCTGGGCCATCTACGGGCCGAAGCGGCTCAAGGGCGCCGATCTCAGCGACCTCCTCGCCGAATCGTGGATCGGCACGGGCGAAAGCCTCTCCAACATCCCGCCCGCGCGCTGGATCGAGCGGGAAGTCCCGACAGAGCGCATCATCATGCGCATCAACACCATCCTGGGCGTGGCCGAGGCGCTGCGCGCCGGCATGGGCGTCGGCCTGCTGCCCTGCTTCATCGGTGACACCATCGGCCTGACGCGTCTTTCCGAGACGATGCCGGATATCGGCGCCGGCATCTGGCTGCTGACCCATCCCGACCTCAAGCAGTCAGCCCGGGTGCGCGCTTTCATGGATCACACCTGGGACGCGCTGACCAAGCTGCGCCCGGTGCTCGAAGGAACGGCGTAGGCTGCCTGGGAGCGCGGACATCGCGACATGCCTGCATGTCGCTGTGATGTCCGCGCTCCCGGGCTACCCGATCTCCACCACCACCCGGCCGCGCACCTTGCCGTCCAGGATATACCCCGCCTTGTCCTTCACATCGTCGAAAGGGATCGCCGTCGTCATGGCGTCCAGCTTGTCGCGATCGAGCTCGTTGGCGATGCGGCGCCAGGCTTCCTTGCGCACCACGGCCGGGCAGTGCACCGAATCAATGCCGAGCAGCGAAACGCCGCGCAGGATGAAAGGCATCACGCTGGACGGCAGGTCGGCGCCGCCGGCCAGACCACAGGCGGCGACAGCACCGCCATATTTGATCTGGGAGATGACATTGGCGAGGGTGAGCGAACCCACAGTGTCGACGGCGCCGGCGAAGCGCTCCTTGCCGAGCGGCCGCGGCGGCCCCGTCAGTTCGGCGCGATCGATCACCTCCGAAGCGCCGAGGTTCTTGAGGTAATCGGCTTCCTCGGGCCGTCCCGTCGAGGCGACTACCGTGTAGCCGGCGCGGGCCAGCAGGGCGATGGCCGTGGAGCCGACGCCGCCTGCCGCGCCAGTCACCAGCACGGGGCCACGCGCAGGGGTGATCGAATGAGCCTCCAGCGCCATCAGGCTGAGCATGGCGGTATAGCCGGCGGTGCCCACGGCCATCGCCTGTGCATGGGTCATGCCATAGGGCACGCGCACCAGCCAGTCGCCACTGACCTTGGCGCGCTCGGCATAGCCGCCGTGATGCGTCTCCCCGCAGCCCCAGCCATTGAGGATGACGTGGTCGCCCGGATCCCAGTCCTTGTGGGACGTGGCGATCACCTCCCCGGCGAAATCCACGCCCGGGATCATTGGAAAGCGCCGCACGACGGGACCCTTGCCGGTGATGGCCAGCCCATCCTTGTAATTGATGGTGGAGTGCGTGATGCGGACGGTGACATCGCCGTCCATCAGATCGCGCTCATCGAAATCGGCGAAGTTGCAGGAATAGCCGGTATCGGGCTTGGTGACGACGAGGGCCTTGAAAGTCGACATACGAACTCCTGCAAATCCAGCATGTGCGTTTTCGGGGCGGAAAGCCCGGAAGGCAAGGAGAATCTGGGAACGCGGACGTCTTCCTGGGAGCGCGGACGTCCTACGACACTCAAGTGAGTGTCGGACGATCCGCTCTTGAAACGGTGCGACTGCCCGCAAAGGGGTGGCCGACATGCAAGGTCTGGCCCGAAAACGGCGGGGCCCTTTCATAGGGGGACTCGTTTCATCTTCGCGCGGTACCGCTTCAAGAGCGGATCGTCCGACACTCACTTGAGTGTCGTAGGACGTCCGCGCTCCCAGGGTTCCTCCGACAAAAGCGCTACAAATCTCTGATTACATTCAGAGATATTTTGTTATCGCGACAAAACCCCCAAATATACCAATGAGGAATTGAATTTAGCGCCCAGCTGTGAAAAGCCTGCCCCACCAAAAAGAACCGGAAAACCGGTCTCGTCGAAATCATGAGGAAGTATGATGACGAAGTGGGTGTACGGGTTCGGCGACGGCAAGGCCGAAGGCGAACAGGGCATGAAGAACCTGTTGGGTGGCAAGGGCGCCAACCTGGCCGAGATGTCGAATATCGGCTTGCCGGTGCCGCCGGGCTTTACCGTCACCACCGAGGTTTGCACCTATTACTACGCCAATGGCCGCTCCTATCCGCCGGAGCTGCAGGGCCAGGTGGAAACGGCGCTCGCCGAGATCGGCCGCATCACCGGCAAGACCTTCGGCGATGCCGCCAATCCCCTGCTCGTCTCCGTGCGCTCGGGCGCCCGCGCCTCGATGCCGGGCATGATGGATACCGTGCTCAATCTCGGCCTCAACGACACCACGGTGGCGGCCGTGGCCGCGGCCTCGAAGAACGAGCGTTTCGCCTGGGACAGCTACCGGCGTTTCATCACCATGTTCTCGGACGTGGTGCTGGGCGTCGACCACAGCCATTTCGAGGAGATCCTCGACACCTACAAGGAGCGCAAGGGCTATGTGCTCGATACCGACCTCCAGGCGCCGGACTGGAAGACGCTGGTCGGCCAATACAAGGGCCTGGTGAAGGAAGAACTCGGCACGCCCTTCCCCGAGGATCCGCACGAGCAGCTCTGGGGCGCCGTCGGCGCCGTGTTCTCCTCCTGGATGAACGCCCGCGCCATCACCTATCGCACCCTGCACGCCATTCCCGAGCAATGGGGCACGGCGGTGAATGTGCAGGCCATGGTGTTCGGCAATCGCGGCGATACGTCCGCCACCGGCGTTGCCTTCACGCGCAACCCCTCCACCGGCGAGCATGCGCTCTATGGCGAGTTCCTGATCAACGCCCAGGGCGAGGACGTCGTTGCCGGCATCCGCACGCCGCAGCCGATCTCCAAGGCTGCCGCGGCCGCTTCGAGCTCGACCAAGCCCTCGATGGAGGAGGCGATGCCCGCGGCCTTCCAGGAGTTCGTCGGCATCACCAGGACGCTCGAACAGCACTACCGCGACATGCAGGACATCGAGTTCACGGTCGAGGACAACAAGCTGTGGATGCTGCAGACCCGTTCGGGCAAGCGCACCGGCAAGGCCTCGCTGCGCATCGCGGTGGAGATGGTCAAGGAAGGCCTGATCAGCAAGGAAGAGGCGATCGCCCGCATCGATCCCGCATCCCTCGACCAGCTGCTGCACCCCACCATCGACCCGAAGGCCGAGCGCATCGAGATCGCGCGCGGCCTGCCTGCCTCCCCCGGTGCGGCCTCGGGTGAGATCGTCTTCTCCTCGGAGGAGGCGGAAGCCGGCAAGGCCGCCGGCAGGAGCGTGATCCTGGTGCGCCAGGAGACTAGCCCCGAGGACATCAAGGGCATGCTGGCGGCGTCCGGCATCCTCACCCGGCTCGGCGGCATGACCTCGCACGCTGCCGTGGTGGCGCGCGGCTGGGGCAAGCCCTGCGTTTCCGGCGCCGGCAACATCCGCGTCGACAATGCCACGGGCACGCTGATCGCGGGTGGCAAGACTTTCAGGAAGGGCGACATCATCACCATCGACGGTTCGACCGGCCAGGTGCTGGCCGGCAAGATCGCCATGGTGCAGCCCGAGCTTTCCGGCGAATTCGCCGACCTGATGGTCTGGGCCGACGGCGTGCGACGCATGAAGGTGCGCACCAATGCCGAAACGCCGGCCGATGCCCGCCAGGCCCGCACCTTCGGCGCCGAGGGCATCGGCCTGTGCCGTACCGAGCACATGTTCTTCGACGAGGGCCGCATCGTCGCCATGCGCGAGATGATCCTGGCCGATGACGAGAAGGGCCGTAGAGCCGCGCTCGCCAAGCTGCTGCCGATGCAGCGCGAGGATTTCCGCCAGCTCTTCGAGATCATGTCGGGCCTGCCGGTGACCATCCGCCTGCTCGACCCGCCGCTGCACGAGTTCCTGCCGCATACGGAGGACGAGATCGCCGAAGTCGCGGCGTCGATCGGGGTTTCGCCGGCCAAGCTCAAGGCCCGCGCCCAGGAACTGCACGAATTCAATCCGATGCTCGGCTTCCGCGGCTGCCGCCTGGCCGTCGCCTTCCCCGAGATCGCCGAGATGCAGGCGCGCGCCATCTTCGAGGCTGCGGTGGAAGCCGCTGCCTCCACCGGCAAGCCGGTGACGCCGGAAGTGATGGTGCCGCTGGTGGCGACACGGGCCGAGCTCGACATCGTCAAGTCCCATATCGATGCGATGGCGCAGGCAGTGGAGAAGGAGCGCGGCGTCAAGCTGGTCTACCAGGTCGGCACCATGATCGAGCTGCCGCGCGCCGCCATCCGCGCCGGCGAGATCGCCGAGAGCGCCGAATTCTTCTCCTTCGGCACCAACGACCTCACCCAGACCACCATCGGCATCTCGCGCGACGATGCCGCCTCCTTCCTCGGCACCTATGTGCAGAAGGGCATCTTCGCCATCGACCCCTTCGTCTCCATCGACCAGGAAGGCGTCGGCGCGCTGGTGGAGATCGGCGCCGAACGCGGTCGCAAGCAGCGCCCCGGCCTCAAGCTCGGCATCTGCGGCGAGCATGGCGGCGACCCCGCTTCGATCGCCTTCTGCGAGAAGACCGGGCTCGACTATGTCTCCTGCTCGCCCTTCCGCGTGCCGATCGCGAGGCTGGCGGCGGCGCAGGCGGCATTGGCGGGACGCGGATAGGCATTGGAACTCGGCCCCACGCCCGCCTCGCGGGACGGTGCTAATCGAGCTCGGGATAGAAAATAAAATCCTGAGCCAGACGCACTCGTAAAAGTCGTTCGCAAAAATGATACTTCTGCAATGAACTTTTGCGACAGAAAAGGCGCTGAGATTTCAGTGGCTTGCATGGCTGTCGCGGATATTCTGCAGATCGTGTGTAGACCCTGCGAATCTGTCCAATTTTTGCGACACCTCGCCCTTCAAATGTGGCGCCCGACATCCATCCTTTGATGGAGTATGCGGATCACGACTGTCTCTGCATCAAACTGTCGATAATAGATGAAGTGAGACCCCACGCCATATTTCAGATAGCCAGGACGTATGGCCTCATCCGCCGGCAAATCGTCCTTCCCCCGCCGTGGTGACGGCAAGCGTGCCGGCCATGCCTGGTAGTTGGAGCCGCAATAGGCGAGCCCCGTCCCGGCGTCACTTGCGACCAGATCAATCGACAACATGCCGCGCGACCTCCTCCGACTGCGAGGCACGCCGTTGGTCACAAGCACAGAAAAAGAACGGATATTGACTTCCGTTCGCTCCCATGCTTTATTCCCTAACGGAATGAGGCGTCAGCAGCCGGCGCAGGTACAACCCGGCTCCGAACGCTTCCATCCACCCCGACAGCCAATCCAAGCGGTGGGCGCACGGCGGTCCTGCTTCTTTCGAAGCCGGCCTCCAGGGGTGACGAGCGGGACAGACGGGATCGGCACCCCATGGAAGTGCCCTGTGATCCCTGGACGGAGCGTGACGGGCTTGAGCCCGGCAACGCCTTTCGTCCCATCTCCCGCCGATGCGGTGAAGACGGCTCATGCCACTGTCCGGCCAGGACTGCAGCGCTGAGCCCCTTGACCGAGCCGGCTGGTCAGGTTCGGATGGTCCGTGCCATCCGCTCCCGGCTCGCCTCCGCCTTGCTGAAGGCGGAAAAACAGGTGGCCCTGCGCGCCTTGTCAGCGTACCAGGCAGCCGGAACGGGGCGATGGCGGCCTGCACTGACAGTGCGGCCTGCATCTTCCATGATCTTGCTTTCACGGCTGCTCCGCAGCCGCCATCGCCCGGTCTCTTCATCAACCCAGCCGGAAAGGGCGTGGGAACGAGAGCGTTTGGGAATTGCGGTAAGAATGCATCTACACGCTCGGGCGAGACGGGCGGTCTCCAGGGAAGGCGCAACGCCTGCGCCCCCTCGCCCCGTTTTTACGGGGAGAGGTAAGGTGAGGGGCTGCGCGACGCCAGCAAAACTATTTCTTTAGTGCAATTCCAAGTTATGGACCTAGGGTGCATTGTTACTTCTCAATATTGCGAGCTTCAATGCGCCTATTCCGAAGGTCATCGCAGCCCCTTACCTTACCTCTCCTCGTAAAAACGGGGCGAGCTGACTTCGGCGTCGTGCCTTATTCTCAACCGTTACATCTCGCTCGGCCGTCGTTCCATCCCGTTCCGGGATGTGTGAATCCGATATCCGCGATCGGGGAAGGATTCCTGGCCCCTCACTCGATATGCCCAAATCCGTGCAAGCCATGGAGATGAACAGGGAGGCGTGCAGCGCCGGCTCCGCCCCGGCAATTCAAGCTGCAATAGTAACGCCTCACATCACCAGATTGGCGTCGCGCATCAGGCGCCAGCGCCCATCGTCGCCCTTGCGCAGGATGGTGAGCGTGTGGCCGGATCGGTGCATCGCCTCGCCATCGGGCGGCGTCACGGTGATTTCGAGGCGGTTGCGCAGCCAGGCGCGATTACCCAGCACCTCGACTTCCAGGACTTCCGCGTGACCCTCCACCCGCATCTGCTTGTTCGCTTCAGCGGCTTCCCTAAAGGCAGATTTGCCGAAGGGCGCGTGGCCGGGAACCATGAAGATGACATCGTCCGTCATCAGGTCGAGCACCGTTGCAACGTCACCCTTTTTGCTCGCCGACATCCAGAGATCGACGACATCGCGGATGGCTTTTTCGTCCGCCGTCATGATTTTGTTTCCTTCATCTGACTGCAATACCCCTCATCCTATTGTGGAATCGCCCAATGCGCTCTTTGTTCGCTGCAGGTGGCTCAATATATGTGGGGCGGAGCCGGCTGGGGCCGGCGGAACGGGATGAGGGATATGTCGGGCATTCTCCGTATTCTGGCGATCATCGCCTTCGTGGTCGTGGCCGGCGGCCTGGTGGTGAGCTGCGGCATCAACACCATCCCCACCGATGAGGAAAAGGCCAAGGCAGCCTGGAGCGAGGTGCAGAACCAGTATCAGCGCCGCGCCGATCTCGTTCCCAATCTGGTGGAGACGGTGAAGGGCTATGCCAAGCAGGAAGAGAAGGTGCTGACGGAGGTGGTGGAGGCCCGCGCCAAGGCCACCAGCATCAAGATCGACGCCAGCACCATCACGGATCCGGAGAAGTTCAAGCAGTTCCAGGACGCCCAGCAAGGCCTGGCCGGCGCGCTCGGCCGCCTGATCTCGGTGAGCGAGGCCTATCCGGACCTCAAGTCGAACCAGAACTTCATGGCACTGCAGTCCCAGCTCGAAGGCACCGAAAACCGCATCGCCGTGGCTCGCCGCGACTATATCGAGGCCGTGCGCGTCTATAATACGGACCTGCGCACCTTCCCGCAGAGCATCTACAAGTCGATGTTCTACAGCGATTCCAAGCCGATGGAGACCTTTACGACCACGCCGGAGAACCAGGCGCCGCCCAAGGTGAACTTCAACAACAATTAAGGCGGTAAGGGTTGATGATAGGGCGCGCACCTCATGGTGTGCCGGTCTTCAGACCGGCATCTTTTCGGCACGGCTGGCGGGTTCATGCCGGTCTGAAGACCGGTACACCGATTTGTGTCGCCCTCGCCCTCGCCTTCCTCCTCCTCGCCTCCCCCGCCTGCGCCCTCACCTTCCCGCCTCTGACCAGCCGGGTGGTCGACCAGGCGAACATCATCCCGGCGGCCGAGCGTGCGAGCCTCGAGCAGACGCTGCAGGCGCTGGAACAGAAATCAAGCGACCAGCTCGTCGTGGCGACTCTGTCCAGCCTCCAGGGCACCGACATCGCCGATTACGGCTACCAGCTCGGCCGCGCCTGGGGCATCGGCCAGGGCAAACTCAACAATGGCGTGCTGCTGATCGTGGCCCCGAACGAACGCAAGGTGCGCATCGAGGTCGGCTACGGGCTCGAAGGCACGCTCACCGACGCGCTCTCCAGCGTGATCATCCAGCAGGCCATCCTGCCGAAGTTCAAGGCCGGCGACATGGCGGGCGGCATCCAGGCCGGCGTCGCCGCTATCCAGGATACGCTGCTCAACGATGAGAGCGAGTGGAAGCAGCGTGCCCGCGACGGCGCCCAGCAGCAGGACCAGGGCATCGACCCGCAGACGATCTTCATCATCATCTTCTTCATTTTCGTGATCTTCATCATCGTCTCGGGCTGGATCAACAATGCGCGCGGCCGCCCGGGCGCCATGCGGCGCGGCGGCTCCGGCCCGATCTTCATTCCGACCTCGGGCTGGGGCGGCGGCTCGAGCGGGGGTGGAGGCGGTGGCGGCGGCGGGGGTGGCTTTTCGGGCGGCGGCGGTTCCTTCGGCGGCGGCGGATCGAGCGGGAGCTGGTGATGGCGCGCTTGCTGACCCAAGAGGACCATGACCGCGTCGCGGCCGCGATCACGGCAGCCGAGGCCAGAACATCGGGCGAGATTTACTGCATCGTCGCCCATTCGGTGGCGACCTATCGCTGGATCCCGGTGACGCTTGCGGCCGTGGCCGTGCTGCTTACACCGCTCGCCGTGAGCCTGTTCGCGCCGGACCTGCATCGCTGGCCGCTACTCGGCACAGACTGGACCAGCGGCAACCTCACCGCGGCGGATGCCGACGCCGCCGTGAAGACCGGCCTGCGGGCGCTCAGTCTCCTGCAGATCGCCGTCTTCGTCATCGTCGCGGCGCTGAGCTGGCCGCATGCGGTGCGCCTCAGGCTCGCGCCGCCGCCCATGCGCCGGCACAAGGTGCTGCACACCGCACGCAGCCAGTTCCTGGCGCAGGGCCTGCAGCAGACCAGGGACCGCACCGGCCTGATGCTGTTCATCGCCATGGCCGAACGCCAGGCCGTACTGATCGCGGATCAGGGCATCGACTCCAGGGTGGAACAGTCGGTCTGGGACGACACCGTCGTCCAGTTGACCAAGGCCGCCGGCGCCGGGCAGATCGTGGACGGGCTGGTGACGGCGATCGGCCGGTGCGGCGATATCCTGGCGCAGCATTTCCCGCCGGAGAGCCAGCCGCTGAACCAGCTGCCGAACAGGGTGGTGGAGCTGTAGGCGGCGGCTGGGCGAGATGAGGCGCCCTAGAACAAGACGCTACGGTTGCGCCCCCTCCCCCCGTTTACGGGGAGAGGATAGAGGTGAGGGGCTGCGCAGGCTTTTCAGGATAATCATCATGCAGGAGAACGGCCTCTCAAGTTCTTCACGCGAGCAAACTGCTATTGATGAGCTATCTGTCCTTATCTATTTGATAGGATGTAAGAATCCATATCTTGCGAGCGTCACGCCGCCCCTCACCTCTATCCTCTCTCCGTAAGAACGGGGCGAGGGGGCACAATTGGCTCGCCCTATTCTCAATCGCATCATCTCGCCCGACCGTCTCTGCTCTCCCTCACCCCGCCAGCGCGTCGTCGAACCGTTTCCACGTATCGGAGAGGTCGAGCACCGCCCTCGCGTCCCGCGCTTCGTCGATCTTGATCGCCGTCAGCCCGGCCGCCAGCGCATCCACCACCGAGACGGGCAGCGGCAGGCCTTCCGTCAGGTGCTTGCCGATATCGCTAGCCATCTGCTCGTCGGCGCCGTAGTGGGCCGAGAGCTCGGTCACTTCGTAGCTTCGGTCGACCAGCTTCTGAGACGTCCGTGCATCATGCACGCGGAAATAGTTGCGCACGAAGTCGCCCTCGGCCATGCCCTTGGAACCAATCACGCAGAAGCGGCGGAACTGGTCGGGCACGTTGAGATTGGTGTGGAAGTTCATGGCGACGCCGTTCTCGAATTCGATCATCGCCACCTGGTAGTCGATGATATCGGCATCGGAATCGAAGACCTTGTCCGTGCTCATCCAGCCGCTCGGCTTGCGGTGATAGACCTCCATGTCGTTGATGCCCTGGGTTTCCGGCGCGTTGTGCGGCAGGAAGGTTTTTCGCCCGCCGAAGCTCGCCACGCGTGCCGGCCGGGCGCCGACGATGCCCTGGTAGAGATCGATGTCGTGGCAGCATTTCTCCAGGATGAAGCCGCCGGAATAGCGCTGGTAGCGCCGCCAGTCGCGCATGAAGAAGGCGCCATGATAGGGCGCGAGATGTTCGGAGGCCTCGATCGAGACGATGTCGCCGAGCACGCCGTCCGCCTTGGCCTTGACGAGGTCGCGGTAGAGCGAGGCGTAGCGCAGCACCAGGCCCACCATCACGCTGTCAGGCCCATGCAGGCGCAGGAGCTCCAGGAGCTCGAAGGTGTCCTCCTGCGAGGTCACCACCGGCTTTTCAGTGAACACCTTCAGGCCATGCGCCAGCCCCTCGCGGATATGGCCGAGATGCATGGCGTTGGGCGAGCCGACCATGAGGAGATCGAGCTTCTCGCTGCGCAGCATGGTCTCCAGCGTGTCATAGGCATGGCCGGCGGCCACGCTGTGCTCGCGCAAATAGCCGAGCCCCGCCGGCGCCTGGTCGACATAGCCGACAACCGTGAAGCCGGGAACCATCAGGGTGAAGATGCGGGCGAGGTATCCCATGCGATAACCGAGCCCGATAATGCCGACTTTCATGGCTGAAATCCTTTGTGGTGCAATATTTTATATAGTTCTGAAAGGTGGCGCAGCCCCTCACCTCTATCCTCTCCCCGTAAGAACGGGGCGAGGGGGCGCAATCGGTGCATTTCATTCTCAAGCGCCTCATCTCGCCCAGCCGGTCGGGCGAGATGAGACCTCTCAAGTAAGCCCCGACTTCGAAGGCCCCTCGCCCCTTACGGGGAGAGGATAGAGGTGAGGGGCAGCACAAACCTCTCCGACCAAACCCCCTCACTTCACCGCCCCCGCCGTCAGGCCCGCGATGAAATTGCGCTGGAAGATCATGTAGACCACGATGATCGGCGCGATGATGAACACGGCGCCGGCGGTTAGCACCGGGATGTCGATCAGATATTTGCCCTGGAAGAACAGCATGCCGATCGGAAGCGTGCGCGCGGCGTCGTTGTTGACCAGGATCAGCGGGATCAGGAATTCGTTCCAGGTCCAGATGAACAGGAACAGCGCCAGCGTCGAGATCGCCGGCTTCATCAGCGGCAGCAGTACGAAGCGCAGCACCTGCAGGCGGGTGGCGCCGTCTATGATCGCCGCCTGCGTGAGTTCCTTGGGCACCTGCTGCATGGCGCTCGCCATGAAGAGCGTGGCAAAGGGGATGGACATGCCTGTCTGCGGCAGGATCAGCGCCCAGTAGGTGTTGAGCAGGCCGAGCCAGTGGAACTCGTAGAACAGCGGGATGATGAAGGCTTCGGTCGGCACCATCATGCCGATGGTCAGCATGATGAACATGGTGCGCTTGAAGGGCAGAGTCAGGAAGGCGAAGGCAAAGCCCGAGAAAATGCCGAGTATGATGCTGGCGACCACCACCGGGATCACCACCACCACCGAATTGACGAAATAGGCGCTGAAATGCCCGTCGACCCAGGCGGTGGCGAAATTCTCGAAATGCGGCCTGTCCGGCATTACGAAGGCGCCGGCCAGGAGATCCTTCTGGCTCTTGAGCGAAGTGAGGACCAGCAGCGCGAAGGGCGACACGGCGAGGATGGCGAACAGCCAGAGCAGCGCGCGCAGTGGCAGCAAGGAGGGTCCGATACGCTCCTCGCTCATTGCCCGCCCTGCCTGTGCGCGGGCATGAAGCGATGGATGGCGCCGTTGACCAGGAAGATCAGGATCGCCCCGATCACCGCCACCGCCGAGGCATAGCCGTAGCGCCCGAGATCGAAGCCGAGTTGGTACATATAGAGGTTCGGTACCAAAGTGGAGTTGGCCGGCCCGCCGCGCGTCATGGTGAAGATGAGGTCGAAGCTCTTGATCGAGGCGATGATGGTGAGGAGCAGCACGATGCGCACCTCCGGCAGCAGCGAGGGCACGCTGATATAGCGGAAGGACTGCACGGGCGTGGCCCCGTCCACCTTGGCGGCGTCGTAGAGCGAGGGCTCGATGCGCTGCAGGCCTGACATGAAGATCGCCATGCAGAAGCCGGCATAATACCAGGTGGCGACCATGCCCACCGCCGGCAGCGCGAAGGCGAAGCTGCCGAGCCAGGGCAACGCGATCGCCTTCAGGCCGACGGCCTTCAGCGCCTGGTTGAGGGGCCCGAAGGCGGGATTGTAGAGCCAGCGCCAGATGATGCCGAGCACGGCGGTGGGCATCACATAGGGCATGAAATAGAGCGTGCGCAGCGCCAGTTGCTCGGTGGTGCGGATCGAGGTGACGACCACCGCCAGAATGAGCCCGATGACCAGGGGCAGCGCGACATAGAAGGCAAGCAGGACCAAATTGTTCCACAGCGCCGTGTAGAAAACGGGGTCGGCGAACAGGGTCGTGTAGTTCTTCAGGCCGACGAAGATCGGCGCGCTGATGCCGTCCCACTGCGTGAAGCCGAGGCCGATGGAACTCAGGATCGGCAGCAGCACGAAGGCGGCGTAGACGGCCAACGACGGCAGCACGTAGAGCAGGTTACGGAATTTGGAGGCATCGAGCATCGGGCCGGGGGCTTACCTGTTTGGAAGGGCGCGACTCGCCTCCCCCACGAAGCTGGGGGAGGTGGCATTGCGAAGCAATGACGGAGGGGATGTGGCCCGCTAGCGGACAGATAACAGGATAAGGCTCGGATCCATCGAGAGAGACTGAACCCTCTCCTTGTGGGTCGAGCCCGTCGGGCCACACCCCCTCCGACCTCACTACGTTCGGCCACCTCCCCCAGCTTCGTGGGGGAGGCTCGTGCCGCGCCCTTCCCTAAAATCTCACCCCTTCTTCAAGCTCGCCATATAGTCCTGGTAATCCTTGTCGACCGCCGAGATGAAATCGGCCGGCGTCATGTCCTTCGCCAGCACCCGGGCAAGATTGTCCGACAGCGTCTTCAGCATGGTCGGGCTTGCCCAGTCCGGATAATGGCCCAGCGCGTTGGCGGCATTCACGCCGTCCCATACCTTCAGGGTTTCCCCGAGCAGCGGCGGCACCTTGACCTGGTCGGGATGCTCCAGCGCCACGGCCGGCAGGTAGCCGGCGCCGGCCCAGGCGGAGGCGGCTTCGTCCGAGACCATGTAGTTCATATATTCGCCGGCGAGGTCCTGCGTGGCCTTGTCCTTGGCGAGCGCCGTGATCGCCCAGGCGAGGTCGATGCCGCCCACCACCAGGCCGTTCTTCACGCCTGATGGAGGCGGCACGGCCATGAAGTGGATGTCAGGGTTCTGCTGCAGGTCGCCGAGGCGCCAGGTGCCGGTGAGCAGGAAGGCGCCCTGCCCGCCTGCATAGAGCTGGGCGGCATCGTCGTCCGAGATACCCTGGTAGCCATCGTTGAAGGCCCCGCCGGTGGCCCAATCCTGCACCTGCTTGACGGCCGCGAGGTTGTAGGGCGTGTTCCACGAGCCGCCGCGGCCATAGATGATGTCGTCGAGGGGCTTGCGGTCACCCGCCGCGATCATCGCCTGCGACACCGCGGCGAACATGTGCAGCGCCATATGGCCCTTGACCGTGCCCATCATGAAGGCCGGCGCGCCCTTGGCCTTCACCGCGTCGACATCCTTGACGAGATCCTCGAAGGTCGCGGGCGGGGTATCGATGCCGGCATCCTTCAGGTTCTTCGCATTGTAGTAGAGGCCCACCATCTCGCCGAGGCCGGAGATGCCATAGGTCGGGCCGACGCCGAACTCGCCCTTGTCGGACCAGCGGTCGCGCGCCAGCACGCCGTCAGACTGCTTCTTGTCCCAGCCATATTTGGTGATGTACTCGTCTACCGGCAGCAGCAGTTTCTGCTTGACCATCGCGCCCATTTCCTGGGCGCCCTGGTTGGCCTTGGTAAGGACGGGGCCGTCGCCGGACGAAAGCGTCAGCTTCAGCGTCATGGCAAGGTCGTCGAAGGTGCGGCCGGTGCGGTTGATCTTCACGCCGGGATGGGCAGCTTCGAACTTCTGGTCGAGGGCCTGGATCACCGTGGTCTGCGAGGGCAGCGTATAGTCGTCCCAGACGGTCAGGCTTTGCGCCCCGGCGCCCGCGATTGAAGCGCCCCAAGCGAGGGCCGCGCCCGCCAGCGGGACCACGAAACTGCGCAATAGAATGGATTTTGCTTTACACGACGTCCCAGTCCGCAACATCGGATCCTCCCTGCGTTGCGAGTCACGGACGCTGACCGCCAACTCGATGCGGCAGCGCCTCCCCTCATCGTCGGCGCTACCATCGAGCCGATTGCCCGGCTTGGCAAGGTGCTTTTATGGGCGAGTGAAACCGATTTCTTGCACAAAAGGATGACGCAGCGTAATTTGTGATCGCTTGACGGGGGATTTTCATCATTTTGCGCAAGAAGCCGAGTGTCGAGCTCACCATATCGGCTCTGCCGATGTGATTATGGAGGTCGACACTCCGCCTCCGCCCATGCCCGCGCCAGCCATTGCCCGCCGAACAGGCAGAAGCTAGGCTCGCCCCAGCCCCGAGTCCCGAGGATCCCCCGTGCCCGACTACGCCATCCGCCGCGCCACGCCCGAAGACCGTGACGCCATCTATGAGATCTGCCTCAAGACGGCCGACAACGGCTCGGACGGCAGCCACCTCTACTCCGATCCCCGCCTGCCAGGCTTCATCTGGGCCGTGCCCTACCAGGTACTCGAGCCCGATTACGCCTTTGTGATCGACGACGGCGCGGGCGCCATGGGCTACATCGTCGCCGCTCCGGACACGGCCGCCTTCCACGCCAGGCTCGAACGCGAATGGTGGCCCGGCGTGCGCCGGGAGATCGCCGATCTCAAGCCGACCAGGCCCAACGACGAGCGCGCCATCCGCCTGATTCAGCATCCCGAGGGCAAGGACCCGGCCATGCTTGCCGGCTATCCCGCCCACCTCCACATCAATCTCCTACCCCCGCTTCAGCGCGGCGGCTGGGGCCGGAAGCTGATCGAGACACTGCTGGTGGGGCTGAGGGCGAAGGGCGTGCGGGGGCTGCATCTGGGCGTGAGCGCGGGCAATACGAAGGTGCTGGGGTTTTATGAGAAGGTCGGCTTCAAGGAGATCGCGCGGCCGGCGAGCATTTATATGGGAATGAGACTTTGACGCGGTCCGGGCCAGCGCGTCCACCCCCTTACCCGAGCGGCATGTGACTCACTGATAAATTCACGGCAACCCACATTGCCTACTTCTCCTGGCAGGCTTCTGGCTTTACGAACAAGGCCGGGCTCGCGGCAAACTTACCAGGAAGGCAGACCATGGCTCCTCCCCATTCGGACGCCCTCGTTCTTTTCGGCGCCACCGGCGATCTTGCCTATAAGCAGATCTTTCCCGCGCTGTATTCGATGGTCCGGCGCGGCGTGCTGACCACGCCGGTGGTCGGCGTTGCCTTCGATCCCTGGGATGTCGAGAAGCTGAGGGCCCGGGTGCATGAGAGCACGCGGAAATTCTACGGCGACAAGTTCGACGAAGGCGTGTTCGGCAAGCTCTCGGCGCTGATCAATTATGTCAGCGGCGACTATCGCAGCCCCGACACCTTCGCCAAGCTGAAGGCGGCGCTGGGGAGGGCCACCCGCCCCCTGCATTATCTCGCCATCCCGCCCAGCATGTTCGAGACGGTGGCCCAGGGGCTGAAGAATGCGGGCTGCTCGGAGAATGCCCGCCTGATGGTGGAAAAGCCCTTCGGCCATGACGAGGCTTCGGCCAAGGAGCTCAACGCCGTCCTGCACAAATATTTCGACGAGAGCGCCATCTTCCGCATCGACCATTATGTCGGCAAGGAAGCCGTGCAGAACCTGCTCTATTTCCGCTTCGCCAACGCCTTTCTCGAGCCGATCTGGAACCGCAACTATATCGAGAGCGTGCAGATCACCATGGCCGAGGATTTCGGTGTGCAGGGCCGCGGCAAGTTCTACGACGAGGTCGGCACCATCCGCGACGTGATCCAGAACCACCTCGTCAACGTGATGATCATGATGGCGATGGAGCCGACGGCCGGCAGGCTGGAGGACGACCTGATCGAAGAGAAGGTGAAGATCTTCAAGGCGATCCGTACCCTCCAGCCGCAGGACGTGGTGCGCGGCCAGTTCGTCGGCTACCTCAACGAGCCGGGCGTAGCGCCGACCTCCACGGTGGAGACCTTCGCCGCCGTGCGCCTGTTCATCGATAGCTGGCGCTGGGAGGGCGTGCCCTTCTATATCCGCGCCGGCAAGTGCCTGCCCGTGCGCAGCACCGAAGTGGTGGTGCGCATGAAGAAGCCGCCGCACGACGTCTTCGGCGAAAGGCTGCAAGGCCCCTCCAACGAACTGCGTTTCCGCCTGAACCCGCAGATCTGCATCGGCCTGAGCTCGCGCATCAAGGCGCCTGGCGAGCAGCTGACCGGCGAGCCGGTCGAACTGGTCGCCGTCGACGACAGCACCAACGATTTGCAGCCTTATGAGCGCCTGATCGGCGATGCCATGGCGGGCGACAACGCGCTGTTCACCCGCCAGGACGCCAGCGAGATCGCCTGGCGCATCTTCGATCCGGTGATCGGCAATGTCGTGCCGGTGTCGCCCTATCAGCCGGGCGCCTGGGGCCCGCCGACGATGGCCGGCTTCGAGCCGCCGCTCGGGTGGGTGGATCCGAAGGTGTAGCTGGGAGCGCGGACGTCCCTACGACACTCGAGAGAGTGTCGGACGATCCGCCTCTTTCCTTTCCCACAAGCGGCGTCGTTTCCAAGAGCGGACGAGACGTCCGCGCACCCGGGAAGATTTCTCCGCTTGTTGCCGCGGCTCAGCGCGAAATCGCCTCCAAGGCGAGATTGCGCGTCTTCGGCCCCATCAGGCCGATGGCGAGCGCCACCACCAGCATGGCTGCTGCGATAAAGACGAAAACACCCGTCACGCCCGAATATTGCAGCACGAAGGCGATGATGAAGCTGGTGAAGATGGCCGAGAAGCGGCTCCAGGAATAGACGAAGCCGGCCGCCCGCGCCCGGATGCCGGTTGGGAACAGCTCCTGCTGATAGGCGTGGAAGGTGTAGGACATGATGTTGTTGGCGATCGTCAGGCAGGCGCCGAGCACGATGATGGCCGCCGGCGCCGTCACCTGGCTGAAGGCGAGGCCCGCCACGATGATCACGAAAGCGATGACCACCAGCACGCTCTTGCGCTCGTAGCGGTCGGCGAAGAGGAAGCCGAGCAACGGTCCCACTGGCGAGGCCAGCGCGATGATGGCGGTGTAGAACAGGCTCGACGTCGTGGTAATGCCCTGCTTGATCAGCAGCGTCGGCACCCAGTTGAGGAAACCGTAGAAGCTCACCGTCTGGCAGATATTGAAGATGATCATCATGATGGTGCGGTCGAGCAGTGGCGGCTCCCACATCTGCGTCCAGCGGTTCTGCTGCTGCACGAGCTCTGGCGCGGCCGGCTCCGGCAGCGGCGCACCATGCTCGGCCGTCACGCGCAGCTCGAGGTCGCTCATGATGGCGTCGGCCTCGCGCAGGCGCCCCTGCTGCGCCAGCCAGCGCGGGCTTTCCGGCAGGCCGAGGCGGATCCACCAGATGAAGATGGCGCTGCTCGCGCCGATCAGCACCACCCAGCGCCAGCCGTCGAGACCGAAGGGCGCGCTAGGCACCAGGAAATAGGCGAGGAACGCCGCAACCGGCACGGCGGTGAAGCCGACGGCCTGGCAGCAGGCGAAGGCGCGCCCGCGCACATGGCGCGGCACCAGCTCGGAGAGATAGGTGCCGATCACAATCATCTCGACGCCGAGCCCAAGGCCCGAGATGAAGCGCCAGAGGTTCAGCCCCAGGGCGGTGTCCTGGAAGGCCATGACGATGTTGGCAGCCGTATACCAGAGCAGCGACACGGTGAAGACGCTGCGCCGGCCGAAGCGGTCTGCGAGGAAACCGCAGGCGATGGTGCCGATGAACAGGCCCGCGAACAAGGCCGCCACAAAGCTCGCCACGCCATTGTTGCCGAACAGGCCTGGGGTGGTCGGCGTGAGGATCCCGGCCTTCACCAGTCCCGGCGCGATATTGCCGGTGTAGAGCAGGTCGTAAAGCTCGAAGAAGAAGCCGAGGCTGAGCAGCACGATCAGCTTCCACACCGTATAGGTCTGCGGCAGGCGGTCGAGCCGGGCAGCGATGGCGCCGGCGGCAAGCGCGTTGTCGAACGGGGTGGAGACGGCGCGGGGCGCGCTGATCGTGGCTTGAGGCATGGGACGGGACGTTTCCTGGGCTCGCCGGCTGCGGGCGGTTGAGTCTTTCCAGCAGAAGAAGGGAATGGGGGCAAGCACGCAGGGGTTGTGCTGCTGGGAGCGCGTGTCCGGGTGCACGGGCATCCTGCCCGTTCTTTCCTTGTCATAGAGCGCGTTGCTTCCAGGAACGGGCAAGATGCCCGTGCACCCGGAGGATGCCCGCGCTCCCGGCTACTCCAGCTGAAACGCCTCGAACCGCCCCAGCGCTTCCTCAATCACCGCCTTGTGCCGCGCTTCGCCCCCCTGCCCGACCCAACTCCATTGCTGGATCATGAGCTTGCGGCCCGACCGATCCGTCTTGAGATCGATGGCGGCGACGACCTCCTCGCCCGCCAGCACCGGCAGGGCAAAATAGCCGAAAACCCGTTTTTCCTTCGGCACATAGGCTTCAAACCTATGATCATAGTCGAAGAAGAATTTCAGCCTCTTGCGCTGGATTACCAAGGGATCGAAGGGCGAGAGGATATGCACCAGCTCGGCCGGCGGCGCCGACACCGCCTCCAGCGCTTCGGGACGGGCCCAATGCTCGACCTTACCGGCCTCCTCGACATCGACGGCGAGGATTTCCTTCTTGCGCATGCGCGCCTCGATGCGCTCGCGCACCGCGCCCTTGAGGCTGGGCACGAGATGGCAGATCGAATCCAGCGTGACGATGCCCTGGGAGCGCAGGGCTCGGTCGATTAGGTAGTCCAGCCCCTGCCGTTCCGTCGCAGGCTTGGGCTTGAGCGCAGGATCGGCATCCCAGCCGAAATGGCGCTCCATCAGCTCATAGGTCTTGAGCATGCCCTCGCGCGCCGAGACCGCCAGCACGCCAGTGTAGAAGGCCAGTTGCAGCGCCCGCTTGGAGGGCTTGCGGCTCGCCCAGGGGTGCTCCTTCTCCACCAGCACGTCGTCGTCGATGTCGCGGATGGTGAGCGGCCCATCCTTGCGGATGAGCGTGAGCACCTTGCGCATCTCGGCCTTGGTCACGCCCTCGAACCATTTGTCCGGCCGCTCGTGATAACGCTTCATCTGCGGCAGGAAGAAACGCAGATCCGCCGTCGGAATATAGGACAGCGCATGCGTCCAATATTCGAAGACGGATCTGTCGCCGCTTTGCGCCTGCGTGAGATGCGCCCGCCTGTAGCCGGGAATGCGCGTCCACAGGATGTGGTGGTGGCTGCGCTCGATGACGTTGATGGTGTCGATCTGCACATAGCCCAGATGCGCCACCGCAGCCGGCGTCGCCTCCGCGCTGTCCCCGAAGGGTGCAAGCGTATCGAGCCGCTGGGCGTGGAGCAGGACGCGGCGGGCCTGAGCCTTGGTGAGGAAGGGGGACTTGCGGGGCATTGAGGGCAGAATCAGATGTGAGAACGAAACGAGACCATTATGCAGGGCGAAGGAAAGAAATGTCGAGCGAAGCGCGACGCAAAGCCTCCCCCACGAAGCTGGGGGAGGTCGCACGACAAAGTCGTGACGGAGGGGGTGTGGCCAGGAAAAAGCGTATCAAACACAAACCTGGAACGGCGCTTCCCGCACCCTATTCTGACCACACCCCCTCCGAGCCGACTTCGTCGGCCCACCTCCCCCAGCTTTGTGGGGAAGGCTTTAGCGTACCCACCTCACGCCGCCACATACATCACCTTCACCTCACCCGGCCCAGCAGGCCTGGCGATGATAGCAGGCACTTCGTCGAGGCCCACTTCGCGCGAGATCAGTCTGTCGAGCTCGATCGCCCCTGAACTCACCAGATCCGCCGCGCGCTTATGGGTGAAGGGGTTGATGAAGGAGCCGAACACTTTCAGCTCGCGGAACAGGATATCGAAGGGCTCCACCGGCACGCTGACGCCCTGCGGCATCACGCCGAGGATGATCACGCTGCCGCCGGGCCTTGCGAGCTGGAAGCTCTGCTTGACGGTCTCTGCGACCCCCGCGCATTCGATCACCACATCGGCGCCGCCTGGCAGCAGCCCGTCCGGCCCGGTGACCTCCGTGATGAGATCACCGGCCGAGGGATCGATGCCGTCTGTGGCGCCGATCTCCTTCGCCAGCTTTCGCTTGGCGGCCTGGCGAGTGGAGAGCACCACCCGCGCCGCCCCGGCGAGCCGGGCAAGCTGTACCACCAGCAGGCCGATCACGCCGCCGCCGAGCACCACGACGGACGAGCCTGGCCGGATCGCCGCAAGGTCGACGCCATGCAGGCAGCAGGCCAGCGGCTCGCAGAAGGCGCCATGCGTCGCCTTGAGGGCCAAAGGCAGCTCATAGGCCTGCTTCTGCGGCACCCGCACATACTCCGCAAGGGCCCCGTCACGATGTATGCCGATGGCGCGCAGATTGCGGCAGAGATTGATGCGCCCGGCCTGGCACTGCGCACAGCGCCCGCAGACGATGTTGGGATCGCCGGTGATTCGCATGCCGGCGCGAAAGCCTTCCACCTCACCGCCGATATCCTCGACGATGCCGCAGAACTCATGTCCGAGGGTGACGGGCGGTTTCGAGGGGAACTCGCCGAGGAAGAGATGGCGGTCCGTGCCGCAGATGCCGGAGGCCTCCACACGCACCAGCAACTCATCCGGCCCTGGCTTGGGCCTGGCGACCTTGCGCAGATGCAGCGCTCCCACGGCTTCGAGACGAACGGACTTCATGGCTGCCTCCCGGTTCTGCTTTGGCGCCATGGTCCACGGGGAGGAAGGCGTTGGCAAGGGGGAGGAGGGAGTGGCGAAAACAGGTGTGCCCCGCCGCCAGCTCTTCGGACCCGGCTCTTTCTTAGGCGCTCGCGGTTCTCTGGTTTGCCGCGACAAGCGCGGCAATGACAGGAAGTCGAGGTTCCGCCGATTCTCGAGCCAGGTATCGACAGCCATTCGGCATGCCGGGTGCTTTGTGTAGAATGCCGGCATGTCCGATCTCCTGCCTGATTCTCAGCCCTCCAACGCCCCGGAGTGGACGGTCTCCGAGCTCTCCGGCGCCCTCAAGCGCACGGTGGAGGATGCCTTCGGCTATGTGCGCGTGCGTGGCGAAATCTCAGGCTATCGCGGGCCGGTCGCTTCGGGCCACGCCTATTTCGCCCTGAAGGACGAAGGCGCCAAGATCGACGCGGTGATCTGGAAGGGCAACATGGCGCGCCTCAAGCAGCGCCCCGAGGAAGGCATGGAGGTGATCGCCCATGGCCGCCTCACCACCTTCCCCGGCAAGTCCTCCTACCAGATCATTATCGACCGGCTGGAGCCCGCCGGCCTCGGCGCGCTGATGGCCCTCCTGGAGGAGCGTCGGCGCAAACTCGCCGCCGAGGGCCTGTTCGACGAGAGCCGCAAGCGCGCGCTGCCCTTCCTGCCGCGCGTGGTCGGTGTCGTCACCTCGCCCACCGGCGCGGTGATCCGCGATATCCTGCATCGCATCTCCGACCGCTTCCCCCGTCCTGTCATCGTCTGGCCGGTGCGGGTGCAGGGCGACACCAGCGCCGCCGAAATCGCGAATGCCATCAACGGCTTCGACGCATTGCCTCAAGGAGGTCGCATCCCGCGCCCGGACGTGCTGATCGTGGCGCGCGGCGGCGGCAGCCTGGAGGATCTGTGGTCCTTCAACGAGGAGATCGTGGTGCGTGCCGCCGCGAATTGCTCGATCCCGCTGATCTCGGCCGTGGGCCATGAGACCGACTGGACGCTGATCGACCATGTCGCCGACCGCCGCGCTCCAACGCCCACGGGCGCGGCCGAGATGGCCGTGCCGGTGCGAGCGGACCTCTTCGCCAATCTGCACGACCTCGGCGCGCGGCTCACCGGCCACGCTTTGCGCATGATCGAGCGCCGCCGGCAGGACCTGCGCAATCTCGGCCGGGCCCTGCCCAGCGGCGAGGCGCTGCTGGCGACCCCTCGCCAGCGGCTCGACCTCACCGCCGGGCGCCTCGTGCAGGCGCTGCTGCTCAACACCCGCCGGCACCACCAGCTTTATGACGCGGTCTCCCGCCGCCTGCTGGCGCAAAGCCCCTCCAACCGGCTCGACCGCAGCCGGGACCGTTTCCACGCCGTGGCGGATCGCCTGGAGGCCAGCGCTCGCATTGCCCTCGCCCGCAAGCGCGAGGCGTTCGCCGGCCGCGCCAGTCAATTGACGCCTCTGCTGCTGTCCCGACGCAGCGAAGCGGGGCGCGAACGCCTCGACAACCTCGCCAACCGCCTGCTCCAGGCCGCGAGCGCCCGCACCCAGGCGCAGCGCGAGCGGCTCAGCCGCTTCTCCGTCCTGCTCGATGCCTATTCCTACCAGGGCGTGCTGCAGCGCGGCTTTGCGCTGGTGCGCGACGGCGAGGGCCAGCCCGTGCGCAGTGTCCCGGCCGCTAAGGCGGCCTCGACCCTTGACCTGCAATTCGCCGATGGCCATTTCATCGTCAGCAATGGTGGCTCGCCGCCGCCCACCCGGCTGCCGAAAGCCAGACCGGCAAGCAAGCAACCCGGTTTGTTCGACGAATGATATTACTGTCCAATCCGGGAAACAAACTCCAAGCTTTTGATAAAACTGAGAATATCGCCTTGAAGAGTGATCGTTTTTTGAGATCGTCCCCGCAGACGCGGTCTGTTATATTTACCTCAAACCCGTTCCAACGCAGGCCAACCTCTCGATGAATCGTCACGAAAGCCGCATGTCGATGCCCGGCGAAGCACAGATCCAGTTTCTCGATGCGGATTTTCGCATCCTCAAGCCCGGCAGCTATGTGCGTTGCGCCGTGACCGGCGTCCATATCCCGATCGACGAACTCCGCTACTGGAGCGTCGATCGCCAGGAAGCCTATGCCACCCGCGAAGCGGCACTGGAGCGCCTCAGAAGCCTCGGCGTGATCTAGGCCGCCCAAAGATTGGCCGTTGGGTCACAATTCCGCAGGATACAGCCGTTCGCGAAAACCTGACCGGCCACCCCTTCCCGCACCAACTCAATAATATTCAACAACCATTTGTTTTTGCTTCAAAAAACATCATTCATCGATCCCTGTCCGCCCAACCTCACGCCTATCGTGTGTGTAAAATCGCACGCCATGAGCGGAGGTAGTCAGGCACTGATTTCCCAACGGCCGCATGGTTAGGTTTCCGTGTGGGCGGATGGGAATTCGAGGGATAGTCCGATGTTTGAGAGTGCCGATATCGAATATGGCGTCCTGCCCTTCATTCGCGATGCTGCCGGTGAGCTGGTACCGCTCCAGCCCGTCGACGCGTCCAACTGGGCGTCCGTGCAGTACAGGGCTGAGTCCGCGGTGATTGCGGGCCGCTATGATGGCGCCATCGCCTTTTCGCGTTCGCGCGATCGGCGCTCGGGCGGGGTCAAGACCGCGATCATCGCCCAGTTCGGCGAACTGCCGGAAGCGCTGATCGAGCCAACGCTGGAGATGTCGCACTAAGTGGCCGGCGCCTTGTCTTTGATGCATCGATCAAAGGAAGGGCTGTCATTCCCGGCTGAGCCACTCGCGAGCGTAGCGAGAGAGGGCGAAGGGAAGGGAATCCAGTGGGCAAAGAGTGCAGTTCCTTAGCCCCTGGATCCCCTTCCCTCCCAGTCACAAGCAAAGCTTGTGACGTGCTAGCCGGGGATGACAGTACATAGATGCTTCGGGATAGGAGCCTCTGGCGGCCATCTCGCCCGCCCCTACCCGCCGAGCCGGAAGCGCTTGACCAGGAAGTCGTGCAAGTCGCGTTCTTCCTCGAAGACGAGGCGGATCGGCACGGTCTGTGAGATGGAGGCGAGGCCGATACGGGCGGGGCCTCCGGAAAGGCGGACCCTGTCCTTGGTAGTGGTCACCGGGATGAGCTTGGCCGTCTGCGCCCTGAGCGCGATACGGCTGGCATCCTCCTCGCTGAAGGCGTGATGGTCGGCGAAGACTTCGGTGGCGGCGATGATGGCGCCCATGTCCGCCAGCGTCTTGAAGAACTTCTCCGGTCGCCCGATCCCCGCAAAGGCGAGCACGCGCTTGCCGCGCAGCACCGGCGCCGACGGGTCGACCGTCGTCCGCGCCCGGAAGACCGCAAGCCCGGAGCCGCGGGCGAACTCATGCACGATGGTGCCGGCGTCGCCAGGGCCGATCACCACGACCGCCGACGCGAAGGGCACCTGGTCGTGGATCGGGCCCCTGAGCGGGCCTGACGGAAAGACCATGCCATTGCCGATGCCGGTCTCGCCATCCACCGCAATGATCGAGCAATCCTTGTCGAGCGAAGGATTCTGGAAGCCGTCATCCATGATGATGATGGTGGCGCCCTCGGCAACCGCCAGCGCCGCGCCGGCCGGCCTGTCGCGCGAGAGCACGGTCAGGCCCTTCTGGGCAAGCAGCAAGGCCTCGTCGCCGACCTGTTCGGCCGAAGCCTCGGGCAGGACGACCAGTGGTCCCTTCTCGCGCCCGCCATAGCCGCGGGTGAGGAAGGCCGGTTTCTGGCCGGTCTGCCTGAGGATCTCGGCAATCTCGATGGCGAGCGGCGTCTTGCCGGCGCCGCCGAGGGTGAAATTGCCGACGCAGACGACCGGCACCTCGGCACGGGCGCCCGGCCGGCGCATGCGGGCGATCACCCGGCCGCCATAGAGACGGGCGATGGGGCTCAGCAGCCGCGCCAGCCAACCCCTGGGCCGGTACCAGAATTGTGGCGCCTTGAGACTGATCGGCAGCAGGGAGCTCATGACGCCGGCTTCGCCGCGAGCGCGGCCAGTGCCGTCATGGTGCGGTCGAGCGCACCCGTCAGGCTGGCGATCGCCCGGGCGCCCCCTTCAGCCACGCGTTCTGTCTCGGCAGGATCGGCCAGCAGGCGTGCGACGGCCGAGGCCAGTTCCCCGCTGCTGCGAACCATGATTGCGCCGCCCATGCCGTCCAACGCCCCATATGCCACCAGGAAATTTTGCACAAAAGGCCCGTGCAGAACAGCCGCGCCGAGCTTGGCCGGCTCGATTGGGTTCTGGCCGCCGTCCCCCAGCAGCGACTTGCCGACGAAGACGATGCGGGCGAGGCGGTAGAACAGGCCCATCTCGCCCACCGTGTCGGCGACATAGACATCCATATCGGCCTGCGGCACCGCGCCCTCTGAACGCAACCCGACTTTGAGCCCCTTCGCCCTCAGCTCCGCCGCAACGGCCGGCCCTCGGTCGGGATGCCTGGGCACGATGAGGGTGAGAAGGTCGACAAAACGGTCCTTCAGTCCGGCATGGACCTCGCCGGCGAGAGCCTCCTCGCCGTCATGGGTGGCGGCGGCCAGCCAGAGTGGCCTTGCTCCGATCGCGGTCTGCAACTCCCCGAGCTTTGCCTCGTCGGCCGAAGGCGCGGGCGCATCGAATTTGAGGTTGCCCGAGATCATGACATTGGGCGCGCCGAGCGCCTTGAAGCGCTCGCCATCGTCCTCGCTCTGGGCAGCGATGAGGTCGAAGCAGCCGAGCAGCGTGCCGATGGTGCGCGGAGCGCGCCGCCAGCGGGCGAAGGAGCGCGGCGACATGCGTGCGTTGACGAGCGCGAGCGCGACGCCGGCCGCCCTGGTCTCCTGAACCATGGTCGGCCAGATCTCCGATTCCAGGAAAACCGCGAGATCGGGCTGCCAATGCCTGAGGAAGCGCCGCACGAAGGCGGGGACGTCGAGCGGCACGAATTGATGGATAGCACCCGCCGGCAGCCGCCGCGCCATCAGGGCGGCGGAGGTGACGGTGCCGGTTGTCATCAAGACCTGGAAGCCCTGGGCGCCCAGCCTCTCGGCGATGGGCAGCAGCGTGATGGATTCGCCGACGCTCGCCCCGTGCAGCCAGCACAGCGGCCCCTCAGGGCGCGGCTTGCCGGCAATGCCGATGCGCTCGGGCCGGCGCAGCGGGTCTTCCTTGCCCCGGCGCTGGCGCCGCCCGAGCAGCAGGCCCGAAAAAGGCCCAAACCCCGCCGTCGCCAGGCTGTAGAGCCGCAGGATCAGGGGGCGGGACACGCTCACGGACCGGCCCTGACAAATTTGCGTCCGACCATGCCATAGGCGGTGCGGTGGGCGGCATCGAGATTGGCCTGCACCTCCTGGCGCTTGGCTTCCATCATCGCCTTGTCGGCATCCTCGGGCACATGCACGAGATCGCCGACCACGAAGGCTCCACGCGAAAACGGCAGGCTGATCACGGCGCGGTCCCAGGTCGAGAGCTGGATCATGTTGGAGGTCGCCACCGCCACAGGCACGATCGGCCGGCCCGACAGGCGCGCCAGCGTGACGATGCCGAGCCCAGCAACCCCGCCCGTGCGCGGCACGTCGGCCGTCACGCCCACCGACTGGCCATCCTTCAGTGTCGCCACCAGCTCGCGCAAGGCAGCCGGGCCGCCCTTGTGGTGCTGGCGCTGCGGCCGGGCTCCGGAGCCGCGCACCAGGCCGAGGCCGAGCCGCGTCACTGCCACGGCATTGATCTCGCCATCTCCATGGCGGGAGATCAGGATCTTGAACTCATGCCCCTCGCGCCGCATGAAGGGCACCAGGAAATGGTGCCCGTGCCACATGGCGACGATATAGGGATATTCGTTGCGGATCGGCCCGTAGAGATCGGTGGGAAAATCGGTGAAGCGGCTGGTGGCGTGGACGAGCTTAAGCCAGGCCGCGAGGCCTTCGCCGATACCCTTCTGGATGAATTTGGACTGGCCGATACTCTTGATCATTCAGACAGTATCAGCCCTTGGTCTTGTCTGTCGCGGGATCGAGCAGACGATGCAGATGCACGATGAAATAGCGCATCTGGGCATTATCGACGCTCGACTGTGCCTTCGCCTTCCAGGCTGCCTGCGCGCTGGCGTAGTTGGGGAAGATGCCGACGATATCGAGCCCGGCCAGGTCCTTGAACTCGATGCCTTCGATCGACGTCAGTTCACCGCCGAAGACCAGGTGCAGCAATTGCTTTGAGGATTCGCTCATTCGAGACTCCTAGAGCTCTAACTCTTTGTTTCGACGCGTCTTTGCGATTCTTGCCGATGCCGTCAAATCGCAAAACGCTTTAGATCGTTCCGTCTTTCACGCAGTCGAACAGCGACACCAGGCCGGCATGACGGCCAAGGCCAGCCATCACCAGCGGCCGGTGCATCGGGTTCGCGCGGTTGTAGATCACATCATCGCCATGGAAGCTGCTCAGGCGCCCGCCGGCTTCGCTGAGGATGATGTCAGCGGCGGCGATATCCCAGTCATGCGAGGCGCCGGAGGCGAAGGCAGCGTCGACCAGCCCTTCGGCCACATAGGCGATGCGCAAGGCCAGGGATGACAGGCGCGAGGCCCGCTCGATCCGAGATGGCAGGCCCTGGCGGATGAGATCGAACATCGGCTTGGGGCTGGCGAGGGTGCGGGTCTGCGCCAGCGCGCCGGCGTTGGCCTTAATGGCCACGCCGTTCTTGAAGGCGCCGAGGCCTCGTCCTGCACTATAGAAATCGCCGTTGGTCGGCCGGTAGAGCACGCCGGCGAGCGGGCGGCCATCTTCCACAAGGGCGGCGGAAATCACCCATTCGCCGTTGCCGGCGATGAAGCCGCGCGTGCCGTCGATGGGATCGAGCACCCAGACCTGTCGCTTCGACAATCGCTCGGCGCTATCGGTGGCCTCCTCCGAGAGCCAGCCGATCGCGCTGGAAACGCCGCGCAGGCGCTTGGCAAGATGGGCATCGATGGCAAGGTCCGCCTCGGTGACCGGCGAATTGTCCAGCTTGTCGAAGACCCGGGCGCCGTCGCGCGCGAAGCGCAGGCCGATTTCGCCAGCCTCCCTCGCGGCTTCGGTCAGCAACGGCAGCGCCTCGCCTGCAGTCAAAAGACGGGCCATCTGCCCTGCGTCATCCCTAGCATCCATGGCCCGGATTTAGGCGAGCCGCGCAGCGCACGCAAGCAAGAACCGTGGGTTCGGCAAGGAGGATGCCGGGTTCAAGCAGGTATACCCTCCCGTGCGCCACTACCGGCGGGGAAGTGTGACAGTCAGCTGTGGCAGGTGGGGATCTCCGTCTCCTCATGGGTACCCCACAGGCGCAGCCATTCACGGAGCTCGTCACCTGTCAAATGCTGTCCCGTATCCCGATATTCTTCCCAGGATGCCAGCGCTTCCCGCCGGAAGCTCTCTCGAGCCTCCTCGCAGTCGACATAGTGGCGGATTGCCTCGCGCATGATCTCTTGGGTCGATCGCTGCTGCCGAGCGGCGAGGCGTTGGAGGCGGCCATTCAGGCTGTCGTCGAGTTTGAACAGGATCGCCATAAACTAAGTCCGTCATCGGGTGTTTCCTCCCGATACCTTAGCACTCGCCTCCCGCATCATCCATGGGCCCTTGCCCCAAGCCCTGGAATTGAGCGAGAGAACAGCGTGCAAGCGCGAAACGAGCATTTTGCTGGCACTCGTGTGGCCGCTAGCGGGAGGCAGAGGCATTGGCGCGCGCGAGCAACAAGGCGCGCTCCCTGTCATTGCCGGTCAATTCGGCGGCGCGGCGGAACTCCGCGCGGGCTTCCAGGATCTGTCCCAGCTTCTCCAGAAGGTCGCCGCGCACCGTCGGCAGCAGATGCGAATCCTTCAAGCGCGGCTCGTCTCTCAGCGCGTCGGCGATGGCGAGGCCCTGGGCCGGTCCGAACGCCATGCCGACCGCCACCGCGCGGTTGATTTCGACGATGGGCGACGGCGCCGCCAAGGCGAGCGCCTGGTAATAGGCGGCGATGGCAATCCAATCGGTGTCGGCGGCGCTCACCACGCGGGCATGGCAGGCGGCGATCATCGCCTGCAAGAGATAGGGACCGGGCGTTGGCGTCAGCGCCATCGCGCGGCTTAAGCCGTCGAGGCCGCGCCGGATCAGCGACCAGTTCCATCGGCTACGGTCCTGGTCGAGCAGCAGGATGGGCTCGCCCGTTCTGTCGGTGCGGGCCGAGAAGCGCGAGGCGTGCAGCTCCATCAACGCCACCAGCCCCTGGGCCTCTGGCTCCTCCGGCATCAGCGCTGCCAGCGAACGGCCAAGGCGCAGGGCCTCGCCGCTCAGATCCGGGCGCAGCCAGTCCGGCCCCGCGGTCGGTACATAACCCTCATTGAAGATCAGATAGACCACCTCCAGCACGGCCGCCAGGCGTTCCCGCCGCTCTTGCCCGCGCGGCGTCTCGAAAGGGATGGCGGCATCGCGCAGGGCTCGCTTGGCGCGCACGATGCGCTGGGCGATTGTCGCCTCAGGCATCAGGAAAGCGCGGGCGATCTCGGGCGTCGACAGTCCGCCCAGCAGTCGCAGAGCCAGGGCGGCACGTTGCTCGGCGGGCAGCACCGGATGGCAGGCGGTGAAGATCAGCCGCAGCAGGTCGTCGTCGATGTCCTCGTCGAGTACAGCCTCGATCTCGGGCGTCTGGCGCTCCAGCCCGGCGAGGTCGATGGCGAGTTCCCGATGCTTGCCGTCGATCAGGGTGGTGCGGCGCAGTCGGTCGAGCGCCCGGTTCTTGGCGACCTGGGTCAACCACGCGGCCGGATTGCGCGGGATGCCGTCCCGGGGCCAGCGCTCCAGCGCCGAGAGGAAGGCATCCTGCGCGATCTCCTCGGCCAGTCCGACGTCGCGCAAATAGCGGACGAGCCTGGCGGCGAGCTTGGGCTGCTCGATCCGCCAGACCGCCTCGATGGCTGCAGTGGCAGTCAACCCTTCAACTCGCTGAAGCCTTCCGCCGCCTTCTGTACGTCCTCGGGGAACTCGGTCATCTCGAAGACGCGGCGGATCTCGATCACTTCATTCTCCGAGGCGGGGCAGCGGCGGGCCCATTCGATGGCCTCCTCGCGCGAGCGCACGTCGAGCATCCAATAGCCGCCCAGCACCTCCTTGACCTCGGCGAAGGGTCCGTCGGTGACAACGGGCTTTCCGCCCTTGAAGCTGACCCGCGCGCCCGAAGACGGCGGATGCAGGCCGTCGAGGGCCAGCAGCACGCCGGCCTTCTTCAACTCCTCATTGTATTTCATCATCGCCTGCACCGCCTCGGCGCTGGGCATGGCGTCGGGTGCCGCGGATTCGTAGCCGCCGGGGATCATCAGCATCATGAAACGCATGGGTCTTTCTCCTTGGTTGGTTCGATCCTTCGACGAACGAAAACAGAGGAATCGACAAGAGCGTAGAAAAAATTAGAGCGCCATTACCTCGTGCGTGACACCGTCGAGGCAGCCAGGGAAAGAACTTAAAGCCGCCTTGGCGCCGGCACCATACAAAGCGCATCTGGTTTGAAGTGCTGCTGATTACCTGGCGCGTAATTGAGAGGCGGCGGACCGCTGGCCATGCTATGCGGGCCTGAAGCAATCAGGCGTCCTCAAAGGAGAGCTTGAAATGTCCGATCCCGCCACCATCGCCAGAACCTATATCGCCACCTGGAACGAGACCGATCCCTCCCGCCGCCGCGCGCTGCTCGCCGCGACTTGGGCGGAGGACGCTCTCTATGTCGACCCGCTGATGCGCGGCCAAGGCCAGGATGAGATCGACGGGCTGATCGCTGCCGTGCAGCAGCGCTTTCCCGAATTCCGCTTCGCGCTGATCGGCAAGGCGGACGGCTATGGCGACAATATTCGCTTCTCCTGGCAGCTTGGGCCAGACGGCGCCGAGGCCCCGATCAAGGGCACGGATTTCGTGCAGCTCGAAAGCGGGCGCCTCAGCAAGGTCAGCGGCTTCCTCGATCAGGTTCCGGCGGCAGCATGAGCGCTCGCGCGAACTCGGCCCCTGCCCGCCGCCTCGCCGGCCTGCCTCCGGGCAGGCCGGCCCGGGGCATCGGCGAACACCTGCGCGCCTGGCGCCAGCACCGGCGCCTCAGCCAGCTCGACTTCGCACTGGAGGCGGAGATCTCGCAGCGCCATCTCAGCTTCATGGAAAGCGGCCGCTCGCAGCCGAGCCGCGACATGGTCCTGCATCTGGCCGAGCGGCTGGAAGTGCCGCTGCGCGAGCGCAACAACCTCCTGCTGGCAGCCGGGTATGCGCCCATATACAAAGAGCGGCCGCTGGAGGATCCGGCGCTCGAGCCGGCGCGGCAGGCCATCGACCTCGTGCTCAAGGGGCACGAGCCCTTCCCGGCGGTGGCGGTCGACCGGCGCTGGACACTGGTCGCCGCCAACCAGGCCATCACGCCGTTGCTTGCCGGCGTCACGGACGAGAACCTGCTCAAGCCGCCCGTCAACGTGCTGCGGCTCGCTCTCCATCCCAACGGCTTGGCGCCGCATACCGTCAACCTGCCCGAATGGCGCGAGCACCTGCTTGAACGCCTGCGCCACCAGATCGCGGTTACGGGCGACAGCACCCTTTCCGAATTGCTTGGGGAACTCCAGGCCTATCCCGTGCCGGCGGCAAAACGCGGCGCCAAGGCGACGGACTATGGCGGCATCGTCGTGCCGTTCCAGTTGCGGACGGAAGCCGGGCTGCTGACCCTCTTTTCGACCGTGACGGTGTTCGGCACGCCGGTCGACATCACTCTGTCGGAGCTTGCGCTGGAGTCCTTCTTCCCGGCCAATGCCGAGACGGCAGAGATCCTGCGTAGGCTGGCTGGTTAAAATTCTTTATTATTCAGCAGATTAGGCCTGTTCCGCCCCTATAGAAGTGCTTGCGGCGACCCCATGGCGGACAAGATGTCCACGCTCCCTATCACGCCGCCTTGCTGGCCGCGGGGGCCTCCAGCGACTGCAGCACCTCGAAGCCCTCGAGCACCGGATGGCCGAGCGTCAGCGACGGGCCTTTGCCGGCTGCGCACGCGCCATACAGCCCCCATCACAACCACCGCAAGCACCGCCACCGTCGCCAGACCGCGACTGCGCATCGAATTCATCCCACCCATTTCAAACCCCGTAACGTAAAACTATTCAAATCTGCGTTTAAGATAATCTATCTTGTTAAATCAAACGTTGTTTCATACAATTTTAGCGATTTTTAGCAGCAATTTAGGTGAATAAAGTCGTTTAACGTCTGATTTTATTGATACAATTCGTGAAAATTTACTCTATTCTAAACTAAGAAAATGAAGAACTTGGCGTAGTTTCGAATATTTCTATTTTGCACTGTTGAGAACTTGGAGAAGACAGGGAAATGAGTGAGTTGAAACAACGGTGGCAGGCCTTGCGGGAAGGTCGGTCAGGAGTGCGGATCCGCGATACGGCGGCGCAATTGGGGGTGTCGGAGGCGGCCCTGCTGGAAACCCGCATCGGTGACGGTGTGGCGCGCCTGGCGGTGCGGGCAGACAGGCTCTGCGCCGCTTTGCCGCACCTCGGTACAGTCATGTCCTTGGTCCGGAACGATGCCGCCATCCATGAAAAGGACATCGCTTTTCGTGCTGGAATCGAGCAGGAGGGCCGGCTTTATTTCGAAGGTGAGGGCTTCGCCTGGCGCGGCATCCTTGAAAAGGCGGTGGCAGCATGAACCAGGCCGCGACCGAGCGCCTGATCGGCGCCATCCCGACCCTCGCCTCGCTCAGCTTCGAGGAAACCATCGGCTTCTATGCCCGCCTCGGTTTCGAGGTGCTGCACAGCGACATCTCCTTCCTGCTGCTGCATCGCGACGGTGTGCGCCTCAGTTTCTGGCTCACGGGCAACCGCCGCGTGCCGCAGGCTACCAGTTGCTGGCTTGAGGTGACCGGCATCGGCGCGCTCTACGCGGATTTCAACGCGCTGAACATCGTGCACCGCAAGGGCCATCTGGAGGACAAACCCTGGGGCACGCGGGAGTTCTCGATCACCGACTGCCACGGCAACCTGATCCGTTTCTCGGAAAAGGTGTAGAAGAAGTGGCGGTCTCCACCGCCACTCCGTTCAGAAGGCCCACTGCCACAGGCAGTCCGCGACGAGGCCCGCGAAAAGGATCGCGCCCGCATTGCGGTTGGAGCGGAAGACTTCCAGGCAGAGCGCCCCGTCGCGATGGTCGAAGCGCATGACCTGCCAGGCGAGATGGATGGCAAAGCCCGCAAGGCCGAGAAAAGACAAGGGCGAGGCATCGTTCAGCGCGAGCGCCAGGGCGATCAGCACGACGCAGCCGGCATAGAAGGCGCCGACCGCCGGTCTCACCCGCTCGCCGAACAGCAGGGCGGTGGAACGCACGCCGACGATGGCGTCGTCCTCCTTGTCCTGGCAGGCATAGATGGTGTCGTAGGCGATCACCCACAGCACCGAGCCGATGAAGAGCAGCACCGCCGGCAAGGCCAGGCTGGCGGTGACGGTAGCCCAGCCCATCAGCGCGCCCCAGGAAAAGGCGAGGCCGAGCACGGCCTGCGGCCATGAAGTGATTCGCTTCATGAAGGGATAGACGGCCACCACCGCCAGCGAGGCGATGCCGAGCCCGATGGCGAAGGCGTTGAACTGCAGGAGGACGACGAGACCGACGAGGCCCTGCAGTCCAAGCCAGGCTACTGCCGCCTTGGTGCTGACCTGACCTGAAGGAATCGGGCGCAAGCGCGTACGCTCCACCTGCCCATCGATGTCGCGGTCGACGATGTCGTTGAGCGTGCAGCCGGCGCCGCGCATCACGAAGGCGCCGACGAGGAAGAGAAAGAGATGCCAGAGCGCCTGGCTGGCTGCGCCGTGATGCAGCGCCACCAGCGCCGCAGACCACCAGCAGGGCCACATCAGCAGCCAGCCGCCAATCGGCCTGTCAGCCCGGGAGAGACGCAGGAAAGGCCGCAGGAAGGCCGGCGCGTGGCGATCGACCCAGTTGCCGGCCGGTGCATCGGCAACCTTGTCCGGCGTGCCGGCCTGGGCAGAGAGCGGCGCCATCACGCCCGCCCCGCTATTGCAGTTGCAGATTGACCGGCGGCTTCGGCACGGCCTGGCCACCAGGGCCCTTGGGCGCAGGCGCGACCTGCTGGCGCGGCGGATGCGAGCAGATGCGCGTGCGTGTCGACTGGGTCTGCTTCATATCCGTAGTGATCTGCTGGATGTTCTGGTCGGTGATCGCACAGAAGTCCTTGTTCTTGGACATGTAGTCCAACATCTTCTGATCATTGGCGATATAAGAGCCCAGGCTGCCGCAGAAGTCGTTGAAGTTCCGCTTCAACTGTTCGAAGGTCTTGGGCTTAGGACGCTTGTTGATCCCCTGCAATACCTTGGCTATTTCCTCGCGCTGTGAGATCAGCGGCGACAGATCTTTGCTGCAGAACTGATTGCCGATCGGAGCGCTCTGCGCCTCGGGCGGCGGCTGCTGGGCCGGCTGCTCCTGAGCTGCAACGGGTGTCGCCGCCAGCATGGCGCCGGCGAAGAGGGAGACCGAAACAAGACGCAACATGAGGACATCCGCGAGATTGAAGGTGAACTCTCGATACAGAGGAACTATTGATCTCGCAAGTTCAGGGCGGCTTGAAGGCACGATTGCACCCTGAATTCCGCGTAACGTGGATCCCTTGATATGGCGGCCTATGATTTTCTTTCGGTCCGGCTCTTCGTCGATTCCCCTCTCGGCGAGGGCCAGGCGATCGCGCTCGACAAGACCCAGCAGAATTATCTGTCCAATGTGCTGCGCCTGAAGGCGGGCGAGCGCATCCTGGTGTTCAACGGCCGCGAGGGCGAATTCGCGGCGACCATCGCCATTGAGGGCAAGCGCGTCAGCCTGGTGGCGGAGGCACAGACAAGACCGCAAACACCGCGCCCCGGCCTGCGCTGGCTGTTCGCCCCGCTCAAGCATGCCCGGCTCGACTATATGGTCCAGAAAGCGGTGGAGATGGGCGTCGGCACCATCGAGCCCGTGATCACCCGCCGCACGCAGGTCTCGCGTGTCAATCTCGAACGCATGCAGGCCAACGCTATCGAGGCCGCCGAACAATGCGGCGTGATCTCGGTGCCCGAGGTCGCGCCCGAGCAGAACCTGCTGCGCGCGATCGAGAACTGGGATCCAGCGGTGCATCTCGTCTTCTGCGACGAAAGCGCCGCCCTCGCCGATCCGCTCGCCACGCTCGCCGCCATGCCGAAGGGACCTGTCGCCGTCCTCATCGGCCCGGAAGGCGGCTTCGAGGATGCCGAGCGGCAGGCGATCGCCCGCGTTCCCTCCCATACCCGCCTCTCGCTCGGCCCGCGCATCCTGCGCGCCGACACCGCCGCCGTGGCGGCCCTGGCGCTCATTCAGGCCGCCCATGGCGACTGGCGGGCCGTGTGAAAATCGCCTCGATGCTTCACCGATCCAAAAATCGACGGTCTGAATCGGGTTTGTCGTCTTTTTGACGTGTCGCGGGGATGGCCGCAATTGTCATGTCGCATGGCTGTGTCTATGGTCCGCGCCGTTTTGCAAGGTTTCCCTCATGGCCCGCGACGTTATCGATTCAACCCCTATTGCCTCGCGCGACGAATTGGTCGCCTGGATCGAAAAGGGCAACAAGCCACAGTCCCAATTCAAGATCGGCACCGAGCACGAGAAGTTCCCCTTCCGCGCTGGCAGCCACCAGCCCGTGCCTTATGAAGGCCCGAGCGGCATCCGCGCCTTGCTCGAGGGCATGCAGGCCATGCTCGGCTGGGAACCGATCATGGAAGGCGAGAACATCATCGGCATGCTCGACGTCACCGGCGGCGGCGCAATTTCGCTGGAGCCGGGTGGCCAGTTCGAATTGTCGGGCGCGCCCCTGCACTCGATCCACCAGACCTGCACCGAGATCCACGCCCATCTCGCACAGGTGCGCGAGATCGGCGGGCCGCTCGGCATCCGTTTCCTGGGCCTGGGCATGTCGCCAGTGTGGACGCGCGAGCAGACGCCGCGCATGCCCAAGCGCCGCTACGAGATCATGACGAACTACATGCCGAAGGTCGGCGTCATGGGTCTCGACATGATGTACCGCACCTCTACCGTGCAGGTGAATCTCGATTTCTCCTCCGAAGCCGACATGGTGAAGAAGTTGCGCGTTTCGCTGGCGCTGCAGCCGATCGCCACCGCCATCTTCGCCAATTCGCCCTTCATGCATGGCAAGCCCAACGGCTTTCTCTCCATGCGCTCCGAGGTGTGGCGCCATACCGATCTCGACCGCACCGGCATGCTGCCCTTCGCCTTCGAGGATGGCATGGGTTTCGAGCGCTATGTCGACTGGGCGCTCGACGTGCCGCTCTATTTCGTCAAGCGTGGCGACACTTATCACGACGTTGCCGGCGGCTCGTTCCGTGACCTCCTCACCGGCAAGCTGCCGCAACTGCCGGGCGAATATGCCACTATCTCGGACTGGGCCAACCATCTCGGCACGCTCTTTCCGGAAGTGCGCCTCAAGCGCTATCTCGAAATGCGCGGCGCCGATGCCGGCCCCACCTCCAAGCTCGCCGGCCTCTCGGCCTATTGGGTGGGCCTGCTCTACGACACCGACGCGCTGGAAGCGGCCTGGGACCTCGTCAAGGACTGGAACGAGGCCGAGCGCCAGGCCCTGCGCGACAGCGTCAGCCGCCAGTCCCTGAAGACGCCGTTCCGCAACGAGACCGTGCGCGACATCGCGCTGCGCACGCTGGCCATCGCCCGCAAGGGGCTGAAAGCGCGCAATATCGAGGATTGGGAAGGCCGCACCGAGGACCATTTCCTCGACGGCCTCGACGAGATAGTGGAGAGCGGCGTGACTTCCGCCGAAGCCATGCTGGCCCGCTTCCAGGGCGAATGGGGCGGCAGGATCGACCCGATCTTCGACGAGAAGGCGTATTGAGAACCTGGCGCCGGACCATCGAGCCAGCCCCCCAATATCAGGTGCGAGCTCCCGATCTCTCCGAAGTGCTTCCCCCTTCCACATAGCGCATCGGCATCAGGATCTGCGGGAACTCCGCGGCCGGCAGCCCCGTCTTCTCCGCGGTTAACGCTGCCTGCAAGGCCCTGCCGAGCTCCTGGCCGAGCATCGGCAGGTCGGCCTGGTAGGAGGACAGCACCGGCGAGAGGAACTGGGCCTGGGCGTCGCAATTGACGCAGATCACCGACATGTCCCGCCCCGGCGCCAGCCCGGCCTCGTTCAGGCGCTTGTAGAGGCCGATGGCGAGCTTGCGGTCGGCGGTGATGACGGCTGTCGGTATATCCTGTTCCGCCAGCAGCGCGTCTGCCGCCTCATAGCCGCCGCCCTTGCCCCGGCTGCAGCGATGGACCGCGCCGGCCTTGTGCGGCAGTCCAAGCCGGGCCAGGGTGGCCTGGAACTGTTCGGTGATGAGGTGGCTGTAATTGAGCTCGCCCGCCGGCACGAGGGCCGCCATGCGCCGATGACCGAGGGCAGCGAGGCGCTCGACCGCTCCCCCCACAGCTGCGTCGAAATCCATGTCGACAAAGGCGTGATCCTCTTCCAGCTCGCAGCGGCCGAAGGCAACGAAGGGCAGCGACCTGCCGAGGAGATAGCCGATACGCGGGTCGCTACGCTGTGTCTGCGAGATGATCAGCGCGTCGACCAGCCGCCGGCCGGCAATCCGCTGCAGCACGGAAAAGGCATCCTCCTCAGCCTCGACATAGAGGAAAATGGCAAGATCGAGCCCCCGCCCCGAAAGAAATCGGCGCAGGCCGTTGAGCACGGCGGCGAAAACCGAATCGACCAGGGTCTGTTCCGGGTCGCTCGGCACGATCACGCCCACCAGGCCCGTCATGCCCCTGCGCAGGCTCCTGCCGGACTGGTTCGGCGCATAGCCGAGTGTGCTCGCCGCCTCCAGCACACGCTTGCGCGTCTCAGGGTTGACGTCAGCCTTGCCGTTGAGGGCGCGCGACACCGTGCCGATCGAGATGTCGAGATGACGAGCGAGCTCGCGTATGCCGATCAAAGCCCTTCCCCCTGCGTGCCGCGGGCCACTCGGTCCCGCCCCCTTGTCATTGCATGATGAGCGTAACTCAAACAACTCTTGACAGGATTTTCCCGCCACAATAACTTCCGTAAACGTTTACGGAAATCAAGTGGGCAAAGACCCGCTGACCGCTGGCAAGGGAGGCTTGCGATGCGCTTGAGGGCTGTCCTCATCGGATGCGGTGCCATGAGCCGCGCCTGGCTGCAGGCCGCCGCCGGCATCGAGGGCCTCGACATTGTGGGCCTTGCCGATCTCGACCAAGAACGAGCAAAGGGGCGCGCCGCCGAATTCGAGCTCTCCCACGCCGTCACGGCCGCCGACCTCTCTTCCTTGCTGGTGACGACGCAGCCCGACGTCCTGTTCGACGTGGTCGTGCCATCCGCCCGCCACAAGGTCGTGGCTGAAGCGCTGGCCGCCGGCTGCCATGTGCTGAGCGAAAAACCGATGGCCAATTCGATGGAGGAGGCGCATGACCTGGTGAAACGCGCCGCCACGGCCGGCCGCATCCATGCCGTGGTGCAGAACCGGCGCTATCTCTCCGCCATCCGCCGCATCGCCAGGCTCGTCGCCTCCGGCGCCATCGGCGATATCACCAGCGTGCATGCCGACTTCTTCGTCGCGCCGCATTTCGGCGGCTTTCGCGAGGAGATGGACCATGTGCTGCTGCTCGACATGGCCATCCACACCTTCGATGCCATGCGCTGCATGACGGGCCTGTCACCGACGAAGGTCCATTGCCGCGAGTGGGACCCGAAATCCTCATGGTTCCGGCAGGGCTCCTCCGCCCTCGCCTGCTTCGATCTGCCGAACGGCGCCCTCTTCACCTATCGCGGCAGCTGGGCGGCGGAGGGCATCCGCACCAGTTGGGAAGGCGCCTGGCGCATCGTCGGGACAAAGGGCTCGCTCGCCTGGGACGGACATGACGATATCCGCGCCGAAGTACCGGGCGAGCGCACCGAGCTGCTGGCGCCCCTTACCTCGGTTGCCGTGCCTGCTTCCGAACCCGGGGACAAGGTCGGCGGGCACCAGGGCGTCCTCACCGATTTCATTGCCGCCATCCGCTCCGGTTCGGAACCGGAGACGGTGGGGCACGAAAACATCCGCAGCCTCGCCATGGTTTTCGGCGCCATCGAAAGCGCCGGCCGGGGCCGCACCATCGAACTCGTGATCTGAGAAAGCCATGTCCGCCCTGAAAAGCATCCGTGTCGGTACCATGATCAAGGCCAATGCGCCGGATCCCGCCGGCTATGTCCGCGGGATCCTGCCGCATGGCTTCGAGAGCATCGAGCCCTTCTTCTGGCAGGTGATGAACAAGGACCTGCCACGCCTTGCCGGCGAGTTGCGCGACGCCATCGGCGATGCGGATGTGGTGATCGACACGCTCGGCATGTTCGGCAATCCCCTGGAAGAGCAGGAGCTCGATGTCGCCACGCTGGAGGGCTGGAAGGCGCTGATCGACAATGCGCATCTGTTCGGCGCCAAGACGATCGCCGGCTTCACCGGGCGCATCCGCAACCGCCCGCTGGAGGAAAGCCTGCCGCGCTTCAGGCAGGTCTGGGGCGAACTCAGCCGCCGCGCCGACGACAAGGGCGTGCGCCTCGCCTTCGAGAACTGCGCCATGGACGGTAACTGGGCGGGCGGAGACTGGAACATCGCCCACAATCCCGACGCCTGGGAGCTCATATTCGACGCCCTGCCGGCCGACAATCTCGGCCTGGAATGGGAGCCTTGCCACCAGCTCGTCTATCTCATCGATCCCCTGCCGCAGATCCGCAAATGGGCGCCGAAGATCTTCCATGTCCATGGCAAGGACGCCACCGTGCGCTGGGACGTGATCCGCGAGCACGGCGTGTTCGGCAAGCATGCCTTCGTACAGATGCGCACGCCCGGCTTCGGCGACAGCGACTGGACGCGCATCCTCGGCGAGCTGCGTCTGGCCGGCTATGCCGGCACCATCGACATCGAAGGCTGGCACGACCCCGTCTACCGCGACGAACTGGAGATGACGGGCCAGGTCTTCGCGCTCAACCACCTCAAGCAGGCGCGTGGTGGTGCTGATTTCATCGCCAATCCGAACTGATAGGATATCTGGACTGAACGATCAATAAAGGGTGAAAAGCCCGATCAACAGAGGGAAGAAACCATGAAGAAACTGACTGTCTCGAAGGCCATGCGGAATGCCGGCCTGCTTCTCGGCCTACTCTCCAGTGTGGCTGCCGTCACCGGCGCCTCGGCTGCTGACGCCGTGCGCGACAAATGGTGCGGCAACGTCCATATCCGCTTCTTCGTCGGCGGCGCGGAGGGCGATGCCTTCGGCACCATCGTCTATAATGGCGCGCGCCAGGCCGCCAACGACACCGGCGCCCAGGTCGAATATGTCTTTTCCGGCTGGTCGCAGGAACAGATGACCCAGCAATTGCGCGAGGCAGTGGCGGCCAAGCCCGACGGCATCGCCATGATGGGCCATCCGGGCGATGCGGCCATCCTACCACTGGCCGAGGACGCCGCGGCCGCCGGCATCAAGATGATCTATCAGAACGTGCCGGTGCCGACGGCCCAAGCCAAGTTCGGCAGCGCCTATGTCGGCGCCCAGCAGGAGCCGCAGGGCCGGGCCCTGGGCGAAGAGATCCTGCGCCGCTTCGGCCTGAAAGCTGGCGACGTTGCCATCGTGCTTGGTGGTTTCGACGATTCCAACCGCGGCGCCCGCGAGGAGGGCACCGCCAAGGCGCTCGAGAAGGGCGGCGTCAAGGTGGTGCGCCTCACGTCCCCGCCCGAATGGGCGACGGACCCCAACCTCGCCATTCCCGTGATCACCGCCACCGTGCAGGCCAACCCGGCCGCCAAGGCGATCGTCTATCCGGGCGGCCAGCAGCTCGGCAATGCCGCGACCTATATGCAGGCGGCCGGCAAGAAGGCGGGTGAACTGATCAATGTCGGCTTCGACACCAGCCCGCAGATCGTCGAGGCCTTCAAGGATGGCTGGGTGCAGCTCACCGCCGACCAGCAGCCCTTCCAGCAAGGCTACATGCCGATCCTGAGCCTGTGCGAGCAGATCGTCTATGGCCTGTCGCCGGTCAGCGTCGATACCGGCAACGGTTTCGTGACACCCGACAACTACAGGAACGTTGCCGACCTCGCCAGCCAGGGGCTGCGTTGAGCGAGGCTCACTGCGAGGGCGCCCCTCCCAGCGCCCTCGCCTTCCCTTCTCCTCAGGAGGCCAGCATGGGCGAAAGGCTCATCGAATTGAGGAATGTCGCCAAATCCTATGGCCGCGTCTTTGCCGTGGGCGGCGTCAATCTGCATGTCGACCGGGGCGAGGTCGTAGGCCTGCTCGGCGACAACGGCGCCGGCAAATCGACCCTGATCAAGATGCTGGCGGGCGCCATCAGGCCGACCAGCGGCGAGATCCTGGTGCGTGGCGTGCCGGCTCAGAACTGGAACGCCGCCCGCTCGCGCGATGCCGGCATCGAAACGGTCTTCCAGGACCGGGCCCTGTGCGTGCAACAGTCGATCGTGCGCAACATCTTCATGGGACGCGAGATCACCGGCTTCCTGGGTTTCCTCGATACGGGCAAGGAACACGCCGAAGCCGAGCGCCTGATGCGCGAGATCGGCTTCACCTCCAAGGTGTTCACGCCCGATTCCATCGTGGGGCAATTGTCCGGCGGCGAACGCCAGGGCGTCGCCCTCGCCCGGGCGATCTACAACAAGGCCGACCTCATCGTCATGGACGAGCCCACCACCGCCCTCTCGCTCACGGAAACAGAGAAAGTGTTCCGCTTCGTGCGTACGGTGAAGGCGGGCGGGCGCTCCATCCTCTTCATCGGGCACAACATCCACCACGTCTACGATATCGCCGACCGCTTCGTGGTGATCGACCGCGGCCGTGTCGCCCTCGAAGCCACGAAGGAAGAGGTCGGCTCGGCCCAGGCCCTGATCGATTTCATGGAACATACCGCCCATCCGCAGGGCGCGGCCTCCTTCGACCCGACCGCCGCCCTGCCGGGAGCATCGCGATGAGCCTGTCCGTCAACGACCGCCCCAAACAGCCCCGCGTCGTCGTCCGCCCGCCCGAAAGCGCGCTGCGCCGTTTTCTCACCAGGAACCGCGCCGCAATGGGCACCTTCGTCGTCTTCGCGGTGATGATCCTGATCTTCATGATCGCCAGCCCCCGCGTCTTCCTGAGCTGGACGATCTATTCTTCGGTACTGGTGACACTACCGGTGGCTCTCGCTCTCGTCGTGCCGCTGGTCTTCGTGGTCACCGTCGGTGAGATCGACCTTTCCTTTCCCTCCACGATGGGCTTTTCAGCCTGGATGTTTGCCCTGCTGATCAAGGCCAGTTTTCCAGCCCTGATCGCCATCGCCGCCGCTATCGTCACCGGCACGATCATCGGCCTCGCCGTCGGCTCGCTGGTCGTCTATGGCTCCCTCTCCTCGCTGATCGCCACGCTCGGCATGAACTACATGCTGCGCGGCTTCATCCAGATCATCACGCAGGGCAAGTCGATCGCCTTGCTCGAACTGCGCGACGGCACCACCGCCAGCGTGCTCTCCGGCTCGGTCTGGGGCGTGCCGGTGCAGATCTTCTGGGCCCTGCTCTTTGTGATCGCGGCGGGCCTGCTCTACAACCGACATCGCTTCGGCGCCCGTGTGCATGCCGTGGGCGACCATCCCGACAGCGCGGCGCAGATGGGCATTCCCGTCGACAGGGTGCGTGTGGCCACTTTCGCCTTCATGGGCTTCGGCGCCGCCATCGCCGGCATCTTCACCACACTCGTCAACTTCACCTGGTGGCCGACGACGGGCGACGGCTATCTTCTGCCGGCGATCGCCTCGGTCTTCGTGGGAGGCACGCCGACCTGGGGCGGCATCGGTACGGTGGCCGGCGGCGCCATCGGCGCCACCATCGTGTCCTTCATCCAGAGCGGCATCGTGGCCGCCGGCCTCAGTGGCTTCTACGTGCAGTTCTTCAACGGCCTGATCATCATCCTGGCGTTGCTGGGACACCGTTGGAACCAGAAGCGCTTCAGGTAAATGGGGCTGTCGTGCCGCACACGCAGCGGCAGGAAATGGTGCGACTATTCCCGAGCCCCTTCCCGGCCCATCAACCTGTGCGATCAATTCCATTCCCGACCTTCATTGGACCAGGGGTTCAAAGCGTCGGATAATGGCGCATGTCAGACACGATCCTGAAAGTAAGGCCGAGCGACGCCGCGGCGCTCGGTGCCTTCGATTTTTCGCTCTACGCCCTGGTTGTCTTTGTCTGGGGCACCTCATGGATCGCCCTGCATCTGCAGCTCGGCGTGGTGGCGCCGGAGGTGTCTCTATTCTGGCGCTTCCTGATCGCCGCCGTGGTGATGCTGGTCTGGGTGGCGGCAACCGGCAACCGACTGCGCTTTGCCGCGGCCGAGCATCTGCGTTTCGCCCTGATGGGGCTGTTGCTGTTCTCGACCAATTTCCTCTGCTTCTACTACGGCGGGCTCTCGACGCCTTCCGGCCTGCTGGCTGTGGTGTTCTCGCTCGCCTCGGTCTTCAACATCGTGCTCGGCGCTCTGATCTTCCGCCAGAAGCCGCGCTTGCGCGCCGTGATCGCCGGGCTGATGGGCTTCGGCGGCGTCGGCCTGATGTTCGCGCCACAACTGACCGGCGCGAGCCTTAGCGGCCCGGTTCTCGGCGGTCTCACACTCTGTGTCGCCGGCACCCTGTGCTTCTGCCTGGGCAATATGCTGTCCGTCGGCCTGAAGGCGCGCGCCATCCCCCTGCCTTCCGCGACCACCTGGGGCATGGTCTATGGCGCTCTCTTCCTGCTGCTGTTCAGCCTCGTCCGCGGCCAGGACTTCATCATCGAGCCCAATATCCGCTATCTCGGCGCGCTGCTGTGGTCGGCCCTGCTCTCTTCCGTAGCCGCCTTTGCCGCCTATCTCACGCTGCTCAGCCGCATCGGTGCCAGTCGCGCCGGCTATTCGACCGTGCTGTTCCCCGTCATCGCCCTGGCCATCTCGACGATCTATGAAGGCTATGCCTGGACCGGCCTTGCCATCACCGGCCTTGTCATTGTCATCGCCGGCAATCTCCTGATGCTCACCAAAACCCGCTGACCACGCAGCCGAGCTTCTTCGCTGGCTTATGTCTGATTTCGGTCATAAGATCGCGCTGGCGCTGCCGGTCCATGGCAGCCGCGAAGGGCAGAACCAGCGTGACCAAAGAAGGCAAGGAGCATGAGGAAGCGGGATCAGCGTCGGGCGCCGGCACCATCCTCTGGCTGATCGCCACCGGCAGGGCGTGTTCGCGCTCCGCCCTCACGGAGGCCTCGGGCCTGTCGCGCTCCACCGTGACCGAGCGCCTCGCCGCTCTCTTCGATGCGGGCCTGATCGAAGAAGCACCGGAGGCGCTGCCGAGCGGCGGCCGGCCGGCCCGCATGATCCGGCTCAACACCGATTTCGGCGTGGTGCTTTCGGCTGATATCGGCGAAAGCCATGCCCGCCTCGCTATCACCGATCTCGAACCGAGGATCCTCGCCGAGGCGGTCGGCACGATCGACATCCGCCACGGCCCGGTGCCCGTGCTCGGATGGATCGTCGAGCAGTTCCGGCTGCTCCTGAAACGCCTCGGCCGGCGCCACGAGGATGTACTCGGCATCGGCATCGGCCTGCCGGCGCCGGTCGACCATGAGGGCGGGCGCGTCGTCGGCCCTTCGGTGATGACCGGCTGGGACGATTTCGACATCCGCGCCTGGCTGCAGCGGCAGTTCGATGCGCCGGTGTCGGTGGAGAACGACGTCAACCTGATGACGCTCGCCGAGTTCCGCCGTTTCTGGCCCGAGGTCGGCCAGTTCTTGTTCATCAAGGCGGGTACCGGCATCGGCAGTGGCATCATCACCGACGGGCGGCTCTATCGCGGCGCGCAGGGTGCCGCGGGCGATATCGGCCATATCCAGTTCACGGGCGAGCCAGCCCCGCTCTGCCGATGCGGCAAGCTCGGCTGCGTCGAGGCGCGGGCGGCGGGCTGGGCCATCGCCCGCGATCTCAGCAACCGTGGCGTGGAGGCGACGACGGCCCGCGACGTGATCGACCATTTGAGGGCCAACCAGCCCGAGGCCGTCCGGCTGGTGCGCGAGGCAGGCCGGGTGCTCGGCGAAGTGACAGCCGATGTCGTCAGCGTGCTCAACCCGAGCGTGATCGTCATCGGAGGCACGCTGGCGCAAGCGGGCGAGGACCTGCTCTCCGGCGTGCGCGAGCTCGTCTACCAGCGCTCCCTGCCGCTCGCCACGCGCAACCTCACCATTGCCGCCGGCCAGTCGGATATACGCACCGGTCTGTTGCTTGGCGCCGCCCTGCTGGTGATCGAGACGCAGATGCGGCCCGAGACCATCGAGCGTACCATCATCAGGCACCAGCGCTCTGCCGCCGCTGGCGCCAGGCGCAGGCGGGCGGGATAGGCCGCCGGCCGGCCTCTACGCACAGGCGGTAACGTTGCGGGTGAGGCGGAAGTGGCGATCTCTGACCGCTATTCTTGGAAACAAAGCGTTTCATACCGAGGAAGATGGCCGTCGGAGACTGCCACTCCCTGTTTTGGCGCGGCCTGATTTGCAAAGTCGGCCCCTACGCCTCCTCCACGCACGGGAGTTGAGGCCCTGCGGCTCAGCCCTTGCAGCTCGTGCGAGCAAATCCGGCTGGCCGGCAAAGTTTCGTCGAAAAATAGGAAATTGCAGACGGTATAACGATTTAAGCCTCGGATCTCCGGCAAGCATTCGAGGCCGGGTTATTTCGTGACAATGCCGTGAATTGGGCAGTCTCGGCGCATTCCAAAATACTCGACAACCCACGAGATTCTCTTCATTATCCCGATTACACGGGAGGGTCCAATGGGCGATATTGTCGATCGTATCCTTATCGTATTGGCCCGTGTCACCAGCAAATTTGCCGTCTGGTATCGCTGGCCATTCCCGGTCAGCGACGCCATCATTATTGGCCACCGGGCTATTCTGAGGCAGAATAATCTTTACGATACTGAGGTCTCACCAGTACCTCCACCTCCCGCCGGCGATTTCGATATCCAGAGCTTCCGGACGGCCGATGGCAGCTACAATGATCTGGCACAACCCTGGATGGGCCGGGCGGGCGCACGCTTCGGCCGCAACATGCCGCTCGCCCTCACTTATGGCGAAACAGCACCGGCCCTTTATGAACCCAATCCCCGCCTGGTGAGCTCCAGGCTGCTGGCCCGCGACAAATTCGTGCCCGTGCCGCATCTCAACGTCCTCGCCGCCGCCTGGATCCAGTTCATGGTGCATGACTGGCTGAGCCACGGCACCAATGATCGCGCCAACCCACATTTCTTTCCGGTACCTGAAGGCGATGACTGGCCCGGCGGCATGATGGAGGTGCTGCGCACCAAACCGGACCCGCAGCCGGCCGGCGCGGCGAACCGCCCGGCCGCCTATACCAACACCGAGACCCATTGGTGGGACGCCTCCCAGATCTACGGCTCAACGCTCGATCGGCAGATCCTGATCCGGACAGAGCCGGACAAGCGAGCTTTCGACGAAGCCGGCAATTTCGTCGCCGATCCGGGCAATATCCGCTCCGATGGCAAGATCCCTCTTGATGAGAACGGCCTGCTGCCACCTGATCCCACCTCGAAATTCGAGAGACAGGAGCTCACCGGCGTCAACGGCAATTGGTGGATCGGGCTCTCGGTACTGCACACCCTGTTCACGCGCGAGCACAATTCCATCGTCGACCGGCTGAAGATCGACTTTCCCAAGCAGAGCGGGGAATGGCTCTTCCAGAAGGCAAGGCTGGTCAACGCGGCCTTGATAGCCAAGATCCACACGGTGGAATGGACTCCGGCGTTGATGAACTCGCCCTCGGGGCGGTTCGGCATGCGAGGCAATTTCTTCGGCCTGCTCGGCGAAGAATTCCTGAGGGCGTATGGCCGCATCGGCGACGGGGATATGCTCTCCGGCATTCCCGGCTCCCGGAAAGAAGATTATACGGCCCCTTATGCCATGACAGAGGAGTTCGTGGCCTCCTATAGGCTGCATTCGCTGATCCCGGATGGCTTCTCCTTCCGCAGCCATGAGGACGACCGCTCGCTTTTCGACTGCGACCTCAAGGACGTCTTCAACAACAAGTCCCGCGACGTCTACCAGAGGGCAAGCCTTCTCGATATCGCCTACAGCCTCGGTACCTCCCATCCCGGCGCGCTGGTGCTGCACAATTACCCCAACGCGCTGCGCCGGCTCGACAAGCGGGCCGACGACAACGTGTTCATCGACCTTGCCGCCGTGGATGTCCTGCGCGACCGCGAACGCGGCGTACCGCGTTATTGCGAATTCCGCCGCCAGATCAACGCGCCGGTGCCGAAGAGCTTCGAGGAACTCACCAATGACGAGACCTGGCGCCGGGAGTTGAAGGAGGTCTACTCGTCTGTCGAGCAGGTGGATCTTCTGGTGGGCACGCTGGCCGAGAGCAACGCCAAGAACGGCTCGCCGCCCGGCTTCGGCTTCTCCGACACCGTCTTCCGAATCTTCGTCCTGATGGCCTCGCGCCGGCTGAAGAGCGACCGCTTCTTCGCCGAGGACTATCGGCCCGAAATTTATACACCGGCAGGCTTCGACTGGATTGAGCAGAACTCGTTCGGTACGGTGCTTCAGCGCCATCTGCCCGAGCTTGCGCCGGACTTCGCCGTCGTGCGTAACGTGTTCTTCCCCTGGACCAAGGCGGTGCGCTGAGATGAGCCGCCACATCCACATTCCGCTGCTGGCCGACATCACCCTCGTCGACGATCACAAGACCATCGCGGCCGATGAGGATGACCCCAGGCTCGACCGCAATTACGAAAAGCTCGGTCCCCTCGGCAATCGCATTCTAGCGGCGCGCCTGATGCGCGTCTTCGTCATCAAGGGCGTGCATTTCCCGACCATGCGCGGGCGTCGTGACGCGGAGCGGCAGGCCAACCAGACCGCGCTTTCGGAACGGCTGGGCAATGCGGCTGCGCCGACCGTGGAACTCATCGAGGCGATCGAGCCGCTGGTCGCCTATGTCAGGGGCGACGCGCCGGAGGACATGGTGGGCCCGGCGCTGCAGACCCTGATCGGCCGGCTGTTCAAGCCCGATTTCGCGAGCTCCCCCCGCCTGTGGCTCGCCGCGACGCGCTTCGATGGCGCCGCTCGCAGCCAAAATCCCCTGCGCTGGCTCTGGTCCGCCCTCGCCGGCACGCTCAATGCCGACAGGAAGGTGCTGGCCGAATCCGTCGGCGGCGATCCCATCGCCGTGCACGGCATCGCCATTGCCATCCACAACATCGTCAAGAGCCTGGCGCTCATGCGCACCGCCTACGCCGATCCCGTGCGGCGCTCGACGCTGGGCGACAAGGCGGCCGCCATGGCCTGCCTGGTCGCACCGGACTCGGTGCTGCGGCAGGCCAAGGTGGTGGCGGAGATCCCCGGCGCCTCGCTGAAACCCGGCTCGCTGGTGGTCTACCAGCTCGGCACCGCCGCCCGGCGCTCCTTTGATCCGAAGGTCGCCTTCCAGTCGAACAGCTGGAGCTTCTGCCCGGCCGCCGATTTCGTCTTCAAGCTGCTGGCGCTGATCTGGGCGCAGGCCATTCAGGCACCGAATGAGCACGAGCCGGCCGAGACGCCCGAAGTACAGGCATCGGAGGGCGGCACATGAGCGAGGATCCGATCTTCCAGCCGATGAAATTCGGCAAGATCACGATCAAGAACCGCATCTTCCGCTCCAGCATCTCCGCGCGCTGGGACAATGAGGACGGCTCGCCCACGCAGACCCGGCTCAACTGGGAGACGAAATTCGCCAGGGGCGGCGTTGGCACCATCATCACCTCCTTCGTCCCGGTGGCGATAGAGGGACGCATCGCTGCCAATTACGGCACCAACCACACCGACGCCTTTATTCCGCTGTGGGCAAAAATCGTGGAATCCGTGCACAAGCACGATTGCCGCTTCCTCATGCAGCTCAGCCATTCCGGCCGGCAGATGGATGTGCCCGGCGTGACCAACCAGCATCGGCCGTCGGCGAGCTCCACCAACCGACAGGAAACCCTGCACGGCTTCCCCACGCAGGCGATGACGGCGGGCGAGATCGGCATCCTGGTGGAAAAGTTCGGCCGGGCCGCCTGGCGGGCACGGGAAGCCGGCTGCGATGGCGTCGAGCTACATTCGGCCAATGGCTATCTCTTCAGCCAGTTCCTGTCCTCGGGCATCAATGACCGCACCGACCACTATGGCGGCTCGCTGCCCAACCGGGCCCGCTTCCTCCTCGAGGTGATCCGTTCTATCCGCAGCCATGTCGGGCGCGACTTTCACCTGCAGGTCAAGCTCGGCGCCGTCGACCACAACAACGTCATCCCCTGGGAGAAGAAGGGCAATACGATCGACGAGGCTATCGAGATTGCCCGCTATTGCGAGTCCGCCGGCGTCGACGCCGTGCATGTCTCCAGCGGCTCGCTTTTCCCGCACCCGCTCAATCCGCCCGGCGATCTGTCGATGGAGACGCTTGCCGTCGTCTACGATGCCATGATCGCCTCCGGGCTCTCCACTTTCCGCAACTTCCTGATGTTCCGCTATCCGGCCCTGCGGCCGATCTTCCACTGGATCTGGTTCCGCATGAAGAAAGGCCATGCCATCGAGGGCATCAGCCTGGAGGAATCGCGCAAGTTCAAGCAGGCGCTGAACGTGCCGGTAATCGTCACCGGCGGCTTTCAGACCGCCTCGGTCGTGCGAAAGGCCATCCAGGAAGGCTATTGCGACGGCGTCTCCATCGCGCGCTCGCTGATCGCCAACAACGACCTGCCTCAGCAATGGCAGGCCGGCATCGACAGGCCGGCCAATGCCTGCACCTATTGCAACAAATGCCTGCTGGCCGCGATCAAGAACCCGCTCGGCTGCTATGAGGAATCACGCTTCCCCGACCGCGACGCCATGCTGCAGCAGATCTACTCGGTCTATGCGACGAAACCCGAACTGGTCATTCCACAATAAGGGGCGAGACCATGCCGGAACCCTATTTCGTCACCGAAGTGGAACGCCAGCTCGCCGGGCGGCGCAAGAAATGGCAGCCTCTGCGCATCCTTCTCCTCGTCATCGCGGTGGTGATCGCCTATCTCGCGCTGACCGGCCTGGTGATGCTGACGCGGCATGGCACTCCTCGCTACGAGAGCATCGTCCAGCATTTCAAATATGGCTCGATCGGCTCGGAGCCGGAAAGCGGCATCCCCTATCGCGTCTGGATGGCGTTGCCCAAGCTCTTCCCGGAGAATTTCGAGAACCGCAACGACTACACCGCCTTCGGCTTCCTCTATGAGAAGGACGCACGCGGGCGCCAGCGCGACCTGCCCATCGGCGTCTCCCGGCGCACGGTCAACGGTGTCGATCTGGTCTGGCTCAACTGCGCGATCTGCCACACCGGCACCTACCGCCAGAAGGCGGGCGACCCGCCGACCATCGTGCCTGGAATGCCCTCGAATAACCTGCACTTCGAAAGCTTCGTGCGCTTCATCCTGGCCGCCGCCACCGACGAAAAACTGGCCCCGGAGACTATGATGCCGGCGGTCGAGGCCGTTGGGCCGCGCTTCGGCACGATGGAACTCTTGGCCTGGAAATCCGTCGTGCTGCCACGCCTTCGCGAGGGGCTGCTGCTGCGCTTCAACCAGGTCTCCCCCCTTCTCAAGCGCCAGCCCGACTGGGGTCCGGGGCGGGTCGACACCTTCAACCCCTACAAGGTCGGCCCGTTCAAGATACCGGCTGCCAGCCTGACGGATGCCGAGGTGATCGGCGCCTCGGACTTCCCCTCGATCTTCGAGCAGGGCCCGCGCGAGGGCATGCATCTGCATTGGGACGGCAACAACACCTCGCTTGCCGAGCGCAATCTCTCCGCCGCCCTCGGTGCCGGCGTCACGCCCCAGACTGTCGACCACGGCGCCATCGACCGCGTGGCGGATTGGCTCCTCAACCTCAAGCCGCCGCCCTCGCCCTTCTCACCCGATCCCAGCGCCGTGGAGCGCGGCCGTGCCGTCTACATGACGGCGTGCAGCGGCTGCCATGGCTACAAGGACGCCTCCGGCTATGTCTTCAAGGGCAATGCCCTTGGCCAGGTCGATCCGATCGACAAGATCGGCACCGACCGCGCACGGCTCGACAGCTACACAGAGGAATTCCGCCAGCGCCAGCTCAACGAGCTCTTCGCCGACACGCCCTACGCCTTCAAGAACTTCAAGAAGACCGACGGCTACGCCAACATGCCGCTCGACGGATTGTGGCTGCGTGGGCCCTATCTGCATAACGGCTCGGTGCCAACGCTGAGGGATCTGCTGAATCCACCGGACCAGCGCCCGGTGGCCTTCCTGCGCGACAGCGACGTCGTCGACGGCGCCAATGGCGGCTTCGTCTCGCCGCCCTGCGATCCCAGCCAGACGCAGCTGACCGGCTTTTGCTACGACACAAGCCAAACCGGCAACCACAATAGCGGCCACCTCTACGGCACCGACCTGCCCGCCGCCCAGAAGGGCGACCTCCTCGCCTATCTGCTGACCTTCTAGCTTTGGAGCCCGACATGAGCGACGTGACGCTGACCATCGGATGGAACCAAGCCCAGACCGCACGGGCGCTGCGCATCTATCGCCTCGTGCTCGGCTTCAACATGCTCGGCCATCTCGCCATCGGGCTTGCCTGCATCTTCTGCCCGCTCTGGGTCTCGCAAACCCTTGGCCTGCCTGAACCGATCCCCACCGGCTGGGTACGCGGCTGGGGCGCGATGCTGCTGCTGGTCACCGCGCTCTATATTCCCGGCCTGTTAGACCCCCTGATCGCGCGCGCGCCGAACGTCATCGGCATCCTCGGCCGCTACTGGATGACGCTGATCTGGATCTTTTGCGGCGGCAGCTTCCTCTGGTTCGCTCTCATCGATGGCGCCTTCGCCACTTTGCTTGGGCTGCTCTACCGCAAGCTGCTGATGGCAAGGCTGATGACGCATCCTTGATCGGACTGCTCTTCAACCGGGCGCCCCTCATCGCCATATCAAAGGCAAGGTTGCGGCCCCGGCCCGCCATGCTCGGGATTGCTCTCCTGGGAGCACTCGTCATGAATCCCATCACCTTGTTTGCCACATTCCTCCTTGCCCTCATCGGCGCAGGCTTCGTCTATCTCGGCCAGTACTGGCTCGCCGGCCTCTTCTTCGTCCTCGCCCTGCTGGTCGCCGCTTCGCTGAAGATGGCCAACACCTGGCAGAAATTCGTGGTGCTGCGCGCCGGCAACCTGCTCGGCGTCTACGGCCCCGGCCTGTTCCTGATCATCCCCGTCATCGACAATGTCGTCGCCGTCATCGACGAACGCATCCAGACCACCGCCTTCAATGCCGAACAGGCGCTGACACGCGATACCGTGCCGGTGAATGTCGATGCCATCATCTTCTGGCATGTCCACGACGCCCGCCAGGCCGCGCTGGAGATCACCCATTACCGTGAGGCGATCGACCGCGTCGCGCAGACCTCGCTACGCGAGATGATCGGCTCCTCCATGCTGTCCTCGCTCCTCTCCGAACGCAAGGCGGCGGACGAACATCTGCGCGATGTCATCGCTGCCAAGACGGCCAAGTGGGGCATCACCGTCATGTCCGTCGAGATCCGCGACGTGGCGATCCCGGTGGCGCTGCAGGACGCGATGTCGCGCCAGGCCCAGGCCGAGCGCGAGAAGCAGGCCCGCGTCATCCTCGGCTCGGCAGAGGCGGAGGTCGCTGGCAAGTTCGTGGAGGCTGCGCAAACCTATGCCGGCCATCCTGCCGCTCTGCAGCTGCGCGCCATGAACATCATCTACGAGACCACCAAGGAGCGCGGCGCCACCATCCTGATCCCGACACCGATGGTGGACAGCCTCAATCCCGCCTCGTCCCTGGTGCTGGCAAGCCAGGGACAGCCGAACCCGCTGAAGAGCGCGGCTTAGATCCGCGCTGTCAGACCGCGGCGTTTGAAGCCTTTGGGCTGAGTGCGGGAGCTATCCCCGGCTCCTGCTGTGCGACCTTGGCCAGATGGCCCAGGAGATCGCCGATGATGGCTGCCGGCGGCGGCGTGTTCTCGGCGCCTGTCGACAGGTAAAGCTGGAGGGCGCCCAGCGCCGTCGAGCGGATCAGGCAGCTCAGACATTCCGGATCTCCGGCAGGCAGCGTTCCCCCGGCCTGCCCGATCTCGATCGCCCGAATGAACAAGCCATGCCAGCGGTGCTTGGCGATACGCAGATTCTCATGTTCGCCATCCGGCCAATGAAAGATCATCAGCCGAAATCGCTCGGGATAGGCCAGGGCCCAGCGGGCAAACACCAGGATCAAGGCTCGGGGCGAAGGCGGGCTTTCCTCGGCCTCCGCCTCGGTGCACACGCTCTGCAGCTCCCGGGCCAGCAGGGAGGCGAGCAGATCCTGCTTGCTGTCGAAATGCCGGTAGGGAGCGTTGTGCGAGACGCCGACGGCCCGGCCGACGTCGCGCAGAGTCACGGCAGCCGGGCCGGCCTTGTCCAGAAGTTCCGCCGCCGCGGAAATGAGGTGGTTGCAACGGGCTGTGCTCATGTGACCAGAATGAACGCCAACGTTGACAACGTCAACAAAAAGGGATAGGTTGACAGCGTCAACAAGTCGCAATTGGCTCAAGCACTGGCGATAGAAAATTGTCCGACAAGACGATAAAAAGGCACTCTCTTACCGACATGTTTCTCGATGTCTGGATTTTATGAAACTCTGATTAATAAAGAACGAATTCCATTCAGAATAGCCATAAGCCTTTCATAAGTACTTAACTTAATATAAAACCATTCTATATTCAGGACTTTCAACATGAAAGCCTTTGTCTGCGCCATTATCTTGGCCAGCTGCCTGATAACAGGCATTACCCTCATTTCAATCTGGAACGAAACCGTCGATCCGTCGATTTCGGATTCGCAGGGTTCAGGCCAACTTTCCGGTCTGGCCTGACGGTTTCCCAATACCAGAGACGTCCCCATCCAGGAGGTAAAAAACCGGGACAACGAAAACGATGAAAAGGGAGATAAATCATGAAATTATTTGCAGCATCCTTATTCCTGATTCTTGGAACAATGGCGATTGCCCCTGCTGCCCATGCAGGGGGCACAAATGACATGGATAGTTTTTGGGCCATCCAGCGCGGCTATGGCTACGACAAGGCCCAACAGCCGAGCGCACCGGGCGCCTTTCCCATGGGAGACCATAATGGCTGGACCGGCAACCCCCGGCAGGCCGCCCCTGCGGCGACGGAATCGGTCACCACGTCAAGCGTCCATCGCCGGACGACGCATACCATGACCGGTCATGCGAGGGGACGGCTGGTCGCAAGACCGGTCGTGCCCGCCCGATAGGACTTCAAGATCGGACCTGACTTCCGAGCCAGGTCCGGCCATCGCGCGAGCTGGCCCAGCGACTGCCTCAGGCGCTCTCGCCGCCCTGCGGTCCCCAGAAAATCACCCAGGTTTCAAAGTCTTCGCTGAAAGTCTCGAATCGATGCTCGAGACCCGCTTCCACGAAGATCAGGTCGCCCGGGCCGAAGGGGCGTACCTCGCCCGCCTTCGAGAAGGTGCCCGTGCCGACGATGACGATATAGAGCTCGTCCTGGGTGTGCGGCTGCTGCAGGTCGCGGCCGACGGGCCTGTAGAGCTCCACCGTCATGGTGCCGTGCGCCATGCCGGTGAAGAAGGGTTTGCCGTCCTTGCCGAGATTGTCACGAAAGAAGGAAAGAGGTTTCAGCCAGTCCCAGGAACTGTCCGCCATGACTCACTCGGCCGCTTCGTTCTGGGCGAGGTTGTCGAGGCTCTGTATGATCAGATTGGCAAGCGCATCGGTGAGCGAGGTCTGTTCGCGCCAGTTGCGCAGGAGCCCGATCTTGCACGAGGGCAGCGGCGGAAAGCCGTCGCTCGGCCCAAGCACGCGCATGCCGGGCTTCAGCGCGCTTTCCGGCAGCACGGAGACGGCAAGGCCGGCCAGCACCATGGCGCCCACCGCCGTCGAATTCCAGCTCGAATAGAGCACGCGATACTGGCGGTTGAGGCCTTCCAGCCTCTCCTGCGCGGCCTGGCGCCAGCAGCAGCTGGCCCGGCCAAGCGCCATCGGCACCGGCGTCTCTTTATGGACCTGGTGGCGGCTCGAGGTGACCCATAACAGGCGCTCATGCCGCACGAACTCCGCCGGGCCCTTGTGCTCGACATGGGTGATGATGGCCAGATCCAGCTCATTGGCCTGGATGCGCTCCACCAGCATGGTGGTGGGCTCGCACACGATCGTCACTTCGACACGCGGATTGGCTTGGCTGAAGCGCGCCATGATATCTGGCAGGTAGCGGTCGGCGTAGTCATCCGGCACGCCGAGGCGGACGCGGCCGGTAAGCTCGTTTTCTGTAAAGGCGCCGACGGCATCCATGTTGAGCTTGACGATGCGCCTGGCGTAATCGAGCAGCTTCTCCCCATCCTCCGTCAGCTTCGAGGAACGCCCGTCCCGCTCGAAGATCGGCTTGCCGATGCGTTCCTCCAGCCGCTTCATCTGCATGGAGACGGCGGACTGGGTCTTGAACACGATGTCGGCGGCGCGGGTGAAGCTGCCGGTTTCGGCAATGGCGATGAAGGTCCGCAACTGATCGATATCCAGCAGGACAGCCATGTGCACCCCTCCCCTTCAGCCCGAGGAGCGCACCGCAAAGGTTGTCCCGGGCTTCGATAACAATCGCTTATGCTGAACATTAGAAACATTCGTTGGATTGATCAATGACAATGTTTCATAGTCCGACTGTTCAGTTTTGGTGATGATTGGAACAGCCCACCGGGGCCGTTACATCACCGGCCGCCGATGGAGAGTCCGATGAATAGCGTTACCGTCAACAGCAAGTCCCCTTCGCATGTGTCGATCTTCCGCACAGCGCTGCAGGCTGTCGTCACCAAGGTTGCGACCATCTCCATGGCAATCAAAAATCGCCGAGAAATCAATCAGCTGGCGAATTTCGATGCTGCGATGCTTCGCGATCTCGGCATCACGCCGACGGATCTCGACGGCGCGCTCGCCCAGCCCTTCTGGCATGATCCGTCGGCCCACCTCGTCGAGGCGCAGATGGATTGGCGCCGCGCCAACAAGGCCGCCAAGCACGACAATTTCGTCGGCCTTCCCGGCTGACACGCATTCTTGCCGCTACCCCTGCGGCGGAACGCCCCGGAAGCGTGACTTCCGCACCTCAGCCCGCTTCGACCGAAGCGGGCCTTTTCGTGCCTGGGAGCGCGGACGTCTCGTCCGCTCTTGAAACGAGTCGCACTATAGATCGGGCGGCGCCCATCCTCAGTTCTGCAACCGAAAAGGACTCGGCCTTTTCTCCAAAACGCAGTGGTTCAAGAGCGGACGGGACGTCCGCGCTCCCAGCAGAGCGCTCCGCTCACCTCCCCCACCAGGCCTCGAACAGCGACTGCATGGCCTCGGCCTGCGCCTTCTGCATCTTGTTGCCGGCCTCCAGCATCTGGCTGAACATATCCTGAGGCTCCTGCCTTTTCGGCTCCTGATAGGGCGCGAGGAACGGCGCCCACAGCGCCGCCAGGTCCAGGGCGGGCTTAGGCGCCTGCGGCTGGAAGGCCTGCATCATGGACGTTACCATATCGGCCATCGGATTGCCGGATGACCTCGGGGTGGTGGCATGGGCAAGGCCGCCGACCAGGATCGAGGCCATGGCCGGCATCATCGCCGCGATCACCGGCGGCGCCACGCCGCTCTGCGCGGCGGCAAGCTGGGACAGCGCCCGGGTCATATCGGGCGCGCCGAACAAGGCGGCCATGATCTGCTGGCCTTGCTGGATCGCCTGCTGCGTGAAGGCCTGGGCCGCGTCCTGGAAGGTGTCCACCTCGGGCATGCCGGCAAGACCGAAGAAATTAGGCAGCGTGGGCGCCGCCCTGGCATTTTCCACCTGCCGCTTCAGGCCCAGCGAGAAGGCCGGCAGCAGCGCCTGCGTCGCCGCCAGGGCCTGCTGATGGCTGAGCTCGAACTGGCGCGCCATATTGTCGATCGCCTTGCCGTTCTGGGCGCTGCTGAAAAGATCGAAGAGAGTATTCATGCTGGTTCCCGCCCCGTCTCATCAAGAAGCCCTGCTGGTGCCGGGCAGCTTCAACTGCCCGATCGACCGATAGGCCCACCATACACCAATCACGCCGAACAGCACCGCGCCGAGCCCCTGCCCGGTCAATGCCCCCTCCGCACCCCACAGTTTCGCGCCCAGCATGGCGAAGGGAATCGTGCCGAGCGTCGCCTTGCCCCAGTTGAACACCGTCGAGGCCAGAGGAAAACCGAGATTGTTGAACGAAGCGTTCGCGACGAAGAGCAGGCCATGGAACGCCCAGGATCCCGCCACGAACAGGCAGAAGAACTCGATCAGCTGGGCCGCCTGCGGATCCGTGATATTGAAGGCACGGATGACGAGGTGATGGCAGAGCGCCAGGGCGGCCCACACCACCACGGCATAGATCGTGGTGAACAGGAAGGCGTCCGAGAGCGTGCGGTGCACGCGGTCGAGCCGGCCCGCGCCGTAATTCTGGCCGAAGATCGGGCCAACGACGCCGGAGAGCGAGAAGATGCCGCCGAAGCAGAAGGCGATCAGCCGGCCCATCACGGCATTGCCCGCCACCGCCCCATCCCCGAAGGGGGCAAGTATCGCCGTCATGTAGCCATTGGCGACGGGTGTGGCCAGGTTGGCGAGCACCGCCGGGCCGGCAATGGCGGCGATCGGCCCGGCATCCTCCAGGGCGCGCTTCAGCGAGAGGCGGCCGACGAGGTCATGCACGCGCACGGCGCCGTACCAGCCGAGAAGGGCGAGCGCCATGCGGGAGAACACGATCACGATCGCCGCGCCTTCCACCCCAAGACCGAGCCAGAGGATGAAGATCGGATCGAGGATGGCCGCGACCGCGGCGCCCGAGAGCGTGACATACATGGCCCGCTTGGCGTCGCCCACCGCGCGCAGCACGCCCGAAAGGCCGATGCCGACCCCCAACGGCACCACGGTCGGCATGGTGATCTCGAGATAGAGGGTCGACAGGTCAAGCGTGCGGCCATGCGCGCCCAGGAGGCGCAGCATCCAGCCGATGAGCGGGAAAGTCAGGACGGCTACTGCCCCGGTTACGAGCAGCATCCACATCAGGATCGAGGCGCCATAGCGGCGGGCAAGCGGCCGGTCGCGCGCGCCGAGGGCCCGCGAGCACAAGGCGCCGGCAGAGATCATGATGCCGATGCAGATCGAGGTGGTGACGAACAGGATCGTCGAGCCATAGCCGACCGCCGCGGTGGCGACGGTGTCGCCCAGATGCGAGATGTACCACAGATTGATGAGATCGACGGCGAACACCGCCGTGAGCCCGATCGAGCCGGTGGAGGTCATTACGATCACATGGCGCATAATCGAGCCAGTGACGAATTTGGGCGGCGGTGGCACCACGGCCGGCTGGACCACCCCCTCGGAGGGCAGTGCGGCATCGTCGGCCTGGGGATGATCCATCGTCTGTCCAGTCTCGTTCACCCCTTCGCCCGAAGGCGGGGATCTCGCAGCGGCATATAGGCCGTTACAGGGCGGTGGGAAACAAATATCACTGTCATGCCCTCGCCACGATGCTGCCCCTGCGATAATTTGAGCTTGAAAAGCGGGAGGCCTGATATGATTGCGCAGGATCCGATCAGCGATTTGCCGACCCATCAGGTCACCAACCAGGTCCCGCCGCTGATCGACTACAACCTGTTCACCGAGGATCCCGGCCTGCAGGAAGCGCTGCGGCGCGAGGGAGCCGGCTGGGCAGAGGAGGCCGTCCACGCCTTCGGGGCCGCCATCGGCACGGCCGATAGCATCGCCCTGGGTGAAGCCGCCAATCGCCATCCGCCGCAGCTTCACAGCTTCGACCGCTTCGGCCAGCGCATCGATTTCGTGGAATACCACCCGGCCTACCATGCCCTGATGGCGCATGGGCTGGAGGCCGGCATCCATTCCCTGCCGGCTTCGGGCCGCCCCGGCGCCTTCGTCGCCCATGCCGCCCTGGAATACATGCTCACGCAGATCGAGCCGGGCGTCTGCTGCCCGATCACCATGACGGGCGCGAGCCTTGCCGTGCTCCGGCAGAACGAGAGTCTCCATCGCGAATGGGCCCCGCTCATCCTCGCCAATGCCTATGATCCCGCGGCCAAGCCCGCCCCGGCCAAGCGCGGCGCCACCATCGGCATGGCCATGACCGAGAAGCAGGGCGGCTCCGACGTGCGCGCCAACACCACGCAGGCCCGCCCGCTCGGTGGCGACCATTACGAGCTCACCGGGCATAAATGGTTCTGTTCGGCGCCGATGTCCGACGGCTTCCTCACCCTCGCCCAGGCGCCCGGCGGCCTCACCTGCTTCTTCACCGCGCGCTGGCGGCCGGATGGCAAGCGCAATCCGATTCTCATCCAACGGCTGAAGGACAAGCTCGGCAATCGCTCCAACGCATCGGCCGAGATCGACTATGCCGGCGCGCTCGCCTGGCGGATAGGCGAGGAAGGGCGCGGCGTCGCCACCATCATGGCCATGGTCAACCAGACGCGGCTCGACGCCGCCCTCGTCTGCGCCGGCATGATGCGCCACTGCGCCGTCGAGGCCGTGCACCACGCCGCCCATCGCAAGGCCTTCGGCAAGCGCCTGATCGAGCAGCCGCTGATGCAGGCGGTTCTCGCCGACCTCGTCATCGAGGCGGAAGCGGCGACCGCCCTCGTCATGCGGGTCGCCCGAGCCTTCGACGGCGGCTCGCCGGAGGAGACGGCCTTCGCCCGCATCGGCGCGGCCATCGCCAAGTTCTGGGTGACCAAGCGCCTGCCCAATCACAGCTACGAGGCGCTGGAGTGTCTCGGCGGCAACGGCTTCGTGGAGGAAGGCCCGCTTGCCCGCTTCTATCGCGAGGCACCGGTAAACGCGATCTGGGAAGGTTCCGGCAATGTCAACGCGCTCGACGTCCTGCGCGCACTCGCGCGCGAGTGCGCGACCCTCGATGCCTTGAGGGCCGAGCTCGAGGCGTCCAGGGGGCTCGACCGCGACTATGACCGCTTCCTCGCCAGCATCGAGGCTGGCTTGCAGGACCTCGCTGCGGCGGAAGCAACAGCCCGCCGGCTGGTCGAGGACCTGGCGCTTGGGCTGCAGGCCTCTCTCCTGCTGCGCCATGCGCCGGCTGAAGTTGCCGAGGCCTTCGTCGCCGGACGGCTCAATGGCGGCATGCGGGGCTGTTACGGAGCCTTGCCGGCGGGGCTGAAGCTTGGGTCGATTCTGGCGAGGGCTGGGAGCGCGGACGTCCTGTCCGCCTCTTGAACCGCAAGCGCCAAAAGAAAAGGCGGACCATATCGGGCCCGCCTTTGCACATTCTTGAAACGGGGAGGTTCAAGAGCGGACAAGATGTCCGCGCTCCCAGGTTACTTCAACTCATCAAACCCCTCGCCAAAGCCTTTCAGCGTCAGCGGAATTCCAATGCCGTCCTCCGGTGTCTGGAAGATGATGAAGGTCGCTTCCTTGCCGTTGCGCAGCATGCCGATCTGCGCGTCATCGAGCACGATATCGGCAAGGCACCCCGTCGGCATGCAGCGCACGAAACCGGCGCGGCCGACATCCTGGTTGTCGATCTTCAGGCCGAGGCCGGCCGGCAGCAGCACGCCCAGCGGTGCGATCACCCGCAGGAGACGGCTCTTCTGGTCGGCCGTGCGCAGCACGAGGACGGAGAGGGCGATGTTCGGGCGGTCGGATGCGGTAACGGCCTGGACGAGAGCGCATTGCTCGCGCTGGGCGCCGGGAGGCGTATCGCAGCGGACCTGCCAATTGTCATGCTTGGAGCGCAGCGCCCCATATTGCTCGGTGTCGGTCTGGGCCTGCGCCTGGGCGGTTGCCACGAAGCCGCCGGCCAGAGCGAAGCTCAGGAGCGACAGGCCGGCAAGGCGCCGCAGCGGCGTCCACAGGGCATTATTCAGCATATGTGCCAGCAAGTTATATCCTCGCCGAATCAGGGCCCGCGGGCCTGTTTTGGATCTCAGCCGCGACGGGTACCAGACAGGCTTGGCCTGTCAAGGACGCTGCCATGACGGTGCGGGAGGCAAGCTGAGGGCGGTCTGTGGCGCTTTCGCGCCCAATTGCCGCACAAACCCGTGACTCCCAGCCATTGCGATGCGCTGTGGATTATGGTTTTTGAGTGACCGTGTGCTTTACATGAGTTCCAATCCGTGAAATCTGCGCGCCAGATAAACTGCGATTGGCGCTCCAGGGCCGGCACCGTGCCAAAGTGACGTATCTTGGACGTATCTCGGGCACCGGCGGCTGGCGGGAATTGGAGAGAAGGCGGATGGCTTTCCATCTTAAGAAGACTATGAGCGGGGTGGCGCTGACGTCCCTGCTGTTGGGCCTCACCACGGGCACGGCCTTTGCCCAGGAAACGGGCGGCCTCGGCGAACCCCACCCCTGGCAGATGGGCCTGCAGGAAGCGGCCACACCGGTGATGGATTACATCGTCTGGTTCCACGGCTATGTGATGTGGTTCATCGTGCCCATCACCCTCTTCGTGATGGCGCTGCTGCTCTATGTGATCTTCCGCTTCAACAAGAACGCCAATCCGGTGCCGTCCAAGGTGACGCACAACACGCTGATCGAAATCATCTGGACGGTGGGCCCGATCCTCGTCCTCGTGCTGATCGCCCTGCCCTCCTTCAAGCTCCTCTACTTCGAGGAAGTCATTCCCAAGGCCGACCTGACCATTAAGGCCACGGCCAGCCAGTGGAGCTGGGACTACGAATATCCCGACAATGGCGACTTCACCTTCACCTCCACCATGCGCCGCGACGAGGACAAGGTGAAAGCCGAGGGCAAGCCGTGGCTGCTCGCCGTCGACAACGAGATGGTGGTGCCGGTCAACAAGACCGTGGTCGTCCAGGTCACCGCGACCGACGTGATCCACGCCTTCTCGGTGAATTCCTTCGGCGTGAAGATCGACGCCATTCCCGGCCGACTCAACGAAACCTGGTTCAAGGCCACCCGCGAAGGCTGGTATTATGGCCAGTGCTCGCAGCTGTGCGGCCATGACCATGCTTTCATGCCGATCTCCGTGCATGTTGTCAGCCAGGAAGACTTCGACAAATGGGCTGCCAGCAAGAAGTCGGCTCTGAACGGCGACAGCCAGAACAAGGTCGCTTCGGCGGCCGCGATTGTACAGTAACGGCCTGACGGCTCGACTAGAGGATTGAATGATGGCCACTGTCCCCGATGCATCGGTGCATGACGACCATGCCCATGATGACCATGCGCATGATCATCCGACCGGTTGGCGCCGTTACGTCTACTCGACCAACCACAAGGATATCGGCACGCTCTACCTGATCTTCGCGCTCTGCGCGGGCATCATCGGCGGCTTCCTGTCTGTGATGATGCGGGCCGAACTGATGGTTCCGGGCATGCAGATCTTCTCCAACCCCTATACCTTCAACGCCTTCGTCACGGCCCACGGCCTCATCATGATCTTCTTCATGGTGATGCCCGCGATGATCGGCGGCTTCGGCAACTGGTTCGTGCCGATCATGATCGGCGCGCCGGACATGGCCTTCCCGCGCATGAACAACATCTCGTTCTGGCTGCTGATCCCGGCGATCAGCCTCCTTATCATCTCGATGTTCGTTCCCGGCGGCCCCGGCCCGACCGACTACGGCGTCGGCACCGGCTGGACGGCCTATCCGCCGATGTCCTCGCTAACCGGCACGCCCGGCCCGGCCATGGACTTCGCGATCCTGGCGCTGCATCTGGCCGGCGCTTCCTCGATCCTGGGCGCCATCAACTTCATCACCACGATCTTCAACATGCGTGCACCGGGCATGACGCTGCACAAGATGCCGCTGTTCGCCTGGGGCGTGCTGGTCACCGCCTTCCTGCTGCTGCTGTCGCTGCCTGTCCTCGCCGGCGCCATCACCATGCTGCTGACGGACCGCAACTTCGGTACCGCCTTCTTCGACGCCGCCCATGGCGGTGACCCAATCCTGTGGATGCACCTGTTCTGGTTCTTCGGCCATCCGGAAGTCTACATCCTGATCCTGCCCGGCTTCGGCATTATCAGCCACATCATCTCGACCTTCTCGCGCAAGCCGATCTTCGGCTATCTCGGCATGGCCTACGCCATGGTCGCCATCGGCGTCGTCGGCTTCGTGGTGTGGGCCCACCACATGTATACCGTCGGCCTCGACGTCGACACGCAGGCCTACTTCGTGTTCGCCACCATGGTGATCGCGGTGCCGACCGGCGTGAAGATCTTCTCGTGGATCGCCACGATGTGGGGCGGCTCGATCGACTTCAAGGCCCCGATGGTCTGGGCGACGGGCTTCATCTTCCTGTTCACCATCGGCGGCGTGACGGGCGTGATGCTGGCCAATGCCGGCGTCGACCGCTCGCTGCACAACACCTATTACGTGGTGGCCCACTTTCACTACGTGCTGTCGCTAGGCGCCGTCTTCGCTATCTTCGCGGGCTGGTACTACTGGTTCCCGAAAATGTTCGGCTACATCATCCCCGACTGGATCGGCCAAACGCATTTCTGGATCGCCTTCATCGGCGCCAACATGCTGTTCATGCCGCAGCACTTCCTGGGCCTGGCCGGCATGCCCCGTCATGTCGTCGACTACAACCCCGCCTTTGCCGGATGGAACTTCATCTCCTCGCTCGGTGCCTTCATCTTCGCCGGCGGTGTGATTTTCTTCCTGTGGGGCATGTACCACACGCTGTTCGTGCACAAGGAGCAGGCCGCGGCCAATCCTTGGGGCGAAGGCGCCACGACCCTGGAATGGACGCTGCCCTCGCCGCCGCCCTTCCACCAGTTCGAGACCCTGCCGCGCATCCGCTAAGCGCCTCGAACCAAGAGTATTCGAGGGCGGCCGCACCAACGGCCGCCCTTACGCCTCCGAGCGGAGGTCCCGGTTTCTTCCTCGAGCCTTCGAACGACGAAGGTTCAAGCAAGAAACTTCAAGCACCAACAGGCGGCCTTGCAGCCTGCCACCAAGGAAACTGCATTGAGCGACATCGGCATGCCCATGAACGGCCAGACGGACGAGGTTGATCCCGCGATCAGCATCGCCTCGGCAGGCGACTTCGTCGCCCTGCTCAAGCCGCGCGTGATGTCGCTCGTGGTCTTCACCGCCCTCACCGGCATGGTGATGGCGCCAGTTCACATCCACCCGGTTGTCGGCCTTGCCGCCCTGATCGCCATCGCCGTCGGTGCCGGCGCTTCGGGCGCCCTCAACATGTGGTACGACGCCGATATCGACGCCGTGATGAGCCGCACGCGCAAGCGTCCGATCCCGGCCGGGCACATCCATCCCAACGAGGCCCTCACCTTCGGCATCATCCTGTCCTGCGCCTCGGTGCTGGTGCTCGGCGTCTTCACCAATAGCCTTGCCGCAGGCCTGCTCGCCTTCACCATCTTCTTCTATGTCGTCGTCTATACGATGTGGCTGAAGCGCTGGACGGCGCAGAACATCGTCATCGGCGGTGCCGCCGGCGCCTTGCCCCCGGTTGTCGCCTATGCGGCCGCCACCGGCAGCGTGTCGCTGGAGAGCCTGGTGCTGTTCGCCCTGATCTTCATATGGACGCCGCCCCATTTCTGGGCGCTCGCTTTGTTCAAATCGGGCGACTACGAGAAGGCTGGCGTGCCCATGCTGCCCGTGGTCTCCGGCGCGCGCGAAACCCGCAAGCAGATCCTGATCTACACCGTGCTGCTGGCGCCGATCGGCATGCTGCCCTGGTTCCTCGGCTTCGCACACTGGACCTATGGCATCGTCTCCGGCCTCGGCGGCCTCGGCATGCTCTGGCTCGCCATCGAGATCTGGCGCAAGCCCGACGACATGGGGCCGGCCAAGCGCATGTTCGGCTACTCGATCCTCTATCTCTTCGTGCTGTTCGCCTGTCTCCTCGGCGAGGCCGTGGTCATGAGGATGATGGCATGATGAGCAACCATCTGTGGTTCGTCGGCCCTGCGCTGATCGTCCTCCTCCTGATCATCCTGTTCCGCCCGCTTGCCTATCAGCGCCCGCCCCGGGACAGCTGGATGGCCAAGCTTGCGCCTGACCAGGCCCGCAAGCTGCACTGGCGCAGCATCGCGCTCGCCGCGGCGCTAATCGCCTTCGTGCTGCTGGTTTACGCCGTGAGCTTCGTCAAGGGCCCTGGCATCGGCGACCAGGGATTCTGACGATGAGCACCCGGGAGCGCCCCCAGACACCGCAAGGCAGGACACGGCACCCCAAGGCCAGCAACGGCCTCATCGCGGTCTGTTGCCTGGCTTTCGTGGCCTCGATGGTGGGCGCGGCTTATGCCTCGGTGCCGCTCTACACCTTGTTCTGCAAGGTCACCGGTTTTGGCGGCACCACCAGGGTCGCGGAAGCCGCGCCCGCCCAGACCATCGACCGCAGCTTCGAGGTGCGCTTCGATTCCAACATCAATCCAGCCCTGCCCTGGAAGTTCGAACCCGAGCAGCGCTCCATCACCGTCAAGGCCGGCGAGGTCAAGACGATCTATTACAAGATCACCAACCTCTACAGCGAGACCACCTGGGCCTCGGCGGCCTATAATGTGACGCCGCAGGAGACGGGCGCTTATTTCTCGAAAATCCAGTGCTTCTGCTTCACCAGCCAGAGCCTGGCGCCGGGCGAGAGCCGTGAATTGCCTGTGGTCTTCTTTGTCGATCCCGCCATCGACAAGGTGGATTATCTCAGGGGCGTCAAGACAATCACGCTGTCCTACACCTATTATCCGGCCAAGCAGCCAGCGACTCCCGTCGCGGCCGCCGAACCGGCCACGACGAAACCGCAGTTGTAAATCCGGGCGACCGGCATCTGGAGAAGACCATGGCTCAAGCCAAGAACCATGATTACCACCTCGTAAATCCGAGCCCGTGGCCGTTCGTCGGCGCGATGTCGGCTTTCGTCCTGGCCATCGGCCTGATCACCTGGATGCATGGCGCTTCGGTCGGCCCGCTGGTGTTCGGCGCCGGCCTGATCGGCGTGCTCTACACCATGATGATGTGGTGGTGGGACGTCATCAAGGAAGCCACCGAGGGGGACCATACCCCGGTCGTGCAGCTGCATCACCGCTATGGCATGATGCTGTTCATCGCCTCCGAGGTGATGTTTTTCGTCGCCTGGTTCTGGGCCTATTTCGCCGTCGCCCTCTTCCCCGGCCAGGTCAACGAAGTCGCCCGCACGGCTTTGACCGGCGGCGTCTGGCCGCCCAAGGGCATCGAGACGCTTGATCCCTGGCATCTGCCGCTGCTCAATACACTGATCCTGCTGACCTCGGGCACCACGGTGACCTGGGCGCACCACGCCTTGCTGGAAGGCGACAAGAAGGGCCTGCGCAACGGCCTCCTCCTTACCGTCATCCTCGGCCTGTTCTTCACCGCCTGCCAGGCTTATGAGTATGCCCATGCGCCGTTCGGCTTCTCCGGCCACATCTATGGCTCGACCTTCTTCATGGCGACCGGCTTCCATGGTTTCCATGTGATCATCGGCACCATCTTCCTGGCGGTCTGCCTGTGGCGCGCCAGCTTCGACCAGTTCACGCTGCGCCATCACCTCGGCTTCGAATTCGCCGCCTGGTACTGGCATTTCGTCGACGTGGTTTGGCTGTTCCTGTTCGCCTGCATCTATGTCTGGGGTCATGGCCCCGGCGGCGTGCATGGCTGAGCCCCGGCACAAGAATTGTTTGAGGCGGCCGGGGTCACCCGGCCGTTTCCTTTTGGAGACCGCCATGTCCCAGGATCATCGTCACTACCCGCCGATTTCGCCCTTCCAGACCGGTCCCCGGGGGCTGTGTCCGCGCTGCGGCCAGGGCAAGATGTTCGCCGGCTTCATCAACCTCAAGCCTAAATGCAGCGCCTGTGGCCTGGACTACAGCTTTGCCGATTCGGGTGACGGGCCGGCGGTGCTGGTGATCCTGGTCGCGGGCTTCATCATCCTGGGAGCCGCGCTCTATGTCGAGTTCACCTTCTCCCCACCGGTGTGGGTGCATGTCGTGCTCTGGCTGCCGCTCTCGCTCATCGTCTGCCTCACGCTCCTGCGCGTGATGAAGGGCATCCTGGTCGCCCTGCAATACACCAAGCAGGCAGCCGAAGGCCGGCTCGAGCAGTGACCGTGACAACGTCTCTGCCCTGGCGGCGTTCGCTGCTGCTTCTCACGCTTTTCATGCTGGCGATGTGCGCCTTCCTGATTGGCCTTGGAATCTGGCAGCTGGAACGGCTGCAGTGGAAGGAAGGCTTGATCCGCGAGGTCAACGAGCGCACCACCGCTGCTCCTGTTCCCCCTCCCCCCGAGGCGCAATGGCCTGCCCTCAAGCAGGACGATCTCGAATATCGGCACTGGCAGGTCAGCGGCACCTTCGACCATTCGAAGGAGATCCGTGCCTTCACCAACCTGCCCGATGCCAGGGGGCCGGCGAAAGGCGTCGGCTTTTGGGTGCTGACCCCGCTGATCCGCGACGACGGCTCCACCGTCCTGATCAACCGCGGCTTCGTGCCCGAAAGCGCCAAGGATCCAGCCACGCGCCCGGCCGGGCAGGTCACCGGCCCCGTCACCATCACCGGCCTCGCCCGCTGGACGGAGGACCGCAACCTCTTCACGCCCGCCGACAATCCGGCCACCGGCGACTGGTTCACGCGCGACATCCAGGGCATCGCCAAAGCGGAGAAGCTGACGCGTGTCGCCCCCTTCTTCATCGACGCCGACCAGAGCGCGCCGGGCGGCCTGCCGCAGGGCGGGGAGACCATTCTCTCCTTCCCCAACAACCACCTGCAATATGCCCTGACCTGGTTCGGCCTCGCCATCGGCCTGGTGGGTGTCTACATCGTGTTCATGTTGCGTCAGCGCCGCGGCAAAGACGCTTAGGAGCAACGAGACGGCGATACGCGCCTTGCCCGCACGCCGCATGCGGATTACAGGATGAAGTTCAGAGCGTGATGCAAGCGGATCGGGTCGCGAAACGGTCTTCCGATGAGGCCGGAACGTTCCGTCATTCCGGCTGAAGCGAAGCGGAAAGCCGGAATCCATGAACACCGTCCTGGCGGGGTTGTGTTCATGGATTCCGGGTCTCCACTCACAAGCGAAAGCTTGTGAGGATACGGTCGCCCGGAATGACGACAGCGCCCCAGATCGACATCATCACACTCTGGATGTTTGGAGCGGGATTTGCCTTCCTCCGGCACCGAAAAGGATAGACCCGTGCGTTATGTTTCCACCCGGGGCGAAGCACCCGTCCTCGGTTTTTGCGATGCCCTTCTCGCCGGCCTCGCCCGCGACGGCGGGCTCTATGTGCCGCAGACATGGCCGGTTCTCCCGCCCGCCACCATCGCCTCCTTCGCCGGCAAGCCCTATTGGCAGGTGGCCGAGGCGGTAATCGCACCCTTCATCGGCGGCGAGATCGAGCCTGACGCATTACGCCATATGCTGCAGCAGGCCTATGGCAGCTTCGACCATCCCGTGGTGGCCCCGCTGGTGCAGATCGGCGACAACCTCTTCGTGCAGGAGCTCTTCCATGGCCCGACGCTGGCCTTCAAGGACGTGGCGATGCAGCTGCTCGCCCGCCTGATGGACCATGCCCTCAGGGCCCGCAACAAGCGCGCTACCATCGTCGGCGCGACCTCCGGCGACACCGGCAGCGCCGCCATCGAGGCCTTCCGCGGCCTCGACCAGGTCGACATCGTCATCCTCTATCCGCATGGCCGCGTCTCCGACGTGCAGCGCCGGCAGATGACCACGGTGGCCGCGCCCAATGTCCACGCCGTGGCGCTGGAGGGCAATTTCGACGATTGCCAGGCGCAGTTGAAGGCCATGTTCAACCATCTCGACTTCCGTGACGAGATCGGCCTGTCCGGCGTCAACTCGATCAACTGGGCCCGCATCGTCGCGCAGATCGTCTATTATTTCACGGCCGCCGTGGCGCTGGGCGCCCCGCACCGCCCGGTCTCCTTCTCGGTGCCGACCGGCAATTTCGGCGACATCTTCGCCGGTTACGTCGCCAAGCGCATGGGTCTGCCGATCGAGCGGCTGCTGATCGCCACCAATGTCAACGACATCCTCGCTCGCACCGTCGCCACCGGCGTCTATGAGGCGCGCGGCGTGGTCGCGACCTCCTCTCCCTCGATGGATATCCAGGTCTCCTCCAATTTCGAGCGCCTGTTGTTCGACGCGCATCGGCGCGACCCGGCGCAGGTGCGCCGCCTGATGGCCAACCTTGCGCAATCAGGCGCCTTCGTGGTCGAGGGCGCCGCCTATGAGGCGATCGCCGACGAGTTCGACGCCGAGCGTGCCGACGAGGCCGAGATCGCCAAGGCGATCAACCTCACCTGGCGGTCGTCCGGCTATCTGCTCGATCCGCACACCGCGGTCGGTGTGGTCGCCGCCTGGAAATCCGAGCCCGACCGCAGCGTGCCGATGGTGGTGCTCGGCACCGCCCATCCCGCCAAGTTCCCGGCGGCGGTGAAGGCGGCCTGCGGCATCGAGCCGAAGCTGCCTGATTTCCTCGCCGACCTGCATGAGCGCCCGGAACGCTTCACCGTGCTGCCGAACGATCTAGGCGCCATCGAAGCCTTCGTGCGCCAGCATTCCCGCGCCGCCCAGGGCGAAGCGGCATGAGCGTCAAGGTTACCACGCTGCCATCGGGCCTGACCGTCGTCACCGACGCCATGGCCCATCTTGAAACCGCCTCGCTCGGCGTCTTTGCCGGCGCGGGCGCCCGCTCGGAAGGCGAGAAGGAGCATGGCCTCGCCCATCTTCTCGAGCACATGGCCTTCAAGGGCACGAAGAGCCGCGACGCCAAGCGCATCGCCGAGGAGATCGAAAGCGCCGGCGGCGAGCTCAACGCCGCCACCTCCGGCGAGCAGACGGCCTATTACGCCCGCGTGCTGAAGGAGGATGTCGGCCTCGGCTTCGACATCCTCGCCGATATCCTCACCCAGTCGGTCTTCGACAAGGATGAGCTGGCGCGCGAGAAAAACGTCATCCTGCAGGAGATCAGCGCGGCCGAGGATACCCCCGACGACCTCGTCTTCGACATGTTCAACCAGGCCGCCTTCCCCGGCCAGGCGATTGGCCGCCCCATTCTCGGCACGCCGGAGACGGTGATGTCGTTCGACCGCGGCGCCATCCAGGACTATCTCGACACCCATTACCGGGCCGGGCGCATGGTGGTGGCCGCCGCCGGTGCCGTCGACCATGACCGTGTCGTCGAGGATTCTGCCCGTCTCTTCGCTGGCCTGCCGCAAGGCACTGGCCCGGCGCCGACCCCCGCCACCTATCGCGGCGGCGAGCATGTCGAGGAGACCGATCACGAGCAGGCCAATGTGCTGATCGGCTTTGCCGGCCGCTCCTATCGCGACGAGCTAAGCCCGGCGCTGGGCGTCTTCACCAATATCCTGGGCGGGGGCATGTCCTCGCGCCTGTTCCAGGAAGTGCGCGAGAAGCGGGGCCTATGCTACTCGGTCTATGCCTTCCAGTGGGGCTATTCGGACACCGGGGTGTTCGGCATTTCCGCCGGCGCCGGCCCTGAGGAGTTGCCGGAGCTCGTGCCGGTGATCCTCGATACCGTCGCCGAAACCACGCGGGCGCCGGGCGAAGCCGAGATCGCCCGCGCCAAGGCGCAGATGAAGGCGGGCCTCTTGATGGCGCTCGAATCCTCGTCCATGCGGGCCGAGCAGATGGCGCGTCACATGCTGATCTGGGGCCGCCCGCTGCCGCCGGCGGAACTCATTGCCAAGATCGAGGCCGTCACCGCGGATGATGTGCGCAAGGCGGGCGAGGCGCTGCTGGCCTCGACGCCGACGCTCGCTGCGCTGGGGCCTGTGGCCAAGCTCCCGCGCCTCGACAAGATCCGCACCAGATTGGCCGCGTGAGGGGCACGCCCTTGAGCGTTTTGCGATTTGACGGAATCGGCAAGAATCGCAAAAACGCGTCGAAACAAAGAGTTAGAGCAAAGAAGCGTTTACGCTTAAACGCGTTTTGCTCGAGAGCAAAATGCTTTCAGGTTGAAGTGGCTCTCAAACTTAACTCGTTGGTATTAAAAGTATTTTGCGATTCCTAGCGATTCAATCTGAAGGTAAAGCGTTCTGAATGTCCTTCCTGCGGCCCTTTTCCTTCGCGGATGTGCTGCCTCCGCTCCAGGGCCGCAGCGTGGAGTTGCGTGCGCCCGAAATGCGGGATTTCGAGGCCTGGGCCGCCTTGCGCGCCGCCAGCCGCGAGTTTCTGCGCCCCTGGGAGCCGACCTGGCCGCCCAACGACCTCACCCGCATGGCCTTCCGCGCCCGCCTGAAGCGCTACAGCCAGGATGTGCGGGCCGATGCCGCCTATCCCTTCTTCATCTTCCGCCACAGTGACGGCGCGCTGGTGGGGGGCCTCACCCTCGGCCAGATCCGCCGCGGCGTGGCGCAGACCGCCTCGCTCGGCTACTGGATGGGCCAAGCCTATGCCGGCCAGGGCTATATGAGCGACGCCGTGCGCGCCATGCTGCCCTACGCCTTCAACGGCCTGCGCCTGCGCCGCGTCGAGGCCGCCTGCCTTCCGGAGAACGAACCCTCGATCCGGCTTCTCGAAAAGGTGGGCTTCATCCGTGAGGGTTATGCCCGCTCCTATCTCTGCATCGCCGGCGCCTGGCGGGATCACTTGCTCTACGCGATCCTGGCAGATGATCCGATAAGGTGACGGGGTCCCGGAATGTCAGCTCCCTCTGTCGACGGCAGCAAGCCGGGATCGGCGTGCAATAACTTGCTTCATGAGGGGCAGGAAGAAAGCCTTGCTGAAGCGGCCGAGGACTGCAGCCGGTTTGAGGTAATAAGATCGACCGACCCGATCGCCATTGAATTCCTCAAGAATGATCCACAAACGGATGTCGGTACTCAGGCCGGCGCGCCGTTTCTCGGTTTCGGGAATCTCAGCAGCAAATTGTGACGCGGCGGGTTGCTTGCTCGTAATCGGAAACAGGAGCAGGAGGTCTACACCATCCGGCTGGGGAATTCTCACTCCGACAGCAACCGGACGGTCCTTCCGTCCCTCCAGTTCTCCGCGTTCAGCCTCTCGGTGCCAGAGATACGGATACTGAACCACCGTCGCCGACTGAATATCGTCGTAGCTCATGGCTCGTCGCGTTCATGCTCATAAGCTTCAACGGCGCTTTTGAACCCTTCGAATAACTCATCCGGCATGGCATCGAGAGTACCAGCGAAACGAGTTTGCGCGGCCGACGTCAGACGCTGATAATCCTCAATACTAAGCAATACCAAGCGGGGCTTGCTGCGCTGCGTGATTGTAACGGGCATGCGCAATGCATCTGCGATGATGTCACCAGATTTTCGAGACAAATCGCTCGTCGTATAGCTTTTCACGATGAACCCTCTGACACAGACATACAGCATATACAACAATGCTGCGTATGCTGCAATGCGCGCCCTTCGCCGCGGGACGCTCATTCAATCCGCCCGGGCTCGGTTTGAAGGCTTCTCCCGAGCAAAAATCACAGGCCCAAAATAAAATGGGCGCCCTCCATTTCTGGAAGACGCCCATATGAAACTCCGCAAAAACCTCAGCCGAGCAGCGTCTTCAGCTCGGCCCTCAGTTCATCGCCGAGGCCCTCGCGCTCCAGTGCGTAGGCGACGTTGGCGGTGAGGAAGCCGATCTTCATGCCGCAATCATAGATGCGGCCCTTGAACACCGAGCCGTAGAACTTCTGCTGCTGGGCGAGCTTCAGCATGGAATCGGTGAGCTGGATCTCACCGCCTGCGCCACGCTCCTGCTTTTCCAGGAGGCCGAAGATCTCGGGCTGCAGGATGTAGCGCCCCGACACGGCGAGGTTGGATGGCGCCGTGCCCTTCTTGGGCTTTTCCACCATCTTGGTGATCTCGAAGGCGTTGCCGCCGACGCTCTCGCCCTTGCCGACGATGCCATATTGATGGGTCTGGTCCTCGGGCGCCTCGAACACCGCGATGTGGTTGCCGCCGACCCTGTCATAGGCCTCCACCATCTCGGCGAGGCAGCTCTTGCCCTTGGAGTGATGGAGCATGTCCGGCAGCAGCAAGGCGAAGGGTTCGTTGCCGACGATCTCGCGCGCGCACCACACGGCATGGCCGAGGCCGAGGGGAGCCTGCTGACGGGTGAAGCTGGCCTGCCCGGCGGCGGGGAGGCTGCGCTGCAACTCCTCGAAGGCCTCCATCTTGCCGCGCTCCTTCAGCGTGGCGTCGAGCTCATAGGCGACGTCGAAATGATCCTCGATGACGCCCTTGTTGCGGCCGGTGACGAAAATGAAATGTTCGATTCCGGCCTCGCGGGCTTCGTCTACCACATGCTGGATGACCGGTTTGTCCACCACGGTCAGCATTTCCTTCGGGACGGACTTGGTGGCGGGCAGGAAGCGGGTGCCGAGGCCGGCGACGGGAAACACGGCTTTACGAATGCGCGTCATGAGAAACCTTCGATAGACCCTTTGGGAACTTGGGTGGTGTTTCAGAGACAGGTATGAACCCCCTCGGGCGAGGAGGCGATGGCCGACCCTATCGACAGTTGGGCCGGGCGGCAACGCCGGGCTTGCCTGCCTCGGGTGTCAAATAAGCGGTAGAGGCGTGAGGCGCCGCCACTTCTCGCCAGGATTGCGGTGGATTGTCTCAACCATGCTACAAGATCAGAATGCGCCATTGCCCAAAGCGTTCCGAACGGCTCATTCCGGTTGACGCCTTCAGGAATCCCGAAGGGGCGACTTGCCCATTTTGCCATAGCTGGCTACTGGTTCTCGACACAATTGAGTGGCAGGTGGGCGGACCCGTCGAGTGACAAAGGACCAGAGGCTGGCGCGGGGTGCCAAACTCTGGCTGGAGATCGCATGTTGCAGTTTATTCGCGTAATCGCAGCCTCCCTGGCCATGATAACAGTCATGGCCATGGTTGCCGGCGCTGCGCATGCGCTGGAGCCGGTTTCGGTGAATGGCGACGTCGACGCCATCGACCTTCTGCCTGCCGTCGAGAGCTATTCGAGCCAGGGCGACCGTATCCAGATCCAGACCGCGCCGGGGGCCGACGGCATCGTACGCCGCATCGAGGTGCGTTCGAAGCAACCGGGCACCAATCCGCACTGGATCGTCTTCGCGCTCGCCAACACCACGGACGAGCAGATCGACCGTATCGTCGTCGCTCCCCATTTCCGCCTCGTCGGCTCCGGCCTGGTCTGGCCGGATCTCGGCGCCTCGCGCATCGCCGAAATCACGCCGAGCCAAGGTTTCCAGCCCGAGCGCCAGGACGACGATGATGCTGATGTCTTCCGCGTCACGCTGGATCCCGGTTCGCGCATCACCTTCGTGGCTGAGCTGCGCACCGCCAAGCTGCCCCAGCTCTATCTGTGGGATCCGGACGCCTACAAGGACAAGGTCAACTCGCTGACCCTCTACAAGGGCATCGTGCTCGGCATTGCCGGCCTCCTGGCGCTGTTCCTCACCATCGCCTTCGTGGTCAAGGGCACGGCGATGTTCCCCGCTGCCGCGGCCCTGGCCTGGGCGGTGCTCGCGTACCTCGCCATCGATTTCGGCTTCCTGCACAAATTCCTTGCCATCGCCCCGGATGGCGACCGGGTCTGGCGCGCCGGCGCCGAGGCGGTATTCTCGGCGACGCTCCTGGTCTTCCTCTTCGCCTATCTCAATCTCAACCGATGGCATGTGCGCTACTCCGTTGTCTCGGCGCTCTGGCTAGTGGCGCTCGCCGCGCTTGTCGGCCTTGCCGTGATCAATGCCCCCGTCGCCGCCGGTGTTGCCCGCATCTCGATCGCCACGCTCGCGGTGGTGGGCCTGCTCATCATCGTCTTCCTCGCCTTCTACGGCTATGACCGCGCCGTGATGCTGATTCCCACCTGGACTTTGCTGCTGGGCTGGGTGGCGGCGGCGGGGCTGACCATCATGGGCCACCTCACCAATGACCTGGTGCAGCCCGCCCTTACCGGGGGCCTGGTGCTGGTGGTGATGCTGATCGGCTTCACGGTGATGCAGCATGCCTTCGCGGGCAGTGCCTTCGCGCCCGGCCTGATGACGGACAGCGAGCGCAAGGCCCTCGCCCTCACCGGCTCCGGCGATGTCGTCTGGGACTGGGACGTGCCGGCGGACCGCATCTATGTCAGCCCGGAGGCCGACCAGTTGCTTGGCGTGGCGCCGGGCGCCCTCGACGGGCCGGCCAGCGGCTGGCTCGACCTCGTCCACATCTTCGATCGCGACCGTTTCCGCACCGCCCTCGACGCGGTGATCGACCAGCGCCGCGGGCGTGTCAGCCAGGATTTCCGCATTCGCGCCGCCGACGGCCATTACATGTGGCTGAACCTCAAGGCCCGTCCCGTGGTCGGTTCGGACGGCGAGGTGGTGCGCTGCGTCGGCACCGTCTCCGACATCACCGAGCAGAAGACGGCCGAGGAACGGCTGCTGCACGATGCGGTGCGCGACAACCTCACCGGCCTGCCCAATCGCGAGCTCTTCACCGACCGCCTGGATACCGCCCTCACCTTCGCCAAGAACGATCCGAGCATCAAGCCGACCGTGCTGCTGCTCGATCTCGACCGCTACAAGCAGGTCAACGACGCGGTGGGCCATTCGGTTGGCGATTCCATCCTGCTCACGGTCTCGCGCCGCCTCTCACGCCTCCTGAAGCCGCGCGACAGCGTCTGCCGCATCTTCGGCGACCAGTTCGGCATGCTGCTGCTCTCCGAACCCGACCCCGAGCGCATCTCCGCCTTTGCCGAGGCGATCCGCCGCTCGCTGCGCGCGCCCGTCGCCGTGGCCGACCGCGAAATCTTCCTCACCGCCTCCATCGGCGTCGCCATCTTCGATCCGCAGGCGCCGGTAAAGGCGGACGAGTTGATCAAGGATGCCGAGATCGCGATGTATCACGCCAAGAAGATCGGCGGCGACCGTATCGAGATCTTCCGCCCGGCGATGCGGGTGGAACGCCCCGATCGCTCGACCCTGGAGGCGGACCTGCGCCGCGCCATCGAGCGCGACGAGCTGAAGGTGCTGTTCCAGCCGGTGGTGCATCTGCAGGACCGCACTATCGCCGGCTTCGAGGCGATCGTGCGCTGGGAGCATCCCAAGCTCGGCCGCCTGCCGCCCGCCGAGTTCACCGCCATGGCGGAGGAGACCGGCCTTATCGTCGATGTCGGCCTGTTCGTGCTCGATCGGACCGCCCGCCAGCTCTCGATCTGGCAGCGCCTGGTCGAGGTCGATCCGCCGCTCTTCGGCATGGTCAACATCTCAAGCCGCCAATTGCTGCGCCAGGACCTAGTGCAGGACCTCAAGGCGGTGATGGCGCGCGCCGGCATCGAGCGCGGCTCGCTCAAGCTGGAAGTCTCCGAGAGCCTGGTGATGGAGAATCCGGAATATGCCGCGCAGATCCTGGCGCAGCTCTCCGATCTCGGCGTGGGCCTCGCCATGGACGGCTTCGGCACCGGCTATTCGAGCCTGTCCTACCTGCAGCGCTTCCCGTTCGACCTTTTGAAGATCGATCCGAGCTTCGTGAAGCCCAACGGCCGCGGCCGCCCGGTGATCCTGAGATCCATCATCGGCATGGCAGGGGATCTGGGCATGGAAGTCATCGCCGACGGCGCCGAGACCGATTCGGATGCCGAGGAACTCGGCCAACTGGGCTGCCAGTTCGCGCAGGGCGAAGCCTTCGGCGATCCCGTGACGGCGGAAGAAGCAAGGCGGCTGATTGCCGGGCCGGTAAGGTTGAGGGCGTAGGCTGGGAGCGCTACGCGTGTCCCGCTTCGGGCGAGAACATTCCCGGCTCGATGCCGAGCTTCTTCAAAGCCCGCAGATATTTCGTATCGACATCTGCATCGAACAGCAGCGCCGGATCGGCGTCGCAATGCAGCCAGCCATTGGCCTGGATCTCGCGTTCGAGCTGCCCTGGCTGCCAGCCGGCATAGCCCAGCGCCAGCAGCGCCTTCTCCGGCCCCTCGCCGAGCGCGATGGAGCGCAGGATGTCGAGGGTCGCCGTCAGGCAGATATTGTCCTCGATCTGCATGGTCGAATTGTCGATGACGACATCATTGGTGTGAAGCACGAACCCCCTGCCCGATTCGACGGGCCCGCCATTGACGATGCGGATCGGCTGGCCGCGCGGTGCCCTGAGGTCCGCCAGGCCCTCGATCACGCCGAGCTGCTTGAGGAGGTCTGGAAACTTGATGTTCTTGGCCGGCTGGTTCACCACGATGCCCATCGCGCCTTCGGCCGAATGGGCGCAGACATAGATCACGGTGCGGGCGAAGCGTTCGTCATGCTGGAGGACCGGTGTGGCCACGAGCATCTTACCGTCGAGAAATCCGCCGGAAGAATCATCGCCGAAGGGAACATAGCGCCTCATGGCCGCAATCGTGCCGCATCGAACTGGCTTTGTTAAGGCATAATTTTGGTCAACCGTGGCGAAGACCCATCCACTCTTTGGCGACCGGCCTCACGACAATGTCACGCCTTCGTGCCTGGCGCTATTGACCATTCGCAGTTATCCGTCTCGATGGATGCTCCTTTCGAATCTCGACCCAGGACTAATGCGTAACCTCATTCTACCAGCCCTCGTCCTGGCTCTTGCCGGGCTTCCCGCCGCCACCCTCGCCGGCGAAGCCTCGCCATGGTCCGCCGTCGATGGCGCGGCTATGCGCCTGTTGCCGGGCAACGCACCCGGCAATGGGCCCGCCGGCCTGGAGATAAAGCTGGATGAAGGCTGGAAAACCTATTGGCGCAACCCCGGTGATGCCGGCATTCCCCCGAGTTTCGACTGGTCGAAATCCGAAAACCTCAGCAGCGTGACCGTGCTCTGGCCCGCTCCGACGCGCTTGGACGACGAAGGCGGCTCCTCGGCAGTGTACAGGGGCGATGTCGTGCTGCCCCTGAAGGTGACGGCAGCAGATCCGGCCAAGCCCGTCCGCCTGTCGCTGGCGCTGGACTATGCCATCTGCCATGAGATCTGCGTGCCCGCCAAGGGTAGCGCCGACCTCACCTTGGCCCCGGGAACGCAAGGCGGCGAAGGGGCAGACGCCATTGCCGAAGCGGTGAAGCACGTCCCGAAGCTCGCAGCGATCGGTGCGCAAGAGAGCCCTGCCATCAGCAAGGTCACGCTCGACACCTCGACCAAGCCTGCCACGCTGACCATCGACGTCAAGGCAGCGTCCGCCGCCTCGCTTTTCGTGGAAGCGCCGCTAAAATGGTATCTGCCGATGCCGAACCTCGCGCCAGGGGCCGACAAGGCCAATCCTAAGCAGTTCGTGTTGCAGCTCGACGGCCTGCCCAAGGATGCCACGTTGAGCGGAAATGAACTTCGCTTCACGCTCTCGACTGGCGAGGGCAGCGTCGAGAGCCTATATCGGTTGCCGTAACCCCACGACAATTCTTCCCCATGGAGACTCACGTGACGATCAAGCCCGGCGACAAGCTTCCCGAAGTGACGTTCCGCGTCGTGACGCAGGACCAGCCCGCACCCAGGAGCACTTCCGATATTTTCGGCGGCAAGAAAGTGGTGCTGTTCGCCGTTCCCGGCGCCTTCACGCCGACCTGCCACCGCAACCACCTGCCTGGCTATCTGGAGCATTACGATGCCTTCAAGGCCAAGGGCGTCGATACCGTGGCGGTGACCGCCGTCAACGACGTGTTTGTGATGGACGCCTGGGCCAAGGCGACCGGTGGCCTTGGCAAGATCGAATTCCTGGCCGACGGCAGTGGCGACTTCGCCAAGGCAACCGGCATGGAACTCGACCGCGTCGCCGCTGGCCTCGGCGTGCGTTCGCAGCGCTACGCCATGCTGGTCGATGACGGCGTGGTGAAGGTGCTCAATCTCGACGACGGCGGCAAGCTGGACATTTCCGGCGCGGACACGATCCTGCAGGCGCTGTAATTTCCTGGGAGCGCGGACATCCTGTCCGCTCTTCCTATGCCCAGCCGCAACGTTTCGAAGAGCCGGCTGGAAAGCCGGCGGTCCCAGGATCCCCGGGTGCGCGGACATCCTGTCCGCTCTTCCTTTCCACATACGCCGCGGTTCCAAGAGCGGACAAGATGTCCGCGGTCCCGACTACGACAGTGCTGCCGCCCTGTCCCGCTTTTCCTGCAGATAGGGCGCCATGCCCTCGCGGGCCAGAAGGTCGGCCTCCTCGTTCAGGGGGTGGCCGGCATGGCCCTTCACCCAGTGGAACTCCACTTCGTGGCGCTCGAGCGCGACATCGAGCCTGCGCCAGAGATCCTCGTTCTTCACCGGCTTCTTGTCGGCGGTGCGCCAGCCATTGCGCTTCCAGCCATGGATCCAGCCGGTGATGCCGTTCTTCACATATTGGCTGTCCGTATGCAGGTCGACGGCGCAGCCGCGCTTCAGCGCCTCCAGCCCCTCGATCGCCGCCTGCAGCTCCATGCGGTTGTTGGTGGTCTCCAGCGCCCCGCCCTTCAGCGTCTTGCGGTGATCGCCGAACATCAGGATCGCACCCCAGCCGCCCGGACCGGGATTGCCCGAGCAGGCGCCGTCCGTATAGAGCGTCACTCTCTTTTCGGTCATAGGTCGAATCCGTATTCGGCCGGGCTCGAGACGCGCTGATGGAAGCGCAGCTTCTTCCAATATTCGAGCGGGTCCTTCGGCTTGACCATGGCGCCCGGTGGCACGTTGAGCCAATCGACCAGGCGCGTCAGCATGAAGCGCAGGGCCGAACCACGCGCCAGGATGGGCATGGCATTCATCTCTGCGTCCGACAGCGGCCTGACGGCGCGATAGCCGGCCAGGAGTGCCCTGCCCTTGGTGGCATTATAGGCGTGATCAGGCTCGAAGCACCAGGCGTTCAGGCATACGGCCACGTCATAGGCGAGGATGTCGCTGCAGGCGAAATAGAAATCGATCAGGCCCGACAGCTTGCCCTTCAGAAAGAAGACATTGTCCGGGAAGAGATCGGCATGGATGACGCCGGTGGGCAGCCCCCGCGGCCAATGCTGCTCGTGGAAGGCCAGTTCGTCGGCAATGGTGGCCGTAAGGCCCTGCAGCACGCTGTCGGCGCGGCCATCAGCCTGCCTGGCAAGCGCCAGCCAGCCTGCGAGCGAGAGGGAATTCGGCCGGCTCATCGGAAAGGAGAGGGTCGCGTTGTGCATGGCGCCAAGCGCCCGACCCACGGCGCCGCAATGCTCGACACTGGGCCGCTTGATCCAAACGCCTTCGAGGAAGGAGATGATCGCCGCCGGGCGCCCCGCAAGCTCGCCCAGCACCTTGCCGTCGCGCCGGTGGATCGGCGTCGGGCAGGTCACGCCGCTTTTCGACAGATGTTCCATCAGCTCCATGAAGAAAGGCAGGTCCGTGCGATCGACCCGCTTCTCGTAGAGCGTGAGGATGTAGGCACCCTTCTCGGTGCGCAGGATGTAATTGGTATTCTCGACACCCTCGGCGATGCCCTTGCAGGCGAGCACGCCGCCAATGTCGTATTGGGCGACGAATCCGGCGAGATCCTCGTCATTGACTTCGGTATAGACGGCCATCAGCGCGCCACGCTCTCAGGCTGCCGTACATCGCCGGTCCTCGGATCCCCCGTTCTCAGATCTCTTGGCAGGGGGAAGAATACGCTCTCATCGGCCGTCGACACGGTCTCGACCGTGATGGCGTAGCGCTCGGCGAAGGCGTCTATGACCTCCTCGACCAGGATCTCGGGGGCCGAGGCGCCGGCGGCGACGCCGAGCGATTTCAGATTGCCGAAGCGGCTCCAGTCGATGTCGCAGCCGCGCTGCACCAGCTCGGCGACGGTACAGCCGGAGCGTTCGGCGACCTCGCGCAGGCGCTGCGAATTGGAGGAATTGGGCGCGCCCACCACGATGAAGCCTTCGACTTGCGGCGCCACCGCCTTCACCGCTTCCTGGCGGTTGGTGGTGGCGTAGCAGATGTCTTCCTTGTGCGGGCCGACGATGCCCGGGAAACGCGCTTTGAGGGCGTCGACGATGTCGCGGGTATCGTCCACGGAAAGCGTGGTCTGGGTGACGAAGGCGAGCGCCTCCGGATTGGCCGGCGCAAAGGCGGCGACATCGGCGACCGTTTCGATCAGGCGCACGGCGCCATCGGGGAGTTGGCCCATAGTGCCGACCACTTCCGGATGGCCGCGATGGCCGACCAGCACGATCTCGCGGCCGCGCTTGTGATGGATCTCGGCCTCGCGGTGCACCTTAGTCACCAGCGGGCAGGTGGCGTCGATGGCGAAGAGACTGCGGCTCTCGGCGGCTGACGGCACGGATTTGGCCACGCCATGGGCCGAGAAGATCACCGGCGCCCGCGTCTGCGGCACCTCGTCGAGCTCCTCGACGAAGATCGCGCCCTTTGCCTTGAGACTCTCGACGACATATTTGTTGTGCACGATCTCATGGCGCACATAGACCGGCGGGCCATAGATCTTGAGAGCTTGCTCGACGGCGTCAATGGCTCGCACCACGCCGGCGCAGAAGCCACGGGGGGAGCAGAGCAGGATCTTGAGCGCAGGTTTGTCAGAAATCATCACGCGCCGGATATGGGGCTCGCGGGCGAGGGACGTCAAGCGGATTTGGCGTGGAAAACACTGGGAGCGCGGACATCTTGTCCGCCTCTTGGAAACGATACACCTGACTACAAGGGAAGAGCGGACAGGATGCCTGCGATCCCAGGGAACTCCCGGTCATCCCCTCTTCGCGAAGTCCTCGACCTTGGCCGCGCCCGTCATGATCGCCACGACGTCGGCCATCGAATGCGTCTTCGGGCTGACCACGGCCGCCCGCTTGCCCAGGCGCATGATGTGGATCCGGTCGGCCAGCTCAAACACATTGGGGATGTTGTGGCTGATCAGCACGACGGGCAGGCCGCGGTCTCGGATGGCCTTGATCAGTTCGAGCACCTGGCCGGTCTCGCGCACGCCGAGCGCCGCCGTCGGCTCGTCCATGATCGCCAGCTTCTTGGCGAACAGGGCAGCCCGGGCGACCGCCACGCCCTGGCGCTGGCCGCCGGAAAGCGATTCCACCGCGCTGTGGATCGAGGGCAGGCGGAACTTCAGCTCCGCCATGGCCTTCCGCGCTTCGTCCCGCATCTTCTTCTTGTCGAGGCGGCGGAAGACCGTGCCGAAAATGCCGGGCATGCGCAGTTCGCGCCCCAGGAAAAGGTTGCTGGCGATATCGAGCGCCGGCGCCACGGCAAGGTCCTGGTAGACGGTCTCGATGCCGCGGTGGCGCGCATCGAGCGGCCCCTTGAAATGCACGGCCTGGCCATCGAGCAGGATCTCACCGCTATCCGGCTTCAAGGCGCCGGTGAGTGCCTTGATCAGCGAACTCTTGCCGGCGCCATTGTCGCCGACGACGGCCAGGATCTCGCCCTTGCGCAGTTCGAAATCCACGCCGTCCAGCGCCGTGACATGGCCATAGTTCTTCACGACGTTGCGGGCTTCGAGAATGATCTCGGAGGAAGGTGCCTGTGTCATCAACGCCTCCCGCGCGAGAGCTGGTCGAAGGCCACGGCCACGATGACCAGCACACCGGTGATCAGGTCCTGCCAGAGCGGATCGATGCCGGCGAGGGTCAGGCCGTTGCGCAGCACGCCGACGATCAATGCGCCGATCAGCGTGCCGAGGAGGCCGCCGCGGCCGCCGAACAGCGAGGTGCCGCCAATGACCACGGCCGTGATCGAATCGAGATTGGCCGTCTGCAGCGAGTTCGGATCGGCATTGGGAATGCGCCCAAGCGCCAGCCAGGCTGTGATGCCATAGATAAGGCCAGCCAGCACATAGACGGAGAGAAGATGCCGCCGCACGGGAATACCGACCAGCCGGGCCGCTTCGGGATTGTTGCCGATGGCGTAGACGTGCCGGCCCCATTTGGTTTGGTTCAAGAAATACCAGACGATGGCGTAGAGCAGCAGCATGGCGATGACGCCATAGGTCACCACGAAGCCGTAGACCGCATCCCCATTGCCGGTCCAGCTCAGGAAATCATCGTCGACCGGAAAGGCGCCGCCGGCCGAAATCAGGCGCAGCGCCGCGGTGATGATGCCCAGCGTACCGAGGGTGACGATGAAGGGCGGCAGTCTCAGGCCGCTGATCAGGCCGCCTGCCACGGCGCCGGCCATCGTGCACAGCGCGATGGCGAAGGCCATGGAAAGCACGGGGTCATAGCCCGAATCGGCCATCTTGCCGGCAACGATGGTGCCGAGCACGCAGATCGCGCCAACGGCAAGATCGATGCCCGCCGTCAGGATGATCAAGGTCTGGCCGATTGCCAGCGTGCCGACCACCACGGTCTGCTGCAGGATGAGCGAAATGTTCTGCAGGGCCAGGAAGCGGTCATTGATGCTGGCGAAGATCACGCAGAAGACCACCAGCACCAGGAAGGGCCCGGCAGAGGGTGTGGCGAAGATACGTGCGAGCAGGCTGCGCTCTTTTTCGGGCGATGAAACCGTGGTTGTACTCATCAAATCCTCGGGAGGCCGCGAAGAGGATTGCGTAGTCATCCCGGACGCGATGCGGCACGCAGTGACGCTTCGCAGATCCGGGACCGCAGAAAGAATGAGGTCTTATCGGCTCGCGATCCCGTGTCCGCGCCGCTCCATTGCATGGTGCGGCGCGCACGGGATGACGCTTACTCTCCGCCCCAGCAGTTCTTCAGGCCCCAGGCGGTATCCTTGGAATCAACGCCCTTCATCGGCTTGTCGGTGATCAGTTCCGAGCCGGTGTTGATAAAGCCGGTGGGCTTCTTGCCGGACTTGGCGTATTCGGCCACGGCATCGACGCCAGCCACCGCCATCTTGTAGGGGAACTGCATCACGGTGCCGGCGATCTTGCCCGACTTGACGTTCTTGACGCCCTCGCAACCGCCGTCGATCGAGGTCAGCATCACGCTCTTGGCCTTGCCGAAGGATTTCAGCGCAGCATAGCCACCTGCCGCGGCGGGCTCGTTGATGGTGTAGACCACGTTGATGTCGCCATTTTTCGACAGGAGGTTCTCCATGCCGGTCTGGCCCTTGTCCTGCGCGCCATTGGTGATGGCGGAGCCGACGATGACTGGGTCACCTTCCTTGACGCCGAAGCCCTGCAGATAGCCATTGTGCCGCATGGTATCGACAGTGCCGCCCGGCGTGCCATCCAGCATGGCGAGAATCGGCTTCTTGTCGCCCATCGCCGCCTTGGCATAGGCGCCCTGCTTCACGCCCGCCTCGAAATTGTCGGTGGCGTAGGTGGCATCGACCGCATCGGCCGGATCGGTCGCGGTATCGAGGGCGATGACCAGGACACCGGCATCGCGGGCCTTCTTGATGATGCCGAGCATGCCGGTGGAGTTGTTGGGCGTGACCAGGATGCCCTTGGCGCCGGCGCTGATGAGATCCTCGATGGCCGCGACCTGGCCTTCATTGTCGCCGTCGAACTTGCCGAAGCGGGCGATCAGCTTGAGGCCCTTCTTCTTGGCCTCCGCCTCGGCGGCCTGGCGCAGCTTGACGAAATAGGGATTGACCTCGGTCTTGGTGACGAGGCCGACGATCACCTGATCCGCCGCCTTGGCCTTGTCGGCAGTGGCAAGCGTGGTGAAGGCGGCAAAGCCAAGAGCGGCCGTGGTGATGAGGGCGGTCGACGTGAAAGTCTGGCTCAGACGAAAGGCTGGCATGGAATCCTCCCAGGATTATTATGGTCGGAGCTTCTCGCTCTCTTCTCGATGGTGGCCTCTCATTCGGAGGCATCGGATTAATGCATCATCGCTGAATGATTGCAAATTTATTTTGATTGTTTTTAGGCATAACGGCCGGAGCGGGTCGGCCACCTTGTCATGCCGTAGCAAAGCGAAGAGCCGGAATCCATGAACACAACTCGAGATGACTATGTTCATGGATTCCGGGTCTCCACTCACAAGCAAGAGCTTGTGAGGATACGGTCGCCCGGAATGACGGCGGCGTCTCAGCTGGGCATGATGCGATTGAGGTCATGCATCGCGTTGCGCACCGGCTGGCTGTCGCAAAGCGTCCGGTAATTGCGGTAAAGCGTGCGATAGGCGAAGGCGGCGTCACCATTCGGCCGATAGCGCCGGAAGCTACGGGCACCGAAGCGAGCCGAGCCCTCTGGATAGTCGGCAACCACCCCCGCCGCCACGGCGCCATGGATGGCGGCGCCGACCGCGGTGGGATTGTCGATCACAGGCACTTCGACCTCGCGTTCGAACACATCGGCCATGATCTGCACCAGCAGCGGATTGTTGAGGGCGAGGCCGCTGGAGAGGATTATGCGCTCGATGGCAAAGCCGCCGGCGATAAACAGGTCGTAGATGCTGCGGGCGCCGAAGCAGAGCGATTCAAGGAGCGCGCGATAGATCCCCGCCGCTGTCGTGCTGGTCTTCAAGCCGAGCAGCAGCCCGCTGAGGCCGGAATCAGCCAGCGGCACGCGGTTGCCGTTCCACCAATCGAGGGCGAGGAGATGGTTGGCGCCCGGCGCCAGCTTTGCGGCTTCCTCATTGTAGAGGCGGAAATTCTCGGCCGGATTCTGTGAACGCGGAAAGGAGCGCACGAACCAGGCGAGCGTATCGCCGAAACCGGCCTGTCCGGCCTCATAGCACCAGAGGTCGCGTACCGAGCCGTCGAAGGCGACGCCTTCGATGCCCGGTGGCAGCGGACGGAAATCCTTGCCGAGGACGAGATAGACGGCCGAGGTGCCCAGCGCCCCGACGAGGCAGCCATCGCTGACGCCACCAACGGCCGGCAGCACCACATGGGAATCGATCACGGCGACCGCCACCACGGCCTTGCCCGCGATGCCGGTGCAGTCACGCCAGGCCTGGGTCAGCCCACCGCCCGGGGAGCCGATGCGCAGCGGTGGTGCGAGCCGGCTGGCCAGGCCTGGCACGAGATGGGTGGGATAGCCGGCTTCCGCGGAGTATTGCGCCTTATAGGCCGCAAAGCCGAGGCTGCGCGTCTCCTGCCCCGTCAACTGCCAGACCAGCCAGTCGCCGGCCTCGATGAAGCGCCCGGTCTCCTGCCAGAGTTCGGGCACCTCCGCAGCCATCTGCGCGGCCTTGGCGAGCAGCCACTCGCCCGAGACCTTGCCGCCGAAATTGTCGAGAAAGGCGCCGCCCTGCGCATTGATCGCTTCGGCTTCAGCCTGTGCGGCACCGTGCTTCCATAACTTGACATAGGCGTGGGGCTGGTCCGGATGACACTGTGACAGCGCCTGGCCCTCGCTCGTGGCCGGCAGGGGCGAACTTGCGGTGAAGCCGAGCCCGATGCCCTCAATCTCCCTGCCCCGCCCCAGCGCCGACAGGACCGCCTCGGCCGCCTCGACATAATCGGCCGCATCCTGGAGCGCCCAGAGGGGCGGCAGAGCGCGACCGTCGGGCATCGCGGTCATCACGCCGTGGCGATAGGGAAAAGCGTGGCTCGCGATCTGCTCCCCGCTTTCGACATCCAGGAGGACGCCACGCGCCGATTCGGTGCCGTAGTCGAGACCGATGACATAGCGACGGGCCATGGGGCGTGCCTTCCCTTTTGCGACGGGCACACCTTAGAGGGCAGCCATCACAAATCAACGCTTATGTGTATTTTTAGACAAAAGGGGGAGGTTAAATTTTGCCGGGAGCGCGGACGTCCCTACGACACTCAAGCGAGCGTCGGACGATCCGCTCTTGGAAACGGCGGGCTCTACGACAAAGGAAGAGCGGACAAGATGTCCGCGCTCCCGGTGAGCGCCTTCCTCACCGCTGGCGCCACCACGGTCCCGAACAGCTCGATCGACCTCATCATCCTCGCATGGGGAATGCTGCCCATGCTGAACTTGAGGAGAAAGCGGTCATGCTTGAAGAGCTCGTGCTCGTAAAGGATCTTGTCGATCACCTTCTGGGGGTCGCCGACGAAATCCGAGCCGGTGGGCGAGATCGAGGCTTCAAACTGGCCTCGGCTCAAAGGCGGCCAGCCACGCTCGCGGCCGATGCGGCCCATCACGTCGGCATAATAGGGAAAGATCGCGTCGGCCGCCTTCCGGCTGTCGTCGGCGATGTAGCCATGCGAATTGATGCTCACCGGCAGCTTGGCCGGGTCATGCCCGGCACGCCGCGCCGCCTCGCGATAGAGATCGACCAGCGGCTTGAATCGGGCAGGCTCGCCGCCGATGATCGCCAGCGCCATGGGCAGGCCCAGCGTGCCGGCGCGGATCACCGATTGCGGATTGCCGCCGACGCCCACCCACACTGGCAAGGGCTGCTGCACCGGGCGCGGATAGATGCTCTGGCGGTTGAGCGGAGCGCGATGCTCGCCCTGCCAGCTGATGGTCGTCTGCTCGCGGATCTTGAGGAGGAGTTCGAGCTTCTCGGCAAACAGGCTGTCATAGTCGTTGAGGTCGTAGCCGAAGAGCGGGAAGGATTCGATGAAGGAGCCGCGGCCCGCCAGGATCTCAGCCCGACCGCCCGAGAGCAGGTCCACCGTGGTGAATTCCTGGAACACACGCACCGGATCGTCCGAGCTCAGCACCGTCACGGCGCTGGTGAGGCGGATGCGCTTCGAGCGCATGGCGGCGGCGGCCAGCAGCACGGCAGGCGCGGAGGCGGCGAAATCGGGGCGATGATGCTCGCCGATACCGAAGACGTCGAGGCCGACCTGGTCGGCGAGCTCGACCTCCTCCATCAGATTGGCGAAGCGCTCCTCAGCACTGATGACCACGCCGGTCGCGGTATCCGCGGTGGTTTCCCCGAAAGTGTAAAGGCCAAGTTCCATGCTGTTCGAAGCCTCGCCGAAGGGTCTCACGCCCGACGGCATCTGGTGTGAATATTGTGGTTACAAAACGTAACTTGGGCTAAATAGGATACAGTCAAGATATGGACAAGGAGGCACATTCATGGCCCTGGGTGACACCGATGTAACCATCGATACCAGCAATGTCGCCGAGAGTTGCCGCCCTGTCACCGAGATCCTCTCCCGCATCGGCGACAAATGGAGCATCCTGATCGTGATGGCGCTGAGCGCCGGTCCGCGCCGCTTCAGCGAGCTCAAGCGCAACATCGACGGCATCTCGCAGCGCATGCTGACGCTCACCCTGAAAGGGCTGGAGCGGGACGGCCTGGTCAGCCGCACGGTGACGCCGAGCATCCCGCCGCGGGTGGACTACGAGCTCTCGGCCCTCGGCCACTCCCTGCGTGAGCCGGTGAACGCGCTCGGCCGCTGGGCCTTTGCCAACCGCCCGGCGATCCTGAAGGCGCGGGACGTATTCGACGGCCTGGGAGCGCGGGCGTCCCTGTGACTCTCAACGAAGTGTCGGACGATCCGCTCTTCCTCCGCCGGAGCACGCATCCAAAGGTTGCATTGTCGCTTCACGACAAGCAACAAGCCATCTTGAATACCATAAAGAAAACTGGCCTGTAGGCGGAGTTCTTCCATTCCTGCTTGCAGCGGATCTTCCATGAAACTTGCCGTTTTCCTTGCCCTCGCCTGTGTGGGCCTAGCGGGCTGTGTCACCCCCGTCAAACGCATCCCTGCCGCCAATGCGAAACTCGCCGCTCAGGGGTGGGAGCAGGCCGCCACGCCGATCTACCTCCACGGGTTGAATGTCTCCACAAGCCGCACGCTAATATGCATGCGCGATACATGCGGAGCACCGGCGATGGTTGCGACCGGTAGCGGTCCGCTCGATACATGGTCCGCCTTTGGCCATGCAATACAAACGGTGCTCAGCACCTCCAGCATTGACAGCGGCATGTTGCGAGAGGGCGCAAGTCTCAATGCCATTCGTCAAAAGGCCGGCAGCGATATCAATATCGAGAACATCGAGAAGGTCGGTAATGAAGTTCACGTGACTGGCAACGACACGACTTTCGTAAATGGCAAGATGATGATCTTGCTGTTCCGCGTCACGGCAACGGCCACGACCGTTCGTATCGACGCTGCTGGCGGGCCCGACAGAGCCAAGGCGCAAAGCCTGTTTAGCCTTATTCCCTTGGCGCGCTGATGTCGCCTGGTGCGCTACGCCCTCCCCTGGGCGTAGCGCCTCAACCGCTCATCGAGCGTGCCGGTGTGCAGCTCGAACATGTGGTTGTCGTCGTCGTAGAAGTAGATCGACTGCCCCTCACCCTCGACACGGGCGCGTCCTTCGCGGACATCGAGACCGAGTTTGCGGATGCGTTCAGGATAGAGCTCGAAGTCGCCATCGCCAATCTTGAAGGCGATGTGGTTATAGGTTCGGCCGGGCAGCGCCTCGCCTTCCATGGTGGCGATCCAGATGGGATCCTCACCATCGCCGAGCAGGAAGAAGCGCTCCTTCGATACCGAAAAGGTTGCGCTGCCGCTGTCATAGACCTTGCGGGCACCGAGCACGGTGGTGAGGATTTCCTCCATGCGGTCGAGATTTTTTACGATGAAGGTCAGATGGCTCAGGCCCTGGATCAAGTGCATCTCCCTGGGAGCGCGGACGTCCCGTCCGCTCTTGGAAACAACACGTATAACGAAAAGGGCATAGACCTCCACGGCTGCGCCCTTTCTTGTTGCGATATCGTTTCCAAGAGCGGGCGGGACGTCCGCGCTCCCAGGTTAATCCGCCGGTCCCACGGCCACATTGATGGTCTGCGCCTTCACGCCGCTGATCTGTAGCGTTACCGGACCGGGCTTGAGATCGAAGCGGACGCTCTTGCGCAGGCCGGGGCAGCCCTTCGCGCCGCTGAAGGCGCCCGATTTCACCGAGGCACCATCCTGGATCACATCGATCCAGCCCTCGTCGGAGAGTGTCACCTGGTAGAGGCTGGCCTTGTCGAGCGCCGGAAGGGAAAGCACTGCACCGAAGCTGCCGGCCGCCGGCTTGTGCTCGGGAGCTACCGCAAAGGCGAGACCATCGATCGGGCTGAGGTTGAGCCGCAGGGCTACTGACCCCTCCATTTTCGGGGCGGCGCCAGAGGCGAATGACGGTAGCCCGGCCGCCTCGAACCAGCGCTGTTCGCGCGAAAGATCCCATTTGAAGGTCTTGCATGCCGCATCATCGGCAAAGGCCGGCACGGTGCCGGGGATCGTCAGGGTCAGGACGAATGGCAAAAAGACAAACGGCAAAAAGCGGGCGAATGGACGCATGCGCGGTCTCCTGAAGCGGCGATGGCAGGATCATAGCCGTGTCTTCGCTATATCCAACCGGGAACAAAGCCGTAGCTCAGGCCTGCCTGTGGTAAAGCGTCCGGCTGACATAGGACTTGCGCGGCCCTTCAACCACATGAACAACCGCAAAACTGTCATCGGTGCGGAATTCGTAACGGCTGTCATAGCGGTCTGGCGTGCAGAGATGGAGATCAGCGCCGACGAGGCCGCCCTCCCCCTGTTCGAGCACAAGGCGATGAAAGAGCTGCGAGCGGGCCTCGTCGAAGAAGATGGCGAGGCCGTCCTCCTCCTGGCGGTAGAAATAATGGCGCGAGGCGGGCATGGCTTGTCCGCCCTCGAGGGCCAGCGTCGCGCTTTCGGCATAGGCAGCCTCGCCTGCGGCGCCCAGCGTGAAGCTGGCGGTCCCGTGCATGGCCGCCATCGGCTTGCCCGAGCCAAGATCCTCGACCGAACGGTCGAGCGACCATCGGCCGTCGAGAGACGGGAGCATGGCATGGCGAAGCCACATGGGTTCCTCGTTGCGGATCTGTCGCACTCGATGGTTCCCGGCAGCAATGTCAGGGCATAGCCTTTGGCGCAAGTGGGTGCCCGGCGGTGGGGCACTGACTTTTGCGGGAGGAGCGGCGCCAAACCAGGAGTGTCGATCCCGCGAGCCCCATTCCCCATCACAGAAAAAGAGCGGGCTGATCGGATCAGCCCGCTCCCGAAAGTCAGGCAGGGCCGAGAGCCATGCCGCCTTTTCTTTTTGTAACAAAAAGACTTACGCCGCCGCGGGCTGCTGGGCGCGCAGCAGCATGCCGAAGAGGTCGCGTGGCTCGTCGGGATCGGCCAGGAGATCGAGCTCCTCGTAGAGGCCGGTCCGGGCGAGTTGCTCGCGCACATAGCGCAAGGCCGAGAAGTCCTCGATGGCAAAGCCCACCGAGTCGAACAGGGTAATCTGCCGGTTGTTGGCGCGCCCCTCGGCCGCACCGGTCATCACCTGCCAGAGCTCGGTGACGGGATAGTCGGCAGGAAGCTGCTGGATCTCGCCCTCGATGCGGGTCTGGGGCGGATATTCGACGAAGATGCCGGAACGGCGCAGGATGTCGGCATGCAGCTCCGTCTTGCCAGGGCAGTCGCCACCAACGGCGTTGATATGGATGCCGGGGCCGACCATGTTGTCGGTGAGGATGGTGGCGTTCTGCTTGTCGGCGGTGACGGTGGTGACGATATCGGCGCCGAGCACGACGTCCTCCACCGTGTCGCAGATCGTCACGTCGAAGCCGAAGCCGGTGAGATTCCCAGCGCAGCGCCGGCTGGCCGAGGCATCGATGTCATGCAGGCGCAGACGGTCGACGCCGAGCAGCGCCTTGAAGGCGAGGGCCTGGAACTCGGACTGGGCGCCGTTGCCGATGATGGCCATGGTGCGCGCGCCCTTCGGCGCCAGATATTTGGCGGCGAGCGCCGAGGTCGAGGCGGTGCGCAGCGCTGTCAGGATGGTCATCTCAGTGAGCAGCACCGGATAGCCGGTGCCGACATCGGCGAGCACGCCGAAGGCGGTGACGGTCTGGCGGCCCTCCTTGGTGTTCTTGGGATGGCCGTTGACATATTTGAAGCCATAGACCTCGCCGTCGCTGGTCGGCATCAGCTCGATCACGCCCTCGGCGCTGTGCGAGGCGACGCGCGGGGTCTTGTCGAAGCTTTCCCAGCGCTTGAAATCGGCCTCGATGAAGCCGGCGAGCTCGACCAGGAAACGTTCGACGCCGACGGCATGCACCAGCTTCATCATGCTGTCGACGCTGACGAAGGGCACCACGTTCAGTTTGGGCAGCATGGGTCTTGCTCCGTTTGAATCAGGCCGTGCCGGCGCGGGTCGGGCGATCCATCACCCGGCGCCCCATCAGGCTGGCCACGAGGTCGACCAGCAGGATGGCGGTGCGGCCACGCTCGTCGAGGAAGGGGTTGAGCTCGACGAGGTCGAGGCTGCGCACCAGGCCGCTGTCATGCAGCATCTCCATGACGAGATGCGCTTCACGGAAGGTCGCCCCGCCCGGCACGGTAGTGCCGACGGCCGGGGCGATGCCGGGATCGAGGAAATCGACATCGAAGCTGACATGCAGGATGCCGTTGGCGGCTTCGACGCGCTGCAGGAAAGCCTTCAGCAGCGGGCCCATGCCATGCTCGTCGATGGCGCGCATGTCATGCACGGTGACGCCGGCCGCGGTGAGCGCCTTGCGCTCGGCCGCGTCGACACTGCGGATGCCCATCATGCAGATGTTCGCAGCCTTCACCGGCGCGGCAAGGGCGGGAAAGAAGCCGTCGAAGCCAGCCTGTCCGGTGGCATAGGCGACCGGACAGCCATGCAGATTGCCGCTCGCCGTCGAGTCGAGCGTGTGGAAATCGGGATGGGCATCGAGCCAGAGCACGAAGAGCTCGCGCCCCTGCTCCGCCGCGCGCCGGCTGAGGCCGGAGAGCGTGCCGGCGGCAAGGCTGTGATCGCCGCCGAACACGATCGGCATGCCCTCTGCGCTCATCCGATAGGAGGCATCGGCGAGCGCTTCGGTCCAGGCGGCTATCTCCGGCAGATTCTTCACGACCGGGTTGGGATGCTTCAGCGTGCGCAGACGGGCCGGCGCCAGATTGCCGCGATCGGAAACCCGATGGCCGAGCTCTTCCAGCGCGGCGGTGAGACCGGCGGCGCGAAAGGCGCTCGGGCCCATGTCGCAGCCAAGGCGCCCTGCGCCCTCCTGCACCGGAGCACCCAGCAAAATACATGTTGTCGAAGGCATGTCGAACCTCGTTTGGCGTGCCTGCAATTTACCGGCTTCGATTGGCGATACGAACAATACAAATTGGCAAAGGTGACAATACGGCTTATCAAACTGGCATGAAGCCCTGATCATTTCGGCAGGCCATGGACGACATCGACCAGCAGCTCCTCACCCAGTTGCGCCATAATGGCCGGCGCAGCATCTCCGATCTCGCGGCAGAACTTGGCCTGTCGCGCGCCACCGTGCGCGCGCGCATCGAGAACATGGAGAAGCGCGGCGATATCGTCGGCTACACGGTCATCCTTAGAGCCGACGCCATCTCCATGCCGGTGCGCGGCATCGTGCTGATCGAGGTCGAGGGCCGCGCCGCCGACCGCGTGATCGACACGCTGGGCGGCTTTCCGGAAGTGAGCGCCGTGCACACGACCAACGGCAAATGGGACATCGTGGTGGAATTCGCGACGCAGAGCCTGACGGATCTGGACGTCGTGCTGCGTCGCATCCGGCTGATCCCGGGCGTGAATGCCTCGGAGACGAACCTGCTGCTGGCGACGCCCAGGAGTACGAAGGCGAGGTTGTGACTCTTCCCGGGTGCGCGGACGTCTCGTCCGCATCGCCCTCTCCAACAGACGCCGCGTTTCCAAGATGCGGACGGGACGTCCGCGCACCCGGGAAGATCACGTCCCAATCACGATCTCGATGAGGTTGGGCTGCCCGCTGGCGATCCCCGCCTCCACCGCCCCGGCAATATCCCCGGCCCGCGTGATCCGTCGCCCCGGCACGCCATAGGACTTCGCCATGGCCTGGTAATCGATCGGCGGATCGTCGAGCTCCATGGCGATGAAGTGGTTCTGCCGGTTCGAGGCGTAACCCACCTGTCCCTTCATGAAATTCTTCAAGATGTTGTATTCGCGATTGTTCATGACGACGAAGGTCACGGGCAGCTTCTCATGCGCCGCGGTCCACAGGGCCTGCGGGGAATAAAGGGCAGCGCCGTCGCCCACGAGAGAGACCACCGGCTCGCGACCGAGCCCAAGGCAGCAGCCTACCGCGGCCGGCATGCCCCAGCCGAGCGCGCCGCCTCGCAGGAAGGAATATTGCCGCGGCGAAGAGCTGTTGAGGAAGCCGCGCACATGCAGCGAGGTGGCGATCGCCTCGTCGACGATGGCGACATAGGGTCCAACAGCCCGCATCGCCTGCTGGGCAGCCACCAGTGGCGTCACGGGAACCACATCCATCTGTGCGGCGGCAAGGGCGGCGAGTTCCTGCTGTCGCTGTTGCTGATCGAGTCCCGCCTGGCGCAGCAGGGCGGAATAGACCTCCGTCCGCCCGGCGATAGCCTTGGCAAGCAGCGGTGCCAGCGCATGCAGAGAATGCTTGAGATCGCCCACCACCGAGAGCCTGGTGGGATAGGTGCGGCCGAGGTCGCGCACATCCGCCGACATCTGGAACACCGCGCAGCCGGGCGGTACGGCCGAACCCTCAGTGTAGAGGATGGTGATCAGCGACTTGCCGCCGAGAGCGAAGATGGCATCGTAATCGCCCAGCCGATGGGCGATATCCACCGCCTTGGTCGGCATGTTGCCGCGCCAGAGCGGATTGGCTGTCGGGAAGGGAATGCGCGAGGGCCAGGACGAGCCATAAACGGGCGCACCCAGCATCTCCGCGATCGTCACGGCTTCCTGGGCTGCATCGCTGCCATGGATCTCGTCGCCGGCGATGATGGCGAGGCGTCCGGGCCTTAGCGCGGCAAGGTGTTCGGCGAGCTTGTCGAGCGACCCCGCCACCGGGTGGCGGTCGACCACCGAGCGCTCGGAGATGCCAACGCTGCTCATCTCCTCCATCACATCCATCGGCAGCGACAGGAAGACCGGGCCTGGTGGCGGTGCGCTGGCGTCGTGGAAGGCCCGCCGCACCAGGATCGGCAGCTGGTCGGCATGCGTGACTTCCTGCGCCCATTTCACCGCGGGCCGGGCCACCTGCACGAGGTCGCCGAACAGCAGGGGATCGGTGATGGTATGGCGCGAATCCTGCTGGCCGGCGGTGACCACCAGCGGCGTCATCGAAATGCTGGCGTTGAAAAGGTTGCCCATGCCATGGCCGAGGCCCCCCTCGGTGTGGAGATTGAGGAAGCCGGGCTTGCCCGACGCCTGGGCGTAGCCATCGGCCATCGCCACCGCGCTCGCCTCCTGCAGGGCCAGGATGTAGCGGATATCGGGCGCCTCGATCAGCGCGTCCATCAGCGGCAATTCTGTGGTGCCAGGATTGCCAAAGATATAGTCGACGCCCTCGTTGCGCAGGATCTCCAGCAACACGGCCGCTCCCCGGCGCGGACTGACGGCCTCAACGGGAACGATGGCCTTCCTGGTCATGCTGACCTCCTGTGCAAGGCATAAGTTTGGAAGCAGGAGGAATGGCCTCTACCCGTCATTGCGAGCGAAGCGAAGCAATCCAGGGGCCAAAGTGCGGTGCCTACCGCCCCTGGATTGCTTCGCTTCGCTCGCAATGACGGCGTTTCCACCATCTCTTTCGGCCAAGGTTGGCGCCGATGGATCGCCTGCCTGAGTAACGAATCACTCTATCATCGCACCGCTCTCATGCCGACTCGTGCAGGAGTTCCAGATATTCCTCGCGCGTCGCCAGTCGTGGATTGGTGGCGTGGCAATGATCCTTGAGGGCCTCGCCCGAAATCTTCTCCATCATCGCCTCGGTCACGCCCATGGCCCTGAGCCCCGGAGGCAGGCCGATGTCGCGGCACAGGCCCGCGATGACCTCGGCCGGATCGCCGCCGAGAATGCCGGCCAGCACATCCCATTTGCCGCCGATCACGCTGCGGTTGAAGCGCAGCACCGCCGGCATCAGCACCGCATTGAGCGTGCCGTGATGCAGGTTGAGTTCGCGGATGGCGCCGAGCGGATGGGTAAGCGCATGCACCGCGCCGAGGCCCTTCTGGAACGCCATCGCGCCTTCGAGGGCGCACATCATCATCTCCCAGCGCGCCTTGCGGTCGCGGCCATCGGCCACGGCGGTGCGGATGGCGCCGAAGCCGCGCTTGAGACCGTCGATGGCGATGGCATCCGCCGGCGGATTGACGGCAGATGCCATATAGGTCTCGAGGCAATGCGAGATGGCGTCCATGCCGGTCGCCGCCGTCAGATAGGGCGGCAGGCCATGGCTGAGCTCAGGATCGCAGAGCGCGATGCTCGGCAGCATGAAGGGGCTGATGATGCCGAGCTTGCGCCCTTCGGCCGTGATGATCACCGCCGCGCGGCCGACCTCCGAGCCGGTGCCCGAGGTGGTGGGCACGGCGATCAACGGGCAGATGCGGCCATGGATGCGCGCTGCCCCGCCCTCCACCGCGGTATATTGCGCAAGCGGTCCCTCATGGCCGGTGAGCAGGCGCACCGCCTTGGCGAGATCGATCGAAGACCCGCCACCGAGACCGACGAGCCCATCGCAATCAGCCTCGCGATAGCGCGCCAGGGCTGCGAGCGTCGCCTCCTCCGTGGGATTGGCAGGCGTGCCGTCATAGACGGCGGGCGGCTCGGCAAAGAGCGCCCTGACGCGTTCGACCAGGCCGGTGGCGACGAGGCCGCGATCGGTGACCAGCAGCGGACGCTTTACGCCCAGCCCTTCCAGCAGGGAGGGCAGCCGGGCAATCGCGCCTTCATCGAATTCGATACGGGTGAGATAGGTGATGGTGGCCATGGCAATGATTTCGATATGAGCAAGAATTCTGGTTTTGAGCGCACACCTCAAAAGTCGCGAGGCAGCCAGGAAGGGCACAGATTTTGTCATGCCCTCGGCCGCGAGGGCTTCGACTTGCGAGCGCGTCACACAGGATCAGGATGAACAGCAGCGACAAGATGGCGAGTCCACAGCTTTTCCGATCCTCCCGTCGACGTCATCGGAATGCTAGGCATTCGGGCAGGTGGACGCAATCCGGGTGCACGGGCATCCTGCCCGTTCCTGGAACCGACACCCTCGAGGCAGGGGAAGAACGGGCAGGATGCCCGTGCACCCGGATGCAACCACGGCACCGCTTAACGCGCGCCCTGGCTCGCACCCTCCTTCGGCTCCTTGATCCGATACCACGTCACATACAACGCTGGCAGGAAGAGCAGCGTCAGCAGCGTCGCCACCAGGATGCCGCCGATCATGGCATAGGCCATCGGGCCCCAGAACACTTCGCGGGCGATGGGGATCATGCCCAGGCTCGCGGCCGCCGCCGTGAGCAGGATGGGGCGCATGCGGTGGACGGTGGCGGTCACCACCGCATCCCAGCGGTCCTGGCCTTCCTTTTCGTGATCCTCGATCTGCTTCACCAGGATCACCGAGTTGCGGATGATGATGCCGATCAGCGCGAGAACGCCGAGGATGGCGACAAAGCCGAGCGGCTGGTGGAAGGGCAGCAGGCCGAGCACCACGCCGATCAGGCCGAGCGGCGCCACCGAGATCACCAGGAAGAGCTTCTGGAAGCTCTGCAGCTGGATCATCAGCACGGTGATCATCACCAGCAGCATGATCGGCACGATCTGGATGATCGGCGACTGGCCCTTGCCGGCCTCTTCCACCGCACCGCCGATCTCGACCTTGTAGTGATCGGGAAGCTGCTTGGCGAAGGTATCGATCTTGGGCTGCAGGCGCTGCACCACCGTCGCCGGCTGGATATCGCCGACGAGCGCGGCGCGAACGGTGATCGTGGGCAGGCGCGAGCGGCGCCAGACGATAGGCTGTTCCAAGTCGTAGCCGATATTGGCGACGGCTCTCAGCGGCACCACCGTGCCACCGGTCAGCGAGATCTGCAGGTTCTCCAGCGTCTCCACCGAATTGCGCTGGTCCGCCGTGGCGCGACCGACGACATTGACGAGATAGATGTTATCGCGCACCTGCGTGAAGGCGCTGCCAGCCAGCGTGCCGTTCAAGATGGAAGCGATGTCCTGCGAGGTCACACCGAGCAGGCGGGCCTTGTTCTGGTCGACCTCGACACGCAGCACGCGGCCGGGCTCGTTCCAGTCATAGGTGATGGTGCCGAGATTGGGATCGTCGGCGATCACGCCGGCCAACTTCACCGCCTGCGCGCGCACCTCCTGGATATCGGTGCCGCTGACACGATACTGCACGGGGCGGCCGACCGGCGGGCCGAGTTCGAGCGGATGCACGAGAATGTCGATGCCGACAAACTGCTCGCGGGCTAGCGCATCCAGCTTGGCCTTCACACGGTCACGCGCCTCGATGCCTTTGGTCACCACCACGGCCTGGCCGAAAAAGGGATTGGCGAGCTGCTGGTCGAGCGGCAGATAGAAGCGCACGGCCCCCTGCCCGACATAGGAGCTCCAACGCTCGACATCGGCATCGCCATCGAGCGTCTTTTCGAGACGGTCCATCTGTGTCTTGGTCTCGGCGATGGTGCTGTTCTGCGGCAGCGTCATGTCGACCAGCAATTCTGGCCGATCGGAAGACGGGAAGAACTGCTGCTGCACGTGGCCCATACCCACCACCGAAGCGCCCAGCAAGGCAAGGCAGACAGCAATGGTCAGCCAGCGCCAACGCATGCAGGCGAGCAGGATGGATTTGAACATCCCGGCGAAGAAGCTCGGCTTCTCGTCGTGCTTCTTCATCGACTTCGGCAGGATGCTTACACCGAGCAGGGGCGCGAACAGCACCGCCACGATCCAGGACGTCAGCAGGGCCACCGCGATCACCACGAAGAGGGTGAAGGTGTACTGGCCCGCCGAGCTCGAATTGAGGCCGATCGGGATGAAGCCCGCCACCGTCACCAGCGTGCCGGTGAGCATCGGGAAGGCGGTAGAGGTGAAGGCATAGGTCGCCGCCTTGCCGAGCGTATCGCCCTCCTCCAGCCGGCTGATCATCATCTCCACCGTGATCATGGCATCGTCGACCAGCAGGCCGAGGGCGATGATCAGGGCGCCGAGCGAAATGCGCTGCAGGGAGATGCCGGTATATTCCATCACCAGGAAGACGATGGCGAGCACCAGCGGGATCGAGATCGCCACCACCAGCCCGGCGCGCAGGCCCAGACTGACGAAGCTCACGGCCATGACAATGATCACGGCTTCCAGCAGGGCCTGCGTGAAGCCCGAGATCGCTTCCTCGACAATGGCCGGCTGGTCGGAGACGAGATGCACGCCGACGCCGACCGGCAGCGTGCCGGTGATCTCGGTCATGGCCTTCTTCAGGTCCTCGCCGAACTGCAGCAGATTGCCGTTGGGCGCCATGGCGACGGCGAGGCCGATGGCCGGCTTGCCGTCGAAGCGGAAGAGCTGGGATGGCGGATCCTCATAGCCGCGGGTGATGGTGGCGACATCGCTCAGGCGGAAGAAGCGGTCATTGACGCGCAGGTTGATGGCGCGCAGATCTTCCTCGGACTTGAAGCCGCCGCCGACGCGCACGCTGACCCTGTCCTGCCCGGCCTGGATCACGCCGGCGGCCGACACGGTGTTCTGCGCCTGGAGCGAGGCGATCACGGCCTGGCGGTCGACGCCAAGGCTGGAGAGGCGCGCAGTGTCGAAATCGAGATAGATCACCTCATCGAGCGCGCCGAGGATCTGCGTCTTGCCGGCATTGGGCACCGAGAGCACGCGGTCGCGCACGCTCTCCACATAGTCGCGCAGCTGGCGGAAATTGATGCCGTCGGCGGTGAAGGCATAGATATTGCCGTAGACGTCGCCGAATTCGTCATTGAAGAACGGCCCCTGCACACCGCTCGGCATGGTGGACCAGATGTCATTCACATGCTTGCGCACCTGGTAGAAGGCGTCGGTCAGGGCACGGCCATTGGTGGTGTCCTTGAAGTTCACCAGGATGGTGGCGCTGCCGGGCTTGGTGTAGCTGCGCGTGTAATCGAGCGCCCCGACCTGCTGGAGCTCCTTCTCGATGCGATCGGTAACCTGGTTGATCGTCTCGTCCAGGGTCGCGCCCGGCCATTGCACCTGCACGACCATGGTCTTGATGTCGAAGGAAGGATCCTCCTCGCGGCCGAGGCGCGTATAGGAGAGCGCCCCGGCGATCACCGCGGCGATCATCAGATACCAGATGAAGGAGCGATGCCTGAGCGCCCAGTCGGACAGATTTAAGCCGTTCATTTCTGACCCTCGGAACGCGGGGTAACGGGAAGCTGCACGGCCTGGCCGGGCTCGAGCGAGGCGGCGCCGGCTGCGACCACGATGTCGCCGTCCTTGAGGCCGTCGACGATGGCATAGCCGTCCTTGAGGGAGACCAGCTTCACGGGCTTGGCGGCGACGACCGACTTGACGGCATCGACGACCCAGACAGAGCGCCTGTCGCCATCACCGGCAAGCGCCGTCTGCGGCACGGCGATATAGGATGGGACGGCGCGTACGGCCGAGACGGATATCGTCGAACCCAGGCGGAAGCCGTTGGGCGGACTATCAAGCGAGAGCCGGGCGCGGCGGGTGCGGGTGGTCGCATCCGAGGCCGGAGCGAGCTGGCGCAGCGTCGCAGTGGCCTTGATCGAGGGCTCGCCGGCAAGAGTCACGTCGAAGCGTGGATATTGCAGCAATTCCGGCGCGAGATAGTCGGGCACGTCGACCACGGCCTCCCGCACATCCGGCCGCGCCAGGGTGACGATGATGTCGCCGGCCGAGACGACCTTGCCGACATCCGAATTCACCGCGGTGATCACGCCGTCATAAGGGGCGATGAGCTCGGCATAGCTGAGGACATTCTGCACCTGGCGCAGCGAGGCTTCGGCCTGGGTGACCTTGGCCTCCGCCGTCTCGCGGGCCGCCACGGCGTTGTCGACCTGCGCCTTCGAGGCCGTCTCGGTAACGACCAGCGCCTTGCTGCGGTTCTCGGTCAGCACGGCATTGGCAAGCTGCGCCCTGGCATTGGCAAGATCCGCCTCGGCCGACTGCACGGCAAGCCGCAGAAGGGTGGCGTCGACGGCGGCGAGCCTTTGGCCTTGCTTGACGGTGTCGCCGACATTGACCTCGCGGGCAATGATGCGCCCACCGACTTGGAAGCCGAGATCGGTGCGATAGCGCGCATCGACGCTACCGATGAAAGGCCCGAACATCGCCGTATCCTGGGCATGCGCGATGACGGTGAGTACCGGGCGCACCGGCTCCTGCGCGAGGGCGGGAAGCGGGGCAGCGAGCAAGGCTGATAGCAGGAAAGAGAAAAAGAAAAGGGCGCGACGCCTGCCGCTCCCTTCCCCCTTCTGGGGAAGGGTAAGGGATGGGGGTCCTTGGCGATGAGAGACACTTGCATCCAAGGACCCCCACCCTCCTACTCCCTCCCCACAAGAGGGAGGGAAGACTTCGATGTCGAGCTTCGCTCTCAAATGACTGCGCCTCGCCCAACCGAAAATCACCCAGGCCGTCATCCTCATGGCGCCTTCTCCGCGACCGTTTCGACCACCTGTCCGGGGCGCAGGAGTTGGCCGCCCCTGGTCACCACGACATCGCCATCCCTGACGCCGTCGGCGAGAACGATGGACTGGGTGGTGTAGCGATCGAGCGTCACCTCGCGCGGCTCAGCCTGGCTGGTGTCGGCGGTTACTGTCCACACCGCCGGCCTGCCCTGCCACATGAACAGGGCCGAGGCGGGCAGCACGACGCGCCGCTGTGGCGCCAGGCCCGCATGGCCGCGCACGGCGGTACCCAGGGACATCGCAGGCGGCGTCTCCTTGAGACCGATCTTGACGCGGATCGTGCTTTTCTTGGCATCGACGATGGGGGAGATCTCGCGCACGGTTCCGGTAGTCGTCACCGTGGGATCGGCGATCAGCGTGATGTCGACGTCGGGTGAGCCGGGCGGCGTGCCGACCAGCGCTTCATAGACATCGAACACCGCATCGCGCGGTCCATCCTGGGCGATGCTGAGTACGGCCTGCCCGGCCTGCACCACCTGCCCGGCTTCGGCGCTGCGCGAGGTGACGGTACCGGAGACGCCAGCGCGCAGATCGGCATAGGCGAGTTGTTCCTTGGCCTGGGCAACCTGTGCCGTCGCCGCCGCCACCGCTCCCTGCGCCACGCTCAGATTCTCCTGGGCGGCATCGAGCTGAGACTGCGAGGTGGCGTTGCTGGTGATCAGCGTCTTCTGGCGCTGGAAGGTCGCCTCGCTCTGCTGGAGCTGTGCCTGGGCCGAGGCCAGTGCGGCATTGGCGGTGTCGAGGGCGATGCGCTGTTCCTGGCCGTCGACCCGCGCCAGCACCTGGTCCGGAGTAACGTGGTCACCCACATCCACCAGGCGCTCGACGATGCGTCCGCTGACCCGGAAGGAGATGTCGCTCTGCACCTGCGCCTCGATGTCGCCGGTCAGGCTCACCTCGTGGCTGAAACTGCCGGCCTTGGCGGTGACCACCCCGACACGGGCGGGAGGGCCACCGGCCATAGCCGGCACGATCGCAGTTCCCGCGATCATCATCCCAATGGCCAGGCACGAACCGCGTGCTAGCCGCCTTGACGCGCTGGGTTTCATCGGCATCCTCGCTTTGTGCTGGACGTGACTAACGGATTGCGTGGCGCCCCCATAACAGTTAAAAATAAAACCGTCCAGACGGTTTTTTTAATCAGGGATATCGCGGTAAGGACTATGACCCCACTCGCTGCCCCACCCAAGACAGCCCGCGCACGCAAGCCCCAGCAGCGCAGCACGGAGACCATCGACCAAATTCTAACGGCAACCGTCGCGGTGATCGAGCAAGTAGGCGTGCACAATCTCACCATCGACATGGTGGCGATGGAGGCTGGCGTCAGCAAGGGCGGCGTGCTGCATCACTTTCCGGCCAAGAAGGCGCTGGTGGTGGCGGCAATCCGCCGCAACATGGAACAGCTGGTCGAAGACATCGAGGACACTGCCCGCTCGACCCGCACTTTCACCGAAGCGCTCGCCATCCATGCCCGCCAGATCATGCGGGAGAAAGGCGGCGTCTCGCCCGCCCTCTTCGTCGCCTCCGCCGAGTTCCCGGAAGCGGCAGCGGCCATACGGGGCATGTTCAGCGCTCTGATCAGTCGCCTCGTCCGCGATGGCGAAGAAGGCGGCGTCGAACGCACCCTCTTCTTCTTCGCCGCCTTCGGCATCCTGGTCGGCCGCGGCATGAACTTCTTCCAGCCTGATGAGGCGGAGCTGGAAGCACTGTTCAGCAGGCTCGACGAGTATGCGGCGAAGGAGTGCTGAGAAAGCGACTTCCGGGCGAGACGAGGCAATCGAGAATGAAATGAGGCGAAGGGGCGTCGGAGGCGAGTCTCTTTTTCACAGGTCCCATCTCGCCCAACCGCCCTCCCTTGTCTTGTCTCACTGCGCGAGGAAGCCGCCATCTACCGGGAGGGTATGTCCCGTTACCATTGCCGCGCCCGGCCCGGCCAGGAAGAGGATCGCCGGCGAGACTTCGTGCGGCTCGGCGATGCGGCGCAGCGGCGTCATCGCCTCGATGCGCTGCATCAGTTCCGGCTGGGCCAGCAGCGGGGCGATGAAGGGCGTGCGCACATAGGTCGGCGCGATGGCGTTGACGCGGATGTTGTGCGGCGCCCACTCGACCGCCAGCGCCCGTGTCATGTTCACGATGGCACCCTTTGTGGTCTGGTAGGAAATGTTGGGATAGAGACCGCCACCGGACAGGCCCATGATCGAGGCGGTGTTGATGATGGCGCCGCCCTTACCGGCGGCGATCATATGGCGCGCTGCCGCCCGCGCGCACAGGAAGACGCCGGTCATGTTCACGGCCACCACCTTGTCCCAGGCTTCGAGGCTGAGATTGACGGCGGCGTCGCGGAGGGCCAGGCCCGCATTGTTGACGAGGATGTCGATGCCGCCACAGCGGGCCACGATCTCCGCGAAGGCCGCTTCCACCTGCGCCTCGTCGGCGACATCCATGACCAGCGCCGCGGCCGGCTTGTCGCCCCTTATGGAGGCAAGGATCTCGGATGCTACCGGCGCCCTGTCAAGCACCACGACCTCGGCCCCCGCTGCCGCCAGAGCCTGCGCCGCCGCAAGGCCAATGCCGCTGCCGGCGCCCGTCACGGCCGCGACCTTGCCGGAAAGGCCGAAAATGCCGGCCAGGCTGACGGCGCCCCCACCCTCGTGATCTTGCATGCTCGATATCCTCACGGCGCTCTCGACAGGCGCCTTCCTGTTTGGCCGCTCCCATTTCGTCGGACATATGCCGATTTGTAAATGGCCCTGAAGCGGCTCAGCGTGCGCCCCGTGCGCAAGCTTCCACGAAGGCCCGAAGCTTGGGCTGATTGCGGCTGGTGCGCGGGAAGTAGATGAAGAAGGCATCGCGCGAGGGCGAGAAGGCCTCCAGCACCGGCTCGAGCTGGCCTGCCGCCAGTTCCCGCGCCGACATCAGGCTGGATGTGTAGATCAGGCCGAGCCCCTCGACCGCCAATGCCCGGAACAGCTCGGGATCGCTGACCACCAGCGAGCCGGGCGGGTCGATGCTGAGCGCCTGACCCTCGCGTTCGAATTCCCAGCGATAGACGTCGCCGAAATCGGGTCGGCGATAGCGGATGCATTCGTGCTGGGCGATGTCCTCCGGTATTTGCGGCCGGCCATGCGCGGCGAGATAGGATGGCGCGCCCATCACGAGCCAGTTGAAGGATGGCGAGACTCGCACGGCCACCATGTCGCGGTCGATATATTCGCCGATGCGGATGCCGGCATCGAAGCCGCCGGCCACGATCTCCTGGCGGCTATCCTCGACGGTGATCTCGATCTTGAGATCGGGCCAGGCCTTGCGGAAATCGGGCATGATCGGCGTGACGACATGCGGTATCGCCACCCGTTGCACGAGGAGGCGCAGCGTCCCCGACGGCCGGGCGCGCGACTGAGTCAGCTCATCGAGCGTGGTGGTGATCGCATCCGCCGCCGGCGCCAATTGGGCGAGCAGCCTTTCGCCAGCCTCGGTCAGCGAGATCTTTCGCGTGGTGCGGTGAAGCAGCGGCAGGCCGAGCCGGCGCTCCAGCACCTGCAGCGCCTGGCTCACGGCGCCGGCCGTGACGCCGAGCTCGATCGCCGCCGCGCGGAAACTGCCCTGGCGCACGATGGCGAGGAATTCGGAAAGACCATCGAAGGAATCGCTGCGAGCCATGAACCCTGGGAGCGCGGACGTCCCTACGACACTCAAGTGAGTGTCGGACAATCCGCTCTTCCTCTCTCGTAAAGTGTATCGTTTCCAAGAGCGGACAGGATGTCCGCGCTCCCAGCATTATATAGCACAGCTAATCAGCCTGTGGAGCATTATGCGGGTTATGATGTCGCCAGGATCGGCCTATGTTCTTCCTATCGAGACCGCCTGGAGATGATCGCTTTTTAGGGCCGTCCCGCCTCTCTCGTTACTTGAGCAACGAGAGCTATCCTCTTCTTTTCACGGACATAATTCCATGCGCTACAACACACTCGGCGGCACTGGCCTGCTCGTGTCGGAAATTTGCCTGGGTACGATGACCTTCGGCGGCCGCGGTTTCTGGACCAATATCGGCACGCTCGACCAGACCGTCGCGGATTCCATCGTGGCCAAGGCGCTCGATGCCGGCGTGAATTTCATCGATACGGCGGATGTCTATTCCGAAGGCCTGTCGGAAGAGATCACCGGCAAGGCGATGGTGAATTCCGGCCGCAAGCGGTCCGACATCGTGCTCGCCACCAAGGCGCTCGGCCTGGTCGGCCAGGGCGTCAACGACCGCGGCGCCTCGCGCGGCCATATCATGGATGCGGTGAAGGCCAGCCTGAAGCGGCTCGGGACCGATTATATCGACCTCTACCAGATCCATGGTCTCGACCAGGTCACCCCGATCGAAGAGACGATGCGCGCCCTCGAAGATCTCGTGCGCCAGGGTCATGTGCGTTATGTCGGCGTCTCCAACTGGTCGGCCTGGACGATCATGAAGGCGCTCGGCATCGCCGACAGGCATGGCTGGACCCGCCCCGTCACCCTGCAGGCCTATTACACTATCGCCGGGCGCGACCTCGAACGCGAGATCGCCCCTCTGCTGGAGGCCGAGAAGCTCGGGCTGATGGTGTGGAGCCCGCTCGCCGGCGGCCTGCTCTCCGGCAAGTATGATCGCGAGGGCAACGGCCCCGAGGGCTCGCGCCGCGCCAGCTTCGACTTCCCGCCCGTCAACAAGGACCGCGCCTTCGACTGCATCGACGTCATGCGCGAGATCGCCGAGGCCCGCGGCGTCTCCGTGGCCCGCATTGCGCTGGCCTGGGTGCTGCACCAGCGCTTCGTGATGTCGGTGATCATCGGCGCCAAGACGACCGAGCAGCTCGACGACAACCTGGCCGCCACTGGCATCAAGCTCACGGCGGAGGAACTGGCCCGTCTCGACAAGGTCAGCGCCCTGCCGCCCGAATATCCCGGCTGGATGATCGAGCGCCAGAGCGCCAACCGCCTGCCGGCCGCGCAGAGCTGAATGCGATGGTCGACCAGACTCAAGCCGCTGCCATCAGCGAGGATCGGGGCCCGTCCGCGGCCCTGATCACCGTAGTGGCGCTGGCGACGGGCTCCCTCGTCGCCAATCTCTATTATGCCCAGCCGCTGGTCGCCTCGATCGGGCCGGCCATCGGCCTCAGCCCCAACATTGCCGGCTCCATCGTCAGCATCACGCAGATCGGCTACGGCCTCGGCCTCTTCCTGCTGGTCTCTCTTGCCGATCTCGTCGAGAACCGCCTCCTGGTGCTGGCGACACTGAGCTGCACGGTGATCGGCCTGATCGGCGCCGCCGTCTCCACCAGCGCCCTGCCCTTCTTCGCCGCATCGCTGCTGATCGGCCTCAGCTCCACGGGTGCGCAGGTGCTGCTGCCCTTCATCGCCCATCTCGTGCCCGCGGCGCAGCGCGGGCGCGTGGTCGGCAATATCATGGGCGGCCTCCTCACCGGCATCATGCTGGCGCGGCCCGTCTCGCTGTTCATCGCCGCAAGCTTCGGCTGGCGCGCGGTGTTCTGGTGTTCGGCGGTGCTGATGGTCTTCATCGGCCTGGCGCTGGCCCGCATGATGCCCAGGCACAAGCCGCATGGTGGCATGCATTACGGCCAGATCCTCGCCTCCATCTTCACTCTCGTCCGAGACCTGCCGGCGGTGCGCTGGCGAGCGGCTTACCAGCTCTTCCTGTTCGCCGCCTTCAACCTGTTCTGGACAGCCTCGCCGCTGATGCTGGCGGAGCGCTTCGGCATGAGCGAGCATGGCATCGCCCTCTTCGCCCTGGCCGGCGCAGGCGGCGCCTTCGCCGCACCGATCGCCGGACGCCTGGCTGATCGCGGCCTCAGCCGCGCCACGACGGCCGGCGCCATGCTGACGATCGCCCTCGCCTTCTGGGCCACCGGCTGGGCCGCCGCGGCATTGGCCATCGCCGTCCTGGTGGTGCTGGCGGTGATCATCGACGGGGCGGTGCAGGCCAACCAGGTCGTCAGCCAGCGCATCATCTTCTCGGTGCCACCGCAGGTGCGCGGGCGCGTCAACGCCTTCTACATGACCTGCACCTTCATCGGCGGCGCCATCGGCTCGGTGCTGGGCACGCTGACCTATCACTGGGGCGGCTGGACGGCGACCGCCATCGTCGGCGGCTCCATGGGAGCGTTCGCCCTGCTTCTCTTCTTCCTGGAGCTCGGCAGAGCCAGGGTGGTACCGGTGTAGGGCATGGGCGCTGCGATTTCCTTAGATTCCAGCTTGCTTTATCACCCTGTCCTGATGCATTTTCTCAACAAGAATTACCGGGGCACGTCTGTTGAGCAAAGCCAGGATCGCTTATTTCATCACCCATGCGGAGGTCGAGATCGATCCTGCCATTCCCGTGCCGGACTGGCGCCTTTCGCTGCGCGGCCGGGCGCGCCATGAAGCCTTCAACCGGCGCGGCTTTGTCGGCGGCATCGGCGCCGTCTATTCCAGCAATGAGGAGAAGGCCCGCAATGGTGGCGACATCCTTGCCCGCCATCTCGGCCTGCCGCTGCAGGTGGTCGAGGCCCTGCACGAGAATGACCGCTCGGCCACCGGCTATCTGAAGTCGCAGGAATTCGAGGAGACGGCCAATGCCTTCTTCGCAAATCCCGAGATCAGCATCCGCGGCTGGGAGCGGGCCATCGACGCCCAGGCCCGCATCGTCGCGGCCGTGACCGGCATCCTCGACAGGGATCGTGGCGAGGGCGATATTGCATTCATCGCCCATGGCGGCGTCGGCGCACTGCTGCTCTGCCATCTCCTAAAAGCACCGATCAGCCGGACGCATGACCAGCCCGGCGGCGGCGGTCACTACTTCGCCTTCGAGACCAGCACGAGGCATTTGCTCCATGGCTGGAAGCGTATCGACGAAGAGGCACCGGTAGCTGCGTCCTGACGGCAGGCCCCTGGTCAGCCGACCGCCGGACCCGCCTTGTATCCAGATGTATATATAGACCACCACCGCGCAGACAGGAGATCCGTCATGACAGCAGCTCTCGCCATCGCCGCCACCAGCGAGATCCTGCGCTTCCTCGTCGACGAGGCGCTGCGGAAGACTGGGCAGGCGCTGAACTTCACACCGCCCGCGGTCACCATCGGCTCGCCGCCGGCGGATGAGGCCGAAACACCGAGCGTCAACCTGTTCCTCTGCCAAGCCGTGCCCAACACGTCTCTCAGAAATACACCCGGCTTCGTGCGCGGTCCTCTCGGCGATCGGCCGAGCCAGCAGCCCTTGCTGCTTGACCTGTTCTATCTGGTCAGCGCCCATGGCCCCGGCAGCGCCCGCGAGATCGGCCTTGGCGCCGCCATCGAGACCCTGCAGGACACGCCTGTCGTCACCACGACGCTCATCCACACCGCCTTGACCAGCCTGGCCGGCGATCCGGACCCACTGCGCCGGGCCCTTGCTGACCAAGCGGTGATCGACGGCTTCGAGAGCATCACCGTCAAGGCGCAATCCCTCGGCCTCGACAGCACGGCCGGCCTATGGATCGCCGCGCGAGCGCCCTTCGGCCCAAGCGCCTTCTATGTCGTGACCATCGCTTTCAAGGATCCGTCCGCCTGAAAGGGAGTGGAGGAGACCGCCCCTCCAATTCGCACGATCGTTCAAGACGGCTCTCGCCTCGACCCCTACGCTCCCAGCCGAACAACCGGACTGGCGGGAGAGAGCATGGCGATCGGTTTCATCGGCCTGGGCGTGATGGGCGAGGCCATGGCTCTCAATCTGGTGCGGGCGGGCACGCCCCTCCTCGTCTGGAACCGAACCCCCGACAAGAGCAAGATCCTGCGCACCGCCGGCGCCGAGGTTGCGGCCAGTGCCGACGAGGTGTTCGCGCGCGCCCGCATCGTCATCCTGATGTTGGCGAGCGATGCCGCCATCGACGCCGTGCTCGGCCGCTTCACGCCGGCTTTCGGCACGCGCATCGCCCGGCAAGTCATCGTGCAGATGGGCACGATCTCGCCCGAGGCCTCGCTTGCTCTGGCCAAGGATATCGAGGTCGCCGGCGGCAGCTATGTCGAGGCACCCGTCTCCGGATCGCGCAAGCCAGCCGAGGCAGGCCAGCTCGTCGGCATGCTGGCAGGCGATGCCGCAGCGATCGACGAGGTCCGGCCGCTGCTGGGGCCAATCTGCCACCAGACCTTCCTGTGCGGCGAGGTCCCGGGCGCCCTCACCATGAAGCTCGCCGTCAATCTCTATCTGATCACCACCGTCACAGGCCTCGCCGAGGCCGCGCATTTCGCCGAGCGCCACGGTCTCGACATGCGGCAATTCCAGGCCGTGCTCGATGCCGGCCCGATGGAGAGCAATGTCTCGCGCATCAAGATCGCCAAGCTGGTCGCGCATGATTTCACGGCCCAGGCCGCCATCTCCGACGTGCTCAAGAACAACCGCCTGGTGGCCGAGGCGGCGCGAAAGGCAGGGATCGCCTCGCCTCTGCTCGACGTCTGCCATGCCCTGTTCGGCGAGACCGAAGCCATGGGCCTCGGCCAGGCCGATATGGCGGCGGTGGTCCGCGCCATCGAAGCCCGGACGGATGGAAGCCCGACGTCGGCCTGACCGCTCGCAGGCCGTAAGCCCGATCGATCCGGAGCGATCTGGCTTGGAGGGATGCATTGTCACCCTAATTCCCAAGCGTTCTCATTCCCAAATTCCAAGCGCTCTCATTCCCACGCCCTTTCCGGCTGGGTTGATGAGGAGACCGGGCGATGGCGGCTGCGGAGCAGCCGTGAAAGCATGATCATGGAAGATGCAGGCCGCACTGTCGGTGCAGGCCGCCATCGCCCCGTTCCGGTTGCCTGGCCCGCTGACAAGGCGTGCAAGGCCACCTGTTTTTCCGCCTTATGAAGGCGGAGGCGAGCCGGGAGCGGATGGCACGGACCATCCGAACCTGACCAGCCGGCTCGGTCAAGGGGCTCAGCGCTGCAGTCCTGGCCGGACAGTGGCATGAACCGTCTTCACCGCATCGGCGGGAGATGGGACGAAGGCGGTGCCGGGCTCAAGCCCGTCACGCTCCGTCCAGGGATCACAGGGCACTTCCATGGGGTGCCGATCCCTCTGTCCCGCTCATCACCCCTGGAGGCCCGCTTCGAGAGAAGCAGGACCGCCGTGCGCGCCTGCCGCTTGGACAGGCTGTCGGGGTGGATGGAGGCGTTCGGAGCCGGGTTGTACCTGCGCCGGCTGCTGACGCTTCGTTCCGTTAAGGAATAAAGCATGGCATCGAACGAAAGTCAATCCATGTACTTTTTATGTTCCAGACCATCGCTTCAGGTTTAGGTGATACTTGGAGATCACCGGCGTGGCGCTCATGCGCGCTAACTTTGCGGGGCGAAACGAGGGAAACTGGAGGGGCGATCACCGATCGCCCTCTTCCTTCCCCCCAAACGCATCATCGTGCCGGCGCGCCCTCCAGCCCGAGCAGGCGCGCCTTGACCTCCAGGCCACCGGCAAAGCCGGTTAGCTCTCCGCCCGAGCCGACCACGCGATGGCAGGGCGCGATTATCGAAATGGGGTTGCGTCCGTTCGCCGCCCCGACGGCCCGCACCGCCTTGGGGCTGCCAAGCTGCCGGGAGATCTCGGCATAGGTGCGCGTCTCGCCGAAGGGAATGGCGAGCAGGGCGGCCCACACCTTCTTCTGGAAATCGGTGCCGGCGAAATCGAGCTCGATATCGAAGACCTTGCGGGCACCGGCGAAATAATCGCGCAGCTGCCGCTCGGTCTCCAGGAGGATCGGATGATCCTGCGCCTCCGCCACGATGTTGAGGCGCACGCGTCCGGGTCGGTCATCCTCCCACAGGATCGCCGCCAGGCCATCCTTGCTGGCAACCAGCTTGAGCCGGCCCACGGGGGTCTCCGTCCATTTGTACAAATAGTCCTTCGCTGCGCCTTTGATTGCTCCGGCCATATCGACCTCCTCGTTCAGATTCGGAGCACCGCCGCCCCTCGATGATCGCTTTGTAAGGCTTGCCGGCGACCTTCACCGCCCGTTTTCTGCTGCGCTGGAGGTTGCATTCCTATGTCGGGAAATGCCGGTCGAGACTCGAAACCGCAAGCAAATCATGCTAGAACAAAAAGTGAACATATCTGTAGAAAGAACGCCAGCATGCCTCCCATCGCGAGCAAGGGCCGCGCCTCGCAGTCCAACGCCTCCGGCCGCTTCGAAGGCTTGGCGCGCGAAGCCTTCGACGATGGCTGGAGCGACGAGGATGCGCCGGTCGTCCGCCATGAGACCACGCTGACATCAGAGAAGGCGCGCACCATCCTCTCGCGCAATGACAGCCCGGACCTCGGCTTCGATCGCTCCATCAATCCCTATCGGGGCTGCGAGCATGGCTGCATCTACTGCTTCGCCCGTCCGAGCCACGCTTATCTCGGCCTCTCCCCGGGCCTCGATTTCGAAACGAAGCTGTTCTTCAAGCCCGACGCCGCCGCGCTTCTCGACGCAGAACTGCGCCGGCCCGGCTACCGCGTCGAGCGCGTGCAGCTCGGCGCCAACACCGACCCGTACCAGCCGATCGAAAGGCGGCTCGGCATCACGCGCGCGGTCATCGAGGTGCTCCAGCGCTTCAACCATCCGCTCGCCATCACCACCAAGAGCGTGCTGGTGACGCGCGACATCGACATCCTCGCGCCAATGGCCGAGCGAGGTCTTGCCATGGTGGCCATCTCCATCACTACGCTCGACCGCAGGCTGGCGCGCAGCATGGAGCCGCGCGCCTCGACGCCCGAGCGCCGCCTCGATGCCATCCGCCAGCTCAGCGCCGCCGGCATTCCCGTCGTCGTCGGCGTCTCGCCGATGATCCCCAGCCTCAGCGATCACGAGATGGAAACGATCATGGAACGGGCGGCCAAGGCCGGCGCCACCGGCGCCTATTATTCTACGCTCCGCCTGTCGCATGAACTCAAGGACCTCTTCCGCGAATGGCTGGCCGTCGAGCAGCCGGGACGAGCCGCCCATGTGATGTCGCTGGTGCGGCAATTGCGCGGCGGCCGGGATAACGACCCCCGCTTCGGCAAGCGCATGACCGGCGAAGGCCCGCTCGCGGACCTGCTCGCAAGGCGCTTTCACCTCGCCCGGCAGCGGCTCGGCCTCTCCGATCGCTTTCCGGCCTTGGATACCAGATTGTTCCGGGTGCCGACAAGAAGCGGCGACCAGCTCAGTCTGCTGTGAAGGCCATCGCGTATCTCCTTGGAAGACTTGGATCGTGCCCATGAACGCAAAACGCCCGCCATCATATTCGATGGCGGGCGTTCGGCTTTGACCGTCGATCGGCGATCCGACCCTGAAAATCAGACCAGATCAAACCGGTCGAGGTTCATCACTTTGGTCCAGGCGGCCACGAAGTCATGCACGAACTTCGCCTGCACGTCGCTGGAACCATAGACTTCGGCGAGAGCACGCAGCTGGGAGTTCGAGCCGAAGACGAGGTCGACGCGGGTGCCGGTCCACTTCACCTCGCCCGTGGCGCGGTCGCGGCCCTCGAACACGTCGTCCGCTTCCGAAACCGCCTTCCAGACCGTGCTCATGTCGAGCAGGTTCACGAAGAAGTCGTTGGTGAGGGCCCCCGGCCGCTTGGTGAGGACGCCGTTCTGCGAATGGCCGACATTGGCGTCGAGCACGCGCAGGCCGCCGACGAGAACCGTCAGCTCCGGCGCGGACAGCGTCAGGAGTTGGGCCCTGTCGACCAAGAGCCCCTCGGCCGAGACCGTGAAGGCGCCCTTCAGGTAGTTGCGGAAGCCGTCGGCCTTCGGTTCGAGCACCTCGAAGGATTCGATGTCGGTCTGCTCCTGCGTCGTATCGGTACGGCCCGGCGTGAAGGGAACCTCGACCTCGTGGCCGCCATCCCTGGCCGCCTTCTCGACCGCGGCGCTGCCGGCGAGGACGATCAGGTCGGCAAGCGACACCTTCTTGCCGCCAGACTGGGCGGCGTTGAACTCGGCCTGGATCTCTTCCAGCGTGCCGAGCACCTTGGCGAGCTGGGCGGGCTGGTTGGCCTCCCAATCCTTCTGCGGCGCCAGGCGGATGCGCGCGCCATTGGCACCGCCCCGCTTGTCGGAGCCGCGGAAGGTCGAGGCCGAGGCCCAGCCGGTCGAGACCAGTTCGGAGACCGACAGGCCCGAGGCGAGGATCTTCGCCTTGAGGGTGCTGATGTCCTGCGCGTTGATCAAGGGATGATCGACGGCGGGGACCGGATCCTGCCAGATCAGTTCCTCGGCCGGGACTTCCGGGCCGAGATAGCGCACGCGCGGCCCCATGTCGCGATGGGTGAGCTTGAACCAGGCGCGGGCGAAGGCGTCGGCGAACTGATCCGGATTCTCGAAGAAGCGCCGCGAGATCTTCTCATAGGCCGGGTCGAAGCGCAGAGCGAGGTCGGTGGTTAGCATCGAGGGCGCGTGGCGCTTCGAGGCGTCATGCGCATCCGGCACCATATTGGCGCCGGCTCCATTCTTGGGCGTCCACTGATGGGCGCCGGCCGGGCTCTTGGTCAGCTCCCAGTCATAGCCGAACAGGTTCCAGAAGAAGTTGCTGCTCCACTTCGTTGGGGTCGTGGTCCAAGTGACCTCCAGGCCGCTGCCGATGGCATCGGCGCCGATGCCGGTGCCATAGGTGCTGCGCCAGCCCAGGCCCTGCTCTTCGAGGCCAGCACCTTCCGGCTCGACACCCACCAGGGTGGCATCGCCCGCGCCATGGGTCTTGCCGAAGGTGTGGCCGCCAGCGATGAGCGCGACGGTCTCTTCGTCGTTCATGGCCATGCGGGCGAAGGTCTCGCGGATATCGCGCGCCGCTGCGAGCGGGTCGGGATTGCCGTTCGGCCCTTCCGGATTCACATAGATCAGGCCCATCTGCACGGCGGCGAGCGGATTTTCGAGGTCGCGATCACCGCTATAGCGCTTGTCGGCGAGCCAGGTGTCTTCTTTGCCCCAATAGATGTCCTCTTCGGGCTCGAACACATCGGCGCGGCCGCCGCCGAAGCCGAAGGTCTTGAAGCCCATCGATTCGAGCGCGACGTTGCCCGTGAGGATCATCAGGTCGGCCCAAGAGACCCTGTTGCCGTATTTCTGCTTGATCGGCCAGAGCAGGCGGCGGGCCTTGTCGAGATTGACGTTGTCGGGCCAGGAGTTGAGCGGCGCGAAACGCTGCGTGCCCGCACCAGCGCCGCCACGGCCGTCGCCGGTGCGATAGGTGCCGGCGCTGTGCCAGGCCATGCGGATGAAGAGCGGACCATAATGCCCGAAATCAGCCGGCCACCAAGGCTGTGAGTCCGTCATCAGCGCATGAAGGTCCTTCTTCAGGGCCTCGATGTCGAGCTTCTTGAACTCTTCCGCATAGTTGAACGTCTCGCCCATCGGGCTCGACAGCGCGGTGTTCTGGTGCAGAACCTTCAGATTCAGCTGGTTCGGCCACCAGTCCCGATTCGACCGCCCACCCAGGCTCGGGTTGAAGCGCCCATGTGGCACCGGGCATTTGCCGGTATTGCCCGCATCACTTCCGTCCATGATTTCCTCCGATCGTGGTTACACTGATTGAACATGTCCGTGCTCGGGACCTACGACACCGGGAAGACAATCCGGTGTCGTAGGTCCCCCGATCCGCAGCACCGGGAACGCCAAACGCCCCCTGCCTCGCTGCACTGAGATCGACCCAAAACGACCAATTGGGCTGCGCGAACGTTGAACATCACCTGAGCGGCACAAGCCTGTCCGCCTTGCGTGCGCTGCTCCTCATCTCTGCATCTAGAGGTCTACCAAACTGGGTCCATTAGTTTAAGTTGAGATTTCTGATCGCAGCGATAAGGTAGGGTTATGATCAATCTCACGCTCAGGCAACTGCGCTATTTCGAGGCGCTGGCGAGGCATGGTCATTTCGGGCGTGCGGCGGAAGCCTGCGCCATCAGCCAGCCCGCCTTGTCGATGCAGATCAAGGAATTGGAGGAATTGCTGGGAACGGCGCTGCTCGAGCGGGGCGCCCGCCAGGTGCAGCTCACCAATTTCGGCAAGGAATTCGCCCTGCGCACCCGCGACATCCTGCGCTCGGTCGACGAGCTTGGGAATCTCGCCCAGGCCACCCGGGATCGGCTGGTCGGACGGTTGCGCATCGGCGTCATCCCGACAGTCGCCCCCTATCTGCTGCCGACCATCATCGGCAATCTCAGTCGCCTGCATGAGGGGCTCGACATTCACGTGCGGGAGACGCTCACCCCCAAGCTGATTCAGGAGTTGGCCGACGGGCGGCTGGATACGGCCATCGTGGCCCTGCCGGTATCCGAGCCTTCCTTTACCGAGGTCGCCTTGTTCACCGAAGACTTCGTGCTGGTGCGCCCCGGCGAGGAGGAGGGCAAGCCGGTGCCCGATCGCGAGATGCTGCGCGAGATGAAGCTGCTCCTCCTGGAAGAAGGGCACTGTTTCCGCGATCAGGCGCTGGCCTTCTGCAACATTCATTCGGTGCTGACGCGCGAATTGCTGGACGGCAGCTCCCTGTCCACACTGGTGCAGATGGTCGGCGCCGGCATCGGTGTCACCTTGATCCCGGAGATGGCGGTGGCGATGGAGACACGCTCGGCCTCGGTGTCCATCGCCCGCTTCAAGGGCCCTCAGCCTTCGCGGACGATTGGCATGATCTGGCGCAAGACCAGCCCCCTGGTCGCCCAGCTCCTGCAGATTTCTGAGGTGGTGCGGGATTCGGCCGACACGCTACGCAAGCGGCACATCAGGACCATGCCGTCACCTGTTCCGGTGCTATGACAGCACAGCGGGCACCGGGCCGGAGCAGATGATACCGGAAGCACGTCGGCGAAGCGGCTGCGACATTGCCCACTCGGCCAGGGTGCCTCCGTGCGAAATTGTCGATGAATGCCATCAGGCACTCTGCGACCGCCCGCACGGAGAACTCCCGCGGCTGGCACGGCAAGGACGGGTCAGGCGTACGATTCCGCAGGCTCGCCGCCAGACTACTCCGTCTTCTGGATGATGCCGTAGACGATATTCCTGTTCTCGCCGAAAAACACCGTCGAACTCACGGCATCACCCCCGATGCTGTCATTGATGATGTCGTTCATGTCCGCTTCCGAACGGAGCAGCAGCGCCCAGTTCATGAAGGTCTCCATATAGCCATCCACGCCGATATTGTCCGCGAAGTTGGCAAACAGGAAAACGCCGTTCGGTTTCAGCATCTTGAGGCAGCTTTGGGTGAGCCTTACGGCCACCTTGTGGGATAGATAGTCGTAAAGGCCCGCGGCATAGACGAAATCGAACTGGCCGAGCTTGTAGGAATTGGCCAGGAGGCCCCGGACCGATCCCTTCACGGCCTGGATGCTCGTGCCCTTGAAGTCCCGCCTGATCGATTCGACGCTGAGAGGGTCCTGGTCCAGGGCGACCCAGCGAGAGATCCGGCCTTCCCGTAAGGCCGTCGATCGATTGGCCTCGCGCAAATGTCCGGCGGCAATAGTCAGAATCTCGGTCTCCGTTCCTTTGGCCGCGGAAATATCGTCGACATGCCGGGTCAGCAGATCGCGCCTTTCGCGAACGGCGACCGACGACGAGGCGTCTTTCGTGTAGTCGTAGAGTTTTGTGCCGATGGGCGTGGCATTCTCGATATGGTCACCGACATTCGCATGGCCGTAGATGAAATCAAGCAGGCCAGCATCGCCTGAGTATCCCCTCGGCTTCGTAAAGGACCACTTCGTGAATGGGTCTTGGAGAAAAAACCTTGCGACAGGATGTTCTTGAACGATCGGAATGACTGATTGCCAGACATTCCCATTGAGACGTTTGCGAAGAATATGAAGTTCACCGGCAAGCTTATCGATGATCAAACTTGGCTCATACCCCTTCTCAAACTGTATATTTGCATGACCCAACGTTCGTGAAACAGAAATCAGAGCTTCTTCGAACTGATGAGAATCAAACTGGGTCTTTTTTTCCAACAATGATTTTACGATCAGTTGTGGCGTAACAAGGCTCTTTCCATCCAAAAATACATCGCTCATTTAACTTCTCCTTGTGTCAACAACATAAAGAGCTGATTCTAGAAATATGAGATACTGCTCTCATATACTAAAAGGCTCTTACGTAATGTTAGAGCATTGATAGTTTTGGTGCTAGGGCAGGTGGCGTTGCTTGAAGAATGCGGCTCGCTGCGGGCCCGACACTGCGTGAGACGTGAACCGGGAGTCCGATTCTGCTTGTGCCTGCGCGTTCGTGCGTCCAGGGGAGCGGTTGACGACATGCCCCGCGGCATTCGTGCTGGCTTGGGATTGCCGTCTGCCGCTGACGTGTCGGCGCCCGCAACACGCGCGACGGCGCTGGAAGCAGGGGCAAGCCCGCGCATCGACAGAGGGATTATGGGGCTGGTTGGCGCGTTATCGCTCAGACGTTCGCGACATGGTAGGAGTTAGACGGTTCTCACCAAGTAGTAATCCCATTGGGGGATAGTGCGAAAATCTCACGGTTTGGCTACTATAGATGGTAACAACAATTGACGACCGTGCCATCAACGACCTGGATTCCGCGGTGCCAAACCCTCCCACACTGCAACTTCCAAAGGTCGAATAGAAAGGCTGTTGAATGAACCGCATGTCGTTTGCCGACGCCCTTGAAACGGCTTCGGAACAGATCGGCGCTCCCCTGACCGACGCCACTGCCGCCCTGCTCAGGAATGCCGCCATCAGGATTCGCAACGGCAATCTGGTGGCCTTGTCTCCCCATGTCGATTATTCGCTGGCGGAACTGGCAACGGAATTCGGAATTCCCAAGGACGAACTCATCCGGACCATTCTCAAGGACTGGGTCGAGGCGAACTATCCCATGGCCGGGATCGAGCGTGACGAGAAGTCCGGCGCAGCGTTGCGCCCCTCGTCAAAGCTCAAGCATTGATCCTGCCCGCCCGGGGAGAGCCGACCGACCTCAACCCACGGCTTATATAGACGGATCGGCAGGGGCTTCACGCAACGCCAGCGTAATCATCACCCGGCGAGAGACAAACCTCCCCTAGAGCGAAGCGCGTTTACACGTAAGCGCTCATTACTCTAACTCCTTGTTTTAACGCGTCTTTGCGATTCTTGCCGATTCCGTCAAATCGCAAAACGCTCTGGCTCCCCGCGATCCCCCAAGGCGCCACCCCTTCAAAGGTGGATCAATTTCCTCCCCTCGTCTCGACGAGTTCATCGCGTCGAGCCGGCCGGCTCGGCGCAGCCACTTGGCGCCCATGCTGTCAGATCCTGCTTCTGAAAAAGATCCGCCGCCGATGCAGCGTGCTCACCGCACTGTGTTTCGCCGTGCTCGTGTTACCCAGACACCTTCCATAGCGTAGATCGATCCTGTCAGAATCTTCCTAAGGTGTCCCTGGCGCATTCCCCATTGCCTCTTCAAGGTAAATAGCTACATAATCACCAGGTTCGACTCGAACCAGCGCAACCATATCTGGAATCGGATAATTATGGGAGGTGTGATATTTTGTGATCTTGGTTCCTTGACGGTAGAGACTGAAATCTGGTGTCACACTAAGGTTTTCAGCAACGTCAATCTTGAGTTTATATTGAACGCGGCAGCAACATGATCGATCAGTGGGCAATCCGGCCCTTGGCTGCGCAAGACGACGTAGATCGTTCCAGCCGAGAGGACACATCATCGGACCTTTACAGTCTTTATCGAAAGGAAGATGATTTTTTCGGGCGACAGTCGGTGAGGAAGGGCCTGTGGCTCGCTGTTCTCGCCTATCTCCTCTTTTCGATTACAGATATTATTCTTATCCCCGATGTATCCGTCAGCACGATTGCAGCCCGCTCTTCGATCAGCGTCCTATCCTTGGCAATTCTCGAGATCTTTATCCTCAAGGAAGGGAGCAAGGATGTACTGGAGATGGTTTGCGCCCTGGCTGTCGTACTGGGATATGCAGGCTGGTTGCTCGTTGCAATAAAAACCGAGCACGTGCAGAACTTTTCTCATTATATGGTCTTCGGCGCGCTCTTCATGATGGGCGCAAACCTGTTTTTTGCGTTCCGTTTTTCAATATCAGTTGTGTCATCTATTCTGATATTACTGTTCTTTTTTGTTTCCCTCGGGAGCTTTCCAGCCGACCTGCCCTACAAGATTTGCATTGGCACATTCTTTATGTCGTGCTTCGTGTTTACGGCTTACATAAACTGGAATCTCAATCTGGAGCGCTTCAACGTCTTCCTGAATGCACTGGAAGCCAAGCGGCAGCAGAAGGAAGCAGCCGAGCGGGGCCAGGCCCTGTTGCGGCTGTCGAGAACGGACCCGCTGACAAACCTCAACAACCGCCGCGCCATCGATGAGATATTGCGCCATTACCATGATGACTGGAGATATTTCGGCACAAACTTCGGAATACTGCTGATCGATGTCGATTTTTTCAAAAAATTCAATGACTATCACGGCCATCCGCAGGGTGACCATTGCTTGAGCCTCGTCGCAAAGGCGCTCGGCAGCATCACAAAATCATATGGCGGATCGATCGGACGTTATGGCGGCGAGGAATTCATCGCACTGGTGCGGGCTGATTGCAAAGAGCAGCTTATCGCTTTTGCTGAAGCCGTCCGCCGTACTGTCGAGGAGCTGGCGCTGCCGCATCGAGGACGGCGGGACCGTTCCTCGATCGTTACGGCAAGCATCGGGGCCTCCATCACCAGGGAGGGGACGGACGCGAAGCTCGAAAGGATGATCAGCGAGGCCGATCGCGCACTTTATCTGGCGAAGGCAAATGGCCGCAATTGCGTCCGGCTCTTCGAGCCCAACGATCCCGGTGGCAGCGATCTCAACGACAGGATCGCCGGAGCGCTGAAAGACGCCATCAACCGGGATCTCGTTTCGCTGGCCTATCAGCCGATCAAGCACATCGAGTCGGGCAGGATCGACACCGTCGAAGCCTTGATGCGGCTGCACACATCCGATGGCATGGAGATATCGCCGTATTTCTTCATTCCCATCGCGGAGAAGTACGGCACCATCCTCGATCTTCAGCTCTGGATGATCCGAACGGTCTGCACGGAGATATTGGCCGAGTGCGATGTCCTGAACGTCAGCGTCAACATATCGCCCATCGAGCTCAAGACCGCCGACTTCGCCGCTTCCGTCGCCGCCATTCTCGAGGAAACCGGCGCGCCCGGTGACCGATTGATCTTCGAGATTACCGAAAGGCTGGAGATAGAGCTGGAATCGGAGATATTGACCTGCATCCGCGCGCTGAAGCTGCTCGGGATCCGCATCTGGCTCGACGATTTCGGAACCGGCTTCGCGGGCCTTTCCTGGCTCCGCCTCATCGATTTCGACACCGTCAAGATCGATCGATCCTTCCTTGCCGACTGCGCGACGTCCGAAGGCAGGATCCTGCTGTGCGACATCGCGAACCTAGTGCGAAATCGCGGGCCCAACATCCTGGTCGAGGGGGTCGAAAGCAACGAACAACTGGTCCTCCTGCGAGAGCTCGGTATCGACCAGGCCCAGGGATTTCATATCGGGATGCCCTCCCCGGCGGAACGCCTTCTTCGGGGCGGCGCGATCCTCGCAACAGCGCGCGAAACCGTCTGATCCCTGTCCCGTCTCGGGACCGGTTCCGCGGTCGCCTCCTCATACGACCATCCCCCGGCCCAAGCGTGACACTCCCGTGTCAGGGAAATTCCTTGAACAAGACGCGATGAAAGGCTAAGGCTGAGAAAACGTTTTCTCAGCTCCAACATTGCCTCCTAGCGGCCGGCAATGAGCGGGATTACGTTGAGAAAACGTTTGCGCAGGCAAGTGGTGGGAATGCAGGAAGAAGCCCAGGGCTCAAGCATGGAACCCGTAACGCTTCGCAAGGTGGCCGCCGCCGCCGGCGTCAGCGTTGCCACGGCGTCCAAAGCCTTGAATGGACGAGGGCGCATGACGCCCGAGACGCGCAAGCTCATTCGCGAGACGGCCGATCGCATGGGCTTCCGCCCCAATGCCCTGGCGCAAAGCCTGCTTCGCAAGCGCAGTTTCACCGTGGGCCTCCTCACCAACGATACCTATGGCCGCTTCTCCCTTCCCTTGATGGCGGGGATTTCGGAGGCGCTGGTCGACAAGGGCGTGTCCGTCTTCCTGTGCAATGTCGAGGACGATCCGCGTCTCGCCCAGTTGCATGTCAATGCCATGCGCGACAAGCGCGTGGACGGCATCATCGCCACCGGAAAGCGCATCGACCGCCGTCTGCCGATCGACCTCTCGGGCCTTGGCATACCGGTGGTCTACGCCTTCACCGAACCCGACCCCGCCTCGATCGCCTTCGTCGCCGACGAGGCCGGAGGCGTCAGGCTCGCCATCGAGCACTTCGCCAGCCTGGGCCGCCGCCGCATCGCCCATGTCAGCGGCCCTGCCAGCTTCGCCGTGGTCCATCTTCGCGCGCAGGCCTATCGGGAGACGCTCGAGCGCCTGCAGCTTGCGGCCTTCGAGCCGCTGCTCGGCACATGGTCGGAGGCCTGGGGGCACGAGGCGGTGCGCCGGTTGTTCGAGGGAACACAGAAGCCACCGGATGCCATCTTCTGCGGCAATGACCAGATCGCCCGAGGCGTGATCGACGCACTGCGCGAGCGGAGCGTCGCGGTGCCTGACGAAATAGGCGTCATCGGCTTTGACAATTGGGAGATCATGGCCGCGCAAAGCAGGCCTCCCCTCACGTCCGTCGATATGAACCTCACGGCCATCGGCCGCGAGGCAGGGCTTGCCCTGCTGACCCTGGTGGATGGCCAGAAGGCCGAGACCGGCATCCGCAGGCTGCCATGCCGGCTGGTGGTGCGGGAATCCTGCGGTCAGACCACCGTGAAGACCATCGAGGTACAATCCACATCCGGCTAATCCGGAATGATAAAACAGGGAGGAATGACATGAACAAATGGATCGCCGGACTGGCGCTGTGCGCCAGCTTGGGCTGGACTCAGGCCGCGTGGTCGGCCGAAACGGCCAATATCTGGGTGCGCGCCGACGCATCCAATTTCATGCCGAAGGTCGTCGATGCCTTCAACAAGAGCCATCCGGACCAGATCAAGCTCGACATCATCCCCAATGCCGAAATCATCCAGAAATACGGCACCGCCGTCGCCGGCGGCACCCCGCCGGACGGGCTGTCGCTCGACCTGATCTACACGCCGTCCTTCGCCGCCTCCGGGCAGTTGGAGGACATCACGGACTGGGCCAAGTCCCTGCCCTATTTCGCCAGCCTTTCACCGGCGCATGTGAAGACCGGCACCTATCAGGACCGCATCTATGGGCTGCCATTCTCGGCCGACGCCTCGGTGCTGATCTGGAACAAGAAGCTTTTCAAGCAGGCCGGCCTCGATCCTGAAAAGGGCCCGACGACCTGGGCCGAAATCGAAGCGGACGCGGAGAAGATCAACACGCTGGGCGGCGACATCAAGGGCTTCTACTTCTCAGGCAATTGCCCCGGCTGCAACATCTTCACCTTCACGCCGCTGATCTGGGCCTCCGGCGGCGACATCCTGTCAGCGGATGGCAAGAAGGCGACCCTCGACAGCCCGCAGTTGCGCAGCGCCATCGACTTCTATCGCTCGATGCTCAAGAAGGGACTCGTTCCTGAAGGCGCCCAGAGCGACAACGGCTCCAACTTCTTCGCCGCCTTTGCCGGCGGCAAGATCGGCATCAATCCCTCGGGCGCCTTCGCGATCGGTGCCCTGAACACGCAATATCCCGATATCGACTACGGCATCACCTTCCTGCCCGGGAAGGATGGCGGCTGGTCCTCCTTCGCCGGCGGCGACAATTTCGTCATCACCAAGGGCACCACCAAACTTGCCGTCCTGAAGGAGTTCCTCGACTTCTGCTATTCGCTCGAGGGCCAGACCATCCTTGCCAAATATGGCAGCCTGCCGGTCCGTGGCGACATTGCCAAGGACGCGCTGAAGGATCTCGACCCGCGCTATCAGATCGCCGCTGAAGCGATGGCGAAGGGCCGCACGCCCTACAGCACGGTGTTCAACGACATCATCAATTCCGCCAATGGCCCCTGGAACCAGATGCTCGGCGATGCGATCTTCGGCACCGACATCGACGGCGCCATCGCGACCGCCGAGAAGACGATGCAGTCCACCATCGACACGGCGCCCTGACGGCGGTCGTCCATAAAGGCCGCTGCCTCCCCTTGCAGCGGCCGGCTCCCCCAGCTCAGAACGCCGAGGTCCATGAGCATGACCGCGATCCATCCGGCACTGCCGCGGCGCCGTGCCTCCTATCTGAAGCGCAGCCAGCTGATCGGCCTCGTCTATATCGCGCCGGCGATCGCGCTGGTGCTGGTCTTCTTCATCATTCCGCTGGGCATGACGGCCTGGATGTCGCTGCACAACTGGCCGCTGATGGGCATGCCCCGCTTCATCGGCCTCGCCAACTACTTTGCCATCGAGAATGACAGCCGCTTCTGGGGCGCCCTCGGCTTCACCTTCTACTACACGGTGATCGTCACCATCGCGATCTTCGCCGTCGCTTTCCCGCTGGCGCTGTTCATCGAGCGCCCCCGCGCCGGCGTCGGCTATTACCGCACCGCCTTCTTCATGCCGGTCGTGGTCGGTTTCGCCTCGGCGAGCCTCCTGTGGTCGTGGCTGCTCAATGTCGATTCAGGCCTGTTCAGCCCCGCTGCCTATGCCCTCGGTCTCACCGAAAAGAAGATCAACCTGCTCGCCACCTTCCAACCCGCCTTCTGGTCGATCATCGTCATGGTGGTGTGGAAGGTCGCCGGTTTCACCATGATCATATTGATGTCCGGCCTGCAGTCGATCCCGGGCGAACTGCATGAGGCGGCCAAGATCGACGGCGCCAGCCCTCTCGCCCGCTTCTGCCATATCACCCTGCCCTTGATGCGGCGCACGCTCGCCCTGGCGCTGATCCTCTCGGTCGCCGGCTCAATCCTCGCCTTCGACCAGTTCTACATCATCCTGCGCGGCGGCCCGAGCAACCAGACGCTGACGGCCGTGTACTGGATCTTCAACCAGTCCTTCGTCTCCTTCAAGCTCGGCTATGGCGCGGCGCTTTCGATGGTGCTGCTCGTCATCCTGGTGGTGCTCAGCCTGATCCAGCTGCGTGTGCTCAGGAACCCGGAGGGCCTGGAATGAGCACGCCGGCCTCGACCTCCCGACGCAAGCAGGCGGGCTTCCTCGCCACCCATATGGTCGGCATCGGCGTCGCCATCCTCTTTCTCGCGCCGATCTTCTGGGCCGTCCTCTCCAGCTTCAAGCCGCCGAGCGAGGCGCGGCAGCCGCCTTTGCCGCCTTGGCCGGTGACCGGCTTTTCGACGGAGAACTACGCCGCCCTCAACGGTTTCGGCGCGGGGCTGCTGGGACCGGCCCAGAACAGCCTCTACGTCACCGGCATGACGGTTGTGCTCTCCGTGATCATCAGCGTTCTGGCGGGCTACGGCTTCTCGCGCTTCCGCTTCCCGTTCAAGGACGCGCTGTTCATGATGATCCTCTCGACCATCATGATCCCGTTCCAGTCGATCCTGACGCCGATCTTCCTGATCCTCACCAGGCTCGGCCTCTCCAACACGCTGACCGGCCTCGTCTGCGTCTATGTCACGCTGCAGCTGCCCTTTTCAGTCTTCATGATGCGCAACGCCTTCGACGCAGTACCGCGCGAGATCGAGGAAGCCGCCCGCATGGACGGCGCCAACAATACCAGACTCCTGCTGACCGTGATGCTGCCGCTGGTCTGGCCGGGCGTGGTGACCATCGCCCTGTTCGCCTTTCTGGGCGCCTGGAACGAGTTTCTGGCGGCGCTGGTGCTGATGACCGATCAGTCCAAATTCACCTTGCCGATCATGATGACGGCCCTCCAGTCCGGTCGGTTCGGAGCGGTCGACTGGGGCGCCGTTCAGGCCGGCGTCACTGTCATGATGATCCCCTGCCTCATCCTCTTCCTGCTTCTGCAACGCTATTACATCCGCGGCCTGACGGCCGGCGCGGTGAAATGATCCATTTTTCTCCTTGGAGTTTGTCATGACGAACGCAAGCACTGCGCCGAACGAGATTGCCACCCGCACCCGCTTCCGGCCGCCGGCCGTACCGCAGATCGATGTGCGCGGCTTCTGGGGCGATCGTGTCGATGCGGTCGCCGCACGCACCGCCGACATTCTCTACGACCGCTGCGTGGCAGCCCGCATGCTGGAGCAGATTGACCCGGACCGTCCGTCGCCCGGCGTGGTCATCCCCTTTCATTCGATGTCGCCGACGGGCAATGAATTCACCGGCGCGACCGTGACGACGCAGATGTTCTGGGACTCCGACTGGGGCAAGACCATCGAGACGGCCGCCTATTCGCTCTACCGCCGCCGCAATCCCGAGCTCGAAAAGAAAATCGATGCCGTCATCGACATGTATGAAAAGCTCCAGCAGCCGGACGGCTATCTGTCGAGCTGGTACCAGCGCATCCAGCCGGGCTTGCGTTGGACGAACCTGCGCGACTGCCACGAGCTCTATTGCGCCGGTCACTTGATCGAAGGCGCGGTCGCCTATTATCAGGCCACCGGCAAGCGCAAGCTGCTCGATATCCTGAGCCGCTACGCCGACCATATCGGCGACACGTTCGGGCCGGAGCCCGGCAAGAAGAGAGGCTATTGCGGGCACGAGGAAATCGAGCTTGCGCTCGTCAAGCTCGGCCGCGTCACCGGCGAGCAGAAATATCTCGACCTGGCGAAATTCTTTATCGACGAGCGTGGCCAGGAGCCGCACTACTTCGATCAGGAAGCACGGGCGCGCGGCGCCGATCCGAAGAATTTCCACTTCAAGACCTATGAATACAACCAGTCACACAAGCCCGTGCGCGAGCAGGACAAGGTGGTGGGCCACGCCGTGCGGGCGATGTACCTCTATTCGGGCATGGCGGACGTAGCGACCGAATATGGCGACGACACGCTCAGGGTGGCGCTCGACCGTCTCTGGGACGACCTGACCCAAAAGAACCTCTACCTCACGGGCGGGCTCGGCCCCTCCGCTGCCAATGAGGGCTTCACCGCCGACTATGATCTGCCCAACGAGACGGCCTATGCGGAAACCTGCGCTGCCGTCGCCCTGGTGTTCTGGGCAAGCCGCATGCTCGGCATGGGTCCCAATGCGCGTTATGGCGACATCATGGAGCAGGCGCTCTACAACGGCTCGATCTCCGGCCTGTCGCTCGATGGCTCACGCTTCTTCTATGAAAATCCACTGGAGAGCCGTGGCAGGCATAATCGCTGGATCTGGCATCGCTGCCCATGCTGCCCTCCGAATATCGGGCGCATGGTGGCTTCGGTCGGCAGCTATTTCTACGGCCAGTCGGAAGACGCGATCGCGGTGCATCTCTATGGCGACAATACCGGCCGCTTCGAGGTGGCCGGTGGCAAGGTGACGCTGGCCCAGGAGAGCCGCTATCCCTGGGACGGCGCCATCGCGATTGGCGTGGAGACCAACGCTCCGCTGCAATTCAAGCTGCATCTTCGCATTCCCGGCTGGTGCCGGAAGGCGAGCCTCACCGTGAATGGCGAGGCTGTCGACCTGTCCGCGTCAAGCAACAACGGCTATGCGACACTCGACCGCCGATGGAAGAGCGGCGACATGGTGAAGCTCGATCTCGAAATGGACGCCCGGCGCATCTACGCCAATCCGAATGTCCGGCAGGATCTCGGCCGCGTGGCCCTGGCAAGAGGGCCGATGCTTTATTGCGTGGAGGAAGTCGACAATCGCGGTGGCTTGTCAGCCCTTTCCCTTCCGGTAGACACAGCGCTGAAGATCGTGGATGAGCCGAGCTTGCTTGGCGGCATCGTGTCGCTAACCGCGACCGGCGAAGCCGAACTCGCCGATGACTGGAACGGCGGGCTCTATCGTTCCGCGCCGCCCCGCAAGACCTCGGCGGAGGTCAAGGCTGTACCCTATTTCGCATGGGACAATCGGGAACCGGGGGAAATGCTGGTCTGGCTGCGGGAATCGAAGGGATGATCTGATCGCTTCCACGTGCCGTGCCGAGGTCATGACACCACGCCGAGCGGGGAGCGGTGGAGTTGGCAAATCCGCCTGCTGCCCGTTGCACTGCAAATGTCGGAGGGTATCTCCTGCCCGACATTTCCAGCAAGCATCCGTCGGCTATGGCATGGAGGCGCCAGGCACCGTTGCAGGATCGGACTACGATATCTTCGTACGTTTTGTCGCGGGTTTGCGAGCCCATAGTCGGGCCAGGCCAAGGACATTATCGGCGAGTTCTTGTGGGTCGAGGTGCAATGGATCGAAGTCACCAGCCCAATCGCGCATCTCACCATGCCGTTCATGCGCGGGATCAGCGAGAGCATCGATAAACTCGGCATAGCCCCATGGGCCACCCACATCCTCGGGCGGGCAACGGCCGATTGCCTTGACCAGCCGCGGATAGAGTATGTTGGGTTGGGGATCCACAATGCGCTCGATCTTGACGGTATGCTCCCATCCATCGCCGAAGTCGTAGAGATAGCGCAGCTTCTTGGCGCCAGTATCCTCCAGGACGTTGAGAAGGGTTGCCTTGCGTGCGTCGAGCGGGCCTTCGCCCCATTCGGGATCGGGAATCCCCCACCCGATTTCCTTGACGCGCAATTCGTAGAGATGGCTGTTGGTCCAGCCGAGCGCGGCCTGAAGTGTCAGGTGCAGGCGGTCGAGCCGAATGCTGGCGGGAACTTCGAGGCGACGCACCACTTTGGGTTCGACGTCATCGAGCGTAATCTTCAGGTGGACAATGGTGGCGTTCATGCCGCCAGCTTACGATATTGTTATTCCCTCGCCCAGCTTGAACAAGGCGGCCTTCAAGGGCGCTTTGAATTGTCCCTTTTCATTGCCTACATCGGCCGCATCGAATTTGGCGGCCGCTTCAACTCTGCCGCTTGATGGAGGCCGGAATCTTCGCGTCCGTTCGTCCCGGCTCGCCCGCCAGGCAAGACGCACAGCCGTCAGTCTGTCGGATCCAGCCGTTTTCGCATGGGGCGCAGAGGCCCGAGGCTGTCGAGATAAGGCGTCATGCCATTGTTGGCATAGGTATCGAGCACGGCATTCTTGTCGCGAAAGGACTTGAGCACCTGGCCAAGGCCATTGGCGCCCTCGGACCGCACTTGCCGTACCAGCCCGAGATCGACGTTGATGGGAAATATCTCGGTCGCCTGTCCGCATTGATGCACCACCCGTCCCGTCGGATCCGCCACCAGGGACTGGCCGACGCCGCCGGCATCCAGCCCGTTCACATCAACGACATAGCAACTGAACATCACAGCCGTGGCCTGCACGATGGCGAGTTCCGCATTGCGATCGGTCGTCCCGGTGAGAACGGGATGGATCAGCACCTCGACCCCTGCCGAGGTCAGCGTGCGCGTGGTTTCCGGAAACCAGATATCGTAGCAGATGGTCAGGCCGAAACGGCCGATATCGGGCACGTCGAAGATCAGGAACTGGCTGCCGCCGGTCACCCCTGCCTCGAAGGGCAGGAAGGGAAACATCTTGTCGTAGCGCCCCGCAATCTCGCCCTGGGGATTGATCACAACGGCATGATTGTAGATCTTGCCTTCCCGCTCGACGAAGGCCGTGCCGGGTACGATCCAGATGCGATGGCGGGCGGCGAAAGCCTGGAAGACGGCCTCGTCGGCCAGCGGATCCTTCGAGGCGCAGGCGTGGAGCGGGCCGTGCATGGCGAGTTCGCTGAATACCACCATGTCCACCCCCGGATAGAGCGCCACGGTTTTCTCGAGCTGTGCGATCATCGTCGGGATATTCTTGCCGCCGATGGGCACGGGCATCTGGATGCCGGCGATCATGAAACGAGTATTGTCCCGCTGCGGCACGGCGCCGTCGAGAGGTGACGGTACGGGCGCTGCGGCGGTGTAGCTGCCTGACATGGTTGAGAGTCTCTTCAATTCTTGGCTTGTCAGTCTGCCCGGCGCACTGCGCCCGGCCGATGGTGGGGGGCCACCAGATCATCGAGGGCGACGCCGGTGAAGGGCTTGGTGGATTTCAGCACGATATAGCTCGAAAGGTTGCCGATCTTCGGGCCGAGCTTTAAAAGCTCGTCCGAAAGCATCTGGTAGGAGCCGATATCGGGGCAGACGAACCGCACGAGATAGTCGATCGGGCCGCTGACCTTGGTGCACTCCACCACGTAGCGCATCGCCATCACCATCTTCTCGAAGGTGAGGAAATCGTCGAGGCCGTGGCTGTTGAGCGTCACCGCGGCGATGACATCGATATGACGGCACACTTTGGCGATGTCGACGCTGGCGTGATAGCTCGAAATGACACCCGCCTTTTCCAGCCGCTTGACACGCTGCAGGCAAGGGCTGGGGGACAGGCCGACGGCATCGGCGAGTTCCTGGTTGGTCGCCCGCGCGTCGCTCTGCAACCGGCTCAGAATACGTAGGTCGACCTGGTCGAGCCGAAACGCACCATCGTCATCCTTCATTGCTTTCGCCCCTGGAAACCGCCGACCCGGCCCGCACTATGCACCAAGCAGGCGCAACTGGCATCGGCACCGGCTAGTTTTGCGCCTCTTTCCACCAATCGATGCCCCCTGTCCACTCGCAACACAAACTAGCGTGCGGGGAGCGGCTGGCAGCAGCAATGATCGAAGGGCAACTGAAATACAGCAGCACCTTTGGCGGGCTCGCCGGTACAATTCGCGCAAGCAAAATAACGTCCCGAACGGGATTCTGGAGAGGAACGCTTGGCCATGACGCCATCCCTAATCGAGCGGCTTGCTCGCAAGAAACCTGTCGATAAATTGATCGCGGATTCATCGGGCAGTGACGGCCATGGTTCGCTCGGCCGCTCGATCACGCTGTTCCAGCTGACGCTGTTTGGCGTCGGCGCTACCATCGGTACCGGTATTTTCTTCGTGCTCAGCGAGCAGGTTCCGGTTGCGGGCCCCGCAGTGGTGATCTCCTTCATCATCGCCGCCGTTGCCGCCGGCCTTGCGGCGCTGTGCTATGCCGAAATGAGTTCGATGATCCCGGTTTCCGGTTCGTCCTATTCCTACGCCTATGCCACGCTGGGCGAAGGCGTCGCCTTCTTCGTCGCCGCCTGCCTGGTGCTGGAATATGGCATCTCGGCCGCGGCCGTCGCGGTGGGCTGGGCGGAATATGTCGAAAAGCTCCTGTCCAACCTACCGCCCCATATCGTCTTACCCGCCTGGATGACGAAGGGGCCGATCACCATTCCCGACGGTGACCATCCCTTCGCCATGGCCTTCTTCGGCGAGGGCTCGGGCCTGATCAACCTGCCGGCGGTAATCCTGGTGACGCTATGCTGCATCCTGCTGCTGCGCGGCTCCAAGGAATCGGCCCGCACCAACGCCATCATGGTGCTGATCAAGCTCGCCGTGCTGACCCTGTTCATCGTCATCGCGGGCAGCGCCTTCCACGCCGAGAACTTCACGCCCTTCTTCGGCGAGAAGGGTTTCGGCGGCGTCCAGGCCGCGGCGGCCTCGATCTTCTTCACTTTTGTCGGCCTCGACGCGGTGTCGACGGCAGGCGAAGAAGTGGTCAATCCCAAACGCAACCTGCCGCTGGCGATCATCTTCGCGCTGGTGATCGTCACGGGCTTCTACATCATGGTCGCCATCGCGGCTCTCGGCGTGCAGCCTGCCAGCCAGTTCGACGGACAGGAAGCGGGCCTCGCCACCATTCTCCAGAACATCACGGGCCAGGCCTGGCCGGCCAACCTCCTGGCTGCCGGCGCAGTGATCTCGATCTTCTCGGTGACGCTGATCGTGCTCTATGGCCAGTCCCGCATTCTCTTCGCCGTGTCGCGCGACGGCATGCTGCCGGGGATCTTCCACCAGGTGAACCCGCACACCATGACGCCGGTGGCCTGCACCGTGATCGTCGCCGTGTTCGTGGCCCTGATCGCAGCCTTCGTTCCGGCTGGCGTGTTGTGGGACCTGACCAGCATGGGCACCCTGGTCGCTTTCACCGTGGTGTCCGCCGGTGTGCTGATCCTGCGCTATACCCAACCCGACATGGCGCGCGGCTATCGCGTGCCGTTCGGCCCTGTGCTGCCGATTCTCAGCATCCTCGCCTGCGTCTACCTGATCCTGAAGCTCAGCTGGATGGTCTACGCCATCACGGCGGTGTGGATTGCCATCGCGGCTCTGCTCTACCTTACTTATTCCGCCCGCAATTCGCGGCTTGAAACCATGGGCACGGCAGTTGGCGAGGCAGCCGAATGAAGTATCTCGTTGGCCTTTCTCCCGATCAGGGCGGGCGCGAAGCGCTCGCTTTGGGGGCTCTGCTGTCGCGCTCCTGCCAGGGCTCGCTGGTGGTATGCACCATCACCCCCGATACCTGGGGACCTCCCTCCCCGGCCCGGGTGGACGGCGAGTATGGCGAATTCCTGCGCCAGAATGCCGCCAAGGCGCTCGACAAGGCCAAGGCAAGCCTGCCGGCCGATATCGAAGCCGACTTCGTCACCGTCGCAGCGCCTTCGGCCCGCGACGGCCTACTCAAGGTTGCTTCCGATGTCGGCGCCGATTGCCTGGTGCTGGGTTCGAGCCGCGTCGCGTCGCTCGGCCGCTTTGCCGAAGGCAGCGTCACCACCGACGTGCTGCGCTCGGCCCATGTGCCGGTCGCCGTGGCACCGCGTGGCTATTCCGCCGATGCGAGGACGCAGGTGCGACGCTTGAGCTGCGCCTTCTCCGGTGCCTCGACCTCGCCAGGGCTTGCCCGCCGCGCCGCTGAACTTGCCCAGCTTCTCGGCGTGCCCCTGCGCCTCGTCACCTTGGTGGTGCGCGACAAGCAGATGTATCCGACAGGCGCCGGCTACGATGTCGAGAACATCGTTTCCAACACGCTGCGCCAGCAGGCCAGCGAAGCCCAGTCCGAGGTGATCGACAAGTGGGACAGTCCGGTGCCGGTAACCGGCGAGATCGGCGACGGCAAAACCTGGAAGGCAGCTTTCGATTCGGTACTCTGGGCCAATGCCGAATTGCTGGTGGTGGGATCGAGCAATCTGGGGCCGCTTTTGCGGGTGTTCCTCGGCTCCAATTCGAGCAAGATCGCCCATAACTCGCCAGTGCCGTGCCTGATCCTGCCACGTCACGAAGAGTGAAGACCGCCCGACCTCGCGGCCGGGCGTATGCCAAGATAATAAAATCAGCCAATTGAACGGGCCGGCCTAGAGTGTGCCATCGGCCTGTTTCAATGGGAGGAATGAATGACTGCCAGATCCTTCAACCAGCCGCTCGGCGGCAATGAGATGCCGCGTTTTGGCGGCCCCGCCACCATGATGCGCCTGCCGACCCAGCCCACGACCGAAGGGCTGGATGCCTGCTTCGTCGGCATCCCCATGGATATCGGCACCTCCAACCGGCCCGGCACCCGTTTTGGGCCTCGGCAGATCCGCACCGAATCCTGTATGATCCGCCCCTACAACATGGCGACGCGGGCGGCCCCCTTCGACAGCCTGCAGGTGGCCGATATCGGCGACATCGCCATCGACACCTTCAACCTGCCCAAATGCATGGACATCATCACCGATGCCTATCGGGGCATCATCGCCAATGGCTGCAAGCCGCTGACGCTGGGCGGCGACCATACGCTGAGCTACCCGATCCTGCGGGCCATCGCCGAGAAATATGGGCCCGTCGGCCTCATTCATGTCGACGCCCATGCAGACATCAACGAGCACATGTTCGGCGAGCCGATCGCCCATGGCACGCCCTTCCGCCGTGCGGTCGAGGCAGGGGTGCTCGACACCAGGCGCTGCGTGCAGATCGGCTTGCGCGGTACCGGCTATGCCGCCGATGATTTCGACTGGCCGCGCGAGCAGGGCTTTCGCGTGGTGCAGGCCGAGGAATGCTGGCACAGATCGCTGACGCCGCTGATGGAAGAAGTCCGCGCGCAGGTCGGCGGCGGGCCTGTCTACCTCACCTACGACATCGACAGCCTCGATCCCTCGATCGCGCCGGGCACCGGCACGCCGGAGATCGGCGGGCTCACCACGATCCAGGCCATCGAGATCATCCGCGGCTGCTGGGGCCTCGACCTGGTGGGCTGCGACCTCGTCGAAGTCTCCCCGCCCTACGACCCTGCCGGCAACACCGCGATCACGGCGGCCAATCTCCTGTTTGAAATGCTCTGCGTCCTGCCGGGCGTGAAGAGGCGGTAAGGCACATGTCAGCAACAACGGTCACATGCGGCGAATATCTCGTCAAACTGCTCGAATCCTATGGCGTCGAGCTGATCTTCGGCATCCCGGGCGTGCACACGGTCGAGCTTTATCGCGGCCTGCCCGCCACCCGGATCCGCCATGTCACCCCGCGCCACGAACAAGGCGCGGGCTTCATGGCCGACGGTTATGCCCGTGTGACCGGCAAGCCCGGCGTGTGCTTCATCGTTACCGGCCCCGGCATGACCAATATCGCTACCGCCATGGGCCAGGCCTATGCCGATTCCGTGCCCATGCTGGTGATCTCCGCCGTCAATTCGCGCGACCAGCTTGCCATGGGCCAGGGCCGGCTGCATGAATTGCCCTCACAGCGTAATCTCGTGGCCGGCGTCAGCGCCTTCAGCCACACCCTGCTCGATGCCGCGCAGCTTCCCGAAGTGATGGCGCGCGCCTTCACCGTGTTCAATTCATCGCGCCCACGGCCGGTCCATATCGAAATCCCGCTGGATGTCATCGTTTCGCGAGCTGGACATCTGCCTACCGATGCGAGGCCGCTGCCTGACAAGGCGTCGGCCAGCCAGGCGGCGATCGCCAAGGCCTCCACCCTGCTCAAGGCCGCCAAGCGGCCCCTCATCGTGGCCGGCGGCGGCGCAGCCGATGCGTCGGCCGAGATCACCGCGATCGCCGAGAAGCTCGATGCGCCGGTGTTCATGACCATCAACGGCCGCGGCGTGCTCAAGCCCGGCCACCCCCTCGCCCTCAGCGGCAATCTCGGCATGGATCCCTTGCTCGACGAATTGGCTGCCAGCGATTGCATCCTGGCCGTCGGTACCGAGTTCGGCGAGACGGAAATGTATCCCGAGCCGAAGCCCTTCCAGTTCGGCGGACCGCTGATCCGCATCGACATCGACCCGCAGCAATTGGCGATCGGCGTCCCTTGCACCCTGCCGATCGCCGCAGACGCCAAGCTCGCGACATCGGCGCTGCTCTCCGCCCTCGGCGAAGGCCCGGCCGCCGGCTCGGGCGCTGCCCGGGCCAAGGCGGCGAACGCCAAGGTGGAAGCCGGGCTCTGGCCGGCCTGCCGCACGCATCGGGCCCTGATGGACATCGTCACCCGGACACTGCCCCAGGCCGTGGTCGCCGGTGACCAGACCGAGCCTGTCTATGCGGTGAACCAGTTCTACCAGGCACCGCAGCCGCGCTCCTACTTCAACTCCTCCACCGGCTACGGCACGCTGGGTTACGGCCTTCCCGCCGCCTTCGGTGCCAAGCTCGGCGCGCCGCATCGTCCTGCCGTCTGCCTGATCGGCGATGGCGGCCTGCAGTTTTCGGTGCAGGAACTGGCCAGTGCCGTGGAGGCCAGGATCGCGGCGGCTGTTATCATCTGGAACAACACCTCCTATGGCGAGATCAAGGCCTTCATGGCGGATCGCGCCATTCCGCAGATCGGCGTCGATATCTTCACGCCTGATTTCATCGGGCTCGCCAGGTCGCTCGGCTGTGAGGCGGCTCTGCCGGCAAGCATCGCCGAACTCGAGGCCGCGCTGGCAGCCTCGCCCAAGCGCGATGTGCCGACCGTGATCGAAATCCGTGCGGGCTCGCCCCTCGCTCTCGCTCTGGCGGCATGAGGACGACGATGCAAAAGCAGCTTTTCATCAACGGTGTCTGGCAGGATCCGGTCGTGCCGGGCACGCTCGAAGTGTTCGATCCCTTTCGCGGCGAAGCCTATACCGAGGTCGCTGCCGGTGGCCCCGCCGACGTCGACAAGGCCGTTGCCGCGGCCAAAGCGGCCTTCCCCGCCTGGCGCGATGCCGGTGGCAAGGTGCGGGCGGGCTATCTCGCCGCCATCGCGGCCAAACTGCGCGAACGGGCCGAGGAACTCGCCCGGCTTTCTTCGCGCAACAACGGCAAGCCGATCTTCGAAGCCCGTATCGACATGGGCGACGCGGCGTCCTCCTTCGCCTATTATGCCGAGCAGGCGATCGCGCTGGAGGACAAGCAGAACAGCAACGTCGCCGTGCCGGATGGCGGTTTCACGGCCCGCTTGCGCTACGAACCAGCCGGTGTCGCCAGCTTGATCGTGCCCTGGAACTTCCCGCTGGTGACGACTTCCTGGAAGGTTGCACCGGCGCTGGCCGCTGGTTGCACGGTGGTGCTGAAACCTTCCGAGATCACGCCGGTGGTGGAGCTCGAACTCGGCGTTATCGCGCAGGAAGTCGGCTTGCCGCCCGGCGTGCTGAACATCATCACCGGTACCGGCCTTGCCGTCGGCGCACCGATGACCGAGCATCCCGATGTCGCGAAAGTCTCCTTCACCGGTTCCAATGCCGTGGGTGCACGCGTGATGGCGGCAGGTGCACCGGGCACCAAATCCGTGAGCCTGGAGCTCGGCGGCAAGTCGCCGATCATCGTGTTCGCCGACGCCGATTTCGATCAGGCTGTCGAATGCGTCCTGGGCGGCATCTTCTTCAACGCCGGGCAGATGTGTTCGGCAACCTCGCGGCTGCTGGTCGAGCGCTCGCTCGCCCCCAGGTTCATCGAAGCGCTGGTCGCAGGAGCCAGGGCGATCAAGCCCGGCAATCCGCTCGACGAAGACACGCAGATCGGCCCCATCACCATGAAGGCCCAGCATGACAAGGTGTTGGCCTATATCGAGAAGGGACGTGCCAGCGGCCTCACCTTGCTGACCGGCGGCGGCAAGCCTGAGAGTATCAATGGCGGCTGGTTCATTGAACCGACGATCTTCACCGATGTCCCCACCGACAGCCCGCTCTGGCGCGAGGAGATCTTCGGGCCGGTGCTGTGCATCCGCACCTTCGATAGCGAAGCCGAGGCCATAGCCTTGGCAAACGACAGTTCCTTCGGCCTGGTCGGGACCGTCGTAAGCTCCGACGAGGCGACGGCCAACCGCGTCGCGGATGCGCTGGAAGTCGGCCATGTCTGGATCAATAGTCCGCAGATGATCTTCGTCGAGACCTCCTGGGGTGGCTTCAAGGCCAGTGGCATCGGCCGGGAGCTTGGCCCGTGGGGAATGTCGTCCTATCTTGAAATCAAACACACGACGACGCGGTTAAGCCGTTGACGAAAAAGAAGAAACGGCAGAAGAAAAAGTTTAGGCAGGGGAAAGGCAAACTCATGAAGACCATCACCAACATTGCCGACCTGCGTGTCGTCATGCATCGCAATGAGCAGCCGATCTATTTCATTTCGGCAACGAATTTCAACCTGATCGGCCTGGACGAGTGGGTCAGGAACTTCAAGTTTATCAGCTATATCGACTGCTTCGACGGGCGCCATCCCAATGTCTTCGTCCCCTCCGAAATCCCGCATGCGGAGTTCGAGGGCATCGAGGACATCAACAATTATCTGCTGCAGCACAAGGAAGTCATCGATCACATCAAGAAGCGGGGCGGACGCGCCGTCGCGACCTTCCTGATGTTCGACGAGACCACCGAAGAGATCTGCGAGGAGCTCGGCATCGAGGTCTGGTTCCCCAAGGCGAAGCTGCGCCAGCGCTGCGACAACAAAATGGAGACGGTGCGCATCGGCAACAAGGCCAAGGTGCCGTCGGTGCCCAACACGCTGGCTTCGGCCAAGACCTATGAGGAATTGCTGGCGGCGGCGAAGAAGGCCGGCATCGGCACGGACCTGGTGGTGCAGACCGCTTTCGGCGATTCCGGGCACACCACCTTCTTCATTGCCAGCGAGGATGATTACAAGAAGCACGCCAAGGAGATCGCGGCGGAAGACGAAGTCAAGATCATGAAGCGGATCAACTGCCGGGGCGCCACCATGGAAGCCTGCGCCACGCGATCCGGCACCCTCGTCGGGCCCCTCCTCACCGAAATCGTCGGGCGCAAGGAACTCACGCCCTACAAGGGCGGTTGGTGCGGCAACGAGATCTTCCCCGGCGCCTTTTCCGAGAAGATCCGTGAGAAGGCACGGGACATGGCCTATCGCTTCGGCAACCAATTGGTGAAGGAAGGCTATCGCGGCTATTTCGACCTCGACTTCCTGATCGACGAGTCGGATGACGAGGTCTATCTGGGCGAGTTGAACCCGCGCATCTGCGGCGCCAGCTCGATGACCAACCATGCGGCCTTTGCCTATGCCGACGCGCCGCTATTCATGTTCCATCTCATGGAATTCTCGGGCATCAAGTACAAGATCGACGTCGAGGAACTGAACAATCGCTGGGCCCAGAAGGAATTCATCGATTCCTGGTCGCAGCTGGTGATCAAATCGACCGAGGATATCGTCGATATCGTCACCCACGCGCCCTCGACCGGCATCTATCGCATGGCCGATGACGGCTCGGTTTCCTATGACCGCTTCGATTATCACCGCCAGGCGATCGAATCCGAGAAGGAAGCCTTCTTCCTGCGCATCACCGGCCCGGGCGATTATCGCTATGAAGGCGCCGATCTCGGCATCCTCATCACGCGCGGCCGATCGATGAACAACGACTTCGACCTCAACGACCGCGCGCGCAACTGGATCAAGGGCATCAAGCGGCTCTACGCCACCAAGCCCTTGACCGAGGTCCAGCGTGACGAGGCGCCGGCCGCCGGCTCCTTCAAGATCCTGTAAGCAAACGCGTGAGCTAGGGCGTGTCGCCAGTTATGGATCTCCTGTTCGAAGCCATCGACGAAGACATGCCCGGTGCCAAGTGGCGCCGGGTGTTCGATCGTCACTGGCATGCCTATAGCCGCTGGTTCATCCGCGACGGCATCCGCTCGCGCCCGACCTATCTGGCGAGCCTGCGGGCACTGCGCACTCATATGCCGGAACTGCTGCCGGCCTATGAGGCGATCGTCGCCGTGGCCGGCGATGGTGACCTGGAGGCCCGCTTCCTGTCGATGTGGTGTCCGCCGGTCTATGTCGGCGGCTGCTCGCAGGCGATCATCGGCGGCGACAAGCCGGCACTGATCCGCAATTACGACTACAGCCCTCGCCTGCTCGAAGGCACCTGGATGGCCTCGCGCTTCAATGGCAAGCGTGTGGTGGCGGTGGTCGACTGCCTGTGGGGCGTGCTCGACGGCGTCAACGAGGATGGGCTCTGCGTCTCGCTGTCCTTCGGCGGGCGAACAGCCGCTGGCGATGGCTTCGGCATCCCGATCGTGCTGCGTTATGTGCTGGAATTCGCCACCAACACGGCGGAGGCGGTCGCCATACTCAAGCGCGTACCCGTCCACATGTCCTATTCGGTGGCGCTGCTCGACCGGGCGGGCCATTACGCCACCGTCTACGTCAACCCGGACAGGCCGGCCGAGGTGCTGGAGCGCCGCGTCAGCACCAATCACCAGCATGGCGTCGAATGGGCTCGCCATGCCCAGACCACACGCTCAGTCGAGCGGGAGGCCGCCCTGGAGAAGGTCGTCGCCCTGAAGCATGATCCGGACAAGGTGCTCGGCAGCTTCCTGCGCCCGCCTGTCTACCAGACTTCTTATGGGCGGGGCTATGGCACGCTCTATACGGCGTTCTACCAGCCGGAAGACGCTTCGGTCGAACTGATCTGGCCGACGGCGCGCTGGCGCCAGTCCTGTGCCGACTTCACCGAGGATGCCCGCACGATCCTCTTCAACGACGGTGATTCGGCGGGTTTTGCGCGCCCGTTCAAACACGGCGTCACGCCGCAATGACAAGAAGAGCGAGGCTGGGATGAAGGTCGTGGTGCTCGGCGCGGGCGTCGTGGGAATGGCCGCCGCCTATTATCTTGCCAAGGACGGGCATGAGGTCACGGTGATCGAACGCCATTCCGAAGCCGCCTCCGGCACCAGCCGCTCCAACGCCGGCCTAGTCTCGCCGGGCGACTCAACCGCCTGGGCTTCGCCAGCCGCCCTGAAGACCTTCATTTCCTCGCTCTTCAATCCTGACATGGGCCTGAAGGTGCGTTTCAGCCTCGATCCGCATTTCTATCTGTGGACCCTGCGCTTCCTGATGCAATGCACGCAGGGCCGCGCCGATGCCAATACGGCGGTGAAGCTGCGCCTTGCCTTCTATTCGCGCCAATGCATCAACGCTTTGCAGGCCGAAACAGGCATCGCCTATGACGAGCGCCGCAAGGGCATCCTCTATTTCTACCGCTCGGAGCAGAGCCTAGCCGCCGGCGCCAAGCACATGCAATATATCGCCGACCGTGGCCTCACCATCGAGGTGGTCGATCGCAATCGCCTGGTCGAGCTCGAACCGGGCCTGGCCGGGGTAAGGGACCAGCTTGCCGGCGGCGTGTATTCGCCGCTCGACCAGACCGGCGATTCCTATCTGTTTTCGAGCCAGCTCACCGCGGTGTGCAAGCAGAAGTTCAACGTCGATTTCCGCTTCGACACGGTGGTCGACGGGCTCGCCATCGAAGGCGACAAGGTCACGTCCGTGCGCACCAGCCAGGGCCCGATTGGCTGCGACGCCGTGGTGATCGCGATGGGCCCGGAAAGCGCCCTCCTCGCCCGCAAGGTCGGCATCGACGTGCCCGTCTATCCGGTCAAGGGCTATACGGCGACGATCCCGATCGCCGAGGACAAGGGCCCGACCATGGGCGGCGTGGACGAGGACCGCCTCATCGCCTATTCGCGCCTCGGCAACCGCCTGCGACTTGCCTCGACGGCCGAATTCGCCGGCTATGACCGCACCTTCAAACCCACTGATTTCCGCACCATGTTCAAGACGGCGCACGACCTTTTTCCCGGTGCGGTCGACGAAGGCAAGGCGTTGTGCTGGGCGGGCCTGCGCCCGATGATGCCCGGTTCCGTGCCGGTGCATGGCCGGGCGCGCTATGCCAATCTCTATCTCGACACGGGCCATGGCCATGTCGGCTGGACCATGGCTTGCGGCTCGGGGAAATTCCTGTCGGACCTCATTGCCAATCGCAAGCCTGAGATCGATCCGGCCGGCCTGCTTTACCGGAACTAGACGATGCCCGATCCACAAGTCACGGTCGACCTCGCCCGCATCGAGCGCAACGCGCGCGTGGTGACCACGCGTGCCAAGCAATCGGGCATCGACATATTCGGCGTCACCAAGGGCAGTTGCGGCATGCCGAGCGTGGCGCGCGCCATGCTGCGTGGCGGCGTGGTGGGCCTGGCCGAATCCCGCTTCGAAAACATCCGCCGCCTGCGCGACAGCGGCCTCGACTGCCCGATCATGCTCCTGCGCTCCCCGCCCTTGGTGCGGGTAGAGGAACTGGTGCGCTCGGTGGATATCAGCCTGCAGTCGGAATTGCCGCTGATCCGGGAGATCTCGCGCACGGCAGAACGTCTCGGGCGCGTGCATGACGTGATCCTGATGATCGACCTCGGTGATCTCAGGGAAGGCATCTGGCCCAACGATCTCATCCCCACCGTCGAAGAAATCATGACGTTGCCCGGCGTGCGCATCGCCGGCGTCGGCACCAATCTGACCTGTTTCGGCGCCATCATGCCGACCGAGGACAATCTCAACCAATTGGTTGCGCATGCCTACAAGGTCGAAAGCGTGACCGGCAGCCGGCTCGACTGGGTGTCCGGTGGTAATTCCTCGTCCCTGCCGCTGCTGCTTTCCGGCGAAATGCCGCATGGCGTCAACAATCTGCGCATCGGCGAGGCGATCCTGCAGGGCGGGCGCGACACCTTCCTCGACAAGCCGTGGCAGGAGCTCGACATGGATGCGTTCGAGCTGACAGGCGAGCTTTTGGAAGTGAAGGTCAAGCCATCGCTCCCCATCGGCAAATCCGGGGTCGACGCTTTCGGCAACACGCCGCATTTCATCGACGAGGGCGATCGCCTGCGCGGCATCGCCAATATCGGGCGCGAGGATGTGATGGTGGATGGCCTCATCCCCACCAATCCAGGCGTGCGGGTGCTGGGCGCTTCGAGCGATCATCTCATGCTCGACCTCACCGATGCAAACCCGCCTCTGGCCAGCGGCGACACCGTCGGCTTTCGCCTCAACTATGGCGCCCTTCTGGCGGTCATGACCTCCGAATATGTGGAGAAGGCTCCCTTGAACGATGTTCAGACCCGTGTCGCCATCCGGCGCATCGCTTTCAACACCAGCCCGGATGCCGCCTGGCTGCTCAAGACCTATTCGGTGGAGCGCAGCCTCAGCGCCCTCGGCATCGAAGTTGCCGATCCCGCCATGCCGGCTCTCGTCGACGGCAAGACCGTCAGCGTCTTCGCCGGTGCCAGCCGTGCCACGGCCTGGGCAGCGCTCACTCATACGCTGGAAACGCATGACTCCGTCGGTCTGGTCTGGATCGACGCCTTCGCTTCGGCGACGCCGGACCCGAATCCGGATGGTCAGGCGGGCGAGCGTACAGTGCTGCGCCGGATCCTCGAACGCCTGCCGCCACACGTTTCGCCGGAAAACATCGCGCTTGTTGGCCTGCGCGAGACCGATCCCGCCGAGGCGGCCTTCTTGAAGGCTTCGCGCTGCCGCGTCTTCACCATGACGGAGATCGACACGGTCGGTATCCGCCATGTCATGCGCGAGGCCCTGAAGGTGGCGTCGGCCGGAACCAAGGGTTTTCACGCCGCCTATTCGCCCCACGTCACCGACATGGCCGGCTGGATGCAGGGGCTCGGCGGCATCACGGCGCGCGAAACCCATCAGGTGATGGAATTGTTGGCCCAGCATCCGGGCATGCTGTCCCTGTCGCTCAGCGGCATGACCACGGACCTGCCATCGGCGATTGCAGCCGAATATACCCATTTCGTGCTGTCGGCCTTCGGCAAGAACATCCTCTGAACGCTATCGCCCCCGCTTAAGGCCACCGGAACGGCGGCTCGATCCCCTTTGCAACCTCTGAAAGGAATAATTCATGATCAAACGCCTTCATCCCGGCAAGCGCTTCTGCGAAGCCGTCATCGTCAACGGCATCATAACGACCGCCGGCATCACCGGCCGCGATGAGAGCGCGGATACCACGGCACAGACCAAGGATATCCTCGCCCAAATCGATGCGCTGCTCGCCGAGACCGGCTCGTCCAAGGCAAGGCTGATCAGCGCCAATATCTGGCTGCGCGATATCGCCCATTTCGATCAGATGAACGCGGTTTGGGACAGTTGGATAGATCCCGCCAACCTGCCCGTCCGTGCCACAGTGGAAGCGCGCCTGGCCGCGCCTGAACTGCTGGTGGAGATCCAGGTGACCGCCCTCGCCGGCTGACCGTTCCACAAGGCAGGGGATTAGGCGTCGGTGGGCATCACGGCTTCGCCGCATCGAGCATTTGGGCAGTGTCGTAATGTTCGAAGAACTCGATGGCTCGCCCGTCGCGAAATCGCCATATATCGATCTTGGCCGTCTCGCAGGCCTTGCCAGTTTCCTTGTTGGTCCACTTTGTCGACCCGACCATGACGACGCGGTCCGTCTCCGCGACAAAATAGTGGACCTTGTAGTAAACCATGCTCCATGCTGCCAGAAGCCCGTGGAAATATTTTCGGACCTCCGACTTGCCGACGGCCTCAGCCGTAAATGGGAGCGGCGAAACACCTTGGGCAAGGGAGCCCCAACGTATTTCGTCCGCACAAATATCCATTATTTCATCGACAGATCCTCCCAGCGTCTCGTTCCAGTGGCGGTAAACATTCTCAAGAATGGCTTTATTGACGGTAGGATCCGACATTCGCCTCTTCCCTCTTTTTGCTTCTGAACCTCTATAGCGTTTTGCGATTTGACGGAATCGGCAAGTATCGCAAAGACGCGTCAAAACAAGGAGTTAGAGCAATGGGCGTTTACGTGTAAACGCGCTTTGCTCTGATGTTAGCGCATTGTTGCTCGTCGGCAATCGGCGGCCGCAGCAGCAGGTGGAGAGCCAGGATTCTGGGTGCGGGGGTCGAGTAGCGTGACCAGTTCCCCTGCCCTGCGCTTCAGATCGCTACCAAGTGCCCGGGGCTTTGGGCGCTGATTGACTGTCCATGCATCGCCGGCCGCTTCCAGAACATGGCCGAGATGGAGAAAGAGCGGCTCGACGTTCAAGCGTGACAATTGCCGTATCGCTCACCAAGCTGGTCACCAGGGACCGGGGAAGACCCTGTCGCGAACAGTGAGTGCGTTGGCGGGATGGCAGGAAGAACCAGGCCCTCCCATCGGGATAAGCAATTGCACGAGCGCGCCGACTCTGCAGATCCCTCTCCGAAGAACTGGCTAAGATACTGGGCAACGACTATCGTTTCGAGAGAAAATTTACCTTGCATGATGACAATCTATTCCATAATTAATAACGTATCTTCTAAATAATTAATTATTATCATTTATAATGAACTTAATTATTTGATAAAAATACTATATAATATTGATTTACAAGATTATATTTATAAGTAAAATCGTAAAATTTAGTTCATATTAAATTCATCAAAATATAGTCTTTTACAAATCTCTTTATTCGTTCTACAATTACACTTCACTCTTCGGTATAGTAAGCGCGACACCAAGTCCTTCGGCTGCCCCCAAACGGCGGCGGGACGCCGTTGGGACGCACCGCAGGGCCCATGGGAGGTAGGGATGATCGCTTTCAAACGCGACACAAGCGGCCTTTACCTGGCTGACACCTCGACCACCGCCCGTGTCGCGTTTCTGTTCCAGGATGCGTCCCGCACCGATCCGACCTTCGATCTGACCGCCCAGAGCTGGATCGACCCCAGCCAGCTTGGCTACATCGCCTTCTTCGCTCCGTCGGCAACTCGCGACTGGAAGGCCTTCGAGGCAGGGATCCGCGCTGCCTTCACCGCCAACACCGGAACACAGATCGGATGGTTTCCCGAACCGCTGGGCACCACTTCGGTCCTGGTCGCGATCACGGGGCAAGGCACGTCGTCGCCGACGGTGGCGGAGTCCTTCTCACTGACGTTCCGACAGAGCGTGACGTTCCAGGTTCAGCCGGATCTGTTCGGGCTGTCGACGACGGTCCTGTTCGACGACGCCTCCAACAGCCTGCAGATTGCCAACAGCCAGCCGCCGGCCACGCTGCTTTTGACGGCCACGCCACCCGCAGGCGCCACGGTGACATTCCAATCGACCGCGCCCTTCGCGAGCCTGGCACTGACCGGCCCGCTGGCTGGAACGGCCAGCGCCGCGTTTGAACTGGCGGCCGCCGACCTCGTCCAGTTCGAAGCCGGCCTCATGTATTTCAACCCGCCTGTCGACGGCGGGCTGGTCAATGCCTTGAGCTATCCGGTTTTCCGCGGCGCCGGTGGCTCGACGACGCCGTTCGGCTTCAACGTCACGCTGGACATGCTTGCCCCACTCGACGCGGAGCGTAGCTTCTTCCAGTTCACCGACACGCTGCTCGGCTCGACCTTCGTCACCGCCAATGGCAAACCGTTCGCCCTCAGCACCGTCAACACCGGCGATATCGGCACGGCGAGCCGCCTCGTCTTCGCCGGCCGTCCGCAGCAATCACCGAGCGAACAGCGCTATTATTATCTGACGCCGGCAGGACAGTTCGGCCTGGCACTCGATACCGGCACCAGCCAGGCCGCAGCCGCGACATCCGAAACGGTGCAGATGCTGTGCGGCGTCACCGGCACCGAATTCGTGACCGTGACGGTCGGCTCTACGCCGGACAAGCTCGAATTCGTGCCGGCCCAGCCAGCCTACCGGATTGCGCCGGCGAAGGACTCGTCAACCAACCCTGCCTTTCTCGACGCCACCGCCACGACCTCATGGGCGCAACTCGACGTCCGGCAGGGCACCTATGTCTCGCAGCCCGAGCGCGCACCGCTCTACAAGCAGCCCGACGCCTCGGCCGCGGTGCTCGCCGGTGCGCCACCCGCCTCCGGCCTTAGCGTCTATGTTCTCGATTATTTCCCCGTGCCATCATGGAGTGCTACGGGGAGCGCGCCGGCCGTCCCGCTCGTGCCTTACGCGGGGCTCGATTTCTCGACCAATCCCAATCTGAAGGCTGCCGACTACCTTGACATGGAATCGCGCGCGCTGAACCCCAGGCGCGCAGCCGGCTTCGTTTCGGCGCCAGAGCAGCGCATCGCGGCAAACCCCGCCCCCGCCGACCAGCCGACAAAAACCGCCATGACGCCGCAAGGCATGCTGGCCGAGCTTGCCGGCACGCCACTGGCATGGACCGGCCTGCAGATGGCGACGAGTGCGGCAGGCATCCTCGAATTCGAGGCCATGGGTCCCTCAATCCGCAAGGCGGTGCAGCAGAACCAGATCTTCACGGTGGTCAGCGAAAATCCTGCGAGCGCCGACCCGCTTGGTTCCGGGCAGTCCCTGTTCGATTTCACCAATGACAAGCTCGAGATCGGCGACTGGACATTCAATCTGTCGCCGGGCGGGCTCGCCGCGCCTGGCGGCACGCCGCCGATCTTCATGCTGAAATTCTATCCCGGCGAGACGATCGAGGAGTTGGTCACCGACACCAGGCTGTGGTCGCAGCCGGACACTTTCAACAAGACATTCACCGCCACCTGCACCCAGACCTATCTGCAAAAACTCATTGCCGAGGCGAAGGCCTCGGTGTTTCCGGGTGGTAGCAAGCAGCCCGATACCACCTCGCTTTACTGGAATTTCTACCAGACAGTCACAGACCCGACGTTCAACGGCATTCTCGCCGTCAACTGCAACATGCAGCTCGACGACCTGCCGACAGCGGTACGCGCCGTTCTCGGCGGCATGACGGATCCGGGCATTGCCGGCTTTCGGGTCCATCATGTCGGCATCGCCATCAACAATACCGACTCCGACCCGTCGCAAACCTTGCCCAAGCTGGCGCAGAGCGCGACCTTCGCGCTGGTCGACTATGAAAAGGCGGCAAGCAAGCCGGCGGTCCTCGACATCGACTATGGTTTCGAGGTCGAATATCTGCGCGCCCTGTTCACCAATTCCGAGCTGCGAAGCTTCGCCTGCGAGGTCAATCTCACCATCAACAATCTGTTCAAGACCGGCGTCAATCTCGACGCCGGCCAGAGCGCGGCCGCCAATGCCGGCGATGATGGCAATGTCATCGCAATCATGGGATCCTACCAGGCGCACGGCACCAGCGGCGACGACACCAGCTCCGGACAGGGCGTCTATTCCTTCGTCGCCCAGGGTGATTTCGTCTTCAATTTCACCGATGACGACGGCAAGTCCAACAACAAATACCTCAAGAAGATCACGCTGACGAAACTGCAATTTTCGTTCGACGACGAAACCGCGGTGACATCGTCGAACGACAGCACCACCACCCATATCACGGCACATTTCGCCATCTGGGGCGACATCGAGTTCAACGAACTCCAGGTGCTCGACCTGTTCGCGTTCGAGAAGCTGGCCTTCTCCAATCTCGGCATTGATGTCGGCTTCGACCTGACGATCTACAAACCTTCCGCCCAAAAGCAGCCATCGACGAGCGCTCTCTCGCTCAGCTTTGCGCCGGGCGACCTGCGGCTCGACCTCGGCGCCTCCGCGAAGCGCAGCGGTGCCGACAGTCTGCTCGATCTGATCCCATTCAAGCTCAAGTCGTTCCTCTATTCGGACAGCGCCGACGAGACGATCGAGAGCCTGAACTACTATTCGCTGGGCTCGCTGCCGGGGCTCGCGGAAAACGGCATCACGCTGCAGGACAAGTTCAATTACGCGCTGATCTTCGATCTCGACCTCGGCTCGATGGGCGGGCTGGTCGGCTCGCTCTCAGCCTTCAAGTTCAGCGTGCTCATCGGCTGGCTGAGCCCCGGGGACGGCGGCGGCCTCGCCTTCGGCATCCAGCTTCCACAAGTCGACGGCAAGCTGGAAATCAAGATCGAAGGTGTGCTGACCATCTCGATCGAGCAATTCAATCTCGAATACGCCACCGATGCCGATCCCAAGATGCTGGTGCTCGGCATGCACAATTGCTTCATCGAGATCCTCGGCCAGCGCCTGCCGCCGGACGGGACCATAAGCATCGGCCTGTTCGCGCCGACCGAGGGCGCCGACCAGATCGGCTGGATCGGTGCCTACAACAAGGGCAAGGACGGCGGCGGTGGCGGTGGCGGTGGCGACACACCGGAACTGCTCGCGGCGCCGGTGCCAGCCAAGCTCGGCGCTGTAAGCGACGTCTTCGACCTCGTCTATCTCGGTATCGGCCAGCGGGTCGGTCCCGATCCGGCCAAGCCGCCCGCCAATTTCGATGCCTTCCTAACATTCATGCAGGGCGACTTCTGGGACAAGCTCCAGGCCAAGAAGTTTTCCGACATCTACCATCCTGACGGCAAGTGGATCATCATCACCGACTTCACACTGCTCAAAGTGCTCCAGGTCGGCTTCGTCTTCTATGACGTAACGCCCTTCTACGCATTGCTGCTCAGGCTTACCGGCGGCGCTGGCAAGGGAGCGGAGTTCGAGATCGTCTATACCAAGATCTCCGACACGATCGGTAAATTCGCCGCCGTCTTCAGCCTGCCCGACAGCCTGCGCACCTTCCAGGTTGGTGCGGCTTCACTGACGCTGCCGACACTGAGCGTCGACGTCTACACCAATGGCGACTGGAAAGCCGATCTCGGCTTCCCGGACGCCGACAATTGGAGCGTGTGCTTCCAGGTGCAGGCGCAGGCCGGGCCGATCCCGGTGACCGGGTCGGGCGGCTTCTACATCGCCAGCCTGAGTTCGGCGACCGATCCCGATGTCTTCAAGGGCACGTATCAGAGCATCCTGGCCTTCGGCTTTGCCGCGCGACTGGGCGTCGGCAAGGATTTCACCGCCGGGCCACTGAAAGCGGGGGTGAGCGTCACCTTCTTCGGCATCATTCAAGGCGCGGCCGGCTATCTCACCAGCGGTGGCGGCGACCTCACCAAGAAGCCCGACGCGCTGTCGCTGCAAGGCCAGTTCGGCATCATCGGCGAACTCTACGGCTCGCTCGACTTCGTCATCATCAAGGCCAGCGTCAATGTCCGCCTTGAAGCCAGCATCGGCATCATCCTGGCGCTGGAACCACCAAGCGTGCCAGGCGGTGGTGGCGGTTCGATCCTGCTCTACATCGAAGCGAGTGTCAGCGTCAGCGTTACGGTCGAAATCAACCTTTTCTTCTTCTCCATTTCCATCAGCTTCAGCTTCAACGCCTCGTTCCGCTTCGAATGGCAGCTGGCCGGTTCATCGCAGCAGGCCCAGATCGAAACTTTTGCGCGGCTGAAGCAGCGGCTTCTTGCCGGCGCGGCGCCGAATGTCGGGCTGTTGCCAAACCTGCCTAAGAAACTGCCGATCCTGTTCCTGCCAGAACTGACGGTGGTTTTCCCGGACGCGACCAGCCCCGGCACGCCTTGGCTGGTGACCTCGCTCGGCATTCAGTATGACGACAACCCGCCGCAGAACCCCACCTATGCCGACTTCAAGCCGTTTGAAGCGGTGACGACGCAGCTCGCCACCTTCGCGCTCATGCACGCGCTGAACCTGCCGGCCTACAACTCCGTGGTCCTGCTCGAATTCGATCCCAGCACTGGCACGCCCGGCTTGAAGGATATCGACAGCGAGCCGGACGCGCTGACTGGCTGGATCGACTATCCGACCCTGCTCGGCCAGCTCGCCAACTTTTCCGCCACGCTTGCAACGCCCACCGGCAAGACCAAAGCATGCGTGTTTCCAATGCCGCCCTTCCTCAACCTCGCCACCAGCGGGCGCACCGACGGCAAGGGCAACGCCCAGGAATTTTCTTATCAGTTCCAGGCGCAGAACCTGGTATCGCAAAGCTATCTGCAGACGGTCGACACCTATTTCAACCAGCTGTTCGTCAACCAGACATCGAACTCGGCCCCGGCCAATCCCGCGGCCGGCACCACGCCGCTGTCGCAGGAGATATTCCTCGATTATTTCAAGGGGCTGATCCGCGGCGCCGTGCACGAACTGCTGGTGACGATGCAGAATGCGGGGCTGACCTCCTCCCCGCTCGACAAGCTGTTCATGGCGGCGGTGGCCGCACCGACGCCCGGCGCGCAGACCCGTTTCCAAGGCCTTGCCGGGCAAATGTCGAGTGCGCTGCGCGGCGGCGTGCGCCTGCCTTATACCGCAGGTCTAACCGTGCCCGGTGGGGCGGTGTCGACCCGCACGAACCCGCTTTTCGCGCTTTTGTGGCAGGAATTTCCCGCCGGCGGCTTCGCCAAAGGCAATAGCTACACCATCACGCTGACCAATCCGGACGCGACGCAGGACTGGCTTTCCGTCAACGCCTCGTTCTCGCTCACCCAAACCCTCCTCGATCCCTATCTCGGCCTCACCGAAGCGTCAGTGACGGCGCCGAGCAGCCCGGCACCGATCGCGCTCAGTTCGACGGGCCCGCAATCCTTCGCGCTGGAAAACGCCATCGCCTGGACGCCGCCCAATGCGACGGCGGTCAGCCTGCGGCCATTCGCACCCAGCCTGGCGAAATTGCAAGTAAACGAGGGAACAGCCCTGATCCCGGTGCTGGTGAACTCCCGTCAGGCACAAGGCGCCTATCTGCCGGATGGCACGCCGCTGCCCGCCGGCGATATCACCTTCGCCACCAGCATTACGCTGACGGTGAAGCAGATTCCGGGCGCCACGCAAGGCAGCATGCTGCCGGATGTCTATGCGCTATCCGGTGCCAGCCAGGCGGACGAGGCGCTGCTCGGCAGGATCCTTGACGATCTCAGGGGCGGTGACCGGCCGGTCGATGCGATCCAGATCCTGTTCCAGACGGCAGCGGGTGCGTCCGGCCTCGTCTCGGCGGTGGTCGATCCCGATGCCGTCTTCGCGCTGCGCACCAACACCACGACCGTGTCGCAACCGCCGCAAGGACTGATGGGCTTCGCGCTCGGCCTGCCGGCGGGCGTCTCCGTCGGCGCCAGCACCGACATCACCGCGGATGGCGGTTACGGCTTCCTGCAGATCATCCAGCAGGCGACCGTCACCAACGCATCGGGCTACTATCTGCGCTTTGTCGACAAGACCGGGAATGCGCTGCCGAGCGCCCTCTTCGTCAAGGGCGTGGCGCAGGTGATGATGCTGGTCACCTACAAGCCAGGCAGCGGAACCAATCAGGCAGGCTCGCCGCTCGCCATCCAGCCCTACTACAATGCCGTCGTGCTTGCGGGCACCCAAAGCGGCCTCGTCTACTATGCCGAGACCGCCGACCCGGCGCTGGAGGCGCGTTACGTCAAGGTCGCGGCCGGCACCTTCGGTGTCGAGCTGACGCGCGCCGAGAGCGTCATGCAGCTGAAGACGCCCGCTGCGGTGGCCAAGACCGGGCTGCTCGCTGCGGCGAACTCCCATTCCCGCGGCACCGTCATCGAGGCGCTGCGCGCCTCCGGCATCACTGCGGATACCGAACTGCACGAGGCCCTGGCCGCCGCGGGCGGTGCACAGGCAGCGCTCAATTCCCTCTACAGCCTTGTCACCTACCAGGTGCAAGCGACGACGGGCTTCACGCTGAGCAATCTGTCGGCGCCGATCCAGCCGCAGAAGCCCGACCAATCCGGCACCACCGGCACGTACCGGGTGTTCGCGCCGCTCTATAACGTCGCCACCGCCAATGTCGGTTCGGCCACACCCAACCGCTATGCCTCGATCAACGACAAATTCACGCTCTCGTTCTTCGTCAACGACGCATTCGGCAACCAGCTGCCGACGCCAGCTACCTATGGCGACACCAACCTCTATTTCGACCCGATCGTTCCGGTCGACCAATGGCCGGGGATCCTGCCGACCTACGGGTTCGACGGCTCGGCGGCGAATACCGTCGAGCTCGTCCTGACGCCGAGCCAGGCGGCCTTTAGCGGCATGTCCGCCGACCAGACGGCGGCGGTCCTGGCCAATTTCCGCACCATCGAGGATCAGATCAACGGCTCCGGTGTCTCATTCTATGTCGAGACCAGCCTTGCGCTGCAGGCGGACGGCAGCAGCCTGGTCAATTTCCCGCTGCCGGCAGCGGACGCCAGCAAGGTCACCGGCATGGTGGCCGACCTCGTGAACTGGCTGGCCGGGCTCAGCCCCAATTTCCCCGGCGCGGTGACCATCTCGATGCCGGTGAGCGGCCCCGGCGCCCTGCCGCCGCTGTTCGAGATCGTCGTCCTGCTGGGCATCACCCGCAACATCAATCTGATCTCGCCCTATCTGAAGGATCAGTTCGGCACGGTCCTGGTGCCATCCGTGCAGAACGTCGCCACCGGATTTGCCCCGGCAACCGGGGGCGCCAGCAACATGTCGCAATTCGCCGCCGATTTCACCGGTGCCTTCCCTGCCCAGAAACTCGCTATCGGCATGAACGGAGCCGAGGCCTCGTCCCAGCAGAAACTGTCGAGCACGGCGCTGGCGCGCAAGCGGCTCAAGGCGCTGAAACTCGCCCATGATGGGTCCGGCGGCGCCCGTGCCGGCTCGCAATCGCTGTGGGCGGCAGCGGCCTCGCTGCTCGACATCTCGATCGGGGCTGCGGGGGGCGGACCGCGCTTCCTCTCGCCCAAGCCGCTCGACAATGTGCTGAACAGCGCCAGCGTTCAGCTGCCCCAGCTGTCGTCCAAGCTGCCAGCGCTGCCGGCACAGCAGCTGTTCATCGATACCGACCTCGACCAGTTGAACCGCGCCTTCTTCCAGGCGGTCGACGAAGTGCTGTCACCCGCCTCGGCGGCCAAGGCCTTCGAGCTCGCCCAAGGCGCCTATGATGCGATTGCGCTTGGCCGTGAGACACTGGCGCAGAAATACGCCCAGTACGAAGTCGACTGGCTCTTTGGCCCGCAATCGCCGTTCACCGGTACGACGGCGGCACTGGCGGTCGCCCGGGATGTGTTCGAGCAGCAGATGCGCTCGGCGCTGATGACGGCCTATTCCGTCGACACCATCGTGCAATATGACGTGACCTGGAACCAGTCGGTCTCGGCCGCAGCCGACGGCACGATCGAACTGTTTGGCCAGATCGAAGCGATGCTCGCCGGAAGCTATAGCTGGAGCGGCCTCAGCCTGTCGGCGACGACCACCAATCCGCACGGCCTGACGGATGGCAGCCGCGTACTGATGATCTTCCAGGCGAGTTCCGGACCGGTCCCGACCGATGGCGTGTACACGGTCACCGTCACCAGTGAGACGGCCTTCACGATCGCCACCACCGTGAGCGGCTCCGGCAGCGGCACCTTCTCTGCCACGCGCCAGAATGCCGGGCTTTCGACCGCGCATGTCGGCATCAGCAGCACGGGGCGGAGCCCCCTCACCTTCCTCTATGGCGATCCTGACGCGGCCGCGGCGGCGGTGGTGCCGTTTGATCTGCGTTTCGCCGTCACCAATCTGCAGTTCTTCCTGGCACCGGCGGGAGCGCCGGGCGAAGCGCGTCCTTCGATCTGGCTGCAACTGGTCGATCCCTATCCGCAAGGCGTGCCGCATGTCGGACCGGCCGGCGCATTGACAAACATTCCGGTTGTGTATCGCCAATACCCGACACCGCCGACACTGATCAGCCAGACCTGGTCGGGCTTCAAGCCGGCATCTCCTTCCAGCAATCCGATCGCCGACGGTGCCGACTGGAGCTACCTCTATACCTATCAGGCCTTCCTCGTCGCGCAGGACCAGATCAACACCGCCGTCACCTACAACACCGACCTCAGCGCGGCGTCGAACACCGCGCCAAACAGCGTCAGTGAACTCCCTGGCGCTTCTGGCCCCTACGACCTGTTCACGGCGCTGGCGCGGACATCGGCCGTCTATGGCGCGATCAGCCCCGTGCTGCGCAATCCGACCGATCCGGCCTGGGCAGACGCGGTGGCCGCCTTCGCCACCGCCATTGGCGAGGTCACGGCGAACAAGGATTGGAACCCGGGCTTCAATCTGAATTTCGTCCAAGGCCTCGCAAACGTCACCGACAGCTACGTCGTCACCGACGCTCTGCAGCCTGACGGAACGACACGGCTGATCGAGTTGCAATGGCCGGCGGCTCAGGGGGAATCAAGCTTCGCCAATGTCGCGCTGAGCGTCACCGCGCTCGATCCCTCGAACCTGACGCCTTACCCGAACCAGCACCCTGTCCAGCCTTCGCCACCGAACGGCCTGCTGTTCGAGGTCGACGATGCCGCACCCGGTAATTTCGGTGTCGCGCATACGATCGAGGTCGATGCGCTCAACGTGCTGGCCGCCGAGAATGCACTTGCCTCGGTGCAGATCGAGCGCAACCTGATCACGCTCGATGCCTCCGACAACACCGCGTGGCAGGTGGTGCCGGAGTTCATCTACAAGACGCCGCAGGTCCGGCCGAGCCAGCCGGTGACGCCGTTTATCGACAATGTGACGCCGATAGATGTCACGACGCTGCCTGGCCAAGGGTCGGGCGCGGCCTGCCCGACGTCGCCGTCAAGCCTGTGCCAGCGCATTTACACCATCATGGCCGACCTGCTGGCCGATCCGGTCCAGGCACGATCGCTGCTCGCCGCTCATGCCGCGGCGAGCGTAACCAGCGGAACCCAAAGGCGGGTCAAGGTCGGCTGCTCCTATCAGTTCCCGTTCCCCGCCGTTGCCGGGGGTGCCTTCGACGGGGCTTCGATCAGCCCGCTGGTTCCGATTGTGCTGGCGCGGTCCTTCGAGATCGACGGGCAGCAGCCAGCGGAACTCGGCGATTTCGCGTCGATTTTCGCGGCGGCAATCGCCGGCTGGGCCTCCGACAACAGCATCGTCTTCGGCGCCGGCGCCGTGCCGGCGGGTGCGATGCTGGTCTTCGACATCACGCTTTACGCGGCACTCAGCGGCGTCAACACGCCAGTACTGCGCTTCAGCAACCTGCAACTGAAACTGACGGACATCGATGCGAACTGACCGCCTCGAGGCGGGCACTTGCGGCGGCGTCACGCGCGAGACGAGTGGAAGGAGGGAGCGATTTCGAAACAGACTTCGGACCGAACCAGAAACCGGTTTTGGATAATCCGGTGTTGAAACAAATCGAGAGAGCTAAAGCGTTTTGCGATTTGCCGGCATCGGCAAGAATCGCAAAGACGCGTCGAAACAATGAGCTAGAGCAAAGTAGCGTTTACGCTTGAACGCGCTTTGCTCTAGGGCACGCTTCGAGCTGCAAGTCCGCCGCTCTGTAGCACGCGTGCAAGAACGACAGTCCGAACCCCGAAAACTACGAGGAAAAATCATGGCAACGGCCCCAAAGTACAACATTCTCGGTGTTAACCAATCCAACGCGAACTGGGATGGCTCGCCGACAACGCTGGCCTACCGCGAAAGCGCGGCGATGCCGCAGACGACCAACGGATCGATGGTCTTCGCCTATCAGAACACCGCCTCCCTGAACAATGCCGGCAAGCTGGCGCTGACTTCGGGCGGTTCGCAGCCGACGTTCCTGACGGCTCCGGCGTTGCTCTCCCAGCCCAGCATCCTCGTCAACAACTGGCAGGCCAACAATCTCTCCGTCACCAATGTCAGCGTCGCGGCCGCAACGCCGATCTGGATCGAGGCCTTCGGTCCCGGACTGCCCGGCCAGAAGCCGGTAACGCTTGCCATCAACACGGCGCTGACGCTGAAGCCGGGCGGTATCGCCCAGGGAACGTCGACCCCCAACTGGATGCAGTTGACCCTGGGGACCAACACCGGCCAGTTGATCGTCGTCGCCATCGTCGGCGGCCCGCAGGATGGGTCAGGCAACAATGCCTATGCCATCGCGCTGAACTCGCCGTCCGGCAACACCGGTCCGGGCACGGGCACCGCGGCGCCACAAGGCTATTACGCGACGACGGGCGGCAACAACTACTCCTTCGAATTCAACTGGGGTTCCTCCGTTGTCTACCTAGCGAACATGTCGCCTTCGACTGCTTCGTCCCTGACGGCGGAACTGCTGTCTCTGTGATCGAAGCGTGGGAGCCGGCGGCGCAATCCGCCGGGCCCCAGCGCAAAGCCGGTGCAAAGAGGACAACCTGACATGCACGACTTCATCGCAGCCGGCACGGTCAACGCGGCCTGGAACGGCCTGCCCCAGACGCTGGCGGTTCGCGGCAGCGTGACCATGCCGCAGACGCCCAATGGCTCCCTCGTCGTCGGATACTTCAACCAGGCGCAACAGAACAACGCCGGCAGGCTCGCCTTCACCTCGGGCGGCAGCACTCCGACGATCGTGCCGGTTCCGGCCCTGGCAAGGATGATCAGCATCCTCACGGCGAACTGGCAAGCCAACAACCTGACCCTCACCAATACCAGCATCAATGCCGCCACCCCCATCTTCGTCCAGGCATTTGGTCCCGGCATCCCCGGCATGCAGCCGGGCTCGCTGACGATCGGCACTCCCGTGCAGTTGGCGATGCGCCAGGCCGTGCAGGGGACAACGACACCGAACTGGATGCAGCTTGAATTCAGCTCGAGCACCAGCAATCTGGAGATTGTCGCCGTGGTCGGCGGCCCGCTGGACCAGTCCGGCAACAATGCCTATGTGATTGCCCTCAACGCGCCGACCGGCGACACCGGTCCGCCGACGGTGAACCCTCCCCCGGCTGGATTTTTCGCCACGGCCAGCGGCAACAGATACTCGCTGTCATTCAATTGGGGAGCGGCATCGATCTATGTTGTCAATCTCTCGCCGCAGACCGCGGCGCCGGTGACGGCTTTGCTGCAGTCACTGTAGCATTGCCATGGAAGGATTTCTCCGCCACGCTTAGCGCCATCGTGGCTGCTCTCTTGAAACGGAAGTCATGCCGCCTTCGAATTTCAGCAGTCTGGGCCAACCCTTGGCGACGATCAACTGGAATGGCTCCCCGATGACGCTTGCCGCGCGGCAGAGCGCGGCAATGTCGCAGACGTCCAATGGATCGATGATCCTGGCCTTCCAGAACATCTCCGAGATGAACAATGCCGGCAAGCTGGCCTTGACGAGCGGCAGCAGCCAGCCGCAGTTCCTGCTTGCCCCGGCATTGGCCTTGCAGCCGACCATCTTGATCAACAATTGGCAGGCCAATAATCTGAACCTCGCCAACATCAGTGCGAACACCAACACGCCGATCTGGATTGCAGCCTTTGGACCAGGTTTGGGTTCGCCACCGCAGTCCTTGCCGACCACGGGGGACGCAGTTCCGGTCACGCTCTACACCACGCTGAAGGCGACCACCGTGCCGAGCTTCATGCAGCTCGGTTTCCAGGCGAACTCGGGCGGTCTTTGCCTGTTCGCGTTTATCGGCGGCCCGCAGGACGCCCACGGCAACAATGCCTATGCGATCGCATTGAATTCGCAGTATGGCAATACTGGACCCGGCTACGCCACACCGGCTCCCGCCGGCTACTATGCGACGACCAGCGGCAACAGCTATTCATATGATTTCAACTGGGGGAGCTCTTTGCTGTTCGTCTACTATTTCGGCAGCGGCTCCGTCGTGACTGATATCCCGAAGGCCCGGGTTACCGCTCCTACGGTGACATTGGTGTCGCTGTGACATCGGCGCGCTGACGCATTGCCACGCGCTTCAGAGCAGAGCCATCTCGCCCAGTCTCGGCGATGTCGAAATGGTTATGTGCGGCTCCTGTAGACAACTGTGTTTATGCATAGATCAATGCTTTGATAGGTCGATCGCTGATCGCATGTAAACTTGTTATAAATATAACGAAATTAGCCCGAGATGCCAAGAGTCGTATAAATTTGGACATAAATGCACTCTTACAGTGTTGGTGAAGTAATTTTTTTGGCATTTTCAGTTTATCAATCTGGACATGATTTCGGATCGAGCGCACTATCCTTTTAGAGCACAATCTAGAGTCAAAGCGGAGGGCCCCCCATGTCGCATGGCGGATCGATGGTGCGTGCGCGGTTTTTCGCGGCTGTTTTCGGTGGCAGCCTGGGGGCAATGGCGGCATTGCCCGCAGCGGCCGAGATCCTCAATCCGCCGGTATTGCAGGACGAACGCGCGCCGATTGCCAAGCCTGCCCTGACGGGGCTCGCCCCCGCCGCGCCACTGCCTGGCAACACCGCGCCGGTGCGCGGCGACCGACTGCTCGATCTCAAGATCGACTATATCGACAACCAGATCTACAACCCGTCCACGGGCGGGTACGACAAGGTTCATCTGCGTGGCTACACCGGTAAGGGTGTCGATCCCAGCGCTCCCTATGTTTCTCCAACGATTGAGGCAACGCCGGGCGACACGGTGCGTATCACCCTCGACAATCAGTTGCCGGCAGGGCCGCAGCCCGGCGACCCTGGCTGTATGCCCGGCCAGATGCCTGATATCCCCCACTGCTTCAACGGCACCAATCTGCACACCCATGGGCTGTGGGTCAGTCCATCGGGCAACAGCGACAACGTGCTGCTGACGATCAACCCGCAGACGCAGTTCACCTACGAATACAACATCCCGTCCGACCATCCTTCCGGGACGTTCTGGTATCACACCCATCGACACGGCTCGACCGCACTGCAGGTGTCGAGCGGCATGGCTGGAGCGCTGATCATCCGCGGCAACCGCTTTCCAACCCCCAATGCCCATGGCGATATCGATACGCTGATCCCCACGTCAGCCATCCCCGAGCGAGTACTGGTGATGCAGCAAATCCAGTATGCCTGCCGCGCTCCCTCGGCAAAGCCGGGAGAGCTTGGCCCGATCAAACAGGATATCAACGGCCGTTATCTTTGCGACCCGGGCGACGTCGGGGGCATCGAGGGCTATGACCAGTTCGGGCCGGGCACCTGGCCCGCATCGGGGCGCTACACCTCCCTCAATGGCAAGGTGTTCAATCCCAACGAACCTCTCAAGGCGACGCAGGGCCAGGTCGAGCGCTGGCGCATGATCCATGCCGGCGTGCGAGATACAATAAGCCTGCAATTTTTCAAGGTTCTTGACGGAAAGCCGAAGGCAGGCGTGAAGACGCTCGTCAATCCCGACACGACCGCGGCCTTCATCAAGGATACGTGCAGCACCACGCCTGTACCCTATTCGCTGATCGCAGCCGATGGACTGACGATGGCGGCAGCGCAGCCGACCAAACTTGCGACCTTTCAGCCTGGCTATCGGTATGACGCGCTGGTGGTGTTTCCAGAGGCCGGACGTTATTGCGTGATCGACTCATCGGCACCCAAAGCGGGTACAGTGAGCGGCCTCGATGTGGGACCGCAACTGCTGGCGTTGGTCGACGTGGCGCCAGGAACGCCCGTTGACAACGTGGAGGCCTATATCAACCGCAAGCTGATCGCGTTGGCCGAGGCCAATATGCCCGCGGACGTCAAACCGACGGTGGTAGCCGACCTGCAGGCCGGGATGAAATTGACAAGCTTTACGCCGCATCCCGATATCACCGACGATGAGGTGAAGGGCAATGGCACGCAGGAACTGACCTTCTTCATCGACACGACGACGCCCAACACCAAGTTCGAGGTCGCCAATACGCTCAATACGGCGGACGCGAAGCCTTACGACCCTACGCGCATTGACCGCTATCTGCCTCTCGGGAAAGCGCAGGAATGGACGCTCCAGTCGCATTTCGTGAGCCACCCATTTCACATTCACGTCAATCCCTTCCAGATCGTCTCGATCACGGACCCCAATGGCAAGGATGTCAGCGCCCCAGGCGCGATAGACGATGCTGGCGGTGCGCCTTACGACCCGCAATATCAAGGGCTCAAAGGCGTGTGGAAAGATACGCTGTGGATCAAGAGCCTGATCCCGCAAAGTCTACCCGCTGGGTTCTCTGGTATCTACACGGTCAAGATACGTACCCGCTATGAGCGCTACATCGGCGAATACGTGCTTCACTGCCACATCCTGGACCACGAGGACCAGGGCATGATGCAGAATGTTGCCGTGGTGCTGCCTGACCAGGTGGGCGACACAACCCCGCAGACTGCGATGCAGATGCCGATGGGGGCCCAAGATGGCCAAAAATGAGGCGCAGCCAAAGCCTGCCGCCCCGTTCACCTGGGGAGACGTCCAGGCGATCCTCGCCGCGGCGGGCGGCAACGAGGGACCCGGCGGCCTGACGGGGCTGACGCTGCCGGAATTTCTGGCGCTCCAATTGCACGGAACGCCGCTGATCGCGCCGGTCTCGACCACGTGTTGTGGCAACAGCGATGCCAAGGGGCGTGGCGCCCGCTCGTCGCTGATCCGAGGGCTGCGCGGACTGCCGCCGTTCGACGGCAAGCAGTTCCCCCGCCTGCCCTGGGGTGGTTCGCCGGTCGCCGACGAGGACATCGATCGGATCGAAACCTGGATCGAAGAAGGCTGTCCCGGAGAACTGGTCGGGTCGATTGCGCTCGCCGGCGAAGTCAGTGTGGCGACCGAGGCCCGCGTCGAGGTCAAAGGGCTCCCCGGTCCCGTCTTCGGCCCGGCATCCGATCCGGCGGCGTGGCGCTATGCCAAGGGCGAGTTGCGCCAGCGCATGGATGTCGATGTGCTTGGCGAGCCACAGAAAGAGCGGCTGCGGCATGCATTTCGCGAGCTCTACAAGCTCAACAAATGGGTTGGCGACAAACGCAGCTATAACAATCTGGCCCTGATCCACCAGAACCACTGCCAGCATGGCTGGGAGCGCTTCCTGCCATGGCATCGCGTGTATCTCTATGAATTCGAGCTGGCGCTGCAGGACTTCTGCCCAGATGTGACCATGCCGTGGTGGGATTTCCCGGCTGAGCGCTACAAGCCCGAGGATCCAGCCAACGGCGCGATCCTTCCCGATGCCTTCAAGGGTTTTCTTACCGAGGCCTCGGCGCGTTTCCTGCGCGATCACGGTTTCCCTGCCAAGATAGACACGCTAATCGGCCAGTTGTGGGCCAATCCGACGCAAATCTACGACGCGGTCAGCAAGGCATGCGGCAAGGCTTATGTGGAGGGCGAGAACCGCAAAAGGCTGATCGACGCGCTACTCGAGGCCAATTCGCTGTGGTACCCGCTGCGCTATTCCGGGCAGTTCGGCAAAGGCACGATCGACACCGTCATCCACTACCATTACCCGGCAAAGGAAGACATCGACGAGATCCTTTCGCTGCGCACGTTCCGTGATTTCGGCGGCGGCAGCCTTTATGTCGACAGCTTTGGTTTCCTGGACCAGAACCCGCACAATACCATGCATATCTGGACCGGAGGCATGAATCCCGCGTTCAAGACCGACGCTCCCGCCGACCGCAACAGCGCGGTGCGCGTGGCCGGCCGCAAGTTCCATCAGCGCGACGATCTCTACTCCGAGCCGCAATTCGGGGACATGTTCTCGAATCTCACCGCCTCCTACGACCCGATCTTCTGGCCGGTGCACGCCAACATCGACCGGCTCTGGTGGCGCTGGCAGCAGGACCATCCCGACGGGCTGCCGGCCGACCTCGATTCCGCGCTGACGCCGTGGAGCTACGCGGTGCGCGATACGCTCGACATGAACCGCTTCGGCTACGAGTATGTTCGTGGCGGATGCCTCATGCCGGTCGGCCTGACCAATCCGGTCGGCCGCTTCGTCTCGGCACCGATCGTGGTGCCCAAAGCGACGAAGAGCTTCCGCTCAGCCGAAGTGCGGCTGCACCGGGTGCCTCAGTTGCCGCGCTCCTGTTTCATCCGCGTGTTTCTCAACACGCCGGATGCCGATGCCAGCACGCCACTCAACGTAGCAGGCTATGCCGGCTACGCAGCGATCTTCGGCCATGGCGAATGTTACGGCGGGCCCGGACATTGCGAAATTCCGCCGGCGGAGAACCGCAAGTTCGATCTGCGCGAGCGCAGCATGAACACGCCGCGCAACCACCGCATCGACGTGACGCGCGCGGCACGCCGGTTGATCGCGGCAGGCGCCACCAGCCTCACGGTGAGCCTGGTGGTAATCGGCGCCTCCTACGAGGAAGACCGTGAGTTGCTCCGGCTCGACGGGGTCTCTCTCAACTTTCTCGACTGAACCAGAAGACGCGGCCGGCGCAGGCGCAGGGGGAAATCAGATGGCCGACCCAACAACCTATCGCATCCATCCGGCTGTCGGCATCGCCCGGCTCGGCGACAGCCCCGAGGGCTTCTGCATCTCGCCGGAAAAGCCGGCACAGTTGCCGATCGAATGCGACGCCAGCGGCAATGCCGCCAAGGGCGACGCACCGATCAAGCACTTCAAGGACAGCAAGGGTCGTATCAAGCGCCAGGCCGCGCGTTTCCAGATCTTCGTCTATGACGAGGCCAACCCTGAAGGCATCCCGCTCAAGATCGGCGACCATGTCGAAGGCGGCGGCAATCGCGGCAAGCTGGTCGATATCCAGTGGCGTGTTCAACTCGCCAACAAGAAGGCGGCATGGTTCACCTTCGACGGGCTGCGTGGCGAAGCGGGCTATCCCCCCGACACGCCGTTGCGCAATGCCGGCATCGCCGATCCGGTCGAACGGCAGAAGTTGATCATCGATGCCGGCCCGCAGGCCGTCGACTGCACCGCACGGCGCAAGGCAAGCTTCGGACGCGAAACCAACCCGGCCTATGCCGTCACCTTCCCGCCGACCGGGATGGTGCCGAACGACATCGATACGCTGGGCGACATGATGACGGACGACAGCGGACGGCTGCTCGTGCTTGGCGGGCATGGCAACAGCGGCTCGTTCCTTAGCGGCTTCGGCCATCCGCGCATCGAGACCTATGCCAACTCCGATGGCTGGTTCGACGACATCTCGGATGGGCCGGTAATGGCGCGGCTGGTGATGATGGAGGAGCGCGTCAAGGCGTTGCGCTACATCGATGTCGAATATCCCGCCTGGGTGCTGGTCGGCTATCCCCGCTATGCGCCGGAGGTGCTCGATATGATCACGCTGGAGGACGTGGTCGAGGACATGTCGATCCGTGAATTTGCCTACCGCACCGACATGTACGGCACCGCCGGAACGTTTGACGCGCCGCAAAAGATCGATCCCACCGATACGGCTGCATTGCTGCACTGGAAAGCGGGACCCGTGGAGTGGAACCCTGCCTATCGCCCGTGGTTCTGGCGCGACATCTGGCCGATCATTTTCCGCGCTGACGAATTCTCCTATTTCACCAACATCCTCCAGCAGTCGAACTTTCCGCACAACCAGTCGAGCCGGGGCACGTTCGATCCCTATCGCCTGTGCATCCCGCCACGGATCGCGCCGCGTGCGCTGGCGCAGAAGGAAGGTCGCGCGAAAGACGATCATGTCGGCGGGCGCCTGCTCGAGGCAGCGGTTGAACCGAGCCTGATGCTGCTCGACTCAACGCAGGCGCCGGGCGCGGCGAAAGATGCCCTGGTTGGCGATGTCGCCGCCACTCTGAGGGCGGCGGCTGCGGCTTTCACCGCCGCTGTTTGCCCGCCTGAGGATGGTGAGACACCACGCACCTATGCCGCACGCTGGCAAAAGATATTTGGCGACAACGACACGGTGCCCGATCCTGCCTATGCCGGCGCGCGCAGCGCCTTCGACGCCGCTGTCACCGGCGTGATCGAGCACATCGCCGCGGCCGCTGCGCCACCGCCGAGGCGAATGCTGACGCTGGCCCGATCCTCGTCGCGGCAGGAGCCGCGCGAACCGGACCGGACCACCGATCCGGACGAGCCGATCGAGGCCGCGCTGCGCCGGCTGGCGTTCGAATATCGTTCGGGTCAGTTGCTGGATCGCGCACTCACCGCGGCGGCCAAGGACGCCACGACCGATCCCGGCCGCTCGGCGCGCCAGTACCTGTTTGATTTGCTGAGGAAGCCTGGCGAAGAGAACCTGTTCCGTCTCGACGCCAATCCGGCGACACGCACCTATCACCTGCCGCTGATGCCGCTGCTGGCGGGCGACAACCCGATCACCAACAAGACGGTGAGCAAGTTCCTGCGGCTGACCGACACGCAGCTGTTCCTGTTGCGGCAGTGGGCGGCTGGCATCTTCATCGACGAGGTGGATGCGGGCTTTGCCCCGGCGATCGATCCGTGGCAGCCCTACAAGGACTGGAACGTGCCGGGCGGACGCGGTCTCGACCAGGGTGTGCTGTCGAACGGGCTCGGCGGTGCTTTCTGTCCCGGCGGTGAAGTGACGTGGATCATCCGCAACCCGGCGATCTGGCGCGAGCCCTATCGGATCAAAGCCGACCCTGAATGGTACAGCTTTGCCCTGACCGCGGCGCAGGAGAACTTCAACCGATGGGGAGCAGGCGTCAGCGAGGAAGGCTACATCGCCTATGCCTCCGACCCACTGTCGCTCGACAGCGATCTTGACGTGGGATTGCAGCCTGGCGACCTGACCAAGCTCAGCGGGCTGCCATGGCAGGCTGATTTCAACGAATGCTCCACCCAGACGATCGACGTCACCTACGAGGAATGGAACGTTCTTTATCCCGACAGCGTCGGCAACACGCTCATGGACCGTGAGCGGCGTGTCTGGGAGACCCTGTGGTGGCCGGCACATCGGCCAATGCAGGTCTACTACCCCGTCGGCAAGGATTTTCAGTTCCGCAACTGGGCGCGCGGCATTCCGCAGACGCTCGCCGGCGACCTCAAGATGGTGACCGAATGGTCGAAGCTCGGCTTCATCATCCGTAATCCCGGCGGCGGGCTCGATCAGCCCTCGCCCGGGATCAAATACATCTGCGTCGAAGATTCGGGAGAATGACCGTGACCAATCCCTTTGTCGGCAACTGGACCTATCGCAGCTTCAACAACGACCCCGACCTCAGCAAGGCGGCCAACGACCTCTTGTTCGGCGAAGGCACGCTGGCCATTGCCGAGCAGTCGGTGACCGAGCTTTCGGGAACGATCGGCGGGCCGGGATGGTCGCTCGATCTGCGCGGCAGCTTCGGTTACGGGTCGCCGATGCAGGTCCGTTTCCAGGGCAAGGGCGTGGTCGGCGGCGAAGAGTGGATCTACGACTATATAGGCTGGCTCGTGCCGGTGTGGCCCAACAGCACCGACCGGCTGGAAGTGCCCGCGATCGTTGGCTCGGTGGTGCGCACGATCCCGCATTCGGGCGAGGGAGGCAGCACGAACCCGGCAGGGGTGGTAGCGTCCTTCTATGCTGTGCGAGCGGGCTGACTTCGTCGTCATCGGCGGCGGGCCGGCGGGTGCCTCGGCGGCGCTGACGCTGCGTCGCCATGCGCCCGGGCGGAGCGTGGTCCTGTTCGAGGCAGGGCGGCACGACCAAGCAAAACCGGGCGAGATATTGCCGGCAGTGGCGCAGGGCCTGCTGCGCCAGCTTGGGGTCTGGGCACCGTTCCTTGCCGCGACTTTCGTAGAGAGCCGCGCGGTCGTTTCGGCCTGGGCGGACGAAACGCCCGACGAGCTACCCAGTATATTCTCCGCACAGGGCGCCGGCTGGCAACTCGACCGGGCACGGTTCGATCGGCTGCTGGTGCAAGCGGCATCGGCAGCGGGCGCGCAGGTACGGCTTGGCAACGTCGTGCGTTCGGCGATGCGTGAGGGCCAGGGCTGGCGGCTCGCACTGGCCGATGGGGACATCATCGCCAGCGCGGTAATCTGGGCGACCGGCCGCAGTTGGAAGCTGGCGCGATCCTTCGGCGCTAAGCTCCGTGTGCATGGGCACCTTGCGGCATATACCCGCTTTTTCGACCGCGCGCCCGGCGATTGTCGAATGGTTGTCGAGGCGCGCCCCGAGGGCTGGTGGTACAGCGCTGACTTGCCCGACCAATGTCGGGTGGTGGCGTGCCTGACGGACCCCGATCTGGGGAGCGAACTGCGCGATCCAGAATCCTGGTACCGTGCACTGGCGGCGACGCAGTTCATCGCCCCGCTCCTGCCCCAAGGCGCGCGTGAAACCGCGACGTCGGTGAAATCTGCGGGAACGGCCACGATCGATCCGGCCGCGGGTCAGCGCTGGATCGCGGCGGGTGACAGCCTGTTTTGCGCCGATCCGCTGTCGTCGCGCGGCATTGTGCATGCGCTGCGCTCGGGCATCCTTGCCGCCTATGCCGCGTCGGACATGGTCGATGGACGTGGCGAACTCGCCCGCACGCGCTACGCCATGATCGCATCGCAGGGCCTTGCCGACTACACCCCCGCGCTTGCTGCCCATTACGCCACCGCCGCGCGGTGGGACACAGCTTTTTGGCAGCGACGTCGGCCTAAACCCGAGCAGCGGGCGCCGATGGGCACTATCAGCAGCCAATCAAGATCGGCATCTTGAAGATCGACGGCTTGCCGATATCCCAGATCAATAGCCGGTTGACCAAAGACAACCCTGGAGCAAAATGCGGTTCTTGGTGATTCGATCTGAAGGCAAAACGCTCTATGCTTTCCTACGCCAATATGCCCGAATTTCGCAGGTCTTCGCGAAAGGGACGCACAGCAAAGCGACTACGGTTAACGCCGCAATCATAGCCCAAGCTTCATTGATGGCCTGAACCAACGCCGCCTTCTCCACGAGAGATTGAAGCAGGGCTTGGGTATCCGGATCCAACTGCCCAGCTGGCCGGGACGCGAACTGATCGAGCGGTATGCCGACAAATGTCGCGGCTAGTACGTCGCCGGCTTGGAGCCTTGCAGTGAGAGCATCGGCATGAATGGGTGATCGTAGATAGATAACGGTATCAATCAACGCGATGCCAATCGCTCCACCCAGGTTGCGCATCAAATTGAACAATCCACTCGCGTCGGCCACTTGAGCCGGTGACAAGCGCCCGAGAGCCAAACGGGTGGGCGGCAATAAACAAAACATGATTGCCAGGCCTCGAACAATCTGGGGCCAGAACATGCCCTCATAGTCGGTTTGAGGTGTTTGCAGTGAACTCAGCCCCAAACCTATGGCGAATACGCAGAAGCCTGCGGCGGTCAAAACGCGTGCGCCAATCCTCTGCTCAAGGGCGACGGCGATCGGCGCCGTGAGCAACTGTGTAAGACCTGTCGCCAGCATGATGACGCCGATCTCCAGGGCGTTATGGTCCCGAACGAAGGCAAGGAACACGGGCATGAGGTAGACCGAGCCGAAAAGTCCTATTCCGAGAACGAAGCTCAGTATGCAACCGATCGTAAAGTTTCGGTCGGCAAAGTTCCGCAGATCGACCACGGGCCTGGACGCTCGGAGGGTCCGAACGACAAACACCACAGCGCAAGTGAATGAAAGCGTCAGCAGACTCAGTATGAGGCGGGAACTCCACCCGTCTTGCGGCGCCTCCTTCAGCGCGATCTCCAATGCCGCCAACGAGGCTGCCATCAGGGAGAGGGACACAAGATCAAGCCAGAGAAGTTCCTTCAAACGCATGTGGTCGCGCGGCAGCAGCATCGCGGCAAAAAGGACTGCGACCATTCCCGGCAGCACATTGATGAGGAATAGCCAGTGCCAGGAATAGGTCTCGGTGATCCAGCCTCCGACGATGGGGCCGACAGTCGGCGCGAGGACAGCAAGAACACCAGCAAGAGTTGTGGCAATTCCCTGATGCCGAACAGGAAAAAGAACGAAGACCGCAGTGAAGACTGAGGGTATCAAAGTCCCCCCAGAGAAGCCCTGGACGACCCGACTACAGATCAGCATCGAAAAACTTGAACTGGCGGCGCATCCAATCGACGCCATCGTGAAGACTGTGAGCGCGAGGACGAAGAGCCATCGCATGCTGAGCACGCGTGTGAGGGCGCCAGTCAATGGAATCGCGATAACCTCCGCGATCAAATAGGCAGTCTGCACCCAGCTCATCTGGTCGGGTTCAATGTCGAGAGCCGATTGAATTGTTGGAAGCGAGGTCGCGACGACCTGCACATCCAGGATTGCCATGAACATGCCGGTGCACATCATGGCGAAGCCGGCCCAAATAGCGGCCGGCGTTGTCCTTTCCGCGACCGATTCATGCGCGTTGGACATCACGCAATCCCATAAGAGCGGCATTCTCTGCGCGGATGCGAACCGCCAGGACGATGGCGTTCGCCAGCGAGAAGGCCAACGCATACCAACCCAGCCCGAGGCACAGGGGCAGAACGGCAATCTCACCGATCACGACGAGATAGTTTGGATGCGACACCAACCTGTAAGGCCCAGTTCGAACAAGCGGAGCGCCTGGCAAGACAATGATGCGTGTGGTCCAGCGCCGGCCAAGCGTCAGGAGTGTCCATCCCCGTAGCAACTGGAGCGCAAGAAAGAACAACAACCAGCCCAATCCCACTGCATGGGACCAACCAAGCAACCACAGACCAGTCAGCCAAGACGCATGCAGCAGCATGATTAGCGCATAATGGCGTGGCGCGACTTCATAAGCTCCTTGAGCCAATAGTGATACTGTATTTCGGCGAGCAAACCACAGTTCGGCTAGCCGCTCGGTCGTCACCAGCAACAAAAGAATAATGGCAGCTGTCATGCTGCCATCTTCTGTAAAACAAAGGCTGAAGTTGAATTGGCTCTCTTCATTTCTGCGAGGCCTTTGCCCGGTGAAACGACGCGAATAATACGTGGACCGGTTGCCGTAAAAAAAACATCGCATTGAGCGCTCTGCGCGAGCCGATTTTCAATCCGGGATGCCAAGGAGATCCTAGCTGGCTCCCTTTATCGCCGCGCTCAGATCCTCATACTCCTCGCATTCCGTACCGCCGCAGATGGTCTTGATTGTACCGAGTTGGTCTTTCGCGAGATCGACGCGACCCTTGATGACATACGCTTCGCCGAGATATTCACGAACCTGAGCATAGTGCGGGTCGAGCTGAACGGATTTGAGGTAATAGCCGATCCCCTCGTCTGTGCGGCCCAGCTTGCGCGTCGCAAAGCCGCGATAGTTCAGAGCCTTGGCAGTGTTGGGATCGTGCAGAAGATTAAGCACGTCAAGCGCTTCCTGATAGCGATCAGCCTTGGCAAGTACCCAGGCGTAGTTCGCCATATCGTCGTCGGGCAGCGCATCTGCCTTTTGCTTCGTGCACTCTTTCTTTTTGACGTTCCACACCTGCCCCTTCGGACACGTGGTCATATCCGTTATCGGCTTGCCCTTATCGCCCTTTTTGTTAGCGTCGCCGTTATCACCGCCACTGCCTCCTCCAGCCGCAAAAGATGCGCCGGCGGAAAGGATGAAAGCGGCCGAGATGAATGCAAGCGACAGGTGGCGTGTATGCGCGGATATCGCGAAAGTCATTTGTTCCTCCTTTGCCTTGGTCAAACAAAGAACAGCTCGCAGCGGAAATTATTCGACATCGCAGCCAGCTTTTCGCCACGGCTATGCCGGAAGGCCGGCACCTCGACCCCTCTAAATCAGCCGGACGAGACTGACCGCCGCAGCGTCGCGACGGTCGAAAGGCGAAGAATCCGTCCCAATCCAGGCCCAGCTGAATATTCGGACCGGCTCAGGTGTTTTCGTCAGCCCGAACATTTCGGACGCGGTGAAAGGCGGGGGCGTCAGGACAAGATATTGGATGCATCCGTAAAATTACTGGGCTTAGCGACCGCGACACCCAGCCATGTCATTCGACAGACCGACGCTGCCGCTGCTGCCTCCCAGGCCTTCGCGGGCCGTTTTGATGGCTTTGATCGAATTGCGCAGGTTTTTGAGACGACGGGCATCGTGGAGCGCCATTTGGTGCGTCCCATCGAATGGTACCTTGAGCCCAAGGGCTGGCCTGAGCGCGGCGTTGCCTATTTGGAAGCGGCGAGCGCTCTCTATCTCGAAGTTGCCGGCAAGGCACTGGCTTCAGCCGGTGTTCGGCCTGAAGAGGTCGACAGCGTGGTGACGGTTAGTTCCACCGGAATTGCAACGCCGAGCCTTGACGCCCGCGTAAGCCGCGCGCTGGGATTACGAGTCGACATTGAACGCGTCCCATTGTTCGGCTTGGGCTGCGCTGGGGGCGTTTCCGGCCTGTCGATCGCTCGCAGGCTCGCGGAAGCGCGGTCTGGCGCCGTCGTGCTCTTCGTTGCTGTGGAACTCTGCTCGCTATCCTTCCGCCTGGACGAATTGACCAAGGCCAATATCGTGGCATCGGCGCTTTTCGCCGATGGCGCCGCTGCCTGTGTATTGCGTCAGAGCGAAGGCCGTCGCGAAGGGGAGATCGCGGAATTCGAAGCCAGCGGAGAGCATCTATGGCCAGGGACGCTCGATATCATGGGCTGGAAGATCGACCCTCAAGGACTTGGTGTCATATTTGACAGAGCGATCCCGCCCTTCGCTCAGCGCCATGTAGGCCCTGCTGTGAATGCCATCCTGTCCCGGGCAGGCCTGTGCCTGGCTGACGTCGATCGCTTCATCTGTCATCCGGGAGGGGCGAAGGTTATCATCGCACTGGAAGAAAGCCTGGCACTTGTCAGCGGCACGCTCGACCATGAACGTGCGATCCTGGCCAGCCATGGCAACATGTCCGCGCCCACGGTGCTTTTCGTGCTCGAACAGGCGATCAAAGCGGGCCTGCCACCCCGCTCTGCCCTGCTCGCCATGGGGCCTGGCTTTACCGCCAGCTGTCTTACTCTCAGCTCGGCTTGAGATTGTCTGCTGACGATTTGCCTGTCCGCCGGTCGGCCACAAGCTCGTACGAAATCTTCTGGCCTTCCCGCAAATCGCGCAGACCAGCTCGCTCGACGGCGCTGATATGAACGAACACGTCACCACCACCACTGTCGGGTTGTATGAAACCGAAGCCCTTGGTCGAATTGAACCACTTCACGGTACCGGTAGGCATTCCACACCCCTACGAAACAAGAATATCAGCAGGCCATTGCTGGTCCGATCATTTTGGCTGACTGCCTCGGTTAAACTCAAGCCATATTCGCTTTAGGGCTAAATAGGATATTGCGCCTGGGTTCCAGCTTCTCTCGCACTGTCGGGGTCTAGGCACGCGAGAATTTCCCTCCATCCCAGGACGTCCGTTGCGAATCTATACATAATGGGCATCTCGCACGCCCCTCGCCAACTGCTGCATGTTGCCGAGTCACAATCTGCGCCGACCAGTTCACCGTACTCCCGTTCAACGAATCCCACCTCCGCGAGCGCTCTTGCCCTCGGCCATAGCGGGCCGTAGCGCATCCAATTCTTTCTTGGCCCAAAACGTGGGTGATGATCTCCGCAAGACGCGCCCGTGTCATTGTGGAGGATGACAGCCTCTCTTGCGTTGGTGGGTCAATCATCAGCGCGACGGTATCATTTGCGCGCGTTACGCCTATCCCATCGCCGGGCGAACGGGCAAATGGCTGGTTTGAGTCCTTCTGCTGCATTTCACAATTGTTTTTGTACCATCAGTTAAGACTTAGGACGAGATGCTAACGACCAGTCCAACCCGCTCGTGTATTACACTGCTCATGATCGGCGGAAGACAAAACTAAGTCACATCGCCAAAGCCTACATTTCAGACATTGTTATACGTAACATATATGAACTGTTGGATGGGTTCGGGTCGCGTAGATAGTATAAAGATCATATTCGATATTTATATTTACAAGCCCGCTGTAAAATTCGTCGAGTAAGGTCGCAAAACAACTCTCCGTAGAGGATACGAAGGTGGCAACTGAAACTGTTGGCGTGAATTCTGACGCCGGTATTGCTGGTACCCGGAACGCAAGCTCCGGCCGTGTCGAGATCAGGACGATCGTTTCCCGCAAGGTCGCGCAACTCAGCAAGCGCGGATTCGACGTCGCGGTGTCCTCGGCTGCCCTGATCTTCCTGCTGCCTTTGATCGCCGCCATGGCGGGGGCTCTGCTTATCCTCCAGGGCCGCCCTCTCTTCATCCGCCACAACCGCGTGGGCCTGGGCGGCAAGAGCTTTCCCTGTCTCAAGTTCCGCAGCATGGTCGTCAACGCCGATCTCGTCCTGCGCTCTCATCTGCGGGACAATGAAGCCGCCCGGCAGGAGTGGGAGGAGACCCACAAGCTCAAGAACGATCCGCGCATCACGCCGATCGGCGGGTTCCTGCGCAAGTCGAGCGTGGACGAGCTGCCCCAGCTCATCAACATCATCCTCGGCGACATGAGCCTGGTCGGCCCGCGGCCGATCGTGCGGGACGAGATCGTGCGCTACGGCCTGCATATCGAGGACTACAAGCGCGTCCGCCCCGGCCTGACGGGCCTGTGGCAGATCAGCGGCCGCAACGACACCTCCTATCACGACCGCGTGGCCCTCGATGTGCGCTATGTCCGGGAGTGGAGCTTCTGGCGCGATCTCTCGATCATCGCCAAGACCGTGCCAGCCGTGCTGAAGTCCTCGGGTTCGTATTGAAAGTGTGACCGCAGGGGGTCGTTGGCGGGTTGTCCGTAACCCTCGCATCGTCATCTTGGGGCGGTCCATCGTCCACTTAACCCCAAAGCACTATGATTCTATAACGATTGATAACTTGAACTTCACTACCCCGTTGGCGCATAAAATAGAGAGCTATGGAGCTAAATATCTACCGGAGAACACTATAGAATGGAACAGGATCTATCAACGAACGCGGATCTAACCAGAATTGCCGCCGATGTCGTTGCGGCGTATGTCGCAAATAATTCTGTTTCCTCTGCCGATCTTCCGCGGCTCATTGCAGAGGTACATGCAGCGCTGGCACGCATTGAGAAGGGAGAATTCTCCCAGGAAGTTGAGGCGGCCAAGCCAATTCCCGCTGTGCCGATCAAGAAGTCGGTAACGCCCGACTTCCTCATTTCTCTCGAGGACGGCAAGAAATACAAATCATTGAAGCGGCATTTGTCGAGCAGCTATGGCATGACGCCCGAGGACTACCGAGCGAGATGGGGCCTTCCAGCCGATTATCCCATGGTCGCACCTAACTATGCCAAGCAGCGTTCCGAACTCGCCAAGACGATGGGACTTGGACAGGGGCGAAGATCGACTCGTCGACGCAAATAGTCGAGATCCGTCAGCCGAGTCTGATAGTCGGTACGGGCGCACATGCCCGTGCCGAGCCGGAATGGGCGAGTACGGGCCGGCCATAACTGTCTTATGCGAATCCAGTCAGTGGAATCGATGCTCGCACGACAGACCCGTGCCGTTTCCTGTCATCGGTCTACCGCGTAAGACAGAGACTGGCGGTGCCTCACTGTCAGGAGGAACACCTGCCATTTGATCGTCTCCGACCATTGGCGCGGACCATCAGGCGGGATCGTGCCGTTCATTCTTTCGGAGCCTAAGCGAAATGTCGAGAGCCCGGCTAAGGTGCTCGATGCCTAGTTGCGTCTCTGGCTTGTCGCAGGCCGCATAGCCCAGGACCAGGCCATGGCGGGGCGAGCCATGGCGGTAATGCTTCGACAGCGGTAGCAGGTTAAGCCCCAAATCCTGTGCGGCCTGGGTGACGAGCCGATCATCGAAGCCGTCCTGCAACAGCCCGACAATCTGGATGCCGGCGTCGCCATTCAGGAGCGTAAGACGGTTTGATAGTTGCGACGCACACAGTTCGTGGAAGCCTTGCAGCCGCGCTGCATAGATGCGGCGCATGCGCTTGAGGTGGCGAGACATCAGGCCTTCGGTAATGAAGTCGGCCAAGGCAGCTTGCAGCAGGAGCGGCGCGAATTGCCCGGTAATGCTGAGGGCATGCGGGATACGTCGATAAAGGGCGGAAGGCAGCACCATGAAGCCGAGACGCAGAGCCGGAAACAGGATCTTGGCAAACGTGCCGACATAGATCACACGGCCCGAGTGGTCCGTACCCTGCATGGCCGGAATCGGGCGGCCCTGGAAGCGGTATTCGCCATCGAAATCGTCCTCGATCACCCAGGCCTTGCTCTGTTCGGCGATTTCGAGCAGGCGCAGGCGCTGCTCCATGCGCATGGTCACACCGAGCGGATACTGGCAGGCTGGCGTAACATAGATCAACCGGGCAGAAGTCGGAGGACGTTCCAACTGCCAGCCGTCAAGCCCTACCGGCAGAGATACTAGCTTTGCGCCGGCGGCAACGAGAGCCGACTGTGCGCCCAGATAACCCGGCTCCTCCATCCAAACCTCATCCCCTGGATCGATCAGCAAGCGGGCCAGAAGATCGAATGCGGCTTGCGCGCCGGTGGTGATGACGATCTGGTCGGCATCGCAGCGCACGCCCCGCGCGGTACGCAGATAGGCGGCGAGAGCCTCGCGCAGGGCGGGATGGCCGGTGACATTGTACGTGCCGAACAAGCTGGCGCCAGCAAAGTTGGTACGCCGCGCCAGCAGTCGGCTCCAGGCACCGAAGGGAAAGCTGCGTGCATCGGGCATGCCCGGATGAAAGGCAATCTGGCCCGGCAAGCCGTGATGGAAGGGCTGAGACATCATCGCCTCGCCGCGCCGCGACAAGCCGCACCCCCGAACGTACAGCTGTCGCTGCTGGGGAGGGGCAGGTCTGAGCGGTAAGTCCACGACCACCGGTCGTGCTCCCGGCCTATTCTGAAGATAGCCCTCTGTAACGAGCTGGTCATAGACGGCAATGACCATGTTGCGCGCCACGGCGAGATCGGCGGCCAGGGATCTGGTTGAGGGAAGCTTGGCCCCTGCGGGGAGGCTACCGCCCTGAATCAGGCCTCGCAAGGCTTGATAAAGCTGGCGATGCAACGGCTCCTGCTTCGACCGATCCAAGTCAAGTGCGTCCAGCGGAAAGGTCTGTTGCATCGCGAGTGCTCCGGAACAGAACCAAGAAACTGGTTCCTTCATTTTCTCAGAAACTGGCTCTAGCGGAGGATACAACAAGGGATAGAATTTTCCTAAATAACAGGCGGATGATCCCATGAAGGGTCGAGTGCGCATTGGTTTGATTGGTGCCGGATTCATAGGCCGCTCACACGGTCTCGCGGTTCGGGCCGTCAACGCTGTATTCAAGGATTGTCCGCTCGCCGCTAAAGCCCACATCCTCGCCGACGCCGATCCAGAGCGGCTGAAAAGCACCGCTGAGTCGCTGGCGTTTGCCCAGGCGACAACCGATTGGCGGGAAGCGGTCGACAAAGCCGACGCCATCATCATCGCGGTGCCGAGCAATGGCCATGCACAGATCGCGCGGCGTGCCATTGCGCAGGGCAAGCCCTTCCTGTGCGAGAAACCGGTGGGCTTGTCGAGCGCGGAGGCGCAGGCCCTCGCCGATGAGGCTGCAGCGAAGGGGATTGTCAACGCGGTCGGCTTCACCTATTTGCGCTCGCCGCTCGTGCGCCATGCCCGCAACCTCGTCGAGCAGGGGGTGATCGGGCGGCCGCTCCATTTCTACGGCCGGCATTTCGAGGATTATCTCGCTTCTGCGGAAGCCTCCTTCAGCTGGCGCCTCTCGGCTGCGACGGCCGGGCGCTGCGGCGCGCTCGGGGATCTGGGCTGCCATATCATTTCGGTGGCGCGTTTCCTGCTTGGGCCGGTGGAGGCGCTCGTGGGCACCAGCGCGATCATGCATCCGCAGCGGCCGACGCAGGATCCCGCCACGCCGATGCGGGCGGTGGAGAACGAGGACTTCGCTGCCGCCTTGCTGCGTTTTGCGGGTGGCACGCCGGGCGTGATCGAGACCAGCCGCGTGGCGCTCGGCCGCAAGATGGATCTCACCTTCGAGCTGATCGGCGAACGCGGTGCCTTGCGCTTCGAGGCCGAGCGCATGAACGAGATCGGCCTCTATCTCGACGACAAGAGCGGTTCGGGGTTCCGGCGCCTGCTCATCGACCCCAGCCATCCCGATTATGGCGCCTTCCTGCCGGCGCCGGGACACGGGCTCGGCTTCAACGACCTCAAGACGATCGAGCTCAAATTGTTCATCGAGGCCATCGCCGTCGGCCGGAACGCCTATCCGGATCTCGCCGAGGCCGCCCGCATCAGCCGGATCTGCGAGGCGATCCTCGATTCCGGCGCGAGTGGCCAGTGGATCCATGAGCCCGAGACGCTGCCTGTCCCGCAAAGGATGAACGCATGACCGTCAAGATCGGCATCAACCCCATCACCTGGACCAATGACGATGACCCGGCGCTGGGTGGCGACACCCCGCTGGAGACCTGCCTGCGCGAGACCCAGCAGGCCGGTTATCAGGGCACCGAGCTCGGCGGCAAATTCCCGCGCCAGAGCGAGGTGCTCGGACCCATCCTCGCCGGCTATGGGCTCGACCTGGTCTCGGGCTGGTATGACGGCCGCATCCTCGAAAAGGAGATCGAGGAGGAGTTCGACGCCATCCTGCCGCACCTCACATTGCTACGCGATCTCGGGGCCAAGCATGTCGTCTATGCCGATACCTCGCGCGGACGGCATGGCGCCATCTTCGACCCGATCTCGCAAAGGCCGGCCCTAGCGCCTGAGGAGTGGCCGGATTACGGGCGCAAGATCAGCAGGCTGGCCGAGCGCATGGCGGATTTCGGTGTCCGCCTCGCCTTCCATCACCATATGGGCACGATCGTTGAGACCGATGGCGAGATCGACGAGTTGATGGCCCGCACCGGCGAAGCCGTCGGCCTGCTCTACGATACCGGCCATTGCGCCTTTTCCGGCGGCGATCCCAAGGCCCTGCTCGAAAGGCATATCGGCCGAGTGGTGCATGTGCATTGCAAGGATGTGCGGCCGGATATCCTTGCCAGGGCACGCGCCAGCGACATGAGTTTCATGGGTGCCGTGATGGAGGGCATCTTCACCGTGCCCGGCGACGGGGCGATCGACTACGCGAGCCTGCTCGGCATCCTGGCCAGGCACGGCTACAGGGGCTGGCTGGTGGTGGAGGCGGAACAAGATCCCGCCAAGGCCCATCCACTCACCTATGCCACCATGGGCTACCGCAATCTCTACACGCTGGCACATCAGGCCGGTTTCGTCGTGGACGGCAAACCGCCGACCTGACGCTATGAGCAATCATGGTTCCCGCTGAGCAGATCTTCCCGGCAGGGCTTGCTTCGGCGGCATAGTGAATTGAGCGCAAAGCCAAGAGCATACGTCCAGAAGCAGTGGTGAGTATCAAGGAGGGGTTTGTGACTTCAAGGCCGAGTCATAGGGCCGTTTGGTGCTGCGTCTTGCCTCATCCTGAAGCGAGCGAGGTTCAGGTTTGAGCGCCATAAGCTACCAGAAAGTCGTCAAGAATTTCGGAGCGTTCCAGGCCCTGCGCTCCCTCGATCTTGCGTTGCCCGACAGAACCTTCCTGGCGCTGCTTGGCCCGTCGGGCTGCGGGAAGACCACGGCGTTGCGCATTCTCGCCGGCCTGGAAATGCCGAGTGCCGGCAAGGTGCTGATCGGCGAGCGAGACGTCACCCGGCTGCAGCCGCGCGATCGCGATATCGCCATGGTGTTCCAGAGCTACGCGCTTTACCCGCATATGACGATTGCCGACAATATCGGCTACCCGCTGTGGATCCGCAATCTGGACAGCGTGAAGCGCGGCGCCAAGGTCGCAGAGGTGGCGAAGGCTCTGGAGATCGACCATCTGCTCGACCGCCATCCCCGCCAGCTTTCCGGCGGCCAGCGCCAGCGCGTCGCTCTGGCGCGCGCCATCGTCCGCGATCCCGCCGCCTTCCTGATGGATGAGCCGCTGTCCAATCTCGATGCACGCTTGCGGCTGAGCATGCGCGGCGAGATCAAGCGCCTGTGCCAGCGACTCGGCGCCACGACGCTCTATGTCACCCATGACCAGGCCGAAGCCCTGACCATGGCGGACCTCATCGCGGTGATGAACGCGGGCCAATTGCAGCAGCTCGCAACCCCGCACGAGATCTATGAGCGGCCGGCCACCCGCTTCGTCGCCACCTTCGTCGGCAATCCGCCCATGAATATCCTGAGCGCCGCCGTGGATGAGTCCGGCCTGCATGTTGGAGGCAGCACGGTGCGGCTCGATCCGGAGCAGCATGCCCGATGCCTGGGGGCCGGCATCACCGAAATGGGCATCAGGCCCGAAGATCTCCGCTTTGCCGAGGCGGGTTCGGTCCTGACCGGGGAGATCTACGTCATCGAACCCATGGGGAATGAAACGCTCGTCGATGTGAGGCTCGGCGGCGAACGGCTGTCAGTGCGTGCCCAGCGCGGCTTCACCGCCGCGGTCGGATCGAGGATCGGCGTCACCTTCGATTCCACGGATGTCTGTTTCTTCGACGCCACAGGTTCAACGGTGGTGCATCGCGTAGAAAACAAGAGGGGATAGCTATGACTGGTCTTGACCATCTCAGATCTTCGATAAGCCGGCGCGCACTCCTGCAGGGAAGCGCCGGGTTGGCACTCGGCGCCGTGATGGCGGCGGGCTTCGGCCTGCCCGCCCGGGCCGACAGCAAGAAGGTGATCATCGGCGCCTTCGCCGATGGCGGCCTGACGCCGTTCAAGGAAAAGATCCTGCCGCTCGCCAAGAGCGAAGGTTTCGATATCCAGTTCCTCGAAGACGAATATGGCGTGACGCTGGAAAAATGGTTCGCCGACGCCCATAACGGCGCCGGTCAATATGACCTCTATCTGCTCGACGATCCCTGGGTGCCCCAGTTCGGCGCGGCCAATGTGCTGGAAGACCTCGCTGCAGGCGGCATCGACGGCACCGACAAGGACTGGATCGGCTCGATGATCGACATGGGCTACTGGCCGCCGCGCCAGGGGCCCCGTGTCAAGGGCTTCGAGAGCGCGACGCCGACGCTGATCTGCGTGCCTTTCGTTGGGGATCTGCAGACACTGACCTATCGCAACGATGTCTTCACCTACGGCGCACCGGCGACCTGGGACGATGTCCTGGCCAAGGGCAAGGCGGGCGTTGCGGCCGGCAAGATCAAATATCCGGTGGTGTTCCGCGGCGTCTCCGGCAATCCGATCGTCACCTCCTGGTACCCGATCTTCCTGTCCTTCGGCGGTCAGTTCTTTGACGATAAGTGGAACGTCACTTTCAATTCCGATGCCGGCAAGGCCTCGGCCGATTTCTTCGTCGGCACGCTCAAGCAGAACGCACCTCCCGGCGTGGTGGAATTCGATTCCGACCAGGAGGGGGCGGCCATCCTTGGCGGCGATGCCGGCGCCATCATCCAATATTCCGGCAATGCCGTGAAATCGGATGATCCCAAGCAGTCCAAAGTCGTCGGCAAGCTCGATTTCGGCGTGGTGCCGAAACAGGTCTCGGCTATCGCCCAGATGGGCATCTTTATTGCCGGCGTGCCGAAATCGGCGCCGAACAAGGCCAATGCCATTGCTTTCCTGAAATGGTATTGCAGCCCGCAGATCCAGGCCAAGCTGGCGGAGGCGGGTTCCATCCCGGTCAAGCGCACCGCCTTCGGCGTTTCCGATCCCGGCAACCGCCTGATCCCCGTGGCGCTGAAGCAGCTCGACGCCGGTGCGCTGCCGCGGCCGCGCACCCCGGACTGGGCCAAGGTCGAGGAACTTCTCGGCATCCAGCTCAACAAGGCGCTGCAAGCCGGTTCCGGCGGCGGGGCGGCTCTCGATACGGCAGCGGCGCAGGTGAAGGACTATCTCACCCAGGCCGGCTATTACTGATGAAGACGATCGCGGTGCGCCAGGAAAGAGGCAGGCTGCAGGGGACAGGGCTCGACCTCGCCTTGCCCTATCTCCTGCTGGCGCCCGCGGTATTGACGGTGCTCGGCGTGCTGGTCTACCCGCTGTGGGACGGCCTGCGTGCCAGCACGAAACTCTATCGTTTCGGCTCCGTCGTCGCCGATGTCGGCTTCGACAACTATCGTCGGCTATGGTCGGACGACCAGTTTCTCAACGCCCTGTGGGTGACGATCCGCTTCGTCACGTTCTCGGTGGCGATCGAGACAGTGCTGGGGTTCGCGCTGGCGCTGTTCTGCCTGCGGGAGTTCGCCGGCATCCGCCTGCTGCGCACCGTGCTCATCATTCCCATGGTGATCACACCCGTGGTGGTGGCCATCGTTTTTCGCCTGATCTATGCCAGCGACGCCGGCATGCTGACCAGCTTTTCCGAGGCGATGGGCTATGGACAGGTGCAGATCCTGGGCGATCCCCTCAAGGCCTTCATCGGGCTTGTCGCGCTCGATGTCTGGGAGTGGACTCCACTGATGTTCCTGATCCTGCTGGCAGGCCTGCAGTCCCTGCCGCAGGAGCCTTTCGAGGCGGCGCGGGTGGACGGCGCCGGCGCCTGGCGGGTCTTCGCCGATCTCACTTTGCCGATGATGCGCCCCATCCTCGCTATCGCCATCGTACTGCGGACCATCGACGCCTTCGGCACCTTCGACCAGGTCTTCGTTCTGACGCGCGGCGGGCCCGGGGAGGCGACCAGGCTGGTCTCAATCTTCGGCTACGACACATTGTTCAAGTTCGGGCAGGTCGGCTATGCCGCAGCCCTGTTCGTCACGATTGGGCTGATCGTCCTGGCCTTCGCACTGGCGGCCGTGCGCCTCCTGAGGAGGCTCGAACCGCTATGAAACCCGGTGAACGTCTCCTGCGTGTCCTGGTCCTCACAGCGATCCTGCTGATCGTGCTGCTGCCAATCTACTGGATGGTGTCGACCTCCCTGAAGTCCAACAAGGAGATCACCCAGGATCTCACGCTCTATCCGCATGCGCCGTCCTTCGACAATTACGTGCATCTGTTCTCCGAAAAGCAGTTCGGTGCCTATCTCACCAACTCGCTGGCAGTCACCGGGGTCTCCGTGCTGGTCTCGCTGGTCTTCGGCTCGCTCGGTGCCTACGCGATCGCGCGGTTCCATCTCCGCTTCGGGCTCGAGCGCAAGGTCGGCCTGGCACTGCTGACGCTTCGGATCGTGCCGCCGGTGGTGATCCTGATTCCGATTTATCTCCTGATGCTGCAGCTCAAGCTGCTCGACACCTGGCTCGGCCTGATCCTCACCTATACCGCCTTCAACATCACCTTCTGCGTATGGATGATGGAGAGCTTCTTCCGCGAAATCCCAGTGGATCTGGAGGAGGCGGCGATGGTCGACGGCGATTCGCGCTTCACCGCCTTCTACCGCATTGCGCTGCCGCTTGCGGCGCCGGGCCTTGCCGCCACGGCGATCTTCGCGGTGATCGTGACCTTCAACGAATTCCTGTTCGCGCTGGCCCTTACGGCAACGCCAAAGGCGATGACGATGCCGAGGGGAACCGCGACGCTGATCGGGCGCATCGACACCGACTGGGCCTCGATGTCGGCCGCCGGCGTGATCGGCGCGCTGCCGATCGTAATCTTTGCCTTGATGGTGCAGCGCCATCTGGTGCGCGGGTTGACCATGGGGGCGGTGAAATAGGTCGCCGATCGACATGGATATCAGGGGGACTGGTATGATCGATTTTTGCTTGTTCGGCGCGGGATTGATCGGCTCGGTGCATGCCGCCAATCTGGGGCGGCATCCCATGGTGCGCTTTCGCTATATCGTCGATCCGCGTCCCGAGGCCGCGCAGCGCATCGCTGCCTTGACCGGCGCCGAGATCGTCGATGCACAGACCGCTCTCGACGATCCCGAGCTCCAGGCCGTGATGATCGCCTCGGCCACCAAGACTCATGCCGATATCGCCACGGCGGCGGCGCAGAAAGGCAAGGCGATCTTTTGCGAGAAGCCGATCGATCTCGACATCGGCCGCACCGATGCCTGCCTGGCCGCGGTGGCGAAGGCCGGCGTGATCTTCCAGATCGGCTTCAACCGCCGCTTCGACCCGAGCTTCCGGAGCCTGAAACGCCGGCTCGCCGACAAGGAAATCGGCGCGGTGGAACAGGTGATCATCACCAGCCGCGATCCAGAACCCGAAAGCGAGGAAGCTCTCGCAGGCGGCGGTGGGGTGTTCCGGGAGATGACGATTCACGACTTCGATATGGCGCGCAATCTCCTGGGCGAGGAGCCCGTCGAGCTCTTCGCCACCGGCTCCTCCTTGGTCTCGCCGGCCTATGCCAGGCTCGGCGATTACGACACGGCGATGTTCGTGATGCGCACGGCCTCCGGCCGGCAATGCCATATCAACAACTCCGTGCGGGCGAGCTACGGCTATGACCAGCGCATCGAGGTGCATGGCTCGGAGGGCATGCTGCGGGCCGGAAATCGCGTGCCGACATCGGTCGAGATATCCAACGGCTCTGCCATCTCGACCGACAAGCCGCTCTACTTCTTCGTCGAGCGCTACGCCGAATCCTATGCAGCCGAGCTCGATCATTTCATCGGCTGCATCCAGACCGGCCAGCAGCCCGATGTCGGCGCCGAGGACGGACGCAAGGCCATGATCCTGTGCGAGGCCGCCCTGGCCTCGGCCAAATCCGGCCGCTTCGAGCCGATCCGATATTGACCAAGACTCCGGGCGGGATGAGACGACCATGAAAATCGGCATGATCACTGACAGCCTCGGCGGCTTGTCCTTTGACGAAATGCTTGCGGTTTCGGCTGAGCTCGGCCTGCAGACTCTGGAATTTGCCTGCGGCAACTGGTCCTCGGCCCCGCATATCGATCTCGATGCCATGCTGGAAAGCGAGAGCGTTCGCCGCGAATTCGTCGCCAAGGTCCATGGCCATGGCCTGACCATCGCGGCACTCAACTGCTCCGGCAATCCGCTGCATCCCGGGCCGCAAGGCGCCGAGCATCATCGCGTGACAGAGAAGACGATCAGGCTCGCAGGCATCATGGGGATCGAGCGCGTGGTGATGATGTCGGGCCTGCCAGGCGGGCCGGGAGACGCCAATCCCAACTGGATGATCACCGACTGGCCGCCAGAATGCCTCGCCATCCAGGCCTATCAATGGGACCGGAAGATCATTCCCTATTGGCGCGATCTCGTCGCCTTCGCCAACAATGCCGGCATCCACAAGCTTTGCCTGGAGCTGCACGGCCACCAGGCCGTCTACAATGTCCATACCCTAATGCGCCTGCGCGAGGCTGTCGGCGAGACCGTGGGTGCCAATTACGACCCCAGCCATCCGATGTGGATGAACGCCGATCCGCTCGCAGCGGTGCGCGCGCTCGGGTCGGCCATCTATTACGTCCATGCCAAGGATACGCGCGTCGAACCCGTCCCTGCCGGCATCGACGGCACGCTGGAAGCTCGCGCCCCCGAGCGCTTCGCCGAACGCAGCTGGAACTACATCACGCTTGGCTACGGCCATGGCGAAACCTGGTGGCGCCGGTTCTGCACGGCCCTGAAGCTCGCCGGCTACGACGACGTCCTCTCCATCGAGCATGAGGACATGATGATGTCGCCGCTCGAGGGTATGCGGAAATCCGTCGATCTCCTGCGCAGGGTCGCCATCAATCTGGCGTAGGAAATTTACGGAAGGCGAGAGCGGGCAACCGGGCGGGACGATGTCGGGAAGTTTTACTTCTGCGCGGCGTCGTCACGTTGGCCATTCGTGTCGGCAAACGCGCGGCCTTGGCTACATGATCATCTCCGCCTCGAACTTTCTTGCGACGGACATCGTCTTTGTCGGCCTGGTCGTTATCGCTGTCTTTGCCATCGCTCTTTCGGGCGCCATGCGCGCCACGGATCTCGACCTCACCATGACGGTCGTGGATCGAGCTGAAACCGTCCAGCACTCTGCCGAGCGGCATGAGGTCTTCTCGTCCGTTACGGGTTTCATCCGGCTCGGACATGTACATCCACTTCGATTCAGGATTGTTGGTGCGATCCCTGAAAGCGATACGAGCTTGTATCGAAACTTGTTGTCCTCGCCGCCAGCCTCAAGCAGAAGCACCTTATTTTTAGGGTTGGCGCTGAGCCTGTTGGCGAGAACACAGTCGGCGGAACCTGCTCCCACAATAACGTGGTCCCTGGAGAATGTGCCTACTCCCGTGGAGTCAACTTCCCAGGCCGCCGTCGACGACATGAACGTGACCTGTGACGAAGCTGCTCATCGGTGACGCCAAAAACAGGGCCATGTCCGCCACTTCCTCCGGACGCGCGTGCCGTCCGAAAGGGATCGCCTGATCTATCGCCGCCGTTAGGTCATGGCCCTGGATGACGCTGAGACGCGCTTCGATATCGGCCTGAAATGCGTTGTCGATTGGCCCCGGGTTGAGCGAGTTGGCTCGGATCCGGCGCGGCGCCAATGCCCTCGCAAGGGAGCGGATAAGCCCTGTCTGGGCGTGCTTGAAAGTCGTGTAGGCAATGTTCTTGTCCGAACCGTCCCCACCATGAAGGCCTGCGAGGCTCGACGTGACGATAAAGCTGCCGCCGTCTCGCATGCGCGGCGCACCGTATTTGGCAGCGAGGAATGCACCCTTGACGTGAATGCGGTAGGTTCGGTCGAAGGCCTCTTCGTCATAGGTCTGGAGCGAACCTATATAACCGTGATTGCCGGCATTGCTGAAAAGCACATCGATCGGGCCCCATTTCTCAAAAGTCGCCTCGACATATCCTTTCGCTACAACCGGGTCGGACACATCTCCGGCAAACGTGGCGGCACGATCTTCGCCAAGCTCCGCTTGGGCAGAAGCGAGACGCTCTGCGTCGAGATCGACAAGCATGACGCGTGCCCCCTCTTCGACAAACCGGTGTGCCGTGGCGAGGCCGACGCTGCCACAGCCCCCCGTGATGATGCAGACCCTCTCTTTAAGCATGGGCATCGACGTTGTCCTCGTCGGTAAGCTATGGGCTATTTTATACCTCCCGCCGTGAAGCTGCCTTCCAGGTGACGGCGGATCAGGGCGAGCGCGACGATGGGTACGGTGAAGTAGATGGCGGAGCCCGCAAAGATTTGGCCGTATAAGGGCCCCTGCGGTGGAACGAAACGCGTGAGAAAAGGAAGGAATGTAATCGCCTTGCTGTCGGTCAGTACAAGCGCGAACAAGAACTCGTTCCAGCAGAAGCAAAAGATCAACACCGCCGTCGTGACAATCGGGGCAAAGGCGACGGGAAGAATGACCTTCCACAGTATCGTCCAAGCATCCGCACCGTCGAGCTTCGCAGCCTCGTCGAGCTCAAATGGGATCGCTGCGAAGAAGCCACGGATCATCCAGATCGCGAAAGGAAGTGAAAAGGTAAGATAGGTGACCGACAGGCTGATCACATTGTCGAGCAAGCCTGTCTTTCGGTACAGAATATAGAACGGGATGATCAGTACGATTCCGGGCACCATGCGCATAGCCAGCACGAAAAGAGCCAGCCGCTCATAATTCACTTTGAAGCGCGTCATGCCGTAGGCGGCCATCGAACCCAGCGTGATTGAGATCACGGTGGCGAGTCCTGCAGCCGCGAAAGAGTGCCAAATCGAGAGCCAGAACTGGGCGTCCGTGGCGACCTCGACAAAGTGGTCGAGGCCAAGTCGCCAGACGCCGTCGACCGTGATCGACAGGGAGACGTAAAGGGCCCAGACCGGGGGGAACAAGGTCAGTGAACAGGAAACGAGCGCCACCATGTATAGGAGTATCTGGTTCCTCATCCCTGTACCTCCTTGTCAGGGCTGCGCAATGCGGTCAGGAGGAGCAAGACCAGCGCCATGATCACCGCGAAGACGATCAGTGAGAGCGCCGCTCCTCGACCAACCTGGAAATCCAGGAAGCTCGTGCGGTAAGCATAATAGTTCAGGATTTCCGTGCTCGTACCTGGCCCGCCCTGGGTGATGACGATGATCAAATCGATGTTCTTGAGTGCGTCGATCATCCGCAGGAGCAATGCGATGAGAAGTATTGGCTTCAGGATTGGAAGCTCGACGAGATAGAGGATCTGGAAGGTGCTTGCGCCATCCACGCGCGCCGCCTCAAGCACCTCCTCCGGCACCGTCTGCATTCCGGCCAGGATGATGGCGAACATGAACGGCGTCCACTGCCAGGCGTCAGCCACGACGAGGCTGTAGATCGCGAGGTTGGGATCGTTGACCCAAGGAACCCCAGGCAATCCAAACCAGGCGAGCAGCTCATTGAATGCGCCAAAGTTCGGTCCATAGATGCTGCGGAAATAAAAAGCCCAAATGAGTGGTGCGATGAAGAGCGGCACGCACAGGATGACGCGAAACATCGGAAAGCCACGCAGCCTGCGAGACATTCCGGCGCGAATTACGAGTGCAAGTGCGTAGCCCGCCACAAATTCGATCGCTACTGCGAGGCCCGTGTAAATTGACGTCGTGACGGCGACCTGGACAGTATCCGGGTTCTGCAGGATATCGATGAAGTTATTGATGCCTGCCCACCGCTGGTTGCCCGAGATGAGGTTCCAGCGGTAGAGGCTTGTCGCGATTGCCTGCACGAGTGGATAGCCGATCACGCATGCGAGACAAATGATGCTGGGCGCCACGAAGGCGAACGCAACGCTTCGGGGCCCCAGGCGCATCAGTAGTAACCAGCGTCGCGCATGATCCCGTCGACAGCCTTAACTGAGGCATCAAGCGCGTCCTTGGGCCCAGCCTCGCCCGAGAAAGCCCGGCTCAGCTGCGCACCGACCGCGTTGTCGACCTGACCCCATTCGGGGATCTGCGGGCGCACCATGGCGACTTTCAGACTGGCCGCCACGGCCGGGAACCACGGCTTCGCTGAGGCGTTCGCCTCCCATGCCGAGTTCCGGCACGGTTGGCCACCATGCGGCACGATGGACTTGGCTTGAACGTCGCGACTGTTGAACCAGGCACAGTATTTGGCGGCAGCGGATGCATCTTTCGCATATTTGGAAACAGTGAGACCAAGGCCACCCATCACGGGCGCCTGGCGCGCCTTGCCCTTCGGCGATACAGCGCTTTTGAGCTGAGACTGCACCGTTGCGTCGGCGGTCGTGATGGCGTCGGGAATCCAGGCAACGGGATCGAGCGTACCGAGGCCGGCAGCCATAGCTTTGGTCTCATCGGCCTCGGTGTATGCGGCCCCGCCCGTCGGCATCGTCTTCACGAGTTCCAGAAGCATGTTGAGGGCATCCAGACCCGTCTGGTCACCAAAGACCGGCTTCATCTGGTCGTCGAATATCTTGCCGCCGTTCGCCCAGAAGATCGGCAACCAAACAGAGAAGGCCTTTACCAGCCGCTCGGTGCCGGCGACGAACCCGTACCGGTTCTTGGACGGGCTGACGACCTTTTGCGCGGCGGACAGGAGATCGTCCCAGGTCTCGGGCGCCGACTTGCCGGCGTCTTTCAGATATGCCTCATTGTAGATGAAGCGCTGGCAGTTGCCGATCGTCGCGAGGCCAAAAGTCTTGCCGCCGTCGGAATACATGTCTTTGAATGTCGCCGGAATATCTCCGAAATAGTCCGCCAACTCGGCTGCGGGAATCAAGTCGTCGAGCGGTTGAATGTGACCCGCCTTCGCGAACCCTTTGATGAAGACAGAATCCACTTGCACGACGTCGTAGGCATCGCTTTGTGCGGCGAAGGCGGCTGCCTGCTTTTGAATGGCTTCCGAGTATCCCATCGTGATCATATTAACGGCGATGCCGGTTTGCTTGGTGAATTCCGAAGCGAGGTCGACGAACGGTTGCCCGAAGATGCCCTGGCTGAGTGTCATGACGTTGATCGGGTTGCTCTGTGCCAGAGCTGGCATCGGGAAAGTACCGCCGATGGCCGACAGCCCCGAGATGGCCGCGGCGCCCTTTAGAACATTACGGCGCGAGATCCCGAGCTTTGCGATTGTCTTGTTCTGCATGGTGCATTCCTCCAATGCGTATGGCGTTTGTCAGGTTGTTGCCGCGTTATTCGCCTGTGCGCAGGATCAGCCGATGATCCCGCGGACCTCAGTTATTGACCCGCTGGGCGTACATCCGATTGAACTCTGCGGGGATGCTATCCGGCCGGACGAGCCCAGCTCCCGTGGCAACCCGCCACCAGGCTGCGTCGGCTTCGCGCACGATCGTGCATTCAAGACTGCGCTGGACATTGTCGCCTTCCGCCGAGTGACAGGCGGCAATGTGCGCGACCGACTCCGGCAGGCCGGCCATCAGACAGATATGGGCTCCGAAAATCGGATGACGCAGGGACGGACGCCCATTGCGGCTCGCATCGGCGGCCCAACGCTTCTGATTTTCGGGGTCGCACTCGAAGGTTTTGCCGATGTCATGGCATAACCCCCCCGCAATCAGAACGTCGCGGTCGATGCTCGCCTGCGGAAAGGCCTTGATAAAGTATTCGGCCATGCTGAGGGCGACGAGCGTGACGCCGCGGAGATGCAGGTCCTGGCCGCCTTCCTTGAGGATCAATGACCCGGGTACGGCTTCCCCTGGCATATCGCGGATGCGTCGGAAGCTTGACTGGCCGAGCGCCAGCATCCACGCCTTAATTGCCTTCTCTTGTAATTCCGGGCCTGCAATCAGTCCGAGTTCTGGAAGATCTTCCAGCACCCCGGGACGCAGATCGGCGGAATTGTTCTGATCGTCAGTCAGCATGGCGACGGCATCCCTCTCCATCGATGGCAGCGGCGTCAAAGATCGCCCGCGCAATGCGAGCCACAAAAGCAGTGTCCCCCGAACAAAACAATTTGGAAGTTTTTGCATTGTTGATTTAAGTTTCTTAAACTATGCGCCCCACCTTCGTTCAGCTCGAAGCATTGTTTTGGACAGCGCGGCTTGGCTCGCTGAAGGAGGCGGCACGGCATCTGCGTGTATCCCCACCCACGCTCTCGCTTCGTATCGACCAGTTGGAGGGAGATGTCGGCAGCAAACTTTTTGAACGGTCGGGGCGTGGACTTGTGTTGACCCGCAAAGGCGAGGCGCTGCTGCCGAGCGTCGCTGTTGTCGTAGAAGAATACGGGCGGGTGCAGCAGGTGATGCGAGGACAGAGGCCCGACTTCGGAATCCTGCGTGTCGGAACGACGGAGACTTTCGCGCAAGCCTGTCTCTCAAATTTCATGCATGAGATCGAGCGGCGCTATCTTGGCCTTGAACTCGAATTCGTCGTGCGGACGAGCAGCGATCTTGAGATTGGCGTCCTCGATCGCCGCCTGGATATCGCCTTCGCGATCAATCCTTCAGGCGACCCAAAGCTCACATTGGTGCCGCTCGGGATTCAGCCGGCGATCTGGGTTGCGACACCGAACTTCCAGTTGCCTTCCCCGCTCCATCCCACACACCTCAGCGGAATCACGATTATTACCAATCCTCATCCGGCACCGATGTGGCGGCAGATTACGGATTGGTTTCGCCAGGCTGGGCTCGAACCATCGAGAATATGCAAATGCAGCAGCCCCACAATCGCCGCGCAGCTGGTCAAAGCTGGCCTTGGCGTTAGCTTGTTGCCGAGGCTGTTGGTGCAGAACGCGGTCGACGATGGGCAGATCACCGCATTGGAAACGAAGCTGCCAGTCCAGCCGTCTCGTATGTTCGCCGCCTATCGCGTTGCCGAGGGCAGCGGCTTTATTCAGGAAATTGTCAGCCTCGGGCACGACATAATGCTTCAAGCGCAGCTGATAGAGCCAAGCGCGTACTAAGGCACCAGTATGCCTTATGGCGAAAGAAGCGGGCGACGGCTTGAGCGGGCTACCAACATGCCTATCGAGGACGTCGAGCACCATCGGGCTCGATATCCTTGATCAGCGCCAAATATCGGTGAACGGCTTTGTGGAATTTGGCCTGCCAGATTCTTTGCGCTTCTTCGCGATCGCCGTCGCGGATCGCTTCAAAAAGCTTGACGACATACTTCTCCGCATCGCCCTTGCGATCCGTGTAGACAACGGAGAGCAAGTTATTGAAACGCCTGACATCACCTGTGAGCTCGGAGAAGTATCGCATCGTCCGCTGGAGTCCGGTGGCATCGATGATCGCCTGCTGGAACTCGAAGTCATTCAGCAAAGTGTGGGACTGATCCTCCAGCGCCGCGAACTTTAACGAGTTCAGTGAAAGCTTCTCGAGCCGCTTCAATACGTCGGGCGAAATCCTCCCGGGCACTGACAACAGGTGATCAAGCGCGATCCTGCCGAGAGCCATCCGGATGTTATAGACGTCGACGACGCTGTCCGCGTCCACGGCACTGACCGACGCACCCTTGTTGCGCTGAATCTCGACGAATCCTTCACGTGCCAGGAGACGCAACGCCTCGCGAACTGGATGACGCGAGACGTTCAGCATGTCGGTCAGTTGCTGTTCTACCAGCCGGTCGCCCGGCTTGAAATGCCCCGCTATGATCGCGTTCCGGATCTGCTCGGCAGCGAATTGCGTGGTCTCCACCTGTGTCATGGGAGCCAGAATGGCGCCGGTTTCAGTTGCTTGTCGCATCGAGAACCTCATTGGCGACCGCACGAGATCGGCTGTACGGGCATCGCAAATGTAGACTGTATATGAATCTCATCGCTTAATGAGAAGTCTGTCGCTCCGCCGTCCTTAAGGAACGAGTGGAAAAGCAAGCTATTCCACTCGGCTTGGCGACATTAAGCTCTCACTGCGTCTTGCACGTAGCTATGTTTCAAGGAGCCGGCTTAGATGTAAACGCCGCCGTCGATCGAGACGGTCTGGCCCGTGATCATGCTTCCGGCGAAACCCAAGAAGATCATGAGTTCGGCTACGTCCGTTGTGCTGCAGACGCGCTTCAAGGGCGTGTTTGCAAGCACGGCGTTGTGGCGTTCTTCGGACCATTCCATGGCCCATGAGCTGTCTACGACGCCGGGCGCAACCGCGTTGACGCGCACATCGGGCGCCAGAGCGTGGGCCAAGTTCTTGGTGAGGTTGATGACGCCGGCTTTCGAGGCGCTGTAGGCAGGGGTGCTAGCGATGGCGCCGAAGCCTGCAATGGACGCCGTGTTTACGATCGCGCCCTTCGAAGCCTTCAGAGCCGGCGCAGCTGCTTTGGCGCACCTGAAAACGCCCATAAGGTTCACATTCAAAAGGTTCGCCCAGAGTTCCTCCGTGATCTGGTCGAGATCGGAAATCGGGACCGGCGTGTTACGGCCTGGAGTGCCTGCATTGTTGATCAAGAGATCCAGATGGCCGAGGTCCTCGATTGCTTTCAGAACCATGCGCGAGGCGTCGTCGGCATTGCCGACGTCCCCCGGTGCACCGATCACGTCCAGCCCCGACTTTTTGAATTCCGCCAGCGCAGCATCGCCGCGAGTGTCCGACGGAAGATAGTTTATGGCGACCTTAGCCCCGCCCTGCGCCATGATGCGTGCAGCTTCGAGCCCAATACCAGAGCCGCCTCCGGTGACAAGCGCGGTCTTTCCCGCGAGATTATACGAGATCATTTTGAACCTTCGATGTGCGGTTGCTGATGGGTCGGGGTCAGGCGACCGAACTTCGGACGACTTCCAATGGTCTGCGCTTTTCACGACGCAGGAACTTCTGGGTCTGTTCCTTCTGCGGATTGTCGATGACTTCTGCTGCTGTGCCGATCTCGCAGACCTCACCTTGACTTAGAAAGGCGACGCGGTCGGCTGACTCATAGGCGAAGTTGATATCGTGTGTGACAACCACCATCGTCATGCCTTCGCTCTTGAGCAAGCGCATCGTCTCAAGAACCTCGCCAACGAGCTCGGGATCAAGCGCGGAAGTGACTTCGTCGAACAGCATGTAGGTTGGCTCCATGGCGAGGGCGCGCGCGATCGCAAGGCGCTGTTGCTGGCCACCTGACATTTGCGAGGGCAGGCTGTCCGCCTTATCGCCAAGACCGATGTGATCGAGGTGCTTCTGCGCCAGCGCCCGTGCCTCTTTGCGGCCTCGCTTCGCCACCACGCGAGGGCAAAGCGCCACGTTCTCCAAAGCCGTCAAATGCGGGAACGCGTTGTACTGCTGGAAAACGATGCCAAGCCTGCGGCGAAGCATGTTGATGTTCGTCTTGGGAGCATGGACGCTCACGCCGTCGACGATGATCTCTCCGCCCTGAATGGGTTCCAATCCATTGATACACTGAAGGAGTGTAGATTTTCCGGAACCGCTGGCGCCGATCAAGCACAGCAGCTCGCCTTTATTCACGTCAAGGTTGATGCCCTTAAGCACCTCCAGCTGAGCAAAGGTCTTTCGCACGTTCCTGATTTCAATCATACGAGGACCTTTCTCTCGAGGAGGCGGCTATACCGCGATACGGGATAGCAGATGATGAAATAGAGAAGGCCTGCCCCTAACAGCAGCAGCCAAGTCTCGTGCGTTCTCGTTATGAGCACCTGAGTGGAACGCATGTATTCGATGTAGCCGACCACACCCGCCAGAGCGCTGTCCTTGATGAGGCTAAGGACGAGCCCGATCCACGGCGTCAGTCCCGTTCTGAATGCCAGGGGCATGGAGATGTACACAAGCTCCTGGAAGCGGTTCATGCCGAGAGAGCGAGCGCTCTTGCGATATTGGACTGGCACCGAGAGAAGCGCTGCGCGGACCACTTCGGCAGTTACCGCCGACATCCAGGCGCCAAGCGCGACGGTGCCAAACCAGAAGGGTGAAGTGCCGAAGCCTAGGATCGATAGAAAGCTGTTGGCGAGTATCAACTGTATAAGCATCGGCACACTGCGCAGAATGTCGACAAACGGCGCCGTGGCGATCCTCGCGGTCACGGACACGGTGCGAATCCAGCCAAGCGCGATTCCAGCAAGGGTACCGACAAGGGTCGCCGCGGCGGCGAGCCTGACGGTGTTGAGCAGCCCTTGAGCCAGGAAGTAAGCGTCCGACCAGGTGAGGCCTTGGTTTGCGAACTGGAACTGCATGCTTAGCTCCTGTAGATGAGCCGAAATGCTAGATGGGACGAGAGTTGTAACCCTTTAGCAATGAGGTAATAAATCAACGCGGTTACTATAAAGAACTCGAATGTCCTGAAGGATGCTGACTGTGCGTACTGCGCGGCTCCCGAAAGCTCCTGCAATCCGACCAGCATGCCAAGCGAGGTATTCAGCATTCCCCAAATGCCTTGCGTCACATAGGCAAGGAAGATCACCTTGAACATCTGAGGGAAAATCACATGGATGAAGGCTTGCGGGCTGGTCATGCCAAGTGAGCGTGCAGCAGGAAACTGCTGTCGAGGGATAGCGGCCAGGCCGCCCCTGAAAATTTCCGTCATATATCCGGCATTGTTGAAAGAAACGGAGATGAGAACGGCCGCGTAACTTGGGATGTTGATGTGGAAGGCGCCCAGCCCGAAATAAAACAGATAGAGCTGAAAGACGGCGGGCGTGTTGCGCGCCAGTTCCACCCACCAGGTCGAAAGGCGGTAAGCCCATCCCTCGCCTTGCTGGCGCGCGACGGCCATGGGCATCGCAATCAGCGTGCCGATAATGAAGGCGAGAATGGTGATCTGGACCGTCACCCACGCTCCCGCCAGCAGCAGGGGGAGTGAATCCCAGACGATGGACCAGTAGAACTGATAGCCGTTCATGCAATCACCCCATGCTCATGCCGGAAGGCTCTCCCGCCGGCATGAGCCTTGTGGTTAGAAGTTAACGCCGTTGGCCGTCAGTGGCGGCAACGGGCCATCGCCGTAATACTTCGTGTAGACTTCGGCCCGGCGCCCGCTTACCTCCTGTTGGAAGACGAACAGCCGCGCCCAGTTGAGGAATTGCTGGTCGTCACGGTGAACCGCAATCGCGCCGAAATCGGCCAGGGGCGCGGCTCCCGCCTTGACGAATTCCGGAAACTGACCACTTTGCGAAAGCGCGTGGAAGACGCCTACGTCGATCAGGATAGCATCTATCTTGCCCTGCTGGAGAGCAAGGTAGGATTCCGCATCGCTGGCATAGCCGGTGTAGGTCGCACCGGAACCTTGCCAACCCTTGGCGAGCTCTTCCTTGAAGAGCTGCTCGGGCGTCGTGCCCACGACGCCGCCGAGCTTCTTGGACTTCAAATCGGAATACTGGTTGATCCCGGTGTCCTTGCGCGTCACCACGGTCATGATGTTGTTGGTGTAGGGCTGGGTGAAGGCCACTGTCAGCGCCCGCGCGGGGGTCGGCGTGGTGGATGCGATCAACACGTCGATGCGGTTCGAAACCAAGGCGGGGATGCGATCCGGCGATGGCGTTTCGACGATCACGGGCTCTGCTCCGAGCGCCTTCGCCATGTCCTTGCAGTAGGTTACGTCATAGCCGTCGGGCTCGTTGTTCTGGTCGCGAAAGCCGGCGGGCGGGCTGTCCAGCATGATCCCGCAGCGCAGTTTCTTGGATTGCACGATCGTGTCCAACGCGGACTGCGCGCTTGCATGGCTCCCAAATGCGATAGCGAGTACAGTCGTAGCCAGCAATGTCTTGCCAAGTGATTTCATGCTTAGTTCCCCTTTTATTGCATGTTTGTTGGACATTATTTGTATGCGCGAACTGCGTTCTCGTCAGCTCGCTTTCTTTACTGGCTGGCTCTCAATGCCAATATTAGAGAGCGGGCCCAGTTCCTTTTCGATCAACGGCACGACTTCCCTCTTGAAGCGCAAGATCGACTTGTGCGCGCGTTCCAGAGGCATGCAGCCGAACGAGAAATTGCAGGTGTAGTTGCTTGGATTGAGCCGCTTGATGTCCGCAATAATTTTCCCAGCGACGGTATACGGATCGCCAACAACGGTCTTTTCGGCGTATTCGTCCAATGTATACTCGCCTTCGTAGGCTTCGTTTTTAATGAAGCCTTTTTCATCGAGCGGAAGCTTGGCTTGACGAAGATGGTTGGACATGCGGCCGACATAGCGGGCACGCTCCGCCGCCTCGAGAGCTTCAGCACGGCTGTCGGTGATGCTGACATACTGCATGATGGCCAACGGCTTGGTCGACGGCTGCTCTCCAATCGACGCCCAGGCGTTGTTCAGGCCGTCGACCATCTTATAGAGAACCGGCGAACCAAGCGTGCTTGCGGCGAGAAACGGCGTTGCCTTCCACTTCTTGAAGCGGTCGAGAAGCTTCGGATGTGACGAGGTTACGAAAATCGGCGGTAGAGGCTTCTGCTGCGTTCCAATGGCGAAATTCGTCTTGGGAACAGAGACGTACTTGCCGTGGTACTCGACTTCACCGTCTACGAGAGCGCGCTCGATGACGTCCCAGTATTCAAGAAAAACGTCGACACGATCGTCCAGCACGACCTTGTAGCGATCGAACTCGTATTGCTGATACCCTGTGCCCAAGCCGATGACGAGGCGGCCCTCGGTTTGCGTATCGGCCACAGCGATTTCCTGCGCCACGCGAAGCGGGTTATAAAGCGGCAGCACGATCACGCCGGGCCCAAGTTTGATCGTCTTCGTCCAGCCGGCAGCGTACGAGCACATCATCAAAGGCGACGGCGAACTGGAGTAGTTCGCGAAGTGATGCTCGGCGAACCATGCGATATCGAAACCCAGCTCTTCGGCGGTCTCGACCATCTTGCGGGTATCGCGCATGACCCCGCGGGAGCCATCCGGGTGGTCACGCAGGGTCATGAGGTTGAACAAACCGAGTTGCATCAAATTCTCCTAATTCATGTGTGGCGTCAGGCGGCTACCGCGGGCTGTCTCACCCAGCCTTTTGAAGGGCGAGCGGCGCCGTGAGCGCGTACGAACCGTTCTGGTAAACAAGAGGTGAGATATCGGGGGCAAAGGATGCCTGCGAGACCCGGCCGATGATGATGTCGTGAGTGGCGTAGGAGATGGCTTGGTCGATCTCGCAGAACAGCGAGGCCTGAGCATTTGGAAGATATGGAACGCCATCCATGTCAGCCCAGCCCCCGACACCGAAACGATCCTCGGGCGGCAGACCGCCGCTAAAGGAGTTCGAAACGTCGGCTTGGGAGGCGCGCAGGATGTTGATGCAATAGCGACCCTCGTCTTTCAGAGGCGTGCTGATCGAGGCCTTCGTGTTCACACAGACAAGGATCGAAATGGGCGAGAAGCTTAACGGGGTGACCGACGTCACAGTGATGCCGTACCGCACCCCGCCACTCTTGCAGGAGATCACGCAGACCGTCGACGCAAGCCGCCGCATGGATTGCCGGAAGTGCTCTGTCCTCTGATCCTGACTAAGCATTTTCACTGTCCCTTCAGTTGCTTTAGGATTGACGATTATCTACAATCTGTCAACGCGATTTTGTGCGGCTCGGGTCAAGATCGTTCATGGCGCTACTCGTGGTCGTCGGAGTGTGAATGGCCGGGGAGGTCGAAGTACCGAGCAAGTTCCGATACTTGAGAGGGCGACAAATGCCGTGGGTTCAGGTTGCGAAGAAGCAAGTGGAGTTTGGCTGTCTCTTCAAGTTCCTCGATAGCGTACACAGCCCCTTCCAGGTCTTTTCCAGCCACCACCGGACCGTGATTGGCAAGCAGCACAGAGCTATATTTGCCCGCCAATCCTTTGATGGCGTCAGCGACAGCAGGGTCTCCAGGCCTGAAATACGGGAGCAGTGCGGTTCGACCCGCACGCATGAGATAATATGCCGTTATGGGAGGCAGCGCGGCCTTCGGATCCACGTCAGGCAGCATCGAAAGTGCTACCGTATGGGTGGAGCGGAGATGCACGACCGCTTGGGATTGCTTGACGGTGTTATATAGTGCTGCATGTAGAGGAATCTCTTTCGTCGGCGCAACCAGCCAACCGCCATTGTCGAGTCGGACGGAGATGTTTCCCGAGGATCCCGGAGTTAATCCCCCGCTGTACAGAGATGCTCCATATCAAACGATCTGCTCTCGAATCTTTGTCTCGCTGACGTGCGTCACGACTGGAGAACTTCATTGCAGATTGTAGATAATCTTCATATACGTGATCTTAAAGCAAGGAAATTTTGGCGTGGTTATCAACGACACTGAATCGAAATCCAGCATCGCAGTTATCGGGTTGGGGTCGATGGGCTACGGCATGGCGAGCTCACTGGTTCGCCGTGGGTACACTGTCATCGGATATGACCCGTCGCCGGCCGCTGTCGCAAAACTAATGGCAGCGGGTGGCGCAACCGCAAGCTCCCCGCAGGAGGCCGCACAAGGCGCGTCTGTCGTGCTGTGCGTCGTCGTCAACAGCGCGCAGACGGACGCCGTGCTTTTTGCCGAGGGAGGCGCTTTTCCCGTGATGGCTCCTGGATCCGTTTTTGTCTCATCGGCGACAATGGCTCCGTCCGATGCGAAGCGCTTGGCGGCGCGCCTGGCTGAGCGGGATATTCTATATCTTGATGCGCCGATTTCCGGAGGCGCCGCCAAGGCGGCAGCCGGCGCCCTGACGATTATGGCGTCCGGCAGCACTGCGGCGTTCGAGCGGGCGACGCATGTCCTCGATGCGATTTCCACCAAGGTCTATCGACTCGGAAGCGAGCCAGGCATCGGCGCTTCGGTGAAAATGATCAACCAGCACCTGGCTGGAATTCATATCGCGGCGGCGTGCGAGGCAATGGTCCTTGCGTCGAAGCTGGGACTAGACCTCTCAACTGTGTACGAAGTCATCACGTCCTCGGCAGGAAATTCGTGGATGTTCGAGAACAGGGTGCCGCACATCCTTGATGGCGACTACACGCCGCTGAGCTCGGTCGAGATATTCGTCAAGGACCTTGGTATCTTGCAAGATATAGCTCGGGCGGAGCGGTACCCGGCGCCGCTCGCTGCCGCTGCACTTCAAATGTTCCTGGCAACCTCCGGCGCGGGAATGGGCCGGGATGATGACGCTTCGGTCGCACGAACATACGCGTCGCTGTCTGGTGCGCCATTGCCAGCCCTCAAGTCAGTTTCGTGAAGAAACGCGCTTCTCAATGCTTCGCACCCTTGGCCAGCCCGCAGGTGATCTCATGATGGCCCTGAAATCGGGCAATTTCGACGGCGTGGACTTCTTCCCAAATGCGCTCTCACGGCTTGCCTGAGTTTTCAAGTGAACCAGGCTGAGGGATCCACTCGCCATCTCGCCAGCATCGCCGCCGAACAACAGCGCGATCAACAAACGACTCGGAGGATACCATGGGCAAGAACTTTGAAGGCAAGACCGTTGTGATATCTGGGGCGGCCGGCGGCGTCGGCCGTGCCGCTGTTGCACAGTTCGTCGAGAGCGGCGCCCGCGTATGCGCGACGGATATTGCCTCCGCCGTTGCCGATCTGGAACGGGGCTCGTCCGGCCAGATTGTCGCCGTTACCGCCGATGTCACAAAATCTGCGGATGTCGAAAAAATCTTTGCCACTGCGGAGGAGCGCCTGGGTCCGGTGGATGTGCTCGTCAGCAATGCCGGTTTCATCATCTCGAAATCCGTGCATGACACGAGTGAGGACGAATGGGACAGCGTCATGAACGCGAACGCCAAGTCCTTCTTCCTGATGTCCAAGCGCGCGCTGCTGACGATGCTGCAGCGGCGCGCAGGCTCGATCGTTGCCACCGGGTCCATTTCAAGCGTCGTCGGCCTCCCGGAGCAGGCAGCGTATTGTGCTGCCAAGGGTGCATTGCTTCAGCTTGTCCGGCAGATGGCGGTCGACTACGCATCCCACGGGGTCCGGGTGAACGCTGTGGGTGCGGGCTCGATCAATACGCCGTTCCTCAGGCGTTATCTCGAGGGCCTCGAAGATCCCGCGGCGGGTGAAGCGGCGATCAAGAGTGCCCATCCATTGGGCCGTTGGGCTGAACCGGAGGAGATCGCCGATGCGATCCTCTATCTGTCGGGCTCTGCTGCGTCCTTTGTTACCGGACAAATCCTGATGGTAGACGGCGGATACAGCGCTCGATAACCCGAACGAGCTCTTCGACCTCATCAGTCAAGCACGCCCTGCCTCCGGCGAAGAAAAAGAAAACCCGAAGCAACTCGCTGAGTTTGCTTGGGGTTTTCTGTTCGACTTGGTTGCGGGGCTTGCAACACCCGATTCTTGCGATTGATCAAGAGGGCGATTCCGAGATTAGTCGCTTAGACACTCCACATAGAACGGGTTCGAATCCCTCTAGGCCCGCTAGCCCCGCCGATTGCAGGCTATGACGCGATAGACTGTGAGATAGCTACGCAAACATCGCGGATTGCTGCACGGACTTGCCTACGACTTCACCTGCTGGAACAACCAGTCCCTTGCGGCTTTAATGTAGAAGAACTTTCGCGCGGAACCTATGTGATCCACACCCGCAAAGGTCAGGAAGGTGATGTTGCCGCCCTTGTCGAGGTAGCCATTAACTTGGTCGGTCAGCTCTTGTTGCCCATCTACCGGGAAAATAAGCGCCGGGTCGAGCCGCTCGGCAGGCCGGGTTACCTTGGCGCCCGCACGTTCCCACACCGGCATACACTTCTCATTCCAAGGCGTGGCTTTGTCGTCGTCTGCTCCCGTGATGATCAGGACCTTCTGGTTGGCGAGCGTGACAACATCGCTGGGCCGCTGCTGACCCGCGATGATCAGCCCGGCCGCAAAGGTCTGGGGGTGTTTCGCCATCAGCCAAAGGGAGGTCATGGCGCCCATGGACCAGCCCGTGCAATAGACCCGCTTGGGATCGATCTTCAGGACCTTGTCCCTTCGATCATCCAGATTCGGGTTACCGTAGTTCCAAGTGTTTTTCAGCAGTGATTCGACGAGCCTATAGGTGTTCTCGACGTCGTAGGTATGCTCCCAATAGTCGTTCATCGTCGTGCGCTCATAGCGCGGCGTGATGATCACGCATTCATGCCGGTCTTGCTCTTCCGGCAAGCTCCAAATGCTGGCAATGCATTGTTCTGTTAGCGTCTGGGCGCAAGTGCCGTCGTAACTCGTTCCCGAGTGGGTGATTGCGAGGACGAGCGGATACGACTTGTGTTCACCGCCTTCCTTGAGGAACGACTTCGGCAGGTAAATGCTGTATTCGAGCCAAGCGGAACGGGTATCATCCCACCACCAGTGGTTCTGTTCCCAGGCATCGACGCCGCGGATGACGACGCTGTTTCCGCGCTGACCGGCGTTGCTCCATATGGTTTCGCTTGCGGCATACACATCACCGCTCGCCGTCCTGACGTTCTTGTCCTGCGTCAGCGCCACCTTGTCGCTGTCGGTGGTTGGAAGACTAAGGTCGGTGTCATGCTGGAATTCGGCGATGACATACATGCCCGCGACGCTCTTCCTATCGGGACGTAGCGCAGGCTCGGCATTGACATAAATAGCCGTGACGGCCCGCGGTTTGGCATCCGCCGTAGTGGCGTTCTTGTCGTGTGACTGGGGCATTCCCGGGAAAAACCCTTTGGCGGCGGGGAAGACGCCCGTTCTGTAGGTGTCAGGGGCGAGGCTGGCGGGATCGATGTTGACGTCATACTCCACCGCGATTCCATAAACCTTCTCGCCACCACCGGTGACTTCACAAAGCGCGTGGATCCCCTGGAGGCCAGGGCCTCGACTCTTGTGGCCATCAGGGCCGCCGAAATCCCCCGGCATGGCGGAGGAAGCCGATGTGAACCCGTTTCCAGTCTCGGCATCGCGGACCTCACGGGCTCCAAGCCCCACCGTGGACACGGCGCCAGCCAAAGCCGCGCCAGCCGCCACGAAGCCTCGTCTTGATACTTCGGTCACGCGCTACTTCTCCAATCAAGGTGGCTGGGATTTTTCAGTGCTGCGAACAGCGCTATTGCCTGTGAGGATTTCTCCGGAAGACCAAGTCCTCGTTAACGGAAAAGAGCTGCCTGTGCAGCATCTTAGCCGCACCAATGGCCGGCCCTTCAAAGCCCAGCGTTGACAATGTAATGAATGGCTGTGGATGGTCTGCGAGCAAGTGCCGTTGGACACTCTCCATAACTCTAGCTCGGCATAGTTGGAACAGGGGTGCTACCCTTCCGCCTATTACGATACGCGATGGGTTGAACAGGCTCTCAAACAGAGCGAGCCCCCTGCCGAGGTAGTAGGACCAATCAACCATTGTGGAGAGGGCGGCGCCGTTAGACAATTTTAACGCGTCGAGGAATTCCTCGAAGGTGTCAACACTGCCGCCGTAGTGGCGACATCTATTAATTATCGCATCCAACCCAACGTAGCTTTCAAATGAGCCGTCAGGTGTTGCGAGCTTTACATATCCCCTGTGTCCGATAATCATGTGTCCGAATTCGCCAGCATACCCGTCGTGGCCGCGCAGGAGTTTGCCACCGTTGACAATGGCGCCTCCAACGCCCGCGTCGAGAAAGAGATAGATCTCGGTATCTGTCTCACTGTCCTTGTCGTCGTAACCCTCGGCGATAGCGAAGGCATTGGCGTCATTCTCTGCAACCAAAATAGGAAGGTCGGGTAATAGATTACTGACAAGATCAAGAATTGGTACTCGACGCCAGCCGAGAAATGGTGCCCGAAGTATGATGCCTGAGCGATCAATAACTCCTGGAATGGCTATACACAGCCCTCGTACGTCGCGGCCGGGACCAAGTTTAGTCCTGACGTTTTTGACAGCGTCCACCAAACGCCGCGCAATTAATTCAGGAGATATCTCATCTTGCGCAAACTGGAACTTGCTCTTTGCAACTATATTGGCCTCTAAATCCAGTACGACGATACTGATGTATCCAATTCCAATGTTGGCACCCATAAAAAGTGCGTGTTTCGCGTTTAGGCGGACAAACGTCCCAGGACGTCCTGTTCCTGCTCCCCTATCTTCCTGCGTGTTGTCTTCCGTGACGAGCCCCTCCTCAGCGAGACGAGCGACGATGCTGCTGGCGGTCGAGCGCGTGAGATCGAGCTCTTTTGCGATATTAGCCCTGCTAATCCGACCCTGGCGAAATACCAAGTCTAAGACCCGTATCTCATTGATATGCCGAACGGCTTGCGGCATCGACATCGGGCTACTCTCCAAACAAATGCGACAAGAGGAAGTGAATTACCCATAAGGATGTGGGGCTTTCATTCAAGTCCGGGATTTACTGTGAACACAGGCCGACCGCAGCGCTTATCTTGCAGCGCGAGAAAAGCAAACATCAGGATCTACGCATCCACTCATAGTATATCTCTTTCTTGGGGCTCGAATATTCGTGTAACACGGCAACCCTTTAGGCTACTTGTATATGGTTTTATAAACAAAGAGCCATTCTCTCCGGTTCGCGTAACAGGGCTCGAAGTTACTCGCGGTTGCCCTGACAAATTCGATCATCCAGCCGGTCATCAGCCTTCTCGTGGATCATCTTGCTCATTCTCCCGAATGACGGGGTGGGGGCATGCGCTGGCTTGATTGGCAAAATGCTCCTCGGTCCCCTACCCCGACACATAGTTCTGCAGCGTCGCGCGCACGCCAACTTCAAGCAGCCGGCCCAGCCAGTGGTTAAATGCGTCCGCGAAACGGGGATCCTCGCCCAGCCGGCCAAAAACTTCCGGATTCTGCAGAAAAGCTTTTGGACGCTCGACCGCGTTGGTCGCCAGACGCATCAGCTCTGCAGCACGGGTGTCCTCCAGCTTGATTGGCCTTCCGGCTTCGTCCGCACCCATGCAGTAGCGGCACCAGAGCGCAATTTCGAGCGCTAGCCCGTCGATCGCCCCCCCGGCGTCAAGCGCATCTTGCAAAGTCGGGAGAATAAACTTCGGTTGACGATCCGACCCGCCCTGGGCCAGCCGCGGAATTGTGTCACCAATTTCCGGATTGGCAAAGCGTGCGATCACCTTGTCCAGATAGGCAGTGTAATCAACCCCGGCCAGCGGCTTGAGCGTGGGGATTGCTTCGCGCACTTGCAATGCCCGCAGCCAACCGAGGATATCGGGATCGGCCATCGCATCGTGAACGAAATGATGACCGAGCAGTGCGGAAGCGTAGCAAATAGCTGCATGGCCTGCGTTCAGGATGCGCAACTTCATCAGTTCGTAGCCGGCAACATCCTCGACGAACTCGACGCCGACGCTTTCAAGCGCGGGACGGCCCGAAGGGAAACGGTCCTCGATCACCCATTGCCGGAAGGGCTCGCAGACAACAGGTGCCAGATCAACGACACCGAAACGTTCCTCCACCAATGTACGCTCGCGGACGGTAGTAGCCGGGGTAATGCAATCCACCATGCTGTTGGGGAACGCGACGTCTGCTTCGATCCAGTCAGCGATTACGGGATCGGAGAGCCGGGCGAGAGTTGTAACGGTTTGCCGGGTCAGGTTTCCGTTGCCCGGCAAGTTATCGCAGGAGAGCACGGAGAACGGCGGAATGCCGGCTGCCTTGCGCGCAGCCAATGCCTTGATCATCAGGCCGAAGATCGTCTTAGGCGCTTCCGGGTTTTCAGCATCCGCCCTTATTTCTGGGTGATCGACCGCAAGTCCGCCAGTCGCCGCATCGAGGTAGTAGCCACCTTCTGTTATGGTGAGCGAGACGATGCGGATCCGTGGATCAACCAGGGCCGCCATAATCGCGGCCAGGTCAATCGGCAAGAAGTCTATCATCGAACAAGCAACCCGCGCTGTCAGAGCCGTTGGGTCAAGTTCGACCACCGTGGTCAACCAGTCCTGGACCCTCAAGTTCTCGCGCATCGTAACATTGGCAGCAAGAACCCCCGCGCCAACGATCCCCCAATCGAGGCCATGGCCGGTGGCAAAAAGCTTGTCGAGGTAGATGGCCATATGCGCCCGGTGGAAATTCCCGATGCCGATATGCAGAATTCCTGGGGTAAGTTTGGATCGGTCATAGGCGGGAATAGAGATCCCGTTCGGGAGGAGGCCGAGATTGTTCTGACTGAGTGGAATGCTCACTTTGTCACCGGTCGATTGGGGATTGGAATCAGATGAGCAGATGCTGCTTCGGGACTACCGAGACCTCGGCCTGATAGGTCAACGCGGTCGCTGGCCCGGCCATGTCCAGGATCGCGACCTTACTCAGGCGACTGATGCGGAAACCAATAGCGGTGATGACCGTCCTCATGCGACCTGGGGCATTCGCCCTCTAGAGCAAAGCGCGTTTAAGCGTAAACGCTGCATTGCCCTAGCTCTTTGTTTCGACGCGTCTTTGCGATTCTTGCCGATGCCGTCAAATCGCAAAACGCTTTAGCTGCCCTCCCGCCGCATCGCCACGGGAGGGCTGAAGCTGGCTGCCCGATCAGCAGGCGGTGAAGCCACCATCGATTGGAAGTGAAACACCCGAGATCATCGAAGCACCGTCGCTCAATAGGAACACGATCGGCGCCGCGATCTCATCCTCGGTCGCCCAACGGCCCAGGGGCATCGTCTTCAGGAAGGGCTCTGCGATCTCCGGACGGCCCCAGTACCATGCCGACATGGGCGTCATGATCACCGTCGGATTCACGCTGTTGACGCGGATGCCGTATTTGCCGAGTTCGAGCGCCGAGACGCGAGTGATATTATCGAGAGCCGCTTTCGACGACCCGTAGGAGATGTGGCCGGGAAGCGCCACGAGAGAAGCCTGGCTCGATACATTGACGATAGCGCCCCCTTTGCCGAGACGGATCATGGAGGCCGACGTGTATTTGGTGACGAGCAACGCGCCCCTCGCATTGATCAAGATGACCTTGTCGAAGACAGCGATGTCGGTGTCCATAGGCGTGGCGATTTCGCCACCGAAACCGCCGCAATTCACGACGCCATAGACGTCGAGCCCTTCAAGCGCGCTGCGGATGCTCTCCTCCGACTCAAGGTCGAAAGGCAGTGTGCGACAGCCAGTGGCATCCGCCAAGGATTTGAGCTGCTGCAGATTTCGGCCGCTCGCGATCACCTCGGCACCTGCAGCTACGAGCTGGCGTACTGTCGCGGCACCTATCCCGCCACTCGCCCCGGTAACGAGGATGGGGCCTTTGTCAAAACTAGTCATGTCGGGACTTCCTTCTTGTTGATTGTTATGGAAAGCGAGAATTGAGACTATGTCCTGAGGACAAAGTCCGACTTGAAGCTCTCAGCCAGCACAAGAACGCCGTTTGGCAGGTCGTTGGCCTCAACCTTGGCGGGAATCTCATCGGCTGGTATTCCAAAGCCTTCCCAGCGTGCGTACAACCGCTGGCGCAGCACTTCCTCTGGAACGCGGATGTTCACTGTCACGTCGAATAGCGGCTCCAGGCTCGACCAAGGCTCCCGATCGAGCAGGATGTAGTTACCTTCGATGATCAGGACGCCGACCTGGAGCGGAATCATCCGGCCCGCGGCCCGGGAGATCTCAAGTTCCCTGTCGAAGACCGGCACGGCGATCTCCGGCTCCTGATTGTGTTTCAACCTTTCGAGCATGTGGCGGAAGCCAGCCACATCGAACGTCTCAGGTGCCCCCTTACGGGAACGTAGGCCGCGGGCGATCAGGATGCTGTCGTCGTAATGAAAGCCATCCATCGGGAATATGGCTGACCGGCACTTGCCCGAGGCATTCAATACCTCGTTGAGGTGCTCGGCGCAGGTGGATTTACCCGCGCCAGGCGGACCTGCCATTCCGACCAGTATCCGCTGGTCGTTCACTTGAGCGATCAGAAACGAAGCCAAGTCATCCAACGTGATTTCTTGCCCTTCTCGCCTCATGGTAGGGCTTCAGATCCGGCTGACGGCTGAAAGCCGGTCGGTTAGCATCGTTTCAACTCTCATCCCATCGGCGTGGAACTTGCGGATTTCCTCGGTGAGCTTATCGCTTGCCATCGGTAGCTTCGCTGCAATATGGGCTTCCGCTTGCCCCGAGCTACGCCCCTCCTCCACTGCCGCCGCGACAGCGCCGTTGAATGCTGGTTTGCTCAGCGCATCAAGTATAATTGAAGATTTAGCCATCCAACTGTCGGGCTTGAAATCACGTACCGCCTCGACGTTAGCGATGTCGGCGACGACATCGCTCGCTGCCCTAAGCTGTTCTAGTTCATGGGTCATTTCTTACGCTTATTCCTGGCTCCCGACGCGCGATCAGATTCTTTGCAACATTTCCAATCGACTATCCGTTTTCGTCTTCTAAACCACCCCTCCCGCTCGGGCGAAGGGGCCTATTCCGCTCCTCGCAAGCCACGGAAAGACGCGCCGAAAGTGAAAGTTTGCAGCTTTGTTTGGTTTCAAACCAAACATAGTGTGCCGCGCTTGTCAAGGGCGATTTAGAGCGGTCTTGAAGTCTATCCCTGGCGTCCGATAACTTCAGCCACGGCATTTGCAAAAAGGCGCCGTGGGAGATCCTCAACCACAGCAAAGTCGGTCAATGCAAAATCCGGCTGGTGACAGCACGGCTCTCCGGATCAGACGGCCTCAATGACTTGCTAGCTGGCACTCAAGGCGGGTCGATTGGTGAGCGAGCCCATACCGGATATCTTCGGCCAGCTTGAAGCCCGTGGAGATCATTGACAGTTGCGTCTCAAACCACGACTTCAAGGTAGCGATGATCGGAGCCGCATAGTCTTTTCGTGCGGCAAGTCGGAGCTGCGCCGACAGATCGCGCACCGACGCCTCGACGGCGTAGAGCGCGGCGATCTGACGGATGGCTGCTTCGGCGATCGGAGACTTGGTGTTGCGCCCCAGCTTGACAAGGCGTCGTCGCAGCTGGCTCCAACAATGGACGAGCGCCATGGTCCTTGGTCTCGCTTGATGTGCGTGAGCCGATCATAGCCGTCATAGCCGTCCACTTGCAGGAAGCGGCCCCGGAAGCCAACGAGACGAGCGGACGCTGGGGACACTCGGCGGACTGGGTCTGCTTCAGTCGAGGCCCGCAGACACAGAGGCTTCAAAACCCTCCAACACGCACAACGATGGGAACGATAATCGTTGTAGCAATGGCATTAAGGCTCATCGCGATTCCCGCGAACAATCCCGCAGTTGAGTCAACATTATAGGCCCTCGCAGTCCCGATTCCGTGAGATGCTAGACCGACGGCAAAGCCGCGGGCGGCATAGTTCGTGATCCCCATCAGGTTCATTAGCGGCGTCACCGTGATGGCACCGAAGATTCCAGTAAGAATCACCAAAACTGCGGTGAGCGACGGATTGCCTCCGAGTGATGCGGAGATCGACATGGCCACTCCGGCTGTCGCAGACTTGGGAAGGAACGAGAGCAAAATCTCTTTTTGAAGATCGAAAGCTTTGCCCAGCGCAATGACAGACACCACCGCGGTAGCGGAGCCAACTATCAATGCAACGAACACGGGCGGAGTGAGTCGCTTCACGTTCTCCCACTGCCTATACAATGGAACCGCCAACGCTACAGTGGCCGGACCAAGCAGAAAATGGATAAATTGAGCTCCAGAAAAAAATTGGCTATAATTGGTGCTTGAAGTCTTAAGAAGAAGAGCTAGCACAACGATTGACACCAGAACAGGATTGGCCAGCGGGTTTCGGTTCAGCTTTGTCGATAGCCTGTTCGCGGCAATCCATGTGAAGAGAGTCAAGCAAAGCCACAGAAGCGGAGACGCCGCCAAATACACCCAGAGCTCGTTCGGATTTTTCATGCGCTACGGTCCCCCTTCACGAGAAAACGTAGAGAGATTAGAAAAACCCAGACCGTGACCATCAGGGTCAGAAGCGTCGATAGCATCAGGATCACCGCAATCGGGAGAATGTCGCCACGCAGCACTGTCCACAGTGCTGTCACACCCACCCCAGCCGGCACGAAAAATATCCCGAGGTGCTCAAGAAGCACATCCGCCGATTCAGGTGTGCCCCGCAGCACGCCTTGCTCTCCGCCGGTCGTTCGAAGGGCCACGAAGAGCAAGACCATTCCGATTACCGGTCCTGGAACAGGAATGCTGGCCAGAAAGGCGATAGACTCCCCTATCAATTGAAACAGCAACAATGCGGCTATGCCACGAAGCATTGGTCTACCCTTGCAAATCTCAAAGTTGGATCCCTGCGTCACACGTGTTTGGATGGCTCTTCGATAGCGAGCCTCCCGCTTCGCTTGGGCACCTGATCAAGCACCCAGCCCTTCTCGTGAACTTGTTGGGCGAAGTTGCGCCAGCCTCATGCCTGCGTTTCGGATACGCCCTGTCGCGGCAAGGATTTTGCCCGGTCACCGCTGATGCTTCCACTCGAGCGTAAGCCAAAAGGCCCTCATCGCCGGCGGAAAACAGGTAAGACAAACTGACTCCTCTCAAATAAGGAACGCTGCGCCACGCATCACTTCGCGCTGTTTCCGCCCGCTTGCATCACAAATCCAGACCGGAAAGGTGCATAAAGGGAGTTTCAGAGCTTTGCGGAAAAACCGGGCCAATTCTCGGTAGACATCTACAGCTATCCTTTGAATTCGTTCTTCGATTGACGCTAAAGCCCTTTAGGCGGGGGCATTGAGAATCACGAATAGGTGCGCCAACATGTCGGAGCGTCTCTCAATCTTGAAAATATCGATGCCCGGCCCATTTCAAATGTGGTTGAGATGCTCGAAAATTGCGGTCTGCGTCTGATATCAATCAATCGAGTGGAAAAATATTATTTCCGAAATGCAAAATTTGTCAATTGAGAGCTATCGAGTTAAAAAACTCATCGTGGACGATTGATTTCGGCGCCACCGGAATTCGGCCAGGAACGAGTTGACGCCAATGGTACGTAAAACCTTCAAATCGATGGAAGACTTCGCGAAAGCCTGTGGTGTCTCGCGACCGACGGTTGCCAAGTACTTCAGCAACCCTCTCGACCTGAAATCCGCCACCCGTCGACGTATCGAGACTGTACTCAAGCAGTCTGACTTCGAACCCAACTCTTTTGTCCGGCACCTTAACAGCAAGGTTGTTCGCAATATCGGGATCATTATTCCAACGATCTACGACCCGTTTTTTGCGCAGTTTGTTTCACATATCGAATCGAGTTTGCGCGAGCGTGGCTTCTGGTCCATCCAAATCTCGTCGCAAACCCGTCCCGATCTGGAGGAAGAGGCGGTCCGGCGTATGCTGGAATTCGGGGTGGCGGGCGCGATCGTCGCGCCGCTCGGCAACCAGTCGCGCCCTGGCGTATTCGATAGCCTGAAGAATGCTGTCCCCACGGTCAGTTTCGATGTACCTCTCGGCGACGACGTCCCCTTCGTTAGCAATGACCACCGAGAGGGCATTACGACGATGGTTCAGTACCTTTGCCGTTCTGGCGAGCCACCAGTACTCTTGGAAGGTCCTAACCTGTCGGACAATGCCCTGATTAGGCAGGATGGCTACCGCGATGCGATGCGGGCTGAGGAGCACGAACCCATTATCATCAACTGCGATCTCGAGCCCTCATGGGAGCTGGAGCGCGTGGGCTATGAGCAGATGCGGCGTCTACTGGCCGGCGGTGATCTGCCGGGCAGGACATTCTTGTGCTCGAATGATCGTCTGGCTTTCGGTGTCATGACCGCCGCAAGTGAGACAGGCCTCAAGATCGGACGCGAACCCGGCGACGACCTCCGGGTCGCAGGCCATGATGATCATCCCCTGAGTCGCTATGTCTGGCCGCCCCTGACCACAATGGCGCAGGATACTGACGCCATCGCCCACGAGACCGTATACCAACTGATCGAACTCCTGGACGCGGAGGCACTTGGGATCACTGTACCCCCTCGCCGCATGCGCATCCGCTCTACTCTAATGATGCGGAAATCCGCCTGAGACGGCTCTGTGCGGTCAGAGACGCTCGGCCTCGAGCTTTGCCCATGCGCTGGTAGCCCAGGCCAAGGCTTCGTGCGCTTCGGGAATGAACGCTGAAAGCGACAGAAAACCATGAATCTGCCCAGGCCAGTTCTTCAGCAGAACGTGGTTTTCCCTCTGCAAACGCTTGGCAAAGGCTAACCCCTCCGAATAGAGAATATCATGTCCGGCTAGAACGACGACAGCCGGAGCAACGCCAACCAGCGACTTCGCTCGTAGTGGAGCGGCCCGCCAGTCTTCCCTCATCGAAGGTTCGGGCAAGTAATGGTCCCGAAACCAGGCCATCTCGGCTGCAGTCAGCCCGAAGCCCTGTGCATAGCGGAGAAAGCTATCCGCCGATTGCCGTTGGTCAGTGTTTGGGTAGAACAAGAGTTGTGCCGAAATGCCCGGTACCTCGGCGTCCCTAGCTGTGGATTGTCATGAGGTTGTTCCCGGTTAAATTGAGACGACTGATTGGTGT
>NZ_BSPC01000062.1:358-529 GCF_030160835.1 Labrys miyagiensis | reverse complement strand
GGTACGATCTTCACGGTCCAGAAGGCGTTGCCGCTGATGGGCCAGGGCGGTTCGATCGTCCTGACCGGATCGAGCGCCGGCACCACGGGGGCCCCGGGATTCACTGCCTACAGCGCGAGCAAGGCGGCAGTGCGCAACCTCGCGCGGACCTGGGCGGAGGACCTGAAGGGC
>NZ_BSPC01000062.1:0-228 GCF_030160835.1 Labrys miyagiensis | reverse complement strand
ATCGGAGCTGTAGCCGCCTTCCTCGCGTCGTCGGACAGCAGCTTTATGACCGCCAGCGAGGTCGCCGTCGACGGCGGCCTAGCGCAGCTCTGACCCCGGCGCGGTCCCGCGTCCGGGCCACACAACGAAGGATGGAAGATCATGAAAAAGCTAGAAGGTAAGGTCGCTGTCATCACCGGCGGCAGCAGCGGGATCGGGTTAGCCACGGCCAAGCGCTTCGTCGAAGAA
>NZ_BSPC01000061.1 GCF_030160835.1 Labrys miyagiensis | reverse complement strand
CCAGTTCACGAAGCTCTCGCGGCCATCCAGCGGCGGCGCCATCCCCCAGTCGAACATGACGGGTACGGTCGAATTGGCCTTTCCGATGCTCGGCGCCATTGAGGTCGCCAAGATACCAGCTAATTGCAGGAATTTGCGACGATCCATGGACGAAACTCCGACAACACCGAACCCGTGGAGGCTGACATGCTACACTTATGGCGCAATTAGACGACCATCCCTCGCAGAGTTCCGTATCGGGTCGTGGTTTTCGGATATTTGATTATGGAAATGAGTGGTTGGACGAGCCCGCGTGCCCGACGTCTTGCCCAGACGGCGGTCCAGCAAACCTGCCTAGCCGCTCTCTTCGTACCAGCCTGCGCGCCAACCGCTTCGCCGAAAGCGTCTTTACCGCACCGGCTGGGCGCAGGGGCTGGTTCGTCGCCAAAGTTCTCGTCATCCTGACACTGGCAGCCGCCTATTATTTCGCGGTCGCGCCGCTTGCCGCGGTCTACGTTGCTAATGTCGGGATGCCCTTCCTATTGGCCAAGTTCCTTGTCTCTGCAGCCGGGCTCTTCCTCGTCACCGAAGCTTGGCCTCGTTCTGTTGATTCAGCTCAACTGCACCCCTGCAACTTTGCGTCAGCTTAAAGAGGCCGGGCACTTCAAGCCCCCAGCCCCAGCCAAGTCTCAGGCGCCCTACCCGTCTAAGACCGACTTTCTCCTAAACAACTGAAAAATATAACGTATTTTGTTAGCATACGATTTCGCACGGCTTTTGTTCTGACCCCGTCCGGCAAGACACCGCCGTAGGCATGATGCGTAGGCTTCGGCCACGCTATCGAAGATGAGGGGGCGTTCGGCCTTTCTAAATAGGGGCACGCGCGTGCCGCATCGAATTGGAAGTCGAGGAGCGGCGGCGATCGCCCGCCATGGCCCTTTGGATCTCGACGCTCCGTTGCCTGCATCGGGCGCGCGGCTGCATAAGTCGAGGCATATATACGTCGCCGGGGACCTGCCAGATCAGAAACGGCGGCTGAGAGTCAGTTCGAGTTCCTGGCTGTTGAAGTTGCCGGACGCGTGGGAAATGCTGCGAAAATTGTCGATATGCATTCGCGACCAATCGTAATGGTACTCCAGTCCAGTCCCCCATTGATCGTTAATTCGGTATTCCATGCCCGCCTTCAAGTCGGCTCCCCACGTCACGACGCTTTCATTGAGCCGAGGTCCGAACACGCCGACGGGATCACCGGCGGTAATCCCCGAATGGCCGGTGCCAGTGATGTGCCAGATGAACACAGCAGGCCCGGCGCCGATATATGGGATGAATCGTCCCCAACTATCATAGCGCGCGATGCCATCCATCGAGAGGCGAAAAACGCTTGAGTTGGCTGGCAACTGTTCTTCAGTCACGCTCGGCGTGCCGATCAGATCAATGAACCCAGGGTGGGTAAGCGTCACGGGTTGGTGCTTGAATTCGGGCCGTGAGTAGGACAAGGCTGCTTCGACGCCAAGCCAGGGCGTGCCTTCGAAGAAGTGCCCGATCCGAAGGCCAAAGGTAGGGCTCGTACCAAGAGCAAGATCTGTTACTGAGGCGCCTCGCAGCAGCGGGGCTCCCCCAATAGGATCCGGAGGATCCGGGTAATTGGTATTTTCGTTACCGTTGACGCCAGTTACCTTCGCGTCGAACGCATAACCAATACTGCCGCCGAAATAAGTCTCTGCCAGTGCCACCCCGCTGAGACCAAGCCAAATACTGGAAGCAATCACCAGATTTGCGAAGACAGGCCTTGTGAGCTTGCTCATTGAAGAACTCCGTGCTTGCCACGTCGCACCTATCTTGAGTATGGCCTAATTGTGGCATCATGCACTGGCCTAATCTATGCAACTTAGACGAAAATTAAATGGCTGAGCGGTACCGGATCATATCGGGGTGACGACACGAAAGTGATCATGGACCCGAATTAAAACATCACCCACACGGCCAAGGTCTTCAATTGAGGGTAGGTCCCGCTGCAACACAAATCGACCTTGTCCCTTTACGTCGATGTGCTGTCCTCTTGCGCTCCGTTTCTAAAGAATGCGCAAGTAAAGTGATGGTCCTGGTCAGGTCGGCGAGACCAAGCGAAAACGAAGCGGAATTCGGAATTTTTGCTTCGCGAGCATCCGAAAGCGTGGCAGTATTTCTTGCGCGTAACATTGGTGGAATAGCCCAAATCGGACCCGAGAGGAGGATTTTTATGTCCTGGCATAAGCCGGTCGTCATTGAGATTTGCGTCGCCATGGAAGTGACGGGCTATATCTCCGAGGACGAAGTGCCTCCGGAGTTTTGATTTGCCGTCGGTATAAAGTTCCGCAGCAAAGCGCCTGGAAATTCTCGTATGGCCTTGCGAGCTGTTGTGCTCGGATCGGCGGCTGGTGGCGGTGTCCCGCAGTGGAACTGCGGTTGCCAAGTTTGTCGTTTGGCTTGGGCCGGCGATAAGCGCGTACGGCCTAGAACTCAATCGAGCATTGCGGTATCCGCGAATGGGGAAGATTGGTTGCTGGTGGACGCCTCGCCCGATATTCGCCAACAGATTATGGATACCCCGGTCCTCCGGCCTATCGACAACATTCGCCATTCCCCCATCGCAGCAGTGCTAGTAACAAGTGGCGAAGTCGATCATATCGCGGGCTTACTCGGCTTGCGCGAGCGTCACTCTTTCTCCCTGTTCGGCACCACGGACACCCTGGACACTATTGAGCAGAACGCCATTTTCGGTGTGATCGGCAAGGATCTGGTCACGCGCGAGGCCGTGAAGGTTGATCATTCCTTCACGCCTGTTCCAGGTTTGGAGGTGACACTGGTCCCCGTACCCGGCAAGGTACCCCTCTGGCGCGAAGACGAGCCATTGCGTCTGGGCGAAGAAACGGAGTCAACCGTGGGTGTCGCTATAAGCGCTGCAGGCAAACGGATCGTCTATGCTCCCGGCTGTGCCGCCTCGTCGACGCGATTGCGGGAAACTATCGCTGGCGCGGACCTGCTACTCTTCGACGGCACGTTCTGGAAAGATGATGAGATGATTACCAGCGGTGCCGGTAGCAAGACAGGCAGGCGCATGGGACACATGCCGATGTCTGGGCCGGATGGCTCGATGATGGCTCTGGCCGACATTTCAATAGGGAGGCGTGTTTTCATCCACATCAACAACACCAATTTGGCACTTGTCGAAGATTCGGCCGAACGGGCAGCTGTCGATGCTGCGGGTTGGACCCTTGCCTATGACGGCATGACATTTGCGCTATGATTTCATGGCTTTCACCGTCTGAGCTTGAAACGGCACTGCGCGACATCGGCGGACGGCGCTATCACAGTCTGCACCCGTTTCACGGCATGCTGCATGGCGGCAAGCTAAATCGAGACCAAGTCCGGGCCTGGGCGCTGAATCGCTACTACTATCAAGCGATGATCCCGGTGAAGGACGCCATGATCCTGACCCGAATGAACGACGCCAGCCTGCGCCGTATCTGGCGCCAGCGCATTGTCGACCACGACGGCACCTCCGAGGGAGATGGCGGCTTGGAACGGTGGCTACAACTGACCGACAGCCTTGGCTTTCCGCGTGATTACGTTATTTCAAATGCGGGCCTACTGCCTGCAACGCGCTTTGCGGTCGAGGCCTATGTCAATTTTGTCCGTGATCGTCCGCTGCTTGAAGCCATTGCCTCTTCGCTTACTGAGCTGTTCAGTCCGAACATCATATCGGAGCGCGTGGCGGGAATGTTGAAAAGCTATGATTTTGTGTCCCGAGAGACGCTGGCCTATTTCGACGGGCGATTGTCGCAGGCCTCACGCGACGCCGATTTTGCCCTCGAGTATGTCAAGCATAACGCCACGACACCGCAATTGCAGCAATCTGTCCTCGATGCGCTCACCTTTAAATGCGATGTTTTGTGGTCACTGCTCGACGCCATTCACCACGCGTATGTGAGCCCAGGGCTTCCGCCGCCCGGTGCCTGGATTCCTGGTGCGGAATTACGGTCTTGACGCTGCTTTCGCCTGACGATGTACCGAGAATGCCGCGAGGCGTGAAGTTGCGGTTCGATGAAGTACGTGGCAAGCACGTCCTGCTCGCGCCGGAACGCGCCTTTAGTCTCGATGAAATAGCGTTGGCCGTGGTGAAACTCATCGATGGGCGCCGTAGTGTAAATGACATCGTCGACGTTCTTGCCGAACGCTATGTGGAGGCGCGGCAGGTGATCGCGGTGGATGTGACAGCCATGCTAAACGACCTACTTACCAAGCGTCTTATTGATCGATGAGCAGCGCTGCGGTCGCCATATCGAATCCTATTGGCTTACTAGCCGAGTTGACGCATCGCTGCCCACTGCACTGTCCCTATTGCTCCAATCCAATAGATATGGACCGTCGCTCACAGGAACTCGATACTGCGACCTGGATGCGGGTCTTCAACGAGGCGGCGAGACTTGGTGTCCTGCATGTGCATCTTTCCGGGGGCGAGCCAACCGCTCGGCAGGATATCGTCGAGCTGACCGCCCATTGCGTGCGATCAGGGCTTTACACCAACCTGATCACATCGGGTGTAGGGGCCGCCGAGGCACGCCTGGACGCCCTCTCGGATGCCGGTCTCGACCATGTGCAATTATCGATCCAAGCCGCTCATGGTGATAATGCCGAACGGATCGGGGGTATGAGCGGAGCCCATGCGCAAAAGCTGAATTTTGCCCGGTCGGTCGTGGAGCGAGGCCTTCCGCTCACCGTCAACGCCGTCATCCACCGCGGCAACGTAGGTGAAGTTGGCGATCTTATTGAGCTTGCCGTTGCCATGCGGGCCAAGCGCCTCGAGATCGCACACACGCAATATTATGGCTGGGCTCAGCTGAACCGCTCGGCCTTAATGCCGACGCGCGCGCAGGCCGACGCCTCCATCGCTCTCGTCGAGGAGGCCAGGCGGCGTTTTGAAGGACAGATCGTTATCGATCTGGTGCTGCCGGATTACTATGCGAACTACCCCAAACCCTGTACCGGCGGGTGGGGACGCCGCACGCTGAACGTGACGCCCTCCGGCAAAGTGTTGCCCTGTCATGCGGCCGAAACCATACCGGGTCTCGACTTCTGGTCAGTGAAGAATCGTACACTTGCCGACGTCTGGTGGAATTCACCGGCCTTCAATGCCTTCCGCGGCACAGACTGGATGTCCGAACCTTGCCGCAGCTGCGACCGCAAGGATCGCGACTGGGGCGGTTGTCGCTGCCAAGCACTCGCGCTGACCGGCGACGCCTCGGCAACGGACCCGGCGTGTCACAAATCCCCGCTGCACAAGCCTATGCAAACCCTGGCCACTTCGGAATCGAGTACTTCGGAACCGCCGCCTTACGTCTATCGCACGATACGGTCCTCGCCCGACAAGCAACCATCGGACACCAAGATGACGAGGCTCGACGGGCGGGCGTCGGGGCCGGATCCCTGAACAAAATCTGCCGGCACCAAGCCGGCAGCCCGGTCAATCGGCGCTGTCAGCGCAACTGCAGGCTGGTTCCAGCAAGAGCCAGAAGGCCAAACCGAACCTTGGTTCAGGCGGCGACGGCTCGCCACTCTGCCAAGGCGGCTGAGCGTCTCTGCTTGTAGGTTTCTCGGCTGACGAGGTGGCGCTCCGAATTGAAGGGGTTGTGGATCTGGCTATGGACCGCGACAAATTTCTGGAGACTCCTTGTCTTCCGGAATTGGAGCATCGCGGCCTCTCGACGTCGAAATGGTTGGTGAGAATTCTCGGCCCGGTTGTTCTTCCAGCGGCCGACTTCCCGGCGCTCGAGGTTGCCGATGTCCCGCATGGCAGCGCCATGGGAGCGCAACCCATCGGTGACGACGACCTCAGGACGACCATAGCGCTTCATGGCTTTCTTAAGGAATTCCAACGCTTGCGTCTTGTCCCGGGTCTTGCTGACGAAGAACTCCAACACCTCGCCCTCGTGATCGACGGCCCGCCAAAGATAGTGGAGCTCGCCGTTGACCTTCACGAAAGCCTCATCGATATGCCAGCGTTCACAGCTGATGTTGCCATCCCTCATCCGCCTCTTGCGGATGGCACCGGCGAACAGCGGGCCGAAACGGTTCCACCAAAATCTCACCGTCTCATGGCAGATGTCGATGCCGCGCTCATGCAGCAGGTCCTCAACATTCCTCAAAGACAAGGGGTAACGCACGTACATCATCACGGCCAGGCGGATCACCTCCGGCGACGAATTGAAATAGCGAAACGGATTGGGCTTGGGATGCGTCATCCTCTCGGCCTACCCTTCCGGGCCAGCCTCGGACAATTTACTCTGACACAGCCCATTGCCGCCTTCCCTTGGCCTCTTTCTGCGAAACAGATGCGGGACAGGCGCTTCCGGCTGATTGCCAGTCCCGTTGCTTGCAGATCCGACAGAAAGTCTTCGGAATCCAGTTGCCATGCTGGCCTTGCGGCAGACGCTGATGCTGCCGGATCACTGCGACCGGGTCGGCATCGATATGCGCCGCCTCAAGCAGCATCAGGTCGCTGGTCTGGTTCTCCTGCGGTACCAGAAATACCGAGGCTCGCCCACGGCTTCAAATCGAGCCGCAAGCCATCACGTTGTCAATATGACCGTGCGGTCGGCACACCAACGGGAGCTTGATCTCACTGGGCTAGCTGCCAGACGACTCAGCCAGTTTTTTGTTTTTCTTCGGGAATAAAGCCGCACCGATTCCCGTCTTAGTCTGCACAGCGTGGTGAATGTGACGAGGCGCGATGCTCGACGGAGATACCTGTTCAACGTGGTTCCAAGACCCGAAGAGCAGGCGATCGGTCCGTCGAGGGCAATATGCCGGGAGGATTGATGATTATTTTGACTTCATCGCAACCTGCACATCACAAGAAGGTCTATATCTTCAATGACTTACAAGAGCGCTGGCTCAAGCCTTCGACCCGGGCTCGCTGATGACGAGTTCAGACGCTGCTCTGAATGCACATTGTCATCTTCCGGGCGTGATGACGAGATGTAGCTGGCGTGTCGGTTGGCGAGCGCTCTTGCTCCGCGGCTATAGGGAACCCTCAGAGTCTGACGAGTTCACCACGCCGGCAACAGCCGATCACCTGATCGTGCTTATTGTCGAGGGACACTGCGATATCGAAGGCCGTTATCGCGGAACTTGGCACAAGTCGAGCCATCGCGCAGGCTGCATGAGGATGACGGCGCCTGGAGAAGAGGTCACATTTCGCTGGCGTAACGGCGCGCACGCCACTCTACACTTGCACCTGCCCGAAGAGATACTTCGCAGCACTCTTGCGAACCTGGCCGATCGAGATGTCTACCCAGCATCAATGCCGCATACGCTCAGTTATGACGATGACCTGATCGCGAAAGCCCTTCTATATCTCTCTGCCGCAATGTCAGAAGGCGTGTCTGATCTCTATGCCGAGACGATGGCCCACTTCCTCACCGGACACTTGCTTGTGCGCCATGCAAAAGTGCAACCGCGCGCGACAAAAAGAATCGACGAACCGCGCATGCGGCGCGTGGACGAGTTTCTACAGGAAAACCTCGGCAACGATATCTCGCTCGACGACATCGCTTCAGTGGCGGGAATCAGCCGTTTTCACTTGGTCCGATTGTCCCGGAAAGTCCACGGCGAGACGCCTTTTCGACGTCTCACCCGAATGCGGATCGAAGAGGCAAAGCGGAAGCTTCAAGCGGGGCGGGAAAGCATCACTCAGATTGCATTCGCTTGCGGCTATGACAATCCGGCCCATTTCGCCTCCGCGTTTCACCGTCTGGTCGGGACATCTCCCAGCGGATATCGCAAGCAAATTCGATAAATTCCTTGCGCTTCGTTTGAAGCCGACAGCAATCCGGCGAAGATAATCAGCAATAGTGCGGAAGCGTCCCTGCGTTTTATCTGGTACGTTCGAGGTAAGGGATATTTTAATTGTAATAGAGGTAAATAACTATGTTTCGGTTGCGTGATATACTTGAGCAGGCGCAGGAACGGCATGTGGCTGTTGGCCACTTCAATATTGGCGATTTTGTCATCCTGAAGGCTGTCTTTGCTTCAGCACGGGTACTGAATGTGCCCGTGATTGTCGGCGCTTCCCTCGGCGAGCGCCAATTCATCGGAGATCACACCTTCGCAGCGATGGTACGGGGTCTGCGCGAGGAGCACAATTTTCCGATATTCCTCAATGCGGATCACACGCACTCCCTCACGGACGCAATCAAGGCGGCTCGGGCAGGCTTTGACGCCGTCGTGTTCGACCTCTCCGCTCTCCCGCTCGAGGAGAATATCGAACAGACCAAGGCAGCAGTCAAAGAGCTGAGGGCGATCAATCCGGCTATCCTGGTCGAGGGAGAGATCGGCGATATCGGTACCGGGTCCGAAATCCATGACTCCGCGCCCGACCTTGCCAAAGGTCTCACCCGTCCAGAGGAAGCCAAGCGGTTCGTCGATGCCACAGGGGTTGATTTGCTGGCCCCGGCGGTAGGGAATATGCACGGAATGCTTCCTGGCATGGTTCGCGGAGAGGTGAAGAAGACACTCGATATTGAGCGGATCGCACAGATCAAGCGCGAGACTGGTGCTCTGCTGACTCTCCATGGTGGGTCGGGAACAAACGACGTGAGCCTGCGTCAAGCCATTATCGAAGGCATTAACATCGTCCACATAAACACCGAATTGCGTGTTGCGTGGAGGCACGGTCTCGAGAAAAGTCTGGCAAACGACCCCAAAGAAGTTGTGCCTTATAAAATATTGCAGATCCCGATTGATGAAATCAAGCAAGTCGTGATCGCGAGGTTGAGGCTTTTCAACAACATTGGATAGTCTAGTCGCGGCAGTCGAGTTGGCTGCAAAATAAAGGCTGCGAGGGGAATATACAAGATTTTGCCGGAGTTCGCACCAAAGCTCTTTTGGTTTCGCACACACGCTTCCGCTAGGATCGTGCCATTTACGAGACCCTGATAATAGGGGCCGTCCTGGTACCAGATCTCCAGCGAAGACCGGATGATCACTCCCCTGAGCGGACCCCGAACGGCCGGGGGGCAAGAAAAACATTGCCCCAATGAAGGGACACCCTCGCCGGCATCAGCGCCCTTCGAGCGCGTCACCCTGATCGACGAAATCGCCGTGGCCACCGCCGCTCACCAAGCCAATCAAGGAGTGTTGACCATGACTGACCAACCCCAAAAGGTAGCCATTATCATTGGCGCTTCCGGCGGGATCGGCAAAGCTGTAGCCCTACGGCTTGCTCAGGACGGCTTCGCCATTGTGGGTCATTACGCCGGCAACGCCGCTAACGTCGATGAAGTTTTGGCGGCGATCAAGGCGCCGGGCGGGCGGGCGATCGGCGTCAAAGCCGACGTCGCCGCCGAGGCCGATGTTGTGGCGCTATTCAACACGACACTCGATACGTTTGGCCGCATCGATGTGGTTGTGCATAGCGCAGGCATCATGCCGATGGGTTCGATCGCCGACGGCGATCTGACCACCTTCGACAAGGTCATCGCCACCAACCTGCGAGGAACCTTCATCGTTCTCAGCCAAGCCGCGCGCCATGTGGCGGAAGGTGGCCGTATCATCGCCTTTTCCAGCAGCGTGCTAACCAAGTCCTTCCCCAATTACGGCGCATACGTCGCTTCAAAGGGCGGCGTGGAAGGTCTCGTCCGGGTGCTAGCCAATGAGCTTCGAGGGCGCAATATCACGGTCAACGCCGTTGCGCCGGGTCCGACCGGCACCGAACTTTTCCTCAAAGGCAAGTCTAACGGTCTGATCGATAGCCTCGCCAAAATGGCGCCACTGGAACGCATTGGTACGCCCCAGGACATCGCCGGTACGGTGTCGTTCCTGGCTGGCGCGGACGGCGCATGGGTCAATGCCCAGGTGATCCGGTCCAATGGTGGCTTCGCCTGATCTTTCAACCTCGATAGTAGGACAATGCCGTGAAGAAAATTATCGTCGTGACCGGTTCGTCGAGCGGCTTTGGCCGCATGATCTCCTACGCCTTGGCTCGGGCCGGACACACCGTTTTCGCCAGCATGCGCGAGAGCCTGGGTCGCAATGCACCGCAGGTGGCCGATATGAAGGCCTTCGCCCGGGATAATAAAGTCGACCTGCGGCCTTTGGAACTGGACGTCAGTTCCGAGGCTTCAGTTGAGGCCGCCATTGCCAAGGTCATCGCCGACACTGGCCGGCTCGACGTCGTGATCCACAACGCCGGACATATGGTCTACGGTCCCGCGGAGAGTTTTACGCCTGCGCAACTGGCGGCGCTCTATGACGTCAATGTGCTCAGCACCCAACGGGTCAACCGCGCGACCCTGCCGCACCTGCGCCAGCAGCGCGAGGGTCTAGTGATCTGGATTTCGTCGAGCAGTACCCGTGGCGGCACGCCGCCCTATCTGGCGCCCTATTTCGCCGCCAAGGCTGGCATGGACGCCATGGCGATCAGCTACGCCGGTGAATTGGCGCGCTGGGGCGTGGAAACCTCAATCATCGTGCCAGGCTCCTTCACCACTGGCACCAAACATTTCGCCCACGCGGGCAAGCCCGGCGATCCGGCACGAGCCGACGAATACGCAAAGGGGCCAACGGCCGACATCGCCGAAGTGGCGCTGAAGAACTTGGCGGCGATAGCGCCCGCCGACGCCGATCCTGAGGAAGTCGCTCGCGAGGTCGTACGCGTCGTCGACCTGCCGTCCGGAAAGCGGCCTTTCCGCGTTCACATCGATCCGGTCGACGACGGTGCGGAGGTAGTCAACCGCCTGGCAGATCGCATTCGCGCTGAGTTTCTCCGGCGGATAGATCTTGCCGATCTGCTCACGCCACATGGCGGCTGATAGGAGCGTGCCGCATGCAGCGACCGGTAGGTATCGAGTTCGTCTTTGACATCGTTGCCCTTGGTGCGCGATCGGCCTTCATAGTCTCCTGGCGGCGCTTAAACATGTGCAGGATTCGGCGGTGGCCGACATTTCATTTCAGCCGTTGGTGTTGTCAGACTAACCCTAAGTTGTCTCTGCCAGATGCACGGAGGTCAAACCGAGGCTCGGTTTAGGCCGCGACGCCCGGCCACTCGGCCAAGGCGACCGAGCGTCTCCGCTTGTAGATTTCCCGGCTGACGAGGTGGCGCTCCGAATAAAAATGGTTGTGGATCTGGCCGTGGACGGC
>NZ_BSPC01000060.1 GCF_030160835.1 Labrys miyagiensis | reverse complement strand
AAGCGCCGCCACGGCCGAAGGCAAGCACCGGCGTACCACAAGCCTGCGCCTCCAGCGGGGTGATGCCGAAGTCCTCTTCCGCCGCGAAGATGAAGGCCTTGGCCTCCTGCATATGCTTGAGCAGCACGTCGTTGGGCTGATACCCAAGCACCGACACATTGGGGCCGGCCTTGCGCAGGGCATCCTTGTATTGCGGACCGTCGCCGATCACGACGAGCTTCTTGTCGGGCATCTGCTTGAAGGCTTCGACGATCAGCGGGATCTTCTTGTAGGGCACCATGCGGGACGAGGTGAAATAGTAATCGCCCTTGGTGTCGCCAATCTGGAAATAGTCGGTGTCGACACCCGGATAGACGACTTCGGAATTGCGCCGATAGGCCTTCCAGATCCGCCTCCCGATATATTGCGAGCAGGCGATGAAATGATCGACGCCATTGGCCGTGCGCGTGTCCCAGATCCTGGCCCTGTGCAGCAAGGCGCGGGCCATCACGCCGCTCGGCCGCCCGTCGAAGCCCTGTTCCCGGAGATATTGGTGCTGGAGATCCCAAGCGTAGCGCATTGGCGTGTAGCAATAGCAGATGTGAAGCTGGTCGGGCCCGGTGATCACGCCCTTTGCAACAGCGTGGCTGTTGGAGATGACCATGTCATAGCCGGACAGATCGAATTGCTCGACCGCGATCGTCATCAGCGGAAAGAAATATCTGTAGACCTTAGCAAACGCCTTGAATCTCTGGAGGAAGCTCGTCTTGAAGCTCTTCCCCATGAAATGTTGCTTGTAGCGCCCTTCGCTGAAATCCACCAGGCAGAACAGATCCGCCTGCGGAAAATCCTTCAGCATCTCTGACAGAACCTTCTCGGAGCCTGCATAGGTCACCAGCCACTCATGCACAAAAGCTATCCGCATTGGAACTCCAATCGCGCTGAGACATTATTCAAATACGATCTGCAACTTTTGTAATCTAGGCTGGGCACCGGCATCTAGGGTCATTTTTTAAAGAGAGGGTGTTGTCAGACTAACCCTAAGTTGTCTCTGCCAGGTGCCCGAAGGCCAATCCAGACCTCGGTTTAGGCCGCGACTGCCCGCCACTCGGCCAGGGCAGCCGAGCGTCTCTGCTTGTAGATTTGCCGGCTGACGAGGTGGCGCTCCGAATAAAAATGGTTGTGGATCTGGCCGTGGACGGC
>NZ_BSPC01000059.1:101845-102182 GCF_030160835.1 Labrys miyagiensis | reverse complement strand
TGTCAGCGCAGCCGCCCCGCGCGCCGAAGCGCCTGCACCGGTGGCCGCCGGCCCGGCTCCCGCGCCGCGTCCGGTGCAGCCACAGGCTCCAGGCCGCCCCGGCCAACCGCCCCAGGGCAACCGCTCGGGTCAGCAGGGCCGTCCGCAGCAAGGTGGCCAGCGTTCGGGCAGCAATCGCCCTGGCGCCGGTATGGTGCTGCGCACGCTGTCGAACGAGGAAATGGACGCGCGCACCCGCGTGCTTGCCGAGGCTCGCGTCCGCGAGGCCGAGGATCGCAAGCGCGCCGCCGAGGAAGCGATTCGCCGCGCCGCCGAGGAAGCGCGTCGCGAAGAAGAG
>NZ_BSPC01000059.1:0-101840 GCF_030160835.1 Labrys miyagiensis | reverse complement strand
CGCTGAAACCCGCAAGCGCGAGGAAGAAGAGCGGCATCGCCGCGAGGAAGAAGCCCGTCGTCACGGCGAGGCTGAAGCCCGCCGTCATCTCGGCGAGGCAGCGCCGGCTCCCCGCGATGCCGGTGCGCCGCGCCCGGCTGGCGGTTATGGCGAGCGCCGCGAGGGCGAACGCCGCGAAGGGTTCGCCGACCGTCGTGCCCCGCGTGAAGGCAGCGCCCCTTATGGCGATCGTCGTCCGCCGCGCGAAGGCGGCGCAGGCCCCGGCGGTGAACGTCGTGGTCCCCCGCGTGATGGCGCCGCTCCGTTCGGCGAACGCCGCGGCCCGCCGCGCGAAGGCGCCGGCGGCTTCGGCGAGCGTCGTGGTCCGCCCCGTGAGGGCGGCGCAGGCGGTGGCTTTGGCGAACGTCGTGGTCCCCCGCGCGAAGGCGGTTCGAGCTTTGGCGACCGTCGCCCTGGCGGCGGTGGTTTCGGTGCCAATCGCGGTGCCTCCGCCTTTGCGCCGGCCGAGCCGGCAATCACGCCGCCTGCCGGCCGCAATGTCGGCGGTCCTACCCGTGCCCGCGCCGTTGTCGACGATGACGAGGGCGGTCGTGGCGTGCGCCGCGGTCCCGGTGGTGTCGGGCGTGGCGCCGCTGCCGCTCCGCGCCGCGAAGCAACGCCTCGCGTCACCGAACAGAAGGGCCGTGGTCGCCTGACCGTGACCAGCGCGACCGGCGATGAGGACGAACGCACGCGTTCGGTTGCCTCCTTCCGCCGCCGCACCCAGCGCATGACCGGCCACCGCGTGGTCGAGACCAAAGAAAAGATCATGCGCGAGGTGGTGATCCCGGAAGCGATCACCATCCAGGAACTCGCCAACCGCATGTCGGAACGCGCCGTTGATGTCATCCGCCTTCTGATGAAGCAGGGCGAGATGAAGAAGATCAACGACGTGATCGACGGCGACACCGCGCAGTTGATTGTGGAAGAACTCGGCCACACCGCCAAGCGCGTGTCGGAAGCGGATGTCGAGGAAGGCCTGTTCGGCGAAGCGGATATCGACGATCATCTGGAGCCGCGCCCGCCGGTCGTGACGATCATGGGCCATGTCGACCACGGCAAGACTTCGCTGCTCGACGCGATCCGCAAGGCGAATGTGGTTTCCGGCGAAGCCGGCGGCATCACCCAGCATATCGGCGCCTATCAGGTGACCTCGCCGCTCGGTGGCAAGATCACCTTCATCGACACGCCCGGCCACGCCGCCTTTACGGCCATGCGCGCCCGCGGTGCGAAGGTGACGGATATCGTCGTGCTGGTTGTGGCTGCCGATGACGGTGTCATGCCGCAGACGGTGGAAGCCATCAATCACGCGGCCGCCGCCAAGGTGCCGATGATCGTGGCGATCAACAAGGTCGACAAGCCGGACGCCAAGCCCGAGCGCGTGCGCACCGAGCTGCTGCAGTACAATGTGCAGGTCGAGAGCATGGGCGGCGAAACCCTCGAAATCGAAGTTTCCGCCAAGCAGCACACCAATCTCGACAAGCTGCTGGAGGCCATCCAGCTGCAGGCCGAAATCCTCAACCTGCAGGCCAACCCGGAACGTCCGGCCGAGGGCACCGTCATCGAAGCCAAGCTCGATCGCGGCCGCGGCCCGGTCGCCACGGTTCTGGTGCAGCGCGGTACGCTCAAGGTCGGCGATATCGTCGTGGCCGGTGCCGAATGGGGCCGCGTGCGTGCGCTTATCAGCGATGTCGGCGCCAACATGCCGGAGGCCGGCCCGTCGGTTCCCGTCGAGGTGCTCGGCTTCAACGGCACGCCGGAAGCGGGTGACCGCGTCGCGGTGGTCGAGAACGAAGCCCGTGCCCGCGAGATCACCGAATATCGCGAGCGCCAGAAGCGCGAGAACGCTGCCGTGCGCCTGTCGACAGGCCGTGGTTCGCTCGCCGACATGATGGCGGCCGTCAAGGCCGGCACAGGTGCCCGCGAGCTGCCGCTGGTCGTCAAGGCCGACGTGCAGGGCTCGGTGGAAGCCATCATCGGCGCCCTCGACAAGGTGGGCAATGATGAGGTGAAGGCTCGCGTCATCCATTCGGGTGTCGGCGGCATCACCGAATCCGACATCACGCTGGCCGAAGCTTCCGGCGCCGCGGTGATCGGCTTCAACGTGCGCGCCCACAAGGAAGCGCGCGAAGCGGCCGAACGCACGGGCACCGAGATCCGCTACTACAACATCATCTACAACCTCGTGGATGACGTGAAGGGCGTGCTCTCCGGCCTGCTGGCTCCGACATTGCGCGAAGAGTTCCTCGGCAATGCCCAGATCCTCGAAGTGTTCAACATTTCGAAGGTCGGCAAGGTCGCGGGTTGCCGCGTCACCGACGGCCATGTCGAGCGTGGCGCCAATGTCCGCCTCATCCGCGACAACGTGGTCATTCACGAAGGCAAGCTCTCGACGCTCAAGCGCTTCAAGGACGAGGTCAAGGAAGTCCAGGTCGGCCAGGAATGCGGCATGGCCTTCGAGAACTACCAGGACATGCGCGCCGGCGACGTCATCGAGTGCTATCGCGTCGAGGAGATCAAGCGCACGCTCTGATCGGCCTCATGAAAGATCGGGCATGGCCGGGCTCGCCCCGGCCATGTCTTTTTGAAGAGATCGATTCCGTTCCCGGGAGGTTCAGTGCAGACCGATAGGGCCCGCTTCTCCATCCTCCCGGCCGGGACCGTCTCGTGGCATGGCGGCATGGCCCTGGCTGGCCTCATCGCCCTCCCGCTGCTACAGGCCGGCCCTGCCGCGGCGCAGGTGTGCGACAAGGTGGCGGGTGCGGGCTGGACGCCCGCCAATGGTCCCGTGGCCATGGGGCCCGCCTGGTACGCGCCTGTTGTCGCGGGGCTGCTCATCGCCTGGTTTGCGGGCAAGCCCTGGCTGACCTTCCTGGCTGGGGCCGTCGTGGCGATCATGGCCGCAATGGGCGCTCTGGCGCCTCTCCTAGACGAGCAGGTCTATAATCTTGCCATCTCCGAGGGATGCATCTCGCGCGAGAATGATATCATGGACATGGTTCTCAACGCCGGCCTGGCCTTGGGCTATGTCCTGCTCGGGTTGTGGCAGCGGCACAGATCGGCCAACGCCCTGCCCTAGAGCAAAGCGCGTTTACACGTAAACGCACATTGCTCTAACTCCTTGTTTTAACGCGTCTTTGCGATTCCTGCCGATTCCGTCAAATCGCAAAACGCTATAGTGGACAAACGGAACTTCAACGAAAGCAACAATGCCCAGACTGACACCCTCCTCCTCCAAGGCCCCATCGCAGCGGCAATTGCGTGTCGCGGAACTGATCCGCCACGCCATTGCCGAAGCCCTGCAGCGCGGCGAGATCATGGATCCGGTGCTCGAAGGCAAGGTGATAACCGTGCCGGAGGTGCGCATGTCGCCCGATCTCAAGGTCGCGACCGTCTATGTCATGCCGCTGGGCGGCAAGGACGGCGAGGCAGTGATCAAGGCGCTGGCCGTCAACGCCAAGTTTCTGCGCGGCCTGATCGCACGGCGCGTGACCATGAAGTACGCACCCAATCTGCGCTTCCTGCTCGACACGACCTTCGACTACGCCACCAAGGTCGACGGCCTCCTGCGCAAGCCGGAAGTCAGCCGCGATCTCGAGCAGAAGCTCCCCGGCTCCGAGGAGGACGAGGCATGAGCGCGCCCCGTTCGAATCGGGTCGAAGTCAATGGCTGGGTCATCCTCGACAAGCCCGTCGGCATGACGTCGACGCAGGGCGTCGCCGTGGTGAAGCGCGTGTTCAACGCCAAGAAAGCCGGCCATGCCGGCACGCTCGACCCGCTCGCCTCGGGCATCCTGCCGATCGCACTGGGTGAGGCGACCAAGACGGTTCCCTATGTGATGGACGGGCGCAAGGTCTACCGCTTCACAGTGACCTGGGGTGCGGAGACCAATACAGACGACACCGAGGGTGAGGCCATCGCGACCTCGGACCAGCGCCCGACGCTGGCCGAGATCGAGGCGCTGCTGCCGCGCTATACCGGCGTGATCAGCCAGGTGCCGCCGAAGTTCTCGGCCATCAAGATCGATGGCGAGCGCGCCTATGACCTCGCCCGCGACGGCGAGGAGGTCGAGCTCGAAGCCCGCGAAATCCACATCCACGAGCTCAGGATTGTCGAGAACAGCGCCGAGGCCACCACCTTCGAGGCCGAATGCGGCAAGGGCACCTATGTACGCGCCATCGCTCGCGATCTCGGCCGGGATCTCGGCTGCTACGGCCACGTCACCGCCCTGCGCCGGGCCGTCGTCGGCACATTCGATGAGCAGGATGCGGTGACGCCGGATGAATTGCGCGCCATGAAGGACGGAACGGACGACCTGCCGCCGGTGGAGGACGCCCTGCTGCCGGTGGAAACCGCGCTGGAAGCCCTGCCGATCCTCGCTGTTTCCCAGCATGATGCGAGCCGTCTTGCACGGGGCCAGAGCATCATCCTCCGCGGCCGCGACGCGCCGATCTTCGAAGGCGTGGCGGCGGTGATGTCCGGCGGCGTGCTGGTGGCGCTGGCCGAACTGGAGCGCGGCGAGCTCCTGCCGAAACGCATCTTCAAACTTGGCGGTGTGGACGCCTGACGTGTCGGGGTGACCGGCTTCTGGTAGCGAGCTCTGTCCTCCACCAAGGTGGTGGGTATGCCGGTTTGAAGAACGGGCATCGATGGAGGCTCCCGCCTGGGACCGCCGGCCGCCTGGCCGACGACCCTGCTGGAACCTTCTCTGACAGAGGAAAAGAAGCCATTCTTCAAGCCGCGAACCAGGCCTTTTCGGCTACGCGCAGGTCGCACATGTCAAAGCGCGGATGCGGAGCCACGCCGGCGATCTTCTTGGAGTAGCCGTCGAGATAATCGCCAACCGCGTAGCAGATCATGCCGCCGTCGTCGTGAATCATCTTCTGCGCTTCGTTGTAGATCTCATGCAGCTTGGTCTCGTTGTCCTCGGTGCGGGCCGCGATCACGAGTTTGTCGAATTCAGGGCGCTTCCAGTGGGTATCGTTCCACGCCGCGTCCGACAGATAGGTCTGCGAGAGCTGCATGTCGACGGCGGGACGGTCCTCCCAGGCCACGGCGCAGAAGGGGACCTTCAGCCAGACATTGGACCAGTAGCCATCGCCGGACACGCGGGTCACCGTCAGATCGATGCCGGCCTGCTTCATGGCTTCCTGGTAGAGCACGCCGGCATCCGTCGCCCCTGAGAAGGCGCCTTCCGATACCTTGAGCTCCAGCTTCGGGCTGCCCGCCTTCTTGTAATGGAAGGCCGCCTTCTCCGGATCGTATGGCGTCTGCGGCAGGTCCTTGTTGAAAAAGCGATTCATTGGGCTGACCGTGGTGTCGTTGCCGACGGTCGCATAGCCCATATAGACGGTGTCGACGATCTTCTTGCGGTCGATGCCGTATTTGAGTGCCCAGCGCAGGTCGATATTGTCGTAAGGCGCGGTGTCGCACAGGGCCGCGAAACAGTAGCGATTGCCGGTGCCCTTGGTCCGCACGATCTGGGCATCGGGCGAAGCGGAGATGATATCCACTGTCTTGGCGTCGATGCGGTTGATTGCATCGACCTGGCCGGCGAGCAGGGCCTGCATGCGGGCGGTGGTGTCGGGAATATATTGCAGTTCGACCCCATCGAAATTGCCGCGCCCTTCCTTCCAGTAGTTCCCGGAATTCTTGGTCACGGCGCGCACGCCGGGCTCGAAGCTCACCAGCGTGTAGGCGCCGGTACCGTCCGGCTTCAAGAAGTCCGTGAGGCCGTTGGGAACGCCGTAGATGTGAAAGTCGGAGAGATTATAAGGCAGGTTGACGTTGCCTCGAGCCAGCGTGATCTGGATCTGCGTCGGCGACAACTTCTTGATGTCCTTGACGTCGCTGAGCACGTCCTTGGCAGCGGACTTGGTGTCGCCGCGATGCAGGTTGAGCGAATAGATGATGTCGTCGGCATCCAGTGTCTTGCCGGAATGGAAGGTAATGTCCTTGCGGACATTGAAGATCCAGTCGACGGCGCCGGGCTTGGCTTCCCAGCTCTCCAGGAGCTCGCCCTTGGCCTTGCCGTCCTCACCGATCTCGACCAGGCCGTTGTAGATCTGGTAGGCGACGCTCTCGGGGATGGAGTCGGCGAAGGTACGCGGGTCGAGACTATCCGAGGCCGAGCCGCCCTCCATGCCAATCCGGAAGGTGCCACCCTTCTTGGGCGCATCGGCGGCCCGCGCCGGCCGGCCGAGGACACCGAAGGCGCCGAAGCCGAGGCCCAGCACCGCCGCACCCTTCATCAGTTCGCGACGATCCACGATAAGGTCTGAGGCATCCAGTCGAGACTTGTGTGTCATGAGAACGTTCCCCGTGGCAATTGTGAGTGCACTGGCCGATCAAGCCCAGATTTCCATGGCCGGCTCCGCGGCCAGAGCGTTTTGCGATTTGACGGACTCGGCGAGAATCGCAAAGACGCGTCGAAACAAAGAGTTAGAGCAAAGAAGCGTTTACGCTTGAACGCGCTTTGCCCTAGAGATGGCTGTAGGCGGCGACCGCGCTGGCGAAACTGAAACGCAGCGGCACGGAGCCCTCGATGGCCCAGACATCGACCGCCTCCCCGCCGATCAGCCGGCAGGCGCCATCGGTATTGGTGATTGCGCCGCCATAGAGGCGATTGGCGAGGTTGAGGATGCCGGTCTGGTGCATGGCCGGCGTGGCGCTGCCGCAGGCGTCCTTGACCAGCAGCACCCGGATCCCCAGGCGCACGGCGTCCTTGACGGTGGCGTCGATGCAGGCCTCCGTCCACACGCCGGCGATGCAGAGCCACTCGATGCCATCGACCTTCAGGCGCCCGGCAAGCGAGCCCTCGCTGAAGGCGCTGGCATCGGACTTCACCAGCACCGGCTCGCCATCCAACGGCGCGACTTCAGGGCAGATCGCCGAGAGAGGATTGGACTTGTCGCTGAAAACAGAGCGGCCGTCCGCCATCACCGGATGGAAGGGACGTGTCTGCGCCTCCTCGGTATCGACGATATAGGCGCAATGGAGCACCAGCGCCCCATTCGCCCGCGCGGCCTGCTGGAGGCGAGCCGCGTTGGCGAGGACCCTGTCATAGGCATCGACCAGGTAGCGCTGGTCCTGCCGGTGTTCTTCCTGCAGATCGATGGACAGGCTGGCGAGCTTGCCGCGCGGGATCGTCAGAAGCTTGCGCATTCAGATCTCGCCTTCCAGGAATTCGTCCTCATAGGGGAAACGAGAGAACAGCTCGGTGCCCGTCTCGGTGATGAGGATCTCGTCCTCCAGCTTCACGCCCTCCCGGCCGCCCTTCTCGCCGATATAGCTCTCGACGCTGACCACCATGCCCGGCACGAGATGGCCGTCCCGGCCATAGGTCTCGTAGTCGATGGCGTGGGCGATGAAGGGCGTTTCGCCATGCATGCCGACGCCATGCATCACCGAGGTGTAGCGCTGGTCGACGAAACGGGAGGGGATCTTCCAGGCCTTCTCGGCGATCTCGCGGAACGCCATGCCGGGTTTGACGATGCCGATATTGTGCTGCACCTGGTCATGCGCCATGCGGTACAGCATCTTCTGATAGGCGGTCGGCTTGCCCGGCCCGCAGCGGAATGTGCGCGAAAAATCGGAGTAGTAGCCATAGCAGCCGATCGTGTCGGTATCGAGAGCCACCAGTTCGCCAGGCCTGATCTTGCGGCCGCTCGCCTCGTTGAACCAGGGATTGGTGCGCTGGCCGGAGGTGAGCAGCCTGGTTTCGATGAACTCGCCGCCCTGGCGGATCACCTCATGATACATGATGGCAAAGAGTTCGTTCTCGGAGACGCCCGGCTTGATGGCTTCGCGCACGGCTGAAACCGCCGCCTCCGCCCCGGCCATGCTCGCCAGCAGGCACTTTACTTCCTCTTGTGTCTTGATGGCGCGCACGGCCAGGATCTCGCCCTGGCAATCCCTAACCTCGCAGCCGCGCTTTTCGAGCGCGACTGCCTGGAGATGGGTGCAGCGGTCCATGCCGATCTTCATCGAGCCGCCGCCGTGAGTCTTCAAGAGATCGACGATCTCGTCGGCGAAGGGCCCGACAGTCTCGTCGTCGCGGCCCGATACCGAGGACCAGACCAGCTTGGACGGGCGGGCCTCGTCCACGGTGTCCAGCACCATGGAGACATGATAGCTCTGCGGATATTCGAACAGGATGATCGGCCCTTCGGTGGGCACGAAGAAGTAGCGCGTGGAATTGCGCAGGAAATAGCCGAACATATTGCGCGAGCCGGTGGCGTAGCGCTGGTTGAAGGGGTCGAACAGCACCACGGCGCCGTAGCCGGCCTCGGCCATCCAGGCCCTCAGCTTGGCGAGGCGTCCCTTGCGCAGGGCGTCGGCGTCGATGAAGGAGGGCTCGGTGTCGGAGAGCCACATGCCGCCGGCCGGATCCTGCATCGAGGGATGCCGCATCCTGTCGGCAAAATCGACGTCCTCGACGGTGTGCGGGTCGAAAACCACAATGCTCATGGCGACATCCTCTGCGTAACGAAGGATGCCTCAACCAACAGGGCCATAATGTGCGAAATTCCGCAGTCAGTGCGCAAAATTCCGCCAGCTATGCCTTGCTCTAAGCTGCTCGCACCGCGCGCGGGGTGTAGCCATATTGTTCTCGGAAGGCCCGCGAGAAGCTCGACACGCTCCAGAAGCCGCAGGAGAGCGCCACCTCGCGGACCGGCAAGGTGGAGTGCGCCAGGAGGTCATGCGCCCGTCGCAGCCGGGTGGTGCGGTAATAGGTTCCCGGCGAGACGCCCACCTCGCCGCGGAAGGAGCGCTCCAGCTTGTCGGGCGAGACGCTGAGCCGCCGGGCGAGGCCGGCGATGCTGAGGCGATCCTCCACCTCGTCCTCCATGATGGCGATGGCGGAAAGGACGAGCTCGTCATGGACGCCGGTGCGCAGGCGCAGCGGCATCAGCTTGCGATCGACGCTGGATCGCAGCGGGCTGTGCACGAACCATTCGGCGACACCGGCGGAGAGTTCGGCGCCATAATCGCGGCCGATGAGGTCGAGCATCATGTCGAGCGCCCCGACGCCGCCCGCCGAGGTGAAGCGCTTGCGGTCGATGACATAGAGGTCGCGGCGGAGATCGAGGTCCGGAAACGCTTCCTGGAAGGCGGGCTGGCTGATCCAGTGCAGCGTGCAGGCATGGCCGTCGAGCAGACCGGCGCGGGCGAGGAAGAAGGCGGCGTCCGAGACCGAACCCAGTTGCGCATCCGCCCTGAGATTGCGCCGGATCCAGGCCAGCGCCTCCTCGGCGATGAGATGGTCGGCATCGCCCCCCGAACTCAGCACCACCCGGTCGGCCAGTGGCGCTGTACGCACGCTGTAATCGGGTTCGATATGGATGCCGTTGGAGGCTCTCACGCTCTCCCCGGTGAGGCCGACGGTGATCCAGGAATAGCAGGTTCTGCCGGCTAGAGTGTTGGCGGCACGCAAGGGCTCGATGATCGAGCTGAAAGCCATCATCGGAAAACCCGGAAAAATCAGGATCGCGAATTTGATGACCTCGCGCGGCTGCTGTGCCGGCGGGAGTGAGATCTTGATCTTTGCGTAGGTCCGGATCACCTGATAACAACCGCAAGGGTGCCGCTTCGACCGCTTGATCTTTCATCGGCGGTGCTGGCGGGTCAACCTTTCTCCCACTTTCGACGCCTCTGACCAGGCAGGATTGCTCCATGGATTCGAGCCGGGACACTGAGATTTCCTGGGCGACGTCGCCGCCGGCCCTGCTGCGCGAGCATCATCTCGCCGATGCCACCCGCCAGGAGGGCCCGCCGCCCGACGATGTCGGGGAGAGCGAGCTTGGCGAGGAAGGCGCCTTCCGTGGCGGCCTCCTCTTCACGCCGCCCCAGCCGAAGCCCGACGTCGCGATCGTCTATTTCCATGGCGGCGGCTTCCTGGCCGGCAGCCCGCGCACGCACCGCAGCGTTGCCGCCTGGCTCGCCCATTTCGCCGGCATGCCGGTGCTGTCGGCCCGCTACCGGCTGACGCCGGAGCACCCATTTCCGGCCCAGCGCGACGATGCGGTTGCGGCCTGTGCGAGGGCATCCTCGCTTTTCTCGCACGGCGGTGATTTCCGGTTCTTCCTGTCCGGCGACAGCGCCGGCGCCTGCGTGTCGCTCTGGGGCCTGCTCGGGCTGCCAGCGGAGCTCCGCGCCGGAGTGGCGGGCCTCGCCCTCTTCTATGGCGGCTTCGGCCTCACCGAGAGCGCCAGCATCGCCCGCGCCGGGACGCCGGACAATGGCCTCGACGCCGAGGCACTGCGCTCCATGTATGGGCGCCTGCTCGACGGCAGGAACCACCTTCGGATCGATGAGATCTCGCCGCTCGGCAAAGCGGCGGCCATCCGCGAACCGACCTATATCCTTGCCGCGGCCGAGGATGCCGTATTGGATGATTCCCTCGCCTTGCACCGGAAGCTGGAGCAGAACGGCTCGCCCACGCATTTCATTTCGGTGCCGGGCATGGATCACGGCTTCCTCAAGCAGGCCGGCAAGCTCGCCGAGGCGACGGACAGTATCAGGGATGCCGCGTCCTGGATGAAGGAGCAACTGGCTACCGCGCCACGGCCATAGCCCCCAGGGCCAGACCAACCACCGCGGCGATGGCGCGCACAACGTTTTTGCGATTCTTGCCGATTCCGTCAGATCCGATGCTGCAGGCGGGCGAGACGCCTCAATGCGGCTTTGCCTTGGACACCCGGGCCGCCTTGCGCTTGACCGGGGCCATGACGGCCGGCGGAGATGCCGCCTCATCTGTCTCGGGAACCTCGAAGAAACGCGACGTCAGCGCGGATTTGGCTTCCTCGCCGGCGATGAACTTCTTCGCCATGTCCCAGTGCCGCTGATCGCTTCCCTCCGGACATCCCTCACGAAGCCAGATTTCGTAGGCCTTCATGCGAATGCGCTGCTCGGTCGTATGAGTCATCGTCGAACTCCCCTGCTCGGTTGAACGCTGCAAGCTATTGTGCCTCGCCTGTCATGGCATCCAGATGAAGCTCCACCTTCGCCTTGTCCGAGGTGTAATAGATCACGTCGTAGTAACCGCTCGCGGACCAATCGATCTGCGAAATATACAGGAATTTGTCGCGAGTTTCGACCTTGGCGATCAGTTCCGAGAGCTTCTTGCCCTTGGGCGGCGGCGGCTCCGTGGTACCTTGCGCGAAGGCGGGGCCGGCGAGAAGCGTGGCGGCGAGCAGGGCAATGGCAATTTTTTTCATGGATCCGCACCATCGGATGTCGTCTCGGAAGACAACGGCAATGGGTACGGGCTGGTTCCATAAGCATGAAGCAAGCGGGCGCAATGCGAGCCTCCCTGTGAACCCGCCCCTCCAGCCCGAGGCGCCCCTCCCAGAGCAAAGCGCCTCTCTGCCTTTCGCCCAGGCCCTCAGACCTCCCTGCCCTTGGCCAGGAAGCGCTCCGCCGTCAGCACGATCTTGTGGTCCTGACCGCCCACCAGCTTCTCGTCCTTGTCGGGATAGGGCAGCCCCGCCAGGACGCTGCGGATGGTGGCCAGGCGCGTGCGGTGTTTGTCGTTGGCCTTGACGATGGTCCAGGGCGTGTCGACCGTATCGGTTGCCGCCAGCATGCGGTCATAGGCGCTGGAATAGGCTTCCCATTTGTTCACAGCCTGGTGATCGATCGGCGAGAGCTTCCACTGCTTGAGCGGATCGGCATGGCGGGCATGCAGACGCTTGAGCTGCATGGCCTGGCCGATGGTAAGGAAGAGCTTGAACAGGCGGATGCCGTCGCGCACCAGCATGGCCTCGAATTGCGGCGCCTCGTGCAAGAACTGATCGGTCTGCTCAGGCGTGCAGAAACCCATCACCGGCTCGACGCCGCCGCGGTTGTACCAGGAACGGTCGAAGATGGTGATCTCGCCCCTGGTCGGTAACTGGCTGGCATATCGCTGGAAATACCACTGCCCCTGCTCGGTCGGCGTCGGCTTCTGCAGGGCTACGATGCGGACATCGCGCGGGCTCAGATGCTGGGTGAAGCGGTGGATGGCGCCGCCCTTGCCGGCGGTGTCGCGCCCTTCGAAGATCACCGCCACGCGCTCGCCCTGCGCCTGCACCCAGTTCAACGCCTTCAGCAATTCGATCTGCAGCGCGAGCAGGTCCCGCTGGTAGATCTTGGATTTGAGCTTCTCCTTGTGCGGGTAGTCGCCGGAGCCGAAGGCCGCTTCGTCGATCACCTGCGGCAGTTGCTCGGCATCGAGCTGGAAGGTGGCGATCACCTGCTTCAGCCCGTCTTCCTCTTTCTTCCCAGCCGCTTTCTTTGTCACCCAAGCCTCCCCAAATTGCCGCTTTGTCGTGAAACTGTCACGGGCTCACATACATTGCCAAGGTGAACGAATTCCACAACGACTCAGATGGAAAGCCGTAATGTCGATAGTGATGGGGCGTTCCCGGCTCTTGACGAAATTGACTTCGGGCGGTGTAGCTGAACCTGTGGGTTCGAACCAAACCATCATGCACCGCATCTGGGGTCGCCGCTGGCTCGTGGCCGCCATTGCGCTTGTTCTGGCCGTGCTGGCGCTCTGGGACGGAATCTCCGCCTGGCATGGCGTGGCTGCGCTCGCCATGATCATCGCCGCCGCCGGTCTGGTTCCCCCCACCATTGCCCAGGACGGCAATTCCATGCCTGTTCATCCCGACAATGGCGGCAAGCCTTCCTTCGAAGACCTGGTCGCCGCCATTCCCGATCCGGTGATCGTGCTCGACGCCAACCTCGCCGTGCGCTTCTTCAACCGCAAGGCGCGCGACATCATCCCGAACTTGCGCATCTCTGAAGCGCTGACCTATGCCCTGCGCGTGCCCGAACTGATCGATGCCATCCGTGCTGCGCTGGACGCCGGCGGTTCGCGCCAGATCGAGTATTCCGAGCGCGTGCCTGTCGATCGCATGGTCGAAGCGCAGATCTCCACCATCACGGGCCCGTCCGGGCGCACCGACTTCGTGGTGATCGTGCTGCGTGACGTCACCCAGCGCCAGCGCGTGGAGCAGATGCGCGTCGATTTCGTCGCCAATGCCAGCCACGAACTGCGCACCCCACTCGCCTCCCTCCTCGGCTTCGTCGAGACACTGCAAGGCCCCGCCCGCAACGATCCGGTGGCGCGCGAGAAGTTCCTCGACATCATGCGCGCCCAGGCCAACCGCATGTCGCGCCTGATCGACGACCTGCTCTCCCTCTCGCGCATCGAGCTCAACGCCCATGTCCAGCCGGACAAGCCCGTCGACCTCAACATGGTGGTCGGCCATGTCGCCGATACGCTCGGCCCCCTCGCGCATGACCGCGGCGTGGTGCTCAGCGTCGACAAGCGCATACCCTCGCTGGAAGTGCGCGGCGAGCGGGACGAACTCATCCGGGTGTTCGAGAATCTCGTCGAGAACGCCATCAAATATGGCGCCTCGGGCGGGCGGGTCGAGGTCATCCTCGATTCGATCCCCAAGCCGCAGGGCAAGGGTCTCGACGCCGTCGTCACCGTACGAGACTTCGGCCCCGGCATCGAGGCTGAGCATGTGCCGCGCCTCACCGAGCGCTTCTACCGGGTCGATGCCGCCAAATCGCGCGAGAAGGGCGGCACGGGCCTGGGCCTTGCCATCGTCAAGCATATCGTCGCCCGCCATCGCGGCCGGCTCGGCATCGAAAGCGTGCCGGGAGAGGGCACGGTTTTTTCCGTCAAGATCGATCAGATCCTCTGAATCAACAACCTGTGCGTGCATTAAATGAAGTCGACGGACTTTAACAATTGCCGGCGGGCATGCTCGGCGACTATATGACATTTTATATAATTATATGATTTTGCTTGGATATATTTGTCATAAAACAATAGCCAAATTGTCATAGAACCGTTGCGGCGCACTTCTAGGACTCGCGCCGTTGGGCAGGGCTATCGATCGGGAAGCGGTTGGGGCGCCTGTTCCGAAAACAACGGAGATATCCCGTGAGGCTTTCCTTCCTTGCGCTCGCCGCTTCAGTAGCCCTGTCGAGCACGATCGCGGCCACCGCTGCCTATGCAGGCGACATCACCGGCGCCGGCGGCACCTTCCCCGCCCCCGTCTACAATGCCTGGGCTTCCGAGTATAAGACCAAGACCGGCAATGCTGTGAACTACCAGGCGATCGGTTCGGGCGGTGGCCAGACCCAGATCACCAACCGCACCGTCGACTTCGGCGCTTCCGATGCCCCGATGGCTGCCGACAAGCTCGTCGCCGCCAAGCTGCTGCAGTTTCCGACCGTCGTCGGCGCCATCGTGCCGATCGTCAACATCGATGGCATCGCTTCCGACCAGCTCGCTCTCAACGCCGACGTGATTGCCCAGATCTATCTCGGCAAGGTCACCAAGTGGAACGACCCGGCCATCGCCGCCCTCAACAAGGGCGTGACGCTTCCCGACCTCGACATCGCTCCGGTCTATCGTTCGGACGGTTCGGGCACCACCTTCGTGTTCACCTCCTTCCTCGCCGGCGTGAGCCAGGACTGGAAAGACAATGTCGGAGCCGCCACCTCGGTGCAGTGGTCGGCCGGCTCGGGCGCCAAGGGCAATGACGGCGTCGCCGCTTCGGTCAAGAACACGAAGGGCGCCATCGGCTATGTCGAATACGCCTATGCCGCCAACAACGGCCTGACCATCGTCGACCTGCAGAACAAGTCTGGCCAGGCTGTGAAGCCGAGCCTCGATAGCTTCACAGCCGCCGCCGCCAAGGCCAACTGGAAGGGCGCCAAGGATTATGCCGTCTCGATGGTCAACGTCGACGACGACAAGGCCTGGCCGATCGTCTCCACCACCTTCATCCTGCTCCCGAAGGATCCCAAGGACGCCACCAAGTCGGCTGACGTCATGAAGTTCTTCGACTGGGCCTACAAGGACGGCGCCGCGTCGGCCGAGAAGCTGCACTACATCGTGCTGCCGAAGGACGTCGTGGACAACATCCGTGCTTCCTGGTCCTCCGAGATCAAGAGCGCCGACGGTAAGGCCATCTACAGCAACTAAGTTGTGTCGAGTACTCCGGCGCGGCCCTTTTTGCCGCGCCGGAGTTTTCGTTACCGGATCGGATGTTTTCAGTAGCGGTAATTTTGTACTGTTGCCTTGCACAGATATGTTTGTCTTTTGCAATATTAGGCAGTTTCGGTTTTTCCTGAGAAGCGATAGCGTTCCCGCCATCAGGAAAAATCAAAACTGCTCTGACGAGGAGTAATCATGAGCGCCATCGTCGATTCGTCACGGGACACCGCATCGGTCGCCGATGCCGCCCGGGGCTCCCCCTCTCCGCAGGCCAAGCGCGTTCCCGGCGCTGCCTTCGACCCGATCTTCAAGGCCTTGCTCTATATCTGCTCCGGCCTGATCCTGGTGCTGCTGCTCTCCATCGTCATCCTGCTGTTCTGGGGCGGCTGGCCGGCCCTCTCCCACTTCGGACCGAGCTTCTACTGGTCGACGGTGTGGAACCCGGTGACCGAGAAGTTCGGCGCGGGCGTGATGATCTATGGCACGCTGTTCACCGGCTTCCTGTCGCTGCTGATCGCGCTGCCGATGTCCTTCGGCATCGCCTTCTTCCTCACCGAGATCGCGCCGCTGTCGATCCGCAAGCCCGTCGGCATGGCGATCCAGCTCCTGGCCGCCGTGCCCTCGATCATCTTCGGCATGTGGGGCGTGGCCGCGATCATCCCGCTGATGGCTAATTACATCCAGCCCTTCCTGAAGCTGGTGTTCGGTCATGTCCCGGTGGTGAGCTATCTCTTCGCCGGCGCGACCAGCGGCTTCGGCATGCTGACCGCCGCGGTGATCCTGGCCTTCATGGTCATTCCCTTCATCACCGCGATGTTCGTCGAGATCCTCGAAGCCGTGCCACCCATGCTGAAGGAATCGGCCTATGGCGTCGGCTGCACCACCTTCGAGGTCTTCCGCAACGTCTCGGTGCCGTATGGCCGCACCGCCTTGGTGGGCGCTACCATGCTCGGCTTCGGCCGCGCGCTCGGCGAGACCATGGCCGTGACCTATGTGATCGGCAACGCCAACCGCATCTCGGCCTCGCTGTTCTCCTCGGGCGCCACCATCGCCTCCACCATCGCCAACGAATTCCCCGACGCCCCGGCGGGTTCCCTTCGCAACCAGTCGCTGATGGAACTCGGCTTCGTGCTCTTCGTCATCTCGTTCATCGTGCTTGCGATCTCCCGCATGCTCATCAAGTCCGGCGTCAAGTAAGGGGACTTATCATGGATCGCCTCGCTCGCCGCCGCTCTATCGACTACCTTATGAAGGGCATTTCCACGGGCTTTGCGGTGATCTCGCTGCTGGCCCTGGCCTGGATCCTCCTCACCCTGCTCGGGCTCGGCCTGCCAGCCCTGACGAGCAGCATCTTCACCAAGGTCATGGCCGATGGCGGCCTGCTCAACGCCATCGTCGGCAGCCTGATCATGGTGGCGCTCGCCCTCCTGATCGGCGCGCCGCTCGGCATCATGGCCGGCACCTTCCTCGCCGAAGCCGGCCGTGGCAGCAAGTTCGCCGAGGCCGTGCGCTTCATCAACGACATCCTCCTATCGGCGCCATCCATCCTGCTCGGCGTGTTCGTCTACCTGATGATCGTGGTGCCGATGGGCGGCTCCTCCGGCTGGGCCGGCATCATCGCGCTGGCCATCATCATCATGCCGGTGGTGGTGCGCACCACCGAGGACATGCTGACCCTGGTGCCGATCAGCCTGCGCGAAGCCGCCTTCGCCCTCGGCGCGCCGATGTGGAAGGTGATCATGGCGGTCACCTGGCGCTCGGCTCGCACCGGCATCATCACCGGCATCCTGCTGGCGCTGGCCCGCGCCGCCGGCGAGACCGCGCCCCTGCTCTTCACCGCCTTCGGCAACTCGAACTGGACGCTGGATCTCGGCAGCGCCTTCCCCAGCCTGCCGCTGGCGATCAACCTCTTCGCCCAGAGCCCCGATCCCAACCAGGTCTCGATCGCCTGGGCTGGCGCCCTCTTGATCACCTTCGGCGTGCTGGCTCTGAACATCATCACCCGCGTCGCGCTTGCTCCCAGGAAATGAGTGCTCCCATGTCCACTCCCAACGCCTCGATCGCGGTTGCTGACCGCCCGGTTGCCGATCCCAACGCTGCCGTCAAGCTGAAGGTCGAGAACCTCGACTTCTACTATGGCGAGAAGCATGCGCTGAAGAAGATCAACATGAGCGTGGCCGAGCGTCAGGTCACCGCGATGATCGGCCCCTCGGGCTGCGGCAAGTCCACTTTGCTGCGTGTGCTCAACCGCATGTACGATCTCTATCCCGGCCAGCGCGCCGAGGGGAAAGTGATTCTCGACGGCCAGAACGTCATCGGCAAGGAGATCGATCCGGCGGTGCTGCGCTCCCGCGTCGGCATGGTGTTCCAGAAGCCGACGCCCTTCCCGATGTCGATCTATGATAATATCTCCTTTGGCGTCCGGCTGCATGAGAGCATCTCCAAGGCCGAGATGGACCAGCGCGTCGAGTGGTGCCTCACCAAGGCGGCCCTGTGGAACGAAGTGAAGGACCGCCTCAACGCCTCGGCGCTCGGCATGTCCGGTGGCCAGCAGCAGCGCCTGTGCATCGCCCGCACCATCGCGGTTAAGCCGGAAGTGGTGCTGCTCGACGAGCCGACCTCGGCGCTCGACCCGATCTCGACCGCCAAGATCGAAGAGCTGATCGACGAATTGAAGCGCGACTTCACCATCGTGATCGTGACGCACAACATGCAGCAGGCGGCGCGCAGCGCCGACACCACGGCTTTCTTCTATCTCGGCGACCTCATCGAGATCGGAGCGACGAACAAGATCTTCACCAACCCGAATGACAACCGCACGCAGGATTACATCACCGGCCGTTTCGGCTGATCCGCGGGCGGGCATTCAAGCCGGCACATAGACGGCGGCGACAAGGAATTTGGAGAACGGCATGTCCGATCACATCGTTACGTCCTTCGATCAGGAATTGCGCGAGTTGCGCAACATGATCGCAGAAATGGGTGGCCTTGCCGAAAAAAGCGTGGCTGACAGCGTCGAAGCCCTGCTCAAGCGCGATAGCCAGCGCGCCAAGGCGGTCATCGATCTCGACGCCTCGATCGACAAGCTGCAGCGCCAGGTCGAGGAACGCGCCATCCTGATCATCGCCAAGCGCCAGCCGCTGGCGCTGGACCTGCGCGAGATCGTCTCGGCCCTGCGTGTCGCCAACGACCTCGAGCGCATCGGCGATCTCGGCAAGAACGTCGCCAAGCGCGTCGTGGCGATCCAGGGGCATATGCAGCCGAACCAGCTTTTCGGCGGTTTCGACCATATGTCCGACCTGGTGCTCGAGCAGCTCAAGCAGGTTCTGGACGCCTTCGCCCAGCGCAATGTCGAGGAAGCGCTCTCGGTCTGGCGTTCGGATGGCGAGATCGATGCCATGTACACCTCGCTCTTCCGCGAACTCCTGACCTATATGATGGAAGATCCGCGCAATATCGGCTTCTGCACCCATCTCTTGTTCTGCGCCAAGAACATCGAGCGGATTGGCGACCACGCCACCAACATCGCCGAGACCGTGCATTACCTGGTGACCGGCGACTCCCCCGCCGGCGAACGCCCGAAGGCGGACACCAGCACGTCTCTCGTCGACCTTCCTGTGCCGGCTAAGTAACAAGGGGACCGGCTATGCCTCCCAAAGTTCTGATTGTCGAGGACGAAGAAGCCCTCACGCTCTTGCTGCGCTACAATCTCGAGGCCGAAGGCTATGAGGTGGACAGCGTGGCACGGGGCGATGATGCCGAGATCCGCTTGCGCGAAAGCGTCCCCGATCTCGTGCTGCTGGACTGGATGCTGCCCGGCCTGTCGGGCATCGAATTGTGCCGCCGCATCCGCATGCGTCCGGAGACCGAGCGCCTGCCGGTGATCATGCTCACCGCCCGCGGCGAGGAAACCGAGCGCGTGCGCGGCCTTGCCACCGGCGCTGACGACTATGTGGTCAAGCCCTTCTCCGTGCCGGAACTTTCGGCCCGCGTGCGGGCCCTCCTGCGCCGCGCCAAGCCCGATCATGTCGCCTCCCTGCTCAAGGCGGGCGACATCTCGCTCGACCGCGAGACCAAGCGCGTCCATCGCGGCAATCGCGAGATTCGCCTGGGGCCGACGGAATTCCGCCTCCTGGAATTCCTGATGCAGGCACCAGGCCGTGTCTTCGCCCGCGAGCAGTTGCTCGACAGCGTCTGGGGCCGCGACGTCTATATCGACGAGCGCACCGTCGACGTGCATGTCGGCCGCCTGCGCAAGGCCATGAATCGCACCCGCGAGATCGATCCGATCCGCACGGTACGCGGCGCCGGCTATTCCTTCGACGAGACCTTCTCGAAGCAGGGCTGAAGTCCCTGGAGCGCGGACATCACAGCGACATGCTTGCATGTCGCGATGTCCGCGCTCCCAGCACTTGCTACTATACCTGGCCCATCTTCCCCTGCAGGTGGCGACGGATGACGGGATCGCTTTCAAGCCCGATCGCACGCCTATAGGCGTCCCGTGCCTCGTTCAGCCGTTTCGCTCGCGCCAGCAGGTCCGCCCGCGCGGCCCAATAGGGCTGGTACTCGGCAAGGCGTGCATCCTCCAGCAAGGCGTCGAACGCCGCCAGTGCGGCCTCCGAGCCCGCGATATGGGCCAGCGCCACGGCGCGATTGATGGCGGCGACCGGAGATTGGGTCAGCAGGACGAGTGCGTCGTAGAGCTGCACGATCGCCGCCCAATCGACCGCGAGGCCCCTGCGCCGAATCGCGTGGGCCGATTGTAGCGCCGCCTCCAGCTGATAGCGGCCGATCTGTCCCCTCTTTGCCGCGCGGGCAAGCAGGGCCTCGGCTTCTTCGATCATCTCCTCGTCCCAAAGCAGGGTATCCTGCTGGGCAAGGGGCACGAAATCGCCTTCCGGACTGCGGCGGGCGGCGCGGCGCGCCTCGGCATGCAGCATCAGAGCAAGCAGGCCGAGCACTTCGGGCTCGTCCGGCATCAGCGAGGCGATCAGGCGGCCGAGCCAGATGCCTTCAGCAGCAAGGTTGCGCCGACGCGGCTGCGAGCCTTCCGGATCGGCCCAGCCTTCGGCGAAGACGGCATAGACGGCCTCCAGCACGGTATCGAGGCGCTCCGGCAATTCCTCGCGCTCGGGCACGCGGAAGGGAATGCCGGCCTGCCTGATCTTGGTCTTGGCCCTGACCAGCCGCTGGCTCATGGCGGCCGGCGAAATCAGGAAGGCGCTGGCGATGGCGGCGGCATCGAAGCCGAGCACTGTCTGCAAGATCAATGGCGCGCGCACCGTGGCGTCGAGCGCCGGATGGGCGCAGGCGAACATCAGGCGCAGGCGCTCGTCGGGAATCACATGATCCTCGGCCTTGATCACGGCGAGTTCCTCGATCTGCCTGGTGACGTCGTCCGCCTTCTCCAGGCGAATCTTGGCCTTGCGGGCATTGTCGATCTGGCGTCGGCGGGCCGACGTCAGCAGCCAGGCTTCGGGATTGTCGGGGATGCCGCTCGCAGGCCAGTGCTCCAGCGCCGCGGCGAAGGCATCGGCGAGCGCATCCTCCGCCCCGGCCACGTCGCCGGAACGCGCCGCCAGGAAGGCGACCAGCTTGCCATAACTGCGCCGGGCGACGCTTTCGGCAAGGCTTGAGGCGGAGGGTGACACGGACCTGTCGGGCCGCTCAGTACTCGTCCATGGGCCAGATAGGGCGCACCTCGACCGAGCCGGCGCCGGCGCCCGGGCAGCGAGAGGCCCAGCTCAGGGCGGTATCGAGATCAGCGACGTCGATGAGATAATAGCCGGCTAATTGCTCTTTGGTCTCAGCGAAAGGGCCATTCAGGACCTGGGTCTTGCCGTCGCTGATCCGCACGGTGGTGGCCGAAGCGGTCGGCCGCAGGCGGTTGGACCCCAGCAGAATACCGGAAGCCTTGATCGCCTGCGTATAGGCGCCATAGGCGGCAAGCATCTCATTCCTTGCAGCCGGCTGAGCGTTCTGCATGGCCTCTTCACTGGAATAGATCAGAATCGCGAATTGCATCGCATCTCTCCTCGATCGACCGGCGCACCTCGCGCCGGCACGACAATGACGCGCGTCTCTAACCCTATTCGACAAGGCCACCCATTATTAAGGCGTTTTACTATTGGATCGAGCCGCTATGAAGCGCAAAGACGCGTCGAAACAAAGAGTGACAACAAAGCAGCGTTTACGCTTAAACGCGTTTTGCTCTATGGCGCGCTGACCTTGGTGAGATGCTCGATCTCGGTCGAGCCCAGGGAAAGCTCGGTCGCCTTGAGCAGATCCTGCAACTGCTCGATGCCGGTCGCGCTGGCGATGGGAGCCACCAGGCCGGGCCGGGCGATCAGCCAGGCGATGGCGACCTGGGCGGGCGTGGCATTCTTGGCGTGGGCGACCGCGTCGAGCGCCTCGAGGATGCGCAGGCCACGCTCGTTGAGATATTCGCCCATGCCGCCGCCACGCGCCGCGCTCTTGGCGAAGTCGGAGGGCGTGCGGTATTTGCCGGACAGGAAGCCCTTGGCCAGCGAGAAGTAACTGGTCACGCCGATCTCGTTCTTCAGGCAGAAGGGTTCGAGCTCGGCTTCGTAGCCGGCGCGGTCATAGAGATTGTATTGGGTCTGCAGGTTTTCGAAGCGCGGCCAGAGCTCCTTGGTGCTGATGGCCAGCGCCTTGAACATCGTGTTGGCGCTGTGGTTGGAATTGCCGATCACCCGTATCTTGCCGGCGGACACGAGTTCCGCATAGGCACCGAGCGTTTCCTCCATCGGCGTTTCCGGATCCTCCCAATGGGAGAGATAGAGATCGATATAGTCGGTCTGCAGGCGCCTGAGCGAGGCTTCAACCGCGCTCTTGATATAAGCGTGCGACAGGCCCTTCTTGCCAGGCCCCATTTCCGAGCCGACCTTGGTGGTCACTACGACATCAGCGCGGTTGCCGCGCGCCTTCATCCATTTGCCGATGATGGCCTCGGACTCGCCACCCTGGTTGCCGGGCACCCAGGACGAATAGACGTCCGCCGTATCGATCAGATTGAAGCCGGCGGCGACGAAGGCGTCCAGCACGGCAAAGGACGCTTTCTCATCGGCGCTCCAGCCGAAGACGTTGCCGCCAAGGCCGAGGGGAGCAACCATCAGATCGGAACGTCCAATCGCGCGTTTTTCCATGGGTATTCTCCGTCATCGCATATCGGGAAACAAGCCCTTCACACGGGCCCCGGCAAAGCTGCCGGATACCGTCGGCGGCCTGTGGAAAGGATCAGATCGAATAGCTCAGCTCGGGTTCCCTGGTGCCGGCCTGGCGCATCTCCTCCACCGACATGTTGTCGAGCAGGTCGGAGGAAAGGTCGCGCACACGCCGCATCAGGAGACGCACCGTGCAGCCTGGAACATCCGGGCAATCGAGGCAAGGCTGATAGGCGGTGTGACTGGCGCAGGCGATCGGCGCCAGTGGTCCGTCGAGCACGCGGATGGCATTGCCCACGCTGATCGCACTGGCATCGCGCGCCAGCATATAGCCGCCGCCCTTGCCCTTCTTGGAGCGAATGATGCCGGCGACGCGCAACTCGCCCAGGATGGCATCGAGGAATTTCTTGGGAATGCGATTGGCCTCGGCGATCTCCTGGCTCTGTGCCGTCTCGCCCGCGGGCAGGCCCGCAAGATGGGCCAGCGCCTTGAGACCATATTTGCCCTTGTTCGTCAGCATGCGCCCAGGGTGCTCCGCTCCAGAAAGCAGTCAACCACGTCTATCACGAATATAGGGATTATCGAGCGCTTGGATAGCCTTCCTGGGAGCGCGGACATCCTGTCCGCTCTTGAAACGGCGCATGGGTCGAGAAGGCGATGCCTATTGACGGTCCCACCAACGGAACAGCAGTGCCCTATCCCGAGATCGTACCGCTTCAAGAGCGGACAGGATGTCCGCGCTCCGAGGGCGGCGGCTCGGGCGAGAGATCCTCATACAGCTCCTGCGCCTCGGGCGCCGGGCCCCGGCGTTCGCCGAGCGCCTTCACGCGGTAGACCCGTACCGTGCGCTCCAGCGCGATGGTGAGCACGTCGCCGGCCTTCACCGCCTTGGCCGGCGCCTCCGCCCTGGTGCCATTGACGCGGACATGGCCGTCCGCGACCAGTCTTGCTGCGAGCGAGCGGGTCTTCACCACGCGCGCATGCCAGAGCCATTTGTCGATCCTGAGACGATCCTGGCTTCCGACATCGCTCATCGTTTACTTTTTGTCCGGCTTGCCGCCCTGCATCTGCTCCTTCAGCGCGAGGAGCTTGGCGAAGGGCGAGTTCGGATCCGGCGCGCGGTTGGATTCGCGGCCCTGCGGCTTGGCATCGCTCGACCAGTTGCGCGGGCCACGATCGCCGCCGCGGTCCTGGCGGTCGGGACGGGGTCCACGGTCACGATCGGGCCGCCCCTCGCCGCCACCGTGACGGCGCTGGCCGTCGCCGGGCTTGCCCTCGGGCCGGGGACCGCGCGCCTCGAAGGGCTTGCGGTCGCCGCTCGGCTTGCCATTGCCGCGATCCTCGCGCCGTGGCCGGTCGAAGCGACGCTCGGCCTGCCGGGCTTCGCCGCCTTCGGCAGCAGGCGGTGCGGCCCCGTCGGCTGGTGCGGGACGCCCGCGGCGGAAACCACCGCCGGCGCCGTTGTCGCCCTGGCGTTCGCCACCCGGTTGGCGCTCGCCGCCAGCCTGGCGGTTGCCATGCTGAGGCCGGCCGTGATGATGCGGGCGCTGGTGATGGCGCTCGAAGCGTGCCGGACGCCAGACATCGATTTCCGGAAGCTCCTCGGGCGCCGTCTCCACAGCCGGTGCTTCGGCAGCCTCAAGGGAAGCAGCCTCTTCGGAAACGGCGCTTTCGCCAGCCGGAGCCTCGTCGGCGGGCGATTCGGCTGCCGTCTCGTCGGCCGTCTGCTCACTGGCTTCCTGGAAGGACTCTTCGTGCGGCGGCGAGGCCACCACTTCCATCGCATCGATCTCGGCCGGTGCCGGCGCCGCAGCCTCGACGGGCTCGGCCTCGGCGGTATCAGCCTCGGGAGCCGCTTCGGTCAGGACGGGCTCGGCGGCGAAGGCGGCCTCCTCAGCCGTTTCCTGGATCGTCTCCTCGACCGTCTCTTCCACCGCCTCCTGGGCCGTTTCCTGCACCGTCTCTTGGGCCGGGGCGGTCGCCTCATCCGTTACGGGCGCAGAAACGGCCTCCTCGGTCACGGCTGGCGCAGCCGGCTCTGTCGGCGCCGGCAGACGGATCTCCTGTGTGATCGCCGGACCCTTGCGCTTCTCGGAGCGGTAGCCGAGGCCGCGCAGGATCGAGGCGAAATCCTCGCCCGAACAGCCGACCAGCGAGGTCATCTGTACGGTGGCGACGAAGCCGTCGCCATCGGCGGTGCCGGAGGGCGGCTGGCCCACCGTGGTGCCGGGGCGATAGGCGATGGCCGGGCGAATCAGGTCCGCCAGGCGCTCGAGGATATCGACGCGCACGGCGCGCTCGCCGCAGACGCGGTAGCCCACCAGGCGATAGAGGTTCTTGTCGATCGACTTATCGGCCGGCATCGAGGTGCGGCCGGAAGCGGCCAGATGCGGGATCTCGTCGAGGCCCTTCTGGTCGAGACCGCCATGGGTCAGCGCCCAGAGCTGGGCGGCCAACGCACGCGGCGCGGGCTTCATCAGCGCCGGTAGATAGATGTGATAGGCGCCAAAGCGCACACCATGCTTGCGCAGTGAGGCGCGCTGGTTCTGGTCGAGTTGCTTGAGATCCTCGGCCACCTTGGCACGATCGAGCACACCGAGTGCCTCGACGAGCTGGAAGGCGATGCCCTTGGCGAGCCCTTGCAGGTCTTCGGCCTTGTCGAGCGCCAGCAGCGGGCCGAGCAGGCGGGTGATGTGGTTGCCGATCCAGATGTCGAGGCGGGTCTGCACCGCATCGCGGGCCGGGCCGGTCAGTTGCTCGTCGGCCAGCAGGCGGATGCGCGGGCTGAGCGGCTTCTCGCCGCCGAGAAGCTTGGCGACGGGCTCGCCGATCCAGCGCACCGTGCCATCGGTGGCCAGGGCGAACTCGGTGTCCGGCGCCTGCGAGAATTTCTGGCTGCGGGACTCGATCTCGCCCGCCAGGGCCTTGGCTGCGGCGGCCCGCAGGGCGCGGCCGCTCTCCCCGTCACCGGCACTCGGATCCGGGGCAAACTGGAAGCCCTGCAGCGTTCCGACGTGCTGACCTTCGACAATCACATCGCCGGTTTTGGTAATTTCAGTCTCAAGCATCGCATTTTCTCTAAGGCGCCGCATCAGCACGCTGGTGCGACGGTCGACAAAGCGTTGGGCAAGCCGTTCATGCAGGGCGTCGGAGAGCTTGTCCTCCACACTGCGTGTCACACCTTGCCAATGAGCGGGGTCTTTCAGCCAGTCAAGCCGATTTGCCGCAAAAGTCCAGGTTCGGATATGGGCGATACGCGTGGAGAGCGTATCGATGTCGCCGTCGGTCCGATCCGACATGGCGACCTGACGGGCGAACCAGTCGTCCGGGACCTTACCCTCCCTCATCAAGAATCCATAGAGGTTCGTGATGATATCGGCATGGGAGTGCGGCGAAATCTTGCGATAGTCGGGAAGGCCGGCCACTTCCCACAGCCGCGCGACTGCCTGCGGCCCGTGAGCGTATCGGCGTATCTCCTCATCGCGAGAGAGGATGGAGAAGGCGCGGATATCGTCGGAATCGGGCGCGCGGGTGAGCCCCTGCTCTTCGGGCACGGCCGAAAGCGACGCCTGCAGCGCCTGCATCGATGAAAAATTCAGGGCTGGATTGCGCCATTGCAGCACCTTGACACTGTCGAAACTGTGGCCCTCGATGGCCTCGACCAGTTCGGGTTCCAGCGGATCGCAGCGCCCGGTCGTCCCGAAGGTGCCGTCGCGGACATGGCGCCCGGCGCGGCCGGCGATCTGGCCGAATTCGGACGGCGTCAGGCGACGGAACTGGTAGCCATCGAATTTGCGGTCGCCGGCAAAGGCGACATGGTCGACATCGAGGTTGAGGCCCATGCCGATGGCATCGGTGGCGACCAGGAAGTCGACGTCGCCATTCTGGTACATCGCGACCTGCGCATTGCGTGTGCGCGGCGACAGCGCCCCCAGCACCACGGCGGCCCCGCCGCGCTGACGGCGGATCAGCTCGGCAATGGCATAGACCTCGTCGGCCGAGAAGGCGACGATGGCGGTGCGGCGCGGCAGGCGAGTGAGCTTGCGATCCCCGGCGAAGAGCAGGTTCGATAGGCGCGGGCGCGTGACGACATTGACGCCGGGGATCAGCCGCTCGACGATCGGCTTCATGGTCAGCGAGCCGAGCAGCAGCGTCTCATGCGTGCCGCGGCGGTTGAGCAGGCGATCGGTGAAGACATGGCCGCGCTCGAGGTCGGCGGCGATCTGGATCTCATCGAGTGCCACGAAAGGCACTTCGAGATCGCGCGGCATCGCCTCTGCAGTGGCGACCCAGTAGCGAGCCCTGTCGGGCTTGATCTTTTCTTCGCCCGTGACGAGCGCCACGAATTCGGCGCCGACCCGCTCGACCAGCCTGTTATAGACCTCGCGTGCCAGCAGGCGCAGTGGCAGGCCGATTATGCCGGCGCCATGCCCGAGTAGCCTCTCGATGGCGAGATAGGTCTTGCCGGTATTGGTCGGACCCAGCACCGCGGTCACGCCACGGGCGCGCACGGAAGGGGGCAGGATGGGAGGCAGCATCAACGTCTCGGCGGTCTTTCGGGCGTCAGTCTCGGTGGCGGATGCCGAAACATCCAAGATTACGAATTGCCGGACACCCCATGCCCTGCGACGGCGAACTCTCTGTCTTCATGCGTTTCCCTAGTCGGAAAGCTTGTCGACCTGGCTGGCAAATGCTCTGGGAAAACACCAATCAAAGGGCCGTTTCCTGCCTTCTGGTACCAGACTCGAACGAGCCTGTCTTGCTATGAAGCACAATATGGCGATCGCAAAGCCAAAATTTAACCCCGCGAACGGCGGGGGAACGAAGAGCGCCCGAATCACTGTCCGCTCCGTTTTCTCGCCTTGTTCGCCTGTCGGATGACATGGTTAAGACCGAACGCTCCTCCGGGACGCGCTTGATGGCGGCCCGATCCCGATTTGGACCAGATCCGGGCTACGATCGCTCCGCCGATTAACGAATGGAACGAGGCTTGAACGGAGCACGGCCGAATCGCTGTCTTCAGCGTCCCTGCCCCACGAGGACGGCCGTCCACCCCTCGACGACGCTATGCGGTGCAATTGCGTCGAAAGGCGTGACCCGGATTTGGCCAGCTATCTCAGCCGCTCCGGGCCTCATGGTTAAATCCTGAAATGGACCGGCCCGATGCCGATTTCGCTCATGCGCTTAAGATCTGGAACGAGGCTCGAACGAAGCACGCCCGAATCGCTTCGCTAGAGCGTTTTGTGATTTGACGAAATCGACAAGAATCGCAAAGACGCGTTAAAACAAGGAGTTAGAGCAATGATCGTTTGCGAGTAAACGCGCTTTGCTCTGGTCATTTCAACGAGGGCCTTCCTCCAGGCGATCACAAAAAAGCGGGCCGTGGCCCGCCTGCCATCTGCGATTCGGACTGCTCGCATTACCACCGGCGATAATAACGATAAGGACGATAGTAGCGCGGACCGCCATAGTAGTAGCGGTGACCATAGTAGCGAGGCCGGTAATAGTGCGGGCCGTAGTAATAGCGCGGGCCATAGTAGTAGCGCGGTCCATAGTAGCCATAGCCCCTCGGGCGGATAGGCACGCAGCGTCCCCAGCGATTCTGGACCCAGCCACGGCCGCACGGCCAGACCACATCCTGCAGCAGATTGGACGTGCCCTGCTGCTGGTTCGCAGCCGGTGCGATCGGCATGGCCGAAGACGCTTGCACCGTGGCGAACAGCCCCATGAAGGCGATGAAGGCAGCGAAGATCAGCTTGACGGGTGTTTTCATCCCCTAGTCTCCTCAGCGTTCCAGTGAAGCGAGGCTAGCAAACGCTGACTGAACTGTGTCTGAATGAAAACAGTTCCGTCCCACGGCGAAACAGATTTGACACCTGATCTTAACATCTTGAACAGGGTCGGAACGAAAGGCGAGCGAATCAGCGCTTGGAGGATTTCGGACCGGTTTCCTCCGGTCCCATCTCGATCAGCCTCTTCTTCACTTCCGCCAACTCGTCCGAGATCTGGAGCACGCGCTGCCTCAGTTCGGCAGCGATGTGGGCGGCCGTGGCCGGATATTCCTCCAGCGTGCGGCGGAACATCTGACGCGACAGGCGCAGGATGACCGTGGGCTCGCGGGCGATGGCGGTGGTGGGACGCCGCGTCTCCGACACCAGCGCCATCTCGCCGATCAGGGTGCCCGGACCGACGATGGCGGTGGCGACATCGTCGTCGATCAGGGTGATGCTGCCGCTGACCACCACGAAGCTGTATTCGGAGATATCATCCTTGCGGAACAGGGTGTCGCCCGCCCGCAGGCGCCGGCGCTCGGAGGAGAAGGCGAGGAGGCGCAAGGCATCGCGGTCCATGTCGCGGAACAGCGCGACCTGAGCCAACAGAACCATATCTTCTTCAAGCGCCATACGCGATTATCGGTCAGCAGGCCCGCCTGGATCAGGGAACAAGCTTGTAGCCGCCCCCCTCAGTCACGAGGAGAGCAGCGTTGGAGGGATCCTTTTCGATCTTCTGACGCAAACGATAAATATGCGTTTCCAGCGTGTGGGTGGTGACGCCGGAATTGTAGCCCCACACCTCCTGCAACAGCACGTCGCGCTGCACCGCCTTTTGGCCGGAGCGGTAGAGATAGCGCAGGATCGAGGTTTCCTTCTCCGTCAGGCGGACCTTGGAGCCCTTCTCGGTCAGCAGCAGCTTGGAGGCCGGCTTGAAGGTGAAGGGGCCGATGTTGAAAACGGCATCTTCGCTCGTCTCGTGCTGGCGCAGATGCGCGCGTACGCGGGCGAGCAGCACGGCGAAGCGGAAGGGCTTCACCACATAGTCGTTGGCGCCCGCTTCCAGACCCAGGATGGTGTCGGCGTCGGAATCATGCCCGGTGAGCATGATGATCGGCGACTTGAAGCCGTTCTTGCGCAGGAGTTTCACCGCCTCGCGGCCATCCATGTCCGGCAAGCCGACATCCATGATGACGAGATCGAGATGATCGCCCTTGGCGACCTGCACGGCGCGGCTGGCCGACTCCGCCTGGACGATTTCGAACTCGTCATAGAGCGACAATTGCTCCGCCAGGGCCTGGCGCAGCTCATTTTCGTCATCGACTATAAGAATTTTGCGACTGCCGGACATGACAATCCCCAAAGGCAAGACAGCGGAACGTTACAGACAGGCGGGGCGCTTTGCAGGGCGCGGCAGCAAGGCCTCTATCGCATTATGGAAGCATGCGCCATGATTTGTGAAATAATGGGATGCTCTTTCGACAAAGATTTTGCGATGAAGAAGCTGGAAATAACGCCGTGAAGCGCCGAATCAGGCTCCTGCGTGTGCAGGCCTCGCCCCTCTGCCGTACGAAAGGACGCCTGACCGTAGCCGGCATAACGTTCCCCTGCGTGCTCGGACGCAGCGGCCTCGTCACGGCCAAGCGCGAGGGCGATGGCGGTACGCCACGCGGCGCCTTGCCCCTGCGCGGCCTGCTGCAGCGTCGCGACCGCGGCCCGCGCATCCCCTCCGCCTTGCCCTTCCATGCCATCCAGCCCGAGGACGCCTGGTGCGACGATGTCGCCGACCGGCGCTACAACAAGCCGATCAAGCGCCCCCTCGACCAGACAAGCGAAGAAAGGCTGACCCGCGCCGACAGGCTCTACGACGTCATCGTCCCGCTCGGCTGGAATGACGGACCGATCGTGAAAGGCCGCGGCAGCGCCATCTTCTGGCACCTGTCGCGCGAGAACGGCTCGCCCACGGCAGGCTGCGTGGCGGTGACGCCCGACGTCTTCCGCAAGGTGCTACCGCGCCTGTCGCGCCACGCGGTGATGGTGATCGGGTAGCCTGGGAGCGCGGACATCCTGTCCGCTCTTCGATCCAGGACGTGAACCGTATTCGGCAGGCCGGTCTAAAGACTGGCACACCAATTACGCTCTCTCCCGTCCCACCTTCGGTTCAAGAGCGGACAGGATGTCCGCGCTCCCGATCACCTTGCCCCGAAGATCGCGCTCCCCACCCGCACATGCGTGGCGCCAACCTCGATGGCCGTTTCGAAATCGCCGGACATGCCCATCGAAAGCACGGTCAGACCATTGCGCCTGGCGATCTTGGCGAGCAGCGCGAAATGCGGGCCCGGCGACTGATCGACCGGTGGGATGCACATCAGCCCCTCGATCTCGAGGCCGTGCTCCTGCCGGCAGGCGGCGATGAAGGCATCCGCCTCCTGCGGGATCACGCCAGCCTTCTGTTCCTCCTCGCCGGTGTTCACCTGCACGAGGAGGCGTGGCGCCTTGCCCTGCCGGGCGATCTCCCTGGCAAGCGCCTGGGCGATCGAGGGACGATCGACGGTGTGGATCACATCGAAGAGGGCAACCGCCTCCTTCGCCTTGTTCGACTGCAGCGGGCCGATGAGATGAAGCTCGATATCGGGATAGCGCTCCTTCATGTCGGGCCATTTGCCCTGCGCTTCCTGCACGCGATTCTCGCCGAAGACGCGCTGGCCCGAGGCAAGCACAGGCTCGATCGCTTCCGGCCCGAAGGTCTTGGAGACGGCAACCAGGGTCACCGAGCCCGCCGGGCGATGGGCATCCGCCTCCGCGCGGGCAATGGCGAGGCGGACTTCGGCGAGGCGGGCTGTGGCATCGGACATTGTTGGCTTCCTGGGCGGCTTTCCGGGCGGCTTCCACCGGGTGCGTGAACGCACGGATCGAGCCCGGAGATAGCGCCGGCGTCGGCCGAAGGCTATCAGAACATCACTTTGCCATGATAAAAGCCCTCAATTCCAAGACCAATGTTTCAGGAAGGTGCGTCCATGCCCCGTTTCGCCGGTAGAAGTGCCATTGCTGCCCTCCTCGTCCTCGGTGGCCTGTCGCTGCCGGCCCGGGCGCTCGATATCGGGCCGCAGACGGTGCCGGTGAAGATCCTGGGCGTCACGGTCGATATCCCCGTCACAGCCTCGCTCGACATGCACACGGACGCCGATCGCATGGCGCTCAACCTGGTGGCGACTGGCGACCTCAAGGACTTGCAGGACAAGGCTCTGGAGATCGCCAAACGCTTGCCGCTCCCGGACGACGCCTGCCGGCACAAGGGCGCCAACTTGGTGGTGAACAGCGTCGATGATGCCCATATCAGGGCGGATGGCGACACCGCCGTGCTCGACATTTCCGGCCATGTGACGGCCTGGGCCTGCGCCAAGGTGCTGGGCCAGAAGGTCAAGACCAAGATCGCCACCGACACGATCTCGATCATCATTCCGGTCGAGCTCTATACCCCGACGCCGCGCCAGGTCGCGCTACGCGTCAAGGGCCAGGCCGACATCCGCACGGGCCATCCCGAAACCCTCCAGGCGGCGTCCGCCATCCTCGGCGACGTCAATGCCCGGCTTACCGAAGCCATCGCCAAGGCGCTCGAGTCGGACAAGGCCCAGGCCGTGGTGCCCGACATTCCCGGGCTCGATGTCAAGATCGATCGGGCGGATTTTGCCGAGAACCAAGGCTCGTTGCTGGTCAAGACCCATGTCCAGGGCCATGCCACCAGCGATGCGGTCAACGGGTTGCTGGAGTACCTGAAGCGCTAGAGCGTCTTACCTTCAGATCGAATCACTAAGAATCGCAAAATGCGACGATCTATAACTCTTTGTTTTGACGCACTTTTCTAGAGCATAGTGGCTTTAGACACGATCGCCAACGAGACAGGGGAAGCTGTCATCCCCGGCAAGGCCGGAGCCCTTGGGAAGGGGATCCAGGGGCCAAAGGTCTCTGCCTCATGGGCCCCTGGATCCCCTTCCCCTCGCTCTCTCTCGCTGCGCTCGTGAGCATACTCACAAGCAAAGCTTGTGAGGATACGGCCGGGGATGACAGCCAAAGCCATCGAACTTAAAGCCACCACGCTCTAATCGGAAAATCTGTCGACTTTTCTCAAAAATGCTTTGGGAAGGCCCTGGGGTCCGCCGGCTTTCATGGACGGCCCGGACGCCGGGACAGCCGAGGATTTTGCTGCCTGGCGCTTCCAGGCTCCGCCCAGCGCCACGGTGTTGCCGAAGACGCTGGCGCCGCCGGCAAGCGTCTGCACGGAGGCGCTCGGGGCCATGAAGCGCTCGGCGTCGACGTCGAGATGCCCGGCAATCGCCTCGACCAGTCCCGGCGAGAGGCAGGGCACCGGCGCAAGCTGCATGGGATCGCCGATCACGACGGCATGCTTGGCGCGCAAAAGGCCACCGACCGCGTGCTGAGGCGGAATCTCGCCGGCCCCGTCGATCAGGAACCAGCCGAGCGCCTCCGGCTCCAGCGCCTCGAACCAATGCTCGACTGCCTCGAAAGTGGTGGCGATCACCGGGATGACGCAGCAGAAGGTCGCCCACAGATCCGGCATCAGCGGGCGCATCTTCTCCGTCCATTCGGCATTGCCCGAGAAGCAGCGGAACAACAGGTCCAGATTGGAGCTGACGGGCTTTGCCGCTGCATCGACGAAAGCCCGGTGCAGCCCCATGGCGGCAGCGAAGAGGTCCTCGCGCAGCCGGTTGATCTCGGCGCTCAGCCAGGGCGTATCGCGCTGGACCTCCATATCCGGCCGGTCGAAGAAGGCCGCGTCCACGAAGCCGAGGCCGCTGAGGGCGATGGTGGCATCGATCGCTTCCGCCACCGACTGTTTCCTGGCTTCGAGCTGCCCGGCAATCTGGCGAAGATTTGCCAGGAGAGCCGTCGCCTCGTCGTGCCGCGATCCTGCGGCCTTCAACTGGCCTTCGAGGCCGGCCAGCTTCTCCGACAGGTCGTCACACTCACGCTGCAGCTGCTCCCTGGCCTGGCTCCAGGCCAGGGGCTGCCTGGCGCCGACCAGGCGGCGCAGGAAGGAGGGCTTGCTGGCGGCGTGATCCTGCAGCGCCTGCTCGGCCTCGGCCAGGGCACCGCGAGCCGCCTCGGTCTGCGCGCTGAGATTGGCGAGGAGCGCACGCGCCTCCTCCACAGCCGCTCCCGCCGACGTAAGCTGAACCCGCAGCGCCTCTTCGGTCTCGGGATCAACCCGCTCACCGAGGGCCTGGCGGCCACGCTCCAGGACGTCGAGCTGAGCCCTGGCTTCTTTCGCCTTCGACCTGAAGACGCGCTGCGCCTCCTGCCAGCGCAGCAGCGCCTCGGCCTTCTCCGGAGGCATCTCGACCTCCACCACGGCGGGCTTGCGGCGCTGCCCACCTTTGGCGGCGACCACGCCGGCCTCGATGGATTGCGAGGCGCCGACGGCCTCGATCAGGTAGGGCCTGAGGCCGTGTTCCTGATCATCCCAGATCGCGCGCCTGAGCTTCGCGAGGTCGGACACCCTGCCCAGCGCTGCGGCAAGCAGGCCCCAGCTCCGCGGCCCCGCCGCATCCGCCTGGAAGAGACGATCGGCGACCGTGCCAAAATAGCGCAGATCGGTACGCGCGGCGTCAATGGTCCGCCGGTCCATCAGTTCGGTAACGATCGTTTCCAACGCATCGTTGGATGAGACGATCACGATCTCATGACCTTTCAAGGCCTCGCTGACCACGTAGCGATCGGTGAAGCCGTCCGTCGCCCGTACCTTGCCGATATGGGTGAAGGCCTCGCGGGGATTGGTGATCTCGGACATCGCGTCGGCCCGCTTTATCACCAGGGCAGCGATCAGATCGCGCAGCAGGGCGCCCTTTCCGGTGCCGGAGGGCCCGTTGATCGGCAGGAGTCGGGATGCCTCGCCGCCGTCGAGGGCCAGATTCACGGCTGCCTGCTGTAGAAGAACGAGCGGTTGTTCTGCTCCGGCGGGCCATTTGCCGGGCGGTATCTTCGCAGGAGCAATCGCATCCGCGAGCGCGATGTCGTTTCCACGCAGATCGATCCGGCGAGAGGGAACCTTCAGGCCGAGATAGCGGGCGAGGTTCTCATGAGAGCGGGTTCTGGAGAGCTGCTGCTGCGCCGTCCCAAGATTGGCAAGATAAGGACTTTCCACGGCCGGCGAATCGGGGAGCATCTCCCCGCGCCAGTTCCGCTCGATCCGAATAGCGAAATGGGGTGCGACGGCAAGTTCAGCCGGCAATTCCAGTTTTTCGACGAGATGCTGGAAAAGGCCCTGCAGCAGCGCCGCTGTTAGAATAGGAGGCTCCGCCACCTCTCCCGCCGGCCGCAACAGCCTTTCGGCCTCCAATGTGAGGATCGGCCGTACCTGCGTCCAACCGGCAAGTGCGACGAAGTCCCGTTTCAGGGCAGATGGCAGCGCCCAGGCAAAGCTGGAAATCGCCAGGGCCTCGCTCGCGATCGGCCTGCCATCGCGCTCCAGGGTCAGGATGGCGATCGGCGCGAAGCCGGAGGGCGCGGCACCATCGATCTTCGTGTCGCCGTAGAGCTCGAACAGTCGCGCTGCCGCCTCGTCCAGGCGAATAGCGCCGACGACGACCCGATAGAACAGGCCGCCCTGCGTGTGGCCTTCCCCGCCCGATAGCCAGGGCAGGTCTGATGTCACGGCGAAGTCCGCTATACCAGCCTCACTGTCCTCGATGAGATCGGAGGGCCTGCCATAGCGTCCATAGGGCGCCAGGATTTCCGCGAGCATCCAGGCATCGAGCACGCGGCGCGCCTTCGCCGGGTCCAACGCATGCGTCTGTAGGTTGTCGGAGGCCGGCTCCTGCCGGATGGGAGGCCGGCTGGTCTGGCTGGAGCTCAGCTCCCTTGACGGTTCAGGCGGTGCGGCATCCTGTTCGGCGGGCGCGGGAGCCGGCGGAGCACTGGCGGGCGGAACGGTCTCGGCCTTCGCCTTCTTTCTCGGCGCCGCCTTCGGAGGTTTGGGCGCGGCGGCCTCCATTGCGCTGCCGTCCCCGGGTTCGGCGGGACTCGGCTTCCTCGCAGCTTGCCGCGACTTCCTGGTCGCTTCGATGTGATCCGACACCCTGCGCAGGAGCTTCTTGGCTTTCGGAACGCTGCGGCATTCCAATTCCTTGGCGACTTCCCTGATCTTCTTGTCGTCCCGGGCGAGCACCGCCGCCTCGAATGCTTCTTCGAGTTGCAGAATCGAAAATGCAATCAAGGGACGAACGTTCGGCTTGCTCATGCCCTGCCCTCACTGCCCCGCTGCTATACTGCCTATTTTATAAACCATGCTAAGTTTTAGGCACACATTACGATTTGGGCAACGATGAACCTCATCTCTCTTCCTTTCCCCCACACAAAGCTGGCAATAACGGGTTCGCCCCGCTAAAAGCCTTCATCCCCGCATACCGACGAGACGCGTACTCGTTCCGACCTACCCTTTTTGAGTTGCTGTTCCATGACCACCGAGCGCTATAACGCCCGCGACGCCGAGCCCAGATGGCAGAAGACCTGGGCTGACAACGCCATCTTCGCGACCAAGAACGAGGATCCCAGGCCGCGTTATTATGTGCTCGAGATGTTCCCCTATCCCTCCGGGCGCATCCATATGGGTCACGTACGCAACTACACTATGGGCGACGTGGTGGCGCGTTATCGCCGGGCCAAGGGCTTCAACGTGCTGCACCCCATGGGCTGGGACGCCTTCGGCCTGCCCGCTGAAAATGCAGCGGCGCAGAACAAGTCGCATCCGGCGAAATGGACCTACGCCAATATCGACACCATGCGCGGCCAGCTCAAATCGATGGGCCTGTCGCTGGACTGGAGCCGCGAGATCGCCACCTGCGATCCCTCCTATTATCGCCATCAACAGGCGATGTTCCTGGACTTCCTGCAGGCGGGCCTGGTGGAGCGAAAGGTCTCCAGGGTGAACTGGGATCCGGTCGACCATACCGTGCTCGCCAACGAGCAGGTGATCGACGGCCGCGGCTGGCGCTCGGGCGCACTGGTCGAGCAGCGCGAACTGGTGCAGTGGTTCTTCAAGATCACCGACTATTCGCAGGATCTCCTGGAAGCCCTCGACACGCTCGATCGCTGGCCGGAGAAGGTCCGGCTGATGCAGAAGAACTGGATCGGCCGCTCGGAAGGTCTGCAGGTCCGCTTCATGCTGGACCAGCAGACCGTGTCCGCCGGCGAGAGCGAATTGGTGATCTACACCACCCGTCCTGACACGCTGTTCGGCGCCAAATTCATGGCGATCGCGGCCGACCACCCGCTGGCCAAGGCTGCGGCCGAGAAGAATCAGGCTCTGGCTGCCTTCATCGAGGACGTGCAGCGTACCGGCACGTCCGAAGCGGCGATCGAAACGGCGGAGAAGAAGGGTTTCGACACCGGCATCAGGGCGGAGCATCCCTTCGATCCCTCGTGGAAATTGCCCGTCTACGTCGCCAATTTCGTGCTGATGGAATATGGCACCGGCGCCATCTTCGGCTGCCCGGCGCATGACCAGCGCGACCTCGATTTCGTCAACGCCTATGGCCTGGGCAATACCCCGGTGGTGTGTCCGCCGGGCCAGGATCCCGCCAGCTTCGTGATCACCGACACCGCCTATGACGGTGAAGGCCTGTTGATCAATTCGCGATTCCTGGACGGCATGACCATCGCACAGGCCAAGGAAGAGGTGGCGAAGCGGCTGGAGAGCCAGACCCGCGGCAACATGCCGGTGGCCGAGCGCAAGGTGAATTTCCGCCTGCGCGACTGGGGCATCTCGCGCCAGCGCTATTGGGGCTGTCCAATCCCGGTGATCCACTGCGAGGTCTGCGGCGTGGTGCCCGTGCCCAAGAAGGACCTGCCGGTCAAGCTGCCCGACGATGTCACCTTCGACAGGCCCGGCAATCCGCTGGACCATCATCCGACTTGGCGCCACGTTTCCTGCCCGCAATGCGGACACGATGCCCGCCGCGAGACGGATACGATGGATACTTTCGTCGACTCGTCCTGGTATTTCGCCCGCTTCACCGACCCATGGGTCGAGACCACGCCGACCATCCGCAAGGAGGTCGATGAGTGGCTGCCTGTCGACCAGTATATCGGCGGCATCGAGCACGCGATCCTGCATCTGCTCTACAGCCGCTTCTTCGTGCGCGCCATGAAGAGGACCGGCCATGTCGGGCTGGACGAACCCTTCAAGGGCTTGTTCACCCAGGGCATGGTGGTGCATGAGAGCTATCGCGCCGCCAATGGCGAGTGGATCGTGCCCGCCGATGTGCGCATCGAGGGTGACGGCGCCGAGCGCCGCGCCTTCAACAGCCGCACGGGCGAACCGCTCGAGATCGGCCCGATCGAGAAGATGTCGAAGTCGCACAAGAATGTCGTCGATCCCGACGACATCATCGCCGACTACGGCGCCGACACCGCCCGCTGGTTCATGCTCTCCGACTCGCCGCCCGAGCGCGACGTGATCTGGACGGAGGACGGCGTGCAGGGCGCAGGCCGCTTCGTGCAGCGCATCTGGCGCATCGTCAACGAGATCGTGGCGCAGAGCACCGAGGCGGCCGGCCCCGATGCGGGCGGGGCGGAAGCGCTCGTCATCCGCAAGGCGGCGCACCGTGCGCTGGCGGCAGTGGAGACCGATATCGAGCGCCTCGCCTTCAACCGCTGCGTCGCCCACATCTATACGCTCACCAATGTCATGGGCCGCGTTCTGGACGGCTTCAAGCATGGCGAGGGCGTGCCTTTCGATATTGCCGCCGCCCTCAGGGAGGCTGCCATCATCCTGGTGCAGCTCATCGCCCCGATGATGCCGCATCTGGCCGAAGAGTGCTGGACCCTGCTGGGCACCGGGGGCCTGGTTGCCGAGGCCGCCTGGCCCGAGGCCGAGGCGGCGCTGCTGGAGGACGACACCATCGCCCTGCCCGTGCAGATCAACGGCAGGAAGCGCGCAGATGTAACGGTGCCGAAATCGGCGTCGCCAAAGGAGGTCGAAGCTGCCACATTGGCGAATGAAGCGGTGCAGCGCGCCCTCGAGGGCCGTACGCCCAGGAAGATCATCGTGGTGCCGGGAAGGATTGTGAATGTCGTCGTCTGATCAGCCCACCCGCCGTAAGGCGCTCCTTGCGCTGGCGCTCGCTCCAACCCTGATGCTGGGCGGCTGCTTTCGCCCGATGCTGGCCGACCCCGCCAACGGCGCTCCGGGACTGAAGGATCGCCTTGCCGCGATCTCCATCGATCCCATCGACGACCGTATCGGCCAGCAGGTGCGCAACAAGCTTTCGTTCAACCTGACTGGCGGCGCCGAGGCGCCGCCCACACGATACACATTGGCGCTCGTGACCTCCACCATCGGCGAATCGGCGCTTGTCAATGCGCTCAATGCCACGCCGCAGATCGACATGGTGACAGTGACGGTCGACTTCACATTGAAGGATGCCGCAACGGGTAAGGTGCTCTACAAGGCCAAGATGAACACCCGCAAATCCTATGCCTCGGGCCTGCAGCGTTACGCTGCCATACGGGCTGAGCGCAATGCCGAAAACGACGCAGCCGAGGTAATGGCCGACCAGATCCGCCTGCGCCTGGCGACCTGGCTCGCCGATCACCCCTAAGGGCGTAAGGATATAAGGACCTCATGGCGACGATCGAGCGGCGGGCCGTTGATGCTTTCATCAAGAAGCCGGATACGCATTTCGCCGTCATTCTGGTCTATGGGCCGGATACCGGGCTGGTGAGCGAGCGCGCGCGTGCGCTCGCCGCCGTTTCGGTCGATGATGTCGAGGACCCCTTCCAGCTCGTGCGCCTCGACGGCGACGATGTCAGCGGCGATCCGGCGCGCCTTGCCGACGAGGTCTTCACCATCCCGCTCTTCGGCGGCCGCCGGGCCGTGCGTCTGCGCGCCGGGAGCCGCAACCTCATTCCCGCCGTCGAACCAGTGCTCCTCAATCCGCCCGGCGCCTGCCGGGTGGTGATCGAGGCGGGAGAGCTGAAAAAGGGCCATGCGCTGCTGACTCTGGTCGAGAAGTCGCGGGCCGGAGCCGTGATCGCCTGCTTCGGCGACGAAAGCACAAATATCGGCCAGATCATCGCCGAGGAAGTGGCGGGCGCCGGGCTTACTATCGCCCCCGATGCGCGCGAAATGCTCATGGGCCTGCTCGGCGGCGACCGGCTGGCCACGCGCAGCGAATTGAAGAAGCTGACCCTTTACGCCCACGGCGCTGGACGCATCGAGGCGCGCGACGTCGAGGCCGTGGTGGGCGATGCCAGCGCGCTTGCCACCGACGAGATCATCGACGCGGCCTTTTCGGGTCAGGCCGAGAGGCTCGACACCACCCTCGCCAAGGCCTGGAGCGAGGGCGTCAATACCTCCCAGCTCGCCGGCATGGCGCTGCGCCACGCCCTCCTCCTGCATAGGCTACGCGGCGAGGTCGAGAAGGGCCGGCCGCCGGCCGGCGTGGTTGAGACGATGGGGATGCAGATCTATTTCAAGCGCCGGGCCGCAGTCACCGCGCAATTGGCGGTGCTCAGCATGATCAGGCTCGATCGGATTGTCGCCGATCTGTCGGAGGCGGTGTTCGATGCGAGGCGCAATGCAGCCCTGGACGAGGCAATCGTCTCACGCGCCCTGATGCGCATCGCATTGCTGGCGAGGAGAAGGTGACCGGAGCGGCGGCGGCATAGGAGAGGGAGCGCGGACGTCCCTTCCTGGGACCGCAGCGTGACCAACGAACGTCTGAGGCTCCGCGAGTTCAACTCGCGGGCAGTTTGGCGGACGGCTTGTCGAGGATGGCCATCGGGCAAAGCCTGATGCCCGAGCCCGTGGGCTTTCAGATCACGCCAATCCATGTGCTAGGGCTGCGGTCCGCCTGCGTCCGCAGGTGATAGCATTGCCATCGCAACTGGCTGCAAGTTTATCGCTCTAACTGGCGCAAATTCAAGAAGTCCTGTGCTACACTCCGTCGGCAAGGGAAACCCTGCTGAACCAGTTAAGTCTTTCTCGCCAAACAATTTTTTCTGATTCTCCCCAAATACGCCCTCCCTTGTAAATTATTCGGGCGAATGGGGTGGGTAGGCTAAATCTCCCGGGGGGGACATTTTGCATGACCTTTACGTCAACCGATTTTCTGCTATTTAGTGTCTTATTCTTCCCGGTTTATTTTCTGACAGTTCACAGACTGCGGCTCAACAATTTCCTGTTGCTGGCCGCGAACATGATTTTCTATGGCTGGATACATCCCTACTTCGTGGTGCTGTTGCTGGCCTCTACCGTGGTGGATTTTTCGCTCGCTTTACTGATCGACGCGGAACAAAACCAGATACGACGTCGGCTCTTACTGGCTGCAAGTATTTCCGTCAACCTGGTTTTTCTAGGCTACTTCAAATACACAAATTTTGTAATCTCGTCTTTCAATGATATTGTAGACAGCAAATTCAGTTTGCTCAATAACATAATCTTGCCTGCTGGAATCAGCTTCTATACATTCCAGAGCATGAGCTACACGATCGATGTCTACAAGGGGCATATGCGCGCTACGCGCTCCCTCGTCGATTATCTCGGCTTCGTCTCCTTCTTCCCACACCTGGTGGCCGGTCCGATTATGCGGGCGACGGTGCTCCTGCCGCAAATTCAGCGCGAGCGCCGCTTCGATCCGGCCATGGTGGAAGACGGAGCGCGCCAGATCCTGTGGGGGCTCGCCAAGAAGATCCTGGTAGCCGACAATCTGGCGGTGGTCGTCCAGGTGGCTTTTTCTTCGCCCGCTCAATATTCGGCCTTATCGCTGCTCATTGCCAGCGTGTTCTTTTCTTTCCAGATCTACGCTGATTTTTCCGCTTATTCCGACATTGCTATCGGCACGGCCAAGATCATGGGCATCCGGCTGATCCGCAATTTCGATACACCCTATTTCGCAGTCAACATCATCGAGTTCTGGCGCCGCTGGCATATCTCGCTCACCACCTGGTTTCGCGACTATGTCTTCTTTCCGATGGGCGGTTCTCGCGTTTCCACCCGACGCTGGCTGTTCAACATCTTCTTCGTCTTCCTGATCTCGGGCCTGTGGCATGGGGCCAACTACACCTTCCTGATCTGGGCCCTGATCCATGCTTCGACCTATATAGCCGTCGCGCTGGGCCATAGGGCTGGCTACCGCATGCCGGATGGGGCTCTCTCGAATATCGTTTCGGCGCTTGTCACCTTTACCTTCGTGACGTTGGCCTGGGTCTTCTTTCGTGCAGCCAATGTGGAAACCGCCGTGCAGATCCTCGGCCGTATCGCCGATCCGCATTTGTGGCATTTTCAACGCTCGTTCTGGCACGCGACCCACGCCGACAATGCCTTGGCCGTGACCTTGCTGATGGTCGTCGCCGAATGGTTTACGCGTCGCTGGGAACATCCCCTCGCCATCGCTGCATGGCCGCCTCTGGCCCGCCGGACCGCCTATGTCTCCTTATTGGTGGCAATCATTCTTTACGGTGCATCCAATGAAGCCTCTTTCATTTACTTCCAGTTCTGAGGCGGCGATTACCTCTTCGCCTGTCACGGATCGCGCAGGCTATCTGCGGATTGCCAGGAAATTGGCGGTCTTCCTCATTGCATGCGCCATGCTTGAAGCTTTTTCCTATCTGTTCGTGCCGCCGCTGCATCCGCTGCAGGAGGTCTCGGAGAAGAAGCCGGCCATGTTGCAGGCTGCGCTGGACAGTGATGCGCACTACGACACCTTTTTTGTAGGAAGCTCTCTTACCGAAGAGGGGCTCGATCCCAATGCTTTCGCCCAGGTTTGGGGGGGAACCGCCTTCAACGCAGGCCTGGCCGGCAGTGCCAATGTGACCTTCGCCAGCCAAATGATCCAGTCGATCATCGAGAAGAAAAAACCGAGCTTGATCGTCTATGGCATCGAGCATTTTGCCTTCGATCGAGGCGTCAAGGAACAGGACACCCAGATGTTCCGGTTTCTCAATCTCTATCGGCAGCGAACTCAGATCAAACGCTGGATCGGCCGAATTGTGAGAGGTCGCTTTGAAAGGCCACCGGCCTTTTGGGACGCGCGGGCGCATGTCGCCGACTTTGACAAGCGGTTCAGCAAGTTCGACAGCGCCGTGCTTCATGACAATGGGTGGGTTGAAGTCCACGCCTTGGCCAGCATGACGGGGGCAACCGAAGATCCATTTCCTGGGCCATTCCGCAAGGAGCCGGTACAGGTCATGGCGATAGATTCGATAAAGAAGCTTTCGCGTGAAACCGGCGTTCCAGTTATTTTTGTGCAGTTTCCACAATCGAATACGGCGATCGCGGCGTCGAAGCAGCGCTTTCCCGGATTCGATGACTTCATGCGGTCGGATGTCAGCAATGATGGATTCATCTATCTCAATTTCAACTCGACCCTGCCCTTTCCCAGGGGCGATGCTTCGCTCTACTACGATGGAGCCCACCTCAACTCAGAAGGCGCCAAGCTGTTCGCCCCCCTCTTGGCTGCGGAAATCGCCAAATATTGCCACCACGACGGAGCGAGGATAGTCTGCGACAAGGCGAGCAACTAGCCCGGCCTTCATAAACGGCGGCTCTTGGGACTATCAAGAGCGGACAGGATGTTCGGGGCGTTGCTATTTCAAGATCTTCTGCTGGTCGATGTAGAAGATGCGATCCGGCAGTTGCAGCTTGCGGTCGATGCCCGAGATGGTCACGGTGGTGTCGTAGCCCTGCGGGTCGGTGATCGTCCACTGCCTCAGATCATAGGCGGGCGCGGGGAAGGTCAGCTGGATGCGCGACCTGCCGCCGCTCGCGGCCGAGCCTTCCTCCAGTACCACGCTGATGCCCGCCGGCTCGCTGCCGACTTCCAGCACCTTGGAATCCTCGATCAGGTCGAGCTTCTCGGCGAGGAGGAAGCGCAGCGGGGTCTGCTTGATGAAATAGAGGCTCTGCGTGTTGAGCTTGCGGTTGCGCACGGCGACCGATGTGCCATCGGCCAGTAATTGCAGCGCCGAGGGCGGATCGTAGTCGAAGCGCATGCGGCCGGGCTTGGAGACCCAGAACTTGCCGGTGACGCGCTTGCCGTCCGAGCCGACCTGCACGAAACCGCCGGAGAAGAACTTGATATTGTTGAAATAGGTGTCGATCTGGTCGAGCGTCGCCTTGTCCGCCGCACTGACCCCCTTCGGATTGATCGGATGGGTATCGATCTCCAGAGGCTGGCCGGAGGCCACGAATTCGGGAGCCGGCACGTCGCCGGCACCAGTGGGGGTCTGCTGCACCGGCGGGCGGGAGGGCGGCGTGGGCGTACCGGCCGGATCGTCCTGCGCGAGGGCTGTCCCCGCCAGCATAAAGAGGCTCAGGGCGGCGAGAACGGTCCGGGCAACAGGCATTGGAAACTCCGAGGGCGGCCGGCCCGAGGGGCCGAACCGGCGGCTTGGAAAGAAGGCGGGCATGTCCCGCTTTGGACGATGCCCTAGCGCGTGTGTATGGCCTTTTAGCGGCTTTGCAACAGCAAAAGGGCGTTCTAGATGTGAATTGCGCGCCCCTCGACCGCCAGGGCAGCCTCCCTCACCGCCTCCGACATGGTCGGATGGGCATGGCAGGTGCGGCCGAGATCCTCCGAGGAACCGCCGAATTCCATGAGAACAACGGCCTCGTGAATCATCTCGCCGGCCCCGGCGCCAAGGATGTGGGCGCCGAGCACGCGGTCGGTCGTGGCATCCGCCAGGAACTTGACGAAGCCTTCGGTGGTGCGGTTGGCGCGGGCGCGGCCGTTGGCGGTGAAGGGGAACTTGCCGACCTTGTAGGCGATGCCCGCGGCCTTGAGCTCCTCCTCGGTCTTCCCCACCGAAGCGATCTCGGGATAGGTGTAGACCACGGCCGGGATGGTGTCGTAGTTCACATGGCCATGCTGCCCGGCCAGGATCTCGGCGATGGCAATGCCCTCATCCTCGCCCTTGTGCGCCAGCATCGGGCCGCGCACCACGTCGCCGATGGCATAGATGCCAGGTATATTGGTGGCGAAATGATCGTCGATCACCACCCGCCCGCGCTCAGTGGCGACACCGGCTTCCTCCAGACCCAGCCCGTCCGTGTAGGGGCGGCGGCCAGTCGAGACCAGCACGATATCGGCCGCGATCGTCTCCTTCTCGCCGCCCGCGACAGGCTCGACCGAAACGACGGCACCCGTAGCACTGGTGGTCACGCCGGTGACCTTAGTGGCGAGCTTGAACGCCATGCCCTGGCGGCTGAACAGGCGCTGAGCCTGCTTGGCTACCTCGCCATCCATGCCGGGCAGGATGCGGTCAAGGAACTCGACCACGGTGACCTCGGCGCCGAGGCGACGCCATACCGAGCCAAGTTCCAGGCCGATCACGCCGGCGCCGATGACGACGAGCTTCTTCGGCACGCCGGCAAGTTCCAGCGCACCGGTGGAGGAGACCACGATCTTCTCGTCGATAGTCACCCCCGGCAGCTGGGCAACGTCGGAGCCGGTGGCGATCACGATCGACTTGGTGTCCACGGTCTGCTTGGAGCCGTCATCGGCCGTGACCTCGACCTTGCCGGCACCAAGGACCTTGCCCTTGCCGCGATAGGCAGTGATCTTGTTCTTCTTGAACAGGAAGGCGACGCCCTGGACATTGGCGTCCACCGTTTCCTGCTTGTGCTTCATCATCTGGGCGAGGTTGAGCACGGGCGCCGGCACCTCGATGCCGAAGGCCTTGAAGCCGTGGCCGGCCTCGTCGAAAAGCTCGGAAGCGTGCAGCAGCGCCTTGGAGGGGATGCAGCCGATATTCAGGCAGGTGCCGCCATAGGTGGCGTTCTTCTCGACCACGGCGACATTGAGCCCGAGCTGGGCCGCGCGGATGGCACAGACATAGCCGCCGGGGCCGGTGCCGATAACAACGAGATCATGGGTGGGCATGGGGAAGTGCTCTTTCAAACGGGGGGCGGGTCTTCAGACCCGGCTCTTTCATGTGAAGGGCGGAACAGGCGGGTCTGAAGACCCGCCCCCCAATCGCATCACAAGTCCAGCACAAGCCTCGCCGGATCCTCCAGGCTTTCTTTGACGCGAACCAGGAAGGTCACCGCCTCCTTGCCGTCGATGATGCGGTGATCATAGGAGAGCGCCAGATACATCATCGGGCGGGCCACGATCTGGCCGCCGACCACCATCGGGCGTTCCTGGATCTTGTGCATGCCGAGGATGGCCGACTGCGGAGCGTTCAGGATCGGAGTCGACATCAGCGAGCCATAGACGCCGCCATTCGAGATGGTGAAGGTGCCACCCTGCATCTCCTCGATCTTGAGTTGGCCGTCGCGGGCGCGCTTGCCGAAATCGGCGATGGCCTTCTCGATAGCGGCGAGGCCGAGCGTCTCGGCATCGCGGATGATGGGGACCACCAGCCCCTTGTCGGTGCCGACGGCGACACCGATGTGGCAGTAGTTCTTGTAGATGATGTCCTGTCCGTCGATCTCGGCATTGACGGCCGGCATCTCCTTGAGAGCCTGCGTCACGGCGCGCACGAAGAAGGACATGAAGCCGAGCTTCACGCCATGCTTCTTCTCGAACAGGTCCTTGTACTGGTTACGCAGCGCCATGACGTGGGTCATGTCGACCTCGTTGAAGGTCGTCAGCATGGCGGCATTGGCCTGCGCCTCCTTGAGGCGGCGGGCAATGGTCTGGCGCAGCTTGGTCATGCGCACGCGTTCTTCGCGGGCAGCGTCGGCGGCAGGCGACGGCACGCGCGGCGCGGCGGGAACAGGGGCGGGCGCGGGCGCTGGAGCGGCGACGGGGGCCGGAGCGGTAGGCTTGGGCGCTTCGGCCGTAAGCACATCGCCCTTCAGAACTTGGCCACGGCGGCCGGAGCCTTCGATCTCGGCCACGTTGAGGCCGCGGTCGGCAGCGATCTTGGCGGCGGCGGGCGATGCCGGCATGGCGGTTGCGGGAGCGGCGGCGGGCGCCGGAGTTGCCGCCGGAGCGGGCACGGTTGGAGCCGCGGCAGGGGCCGGCGCGGCAACAGCAGCGCCACCAGCCTCGACGGAGCCCAGCAAAGCGCCGACGCCCACCGTCTCACCGGTCTTGGCCAGGATTTCACCCAGCACGCCGGCGGCGGGTGCGTTGACCTCCAGCGTCACCTTGTCGGTTTCGAGCTCGAGCAAGGGCTCGTCCACCTTCACGGCATCGCCAGGCTTTTTGAACCATTTGCCGATCGTGGCTTCCGTGACCGATTCGCCGAGGGTCGGCACCTTGATTTCCGTCGCCATATTTTTTGCGCCCCGTGCGGGGTTCCTCTTCTAGCCATGGCGTTTTGCGATCCGATGGAGTCATCAGGAACGCAAAGACGCGTTAAAACAAGGAGCTAGAGCAATGGGCGTTTACGGGTAAACGCCCATTGCTCTAGGGGTTTGCATGGAGCAGGCGGCGCCCGGAAACGGCCTGCATCATGGGTAGTATCTCATGGGAAAAGCCGGCGCCGGAGCTGAGGACGGGATCCCCGTCCAAGATCTCACGCACCTTGGCCTCGTCCGCGGCCTCGAAAATGGCGAGCCCCCAAGGCCCCTTGGGATCGCCCACCGGTCCGAACAGGATGACGCTGCCCTCCTCCGCCCATTGGCGCAGATAGGCGCCATGCCGCCCCATCATCTCGCGCTCCGCTTCCGTCATGTCGAAGGCGAAGGTCGGGCGCGGGGCGATGAGCCGGCAAACGAAGAAGGGCATGGTCTCTCCCGTCAGATGGTCAGCGCTTCGTCGGTGAAGGCCTGCAACTGGAACAGATGCTTGGACATCAGGCCCGTGGCCGTGGCCGCCGAAGCCGGACGCCCGGCATAAGCGGCGCGCTTGGCCTTGGTTCCGGCCTGGCCGAGCACCCATTCGAGATACGGCTCGACGAAGGACCAGGAGCCCATGTTCTTGGGCTCTTCCTGGCACCAGACCACATCCGCCTTGCGGAAGCGCGACAGCTCGGCGGCCAGCGACTTCAGCGGGAAGGGATAGAGCTGCTCGACGCGCATCAGATAGATGTCGTCGATGCCCCGCTTCTCGCGTTCGTCGAGCAGGTCGTAATAGACCTTGCCGGTGCACAGCACGACGCGCCGGATCTTCTCGTCCGCCACCAGCTTGGTGGTGGAGGTGCCGAACTGGGCATCGTCCCACAGGATGCGGTGGAAGGTCGTATCGGCCCCGAGCTCGCTGAGCCTGGAGACGCAGCGCTTGTGGCGCAGCAGCGACTTCGGCGTCATCAGGATCAGGGGCTTGCGGATGTCGCGCTTGAGCTGGCGGCGGAGAATGTGGAAGTAGTTCGCCGGCGTCGTGCAGTTGGCGACCTGCATGTTGTCCTCGGCGCACATCTGCAGGAAGCGTTCGAGGCGCGCGGAGGAGTGCTCCGGCCCTTGCCCTTCATAGCCATGCGGCAGCAGGCAGACCAAGCCGGACAGGCGCAGCCATTTGCGCTCGCCCGAGGAGATGAACTGGTCGAACACCACCTGCGCGCCGTTGGCGAAGTCGCCGAACTGCGCTTCCCACAAGGTCAGCGCCTTCGGCTCGGCCAGCGAATAGCCATACTCGAAGCCAAGCACGGCCTCTTCGGAGAGCATCGAGTTGATGACCTCGTATCTGCCCTGGCCCTCGCGGATGTTCTTCAGCGGGGTGTAGCGTTTCTCGGTCTCCTGGTCGATCAGCACCGAATGGCGCTGCGAGAAGGTGCCGCGCTCGCAGTCCTGGCCTGAGAGCCGCACGCGATGGCCCTCGTCGCAGAGCGTGCCGAAGGCCAGCGCCTCAGCCGTCGCCCAGTCGAGCCCTTCGCCCATCTCGATCATCTTGCGCCGCGTTTCCATGAAGCGCTGGATGGTCTTGTGGACATGGAAGCCTTCCGGCGTCCTGGTCAGCGCCATGCCGATATTGGTCAGCTTGGCGCCGTCGACGCCGGTGGCGCCGCGGCGCGGATCGTCGTCGGTGGCGCCGATCGCCTTGAGGCCGGCCCATTGGCCGTCGAGCCAGTCGGCCTTGTTGGGCTTGTAGGCCTGGCCGGCCTCATATTCGGCCTCTAGGCGCGCCCGCCAGTCGGACTTCATCTTGTCGACTTCGCCGGCCGTCACGACGCCGGCCTCGATCAGGCGCTGCGAGTAGATCTCGACCACGCCCGGATGCGAGCGAATCTTCTTGTACATCAGCGGCTGGGTGAAGCCCGGCTCGTCGCCTTCGTTGTGACCGAATCGGCGATAGCAGAACATGTCGATGACCACGGGCTTGTGGAAGGTCTGCCGGAATTCGGTGGCGATCTTGGCTGCAAACACGACCGCTTCCGGATCATCGCCATTCACATGGAAGATCGGTGCCTCGATCATCTTCGCCACGTCGGAGGGATAGGGCGAGGAGCGCGAATAGCGCGGGTAGGTGGTGAAGCCGATCTGGTTGTTGATGATGAAATGCATCGAGCCGCCGGTGCGGTGGCCCTTCAGGCCCGACAAGCCCAGGCATTCGGCCACCACGCCCTGGCCGGCGAAAGCGGCATCGCCATGGATCAGCAGCGGCATCACCGTCGATCGGGCGTTGACGTCGTCATGCTGGTCCTGCTTGGCGCGCACCTTGCCGAGCACCACGGGATCGACGATCTCCAGATGCGAGGGGTTGGCGGTGAGCGACAGATGCACCTTGTTGCCGTCGAATTCGCGGTCCGAGGAAGCACCCAGATGGTACTTCACGTCGCCCGAGCCTTCCACATCGTCGGGCGTGTAGGAACCGCCCTTGAATTCGTGGAAGATGGCGCGATGCGGCTTGCCCAGCACCTGCGCGAGCACGTTGAGGCGGCCGCGATGGGCCATGCCCAGCACGATGTCCTGCACGCCGAGGGCGCCGCCACGCTTGATGATCTGCTCCAGCGCCGGAACGGCCGACTCCGAACCATCGAGGCCGAAGCGCTTGGTGCCGGTATATTTGACGTCGATGAACTTCTCGAAGCCCTCGGCCTCGATCAGCTTGTTGAGGATGGCGCGCTTGCCCTCGCGGGTGAAGGAGATCTCCTTGTCCGTGCCCTCGATGCGCTGCTGGATCCAGGCCTTCTGGGTGGGATCGGAGACATGCATGAACTCGACGCCGAGCGTCGAGCAATAGGTGCGCTTGAGGATTACCTCGATCTCGTGGATGGAGGCGAATTCGAGCCCCAGCACGTGATCGATGAAGATCTTGCGATCGAGGTCGTTCTCCGAGAAGCCATAGGTCTGAGGATGCAGTTCCTCATGGTCGCGGGGCGCCTGCAGGCCGAGCGGATCGAGATTGGCGAAGAGATGGCCGCGCATGCGGTAGGCGCGGATGAGCATGATGGCGCGCACCGAATCGCGCGTGGCCTGCAGCACCGCCTCGGGGGTGATGGTGGCACCCTGATCCTGGGCCTTGGCCTTGATCTTCTCGCCGACCTTCTTCTCGACCTGGCCCCAATTGCCGTCGAGGGCGGAGACGAGCTCGCCATTGGCGGCGATCGGCCAGTTGGGCCTGGCCCAGCTGGCACCGCGCGCGTTCTTCTCGACTATCGCCTTGTCGTCGGCGAGGCCGGCGAAGAAGGAAGCCCATTCGCCGGTCACCGAAGACGGGTTGTCCTCGTAGCGCGCGTAGAGATCCTCGAGATAGGCGGCGTCGCCTCCATAGGCAAAGCCTCGCCCGTTCAGTTCGTCTTGACGATCCATCGTCCTTTTCCTTCGAACTGGAGGGGCGATCACCGATCGCCCGCCCTTCCGGCATACTCGTCGCTTCAAGAAGGGCGATTGGTAATCGCCCCTCCGTCGGCACGTTCTCAGCCCTTCAAAAGTTCACTCAACGTCGTGCCCAGGCGCGCCGGCGACGGCGAAACCCGCACGCCGGCCGCTTCCAGAGCCGCGATCTTCGAGCCGGCATCACCCTTGCCGCCCGAGATGATGGCGCCGGCATGGCCCATGCGTCGTCCGGGAGGCGCGGTGCGTCCAGCTACGAAACCGACCGTCGGCTTCTTGCGGCCGCGCTTGGCCTCGTCGATCAGGAACTGCGCCGCGTCTTCCTCGGCCGAGCCGCCGATCTCACCGATCATGACGATCGAATGGGTGTCGGGGTCACCGAGAAAAAGCTCAAGCATGTCAATGAATTCGGTGCCCTTGACGGGGTCGCCGCCGATGCCCACGGCCGTGGTCTGGCCAAGGCCCTCATTCGAGGTCTGGAACACTGCTTCATAGGTAAGCGTTCCCGAGCGGGATACAATGCCCACCGACCCCTTGCGGAAGATGTTGCCGGGCATGATGCCGATCTTGCATTCGTCCGAGGTCATCACGCCCGGGCAGTTCGGCCCGATCAGGCGCGACTTGGAGCCCGACAGCGACCGCTTGACCTTGATCATGTCGGCGACCGGGATGCCTTCGGTGATGCAGACGATCAGCGGGATCTCGGCATCGATGGCCTCGCAGATCGCGTCCGCCGCGCCCGGCGGCGGCACGTAGATCACGGAAGCGTCGGCGCCCGTGGCATGGCGTGCCTCGGCGACCGTGTCGAACACCGGCAGGCCCAGATGCTGCGAACCGCCCTTGCCGGGCGAGGTGCCGCCGACCATCTGCGTGCCATATTTGATGGCCTGCTCGGAATGGAAGGTGCCGTTTTTGCCGGTGAAGCCCTGGCAGATGACGCGGGTGTTCTTGTTGATCAGGATGGACATTACTTGGTTTCCCGGACGGCTTTGACAATCTTCTGGGCGGCATCGTCGAGATCATCAGCGGCGATGACGTTCAGGCCGGATTCGCGGATGATCTGCTTGCCGAGCTCGACATTGGTGCCTTCGAGCCGCACCACCAGCGGGATGGTGAGGCCGACTTCCTGCACCGCTGCGATCACGCCCTCGGCGATGACGTCGCAGCGCATGATGCCGCCAAAGATGTTGACCAGGATGCCCTTCACCTGCGGGTCGGCGGTGATGATCTTGAACGCCGCCGTCACCTTCTCCTTGCTGGCGCCGCCGCCGACATCGAGGAAATTCGCCGGCTCCTCGCCATAGAGCTTGATGATGTCGAGCGTCGCCATGGCAAGGCCGGCGCCGTTGACCATGCAGCCGATCGAGCCGTCGAGAGCGATATAGGAGAGGTCGTAGCGCGAGGCCTCGATCTCCTTGGGATCCTCCTCGGTCTCGTCGCGCAGGGCCACGATATCGGGATGGCGATAGAGGGCGTTGGAGTCAAAGCTGATCTTGGCGTCCAGGCATTTGAGCTGGTTGTCCTGGGTGACGATCAGCGGGTTGATCTCCAGCATCGCCATGTCCTTGGCGACGAAGGCGGCATAGAGCTTGGTGGTGAGGCCAACCGCCTGCTTGGCGAGATCGCCGGAAAGGCCGAGCGCCTTGGCCACCGCCAGGCCGTGATGGGGCATCACGCCGGTCGCAGGGTCGACCGAGAAGGTGATGATCTTCTCGGGGCTGTCATGGGCCACCTTCTCGATATCCATGCCGCCCTCGGTGGAGACCACGAAAGCGACGCGGCTGGTCTCGCGGTCGACAAGCATGGACAGATAGAATTCCCTCTCGATGTCAGAGCCGTCCTCGATATAGAGGCGGTTGACCTGCTTGCCGGCCGGACCGGTCTGCACCGTCACCAGCGTGTTACCGAGCATCTCGGCGGCATTGGCCTTGACCTCGTCGATCGACTTGGCGAGGCGCACGCCACCCTTGGCTTCGGGAGGCAGTTCCTTGAACTTGCCCTTGCCACGGCCGCCGGCATGGATCTGCGACTTCACCACATAAAGCGGGCCGGGCAGGTCCTGGGCGGCGCGGACGGCTTCCTCGACCGTGAGCGCCGCGCCGCCGCGCGACACAGGCAGGCCGAATTCCTTCAGCACGGCCTTGGCCTGGTATTCGTGGATGTTCATGGCATTGGGCTCCGGTGGCGGGCAGGATCAGGCGAGCGAAGGGGCGATGGTCTTGCAGGCGTCGACCAGCGACTTCACCGCGTTGACCGACTTCTCGAATCCGGCGCGCTCTTCCTTGTCGAGCTGGATCTCGACGATGCGTTCGACACCACCGGCGCCGAGCACCACGGGCACGCCGACATAGAGATCCTTGACGCCATACTGTCCGTTGAGCTGGGCGGCGCAGGGCAGCACGCGCTTCTTGTCCTTCAGATAGCTCTCGGCCATCACGATGGCGGAGGCGGCTGGCGCATAGAACGCAGAGCCGGTCTTCAGGAGGTTGACGATCTCGGCGCCGCCGTCGCGGGTGCGCTGCACGATCTCGGCGAGGCGGGCCTCGGTGATCCAGCCCATCTTGATCAGGTCTGGCAGCGGGATGCCGGCGACGGTGGAGTAGCGCACCGACGGCACCATGGTGTCGCCATGGCCGCCGAGCACGAAGGCCGTGACGTCCTCCACCGAGACGTTGAACTCGTCGGCGAGGAAATGGCGGAAGCGCGAGGAGTCGAGCACGCCGGCCATGCCAACGACCTTATGGGCGGGCAGGCCGCAGGACTTCTGCAGCGCCCAGACCATGGCGTCGAGCGGGTTGGTGATGCAGATGACGAAGGCGTCCTTGGCATATTTAGCGATGCCCGCGCCCACCTGCTCCATGACCTTGAGATTGATGGAGAGGAGATCGTCGCGGCTCATGCCGGGCTTGCGCGGCACGCCGGCGGTGACGATGACGACGTCGGCGCCCTTGATGCCCTCATAGCTCTGGGTGCCGGCGAACTTGGCATCGAAACCATCGACCGGGGAGGCTTCGGCGATGTCGAGTGCCTTGCCCTGAGGTACGCCTTCCATCACGTCGAAAAGCACGATGTCGCCCAGTTCCTTCAGACCGGCGAGAAGTGCAAGCGTGCCACCGATCTGTCCCGCCCCGATAAGAGCGATCTTGCTACGTGCCATAACGTAATGTCCCTGAGATATCAGCCGAAGGTGAAGTCGTCCCCACCTCCGATAGCCCCTTTGGGAGCCCGGTTCAAGCTTCAGAGAACAAGTGCAGAATCGCCCGAAGGCACCTAATCCGCCTGCGGCTGTAATCGTAATTAAATCTTTTAATATCAATATTTTACCTCTAATTTACGAGAGATAAAAACTGCACGAAAAGGATCAATATTGGTCGTTACAAATTTCATATTTTGTAACATGTAACAGGGTTTTGAAGATTTGAATGCTGAAATCCCTGTTCCAACTTTGCCATCCATGGGCCATTATGGATGAAAGTATTGCAACAAAGAAAAGGCAGACATCCTCGTCGGTTGCAAACCGAATGGCAGTTCAACCCCGCCGCCGAAGTTCCGTGGGACTCACCCCAAAATAGAGCCGGAAATTGCGGCTGAAATTGGCAGGGTCGAGGAAGCCGCAGCGCATGCCTATTTCGGCGATCGAGATTTCTGGCAGCAGGCTCTCGATCATGACCCGCGCCTGCTTGAGGCGCGTTTCGCGGATGACCGCCGAGATGGTCAGGCCATATTCGGCAAAGGCCCGGTAGAGCTTGGCACGCGAGCAGCCGAGCGCGGTGGCGAGCATCTCCGGACCGAGCAGGGCGTTGGAGAGGCTCGCCTGGATGACGTTGAGCGCCGCCAGCAGAAGGCCCCGCGGCCCGTTCTCCTCGTCGAGCACTTCTTTCTTGTCGGCCCTGCGCAGGGCCATGGTGACGAGATCGACGGTGTTCTGCAGCATGATGGCTCTGTCGGCCTCGCAGAGCGTGCCGGCCAGTTCGCCGAGCAGGCGCATCTGCGACGCCAGGAAGGGCGCCAGCGCCGACTTGCCCACGATCTCAGCCAGAATGGCGGAAGGCGGCACTGGGGCGCCCAGCGCCGCCTCGAGCACACGCCGGCGCATGGCGATCACCACCCCGCGGCTCCTGGAGCAGCGCACCAGGCTGTCGCGGCCGGCGTCATAGGCAAAGAACTGGCCGGGGCCGGTGATGGTGCGATAGTCCCCCTCTGCATGCTGGCGCTCGCCATCGATGAGCAGGCCGAGCGATGCGTCGTCCCAGCCGTCGCTGCGCCGCCCGGCTTGCGTCCGTTCGCCCGACAGGGCGTCACTCTGGTAGGAAAACAGGCTGGCGGTTGGCCCAACCAGTCCGGATGCGGCAGCCTGGAAGCCTTCGGGCGAATCGTAGCGGCGGGGATGGCCGTCGATATCGTAAAGCGCGATATGCCGCCAGAATTCGTAGCGGTTCTTCGGGCGTTCGTGGGCCGTATCGAGGGAAAGGAATACGGTTGTGCGCGGCAGGCCATGGCGTTCGGGCGACCAGCGCCCCTTGGAAGGCTGCCACCGCCACAATTGACTGTCCCAGGGCCCTTCCGCCCGGATCGATCTGTTCGGTTCGAAGCTTTCGTGCATCGCGACTTTCCAGACGATACAGCAGGGGACTGACGCGGCTATGCGCCTTCCTCAGCTGAGATTCTCTACACACGTTGTTTCGCAAGACGGAATAAAATGCTCCCTTGCGGTATGCCATGTCACGTTAATGTCACGCTCCCGCAATTCGTTGTTGATGCGCATCACGCCGTCGACGCTACTCGACCGTTCCTTTATCCCTGCAATCTGAATGCGCAATATACGCCCCTATGCTGCCAACGATAGCAAATTACGCAACGGCATCAAATCGAAAGAATAACGTCCGGCATTCGCATTGCTCCAAGTCGGTCAAAAATTCCCCTGACATTCACCCCCTCCGCCTCGTCGTGGGGCCGCGATCCGATAGTAAAATCTGGCTTTGCGTAAGCAGGATGCCACCAAAAAAAGCCTGTCTCCTCTGGGGCTCTTCACGCTGGCTACAGGGCTGCGATGAACATCCCGTATAAGGTCTTCCAACGCGTCATGCTTTCTCAGCGATAGTTCTTGCCGATTTCCCTCCCCGAGTGGGAGGAGGTTGTCTCACATCCGTAGTGCAAGGTTCATTCAACGGCACCCGGCAATCGGCCGTGACAGACAATCCCCGGCGGGCTACAAGGCGCCCGGATTTCTTGGAGATTGTGATGCGTCCTTCCCGCCGTGCGCCCGATGAGCTGCGCCCCGTTTCGATCGAGCGCAATGTCGCCCGCTATGCCGAAGGCTCCTGCCTGATCAAGTTCGGCGAAACCCATGTGCTGTGCACGGCGAGCCTGGAAGAAAAGCCGCCGGCCTGGCTGCGTGGCACCGGCAAGGGCTGGGTCACGGCCGAATATGCCATGCTGCCGCGCGCCACGCATGAGCGCACCCGGCGCGAATCGACCTCCGGCAAGCCCTCGGGCCGCACCCAGGAGATCCAGCGCCTGGTCGGCCGCTCCCTGCGCGCCGTCGTCGACCTGGTGCGCCTGGGCGAAAAGCAGATCACCATCGATTGCGACGTGCTGCAGGCCGATGGCGGCACCCGCACCGCCTCGATCACCGGCGGCTTCATCGCCCTGCAGGAATGCGTACGCTGGATGATGGAACGCAAGATGCTCACCGTCAGCCCGATCAAGGACCATGTCGCGGCCATCTCCTGCGGCATTTCCAAGGGGGTGGCGGTGCTCGACCTCGATTATGTCGAGGATTCGGAAGCGATGACGGACGCCAATTTCGTGATGACAGGCGCCGGCGGCCTGGTCGAGATCCAGGGCACGGCCGAGGGCGCACCCTTCAGCGAGGCGCAGTTCCTCGAAATGCTGGCGCTGGCGCGCAAGGGCATCGGCGAACTGGTCGACCTCCAGAAGAAGGCCGTCGCCTGATGGGCCGCCGCCTATCGGGCAGGCTGGTGCTGGCCACGCACAACAATGGCAAGCTCGCCGAATTCCAGGCCCTGATGTCGCCGTTTGGCGTGGATGTCGTCTCGGTCGGCCAGCTCGGCCTGCCGGTGCCGGAGGAGACCGGCACGACCTTCGTGGAGAACGCCCGCATCAAGGCGCTCGCCGCGCTGGAAGCCACCGGCCTGCCGGCGCTGGCCGACGATTCGGGCCTCTGCATCGAGGCCCTGCGCGGCGCTCCAGGCGTCTACACGGCGGACTGGGCCGGCCCGGCCCGCAGCTGGGACGTCGCCATGCAGAAGGCGCAGGACGAGCTCCTCGCCGTCGGCGCCGCCGCGCCGGCGCAGCGCCGCGGCACTTTCGTCTCCGTGCTCACCTTGGTCTGGCCCGACGGCCACAGCGAGACCTTCGAGGGCCGCGCCGAGGGCACGCTGGTCTGGCCGACCCGGGGCGCCCACGGCCATGGCTACGACCCGATGTTCCAGCCCGACGGCTCGGACCAGACCTTCGCCGAAATGCCGGAAGCCGAGAAGAACAAGATCTCGCACCGGGCCAGGTCGTTCCAGCAGCTGGCGGCGGCCTGCCTGAAATAACCGGGAGCGCGGACATCTTGTCCGCTCTTCCTTTTGTCGTCGAACGTAACTTTTCCTAGAGCGGACAAGATGTCCGCGCTCCCGGCATTGACAAGAGCCCTCGCTTATACGATCTACCCCTTCGGCCAAGAGGCCTGCAGGAGGTTACCCATGACGGAAGATAGCAGCGTTCGGGAGGCGTGCTGAGCTCCCGTCAGATCGTCGCGCCTCCCTCGCCAGCCCTCGGTATCGCGGATACCGCCCTGGCATGATCCCAGAAAATGAAGCCTGCTGAACGCCACGCAATCCATGCGTGCGCCATCATGCGGCTTTTGTCTTCGGCCCGGCGCAGCGGCTTGCGGCCGCGCGTCCTTTCGGGGCAAAGCGATGAGAACTCATATCCGCAATATCGGCATCATGGCCCATATCGATGCCGGCAAGACCACCCTTACCGAACGCATCCTGTTCGATACCGGCAGGCTGCACAGGATCGGCGAAGTGCATGACGGCACCGCCGAGCTGGACTGGCGTGCGCTCGAAAAGAAGCACGGCATCACCATCTCCTCGGCGGCGACCTCCTGCGGCTGGAACGGCCACCAGATCACCATCCTCGACACGCCCGGCCATGCCGACTTCACCATCGAGGTCGAGCAGTCGCTGCGCGTACTGGACGGTGCGGTGGCCCTGTTCTCGGCCGTCGCAGGCGTGCAGCCACAGTCGGAAGCGGTGTGGCGGCAGGCCGACAGGCTCGGCGTGCCACGCATCGCCTTCGTCAACAAGATGGACCAGCCCGGCGCCAATTTCGATCGCGTCGTGGCCGAGATCGGCGAGCGCCTGCCCGCGACCCCACTGGCAGTGCAGATGCCGATCGGCTCGGAAGGCGACTTCCGGGGCGTGGTGGATCTTGTCGGCCTCACGGCCTGGACCTGGGACAAGGGCGAGACGCATCCGCGCGCCGTCGCCCTGCCCGAACAGTTGGTCGCCCTCGCCATCGGCCGCCGCCGTGCGCTCGTCGAGCGCCTGGCCGAGGCTGACGACGAGGCGATGGCCCTCTATCTGGAGAAGGACGATGACATCGACGCTGGGATCCTCAAGGAGTTGATCCGCAAGGCGACGCTCGCCGGCCGGATCACGGCGGTGCTCTGCGGTTCGGCCGCGCGCAATATCGGCATCCAGCCCTTGCTGGACGCGGTGGTGGACTATTGTCCCTCGCCGGCCGATCGTGCCGAGGTCGAAGGGCGGGATCTTGCGACTGGCAAGGCCATCCCGCTTGCTCCCGACGAGCAGGCGCGCGTGGTCGCTCTGGTCTCCAAGATCCAGGCGAGCCGCTTCGGCACGCTCGCCTTCATCCGCCTCTATGCCGGGCGGCTGCGGCGCGGCCAGACCCTGCTCAACGCCTCGACGGGGCAGAGCGAGCGGGTCGGCCGCATCCTGCGCATGCATGCGGCGGAGGAGACCGAGATCGAGGAGGCCATGGCGGGCGACATCGTCGCGGTAACAGGCCTCAAGGCGGCGCGCTCCGGGGAAACCCTGTGCGATCCGGCGAGACCTGTGCTGCTCGCCGGCTTCCAGACGCCGGAACCGGTGATCGAAGCGGTGATCGAGCCGCTCGTGGCGGCCGATCGCGAAAAGCTCGGCGAGGCGCTCGCCTTGATGGCGCGCGAGGACCCGTCGCTGCGGGTTTCGGTCGATGCCGAGACCGGCGAGACGCTGCTACGCGGCATGGGCGAACTGCACCTTGCCATCGCGCTCGAAAGCCTGATGGACGAGGCCGGCATCCCGGCGCGTCTGGGGCCGCCCAGCGTCGCCTATCGCGAGGCCATCACGGCGCGGACCGAGATCGACCATATGCTGCGCAAGCAGAATGGCGGCTCGGGCCAGTTCGCCCGCCTGCGCCTGGCCTTCGAGCCGGTGCCCTCGGACCAGCACGGCCTCGTCTTCGAGAACCGCGTGGTCGGCGGCGCCGTGCCGAAGGCTTATCTGCCGGCGATCGAGAAGGCGCTCAGGAGTTGCCTGCAGGAAGGTGGCCTTGCCGGCTACCCGCTTGTCGGCCTCAAGGCGGAGTTGCTCGACGGCGCGGTGCATGAGAAGGATTCGTCCGCGCTGGCCTTCGAGATCGCCACCCGAGAAGCCTTCCGGCTCGCCTTTCCGCAGGCCGCACCGGTTCTGCTCGAACCGGTGATGCGGGTGGAGATCGCGACGCCGGCCGAAGCGATCGGCGCCATCATCGGCGACCTCCAGTCCCGGCGCGGCACGATCGTCGGGTCGGCCGAAGCCCGTGGCCTGCATGAGATCGTGGCCCATGTGCCGCTGGCGAACCTGTTCAACTATGTGAACCGGCTTCGCTCGCTGTCCCAGGGCCGCGCCGGCTTCACCATGCGCCTCGATCGCTACGCCACCGTGCCCAAGGCGTTGGCGGAGAAGATCATCGAGGCAGCCGGCTGAAGACTCGACGCCGGGCGGGGAAGCCTGCCCGGCGTTTGCGCACCCGCCGATCACGGGCTCGCCAACAGATCCCGGAAGGCCCTGAAAGCAGGCGACGGCTCGCCGCGCCGCCGGATGAGCAGCGTGTCGATCAGGCCGAGGCTGTGGTGGCCGACGTTCCTGCCGCCGGGCAGCAGGTCGAGCACCGAGCGCGGCATGACGCCGATGGCATTGCCCGCCGCCACGCTCGCCAGCATGGCGTGGTAGGAGCCGACCTGCTGGACTGGCAAAGCGGAAGGCGCATGACGCAGCCAAAGCTCCGCCATGCGGCGGTAGGTGCAGCCAGCCTCGAGAGCGGCGAGCTTCTTCACCTTGAGATCGGCCGCGCTTTCCACGGGTGGATGGCCTGATGGCAGCACGATCAGCAATTCCTCGCGGAAGATGGTTTCGCCGTCGAGCGCGTCGGGATCATAGCCGGTGTCGATGACGGCGCCATCGACGGGTCCCGAAGGCTGGCCGATCAGCGCGCAGTCGAGGTCATGGGCCAGCACGCCCTTCACGAGCGGCCGGGTCGCGCCGGTGCTGAGCTGCAAGGAGACCGCCGGCCAGCGCCCATGGAAACGCGACAGCACGCTCGGCAAGCGGCTCGCTGCCGTACTCTCCATGCTGCCCACCCGGAACAGGCCTGCCGGCGCCGAAGGCTTCAGCGCCTCCCGCGCTTCCAAAGCGAGAGCGGCCAGGCGGTTGGCATAGCCGAGGAAGGTCGCGCCTTCATGCGTCAGGTCCATGCGCTTGCCTTCGCGGCTGAACAGGCGCACGCCGAGATCGTGCTCGAGCTGCTGGATGCGGGTCGTCACATTGGAGGGCGCCCGCCCCAGTACGCCGGCGGCCCGTGTGACGCTGTGAGCGGCCGCGACGGCCCGGAAGATATCGAGGGAGGCGAGGTCCATCGTCATTCTCAAAATAAGAATGATAATTCAATACAATTCTTAATATCGAAATGATAGATCCTTTCTCGGCAGCCAGCAGGGCAGGAGGAGATGCAGCATGTGGCCTGATCGGCGAATCCAGGATCTCCTGGGCATCGAGCTCCCCATCATACAGGCGCCCATGGCGGGGCCCGTATGGTCGGACATGGTGATCGAGGTGGCCGAGGCCGGCGGGCTCGGTTCCCTGCCCTGCGCCACGATCACGGTGGACCAGGTGCGCAGCGAACTCGGCATCATCCGCCAGCGCACGGCAAAACCGATCAATGTCAATTTCTTCTGCCACACGCCGCCGGTGCCGGATGCCCCGCGTGAAACCGGCTGGCGCAAGCGGCTGGAGTCTTACTATCTCGAAGCCGGCCTCGATCCGAATGGTCCTGTCCCGGTCTCGAACCGCGCGCCCTTCGACGATACGCTCTGCGGCCTCGTCGAGGACTACAGGCCGGAGGTCGTCAGCTTCCATTTCGGCCTGCCGGAGCGCAGCCTGCTCGACCGCGTCAGGGCGACGGGCGCGAAGATCCTCTCCTCCGCCACCACGGTGGAGGAGGCGCGCTGGCTGGAGGACCATGGCTGCGATGCCGTCATCGCCCAGGGCTTCGAGGCAGGCGGCCATCGCGGCATTTTCCTCGACGACGATCTGTCCACGCAGGTCGGCACCTTCGCCCTGGTGCCCCAGATCGTGGATGCCGTGAAGGTGCCCGTGATTGCCTCGGGCGGCATCTCGGACGCCCGAGGCATCGTGGCGGCCTTCGCACTGGGCGCCGCTGCGGTGCAGATCGGCACCGCCTATCTCTTCACGCCGCAAGCCCGCCTGCCGGCGCCCCATCGCGCCGCCCTGCATGGTGAGCAGGCCGACAGGACGGCGTTGACCAATCTCTTCACCGGCCGCCCGGCCCGCGGCATCGTCAACCGCCTGATGCGCGAGGTCGGCCCGATCTCCGATCTCGCCCCGGCCTTCCCGCTGGCCGGCGGGGCACTGATGCCCCTACGCGCCAAGACAGAGAAGGAGGGCTCGGGCGATTTCATGTCGCTGTGGGCCGGTCAGGCGGCGAAGCTCTGCCGTGACGCGCCTTCGGCAGGGAAACTCACGCGGGTGCTGGCCGAGGAGGCACTGAAGCGGTTTGCCGGGCTGGCGGCGTAGCACCCTGGGACCGCCGGCTTTCCAGCCGGCTCTTCTTCTCCGGCGAACTCTGTGTTTCCAAGATGCCGGCTGGAAAGCCGGCGGTCCCAGGGTGCTATCCCCTCATATCGATCGGCTCGCCACCCCACTCGATGTCATGGGTGGCGATGGCCCGAAGCGGGACACGCCGACGCGCGCTTTCAAGAACCTGCTGTGCCAGCGTCCCGAGTGTCCGGCCCTTGAATCCCGCCAGCACGTCCCGCGCCCTGGCATGATCCCGCCGCCAGGCGCCGATGCGTCCGAAGCGCTGGCGCGGCAAGGCGATCAGCACCATGGCGAGGCCCAGCATGGCCGGCCCGTCCGGCGCGGCCAGCGCCCCGGCTTGCGCCTCGCCCGTCAGGCAGGCGGCGAAACCCGGCGTCCCCGCCAGCAGATGCACGCCACTAGTGGCGCGCGGGTTGCACTCGATCGGCAGCAGGCGGCCATCGGGCGTGCGTATCGCATCGAAGGCGATCTGGCCGGTATAGGCCAGGGCCCCCGTCACGCGCCGGACCAGCGCCTCCCCATCCGGCGCCGCGACGGGCTCGAAGTAGAAGCTCGAAGCCCTGCCGAGACGATAGAGCGGGCGATAGGCGCAGAAGGCGTCCAGGCGTCCGGCGCTGGCCACGGCATAGAGGCAGAACTCCTCACCCTGCAGGCGCTCCTGCGCCACCCAAGGTCGCTGTGGCGTCGGGCTTACGCGGTCCGGACGTTCGCCCACCAGGGTCTCCGTGCCGAAGCGCGAGAAGGCCGGCTTGAACACGAGATCCCTGGCAAGGGGAGCGAGGGCCATGGCCTGTTCCCGGCTTTCGAGAAGCTGCGTGTGCGGCACCGGCAGCCCAAGGCCGGCGGCGAGGGTAATGAAGGCGTGCTTGTCGTGCAATCGTCGCAAGGTCTCGAAGCCGGGCGCAAAGAGCGGGAGGGCGTGGCCCTGCTCCCGGGCTGCCGCGAGATAGAACACCTCCTCGCAGGTCGGAATGACCCGCTCGATGCCCTCGCGTGCCACGAGTTCGGCAACGGCGCGAGCGAAGGCGGCCGGCTGCTGCCGGGGCGGCGGCAGGCGGTGCCGCCGCACGCCTCTCACGCCGCCGGCGAGGTCAAAGGGACCGGAATCGGCTGTGTGCACCTGATGTCCGGCAGCCAGCAGCAGCCTGGCGATCTCGACGGCGACGGGGGCGCGGGCACCGGTGACGAGAAGGCGCATGGCTCAGGCGTCCCACCTTGAATATGAATCACCAAGAATCGCAAAATGCTTTGGTACCCGTTGCGCAGTCCGCAAGGCCGCCTTGCTTGAATGCATTTTGCCTTAGGCGCGGCTGGCGCCGGCCCCGCGCAGAGCGGTCCGTACCAGCATCTGGCCGACCTTCCGGGCCGAACTGCCGACCGAGACGGTTGAGAGCTTATCCTCCTGGTCGAGCGAAGCCAGGCCATGGAGACCGGCCCACAGGCCGACGATCAGTTCGGCACAGTCCTCCCGGCTGAGATGGGGCAGCAGCGGCGCGAAGGCGGCCACGACATGGCCGACCAGCGTATCGACGCCCTCGCGATACCAGTCCGGCACGCGATAATCGCGCGGCAGATGATGCTCGAACAGCGCGCGCCAGGCGGCATTGTTCAGTTCGAGGAAATCGAAATAGACATCGACGAGGGCCGAAGGCCGCCAATCCGGCTGCCCGAACACCGCCTCCTCCAGCACCGCATCGAGGCGGGCGATGGTCTCGGCGTTGAGATGCAGCACGATGTCGTCGAAGTCGCAGAAGTGGTTGTAGATGGTGCCGACGGAGCAGTTGACCGCCGAGGCGATGGTACGGATCGACAGGCCGCGGAAGCCCTGCTGCTGGATGATGTCGCGCGCCGCATCGAGAATGCGCTGACGGGTCGCGTCCTGGCGCGCCTGTGCCCGGCTCTGCCGCACCGTACCGGTACTCATGCGCCCCTCCCACAGCTTGAACAGCGTTCATTTTGGTGATATCAAAAAAATGAACACTGTTCAATGTTGGCGACATGACGCTCGACGACCCCATGCGGATGGAAGCCAGAGGCGTGACGGAGGCCGCTCCCGACATCTCGCCCGCAAGACGGCTCCAGGCGCGTATCCGCATCGCCGGCACCGGCGTCTACATGCCTGCCACCCGGCGCAGCAGCGCCGATATCGACCGCATGCTCGGCCGGACCGTCGGCCGCACCGAAAAACGCACGGGAATCGCCGAGCGGCCGGTCGCCGATGCCGAATCCTCCAGCTTCATGGCGGCCGAGGCGGCGCGTGGCGCCCTTGCTGCAGCCGGGCTCCCCGCTGGCGGGCTCGACATGATCCTGTCCGCCTCCTCGATCCCCGAGCAGTTGATCCCGGCCATGGCGCCGCTGGTGCAGGCGCGGCTGGGGCTCGGCAAATCCGGCATTCCCTGCTTCGACGTCAATGCGAGCTGCCTGAGCTTCGTCACCGCCTTCGACCTCGCCGCCCAGATGATCGAAGCCGGACGTTGCAGCCGCATCCTGATCGTCTCCAGCGAAATTGCCTCGCGCGGCCTGCCCTGGCGCCAGGACCCGGACACGGCTGCCATGTTTGGCGATGGCGCCGCCGCCGCGGTGATCGGCCCCACCGAGGGGCGGCAGGGCGGCCTCGTCGCCTCGCTGATGGAAAGCTGGAGCGAGGGCTATCACGATTGCGAGGTGCCGGCCGGCGGCACGCGCTATGACCTCCACCGCGACACCAGATCCTTCATCGACAGCGCCTTCTTCCGCATGGACGGCAAGGCGGCCTATCGCCTGGCCGCGCGGGTAGTGGCGCCCTTCCTCGATAGGCTGCTCGCCAAGGCCGGCTGGCGGCTCGCCGATGTCGACCTCGTGGTGCCCCACCAGGCGAGCCGGGGCGCCATCGACCATCTCAGCGGCCGGCTCGGTATTCCCAGGGGCAAGATCGTCGACATTCTGGCTGCTCACGGCAACCAGATCGCCGCCTCCATCCCCACGGCCCTGCACCATGCCTTCGCCGGCGGCCGCATCGGCAGAGGCAGCCGCGTGCTGGTGCTCGGCACCTCGGCGGGCTTTTCCGTCGGCGGCCTCTGCCTCGAAATGCCATGAAGATCGCCATCACCGGCGCCACCGGCTTTGCCGGGCGCAATTTGGTCCGCCTTGCCGCGGAACGAGGCCATGAGGTGGTCGCCACGGCGCGCGGCATCACCGGCCCCGGCGATTTCCAGGGCCAGGCCCGCTTCCTTCAGGCCGATCTCGGCGACGAGGCGGCTCTGCGGGCAACCTTCGCTGGCTGCGATGCCGTGATCCACCTGGCGGCCCTCTCTGCGCCATGGGGCCGGACCAGCGATTTCGAACGTGTCAATGTCGCCGGCACGCGCCATGTCGTGCGCGCCGCAGAGGCGGCCGGGATAGGCCGTCTCGTGCATGTCTCCTCCAGCAGCGTCTACTTCGCCTTCGAGGACCACCTCGATCTCCGCGAGGACGCCACGCTGCCGCCCCCCGTCAACGCCTATGCCGCCACCAAGCGCGCTTCGGAGGACGAGGCGTGGCGCTTCAGCGGCACTGTCTTCATTGCCCGCCCCCGCGCCATTTTCGGCCCTGGCGATACGCAACTCCTGCCCCGCTTCCTCGCCGCCGCGCGCCGGGGCCCGCTGCCGCTGCTGCGGGGAGGCCGGGCCATGACCGATCTCACCTTCGTGGACACACATTCGCACGCGCTGCTCGCCATGGCCGAAGCGCCCGCCGAACTCGCGGGCACCTACAATGTCTCGCAGGGCGAACCTGTCGTCCTGCGCGATATGGTGGAGCGGCTGCTCGGCGGCCTCGGTGTGCCGGTGCGCTGGCGCAGCCTGCCCGCGCCCCTCGCCTTCGCGGGAGCGCATCTCCTCGAAACGCTCTGCCGGCTCGATCCCAAGGGGCGCGAACCGCCCGTGACGGTTTACGGACTCGGCCTGTTGAGCTATTCGCTCACGCTTAATTTACGCCAGATGAGGCAAAAGCTTGATTGGCGGCCTCCCATAGGTCTCGATGAAGCGTTGGAGCGAACCATTCGCGCTGCTGCCTAGAGCAAAATGCATTCGGGCATAAGCGGACTGCTAGATTAACGAGTTGGTACCAAATGCATTTTGCGGCTCCGGGTGATTCGATCTGAAAGTAAAACGCGCTAGAACGATATGAAGATCCGGTTCCCCATTTGCGCCCGTATTCGCGCCTCCGCCCGCCTGGTGGACCCCACCGCCGGCTGGGAGCGCATGGATGTGCCTATCCGCTACGGCCTCGTCGAGCATGCAAGGGAAGGCCTGGTGCTCGTGGATACCGGCTACAGCGAAGATCTCTATCGCTCGCATTCCCTGGCTCTGTGGTTCTACCGTTCCCTGCTGCGCCCGAAGCTGATGCCCGAAGGCGCTGTCGGGGCTCAACTCGCCGCCATCGGCGCCGGGCCGGAGGACGTCCGCCACATCATCCTCACCCATCTGCACGCGGACCATATCTGCGGGCTCGACCGCTTCCGCAATGCCACGCTGCACGCTTCCGCCGCCACGCTGGAGCTGTGGTCGCGCCGCCCCTCCTGGCGTGACTCCGGCCATGCCCTCTTCCGCGGCCTCCTGCCGGCGCAATCGGCCTTTGCCTGCCGCACGCTCGAGCACGCGCCGGAGGCGCCTCTGCCATGGGGCGGCAGCGGCCACGACATCTTCGGCGACGGCTCGATGATCTCCGTCGACCTGCCCGGCCATATGGAAGGCCATATCGGCATCTATTTTGCGGATGAGAATTGCCTCTACGCTGTCGATGCGGCCTGGACGATGGCGGCGATCGTGAAGGAGCCGCGCCTGCCCTGGATTGCCCGGCTGATCACGCCGGACCGCCCAGCCGCCTTGCGCAGCCTTGCCGTCACCCGCGCCGCCCATGCCAGCGGCGTGACCATCCGCCTCTGCCACGACCCCGAGCCGGCCTGATGTCTCCCGCCCTCGCCATCCTCAAGGCTTACGCCGCCAAACGCTGGACCCTGGCCAAGCTCAGGACGAAGCAGGACGTCAAAAGACGTCAGGACAAGCTGCTGGCGAGCCTGCTCGATTACGCCGGCGCCAACATCCCCTTCTACAAACGCCATGCCGGCAAACATTTCGCCTATTGGCCTGTTATCGACAAGGCTCAGACCCTCGCCCATTTCTCCGAACTCAATGCCCACCGCGTGACGGCCGAGCAAGCCTGGGACGTCGCGGAGAAGAGCTTGGCCGAGGCCAATCATTCCGGCCGCCTCGGCGATCTCACCATCGGCACCAGCTCCGGCACCTCGGGCAATCGGGGCCTGTTTCTGATCAGTGAAGCAGAGCGTTATCAGTGGCTTGGCTCGATTCTGGCCCGAACGCTACCCGACTTTCCCTTCACCCGGCACCGCATCGCCGTGATGATGGCCACGGGCAATGCGCTCTACGAGACGACCCAGCAATCCGGCCGGCTCGCCTTCGGCTTCTATGATTTGCGCCACGGCATCGCCACGCATCGCGAGGCCATGGAGGCCTTCGCGCCCGACGTGCTGGTGGCGCCGCCCAAGGCTCTTCGCGCCGTGGCTGAGCAGAACTTTCAAATTAAGCCGGCTCATATCTTCGCGGGCGGCGAAGTCCTCGACCCTCTCGACGCGATACCGGTGACCAGCCGATATGGCGCCATGCCGCGCTCGATCTACCAGGCAACCGAGGGCTTCATCGGCATTACCTGCCGCTACGGCATGATCCACCTCAACGAGGACGACATGCTGATCGAACGCGAGCCAGTGGAGGGACATCCCGACCGCTTCATCCCGATCATTACCGATCTGCGCCGGCGCGCCCAGGCCATGATCCGCTACCGCCTCAACGACATCCTGGTGCTGTCGCCCTATCGCTGCGCCTGCGGCTCGCCGCTGCAGGCGATCGACCGCATCGAGGGGCGCTGCGACGATGTCATCGAGGTTGCGGAGGGCGTCACCTTGATGCCGGAAGCCATCCGCGTCGCCATTCTCGACGCCGAACGGCGCCTCGACGATTTCCGCTTCGAGCAGATCGGACACCGCCGCTTTCGCGTGCGCCTGCCCTATGATGCACCGGAGGAGAGCGAGGAACGAGTAGGCGCCGCCTTGCGGAGCCTGCTCGAGCAGCACGGCGGAAACGGCATCGCCATCCAGATGGCCCGGGGCATCCACGAACCCATTGCCGGCAAACTACGCCGCATTCGCCGTATCAATCCGAGCGCGCCAGCCTCTCAGGCGGGGGCCATGCAGCGCGAATGGATGTGACCGTCGGCGGGCCGCCGCTTCGGACCTGGCTCAGCGGGCGTCGCAGGTCGCCTCATCACCGCTGCCCGAGCAATTCATGCCTGGAATCCGCGAGGCGGTTGGCGGCTGGCCATCGTCATCATTCCGCGTCCCCATCGGGTCGAGATCCTTCGGCTTGATCTCGACGGGCTGGATGGCGGGAATGCCGGGCTGCGGCTGGCTCATGGTTGCCCGGATGCGGTTTTCGCGGTCGCGCGCCTCCTGATCGGCGATCTGCCTGTTGCGGGCATCCCGCGCGGCCTGATCGCGATCGCGCTGCGCCTGCATGGCCTGCTGCTGCGCCTGCCATTGCGCCTGGCGATCCTGATCGGCGCTGCGGGCGGCCGAGGCGGTCGCCATGCATTGCGCCATCGCCTGCGAACCGGGAGCAAAACCCGAAGCAGCACAATTGCGATTGTCGACGGCGAGATTTTGACCGCGCTGTTCTTCCGCCGTCACACAACCGGCCAGGCAAAAGGCGAGGCCAACCAAGAAGAGACTTCTCATCGTCCTATCCAAAGGATCTTCAAGTGGATCGGCCTGTAAAACCGAAGCGAGGACACACCGGGACACAGGAAGTGTTTGGAATGCGGCCGAAATCTATCGCACTCCTGCGGTCTGTCAATATTCGTCGTGCGACCGCTAAAGCGTTTTGCGATTTGCCGGAATCGGCAAGAATCGCAAAGACGCGTCGAAACAAAGAGTTAGAGCAAAGCAGCGTTTGCGCCTGAACGCGCTTTGCTCTAGGGCATGCGACGAGAAGCCATCTTGCCCTCGGAGGAGGCGAGAATAGCTCCCGCCTTTCATCCGAGCCGTTTTCCGGTCACGCAAAGTAATCGCACCGCTTATTCGGCAGCAACCGCCATGCGGGGCTTCAGCCACAGGTCGAGGAAGCTGTGCAGCCATTGCTGCACGCTGTGATCATGCTGATGGCGGCCCCAAAGCTGGGTCTCGCGGTCCTGGGCGCCGGTGGCGCGCAGCTTCTCTTCGCTCTTGGCCGTCCAGCGGTTCATCATCAGATAGGTGACTTCCGGATGGAACTGGATGCCATAGGCGGCCCGCTCGCAGGCGAAGGCCTGGTTGGTGAAGGTCTCGCCCGTGGCAAGCAGGCGGGTGCCGCGCACATGCTCGAAGCCTTCCTTGTGCCAATGATAGACATGGCCGGGCCACTCCATCATGGCGTGGCCGTCCTGGGTCGCCTTGATCGGCCAATAGCCGATCTCCACCGCCCCGTCCTCACGGGGAGCCACCTTGCCGCCGAGATGGCGGGCCAGCATCTGGGCGCCGAGGCAGACGCCGAGGAAAGGCTTGTCCTCGCGCAGCGGCACGCCGATCCAGTCGATCTCGCGGCGGATCCAGGCTTCGTCATCATTCGCGCTCATCGGGCCGCCGAAGATCACCGCACCGTCGTGCTCGCCCATCGTCCTGGGCAGGGGATCGTCAAAACGGGGGCGCCGAATGTCGAGCTCATGTCCGCGCTCGATCAGGAGCCGGCCGATACGGCCCGGAGAAGAATGCTCCTGATGCAGAACGATGAGGATCTTCTTTCTCGTCACGATTCGCCCGTAAAACGATTTGGTAACTATAGTGTTACGCAAATGTTGTCGAAAAGTTAAGCGGGTGCGGTGATCAACCGCACAAGCCCGACGGACCAAGTCCGACTGATGAAGCCCGACTGACAACGAAGCAAAGCCTGTGCCAACTGCCGTGAAACGGGCGGGACAAGGCCAGCGTCGACGGCCGATCAGCCAATGCCGGGCGGGCCCCCATGCGCCGTTCCCGCGCCCTCCCGCCTGGGAGGCTGGGCCAGCAAGGTGAATTCCGCCACCGGCACGCCGTGGTCGCTCACCGTGCGGATATTGCGGTTGATGTCGGTCATATGGGTATCGACAACATGATCGTTATAGACCTGCAAATAGCGGAAATCGCCGATCTTGCTAGGGTTGCGGCTGTAGAATTCCTGGCTGAACAGGATGTGGTCGAGCACCTGGTAGTCGCCGAAATGGATGTGGGTGTAGAGCGTCGTACCCTTGATGTGGCTCGCCTGCTGGTCAGATGCCGCGTAAAGGTGCAGGTCCCAGAGCCGGCGGTTCTTGCGCTGCCAGTCGCCGGGATCGACCATCAGCGGCTTCAGGCTTTCGGGCAGGGGCTGCTCGCCGCGGATGAGTTCCGTGGTGGCGCTGGTGAGTTCGTCGTTGAGATCGCCGAGCACCATCACGGGCCGTGGCTCCGCGCCGCGCCCCTCCAGGTCGCGCGTCAGCATCACCCGAAGCGCCGCCGCCTCGGCCCCGCGCTGCACCAGCGCGCGCACCACCGCCAGCGCCCGCACCGCCGGGTCGCGCCTGTCCTCGTCCTCCAGCACCACCGGACGGCGCGATTTGAGATGCACGACATAGACGGCGAGCGGAACCCCGTTTGGCAAGGAGACCTCGACCCGCAGCACCGGCCGCTCGAAGAAGCCGATACCAACGGGCACGGCTTCCTGCCGGCCATTCGCGTCGCGGCGCACGGCAAAGCCATTGCCGAGGCCGGAGGGAAAAGCCCGGATCGATTCGGCCCGGATCACCGGCAGACGGCTGGCGAAGCCGACACGCGGGGCATTCAGGGCACCGTCGGGAGTCTTGGGGCCGTTGTCGTCGGCGAGTGGCGCGCAGACATAGGCGCCCCGGAGGCGCGGCGATTTCTCCACCGCATGGCGCAGGGCATCCTCGTGGAACACTTCCTGGAAGCCGGCGATATCCACCTGTCCGCGCTCCAGGAGGCCGCCGATGAAGCCGGTCTTGGCCTCGTATTCCCCCGGCGTATAGGGCGGCTGCTCATGAAAGAGCACACCGGGGCGGGCCAGGAGCTGGGTGTTGAAGGAAGCAACGCGCAGGAGGGAGATGGGCATCGAGGAAGTGACCTGGGAGCGCGGACATCCTGTCCGCTCTTGAAACACTAACGTCTTAGAGCCAGGCTGCGCGTTCGTTAAGGGGCGCTCCCCCTTCTTCAGCGGTATCGTTTCAAGAGCGGACAGGATGTCCGCGCTCCCAGGGTACTCCCAGCTAAGGCAACTCCCGCCTGTTCCGCATTGGCCTGCCCGGCGCCAGGGCCTGCGCGGCGTGCAGGATCCCGTTCGTATCGATGCCATGATGGCGGTAGAGGTCCTGGATCGTGCCCGTCTGGCCGAAATGCTCGACGCCGAGCGAGGTCACGCGCTGGCCGCGCACGCCACCGAGCCAGGCGAGCGTGGCAGGATGGCCGTCGACCACGGTAACGAGGCCGCAATCGCGCGAAAGCGGCGCGAACAAGCGCTCGATATGGCTCCTCGCGCTGAAATTGCCGCGCTGGCGGGCCCGTTCGGCGGCGGTCCAGCCGGCATTGAGGCGATCGGCCGAGGTGATCACCAGCAGGCCGGCGTCGCGGCGATCCTCGCTCATCAGCCCCATGGCCTCGATGGCCTCGACAGTCGGGGCGCCCATCACAGCCACCACGATCTCGGCATTGGGGCCGGGCTTGCGCATCCAATAGGCGCCGTTGACGATGTCGGCGGCAAGCTCCGGCGTCATTGCGCGCCGGGGCTGGTCGAGCGTGCGGGTGGAGAGGCGCAGATAGACAGAGCCACCGGTCTGGTCGCGCAGCCAGGTCGTCTCGTCGGGGTCCCCCTCCCCGTCGCGCTGCATGTAATCGAAGGCAAAGCGCATGATCACGGCGAGCTCGTCGACGAAGGCCGGCTCGAAGGCGGCGAGGCCATCCTGGGCGATGCCGATGAGAGGGGTGGCGATCGACTGATGCGCGCCGCCTTCCGGGGCCAGCGTCACGCCGGAAGGCGTCGCCACCACCATGAAGCGGGCATCCTGGTAGCAGGCATAGTTGAGCGCATCGAGACCGCGCTGGATGAAAGGGTCGTAGAGCGTGCCGATCGGCAGCAGGCGCTCGCCATTGATGGAATGGGAGAGGCCGAGCGCCGAGAGCAGGATGAACAGGTTCATCTCGGCAATGCCGAGCTCGATATGCTGGCCCTTGGGCGAGAACTCCCAGGTGAAGGTGGAGGGGATCTTCTCCTTTTTGAAGGTGTCCGCCAACTCTTCGCGAGCGAACAGACCGCGCCGGTTCACCCAGCCGCCGAGATTGGTGGAAACCGTCACGTCCGGCGCCGTGGTGACAATCCGCTCGGCCACCGGCAGGTCGGTGGCGGCAAGATCGTTCAGGATGACGCCGAAACCCTGTTGCGTCGACATCGCGGCGGCGGCGCGGTAGGGCAGCGCCTCCGGCACCTCCACCTTGGCGGCGGCCAGGCGCCGGCGTCCCTTCTGGACGAAGGGCACCTTGTCGAGCGCCGCCTGCATAGTCTCGGGTGGCAGATCCAGCCCTTCGAACTTGTCCCACTCATGGCCGGGTCGGATGCCCATCGCCTTCTGCCAGACCTCCATCTGCGTCGGCGTCATCAGGCCGGCATGATTGTCCTTGTGGCCCTGGAAAGGCAGCCCGAAGCCCTTCACCGTATAGGCGATGAAACAGGTCGGCCGATCATGCGCGGCAGCGGCCTCGAAGGCCTCCAGCAGGCTCGGCATGTCATGGCCGGCGAGATTGGTCATCAGCCGCGCCAGCTCCTCGTCGGAGCGGGCCTCGATCATCTCAGCCACCCGCCCCTGGTCGCCGATGGCATCCATCAGGTGCCGGCGCCAGGCAGAGCCGCCCTGGTAGCACAGCGCGGCGTAAAGCTGGTTGGGGCAGCTGTCGATCCAGCGGCGCAACGCCTCGCCACCCGGCTCGGCGAAGGCGGCCTCGAGGAGCTTGCCATATTTGAGGATGACGACATCCCAGCCGAAATTGCGGAAGATCGACTCGAAGCGCTCCCACAGCCCCTCGCGCACCACCGCGTCGAGGGACTGCCGGTTGTAGTCGACGATCCACCAGACATTGCGGATGCCCTGCTTCCAGCCCTCCAGCAGCGCCTCGAAGATGTTGCCCTCGTCCATCTCGGCATCGCCGACCAGGGAGATCATGCGCCCTTCCGGCCAGTCATTTCCCGTGCCTGCGCCCCAGCCCTTGGCCTTCACATAGTCCTGGACCAAGGCCGAGAAGAGCGTCTGCGCGACGCCGAGACCGACGGAGCCGGTGGAGAAATCGACATCGTCGACATCCTTGGTGCGCGAGGGATAGCTCTGGGCGCCCTTGAAGCCACGAAAATTCTGCAGCTTTTCGAGACTCTGCAGGCCGAAGAGATAGTTGAGCGCATGGAAGATCGGCGAGGCATGCGGCTTCACCGCCACCCTGTCCTGCGGACGCAGGGTGGCGCCGTAAAGCGCGATCATGATCGTTGCCAGCGAGGCGGAAGAGGCCTGGTGACCGCCGACCTTGAGCCCGTCCTCCTTGGCGCGCAGATGATTGGCGTTGTGGATCATCCAGGAGGAGAGCCAGAGCGCCTTGCGTTCAAGGGCGGCGAGGAAAGGCAGGCGGGAGTCGGCCATGGCAAGGGGTTCCGGGCGTGAGTCCGCCGAGGATAGCAGAAAGACGCCGGCGATTTTGGTCAATCTTGCAGGATTGTAATTTCCAATTTGGCGATTATCGCTTGGAAAGAGAGAATTCCTGCGTAATATGATCGCGACGCTGACGCTCTGGGATCGCAGGCTTCCAGCCTGCATCTTCCTTTCCAGGTGGTGATACGGTTCAAGAGGCAGGCTGGAAGCCTGCGATCCCAGGGAAGTCCATGCCCCTCGATGCCATCGACCACAAGATCCTGCGCCTGCTCCAGGAGGACGGCCGCATCACCGTGCAGGCGCTGGCGGAGCAGGTCGGTCTTTCCCATTCACCTTGCCTGCGCCGGGTGCGGCAGCTGGAGGAAAGCGGCGTCATCCGCGGCTATGTCGCAGTGGTCGAGCAGAAGGAAGTCGGCCTACCGGTCAGCGTCTTCATCTCGATCAAGCTCGAGCGCCAGGTCGAGGAATATCTCGACCGCTTCGACGCCGCCATCGTGCAATGGCCCGAGGTGCTGGAATGCTATCTGATGACGGGAACGCGCGACTATCTCCTGCGCGTGGTCTGCGCCGATCTCGCCGCCTATGAGCGCTTCATCAAGGACAAGCTCACCCGGCTCGACGGCATCGCCTCGATCGAATCGAGCTTCGCGCTGGCGCAGGTGAAATATACGAACGTGCTGCCGATCAAGTGAGGGGCGGAGGCCGCCCCGTCCTATCCTGGCTGGCCGCAGTTCCATATCGGTCTGAAGAACCTGATCGAGAAGTCGAGAAAAGCTAGTCGCGCGTTCGTCATTGCGACACCTATTCAGCTTCGCCACTCTTTTTCAGTCAGGCCCGCCCAACCGCCCCCAATTCACCCCGTCCGTCCCTCCAGCAATTCGATATAGCGCGCCGCCGACTCGCCGAGCACGGCATGGGCGTTCGCCAGCACATTCTGCCCGAAAAAGGCGCCGTAGATCCGCTCGAACGGCCGGGCCGACACCCGCTCCATCAGCCTCCTGATCTCGGCGGCCGGCAGCGGCATCATGTTGGGATAGCTCCACATGAAGGAGATGCGATGGGCGCCGGGCGTGACCTGCAGGATATCGCCGGCGAGTAACACGCCCCGTTTATCGGCCCCGTCAGCCCAATGCAGCACCGTACCGCCGGGAAAATGCCCGCCGCCGCGCACCAGGGTGATGCCCGGCCACAGTTCCAGCGCATCGCCCTCCCACAGACGGATGGCAGGATCGGGCCGCATGATCCACTGGCGGTCGGCCGCATGCAAATGGATGGGCGCACCGAAGGCGGCGGCCCAATCCTGCATCGTCGAGTAGTAATGCGGATGAGAGATGGCGATGGCGCTCAGGCCCCCGAGGCTCTCGACCAGCGCCTTGGTGGCGCCGTCGAGCAGGGCGATGCAATCCCACAGCACATTGCCGCCCGGCGTCCGCAACAGGAAGGCACGCTGGTTGATGGCAAAGGCGGGCATCGTCTGGAGACTGTAGAGACCGAGCTCGTGTTGCTGCCAGGCATTGCGATGAACAGGCACCAGCGTTTCGCGCGCCAGCCACTCCTGCCCGCCCGCCGGAATATATTGCCGCTCGTCCTCGCAGATCGGGCATCCCGCGGGCGGTTGGGGAGCGTCCGGATAGGAGGTGCCGCAGGCCTTGCAGAGAAATACCGTCATCATCCTTGCTCCTGATAGCGGTTAAGGCAACATGATACACGATAGGGGCTGAGGGAAAGGACCTTCGGGAATTTCAAGAGAACGGGAGCTATCGCGCCATCGCCGCCGAGACCGCCAGCATCAGCCAGGCAAGGATGGAGACGGTGCCGCCGGTCGGTGCGGCCATCGGGAAGAGGTGGCCTTCGGTGATGGCGTGAAGCGCCACATCGGCCGAAAAGAGCGCAACGGCGCCCGCCAGCACGAAGGCCGCGGGGCGGGCCACGAAGTCGCGCAGCAGGCCGAGTCGGATGGCGGCGGCCACGCCCAGCAGCACCGGCGCATGGGCGAGCACCATCACGGCGGCGTAATTGATTTCCGGCCAGCGGCCATGGGCGGCGAGCGCCATCAGCACGATGCCGGCGGCGCCGAACAGGCAGCCGAGCACCGCGAGAATACGGTCGGCGATCATGGCTTCAGGCCGCCGCGCTCCACCAGGATTTGGGCGATGGTGGCGCGCAGTTCGTCCATGCCGGTACCTTCGCGGCTCGAAGTGACGATCAGCTCGGGGAAGGCGGCGGGGCGGCGGGAGATCTTCTCCCTGGTCTCGGCAACCCGCTTTTCAAGGTCGGCCTTCTTCACCTCGTCCGCCTTGGTCAGCACGATCTGGTAGACCACGGCCGCCTGGTCGAGCGTCTTCAGCACGGCATCGTCGGTGGTCTTGAGGCCGTGCCGGGCATCGATCAGCACGAAGACGCGAGCGAGATTCACCCGTCCGCGCAGATAGTCATGGATCAGCCTGGTCCAGGCCTTGACCTTGGAATCACTCACCTTCGCATAGCCATAGCCGGGCATGTCGACCAGGGTCAGCGGCGCATTTGCCGAGAAGAAGATCAGTTCCTGCGTACGGCCCGGCGTATGCGAGGTGCGCGCCAGAGCATTGCGGTTGGTCAGCGCGTTGATCAGGCTCGACTTGCCGACATTGGAGCGCCCGGCTAGGGCGATCTCCACCCCCTCGGGCAGCGGCAGGGCTTCCAGCGTATTGCTCGCATGTCGGAAATCCCAGCTCGCGGCGAAGAGCTTCTTGCCGGCCGCTGCATAGTCCACGGCCTCAGGCATCTACGCGGGATCCGTCAGGGGTCTTTTTTTTTATGAAGATCGACTTGAGGTTGTCCCACAATTCGATCTTGGCGCCGTTTTTCTTCATGATCAGGGTCTGCTGCAGGATCGAGAGCGAGTTGTTCCAGCAATAGTAGATCACCAGGCCGGCCGGGAAGGCCGCGAGCATATAGGTGAAGACGATCGGCATGTAGCGGAACATCATGGCCTGGGTCGGATCCGGCGGGGCCGGGTTGAGCTGCATCTGGATGAACATGGTGCAACCCATCAGGATCACCCAGAAGCCGACCATCAGCTGCGCCGGCGGCGACCACGGAACCAGGCCGAATAGGTTGAAGATCGTGGTCGGATCGGGCGCCGAAAGATCATGAATCCAGCCAAAGAAGGGCGCCTGGCGCATTTCGATGGTGACGAACAGCACCTTATAGAGCGCGAAGAACACCGGGATCTGGAAGAGCATGGGCAGGCAACCCGACAATGGGTTGATCTTCTGCTCCTTGTACAGCGCCATCGTGGCCTGCTGCTGCTTCATCTTGTCGTCCGGGAACTGGTCCTTGATCTTCTGCATCTCCGGCTGGACCTTCTTCATCTTCGACATCGACTCATAGGAGCGATTGGCGAGCGGGAAGAAGAACAGCTTGAGGATGACGGTGGTGCCGAGGATGGCCAGGCCGAAATTGCCGAACAGATGGAAGAGGATCTCGATCAGACGGAAGAGCGGCTTGGTGATGAACCACAGATAGCCCCAGTCGATCAGGTAGGAGAGGTTATCCACCTTCGTCTTCTCGTCGTAATACGAGAGCGTGGCGACTTCCTTGGCGCCGGAGAACAGACCGGTGCTCACCTCATAGGTGGAACCGGGCGCCACCGTCTGTTCCGGCCGCAACATGCTGGCGACATAGGTCTGCACACCGTTGACCGTGCCGACCTCGAACTTGCCGTCGAAGGTTGCGGTCGGATCCGGCACCAAGGCATTGGCCCAGTATTTGTCGGTGAAGCCGAGCCAGCCGGTGGCATTGGCATGATCGACCGGTTTTTCGGGATCGAGGCTCTTATAGGTCGTCTCGACCTGTGTGCCGCTAAAGCGGCCGATCAGGCCCTCATGCAGCACCGAATAGCCACCCACCGTCGGTGTACCGATACGGGCGATGTAGGAGGTCTGGGCCAACTGGACCGGCGCGGTGCCCTTGTTCTCCACGCTGTCCTTGATGGTGAACAAGAAGCCGCCGATCGGCTTGGCACCGCTGCCCTGCTCGTCCTTCGGCAGGTTCTGGCGCGGCAGGTCGAGAGCGGTCGCAGGCAGTTCATCGCCGGCCTCCGGCACGAGCCAGCCGGTCTGGGACCTGTCCGTGTCGATCGAAATGGTGCGATGGAAGACGAGGCCCTGGCCATTGTCCCAGTCGAGCTGCACGGGCGAGGTCGAGGACAAGGGCGCAGTGGATTTGGCGGTCCACACCGTGTCGAGGCCGGGGACCTTCAGATTGGCGCCGGGCGCGGTCTTCCAGCCGGAATAGGTGAAATAGGGGCCGTGATTCTCGACGATGGTGTGATGATCGGCGGCCTGGATCGGCGTGCCGCGCGGCGAGAACAGCTTCACATTCGGCGAGTTGGGATCGAGCGTCTCGCGATAGCCGCGCAGGGCAAGGTCGTCGATCAGGCCGCCGGTAAGGTTGATCGAACCGATCAGGCGCTGCGAATCGATCTGCACGCGCTGCGAAGCCTCCACCGCCGCGTCGCGGCTGCCGAACTGCTGCTGGCCCGAGGTAACGCCCGGCACATTCGAGCCGCTGCCGGTGGCCGGCGCAGCCGCCTGCGGTTGCTGCGGCTGGGCGGCCTGCTGTTGTTGCTGGATCTGCTGTTGCTGCTGGGCCGCCAGTTCCTGCCGGCGCTGCATGGGCTGGCCGATGAAATATTCCCAGACCGCGACCACCACCAGCGTCAGGAAGATCGCCAGAACGAGGTTCTTGGTGTCTACATTCTTCATCGTGCAGCCTCATCGGCCGAGCGCCGCGGCTTGCGGGCGCCCTGGCGCTCCGCATGCACACGGCCGAACGCCGCTATCATTTCGTCAACGATCGTCGCAAAAGACGCGCCGAGAGCGGAGTGCCGCCCCACGACGACATAATCATGGCCATCGCGCGCGTGAAGCGCGCCAGAGAGCCGCACCGCCTCGCGCAGGCGCCGGCGGATCCGGTTGCGCTCGACGGCGCCGCCTTCCTTCTTGGTCACGGTAAAGCCGACTCGCGGCTCATCGCTCTGCGGTCCCGCGGCCTCGGACAGGCCCGGCTGGCCACCTTCCCGGCGGCGCGCCTGCAAAGACAATGTCGCAGCATTTGCCCTGCGGCCATCGCGGACGAACAGAAAGTCCCGGCGCTTGAGCAGTCGCTGCATCGATGAATGCTCGGGTTGTCGAGCGCAATGACAGGCCATCATTGCGCCATGCCCGGTCGCCTCAGGCGGACAGGCGCTTGCGGCCGTGGGCGCGGCGGGCAGCGAGAACCTTGCGGCCGGCCTTGGTGCCGAGACGGGCGCGGAAGCCGTGGCGACGCTTGCGGACAAGCTTGGAGGGTTGATAGGTACGTTTCACGGGTCGTTCTCCGCAGTCGCGGCCGGATGCCGATCGAGTTAATGGGAACAGCGCCTAACCTGCAACAGCAAAAACGCGCCCCGGCCATCGCCCTGGGTGCGTCCCGGCCCGAGGGCGACGCCAAATTCGCCGTGCTTATGAGGTAAGCCAGACGGGAAGTCAATCAGGAGTCTCGCCGAAAGAGCGGGAATGCGAAGGGTTCGTGACACCTGGGGCGCATCCCTGGGAGCGCGTCACTGGGAGCGCGGACATCCTGTCCGCTCTTGAAACGGCTCGACCGCCGGCAAAGACGAAGCCAGTTATTAAGGCTGAGGCCTAAAAAGGTCGAGCTCTGCAACAATGGCCTGCCTCATCCTAATGCTCCATCGTTTCAAGAGCGGACAGGATGTCCGCGCTCCCAAGAAAGCTCCCAGCGCTACGTCCCCCTCGGCTTTACTCTCGTCGTCGGCGTCGCGGCGGCCGGATCCTCCGGCCAGGGGTGACGGGGGTAGCGCCCCTTCATCTCCACCCGCACGGCGGCGTAGGAGCCCTTCCAGAAGCCTGGCAGGTCCTTGGTCACCTGCACCGGGCGATGGGCGGGCGAGAGCAGATTGAGGGTCAGCGGGACGCGCCCACCGGCGATGGCGGGGTGTTTGGCCAGGCCGAACAATTCCTGCACCCGCACCGAGATGGCCGGGCCGCCCTCCGCCTCATAGTCGATGGCAAGATTGGAGCCGGTCGGCGCCTCAAAGAAGGCCGGCGCCTCGGCGTCGAGGCGGCGTCTTTCGCTCCACGGCAAGAGGCCCGAAAGGGCACTGTCCAGCATATCCGGCGTGATGGCGGAGAGCCCGCGCACGCCCTGGAGGACCGGCGCGAGCCACTCCTCCGCACTGGCGGCCAGGGCCTCATCGGAAAGGTCGGGCCAGCCCGGCGAGCCGCTAGTGCGCAGGAAGGCCACGCGGTCACGCAGCTGGCGTTGCGCCTTGCTCCAGGGCAGACGATCGATGCCGCTCTGGGCAAGGCCGCGGGCGAGAAGCACCGCCGCCTCGCCATCGAGTGGCAGGGCGGCGGTGGATTCCTGCAGTACAAGGCGGCGGTAACGGCGGAGAGAGCGGGCCTTGAGGCTGGCGGTGGCGGAATCATACCCGGTTGTCACCGTTTCGCTGACGCCATGCAGCGCGTCGATTTCCTCCAGCGCGATCGGGGCGGCGAGCAGGATGCGGCTCGCCCCGGCGCTGCCCGCAATCTCGGCGATGGCGAGGAAGGGCTCGCGCGCCAGCCGGTCATGCGATTCCAGCCGCGCCGCGCGGCCGTTCTCCATGGTGAAGCTCCCGGGCTGGCCGCGCGCCACCGCCACCCGGTCCGGAAAGGCGAGCGCGAGCACGGCGCCGGCGCGGGCCGGATCGGTCTCCCTTGCCTCGCCCGAGACCGCCTTCACCCAGCCGCGTGCCAGGCGCCTCATATCCTGCGAGCGGCCACCGCGATCGCGCCGGAAGCGCTCGATGCGTTCGACGAGATCGGTGCCATCCCCGCCCAGTCCGCGCTCGGAAAGCACGGCGGCGATCTCGGCCGCCAGCATGGCCTCGCCGGTCTCAGTGGCCGCCACGATCATGCGCGCCAGCCGGGGCGGCAGCGCAAGAGCCGAGAGCTGCCGGCCCATATCGGTGAGGCGGCCGGCGTCATCCAGCGCCTCGATGGCGGTGAGCAGCGCCCGCGCCTCGGTGAGCGCCGGCTTCGGGGGCGGATCGAGCCAGGAGAGAGTCAGCGGATCGCCGACGCCCCAGGCGGCGCAGTCGAGCAGCAGCGGGCTGAGATCGGCGGCCAGGATCTCGGGCTTGGCGAAGGCCTCGAAGGCGCCGGTCGCTGCCTCCTCCCAGAGGCGGTAGCAGGTGCCGGGTTCGGTGCGTCCGGCGCGGCCACGGCGCTGATCGGCGCTGGCGCGCGAGACACGCACGGTTTCGAGCCGGGTGAGGCCGAGATCGGGCTCATAGCGCGGCACGCGGGCGAGGCCGGCATCGACGACCACGCGCACGCCCTCGATGGTGAGGCTGGTCTCGGCGATGGAGGTGGCGAGGACGACCTTGCGGCGCCCGGCCGGCGCGGGAGCCACCGCCCTGTCCTGATCGCGCGCATCCAAGGCGCCGTAGAGCGGGGCGATATCGACATCCTCGCCGAGGCTCTTCTCGCCGAGCAGGCGGGCGACGCGGATGATCTCCCCCTGCCCCGGCAGGAAGACCAGGATGGAACCCCGCTCGGCGCGCAGGGCCCGCATCACCGCCTCGCCCACCACCTCGTCGATTCGCTGGCGGGAGTCGCGGCCGAGATAATGCGTTGTCACCGGAAAGGCGCGGCCGGCGCTTTCGATCACCGGCGCCCCGCCGATCAGGCCGGCGACGCGTCCCCCGTCGATGGTGGCGGACATCGGCAGGATGCGCAGGTCTTCGCGCAGGCCCGCCTGCGCGTCGAGCGCGAAGGCGAGGCCCTCGTCGGCATCGAGCGAGCGTTCGTGGAATTCGTCGAACAGCACGGCGGCGATGCCTGTCAGGCCGGGATCGTCGAGAATCATGCGCGCGAACACGCCCTCGGTGACCACCTCGATGCGCGTCCTCGCCGAGATGCGCGATTCCAGCCTCACCCTGAGGCCGACGGTGGCGCCGACCGGCTCGCCCAGCGTCGAGGCCATGCGCGCGGCGGCGGCCCGGGCAGCGAGGCGCCGCGGCTCCAGCACGACGATCTTGCCGCCCTTCGTCCAGGCCTCGTCGAGCAAGACGAGGGGCACGCGCGTGGTCTTGCCGGCACCCGGCGGGGCCACGAGCACCGCATTCGGGCGCGTTTCAAGGGCGGCGAGCAGGGCCGGCAGGGCCTCGTCGATGGGCAAGGGCTGGTCGAAGGAACGCATCGCGCCGATGTGGCCCATCATGCTGGCAAGCGCAATGGGCAAGCGCCTCCGGCTGCGCCCCGAATAAGGCTCTGGGATTGGTTCGCAGATCTTTAGCCGCGTACGATTTTAACCATAGTGTGACTTTTTCGTCATGGACGCTCCGGGAGGCTTCCTCCATAGCTACAGCGTGTTGTGTTGAGGACGAGGCGATGGAACGGCGCGCCTATGAAGCTCCGCTCGATCCCGCGCTCGCGGTTTCGGGCCTACTCACCCGGCTGGGCTTGTTCCTGCTGGTGATCTTCGCGCCTCTCCTCGCGATGTTCTCCCGCCATGCCGTGGCGATCATCGTGCCGATCGCCACCGCCCTGCTCATCCTGGCCGCCGCCCTCGACGGCCGCCTGCCGACGGCCCTGCGCCGGCTCAGCCGCTCCTTGCTTTCCTATGAGACGCTGGCGCTCTTCCTTCTGATGATCTGGGCAGCGGTCACCATCTTCTGGACGCCGCGGCCTTCGGCTGCAGCCGGTCAATTGCCCGGCGTCCTGCTCGTCGTGTTGCTGTTCGCCGTCACCATCTCCTGCCTGAAGGCGAATGTACGCTTCAGCGACGTCAACCTCATTCCGATCGGTGTCTCCATTGCCGCGGTGGCGCTGGCGCTGGAATTCCTGCCCTTTTCGCCGCTACGGGACATCGGTGAAGTCGGCAGCGAGGATGTCGAAAGCGTGCGCGCCGCCATGCTGCTGGCGCTGCTGATCTGGCCGGCGGTCGGCGCCGTGCTGGCGCGCGGACGCAGCTGGCAAGCCGTGCTAATGTGCCTGGTGACGATCCTCGCCTTGTGGCTGGTGCATAATCTGGTGGTGCTCGCCGCCTTCATCACCGGCATCCTGGTGATGATGGTGGCGCTTTGGCGCCCGCGCCTCGCCGCCCGCCTCGTCGGCATCGGCGCACTGGCCCTGCTGGTCCTGGCGCCTCTCATCGGCTGGCTTATGGCCCGCTATGGCGGCTTCCTGCTGCCGGCCGAGGGCGACCATCTCGTCGCCATCTGGCGCGACGTGACCTACAGCCTGCCGACCCATCTGATCGCCGGCTACGGCTTCGACGCCAGCTCCGCCCTCACCCGCGGCGTCGGTGGCCAGATCCTCACGTCGCCCCGCAACGCCGCCCTGCAGATCTGGCTGGAGCTCGGCGCCGTCGGCGTCATCCTGGCGGGCATCGCGGTCTGGTTCACCTTCCGCGGCATGGACCGGGACGACGACCGCTCGACGCCGGCGGCGCTGGCGGTCTGCGCCACCGCCCTGGTGGAGATGTTCGCGGGGCTGGCCGCCTGGCAGACCTGGTGGCTTATGGCGCTCGGCCTCACCACCGTCTCGCTCGCCTTCCTCGCCCGTCTCGGCGCCCGCCGCCGGCGGGATTGAAAGGGCTCACTGGGCGGGCGTGGGGATCAGCCCCTTGAGGTTGGCGAGCGCGGCGTCGAGCGTCGCGTCACGCTTGGCAAAGCAGAGCCTGATCACCGAGGTCACGGCATGCTCGGCATAGAAGGCCGAAACCGGGATGGCAGCCACCTTGCGCTCCCGGACGAGGCGCTGGCAGAAGCTCACATCGCCCTCCTCGATGCCACTGGCGGCGAGATCGATGTTGAGGAAATAGGTCGCCTCGCTGGGCAGCGTGACAAAGCCGAGATCGGCAAGGCCGGCGGCGAAGCGATCGCGCGAGCGCTGGAAGTCGGCTCGCATGCCGGTGAAATAAGCGTCGTCCTTGCCGAGGCCATAGGCAACCGCCGCCTGCAGGTTCGGCGGCGTGGTGAAGGTAAAGAACTGGTGCGCCTTGGCAATCACCCTGAGAATATCGGGCGCCGCCATCACGAAGCCGACCTTCCAGCCGGTGAGCGAGAAGATCTTGCCGGCCGAGCCGATCTTGACGGTGCGCTCGCGCATGCCCTCGAAACTCATCAGGGGCCGGTGCCGGCGGCCGTCGAACATCACATGCTCCCAGACCTCGTCGCAGATGGCGATGGCATCGTGGCGCACGCAGAACTCGGCGAGCAGCGCCTGGTCCCCGTCCGAGAAGCGCACGGCGGCCGGGTTGAGCGGATTGTTGAACAGCACCGCGCGCGTCCTGGGCGTGAAGGCCTCCTCCAGCGCCTCGCGGGTCAGGCGCCAATGGGGCGGCTGCAGCGTGACGAAGCGCGGCACGCCGCCGGCCCGCAGCACCAGCGGTAGATAGGCGTCATACATCGGCTGGAGCAGGACGACCTCGTCCCCCGGCGAGACCACCGCCATCAGCGCGTCGGTGATGGCCTCGGTGGCGCCCGAGGTGATCATGATCTCGCTGTCGGCATCGAGCGCAAGGCCCTGGAAGCGCTGGTAATGCGCCGCCACCGCCTGGCGCAGCTCCGGCAGGCCAAGCATGGGCGGATACTGGTTCCAGCCGGAGACCACCGCCTCCGCCGCCTTCTGCCTGACATCCTCGGGGCCAGCCCCATCCGGGAAGCCCTGGCCGAGATTGATGGCATCATGCTCGCGGGCAAGCCGCGACATGGTCTCGAAGACGCTGGTCTTGAGGTCGGCGAAGATTCTGTTCATGGGGGCGCTGCGTCTCCCGGCGGCCGGCTTTCCTCGTACGTCAGGCGCGCGCGCTTGCGCAAGGTGTGTGCTGAGGCAATGGGCGCGGGAGCCTCCCCCACGAAGCTGGGGGTATCCGTGACAACTTCGCGTGCGAAGTTGTCACTGGGCATTGCGAAGCAATGACGGAGGGGGTGTGGGCGGGGTGAGGCAGAGGAAATGTCAGCCGAGTGTGGTGTTTCCCTTGTTCAATTCTGACCACACCCCCTCCGACCTCACTTCGTTCGGCCACCTCCCCCAGCTTCGTGGGGGAGGCTACCCGCGCCCTACTTTTTGCCTCTTGCCTCTCTCCTCAATTGCCCATCAGGCTCTTGGCGTTGTCCGGCGTGATCGCCGTCGTCGCCACCGTCACGTTCGGCGGCACTTCGGTGGCGCAATCGAGCAGGATGGACTTGGCCATCTCGATCGCTTCCTTGGCGCCGGTGGGATAGGTGAAGGTCGCCGCCCATTCGCCTTCGGCCACGGCGCGGATGCCACCGGCGGGGCCAGGCAGGCCGTCGGTGCCGATGATCTTGATCTGGCCTTCCTTGCCCGCGCCCTTGGCGGCGAGGCGGGCGCCGGCCGCCATCATGTCATTGCTGGCATAGACCATCTTGATGTCGGGATGGGCCTGCAGCATGGCGGCGAAGGCGGTCTGCGCTTTGTCCGGCAGCCAGTCGGCAGCCTGCTCGGCCACCACCTCGATCTTGCTGTTGCCCTTCACGCCATCCTTGAAGCCGTTGAGACGCTCGACAGCGGGGGTCGAGCTCGGCAGGCCCTCCAGCACGGCGACCTGGCCGCCATCCGGCAGGAGCTTGTCGGCCGTGTATTTGCCGGCCTCCAAGGCGATCTTGTAATTGTCGCCGCCGATGAAGGCCGTGTAGTCCTTGCCGGGATCGCCCACCGTCTTGCGGTCGAGCTCGATGACGGGGATGCCCGCCTTTATGGCGCGCTGCACCGCCGGCGTCAGGGGCGAGGCCTCGAAGGGCGAGATCAGGAGAAGATCGACCTTCTGGGTGATGAAATTGTCGACCTGCGAGGTCTGCGTGTTCACATTGCCGGCGCCGTCGGCGATCTGCAGCGTGAATTGCGGCGCCGCCTTGGCTGCGGCCGTCAGCTCGTCATTGACATGCTGGCGATAGGGCTCGGCATTGTTGGCCTGCGAGAAGCCGATGACGAACTCGCCGTTTTTCGCGCAAGCCTTGACCAGCGGATCGGCGGCATAGGCGGCTCCCGACAAGGCGACGAGCGCGCCTGCCATCAGCGCGCATGAGGCGGCCCTCGTCAGGCCGGTTCTGCGTGTTGCCTTCATACTGTTTCCTCCTGTTATATCGTGTTGACTATCGAGTGGACCATCTTCCCAAATTCGCCTTTGCCTTCAACGCATCAGGCCCTCGCGGCGACGGACGAGGGACTGAAGCACGGCCGCCAGCACGATGATCGCCGCGGTGGCGAGCAGTTGCATGGCGGGGGTGATGTTGTTGAGCTGGAGCACATTGGCGAGCGCGCCGAGCATGATGGTGCCGGCCACCGTGCCGACCAGCGAGCCCGAGCCGCCGAACAGGCTGGTGCCGCCGATCACCACGGCGGCGATGGCGGTCAGCTCATAGCCGGCGCCGTCATTGGCGCTGCCGAAGTTGAACTGCCCGGCATGCACGATGCCCGCCAGCGCCGAGGCGAAGCCGGTGATGGCGTAGACGGCGATCTTCACGCCCGAAACCGGCGCGCCGGAGAGCCGCGCCGCTCGCTCATTGCCGCCGACGGCAAAGACGTAGCGCCCGAAGCGCGTGGTGTTGAGCACCACCGTGGCGATCGCCGCGAACACCACGAAGACGATGGTGGCGACCGGCACGACATTGTTGAACAGGCGGTCGCCCAGGATCGAGAACACCGGCGGCGCCAGGCCCGGCCCGTCGCCATAGGAAATGTTGATATACTGGTTGCCCGAGACCACGAGAGCGAGGCCGCGCGCCGCCTGCAGGCCGGCGAGCGTGACGATGAAGGCCTCGAGGCGGAAGCGCGTCGAGATGGCGCCTTGGATGGCGCCGAAGGCGATGCCCATCGCCAGCACCAGCAGGATGGCCGGCACCAGGCCGAAGCCGGAGTTGATCATCATCGTGGCGGTCACCACGCTGGAGAGGCCCAGCAGGGCGCCGACCGAGAGGTCGATGCCGGCGGTGATGATCACGAAGGTCATGCCGATGGCGATGATGCCGGTCTCCGACACGGCACGCACGATATTGGCGATGTTGTCGGGGGCGAGGAAGAGGATCTGGCCGTGGCGGCGCGGCGAGAAGATGATGCCGCCGATCACCACCAGGATCAGGCCGATCAGGCTCTGGAAGCGCACGACCAGCGCCAGGGGATCGCGCTTGCTGGCTGGCGCCGTGGTCTGGCCGGGCTGGGCGGGAGCTGATGCTTTGGCGTCGGTCATCTCAATTCCCTGCATTCGCCGCGGCAAGCACGGTGTGTTCGTCGACGGAACCCTTGAACTCGGCGACATCGCGCCCTTGCCTGAGCACGATGATGCGGTCGCACAGGCCGATCAGCTCCGGCATTTCGCTGGAGGCGACGAGGATGCCGAGCCCCTGGCGGGCGAGATCGCGCAAGCGGGCATAGATCTCGCCCTTGGCGCCGACATCGACGCCGCGCGTCGGCTCGTCGAGCAGCAGCAGGCGCGGCTCGCCGAGGATCTCCTTGGCCAGCACCACCTTCTGCTGGTTGCCGCCCGACAGCGCGCCGACAGCGATATCCGGGTTGCGCGGCCTGATGTCGAACTGGCCGAACGCCTTCAGCACGGCCACCGCCTCGCGCGCCGCCGAGGAAAAGCCGTTGGGGGACACGCGCTTGAGGATCGACATCACGAGGTTGCGCCCCACGCCCATGCGCAGCATCAGCCCGCTGCCGCGCCGGTCGTCGGTGACGAAGGCGATGCCGGCGCGGCGCGCGGCGCGGATCGAGTCGAGCTTCACCGCGCGGCCCTCGATCTCGACGGTGCCTTCCCAGCGCCCGGCAAGCCCGGTGCCGTAGAGGGCGGAGAGCAGCTCCGTACGCCCGGCGCCCATCAGGCCGGCGAGGCCGACGATCTCGCCCCGATGCACATCCAGCGACAGGCCCGACGGCACCTGCCAGCCGGCACGCTGGCGCTTCGGACGGAAACTGGCGTTTTCAAGATGGAGAAGCCGGGGGCCCACCGCGGCGCTGCGCGGGGGATAGAGTTCGTCGAGCGGGCGGCCGACCAGCAGCCGCACGAGTTCGGACTGCGGCGCATCGGCCGCCGTCGTCCCGGCAACCAGGCCGTCTCGCATCACCGTGACGCGATCGGCGATTTGCGGCACTTCCTCCAGCCGGTGCGAGATATAGACGATGCCGACGCCGCTGGCGCTCAGCCGGCGCATGATGGCGAACAGGCGCTCGACCTCGCCCGCCGTGAGGGCCGCCGTCGGCTCGTCCATGATCAGCACGCGCGAGGCATAGGACAGCGCCTTGACGATGGCGACCACCTGGCGCTGGCCGATGGAAAGATCGCCCACCTTCCGCTCGGCGTCGATGTCGACGTCGATATCGGCAAGGCGGCGCCGGGCCTCATCCCGCATGGCCGCCCTGTCGAGGAAACCGCCGGGCCTTACGATCTCGCGCCCCAGGAAGAGATTGGCGGCGACATCGAGGCCGGGCACCAGGTCGAGTTCCTGGAAGATGGTGGCGATGCCGGCCGCCTGCGCCTCGCGGGGGCTGGCGAACTGCACCAGCTTGCCGTCGATCGCCATGCTGCCGCTATCGGGCGCATGCACGCCCGCCAATACGCCCATCAGGGTGGATTTGCCGGCCCCGTTCTCGCCCAGCAGCGCATGGATCTCGCCGGCCCGCAGCTCAAAATCGACGCCGCGCAGGGCCTGAGCGCCTCCGAAATGCTTGGTGACAGCAGTCATGGTCAGCAACGGCGTGCTCACTCATCCCCCCATACACGACACAGCTATAAGATCGCGGCCAGAGCCACGGCATGGTCAAGTCAGGTCTGATAGCTGCACACAAGCATCCGGAACTATTGGCTCCGGAAAGCTGCTCTATCCTTGGGCTGGTTTATTAATTAAGTGTCGTTGACATTATCTCTGTTTTACACCACTCCGCGCCGCGCACAATCTATTTTTTATCCGTCGGCTGCGTGGAAGTGGGGCGATCGCAGGGCGATCGGATGAAGAGCGGAAAGTCATCCCGGATCTGCGATGCGGCGTGCAATGCCGCTTCGCAGATCCGGGATCGCAAGCAGAAAAGGCGCTTTCTCCTCGCGCGATCCCCGGACCAAACAATCGTTTGGTCTGACTGCACCGCACCACTGCGTGGCTCAGTGCGCACGGGATGACCATAAAAGCCTTCATCCAATTGCCATGGGTTCAGGCCGTCGAGGAATTGCCCTTCGCGTTCCGCCCGCCGGTGCAGGCGATGCGTGCCGGGCCCGCGTGATCGAGCGGGCCATGATGCCGGGTGTGCGGCACCTTATCTTCAGCCGGGTCTCGCAGTCGGATCAGGGCTCGCTCGGTTGCGGCTGGTTGACGACGCCGCCCGTGGAGCCGCCACGCTCGTGCGTGGGTGGGCTTATCGCCGAAGCCCCCAAGGCCCTGTCACGTCCGCCGATGTCGCCTCGGGCGAGAGTGCAGGGTCCGGCAAAGAAACGCTGCCAGAACGTCTTGCCTTCCTGGCCGGCACAGCAGCCCTGCCACGCCTCGGTGCCCGGGCCACTGCAATTGCGCAACAGCCGGGCCGTCGCCGGCGCGGTGGAAAATATCGACGCCGATAGCAGGACGATGACGGCCATAACCACCAAGCGTATCGCGGCCCGCTCCGCCATGTTTGAACCTCCCGGGTTCGAGGTCCTCTTTGGTGCTCTTACGTCAGCATAACGCAACTGGAGGCCTGTCCGCAACTTTAGCGCGAGATAAAATCCGGAGCCGGAGACGCCAATTACGCTCGGAAAACAGGCATGGCGAGACCGCTCGTGACGGCACGCGCGTCCGAGCCTTGGCGGCGCACCCGAGGATAGGCCGGGAAGCGCGCGGTGCGCTCCCGGAAGCAGGCATTTGCGTTTTCCAACCGACCTCCTAGATAGAGACCAGCATGAGTGAGGTCTCCATGAATTTCGACAACCAGTCCGGCCCGTACAGCTCCGGCCAAGACAGCGGGCCCCGTTCGCCCTTCCACGCCACCACCATCCTGATGGTCCGCAAGGGCGGCAAGGTAGTGATCGGGGGCGACGGGCAGGTCAGCCTCGGGCAGACGGTGATCAAGGGCAATGCGCGCAAGGTGCGCCGGCTTGGCAAGGGCGACGTCATTGCCGGCTTTGCCGGCGCCACGGCCGATGCCTTCACGCTGTTCGAGCGGCTCGAGGCCAAGCTCGAGCAATATCCCGGCCAGCTCACCCGGGCCTGCGTGGAGCTCGCCAAGGACTGGCGCACCGACCGCTATCTGCGCCGGCTGGAGGCCATGATGCTGGTGGCGGACAAGCAGGTCGGCCTGGTGCTCACCGGCACCGGCGACGTGCTCGATCCGGAAGGCGGGGTGATGGCCATCGGTTCGGGCGGCAATTATGCCCTCGCCGCGGCCCGCGCGCTGGTCGATACCGATGCGGATGCCGAAGCGATCGTGCGCAAGGCCATGGCGATCGCGGCAGATATTTGTGTCTATACCAATCATAATCTGGTGATCGAGAGCATCGATCTCTGATAGAAGTCGGCCATACGCAACGAAAAGGTGGTGGCGCTGCTCATGTCTTTTGCCAGAACGTCCTTCGCAAAAATCAGCATTCCCCTCGTCTTCGCCGCCTTCGCCCTGGCGAGCTGCGCGCAGGACAAGCAGGAGAGCTTTCCCACCACCAACCCGTTCCAGAAGAAGTGCGAGGCCAAGGGCGTGGCTGCGGGCAGCGATGCCATGGTGACCTGCATACGGCATGAAGGTGCGCTCAGCATGGGCAGCGAAACCTGCAGCCGCAAGGGCATGAAGGCCGGCACGCCGAAGGGTGATGCCTGCATCAAGACCGAGTCCGACTATGTCGAGGCCGAGTCGGCCTGCCAGGCCGCGGGCCGGGTCTCCAGCCAGGCGGACTACGACGCCTGCGTCGCCGAGAGGGCGCCCGAGGCCGCGGCGATCAAGGAAGGCAAGAGGAAGAGCTGAGGCCGGATCCGGCAGGGACGCATGAAGCCGATGCTGGACATCAGCGCGCAACCCACGGCGACCAGGCTCCTGGTCCACGCCGTGGTGCTGCTCGCCACGCTGGTGCGTTTTGCCTTCAGATCGAATCACCAAGAATCGCAAAGACGCGTCGAAACAAAGAGTTAGAGCAAAGCATCGTTTGCGCCTAAACGCGCTTTGCTCTAGTGCTGAGCGCCCTCCTCTGCTTCGGCCTGTTCGACCCGCCCTTCCCGATGGTGGTGCTGCAATGGGTGGGCTTCCTCACGCTCGGCAAGCTGCTCTATTTCCTCATCGCCTATCCCCTGCTCGGCGGCTCCTTCGTGGACCCGCTGGAGGAGCTGTTCGAAAACGCGCGGCGGAAGTAGAGCGGGGTGCAGAGGTGGGGCGGCGCGCGCGCCTTGCGAAGGGCGGCTTGGCGGAGGTGGACATTCGTTTGAACGAGCCGCTCAGGGACTTGCCGAGCAGGCGCCTTTCAGCCCACGACGCCGGAGCACCCAAATACGGCCGACGGCAGACCAAAGGCCGATAGCGCCAAGGCCTCCAGCAGATATTCGACTTTCTCGCTGCCTGGTCCGGATCTGACCCGAAGCAGTCATTCCCGAGGCGGATTGGCATCCAGAAGCGGACATACGCCGCCAGGGCGTCCATGACCGGAACACTGCGGCGCTAAGATTTACTCTAAAGCTGCCACAGGCTGAATTGGAACGACACTTGCAAGCGGGAAAACGCCTCGCCAACGTTGCGCAGTACTTTAAGTAAAAGAAGTTCTTTTTTCTTCCATTGAGTCTCGTGCGTATAAATTGTATGTTTATATTTCGTCAATGTTTGGATGTAGTGTCGCGCTGGAGCAAAACGACTCTGGGCGACAGCCAAACCGCAGATCACGTTGCCGACCATGCCTACAAAACGGGACTTTTCGAGGTCTAATGCCGTCGTAGAAAGCACAGGGGAAACGTCATGAATTCGCGTAAATTGCTATCCGCGTTTCTAATCTCATCCGGACTTTGCAGTGTCGCGGCCCACGCGCAAACCATAAGCGGTACGCCTGGCGAGCCGAGCGCCACTCAAACGATCGATGGGCGCTACATTCCGAGCCCTCCGCTGCCGTTCGGGGGAACGATCAATCTCGACGCGACGACATCGAAGCCGTATTGGCCGCCGACGGTGGTCCCTCCTGCGGGGGCTCCCAACGTTTTGCTGATCATGACAGACGACGCTGGCTACGGCGTTTCCGGGACGTTCGGTGGCGTCATTCCGACGCCTGCGTTGGATCGGGTCGCGAATGCGGGACTGCGTTACACGGAATTTCACTCGACGGCCCTTTGCTCGCCGACGCGTGCGGCCTTGATCACGGGGCGCAATCACCATTCGGTCGGCTTCGGCGTCATCACAGAGCAGTCGACCGGCTATCCCGGCTATGACTCCGTCATCGGTCCGGAGAACGCCACCGTCGGCGAAATTCTGAAGGATAACGGCTTTTCCACATCGTGGTTCGGCAAGAACCACAACACGCCAAGCTTTCAGTACAGTCTGTCGGGGCCGTTCGACCAATGGCCGGTAGGCATGGGCTTTGATTATTTCTACGGCTTTATGGGCGGCGAGACAGACCAATGGACGCCGTACCTCTTCAAAAACACGACACAGGTTTTCCCGTGGATCGGCAAGCCCGGTTACAACCTGACAACCGACCTGGCGGACAACGCCATCGACTATCTGAAGCAAACCAACGCCAGCTCACCGGACAAGCCGTTCTTCCTTTATTACGTGCCCGGCGGCACGCACGCTCCGCACCAGCCGACACCCGAATGGATAGAGAAATTCAAGGGCAAGTTCGACATGGGCTGGAACGCGATGCGCGACCAAATCTTCGCCAACCAAAAAAGGCTCGGCGTGATCCCGGCGACTACCGCGCTGACGCCGTGGCCGGATAGCCTGCCCAAATGGGATACGCTTTCTGCTGATGATAAAAAGATGTTTGCCCGCCAGGCAGAGGTTTATGCAGCCTACGTCGCCTACACCGACCATGAGATTGGGAGGGTAATTCAAGAAGTCGCGGACGAGGGCAAGCTCGACAATACGCTCGTCATCTATATCGAGGGCGACAACGGTACGAGTGCGGAGGGGTCTACGATCGGTACGCCGTTCGACCTGGCCGCTATCCAGGGCATCAACGTTCCCGTCAAGGATCAGTTGAAGTTTTATGACGTCTGGGGCTCGAGCGTAACCCAGCCGCATATGTCGGTGGCCTGGTCGTGGGCCTTTGACACCCCATTCAAATGGACCAAGCAGGTTGCCTCACATTTTGGCGGCACCCGCCAGGGCATGGCGATGGCATGGCCCGCTCGCATCAAGGACGCGGGCGGTATCAGATCACAGTTCCATCACATGATTGACATCGTGCCGACGCTCCTTGAGGCGACCGGCGTGCAAGCACCGGTGATGGTAAAGGGGATTGCACAAAGGCCGATCGAAGGCGTGAGCATGGCATATACCTGGGACAAGGCAAATGCCAATGCGCCCTCAACTCGTACGACCCAGTATTTCGAGATGTTCGGAAACCGCGCGATCTATCACGACGGTTGGATCGCGGCCACGACACCGCCGGCTCCCCCGTGGCTGATGGGCCTCGGCCAGATGCCGGACGTGATCAATGGCTACAAGTGGGAACTGTACAACCTCACTCAGGACTATTCGGAAAGCAACGACATCGCCGCCCAGAATCCCGACAAGCTGCGCGAGCTTCAAGAACTGTTCCTTGTCGAGGCGGCAAAGTACAATGTGTTCCCGCTCGATAACGACGTCCTCAAACGTATCCTGGCTCCCAGACCAAGCGCGACCGCGGGTCGAGACACGTTCAGTTACTCCGGGCAGGTCTCGGGCATACCTTCCAGCACAGCCCCTGACATTCTGACGAAGTCATACACCATCACAGCCGAGGTTGATGTTCCAGCCGGGGGCGCGGAGGGCATGATTGCCACGCTCGGTGGCCGGTTTGGCGGCTACGGTCTGTATCTGCTGAAAGGCAGGCCCGTATTTCTCTACAACCTTCTGGCCCTTGAGCGTTTCCGGTGGGAAGGCCAGGACGCACTCACACCCGGCAAGCACTCGATCGTCTTTGACTTCACATATGACGGTCCGGGCGCTGGCAAGGGAGGCACTGGGGTCTTGAAGGTGGATGACAAGGAAGTCGCCCGCCAGCAAATTCCTCACAGCACTCCATTTCTTGCAACCATCGACGAGACCTTCGACGTTGGCATCGATACGCGTAGCTCGGTGAATGACGACGACTATCAAGTGCCATTCGCCTTCACTGGCACGCTTGATAAGGTCACGTTCAAGCTGGGACCAATGCAGCTTGGCGCAAACGATCAAGCGATTGTGCGCAGCAAGCTCGCAATCGCGAAGGATTGAACCCGAGCATGAGCGTGGGCACCCCCCGGTTGCCCACGCCTTCCGGCCCGGCAGTTCCATTGTCCGCTTTGGGTCCGACTCAGGCCCTTCAGCCGGACGTCCTAGCGAACGGCCCCGTTCCTTGCGCTGCCCGCACCGGCGGCGCCCGGGCCGAGAGCCGACCCCGTCGCCTATGCCGGCAGGACGACCACCTTCGTCCCGACCGGCGTTTGTGTATAGAGGTGGATCATGTCCTGCGTGAGCAGGCCGGTGCAGCCGCTCGAAACGCCGGTCCCGATCGACTGGGCTATTCTCGTGCTGTAGATCGTGTAGAGCGTGTATTTGCCGTTCTGATAGAGATAGAGTGTGCGGGCGCCGAGCGGATTGTCCAGGCCTCCCGGCATGCCGCCGGCATATTTGCCCGCCTCTGGCTGGCGCGCGATCATCTCCTTGGGCGGCGTCCAGGTTGCCCATTCGGCCTTGCGCCCGACATAGGCTTCACCGCTCCACAGGAATCCCTTGCGGCCGACATTGGCGCCATAGCGGGTGGCGTTCCCATCGCCCTCGATGCGGTAGACGTAGTAATGGCCGGGATCGATGATAATCGTACCGGCCGCTTCCTTGGTGTCGTAGCGCACCGTCCGGCGATAATATTTCGGATCGATCTTGGTGACATCGACCGCCGGGATCGGGAATTTCTCTTCGGGCATCGCCCCGTAGAGCCTCGCCGCCTCGGCCTGGCTCATGCCGCCGGATGTCGCGCAACCGGCCAGCCCGAGCGCGCCGAGACTGACGGCGGAGCCGACCAGGAACGATCGGCGATTGAGAAGCCCTGACCCAAGCCGAGCTGCACCGTCCATCTCGCCGGTATCGGCAATCCCACCGTCCATGATCATGATCTCGAAGTTCCCATGTTTCGTCGCCCGGCCGGAGAATCCATCGGGATGCGCCAGCCGAACGTTTTGCTGGGCGGAGATTGCCCTCAGACGGCTCGATTGGCAAGCCCGCGCGAGGCTCCGAATTCGGGTTAACAAGGGTGCGGACGGCTGGGGCGTCATTCCCACAACCAAACCGGAGGTTTGGTTGTGGAGCGTATCCTCACAAGCTTTGCTTGTGAGTGGGAACGCCGGAATCCATGAACACAGTCCGCATAGGATGGCGTTCATGGATTCCGGGTCTCCCTTCGGTCATCCAACCAAACCTTCGGTTTGGTTGTGGGAATGACGATCTCCCCGATTCAGAGCCCTGCTTCGCTGCGCGGCGCTGCCATGCACCAAAATCGGCAACATCCACGCGGTCTGGCCGTCTCACCTCGAGCTGAGCGTCGACAGGATCATGCGGGTCACGGCTTCGGCCAGCGGGGCCCGGGTTCATCCGCCCGGCTTTCCGTGGCCGAGTTGTACCCTGCCTCACTTACGCGTAACGGCGGCTCAGGCTATTCTGAAGAGCCTGACCGAAAAATTGCGAGAAGCTCGACTTTTTGTCATTGCCGGGCTTGTCCCGGCAATCCAGGCTGGCGCAAAGGCCTGAAAAGTGGCGTCTGGATGCCCGGGACAAGCCCCGGGCATGACAAAAATTGAGCCATTCTCGAACCTGCTGCGCTCTTTGAGTCAGGCTCTGAAGACCCAGCGATGGAGATATTTCAGCATGGCGAAGCTCGTCTTCGGAATGAACCAGTCCCTGGACGGCTATGTCGACCACCTGGAAATGCGGATAGGCCCCGCGCTCTTTCGTCACTGGATAGAGCATGTGCGCGACCTGGCCGGCAGTGTGTACGGTCGCCGCATGTACGAGGTGATGCGATATTGGGACGAAGACCGTCCTGAGTGGAGTACGGAACAGCACGAGTTCGCGGCGGCGTGGAGGAACCAGCCGAAGTGGGTCGCGTCGCGCTCGTTGAAGTCGGTCGGCCCCAACGCCACGCTTATTTCGGATGACATCGAGACGGTGGTAGGCAGACTGAAGGCCGAGTTCGTCGGGGAGATTGCTGTTTCCGGGCCAGACCTGGCGCAAAGCCTGACCGACCTTGGGCTTGTTGATGAGTATCGCCTCTACTTCCATCCCGTCGTGCTTGGTCGCGGCAAGCCATTCTTCGCCGGTCCCCGGCCACCGCTCCGCCTTGTGGCCAGCGATCGAATTGGCGAGGACGCGATCAGGCTGACCTATGTTCCGGCCTGATCACGCGATCTGCTCGACGAACTGCGCCGACTGCAGATATGACGAACGGAGCGACGGCCTTTACTTCACCGTGATGGCAAGACCGCTGAGATCGACGTTGATCTGCAGGCCTATCTGCCTGCCTGTGAGTTCGAGTTGGGCGCCCTTGTCATTGGTCATGAGGATCACCTGGGCCCCTTTGACGACCGCGCCGCCTCCGCCTGCCGCACCGTAGACCCCCGACACATCCCGGGCGCTGCGAATGTGGCTCACCCTACCCTGGAAATAAGTCTTGGAGGCCCCGAAGGCGAGGCCGCCCGAGATGCCGCCGATAGAGATGGGATAGCGGCGACCGTGGAAGGTCAGCGTGCCCTCGCCTCCGGAGCCACCCACAAAGAAGGCAGCCTTGTAGACGGCGAAGCGGATCGTGCCGCTATCGGCATGTGCGGAGCCGGCAAAGCTGATGCTTGCTGCAGCAATAACCGCAGCCGCGATTGAACGAAATCTCGACGAAATCTTCATGATGCATGTCTCTCAAGATTGCCGCTCACCCAGCCAGGAGGGCACGTCAGCGTCATGCCATAGTCAGAGCTGAACAGTCTAGTCCGTCATTGGTTCCAAGCACGCGGCCTGAATCCGACTTGGGGAAGGCCGCCACGAGACGAGGCGGATGGCAAACCTAGTCTTCGTGGCTGCCAACGCTCGACTGACTCAGGATCGCCTGTCATGGGCGCGTAGGCGAAGGTCTGTTTCCGGACAGAAGGCCAATTCCCGCCCTTGGCGCGATGGCGACCTCAGCGGAGCCTTATGACACCCGCCTTCGGCCAAAGCTGGCGTGTCAAGGGTTTTGGGCGCCTCAAATCCGATTACAAAGCGGAATTCGTCGCCCGCAACCGGTCAACGATTTCCGCCAGCACATACCAGACGAAATTCGGCGTCGTTTCAACCATAAATCGAAATTGCCTTGCATCGAGCAGTGCAATTTCGGATGCCTCCATGGCCTTTGCCGTAGCTGAGCGTTGTTTGCCGTCGATCATCGATACAATACCGAACGCTCGCCCTTCGGTAATGCGCTCGATCACTTTATCATGACTACTAACTTCAACTGCCCCTTTGAGAATAATATAGGCGTAATTTGGGTTGTCGCCCTCCCGAAATACAACATCCCCAGCGCCATAGTTAATGACAGTTCCCAGACCGCGAGCAAGCTGACGAAAATCGATAGGCGACGCTACAGGCCTAGTCATCGAGGAAAGGTCGTTCATTGTTGCCTCACCTATCCAAAAAATTGTCATCTAAACTTCATCTCATAGTCATCATATCGTAATCATCGGTTCCGTTCCAATTCAAAGTTAGATTTGTCGTACCTACTTTGGCGGATGGATACTTACGCGCCGCGCTGGCCATGCATCTTGCAGTTGTAGAACCAAGCGGTCGGCGGAATTGGCCAAGTAGGCTTGGCCCGGGTCACTGGGAGCACTGCGAAAACGCAGCTCGAATTCGAAAATGGCTCCCTGCATCTGGCGCAGCGATGGCGATGCGGTGGCTAAACGTTCGATTTCGAGAACCCCGTCGAAGTTTCACTATGGTCGAGCGCGCAGGTTATCCTGCTCCGCATCTACGGAGATGCCGCCCAGGGATCCATGGGCGCTAACTTTGCAGCCCAGGAGCGGAGCCTTAGCCTTCATTGCCTCGCTCCGCTCGCAATGACGGCGTTCCCGCCGCCTTCCTGGCTTCGCCACACTTTTTGAGTCAGGCTTCCAGAGCGTCAGCTTCCAAGCCTTGCCTGGGGCAAACTCGACCTAAGTGCATTGGCTCGCGAAGCTAATTTCCGCTATCGTGCTCGTTCAACCGGACAGCGATGATCACGGATGGTTATCCCGGATGCGATGGACCAGACGCGACACCATCGTGGATTGAGGTTGGGGAACCCGATGACGAGCTTCGCTCAGTTCCTGGACCATTCTGGCGTCTACGCCGCGGAAAGCTTCATGATCGTGCCTCAGGGGGGCTTCAACCTGGTCTGCCTCCGCGACAGCAAGGACGTCGGCCTGTCCTATGATCCCGATCGGTTAAAGGTCGAGGATGTGCAGTTCGAGCAGGTCGAAAGCGTCGCCCAGGACTACATCAAAACGCGCTATGGGAAGCTGGGAAGCCAGGAGCGCGACGATCAGTTGCTGCGGCTGCGTACGGCGCTGTATCGCGCCGGGCGGCCGGGGGGCAATGCGCGCGCCCTCAAGGTCTCGCACAAAGGTGGCGGTATTCCGGAACTCAAAGCCACGCGCGGCAGCACGGGTGTCAGGTTGGAGGTCGCCATCATGCCGCGCAAGGACTTCTCGATCGCCTTCAAATTCCTCAGGCAGCCCGATCAGTCGGGCAACGTGATCAACGCCACGAAATGGACGCCGGATGACGCTCCCTGGTTCCTCACCCGGTTGAACTGGGTGTTCGGGGCCCAGGCGAACATCTTTTTCACCCCGGCCGATGCCTCATGGATCACGGTCCAGAAAGCCCTGGGGCCAAAAATCTCGCGCGATGATTTTCGAAAGGAAATCGTGCCACTCAAGCAGCGCGGCGCCCATCTCACCTGCTTTCTCGTCGGCGACTATGATGCCATGGCGACGGAGGCGGCTGGGGAATATCTGCCTGATGAGCAGGTATGCGTGGTTGTCGACCAGGGCAATCCACCCGTGTTCGACTATGGCGAAGCCTTCATTGGCGTGATGGCGCACGAGGTCGGTCACTTCCTGCACCACAAACGCAACATGCCGGGAAGTGGACACCATGACCGAGGCGGTATTTTGCTTTCCAGTGGCATGGAAAGCCTAGCCCTGGATAAGCAGCTCGTCAGCGACCTCAACGCGTGGTGAGCGCGCTCGTTCTCGGCATCCCTTGGCACATTGAGGCCACGGTCGGCGCCGGCAGTTCGTTGATGCCGAGCCCCCATTGAAGCGCCTGTGCTGGCGCAGGGCTCGCCCGCCGGTAACCCTGGTGGCTCGACGGGAGATTGTCGCGCGAAGCGGGTTGCCCGAGTAGCTATCCATCCTACGAGGTGATCAAATGGCGGACTTTGCTGCGGCGCATGAGTCCGGTTCTGGCCCTTTGCGGACTTCCAAGCGCGTGGCCGCGAACAACCGCTGGCGCCCCATCGTTGCCGTTCAGATGCAGTTGATCGCTTCCCGGAAGCCGCCATTCCGTCAACGAGATGCCTCCGATTATCATGAGTGGGTAGGGTCGTTCGCTCTTTGAAACTCTGGCTCACGAAAGTCGTAGATGACAGGCTCCGCACACTTCTGGTTTAAATCAAAGCAAATAGATCTTCACCCGCGAAGAATAAGCTTCGTTAGAGCTTGCTCAAGTAGGCTTTCAGGAGGAAACTCTCAACAGGCGCATGATAAAATGTGCCCGAGGGGGGAGGACTGGTCATGAAACTAGTGGCACTGCTAGGCACTGCACTCACGCTCCTATCGATCAGCGGGACAGGGGCGTCAGCTCAGGTCACCAATGGAACACCCGGCACACCCAGCGCGACGACCACCATCGACGGCCGCCAGATCCCGCCGCCGCCAGGCCAGTTCGGCGGCAGAGTTAATCTCGACGCGCTTCAGTCGACGCCATATTGGCAGCCGCAGGTCGTGCCGCCCAAGGGTGCACCCAACATCTTGTTGATCCTGACGGATGACGTGGGATTTGCTGCCCCGAGCACCTTCGGCGGCGTCATTCCCACACCGACGCTCGACCGCATTGCGAATATGGGACTGCGCTACACGGACTTCCACACAACGTCACTGTGTTCGCCCACACGCGCTGCTCTCATCACGGGCCGCAACCATCACTCAGTCGGCTTCGGTGTGATCAGCGAGGCGTCGACCGGCTATCCCGGTTACGATAGTGTCATCACTGCGGACAAAGACACGATCGGCACGATTCTCAAAGCAAATGGCTATGCAACGTCGTGGTTCGGCAAAGATCACAACACGCCATCTTTCCAAACCAGTCAGGCGGGGCCCTTCGATCAATGGCCCATCGGAATGGGATTTGAGTATTTCTACGGCTTTGTCAGTGGCGAGACCAACCAGTGGCAACCGGACCTCTACCGCAATACCACCCGCGTCTATCCCTATCTAAACAACCCCACCTACAACCTGACAACGGACATGGCGGACGACGCCATCAACTATCTCAATCAACTCAACCAGCTTGATCCCAAGAAGCCTTTCTTTCTCTACTATGCACCGGGCGGCACGCACGCGCCTCATCACCCGACCCCGGAATGGATCAAAAAGATCAGCGACATGCATCTCTTCGACCAGGGATGGAATGCGCTGCGTGACCAAATCTTCGCCAACCAGAAAAGGCTTGGGGTCATTCCCCAGGACGCGCAGCTCACACCCTGGCCGGATAAGATTCTCAAGCCGTGGGACGCACTTTCGGCTGACGAGAAGAAGCTCTTCATCCGCCAAGCCGATGTCTATGGAGCCTACCTCGCCTATACCGACAATGAAATTGGCCGGGTCGTCAAGGCGGTCGAGGACATGGGCAAGCTCGACGACACGCTGATTATCTTCATCAGCGGCGATAATGGCGCGAGCGCGGAAGGCTCCCCCGCTGGAACACCAAACGAGATGACCTTCTTCAACGGCGTCGACGTGCCCGTCCAGGACCAGCTCAAATTCTATGACGCCTGGGGGTCCGCGCTGACCTATCCGCATTATGCGGTCGGCTGGGCCTGGGCTTTCGACACGCCCTTCAAATGGACCAAGCAGGTCGCCTCCTATTTTGGGGGCATTCGCAACGGCATGGCCATCGCTTGGCCAGGCCACATCAAGGATGCGGGTGGCATACGCAACCAGTTCCACCACGTCATCGACATTGTCCCGACGATCTTGGAGGTAACCGGCATCCGCGCCCCCGAGACGGTCAACGGGATCACGCAGACGCCGATCGAAGGCGTGAGCCTGGCCTACACGTTCGACAAGGCGAACGCCGATGCGCCATCGAAGCACTCGACCCAGTATTTCGAGATGTTCGGCAATCGCGCGATCTACCATGATGGGTGGATTGCCTCCACAATGCCCTATCGGGAGCCCTGGAATGGCACGGCTCCCACGCCAAAAGACATCGTCAACGGCGTGACCTGGGAGCTGTTCGACCTCACCAAGGACTGGACGCAAAACAATGACGTTGCGGCCGCCAATCCTGACAAACTGAAAGAGTTGCAGGATTTGTTCTGGGTCGAAGCCACGAAATACCAGGTGCTGCCACTGGACGCCTCGGCCTTGACGCGGTTCATTCTACCCCGACCCAGCATCGTCGCCGGACGTAGCAACTTCATCTACACCAGACCCATCGTCGGCGTGCCTCTCGGGACTGCGCCGAGCATCCTCAACAAGTCGTTCACGATCACTGCCGATGTCGAAGTTCCCGCTGACGGCGGCAGCGGTATGCTTGTAACCGCGGGCGGGCGTTTCGGCGGATGGGGTTTCTACCTGCTCAAGGGGAAGCCCGTTTTTGTCTACGACCTATTGGACCTCGCCCGGCCAAGGGTGGAGTGCCCGGCTGCTCTGACACCTGGAAAGCACAATCTCGTCTTCGCCTTCAAGTCTGACGGGCCAGGCCTTGGCAAAGGTGGGAAGGGCACAATCACGATCGACGGCACCGAAGCAGCCAGCGGGACCTTCCCTCACACTATCCCCTTTGCTCTGGAGGCAAGCGAAACCTTTGATGTCGGCTCGGACACGGGAACCGGTGTCGATGATAACGACTATCAGACCCCGTTTGCCTTCACGGGCAAGCTGGGCAGCTTGAAGGTAGAGCTTGCAGCGCCTTGATGCACGAGGGCTGACACGGTACGGGCCGTCGGCTGTAAGCCGGCCCGCACCGGACACACTCGCAGTCGTCGCAGGCCGGGGCACGGGGACACTTTGCCATGGACATCGCCCATCGAGGCAAGCTTCTGTCACTGTTTGCGATCGCCGAAGGTGCGACGGGACTGGCGCTCCTCGTGGTGCCGACGATCCTGCTTTCTCTGCTGTTTGGGACAAGGCAGGTAGGGCCGGAGGCACCAGTGATCGGGCGGATTTGCGGTGCTGCGTTGCTCGCTGTTGCCGCCACAAGCTGGGACGCGCGAAACGACAAAGGGAGGCAAGGCACTCTCGGGCTCTTAGTCGGTGTTACGCTCTACAATTGCTTGGCCACGATCGTGCTTGCCTATTCCGCCCTCGTTCTGGAACTGGCCGGCATCTTGTTGTGGCCAGCGGTGTTCTATCACGCGACGACTTCGCTGTGGTGTTTGATCGTGACCTGGCGGACCAGCAAAGCCCAGTCATAGTGTGCTCTCATCAGTCGCTGCAGGACTTGCCGGCTTTGGATCGGAAGCTACGTGGGATTCTACAGACGGTAATGTCTGCTGCTGTGGAGCATTTGCTCAAAGTGGCCGGTCAGTTACCGTGAAGAGTTTCGGACATTTGATTACGCGTGGATCAATGTCCGCACTTGGCTGAACCGAACCTTCAAACAGGCCCACGAAGGACAGGCTCGACAGGGTTGGATGGGATGAAGCTTTCTCACAGGATTGCTCTCCCACAATTCAACGTCCTCAAACGCTCTCTCGGACATAAAACGAACAGATCTTGACAAGCATATGCTTTCCTGTCCTACTCATGCCTGGAATGAAGCACCGGCGGGCCGATCCGGATCCTGGTTGGCCCGCCGCTTCCGCCCACCCCGGTTGATTCCGGTTTATCCCGGCGGCACGCCAGCCGCAGCGCTCTTTTGC
>NZ_BSPC01000058.1 GCF_030160835.1 Labrys miyagiensis | reverse complement strand
CTTCAGCCAGAACATCAGCGGCATCAGCACGACCGGTGCGGTGGGCGCCGCGACGGCACAGACCACGGTCGCCGGCGCGCTGACGGCGCTCGACGCCAACACCACGAACCTGGCCAACATCGCGGTCAAGTATGACGCCCCTGGCGGCAACAAGATCACGCTGGGCGCCACGGGCGGCGCCGGTGCCGGCGCGCCGGTGACCATCACCAACCTGGCCAATGGCGCGGTGACCTCGACCTCGACCGATGCGGTGAACGGCTCGCAGCTCAATGCGGTCGCGACGACGGCGAACAAGGGCTGGAACCTGTCGACCAACAAGGGTGCGACGACCAGCAACATCGCGCCTGGCGGCACGGTCGACCTGAGCAACACCGACAACAACATCGTGATCGGCCAGAGCGGACCGAACGCGACCTTCAACCTGGCGAGCACGGTGGCGATCGCCAGCAGCCTCACGGTCGGCGGCACCACCAAGCTGGACAACACCGGCCTGACCATCACCGGCGGCCCGAGCGTGACGACGGCCGGCATCGATGCCGCCAACACCAAGATCAGCAATCTGCAGGCCGGCACGGCGGCCACCGACGCGGTGAACCTCAGCCAGTTGAACGCGGTGGCCTCGTCCGCGACCACCAACCTCGACAATCTCGGCAATTCGACGGCCTCGACGCTGGGCGGCGGCACGACCTTCAACACCACGACGGGGACGCTCTCGGGCTTCAGCCAGAACATCAGCGGCATCAGCACCACCGGCGCGGTGGGCGCCGCGACGGCACAGACCACGGTCGCCGGCGCGCTGACGGCGCTCGACGCCAACACCACGAACCTGGCCAACATCGCGGTCAAGTATGACGCGCCCGGCGGCAACAAGATCACCCTGGGCGCCACGGGCGGCGCCGGTGCAGGCGCGCCGGTGACCATCACCAACCTCGCCAATGGCGCGGTGACCTCGACCTCGACGGACGCGGTGAACGGCTCGCAGCTGAACGCCGTCAACGTCACCGCGAACAAGGGCTGGAACGTCAGCTCGAACAACGGCACGACCACCAGCAAGGTGGCGCCGGGCGACACGGTCGACTTCAACAACTCCGACAACAACCTCGTGGTCAGCCAGACCGGCAACAGCCTGACCTTCAACCTGGCGAACACGGTGACGATCGGCAGCACCACGATCAACGCGGCCGGGGTGAGCATCGCCGGGGGCCCGAGCCTCACCACGGGCGGCGTCGATGCCGGCGGCAAGAAGATCACCAATCTGCAAGCCGGTACGGCTGCAACGGATGCGGTGAACGTCTCGCAGCTGAACGCGGTTGGTGGCAACACCAACAATCTGGGCAATTCGATTGCCACGAACCTGGGTGGCGGCTCGACCTACAACACCACGACAGGCACGGTGAGCGCACCGACCTATACGATTGGCGGCAACACCTACAACACGGTTGGCGACGCCTTCAGCGCGATCAACACCACTGGCATCAAGTATTTCCACGCCAATTCGACCAAGGGCGACAGCCAGGCCAATGGCACCGACAGCATCGCCGTCGGCCCCAACGCTGTCGCGACGGCGGCGGGCACGGGTGCCATCGCCATGGGCCTCGACAGCAACGCAAGCGCCGCGGGCGCCATGGCGATCGGCCAGGCTGCTGCGGCCAGCGGCACCAACGGCATCGCCATGGGTGTGAGCGCCGTCTCTGGCGCTACCGGCCAGAACGTCGCCATCGGTGCGGGCGCGAACGCCAATGCCGCTACGGCGGGCGGCGGGGCGGTGTCGATCGGTCTGGGCAACACGGCGCAGGGCGACGGCGCGGTCGCCATCGGCGATCCCAACTCTGCCATCGGCACGGGCGCCGTGGCGATGGGCGCCAACAACACCGCCAACGGCCAAGGCGCGATCGCACTGGGCAACACCAGCACCGCTACCGGCCAGGGCTCGTTCGCCGCCGGCAACAATTCGAAGGCCGGGGCAGCCGGCGCGGTCGCCCTCGGCGATACGGCGCTGGGCGCTGCCGCCAACACTGTCGCCCTCGGCTCGGGTGCCAAGGCCAACAATGCCAATGACGTGGCGCTCGGCTCCGGTTCCACCACAGCGGCGGTCGTCAACACCGCCGGCGCCACCATCGCCGGCACCGCCTATACCTTCGCCGGCACCAACGCGAACTCGACGGTCAGCGTCGGCACGGCAGGCGCCGAGCGTACGGTCACCAATGTGGCCGCCGGCCAGGTCACGGCGACCTCGACCGACGCCGTCAACGGCTCGCAGCTCTTCGCCACCAACCAGGCGGTGAATGCCGTGAGCACGTCGATCACCACGATCGGCGGCAACATCAACAATCTGGGCACGACCACGGCCTCCACCATGGGCGGCGGTGCGACCTTCGATCCGACCACCGGCAAGATTACCGGCTTTACCCAGAACATCGCACCGATCAGCACGACCGGCGGGGTCGGCGCTGCCGTGCCGCAGACCACTGTGGCGGATGCCCTCACGGCGCTCGACAGCAACTCTACCAATCTCGCCAACATCGCGGTCAAGTATGACGACCCGAGCCAGACCAAGATCACGCTGGGCGCCACGGGCGGTGCTGGCGCCGGTGCGCCGGTTTCCATCACCAACCTGGCCAACGGCACTGTGGCGGCGGGTTCGAGCGATGCGGTGAACGGCTCGCAGCTCTTTGCCGTGCAGCAGCAGGCGAGCGCGGGCTGGGATCTCGGTACCAATGGCGGCTTGGGGGTCAATGTCGCCCCGGGCTCCAAGGTCGACCTCAGCAGCACGCCCGATGGCAACATCGTCATCAGCCAGAACGGCACCAATGTGACCTTCGGCCTTGCCGCCAACCTTGCCGTCGCCGGCAGCTTGACGGTGGGCAACACCAAGGTCGACACCAATGGCCTGACCATCAATGGCGGGCCGAGCGTGACGACGAACGGCATCGATGGCGGTGGCAAGAAGATCACCAATGTCCAGGCCGGCACGGCTCCGACAGATGTGGCAACTGTCAGCCAGTTGCAGACGATAGGCAATGCCACCAGCAATCTCGGCAACTCTGTAGCGACCAATCTTGGTGGCGGCACGACCTACAACACCGCGACAGGCACGTTGTCGGGCTTCAGCCAGAGCATCGCGCCGGTCAGCACCACCGGCAAGGTCGGCGCCGCGGCGCCGCAGACCACGGTTGCCGGCGCTCTGGCGGCGCTCGACACCAATACCACCAACCTCGCCAACGTCGCGGTCAAATATGACGACCCGAGCCAGACCAAGATCACGCTGGGCGCCACGGGCGGTGCTGGGGCCGGTGCGCCGGTGACCATCACCAACCTCGCCAATGGCGCGGTGGCCTCGACCTCGACCGATGCGGTGAACGGCTCGCAGCTCTTTGCCACCAACACCACCATCAGCAATCTCGGCAACTCCACGGCCAACGGCCTTGGCGGTGGCTCGAGCTACGATCCCACGACCGGCACCCTCACCACGGCGCTGAATTATGGCGGCAGCACCTATAGTTCGGTGCAGGGCGTGATCGACCAGATCGGCGGTTCGCTCAATGGCGGCGGCATCAAGTACTTCCACGCCAATTCGACCAAGGGTGACAGCCAGGCCAACGGCACCGATAGCATCGCTGTCGGCCCCAACGCCGTCGCGACGGCTGCAGGCACAGGTGCCATCGCCATGGGCCTCGACAGCAATGCCAGCGCCGCGGGCGCCATGGCATTGGGCCAGTCGGCTTCGGCCAGCGGCGCCAACGGCATCGCCATGGGCGTGAGCGCCGTCTCCGGCGCCACCGGTCAGAATGTCGCCATCGGTGCGGGCGCCAACGCCAACGCCGCCACGGCGGGCGGCGGGGCGGTGTCGATCGGTGCGGGCAACATCGCACAGGGTGACGGCGCGGTTGCCATCGGTGATCCCAACTCTGCCATCGGCACGGGCGCCGTGGCGCTGGGGGCCAACAACACCGCCAACGGCCAGGGCGCGGTCGCACTGGGCAACACCAGCACGGCTAATGGACAGGGCGCTGTGGCGCTGGGCAACACCAGCAAGGCTACAGGCCAGGGCTCGTTCGCGGCCGGCAGCAATTCCAATGCCGCCGCAGCCGGCGCGGTCGCCCTCGGCGACACGGCGCTGGGCGCTGCCGCCAACACGGTCGCCCTCGGCTCGGGCGCCAAGGCCAACAATGCCAATGACGTGGCGCTTGGCTCCGGCTCCACCACGGCGGCGGTCGTCAACACCGCTGGCGCCACCATCGCCGGCACGGCCTATACCTTCGCCGGCACCAATGCGACCTCGACGGTCAGTGTCGGCACGGCAGGTGCCGAGCGCACGGTCACCAATGTCGCGGCTGGCCAGCTCTCAGCCGCCTCCACCGACGCAGTCAACGGCTCGCAGCTCTACGCTACAAACCAGGCCATCCAGGCCGTGGCCGACAACGCCGTCCAGTACGATACCTCGAACAAGAACACCATCACGCTCGGTGGCGCCAACGGTACCACCATCAGCAATGTCGCCAATGGCACGGTGAACGCGACCTCGACCCAAGCGGTGAACGGTTCGCAGCTTTATGCGGTGCAGCAGCAGATCAGCACCGCGGGCTGGAACCTTCTTACCCCCGACACGGCGAACAACCATGTCGGGCCGAATGGCACGGTTGAGATGACCAGCACCGACAACAACATGGTCATCAGCCAGACGCAGACAGCGACAGGCACCAAGGTCGATTACAAGCTGTCTAACACCGTAAATGTCGCCGACAAGCTCACCGTGGGAGGCGCAAACGGGACTTCGATCACCGCGACCGGCTTGACTATCGCAAACGGTGGCCCGAGCATCACCACCAGCGGAATCTACGCCGGCAAGCAGAAGATCACAGGTGTCGGCGCCGGGACGATCTCTGCGGCTTCAACGGACGCTGTGAATGGCTCGCAGCTCTACGGTACCGCCCAGTCCGTAGCGAATGCCTTGGGCGGTGGTTCGAAGGTTGACGGAAACGGTCAGATCACCGGCACGTCCTACACGGTTGGCGGCAAGGCCTACAACAATGTCGGTGGCGCCATCACTGCCCTAGACGCGCAGTTCAACGGTATCGGCAGCAGCATCTCCAACCTGCAGAGCCAGATCTCGCACAACCAGAACGAGGCTCGCAGCGGTATCGCCCAGGCGATGGCTGCCTCGGCCCTGCGCTATGACGACCGTCCGGGCAAGATCTCGGCTGCGGCCGGCATGTCGGTCTATCACAGCCAGGTCGGCATCGCCGCCGGTGTTGGCTGGACCTCCGAGGATGCCAAGTGGCGCGCCAACTTGGCCGGCACCTATTCGCCGAGCGCCCGCAAGCCCGATTTCGGTATCATGGGCGGCCTGTCCTACACTTTCAACTGACGCAGAAGATGTCAGAGCTCCTCAAACTGAAGAGCCCCGGGAAACCGGGGCTTTTCTTTTGAGCGATAGGCTCTCTTGTGGCCGCGATCATCAGTTCCAACAGCTCGATCTCAGCGGCGCAAAAACTTCGATCCCGTGGGCGCGCAGCAGGAACCTCAAGGTACCGCCGAACAAGCGCTCGATCCTTGGATTGGATCGGGAGGCAGCCAGTCTGTGGTCTCCTTGGGAGAAATCGTTCCCATCGGCAGAAAGCAGGCTTTGCCCAGCAACGATCGATCACCCTTGGCCAAACGGTCCTCAAATGCAGCACCCGGCGGTGCTCCTTGACGGAATTGAAGGCCGACGCCCGAAACAACGCTTTTACGCAGGTTGCGTGGCGAGGCGCCGATGTGATGAGTGGGGCATGCTGTGCCGATGCCCTCGTCCCATCCCTTCGTTCGCGGCGATGAATGAACCGCCACCGATCGGTTGAACAATAAAGCTAGCTGAAGGAATATTCTGCCGTATGGAATAGCCTTCATCATTTACTTGATTTAAATTCCGCTGCATCGGAAACACATTCTGATTGGTGAATTGCCCGCATATTCAGTAATCATCGACTCTCGGATGGCGTTCCTTTGAGTTATCGCGGTGTGTTTTGGGCGCAGCACATTCTGCCGTTGTGCAGCAATAATTGGCACAAATGGCCGTTTTGGTTGTCGTATTCGTGGCGACAGCGTCCTTTCCCAGGCACAGCATGTCGGCCCTGAAAAAAATGGATACTGCCTATGCTGTCCAATAGCCTTGTAGATGACGACCGTGCCCATCTTTTTCACCTCGTTTCCGGCTACCCCGTCAGCGCGACTATTGGCCTGGAGATCTGCCTCTCGACCGATTGAAAAGACGCTTCACCCGGTTCTCGATATCAAGGAACTCCGTTCATGAGATTGACCGACTTCAAGGTTCTGACATTCGACTGCTATGGTACGCTCATCGACTGGGAAACCGGCATGGTCGCAGCACTGGAGCCATTGACCAGCAGAGTGAAGCGTCCGCTATCCAGGAACGACATCCTGGAAGCCCATGCGCGCCATGAATCTTCCCAGCAATTACAGACTCCGGGCAAAATCTATCGCGATCTCCTGCCGATCGTTTATCGCCGCCTCGCTGAGGAGTGGGAGGTGCCTGTCGGCTGGAACGAATGCGTTGCCTATGGACGCTCTGTACGAAATTGGCCTGCATTTACAGATTCAGCCGGGGCACTCCAGTATCTGAAGCGATATTACAAACTGGCGATCCTCTCGAATGTCGACAACGAGAATTTCGCCGGCAGCAATGAAAGGCTGCAGGTGGATTTTGACGCCGTTTATACGGCCGAAGATGTTGGATCGTATAAACCTTCTGATCGAAATTTCGAATACATGATGGAAAAGCTGAAAGCGCTGGGCATCGAGAAGCATGAGATCTTGCATACGGCTGAAAGCATGTTTCACGATCATGGTCCTGCGAACCGGCACGGCCTCGCCTCCTGCTGGATTTTCCGGCGTTACGATCAAAAGGGTTTCGGAGCCACCATGGATCCAGGCGCGATGCCTAAATACAACTTTCGCTTCAACAGCATGGCCGATCTGGTGAAGGCGCACCAGGAGGATCTCAGGAGCTGATTTCAGGCCTGTGAAGGAACGCCGAGACATGGTTGGACTACCGAAATTAGACCGTATCGATATTAATATCCTGGCAAAGCTGCAGCAGAACAGCAGGCTGACGAATGTCGAGCTCGCCGGCGCGGTCGGCCTCTCGCCAAGTCCGTGCCTCTCTCGCGTGAAGCGGCTCGAGAAGGCGGGTTATATTTCCAGCTACAACGCCCGTCTCAACTTTTCCAAGTTGGTAGACCATATCACTGTCTTCACCGAGCTCACCCTGAAGGATCATCGGCGCGAGGATTTCATCAAGTTCGAAGCCGAGATCCGACGCTATGATGCACTCCAGGAATGCCACCTCGTTAGCGGCGGCTTCGACTACATGCTTAAATTCGTGACCCGCAGTGTCGCTCGCTACCAGGAACTGATGGAGAATGTCCTGGAGCGAAATATCGGTGTCGAAAAATACTTCAGCTATATTGTCATCAAGAATGTTTTCCAGCGCGACAGCGTGAATCTCAAGTCGCTCATGGCTGATGATTGATCCGTACAGAGGTCTTGCTCGCAGCGCTGCATTACCCTGGCCGAAAGATCTTGTCATCAGGTCGCCCGGAAGCGGTGACGACGGGTATAGGCGTCCGCCTCGTGTCGGGTGGCGACGGCATGTCGTTTTCAGGAAACGACATGCGGCTTTCCGCTTCGGCCTCCGATCAAATGCCTCCGATATGGAGTGTCTTCATCTCAAGGAATTCCTCCAAACCATGACGAGAGCCCTCGCGCCCAAGGCCTGATTCCTTGATGCCGCCAAACGGAGCAACCGCTGTGGAGACGGAGCCGCTGTTGATGCCGACCATGCCGAATTCGAGCGCCTCTGCCACGCGGAAGCTGCGAGAAAGATCGCGCGTGTAGAGATAGGCCGCCAGACCGTAGGGCGTATCGTTCGACATGGCGATTGCGTCCTCCTCGCTTGAGAAACGGAACAGAGGTGCGACCGGACCGAATGTTTCCTCGCCTGCGATCAGCATCGAGGCTGTCGCGTCGGTGAGCACGGTCGGTTCATAGAACAGGCCGAACCTGACCTTGCCTCCGGTCATGATGGTAGCGCCCTTCGATACCGCGTCGGCGACGTGCCCCTCGATCTTGCTGATGGCCGCCGGGTTGATCATTGGGCCAATCGTGGTGGTTTCCACGAGGCCATCGCCAACCTCGAGCCTGCCCGTCGCTTCACAGAGCTTCTGCGAGAAAGCTTCATAGATACCGTCCTGGACCAGGATCCGGTTCGCGCAGACACAGGTCTGGCCGCCATTGCGGAACTTGCTTGCCATGACGCCGGCAACGGCTGCGTCGATATCAGCGTCGTCAAAAATGATGAAAGGGGCATTGCCGCCAAGCTCCAGGCCCACTCTTTTTACCGTCCCGGCACACTGCTCCATCAGGAGTTTGCCCACGCGCGTCGAGCCCGTGAATGTCAGCTTGCGGACGACGGGACTTGCCGTGAGCGCCCTGCCGATTTCGGAGGGCGGACCGGTAACGATGTTGATGACACCAGCGGGAATGCCGGCGCGTTCGGCGAGTACGCCGAGGGCAAGAGCTGAGAATGGTGTCAGTTCCGCCGGCTTGATGATGATCGTGCAGCCGGCCGCCAGGGCGGGAGCGGCCTTGCGCGTGATCATCGCACTCGGAAAGTTCCATGGCGTAATGGCCGCTACGACACCGATGGGCTGCTTCTGGACGATGATCCGTGTGTCTGCGAGTGGAGAGGAAATCGTCTCGCCATAGATACGGCGCGCTTCCTCGGCGAACCATTTGACGAACGAGGCACCATGAACGAGGCACCATAGGTGATCTCGCCGCGGGATTCCGACAGAGGTTTTCCCTGCTCAAGGGTCATGATCAGAGCCAGATCCTCGCGATGCTCGATCATCAACGCATACCAGCGTTCCAGAAGAATGGCCCGTTCCGCTGGTGTCTTGCGGCGCCAGGAACGAAGGGCTTTCTCCGCCTCTCCAATCGCAGCCTCGGTTTCCGAGGCACCGCACTTAGGCACAGTCCCAACGATGGCGCCGGTAGCCGGGTTGTCGATCGCCATGACCTCGCCGGTGCTGGCGGCCTGCCAGGCACCACCAATAAGGCAGCGTTCGACGAAAAGGGATGGATCTGTCAGGTGACCGGCTGTCGACATGGCTCTCTCCAGATGACTGGAGAAGATCTTCGCCGATCGAACACGGCACGATATGCCGAATGCGGATAGGATCTTGGCAGCAAAAGGCGTTTCGAACCCCAGTTTGAATGGATGATTCCGGCCACCGCGCAGCACAATCTGCCGATTCTAACGCCGGGTGCCGAAATGGAAAAAGAACAGATTGTTTATGAGGACTTCGCCAAGATTGACATTCGCATTGGCCGGATCACGACGGTGCACCCTTTCGACCGCGCCCGAAACCCATCCTACAAAGTAGAGGTCGACTTCGGCGAGCTTGGCCGGAAATGGTCGAGTGCGCAGATAACCAAATATTCGCCCGTGGACCTGGTCGGTCGCCTTGTGGCCTGCGTCATCAATATGCCGCCGCGCAACATCGCGGGCTTTCAGTCACAGATTTTGATCCTCGGTGCCAAGGATGCTGGGGGTGAGGTGATCGTTTTGTCTCCGCTGAGCGAAGTCAAGATCGGCGAGGCCGTGTTCTAGACTTGGGCCAAGGATTCCAAGGCTTTGAGCGTTCTGATCCATAGTTCCGCGTAGGCGTCGTCGGTCATATAGGCTGGGTGAGCCGTCAAGGTGGCGTTCTCATAACGGATGCAGGGATTTTCCGCAGGCAACGGCTCAACAGGAAAGGCATCCAGTGCTGCGCGGCGGCATGATATGCCGTTTCGGGCGCTCACTCCAACGGCGACGCCATTTCGTCGGGCATACTTCAGTGCATTGTGCCGACATTCCAGGCCTACGCTCGCTGGCAAGCGAGCAGGGAAGTCGCGGCGATATCGCAAGATCTCACCCGCTCGCACATGAGGCACCTGCCAGGCGGAGTGGATGATGTCGTCGCAGAAAGTTGATTTCATCGTGGTCGGAGGAGGGATCGCCGGCGCTTCGGTGGCTTACGAGTTAAGTGCCAGGGCAAGGGTCATTCTCCTGGAGGCAGAGGGTGTGCCCGGCTACCATTCGACAGGCCGTTCCGCTGCCGTGATGTCCGAGAACTACGGGCCTGCGCTTTGGAGCGGTCTGGTCACAGCATCGCGTTCATTTTTGGAAAGCCCACCCCGTGGTTTTTCGGAAGTGCCCTTGGTATCGCCGCGCGGTGCCATGTTTCTTGCGCGAGAGAACGAGCAGGACAAGCTTCGAAGTCAGGGCGAGGAACTGGTCCGGCGTGGTGCCAGGGTCGACATAATGTCGGCAGAGGACGCTCTGTTTCATTGCCCCGTCCTGAAGGCGAGCGAGTTCGCTCTTGCCCTCTACGAGCCCGGTTGCAACGACATCGATACCGATGCCCTCATGAGCGGGTACCTCAAGGCATTCAAGGCTCGTGGCGGGCAGCTCGTAACCAACGCTCGCGTCGAGAAGCTCAATTATTCGTCGGGCCTGTGGACGGCAGAAACGCCCGCGGGCAATTTTGAGGCTCCGGTTGTCGTGAACGCGGCAGGCGGCTGGGTCCAGCAGGTCTCCAGGCTTGCCGGTTTGGCCAGTCGCAATGTCGTACCCTTCCGCCGCACCGCCGTGACGTTCGATCCGCCGGCGGGCAGCGATATCAGCCGCTGGCCGATGACCTTCGATGTTGCCGAGACCTTCTATTTCAAGCCGGAGGCGGGCCGTATCATGGTCTCGCCGATCGACATGGCGCCATCGGAGCCTTGCGACGCGCAGGCTGACGAACTGGAGGTCGCCATCGCCATCGATAGGATCCATACATACACGACCATGGATGTTCGCTCGGTGAAGCACAAATGGGGCGGATTGCGCACCTTCGCACCCGACCATGAGCCGGTAATCGGACCGGATCCCGAAGAGAAGAGCTTCATCTGGCTGGCAGGGCAGGGCGGCAACGGTGTCATGGCGGGCGCGGCCGCGGCGCGGCTGGCGGCAAGCTTCGCCCTGGGCGAGGGCGTTCCCGCCGACATTGCGGCTCTCGGTATCACGGAGGAGAACGTGTCTCCGGCCCGTGCATGCGTCGCCGGGGCGGAAGCGGGGCCGCCGGTTGTCGGCAGAATATGCTGCGGTTTCACACCCCTAGGATAAGCGAAAATTCCGAATTCGGCCGATCTTCGGCACCTTGCACTGGTCTTCCTCGACTACCGTCTGGTTCCAGATGGCGAGCGAAACGACGCTCGCAAAAGGGGAGAACTGCCGATGCCCGCCGCTTCCAGAACCACAGCACAGCTTTTGGCTGCCCGTAACGCCAGCGTTGCGCGAGGCGTTATGACGGCTCATCCGATCGTTGCTTCCCATGCCGAGGGTGCCTGCATGTGGGACGTCGAAGGTCGCCGCTATCTCGATTTCGTGGGTGGCATCGGCGTATTGAATGTCGGCCACAACCATCCGCGCGTGGTGGCGGCGGTAACCGAACAGCTCAAGAGCGTCAGCCACACGGCCTTCCAGGTGGTGGCCCATGAGCCTTACATTGCCCTGGCTGAGCGGTTGAACAGGCTGGTCGGCAAGGGCGCTGCCTATAAGAGCATCTTCCTGACCGCGGGTGCGGAAGCCGTCGAGAATGCCGTCAAGATCGCACGTGCACATACCAATCGTCCGGCGATCATCGCCTTCCGGGGCGGCTTTCATGGACGCACGCTTTTGGGCGTGAGCCTCACCGGTATGAGTCAGCCTTACAAGCAGAATTTCGGGCCGTTTGCTGGCGAGATCTTCCATGCCGCTTATCCCGACGACTATCGCAGCGTGACAACCGAAATGGCGCTCGCCGCGCTCGACGAGCTGTTTGCCACGGAGGTTGCCGCCGATCGCGTTGCCGCAATCATCATCGAACCAGTGCAAGGCGATGGTGGCTTCCTGGCGGCCCCGCCGGAATTCCTTCAGGCTTTGCGCGCGATCACGGAACGCCATGGCATTGTGTTGATCTGCGACGAGATCCAGACGGGATTTGGCAGAACCGGCAAGATGTTTGGCTTCGAACACGCCGGTATTCAGCCTGATCTCGTGACTGTCGCCAAAAGCCTTGCCGGTGGTCTCCCTCTTTCCGGCGTCGTCGGCAAGGCGGAAATCATGGATGCGCCCTTGCCGGGTGGGCTTGGCGGAACCTATGGCGGCAACGCGCTTGCCTGTGCCGCGGCACTCGCGGTGCTCGACGCCTTCGAACAGGATGGCCTCCTGGAGAAGGCCCAGAGTCTTGGCGATCAATTGAGTAGGGGGCTGGCCGAACTGCAGAGCAAGCATGAGGAGATCGGCACCGTGCGCGGTCGCGGCTTCATGCAGGCGATAGAGTTCGTGGCCGATCGCGAAACGAGGCAGCCGGACCCGGACCGGGCGCAGTTGGTGATCGATCGGGCTCGCGAAGGCGGACTGCTTGTCATCAAATGTGGCGTCCACCGCAACATCGTTCGCTTCCTGGCACCACTCGTGACTTCGGAGGCCGAGCTCCGCGAGGCCCTCGAAATCCTCGATGCCGCGCTGGGCTCCGAAAAGATATCCGCCGCCGCCTGACAGAGCCGGTACCGGAATAGGTCCCTTGCCCGAAATCAATCGCCATACAAGGAGCAGACAATGCGTCTCACCGATTTTGAAGCCCTGACCTTCGATTGCTACGGCACGCTCATCGACTGGGAATCGGGCATGGTCGAGGGCTTGAAACCCCTTACGACCAAAGTTTCCCGGGAGCTGACGCGGGATGCCATTCTTGAGGCCCATGCCCGGCACGAGTCCAGCCAGCAGCTCTACACCCCCGCCAAGCGCTACCAGGACCTGTTGCCGATCGTCTATAAAAGGCTCGCGGAAGAATGGGGCATCGCGGTCACGCACGAAGAGTGCGTCGAATATGGTCGGTCGGTCCAGAACTGGCCGGCATTCGCGGATTCCGCCGGAGCGCTGCAATATCTGAAGAGGCACTACAAACTCGTCATTCTCTCGAATGTCGACAACGACTCCTTCCGTCACAGCAACAAGAAGCTCGGAGTCGAGTTCGACGCGATTTATACGGCTGAGGATGTCGGCTCCTACAAACCCAATCCGCGCAATTTCGACTACTTGCTGGAAAAGCTGGACAGCCTCGGCGTCAAGCGGAACAAGATCCTCCATACCGCCGAAAGCATGTTCCACGATCACAAGCCGGCGAACGACTACAAGCTGGCCTCCTGCTGGATCTATCGCCGTCACGCACAGAAGGGGTTCGGCGCGACCATGAATCCCGGCCAGTTGCCGCACGTTGATTTCCGGTTCGACAGCATGGCAGACTTGGTCAAGGCACATCAGGAGCAGTTGTCGAAGGGATAAGCTGTTGACGTGTCTCCCTTTTCGAGCAGGTCCATGGCTCGATGCCGAGTTCTACTGGCCGTAGCGCCGCCACTCCGATCAGGAAATTTGGACGGCGGCGTTGATGCTTGACGAGGCGGATGCTCGATAGTCTGGACGTGATGGCAGAGCTGGAGCGTCGATATTCGCGCTTGATCGGGCCGGATCGCCTCGCTTCTGTTCTCGACCGGCTTTCAGTCTTCGTTGAGGGCAGCGAGCCGGATTGATGGGACACACCGCCGACATCCAGATTGCTCCGGGCTCGTGCGTTTGTCAGGAGCGGAACAGCCGCGACGTGGTAAGCGTCAGGACTATTTACGAGGCCCAGCGCAATCCGCCATCACAGAGGATGTTGTGGCCGCTCATGAAGCCGTTCTTGATTACAAACGTGATTGCCTGGGCAACATCCTCGGGTTTTCCAACCCGACCGACCGGCGTCTTGCCGGCATATTCGGCAAAGACACCCTTCCTTTGCTCGGGCGGCAGGAAATCCCACCACGGTGTATCGATTACGCCTGGTGACACGCTGTTCACCCGAAGCGGCCGCAGTTCTGCGGCGAGAATCGGTACGAGGGACGCGACCGCAGCATTCGCTGCGCTGATGCCCGCTGTTCCCGGCATGGCTGCGTGCGCCGATACAGATGAAATGAATGTGATGCTGCCATCCTTAGGCAGGAAAGGAAGGGCGGCCTGGGCGGCGGCAAATTGGGGATAGACCTTTTCCTCGAAGCCTTCGCGAACTTCTGAGAGACTGATCGAAGCGAACGGCCCAAGTCCCTTGCCGCTGCCGAAGGCGAGCACAAGATGATCGAAGCCGCCGATCCGTGAGAATGTTTCGGCGAGCTTATCTGTTGCGGCGGCGTCCAACACCACACACGTCCCACCTCCCAGCGATTGGCGAGCTTCGGCCAGCCGATGCTCGCTACGGCCGATGATCGTTACTTGCATGCCCGAGCCGAGCAACTGGCGTGCGGTGGCGAGGCCTATCCCGGAAGAGCCTCCAATAATGACGACATGTTGAGACGACATGGCTTTCTATCCTTCGTTGAGCTGTGAGGTGAAAGGGCGGATTACGTCTGCCGCGGCGTTCGCTGCTTCAGGGCACCCCGAGCGCCGGTGCGGACGGGCTGACGAGTTGAAAGCTAAGGGCGCGTAGACGCGCGCGGGCTGTCACGTCGTAGGCTTGTCCGTTAGCGCGCGAGGGCCGCATCCCATCGAAGTAAACCCCGCTTTTTCCGCTGGACTCGATGTTGTCGATGAGCTGCAGGACTGCGGTGGCACCTTCGTCGACGGACGTCATGGGCCGGATGCCATCCGAGCGCACCATGGCCGTATCCATGTAGGTGGCGGGGTGAAGGCAATTGGCGGTCACGCCCGATGCATGGAGTTCTTGCGCCAGATCGAAGGTGAACATGATCTGAGCGAGTTTGCTTTGGCAGTAGGCGCGCCGACCGTCGTAGCCGTGTGTCAGCATGACGTCGCCAAAGTCGATTCTCTCCTGTCCGGCGGAGGACACGTTGATAATTTTGCTACCGGGGCGTCTTGTCATGATCGGCAGCAGGAGCCGCGTCAGCAGAAAGCCGGACAGATAATTCACCGCGAAGCGCAGTTCGTAGCCATCCTGGCTCATCTGACGTTCGCCGCGATGCCGGCCAACACCAATTCCGGCATTGTTTATTAGGATATCCAGTGATGCGTGATCGCGTTTGATCGTCTCAGCAAGACCATGGACCTCAGACAGAGATGATAGGTCAGTGACGTAATGGCTCGCCGCGCCGCCAGCACGCCGAATGACCGCCGAGACTTGCTCGGCGCGATCCCGATCTCTGCCATGGACGAGAATGTGCGTGCCGCGACTGGCAAGGCGCTCGGCCAAGCGTCGTCCCAGCCCGTCTGTTGAGCCCGTAATGAGTATCGTCTTGTTATCTCTTGCCACGCCGTCACCGTTTCGAACCACGACTGCCATCAAGGATGTCTCAGATAAGAAGGGCCAAACAGTTTTAGCAGCATCCTAGTATTGATCCTGCTATGATCATGCGATGAGCGTGACCGTTGCCGACACCGAAGCCCGCCGCCGTCAGTCTGGCGCTTTCCTCCGTTCGCGCCGCGAGCGCCTAACACCGTCCGACGTCGGGTTGCCCGAGGGCTTCCGACGTCGCACGCCGGGGCTCAGGCGCGAGGAGGTGGCGCTCCTCGCAGGGGTTGGAGCCACCTGGTACACCTGGCTCGAGCAGGGGCGCGATGTTCGGCCTTCTCCGGAAGTCCTGTCGGCGCTGGCGGCTGCCTTGCGCCTCGATCCCGCCGAACGGCAGCACCTCTACATCTTGAACGATCGGCCACCGCCTGAGCCGCGTCCAATTGGACCAGAGAGGGTCGATGAGCCGCTGCGACGGATGCTTGACAGCCTGACGCGGCAACCCGCTTACGTCCTTGGCCGACGCTGGGACATCCTTGCTTGGAATAGGGCGGCCGCAATTCTCTTTGGGGACTACGAAAAGCTCGTGGGCGACGAGCGCAATATCATGCACCTTGTCTTCGCTGACAAAGCGCACAGGAAGCTGTTGACCGATTGGGACGATCTTGCTCCTACCGTGCTGGCGATGTTTCGAGCCGATAGTGCCCGATACGTCGGAGATCCGGAGTTCGAACGGCTTATCGCCAAGCTTACGAAGGTGAGCACCGAGTTTCGTCATTGGTGGTCGCGGCAAGATGTTCTGCGGTCTCTGACGGGGCTAAAGCGTATCAAGCACCCCAAAGCAGGGCGCATGACCTTCGAATACACCAGCTTGGCTGTAACCGATCAGGTTGGGCTCAAGCTGACGGTCTACACGCCGCTCACATCGGATCAGACGGCGGAGAAACTGAACAGTCTCCTGTCCGCCGAGGGACCCTAAAGCGTTTTGCGATTTGACGGACTCGGCAAGAATCGCAAAGACGCGTCGAAACAAAGAGTTAGAGCAAAGCGGCGTTTACGCTTAAACGCGCTTTGCTCTAGCAAGAGCCGATAGTTAGGAGATGAAGTCGGCCACTGACGCCGAGATTTCTGCCCCGCTGATCAGCAACTGCCGTACCCCGCTTGGCGCGCGCGAGGAGAATAGGGTTCCGGCAGGGGTGAACTGAGCAAGCAACAGATGCTCAGACTCATCCGTGACGGTTAGCACGCGAGATCAGCGGGTGCCTTTGCATCGCGCGATCCACTGTTCAGGACAGCCCGTGCAACAAGTGCTGTCGTGGTTGGAACCACTCTCATCGAGAGATTGCGGTCACCATTGCATCTTCTGGTCCAAGCACGCGCCCGTCCTGGGACCGAAGTTCCAGCCTTCGCACCGGCATGCCCTTTTTCTTGTCGACAAGGAGCACATGCGACTCGTCGGGTGCAAAAAAGAAATCCTCACCCCATTGCCTCAGCGCGACCAGCAGCGGAAACATCCCTCGCCCTTTCTCCGTCAGAACATACTCCTGATAGGGGCTGCCATCCGAGGCCGGAATGGTATCGAGAATGCCGTGGTCGACGAGATTGCGGAGCTGTGCTGAGAGGATGTTTTTGGCCAGCTCTAGGTTTTTCTGAAACTCGCCGAAACGGTGCAGTCCGTCAAAAACGTCACGAATGATCAGCAGGGACCACCAGTCCCCGACCGTATCCAGGGGTCTGGCAACGAGATTGTAAGGGGGTCTATCTGCTGGGTGGTCCAATTTCTGCAGGTGAATAGCGGACAAATCGCTAGCGCTCCATTGGTGATGCTACTAATGCGGTTTTGGAGCGATCCCAGGACTGGAACTGCACGGGGTGTCCAATCCTCCTTCGCCAGAAATGTGCGCCCTGATCCAATCAATACATTCCCATACGTAAACTACTTTAGTTATTTATTTGAACTGTTGCAGCGCGGTGACAGTTTTTCTGAAATTTATTGTTTATGAATCGGTAATATGAAGTCTTTTATGCCGTGCGAAGTTTCGAGTGAACATTTACAGTGGCTTTAGGTTATCTTAAGAATCGGCAGGGGATTTGGAATTGCGCCGCTTTTGGAGAAAGTTTAGGTTTCCCAAAGAGGTAGCAGTGAGGGCCGGCGATGTCGCGGACGGTGGCTTGGTACCTCCCGAATTCCTCGAAAATACGCGCGAGTTGGTCTCCATCTATGATCGTGAGCTGACGCTTACGCAGTGTGCAGCGCGTCTTAAGACTTTGCGTGGCGATCGGATGTCGATCGGTGCGAGTTTGTTCGACATCTATCCAGACTTCGCAACGGGCGATGCTCGGAAGGCGCTTGACAGGGCGCTCTTCGCCAAGGCTCCAGCGATCCTCAACCTTGCCACAGCATCTAGGCGGGAAGTGGAAGTCCGCGTGTTTCCAACCGCGGCTGGGATTGGCCTGATCGAGTCAGCGGAAGTCGCGATGGCCCCCGCAGAAGCTGACCATAGCGAGCTGCTGCACCAGGCTACCCACGACGTGTTGACCGGTCTTCAAAATCGGCAACGCTTGAGTGACCGGCTCAAGGAGATCTTGGCCACGCGCAACGGTATGCGTGAGCGTTCAGCTCTGCTTCAGATCGATCTTGATGATTTTAAGTCAGTCAACGATACACTGGGACATGGCACCGGTGACGCCCTGCTCAAGCTCGCTGCGAACCGCATACGCGGCGTGCTACAAGAGGGTGACTCTGCTTATCGCTACGCTGGCGATGAATTTGCGATCATCCAATATGGCAAAGATCCGAGCGAAGCAGAGAGCGTGGCGCATGCCCTTGTCGATGCTTTCAAGGTTCCTTTTATCATCAACGAAATGCCACTCTTCGTGGGTGCCAGCGTTGGCATCGCGTTCGGCCCGCAGCATGGTGGGCAAGGCGAGGAACTTATGAAGGCGGCGGACATTGCCCTTTATGCCGCCAAGGGAGATGGTCGGGGCTGTGCCCGGGTCTTCAATCGCTCAATGTTGCTTTTGATCGAGCAACGAGAAAATCTCCGGCGCAGCCTGCGATTGGCGTTGGAACGGCAGGAACTTCTCCTTGAGTACCAACCGCTGCTACGCTCATCGGGACAGGTTGTCGGCTTCGAAGCGCTGGTTCGCTGGGACCACCCAGAAGTTGGACGGATAACACCAAACGTGTTCATTCCCATCGCCGAAGCAGACGGATTGATGGAAGAGATCGGGCGCTGGGTGTTGGAGGAGGCTTGTCGACAGGCGATGACCTGGCCGGACTCTCTCAGTATCGCCGTCAACTTATCACCAGCCCAGTTCCTCAGTGGCACCCTTACCGACGTCGTGGCCCAGGTCATCGACAGCACTGGTATCAGAGCCGACCGAATAGAGCTGGAAATAACCGAATCCGTTTTGCTGGAAGAGACGGTCGATAACCTGGACACCCTAAACACGCTTAATGTGTTGGGCATTCGTATCTCCCTGGACGACTTCGGCACACGCTATTCATCGCTCAGCTATCTCAAGAATTTTCCTTTCGACTCGTTGAAGATAGACCGGTACTTCATTCAAGATGTCGAGCGAGAACGGAAAAGTCAGACAATTGTGCGGACAATAATTGGCATGGCGCATGGTTTGGACATGATTGTGACGGCCGAGGGGGTCGAGACGGCCCCGCAGGCTCAATGGTTAATCAACGAGGGCTGTGACCTACTCCAGGGCCTCCATCTCGGCCAAGTCATGAGTGCGGAGAAGGCGCGGATGTACGCATCCAAGGCTGGAACCTCACGCAGGCGCCGCGAGCGTATCAATTGAAGTCGACACTACCCGCCGGGCATCGCAACAGCAGAGAGTGATATGTCGCCGCAAGCCACGCACGACACTAAAGCGGATCATGATTTCCGCATGATGGTCCAGATCGACATGGAAATGGCGGCGTTCCACTCCAACTGGACGCATTGCGATTATATTGCCACCTATCTGGCGCGCACCATAAGCCACAATCGTCCGGATTCCGTGTTGTTCGCCAACCTGTTTTCGTCCGCGCTGAACGAGTTGCTGGAAATCACATTCAGAAGCCGCCATGCCGGCGGCGCCTTCGCCTGCAGGATCTCGCGCCAGGGCAATATCGACAGGGTTGAGCTTACCTTCACCTCCAAGAAGGACGAGCAGCGCTTCTTTGAGCATGCCGTGGCCCGCATACGGGGCGGTGACGCCGAAGCCGACTACATGAGCTCGTTGTCCGGCGACCCGGGCCCCAGCCGCGACATATTGCTGGTCGAACTCGCCGTCAGCTACAATGCGACAGTCAGCATCAACACGCACGACAATGACACTATCACGCTCGTCGTGGACCTCCCACTCGGGGGCCTGACACATTGACCGCGGTAACCTTCGCCAACAAAGCGCGATTTAAGGCGCAGTTCGACCTGAACAATCAGGAGTTTTCGCTTGCCGGTACGCTGCGCCCGCAGTCCATCGACGAGATCGCGCCAAGCCTAGCGCTGTTCAAGGACTCGATCGATCGGGTAAGCGGTGTTCTCTACGTCAATGTCCGGCGCCTCGGACAGATGAACAACACCGCCTTCCATGCCTTCGCGCGGGTGATGCTGGACGCCAGCCGTGTCAGGCCAGACCTGCGGTTCGTCGTCGTGACGTCCAGCGTTGTCGGCTGGACGACGGAGAAATTCGGCCGGCTGGGCCTGATCGAGCCGGCCATCAAGGTCGAGGAGTACGACGCCGACTTCTACCCCTTCCAGAGTATTCTCGAAGAGAGCCGCTTCTTCCCGGTTCTGCGCACCCAGACCAAAATGACATGGCGCCATGAGCGCAACATCCTGCCGCGGCACGGCCTGAAAGAGAACGTGGCGGTCGCGGATATCTGCTGCGGCATCGGTGATTTCGCGGCGCTCCTATACAAGGACTTCAAGCCCTCGCGCCTCGTCGCGCTCGACCATTCCAAGCCGAGCTTGGCGTATGCGCGCCGGGTGGCCGCCGATTTCGGCCTGCACGGCATCGAATATGTCTATGGCGATGCAGCGGAACTGCTGCTGGAAGACAATCAGTTCGACTTCGTTACCTGCCGGCACGCCCTGCAGGTTTTCCCCAAGCCCCACATGATCCTCAAGGAACTCTTCCGGATCTGCAAGCCGGGCGGCCGCGTCTATATCACCAACGAAAAGGTCTCCCATTGCGTCGGCGAGCCGCGCGGCGAGTCGATCAAATGGACCTATGAACAGGCAGCCAAGGTCTGGGCGCATTTCGACATGGACATCGAATGCGGGCCGAAGAGCCGACGCTACATGGTCGATTGCGGCTTCGAAAATATCAAGATGGAGACCTTCATGGTTAGCAATCTCGATGGGGATCCGCAGGATTTCGCCGATATCGTGCAAGCCTGGGAAAATGCTTTCGTCGACCAGATGTCGACCCGCCGCGGCGACACCCAGGAGTTCATGGACCGCTTCCGTGGCGGCTTCCAGGATCACATCTTCGCCGCGCTGCATCCCAGGGGCTATGCGGGCTGGCCGATCTGGGTGGCGTCCGGGACCAAGCCGCAATGAGCGACAGCGCTGTCTCCCCGCCATGGCACCGGCGCTTTTCTCCCAGGAGCTTTCGCGGCAAATTCATTCTCGTCGTCGGAGCGGCCGTCCTGTTTGACATGCTGCTTGGTGGCGGTATCGCGCTGTGGAACGTGCAACGCCTGTCGCGCGACGCCGCGCAACAGGTCGGCGCCGGCCTGACCAAGGCCAGCCGCGAATATCTGCAAACCTACATCGATGCGACGGCGCTGCGGGCCAACCTTCTGTTCGAGCGCGTGCATTCCGAAGTCGGCGTGCTGTCCGGCACGATGCAGGCGATGATCGATCATCCCGAGACCGCGAAGGCAATCGGAGACGCCATCGCCAAGGACCGCACCCTGTCGACGCCCCTGGTTTACAACGCAGCGGGCGATTGGGCGCAGAACCTTCCGGGTGCCCCGGGCACGACCAGCGTCTGGAGCTATCTGCTCGACTCCAACCATCAGCCGATACCGGGCGCCCAGGATCGTGTGCGTGAAAGCGCGCTGTTCGACATTCTCGGCCCAACGCTGATGCAGACCGGATCCAAGAAACTTCAAGTCTATTATGTCGGCCCGAAGACTCTGCCTGTGATGCGCGCCACACCGGCCCCCGAGCTCGCCCAGACCTTCGATAAGCTCTATCCCGGTCATAACAAGGCGAATTTCTGGGACTTCTTTTTTCCCGGCATCTATGAGGACTGGCAGACTTGGCTGGACAAGCCGTCGAGCCGGCCGCTCGATGACGTCACCACCATCACCGCACCCTATATCGACGCGAATTCCGGCAAGCAGATCGTCTCGTTCTTTCGTCCGCTCTGGACGGCGGACCGAAAATCTGTTGCCGGCATGGCCGCGGCCGACGTCACCCTCGACCAGCTGATCGACCTGGTGCAGAGCGTGAAAGTCGCCGAAACCGGCTTCGGCTTCCTGGTCATGTCCAACGGCAACGTAGTTGCCGTGAATTCAGCCGGCGAGCAGACGCTCGGCGTCGTCACCGCAAGCGGCGCCGCGGGACAGGGCGTCACGGGCCTGGACCGCTCGTTGAAGAAGAGCGACCAGCCGGCGATCGTCGCCTTGAGCATGCCCACGGACAACAAGCCGGATATCCAGCACATCCTCCTCAAGCAGAATGGCGAGGATGTCCCCTACATCGTCGTGCTCAAGCAGCTCGAGCCCACGAATTTATGGGACAACGGGCCGATCGTGAAGGAGACGATGACGCTGGGTTTCGTGGTACCGGAACGGGAGATCTATGCCTCGCTGATCGCGGCGCAGTCCGACATCTCGGCCGCGACCAACCGCATCCTCAAATATCAGATCATGACGGTGCTGATCAGCTTGTTCGTGGTGTTCGTCGCGATCTTCGGCATTTCGAAGCGGATCACGGCAGGCCTCAGCGCCCTGGCCGCAGCAGCACGCCAGTTGCAGTCCAAGGACTACTCGGTCCGCGTTGACATCCCCACCAAGGATGAGGTCGGCGAGGTCGGCGTTGCCTTCAACCGCATGGCCGAGGAGATCAGCTACCATACGGAAAACCTCGAGCAGCTCGTCGAGGATCGCACCCGCGACCTCGAGAACGCCAACTCGGAGATTTCGTCGCTCAACGAGAAGCTTCGCGGTGAGAATATTCGCATGGGCGCCGAACTCGACGTGGCTCGCCAGATCCAGATGATGGTGCTGCCAAAGGAGCGCGAGCTCTCGACGATCTCGGGGGTCGAGATTGCAGCCTATATGCGGCCGGCGGACGAAGTCGGCGGCGATTATTACGATGTGCTGCGCGACGGGCAGAGGTTCAAGGTCGGCATCGGCGACGTCACCGGCCACGGCCTCGAAAGCGGGGTTCTGATGCTGATGGTGCAATCGGTTGCGCGAGCGCTGCAGGAAACGGGCGAGGGCGGCCCCCTGCAGTTCCTTGACTGGCTCAACCGGGCAATCTTCAAGAACCTCGAGCGGACCAATTCAGACAAACATCTATCCCTCGCCTTCCTCGACTATGAGAACGACAAGCTGACACTTTCGGGCCAGCATGAAGAAGTTGTCGTGATACGCGCCGGCGGCGGCGTCGAACGCATCGATACGATCGACCTGGGATTTCCAATCGGACTCGAAATGGACATCGCGCCTTTCGTCGCGACTTACGACATACCCTTCACAACCGGCGACGTCGTCGTGCTGCATACCGATGGCGTGACGGAGGCAGAGGGCGCGAAAGGCGAGTTGTTCGGCTTGGACCGCCTCGTCGAGAGCACGCGCCAGCGTCACGCCTCGAGTGCCCAGGAAATAAAGGACGGGATCGTCGAGGACCTAATGACCCATATTGGCAGCAGAAAGATCCACGACGACATCACACTCGTCGTCATGAGGCACAGGTAACGCCATGACCACACTGTATGGACCAGCAGAGATCGTGATCGGCATGAAAGAAAGCGTCAGCCGCGTCAGGCTGTTCGATGGCCCCCTCGACCTGAGGTGGCATCATTGCGCAACAACGTCGGACTTCATTGCCGACCTGTTCGCGCTGCCGTTTCATGCCTCGCGCAACGATTACCGCGAGGTGCGGCACAATATTGGCTACCTCGTCAATGAGTTGATCGAGAACTCGATCAAATTCCGTGAGCCCGGCGAGATCAGGGTCGAGGCGGCAATGGATGTCGACTGCTTCAAGGTCAAGGTTTCCAACGTCGTCAGCACCGAAGCGGCCGCATCGTTCCAGGCCCTGCTCGCAGAGATCACCACCGGCGATCCGGGCGACCTGCTCATCGAGCGCATCGAGGCCAACGCAGCCGATCCGGAGACCTCAGGCTCGGGCCTTGGATTGCTGACGCTGATGAGCGACTATGGCGCCCGCCTGGCTTGGATCTTCAGTCCCGTCGATGATGGCAGGCGCGTCTATGTCGAAACCTTCGCCGCCATTCCCGTCACCCAGTCGCAGCAGTGAGAGCATGAAGCCGAATTTTGAGATCAAGTCGGACGAATACCGGGTCTGGGCCGAAGACAGCGTGGTCCACTTCGAAGGCACGATGCGGTTGTCGGGAACGGATGCCTATGCACCGATCATGGCCTTGATGACCGAGGTCCTGGCGACTGCGCCGGATACGATCACGCTCGACCTGACAGGTCTTGAGTTCCTCAACTCCTCGGGCATCAACCTGCTGGCTAAATTCACCATCGAGGTGCGCAAGCATCCGAGCGTGGCGCTGGTCGTGCGAGGCAGTTCCGAGATTCCGTGGCAGAATAAGTCCCTGCCCAATCTCAAGAAACTGCATCCGGCAGTTTCCCTGCAAATCGACTGACACGGCTCTTCAGCGCTAATCCGGTTTGAAGTTTGTTCCGACCCCTGCTGCGGACACGGCGAATTCTTCCGCCAGTGTCCCCTTTCGCGCCGTCTTCCTTTAGACGAAGGCCGGAGGCCGGTCGGTGACACCTGATCCGCATAACGAGGTTTGTGGTTCGCTTGAGCAGCGATGTGGCTCTCAACGTCGAGCGCGACCACGCCCTCGATGTGGGTGTCGACGTGTACGCAGCAACCTTGCTTTGAGCTGATCGTCGGTTTCGTCGAACAAGCGAAGCATCTGCTCATAGGGATCGCCTTCAAGTCCGAGTGCGGCCGCAAAGGCCGGCTCGGTCTTCATACCTGAGTATCGGAGGCGCATGATGCTCTCCTTGAGCATTTGCCCGCCCAGCCGGAGTAGCCGTTGCTCGACGACGAAGTGCCGCCACCCCTCCTGCTCAGCCACCGCTCTGCGGTCGCCGAATATACCAAACAGCCAGTCGTGAGACCGGAAGCTCGCCACAATTGTTCGACGTCCGCCTGTCCACTGATGCATCGAGAAAGTGTCGCAGGCCGACAGACGGGCCCAGATCTGTGCGGCAAATAAGAGCGGATCAGGCATCTGACACAAGATATCGATGTCACTTTCAGGCACATCCAACCCGAGGGGCGGGGTTCCCGCAATGTGCGGGTCGAAATCCGCCAGGGTTTCGAGGAGTCTCGTCTCGCGCAAAGCCTGTTCGTATGAACACCGATGTCGTTCCATGTCAGGGCGCTGACGGGTGGATAAGGCCGCTTCGCCGCAACTCGCGCCAGAATTCATCCGGAATCGCAGCGTCTAGCAGATGAGCATTCTCAAGCGCCTGTTCTGGCGAACCTGCACCGGACACGACACTGGCGACTGTAGAGTGGCGCAGAGGGAACTGGAAAGCGGCTTGCTTGAGCGAGACACCGAAATTCAAACAGAGCTTCTCGATTGCCGCTGTCTTAGCCAAAGCACGCGGCGTGGCGGGCAGGTAATTGTAGAACGGCTTGGGAACGGAGGTACCGGTCGCCAGGATGCCGGACGCAAACGGAGATCCAACAACGATTCCGACACCACGCTCTTCACAAAGAGGAAATTCTTCGTCCAGTACTTCCTGGTCGAGCAAGGTGTAAGGCATGGCGACGAGAAAGAAATCGAGATCGAACCGTCTCAGAAATTCCGGGATAGTCCCAAGGATATTGACCCCCGCCCCGACGCCGGCGATCTCGCCATAGCGTCGAAGGCTCTCCAGGGCTCGCCATCCCGAGCGCTCAAGATCTGCGAAGTGGTGCGCGACCAAATCAGCCGAACCGATTTCGGCAATATCGAGGTCATGGATCAGCAGGAGGTCAATCTGGTTCAGACCGAGACGCATGAGGCTCTGCTCGTAGGAGCGCATAATGCCATCGTATGTGTAGTCAAACCGATGCTCGAAGGGCAGTCCGCCTCGCCAGAACTCTCCTTTGAAAGATGTGGCATCGGCAGGACGCCGAAACACCCGCCCCACCTTGGTCGACAACGTGAAGGCGCTGCGGGGATGCTGACGAAGCATTTCTCCAAAGCGCAATTCGCTCAGGCCGCGACCATACCACGGAGAAGTGTCGTAATAGCGGATGCCCTGATCCCACGCGGCTTGCAACGTTGCCCGGGCCTGTTGCTCATCGATCTTCTTATAGATTTCGCCGAGCGGCACGCCCCCAAGGCCAACGGGAGAAAGGTCGACGCCAGTTCGGCCCAGCTTGCGTTTGCTCATAATCATGATGCTGCCGAACCTTTGGCTGGAACAGCATCTACCTGATGCGCTTTTCGGCGAACATTGCTGATGATGTGGCGCTCGATCTCTCGATCCAGCGCCGCCTGCCTGCCGCTCCTAATAAGCTCGACCAAGTAGACATGTTCCTCGATCGATTCCTGATAATCGAACAGCACGTTTCTCTCCTGCATCAGGAAGACGAGAACGCCCCTCGACAGAGAAGCCCAAAGGGGCACAAGCAGATGACTTTGTGACAGCTCGACAATCTTTTGATGGAAGGCGAGATCGGCCTGGCAATAACTCAGTTGGTCGTTCAGACGTGCGGCACGACGCATGGCATCGATCGCAGTCTCAAGGATGCCGAGTTCTGTCTCGCCCTGGGCAACCCGATCCGAAAATCGGCGCAGCGCCAACCTCTCGACGCTGAGGCGCACTTCCAGGAGCTCTGCCGTCTCGACCGAGCCGAACTCATTGACGAAGCTACCGCGGTTGGGTTCGGTAGCAATCACTCCTTGGGCCTGCAGGATCCGAAAGGCTTCCCGCACCGGCACTCGACTCACACCGAGACGGGCGCAGATATCCTTTTCAAAGACACGTTGGCCGGGCTGCAGTTCCCCACTGGCAATCAGCAGGACGATATGGTCCGCGCATTGATCCGCGAGGTTGCGATGCTCGAAATTCGGCGTGAAGCTGATAGAGGGAGCTGTCATTGGGATTGTCCGTTCACTCCGACATTTGAGAGCAGGGGGCTGCGGCGTTCGAGAAACGCCTGTACGGCCAGGACAATAGTATCGAATTCTTTGTCCCCCATCGGCAGACTGAGGTTTATCTGGCCACGCCGTGCTGCATAGATACCGTTCTCCATAAGATCAAAGTGAAAGAGCTGAAACAATTGCTGCGGTTCGACCGCAATGTCCTCCGGGCAGCGTATTTCTCCGTTGTGGAAGTGAATGTTCATGGCTGAGCCGACGCCCGTAAACTGAACCCCAAGCCCATGAGGCGCGGCCAACTCGTTGAGGCGAGACCGCAGTCGCTCCCCAGTGCGGAGGAATGCCTCTGCCCGCTCGGCGGCATAGATCTTTTCGAGCCCGACGACACCGGCCCGCATCGAAAACAGATTGTTGTTGAACGTGCCTGCGTGAGGCAGCGCATTTGGACGCATGGGATTCATATGGTCGAGCAGGTCAGCTCGACCGCCGAAAGCACCAAAGGAAAATCCACCTCCCAGGTATTTTCCGAAGGTCGTCAAATCCGGGCAAATGCCATAGAGCCCTTGCAGCCCGCCCGCCCCCATGCGCGAGGTGACAACTTCGTCGAAGATCAGGATGGCGCCGTGCGCGGCGGTTCGCTCACGCAACACTTGCAAGAACTCCGTTGTTGCCGGGATGCAGCCACCGTTCGATAGCATCGGCTCGACGATCACAGCGGCGAGAGATGGTCCCAATTGGTCGATCACATGCGAGGCTTCTTCTGCATCGTTGTATCGGCAAACCGTCCAATCGAAAGGGGCGTTCATGGCACTTCCTCCGTCAGCGAAGACGAAGACCCCACCATGATAGGCTCCTCTGAAGCACACCAGGTTGGTGCGGCCCGTCGCCGCCCGGGCCAGGGTCAGCGCATAGAGGTTTGCCTCCGTTCCCGAGTTGCAGAAGCGGATGCGCTCCAGGCTCGGAAATCTTTGGCGCATGAGTGCGGCCAACTCGATTTCAGCTTCACCCGGAGCGCCGTTGGAGATGCCGCCCTCAAGGGTCTGTGTAACCGCTTCTCGAATGAGAGGATCGTTGTGCCCGTAAAGACCGGCGGTAAACTCACCCAGCACATCCAGATAGCGGTGCCCATCGACATCCTCAACAAAGGCGCCGGCGCTCGAGGCCATATAGAGGGGGAACGGATCGAAGTGCAGGGCCGAGCGGGTATTTCCGCCCGGCATCACATCCTGAGCCCTTTCAAAGAGAGCGCCGCTGAACGTATTGCGCGCAACGTAGGACTGCCGCGCTTCAGCGAGAGCGTCATCGATCGCGTGGTTGTGTCCCTGGCGTCGCAAGCTTGGGTCCGCCAGCGCATTCTCGGGCGGTCCAGAATTGACAGGCATAGGCGTCCTCGACGGTCGAGTTCGAATCGTGACTCGCCATAAAGTATACATTTTCGTAGCGATGTCCAGCATCGGGGTTCGCCAAATGATGCTGGAAAGAATCGACTATTGCATGGATGGTATACATTTTATTGTGTAAAATCAGCTATTTATCGCTCTAGTGGACAATTTTGGCGGTGAGACACAAGGCGCTGAAAAAAGTGCTTGCGGTGTCTCAAAAAGTATACTTTCATACATAAAGGCAGGAGGTGACCTTAGTCAGCCTGCTTCCAAGCCACCTAGGGGACATGCGATTATGAGAAAGCCATTGGTGCAGCTGTTGCTGCCGGCACTCGCGCTGATGCTGCTCGGAACCACAGCAAGCCGGGCAGATCCGGCGGTAATCTACGATCTTGGCTCCAAATATGATCACTCGTTCAATGAAGCGGTCTTCAATGGCGCGAAGTCGTGGGTCGCCAAGAACGGCGGGAGCTTCGCGGAGTTCGAGATCTCGAACGAGACTCAAAGGGAACAGGCAATCCGCTCCGAAGCCGAAGCGGGGCATAACCCGGTCATCGTTGTAGGCTTCGCATTCGAGGATGCTCTGTCCACGGTCTCCGAGGAGTTTCCCGATAGCCATTTCGTCATTCTCGACGACGAACTCGACAAGCCGAATGTGCAGTCAGTCGTGTTCAAGGCCGAGGAGGGGTCGTTTCTGGTCGGCGCGCTCGCAGCCATGGCTTCCAAGTCCAACGTGATCAGCTTCGTCGGCGGTATGGATATTCCGCTGATCCGTTCCTACAGCTGTGGATACAAGCAAGGGGCGAACTTCATAAATCCAAAGATCCAGGTCATCGAAAACATGACCGGCACGACACCCGAGGCGTGGAATGATCCGACCAAAGGTGGCGAACTTGCCCGCAGCCAGTTCGACCGTGGTGCGGACGTCGTTTACGCAGCGGCCGGCGGAACGGGTGTCGGTGTGCTCCAGGCGGCAGCGGATGCAAAGAAGCTCGCGATTGGCGTCGACAGCAACCAAAATGGCCTCCATCCCGGATCCGTCCTTACGTCGATGGTCAACCGGCTGGACGTTGCCACCTATGACGCCTTTGACGACGCCAAGAATGGCAGCTGGAAGCCAGGCGTCAAAGTCATGGGATTGGCCGATAAGGGCGTCGATTGGGCCCTGGATGACGACAACGCCAAGCTAGTCACGCCAGAAATGAAGGCCAAGGTCGAAGCGGCGCGGGACCAGATCATCTCCGGAAAGATCACGGTGACCGACTACGTCAAGACCAATTCCTGTCCCAACTGAAGCCGAAATTGACAGCGATGAGCGCGACGCCTCCCGATACATCCACCTCTCTTGCTATCGAGCTGCGCGGCATCTCCAAGAGGTTCGGCAAGGTGCGTGCCAACGACAACGTCTCGCTTGGTGTAAGGCGGGGCGAAATCCACGGCATCATCGGTGAGAACGGCGCGGGCAAATCGACCCTCATGTCAATCCTCTACGGTTTTTATGAACCGGATGAAGGCGAGATCTGGGTAGGGGGAGCGCAGCGCCAGATCCGAAGCTCAAGCGATGCCATCGCGGCGGGCATCGGCATGGTCCACCAGCACTTCATGTTGGTGGAACCCTTCAGCGTCGTCGAGAATGTCATGCTAGGCGCCGAGGGGCATTCGATCATCACAAAGAGCCGGCGACGTGTTCGAGAGAAACTCCAGGAGATCGAGGCCGACTACAAGCTGGAAGTTTCTCCCGACGCTCTCGTACGCGATCTGCCGGTGGGCGTTCGTCAGCGCGTCGAGATTCTCAAGGCCCTGTTTCGCCGCGCCGACATTCTTGTACTCGATGAGCCGACTGGTGTTCTTACCCCAGCCGAGACCGACCATCTCTTCCGAATTCTTGCGGCGCTTCGGGAGGAAGGAAAGACCGTTATCCTCATCACGCACAAGCTGCGCGAGATCCTGGCGATTACTGACTCCGTTTCGGTGATGCGGCAGGGAAAGCTCATCCAGACGCTGCGAACCGAGGCGACCAACCAGGCCGAACTGGCATCCTTGATGGTTGGGCGCAGGGTCGCAGCCACGAACAGGCCAGCGCGGTCTGAACCGGGAGAGGCGCTGCTCGACGTTCGAAACCTGGACTATGTTGATGAAATAGGTGTCCGACGTCTCAAAGGCGTCTCGTTTAATGTGCGTGCGGGTGAAATCGTCGGTATCGCCGGAGTCTCCGGCAATGGTCAAACCGAGCTGCTTGCAGTGCTATCCGGTATGGTGCGGCCAACCTCCGGGGACTTTTCGGTCGGAGGGCGCTCGATCGCCGCAATGCGCAGTCCAAATGCCCGCACCTTGCGTAACCTCGGAGTTGGCCATATCCCCGAGGATCGACATCGTGACGGTCTGGTTGGCCGGTTCAGCGCCAGTGAATGCGCAATTCTCGGCCGCCAAGACGCCCGAGGGTACAACCACCGCATTCTCAGCAATCGCCTGGCCATACTCGCGCACACGCGCGCGCTGATGCACGCGTATGACGTGCGACCGCCGGATCCGTTTCTTCGTGCCTCCAATTTCTCCGGCGGCAATCAACAAAAACTGATCGTCGGGCGCGAGGTCGAGGATGACCCGCAAATTCTCCTTATTGGCCAGCCCACTCGGGGCGTGGATATCGGCGCCATCGAGCAGATCCACCGTCGAATGCTCGACCTCCGCCAAGCCGGAAAGGCCTTGCTGCTGGTCTCGGTGGAACTCGATGAGATCCGTGCTTTGTCCGATAGAATTATCGTGATGTTCGATGGCACGATCGTTGGGGAGCTCGACGGTGAGGATGCGGACGAACAGACTATCGGCATGATGATGGCCGGTGTGAGGCCCCACTGATGCTTATCAAGCTTGCAAGGGTACCAGTCTGGGCCTCGACTATCGTACTTCCACTCGTCAATTTTCTCTTGGCTGCGCTGGCCGCTGGCGCGGTCGTGCTCATCATCTACTGGCAACCCTTTAGTACTGGCACCTTGCCTTTCGCTGATTACCTCATGACGCCTTTGCGCGCAGCCGGTATCTTGTTCACCGGCGCGTTCGGCGATGGGCGCAACCTCAGCTACACGCTGTTTTATGCCACCGACTTTATCTTCGCCGGGCTGGCGGTGGCTGTCGCCGCCCATGGCGGCTTGTTCAATATCGGTGTCGAGGGCCAGGCCTATGTATCAGGCCTTGGCGTAACGCTCGTATGCCTGCATCTCGCCTTTCTGCCGGCGCTGATCCTCTTTCCAGTCGCAATTATTGCCGCGCTTGCTTTCGGCGCCGCATGGGCATTCCTCCCAGGTTACCTGCAGGCTCGCCGCGGCAGCCACGTCGTAATCACGACGATCATGTTCAATTTCATCGCTGCGTCGCTCATGGTCTACGTGCTCGTGCACGTCCTCGCGGCGCCTGGCCGTATGACGCCTGAAAGCCCGCACTTTGCGCCGAAGGCCTCGCTGCTCACGCTCACTGACGTCATGCGTTGGTTTGGCCGGTCGTTCTCAAAAGTGCCGCTCAACATCTCATTCGTACTGGCGCTCGCCTGCAGCTGGGCGGTCTGGATCTTCATTTGGCGAACGCGATGGGGCTATGCGCTTCGCACCGTTGGTTTCAGTGCGCGCGCGGCGACCTATGCCGGAATACGAGTGGATCGGGTCGTCATCGCCATCTTGTGCCTGTCTGGCGCACTGGGAGGCCTCATCGCGGTCAACGAAGTCATGGGATCGCAGCAGAGGCTCGTTCTGAATTTTGTGGCAGGCGCTGGTTTTGTCGGGATCGCAGTCTCGCTGATGGGGCGCAATCACCCTTTCGGTATCGTGCTCGCCAGCCTTCTATTCGGAGCTCTCTACCAAGGAGGCTCCCAGCTCAGCTTCGCCATGCCGGCGATCACGCGTGACCTGACGGTCGTGATCCAGGGTGTCATCATTCTATTCGCCGGCGCGCTTGAGCATATGTTCCGCGCGCCGATCGAGGCTCTCTTCAAGACTGGCGGGGGAGGGAGTGAGTAATGGATCAACTCGGTCTGATTTCTATATTGGATGCGACCGTCCGAACATCCACGCCCTTGCTGCTCGCTTCGCTCGCGGCGCTCTTCTCAGAACGAGCAGGCATTGTGGACATCGGTATAGAAGGCAAGATGCTGGCAGGGGCCTTTGCGAGCGCGGTTGTGGCGGCGCAGTCCGGCTCCGCACTTTTGGGTCTGATAGCCGGTATGATCGTCGCCATCCTGATGGCCATGCTTCACGGCTTTGCCAGCATCACCCATCGCGGCAACCAGGTAGTCTCAGGCCTGGCCATCAACATCCTGGCGTCGGGCCTGACATCGACATTAGGCAATGCATGGTACCTTCGTGGCGGCCAGACGCCTCAGCTAATTGGAGATGCGCGCTTTCAGGCAATCACGTGGCCATTTGCTGATCAGATCCGCGAGTTGCCCATCCTTGGGTCACTCTATGCGGGCTTGCTCTCGGGACACCCGGGCCTCGTCTATGTTGCCTTCCTGGCCGTGCCGCTTACCGCGTGGATCGTTCGCGAGACACGCTTTGGCCTCAGGCTCCGTGCAGTCGGGGAACACCCTGCGGCCGTCGACACTGCCGGCATCTCGGTAACCCGCATGCGCTACCTTGCTCTCGTGATTACTGGCGTTCTGTGCGGGATGGCTGGCGCCTACCTCTCCACCGCGCAGAATGCTGGCTTTGGACGCGACATGACCGCCGGACGTGGATACCTCGCTCTTGCCGCTCTCATTTTCGCCAACTGGCGACCCTGGCCGGTCTTGGTGGCCTGTTTGTTGTTTGGTTTCCTGGAGGCGTTGCAGGCCCGCCTGCAAGGCACCTTTGCGTTCGGCTTCGAAGTGCCGGTCGAGCTCGTGCAAGCCCTGCCTTACATCCTCACAGTTGTTCTGCTCGCGGGCTTGATGGGCCGCGCTGAACCGCCCCACGCGTGCGGAACGCCTTACGTCAAAGAGCGCTGAATCTGCACTGCCCTTGACAATTCCACTTACCCTTTTTCTTACGGAGTTGAACGATGAAGACCAAAGTGATCGTGGATACCGATACCGGTGTGGACGATGCCATGGGATGCGCTCTCGCCCTGCGCTCTCCCGAGTTGGACGTGGTCGCATTCACTTCCGTATTTGGAAATGTCAGCGTGGAACTGACGACTGAAAATACGGCCTATCTGATGGAGGTCTTCGGCCGTGAGGATATTCCGCTTGCCAAGGGCGCCGGGCGAGGCCTGGTGGGTAATCCAAACTACTCGCCATTCGTGCACGGCGACGATGGCGTCGGCAATGCCGGTTTTGACAAGCCGAAAACGATCAAGCCTACTCGGGAGTCCGCGGCTGAACTGACGATTGCACTTGCGCGCGCTCATCCTGGAGAAATTACCTATATCGCTTTAGGACCGCTCACTAATCTGGCTTTGGCGTTGGCCATAGATCCTGAGCTCCCGAAATACCTTCCCAGAGTGGTTTGGATGGGCGGCGCCGTCTACGTGCCAGGGAATGTTACACCTGTTGCTGAAGCCGATGCCTGGCACGACCCGGAGGGAGCCCAAATGGTCCTGCAGCAGGCAGGGTGGCAGGTTGATATGGTCGGGCTCGACGTCACGGACGACACCATTCTCGAAGAGAAAGATCTCAAGCGCCTACAGGCTGGTGGCGCAGAGGCTCGCTACATCGCAGCAATGATGCCGTTCTATATGAACTTCTATTCCAAGAAATTGGGGCGATACGCCTGCGCCGCTCATTCTGCCCTCACCGTGGCAGTTGTGGCCGAACCGGCGATCATCGCAGCGAGTGAACAACTCCCGATCCAGGTGGAACTCAGAGGAACTTTCACGAGGGGGATGACGGTAGCGGATCGCCGAACCAATGCGTCAAATGGGCAGGAGCGGGAATGGACGCAGACACCGCTGACGAATGTGCTTACAGACGTCGATCGCCCGCGGTTTCGCGAGATGTTTCTTCAAAGATTGGGAGTCTGACAGGTGTTGTGAGGATAATTGGGAGTATCCGCCAGGGCATGATGGGCGGCGCCAAGGCTCTTAATGATGGCATGAAGGCCTTCTCTGAAACTGATCAAACGGAAGATCTCAAGGCGATCAAGGCGCCTACGCTTATCTTGCAGGGCGATGACGACCAGGTCGTTCCCTACAAAGACGCCGCGGTCTTGCAGGCTAAACTGCTCAAGAATTCCACACTCAAAGTCTATCCTGGCTTTCCACACGGCATGTGTACGACCAACGCAGACGTGATCAATTCCGATCTGCTCGCCTTCATACGTTCGTAAGCATCCTCGCCGAGCGGGCCCGAGGCAGCTCGATGATCTTACGCCTGGTCCAGACAAGTGGGAGTTGCCTGACAGCACCCCAATTCGTCATTGATTGTCTTTCAACGCCGCCATTCGATCGCGCGTGAGGGCCGGCCCGGTCAGGGTCACCACGGCCGCTACGGTCACCAGCCACAGGCCACTCCAAAGCCACCAGAGCGCGATCTGCTCGCCGCCGTCGAACATTCGCCAGAAGAAGGCAGCGGTGTTGTTGGAGGCATGCATCAGCATCGGCAGCAACAGGCTGCCCTGCGTGTGCAGCCACATCCAGGTCACGACGATGCCGAAGCAGAACACGCTCATCAGCCAGGGCAGGATATTGCCGGCGTCATATTCCACACCAAGAAGCGGCAGGTGCCAGACGGCGTGGAGGGCGCCGAGGATGAGGCTGCCGCCAAGGGCGGTTCGGCCGACCAGAAGCCGCGGCAAGGCAAAGCCGCGCCAGGCTGGTTCCTCGCCGAGCCCGATCAGGAGAAATATGAAGACGAAGCGGACGACGAGGTCGGACCAGTTGGGAAAGGCGAGTTCCGCCGACAAAGTCGCCCCAAGCCAGAGATTTAACCCCACCGCTGTCAGTGTCAGCGCCGGCGGCAGAAGCAACGCCAGGGCGTACCATTTCAGCCCGACCCGCCAATGGCCAATCCTGGCGAGCCAGGTCGTGACTGCCGGCCAGCCGCCGATGAGCGCCAACGTCAGGCCGGCGGCCAGCAGTGGCCCAAGCGGGAGAATCGGTGCATCCGCATGGCCCGGATCGAGCCGATACCAGACCCAGGCCCACCAGGAAAAAGCATAGGCGAAGACGAAAAAGGCCAAAAGCTGATGAGTCCGCGTAAAGCTCGCGAGCGGCGTCATGGCGATGCCTCCTGGTCTTTCGCAGGCTGTAAGGCTACCACGGCCAAAGCACACATCACAAGGAACGCAAAAGACGGGCGGATGGCCCCCTCGTTACGCCGTGCCTGCCTGCTTGAATTTTCACTTCTCTTCCGGGAGGCGCACCCAACCGACCGCTGTTGCCTACTTTCACATGGCGCAATGGATTGGGCCAGGATTGACTGCTGCCGTGCGGCACCTCAGGGACGAAGAGCAGCTGCGCCATGCGACCGTTGTCTCGACCAAGGATGAAATGGATAGGCATGAACCGCAATGAATGAGGGAGTAACCCTTGCCGGAGGTTATGATCTCGGCGGAAACACTCGAGCTGCTGGTCAGCGCGGCCGAAGACGTGTTGGAGCGCCGGCGCGGACCAGGCATGCGGATGCGATCGGCGTGGCGGTCGAAGCACTAGAGCAAAGCGCGTTTAGGCGCAAACGCTACTTTGCTCTAACTTTTTGTTTCGACGCGTCTTTGCGATTCTTGCCGATTCTGTCAAATCGAAAAACGCTTTAGCACCTCTGGAAACGGCGGAAAACCAGTGGTGAAAGTCTGACGCTTGGCACCGACTCCGAATGGCCGGAAACCACCCCGGGACTAAACCGCTCGCGCGGTATGGAGGCGCGGCGAGGGGGCGGGCAGCGGCCAACATTGATGGGCGTCCTATCCGCAGTTGAGAGGTTGCCAACTCACTACAGACTGGAGCATCCCCATGTCCAAGCACGCTCGGATCTCAGGGCCGTAGCACCGTATTGCCGATGGCGGCCTCCGGCACTTGGTCGATCACCAGAAGGCGCACGGGAACGGCCCCGGTATTTTGTCCAGAGTGCCAACGGTCGACCATCTCAACAATGAAGTCGCCGGCTTTGTACGTCGATTGCGCACCACTCTCCTTGTCAGTCACCGTAAGATCTCCGGCCAATACATAGCCATAGCGCGGATAGGGGTGTTCATGGACCGGCAGTGACACTCCCGGGGCGATCTCATACATCGACGCTATCAGCCGAACGTGGCCTGTTGGAAGGATAATCGGCTGACCTGCAGCCGTGACTGTAGTCGCCAAGATTGTGGAGACCACAACTTGCTTCGAAACGGCTTCATCACCGTTTGCAGCGGTAGCCGCAATGAAAAGCATGAATACTGCAATGATCGCGCGCATGCCGGCCAACTCTCCAATTGACCGACTGGCAGTTCCGGCGCCAGTCGAAACTTTTTATCTTCGGGTTCAAGGCAGACTTTGACTAATTCACTAGCATATTGAGACTGAGCTGCAAAACGGACGCCTAGCCTGCAGAGGGCCCCGGCCGCCAGAACGGCGCGGGCCTCAAAAGTGTGTTCGTCTGCTCAATCTGATACGCGGCTTCGGCACTCCGCTGTCGATATTGAAGCCAGGCCTGGTCGCTGTAGAGGGCCATTCGCTTGCGCTCCCGGTCCGCGGCATCCTCGAAGTGCCAGAGATGCACATAGGCGTTGACGTCGCCGGTCTCGACCGTACCGTAAAAGATCGGGGCGCCGAGGTACCGGCACTGCACCGCATAGCCCTCTCTGGCATAGATCTCGAGCTGCGCCGTGAGCGTGCCTGGTCGGACCCGGTAGGTTCTGAGATCAAACAGCATTGGGCTGTCTCCGTCCTGGTTCAGCTCGCCAGACTCTGCCGCCAGCCAAAGCGCGCTGCGGCGCGCTGGGCCAACTCCCTCGCGATCGGAATGGCCGAGGTGGCGGCGGGCGAGGGAGCGTTGCAGACATGAATACTGCGTGCTGTCTCGCGAATGAGGAAATCATGCACGAGCGTGCCGTCCGCCAGCACGGCCTGGGCTCGGATGCCGGATCGGTGGGGCTCAAGGTCATCCAGCGTCAGTTCTGGACAGTATCGCCGGCAGAGAGCCAGGTAGCGGCGTTTGCTCAGCGAATTCCACATTTCCGAAAGTCCGGACCGCAGATTGGCGCGGATCACCCGCCGAAACCCCGGATAGGCGATCATCTCCGAAAGGTCCTTCGGGCTGATGTCGGTGAAGCGGTAGCCCTCGCGGGCGAAGGCCAGCACGGCGTTCGGCCCTACCGTCACATATCCGCCGATCATCCGCGTGAGGTGCACGCCAAGAAAGGGTAGTGCCGGGTCCGGAATCGGATAGATCAGGTGGCTGATAATGTCATTCTTGCCGGCGCCCAGGCGATAATATTCACCCCGGAACGGCACGATCTGGAAATCGAGATCGAGGCCGCACAGCCTGGCCATACGATCTGCCATGACGCCGGCGCAGACGATGAGATGGCGGGCCTTTATCGTTCGTCCGCCGGCGCCGATCGTAACGCCGGCCGGCTCCTCGCGTATGGTATCGACACAGGTTCCGGTCAAGATCTCGCCGCCGCGCTCGATCACAAGCTGCCCCATCGTGCGGGCCACAAGACCATAGTCGACGATGCCTGTCGTCGGCACGAACAACGCTCCTACGCCGCGTATATGTGGCTCGCGCCGAACGAGCTCGGCTGCATCGAGACGCTCGACGGGAAGGCCGTTGGCGAGGCAACGCTCCTGCAGCGCAGCCATGCGGTCGAGCTCTGGCCCCTCGGTCGCGACAAGCAGCTTGCCGCATTGGTCGAAGGGCAGGGCGTGATCCTTGCAGAATCGGATCGTCGCCTCGACGCCCTCCTTGCAGAAACGGGCCTTGAGACTCCCGGGCTGATAGTAGACCCCTGCATGGATCACGCCGCTATTCCGGCCGGTCTGGTGCAGGGCAAGGTCCGCTTCCTTCTCGATGACCGTGATAGAAAGGCTAGGAAAGCGTTCAGTCACCTCCCGGGCTGTAGCCAATCCGACAATGCCGCCGCCTATAATCGCAAGGTCATAATTCATGAAGCGAACTCTCGACTTGGCGGGATGCAACCGCCGCCGGCCGGTTCCCTCGGTCAGGCGACCGGCACGATCTTCTGCTTGCCATGTTTGCGTTCCCAATCGGCCCATGCATCGTGCTCGTTGATGTCGCGGAGGGGATCGCTGTCGGAGTAGATGATGTCTGCGATCTGATCCTTGCGCATGAAGGTCACGCCCTTGTGCCGGCTGGCATATTCGAGGAAGCGGCCGAGCGAGCGCACGCGATAGGGGCGGCCCTGGATGCGGTCATGCGTCGAGATCGCCATCATGCGGCGGCGGGCAGCCGCCTCCTCGTAGAGCTGGTCGAACTCGTCCTTGAGCTGCTGCTCGAACTCGAGGCTCGAAAACTTGTAGGATTCGAATTGGATGATGTCGTTGAGGTTCAAGGTATAGGGGATGATCGCCATGTCCTTGTCACGAACTTTGATCAGGAAGGGCTCGTCCCTGCTGACGTCATCGATGAAATATTTGAAGCCCAGGTCCTGGAGAATCTTGAGCGTATTGATGGTACCGCGCATCGCCGCGCCATTGTATCCGATCGGAACCTGACCGGTTGCGCGCTTGACGCTGTCGATGTTGTCCTGGATGAATTTCTTCTCGGCGTCGTAGTCGAGATCATACTGCTGAACCCAGTCACGGCCGTGAGCGGCGGCCTCATGGCCGCGGTCGACAATCTCCTTGGCGACCTCCGGCGCGCGATCGACCGCGGAGCCGACCATGTGGGAAGTGACCTTGACGCCGAAGCGGTCCCATAGATCCAGCATGCGCTGGATACCCTCGCGATAGCCGTATTTATACCAGGACTTGGTCGGAAAATCGGGATAGGCCGGATCCATGTCGATGAAGCCGGAGAACGGCCCGCCCGGGCCGTAGGGGGCCTCCCCGCCCGCTTCCATCTGCATGGAAATGGAAATGACCAGGCGGCTGCCATCAGGCCAATAGCTCTTGCTCATCTTCGAAATCTCCGTTTTTGCGCCAGGACGTAGGTCGCGAAGTCCCCATCGGGGCCTTCGTCGCCAGTTACTTGCCGTTCCAGATCTTGGTGTAGGCGTCGCGGTAGCCGTCATCGGGGTCGTAGGCATTCTTCGGGCCGCCATCGGAGCCGATGTTCTTCGAAGTCACGAGATGCACCGGCGCGACGAAGCCCGAAGGTGGAGCGCCGGCAAAGGCGCGGTTGAGTTCGTCGACCGCCTGCCAGCCATGAAGGCTAAGCGGCTCGGCGACGGTTCCGGACTGATAGAAATTGTCGCGTATGCGCTGGAACGCCGCTTCGCTCCCGTCCCCGGCGGAAATGTTGCGGGGTTGGCCATCCTGGAGGATACCGGCTGATGACAGCGACGCGGACATGAAGTCGAAGGTCAGGTCGTTGATGCTGAGGGAGTAGGTCCATTCGGCGCCGAAACGCTGCAGCAATGACGTCGTGAGCTGAGGCATGCGGGTGCTTGCCTCGGCCAGGGGCGTGTCCTCGACATCGAGGACCTTGCAGCCGAGGCAGGCCTTGATGACCTCCGCCATCGCATCGGACTTGGCGACGGCAATCGCATAGGTGGAGTCGGTGAAGATGACGACGCCTGCCTTGCCGTTGGAATCGGCGACCGCGTAGGAGGCTGCGGCCTTCGCGACATCCAGAGGATCCGTGGCAATGTTGGTGAAGAGCTTGTATTCGTCGGACGGCCCCGGTTTGGTCGCCGAATGCCAGCCCACGACCTTTATCCCGGCGGCGGCCGCCTGGCTGATAAGCTCGGCCTGTTCCTTGGCGTCGACCGTCCCGAGCACGATGCCGTCCGGCTTCAGCGCCATTGCCTGCTGCAGGGCGGAGGAGCGGCCCGACACCGTTCCCTGTCCGTCCAGGACGCGGACGGTCCAGCCGATGGCCTTGCCTGCTTCCTCGACACCTGCGCCGACGCCCAGGGCGCCGCCGTTACGCTCGTCGGCCGAAACATAGACAATGGTCTTGTCTTTCTGAGCGGGGGCCCCGGACGTTGGCCCAGTCCATGGCGCATTGGGCTTGGTAATATTGGCGATGTAATCCCGGGTGGCCGAAATGCCCGCATCTTGAGCGAATGCGGCGATCGGCGTGAGCATGGTGGCAGCGAGACCCAGAACGAGAATGCGCTGCTTCAGGCAATTGAATTTCATAGGACTTTCCTCCTTTTTTGATTTCAATTTGTTCAGACAGGGAGTTGCCGGCGTTGGATCAGCGTCATGCTCGTCCGGTGGAGCGGCGGCGCTGCGAGTATCCAGCAATGCCGATCGCGACGAGCAGGGTCGTCCCGTTGAACAGGGGCTCGATATAAAAGGCGCCCCCGAATTGCTGGATGCCGGCTATACCGACAGCGAGGATGCCGACGCCGATGACGGTGCCCCAGACGTTGACCCGGCCCGGCTTTATGGTCGTCGAGCCGAGAAAGGCGCCAACCAGTGCGGGGAGCAGGAATTCCAGCCCAACGCTCGCCTGGCCGATCCGCAGCTTTGCTGCCAGCACGACACCGGCGAAGGCACCGAGCAGACCCGAAGTCACAAAAGCGCCGATCACGAAGCGGCGGGTGTGGATGCCGTTCAACGACGCGGCCCGCTGGTTGGCGCCGATGGCGTAGAGCATGCGCCCTATCGGCAGGTAGTCCGCGACGACCCAGAGGACCAGGCTGATTGCGAGCACGTAGAAGGCGGCAATCGGCAGTCCAAGAACATTCGTTGAATAGATGTCGGTGAAGCCGGAGGGCAACGATCCGATGACCTGCCGCCCACCCGTATGCCAGAGCGCGAGGGCATACAGGACGGTTCCGGTCCCGAGCGTTGCTATGAAGGAATCGATTTGTGCAATCTCGACCAGCACACCGTTGATCAGGCCCATGAGCGCGCCGAGGGCCAGGACCACCAGGACGGCGACCAGCCAGTTGCAGCCGAATTGTGTCTGCAGGCTGATCGCCAGCACATGCCACATCACGATGCCATAGCCGACTGTCAGGTCGATCCGGCCCGCCATCATGGGCACCATCGCGGCGAGGGCGAGCACGCAGATGATCGACTTGTCACCGAGTATCGAGCGAAAATTGAGAAGTGTCGGGAAGGTGTTGGGCAACAGGCTGCAAAACAGTGCAATCAGTGCGATGGTCAGCAGCGGCAACCCATAGACTGGCAGTACCCTTGTCAGGCGCTGCATTGCTGACAGAGGTGCCAGTTCGCGTGGTGTGGGCTCCAGGGCAGTCGATCTGATGGATTCCATTGGGTTCCTCCCTCCGGCTGGCGATGAGCGTCCGTGGCTCGTTGTGAGATTTTTGCTTGTCCGGTGCGATCAGGCGGCCGACGAAAGCGATGCGGCGTTCAATAGGCCGGCGATCGACAGCTCGGTCCCGGAGAGCTCGGCCACGACCTTGCCGGCCCTGAAGACGTAGGCTCGATGGCAGATGGCGGTGACTTCTTCGAAGTCGGTCGAGATCAGCAGCACGCCAAGGCCAGTATTCAGGGCGTCGGCCAGAAGCCGGTAGATTTCGGCCTTGGCGCCGACGTCGACGCCGGCGGTTGGGTCTTCAAGGATGAGCACCTTACCGCCGATACGCATCCAACGCGCCATCACGACTTTCTGCTGGTTGCCACCCGACAATGTCTCGATGGCGGCCGAGGGCATATTGGGCCTCAGACGCACCGTTGCGCCCATTGTCTCGGCTTCCCGGCTCTCCGAGGTGACCGATCTCAATGTGAGCAGGCCGCGCCCGCTGGCTTGCGGGTTGAGGAACATGTTTTCCCGGATCGTCATGCCTTGGGCGATAGACTCGGCGTTGCGGTCGCCGGCCACCTTGAGCACGCCTTGGGAGATAGCATCGAAAGGGTCCTTCGGCAGGTAAGGCGCGTTGCAAAGCGTGATCCGGCCGGAGAAGGCGGTGTCGACCCCGAACAGCGCCTTGCCGATCTCATCCTGGCCCGCGCCACGCAGGCCGACGAGGCCGACGACCTCGCCACGCCGCAGGGTCAGGTCGACGGGTCCCGTCATTTCGGTCTGCAGCCTCTCGAGGCTCAGGAGATCGCGAGTGTCTTGAGGAGCAGGGGGGCGGACAAAGACTTGTTCGCGAGGCCGGCCTATGATCGCCTCGACCAGCTCCTCCGCGCCCATCTCGGCCGCGCGTCTGCTGGCGGCAACCATGCCGTCGCGCAGAACCACGACGCGATCGCAGAGCGCATAGACCTCGTCGAGGCGATGGGACACGTAGATCATGCCGACGCCGCGATCCCTTAGCCGGCGCAGCACCTCGTGCAGGCGATCGACCTCTGACTGAGGCAGGCTCGCCGTCGGCTCGTCGAGCACGACAAGCTCTGCGTTGCTGCTCAGCGCCCGCGCGATGGCAACGAGCGACTTGTCTGTCCGGCTCAGGGACTCGATCCGGTCGTCCGGATCGATATCTCCGCCGATTTCCAAAAGCGCGTTGTGCGCCTTGGCTCGGCCCATGGCCCAATCAATCAAGCCGTTGCGTCGGGGATAGCCTGTTCCGAGCATCATGTTCTCTGCGACCGTCATCCATGGGATGAGGCCAAGATCCTGATGGATGAAAGCGATCCGGCCCGCCTTCGCCGCGGCCAAGACAGGAGCATTCTTGAAGCGCAGGGAGCCGGCATCGGCAGGGAAGACACCAGCCATGATCTTGATGAGAGTGGACTTGCCGGCGCCATTCTCGCCAAGCAAGGCGACGATTTCGCCCGCTGAAACCGTGAAGGAAACGTCACGCAGAGCGACCGTACCGCCAAATCGCTTGCCAACGCCCGATACTTCGAGAATGGGCGTCGTGGCCAGCGATGTCTTAGGGCGATACTGGCCAACAGCATTGTTCTCGATACCAGACATGGTCCTCCTGCCGAGGCTTACTTGTCAGCACTTTGGCTGCCGACCTCTTGTGCAAGGGACATTGTCACGCTATTGAAAGGCCGTCATTCGGAAATAGGCCACGTATTTCTTAAAATCGGACAAAATAGCGCAAGCGCTGATGGAGGCCAAAAATGACCCGGACCAAGACACCGATCGATTGTCCGCTCAGCGGTGACGCCGGCACCCTCGTGCGCTTTACCCTCGGTCGGTATGACGAACGCTTCGCCGTCAGCCAGTCTCGCCCGACCCATGCGGTTGAACTGCATATGCCATCATTCGATGCCAGCTCCGAGCGGGAGGCGGGCGGCATGCTGGTCTGCATCCATCATGGCGAAGTGATGCTGTTCGGCCATGCGGGACGATGGACGCTTCCGAGCGGACACATGGTGTATATCCCGCCGGAACGATCCTACCGGCTGGCCGCGACCGGGCCAGTGGATATCACCTTGGTGAAGTTCACGTGTGGTGAAGCCGCCTGGCACCATGTCGGCTGCTGGGCCGTTGCGATGCCCGCGCTTGCGGTCGAAATGATATCGTTTGCGCGCCGATGGGGGCCGGACCGCGATCCAGCCGATGCTCTCGCCAATGATTACTTCCGAACGATGGGGCAGCTTTTCGCCGTCTGGTTCGACACCAAACGCAAGATGTGGACGCCCTTTGGCAACGCGCCCGACATGGAACGCGCGATCGCCTTTGCACGCGACCACATCGAGACGGCATCCATAGCCGATACGGCCGCTGCGGTCGGCATGTCGGAACGCACCCTGCGGCGCCGATTTAGAGATGAGCTTGGCATCAACTGGCGCGAGTTCATCATCGAGGTTCGGATGAGCAAGGCGCTGAAATTGCTCAGTCAAAAGAATTCCAGCGTGACGCAGACCGCCTACGCTGTCGGGTTCAACAGTATTGGCGCATTTACCGTCGCGTTCACGAGCTATGCCGGCATGACCCCCAGCACCTTCGCGCGCAGACACACTCAGTCCAATGCCTCGGCATCATGGCCTCAGAGCGCCGAACAGCGCGCCAATGTCGATGAGGAGGCCCTCTCGTACTCGGCCCGGTCGCATTGAGAAGCGCTTGGTTGCGCGAACGAAACCTGGAGGCTTGGTGACGTCGGCGTCCCCCCGCGGTCGGCCCGGCGGCAGGAGCGCCGCCGCGGTGAAAATCCGGAAGTCTGAAAGTCTATTCGTCGTGATCTTGCTCTTGATGCGGGGAAGAATCAGCGGTGGCTTCCGTTTCGCGAAACACCAGTTCCAGAAGGATTCCCGTGGGCGTCTGGATGAAGAGGCGCCGCTCGCCGAGTTCCGGTAGCTCCATCCGCGAATAGGAGAGGCCGAGGCCGTCCAGCTTGCGGCGCATTCCATCATGGTCGGCAAGACGAAAGCCCACGTGGTCGATGGTCTCGCCAGCTCGATCGACTGGCCCGCCATGACCTGGAATCAAGTGCACAACAGGCCCGTCATCGGCATAGAGCCAATAGCCGGGAAAGGAGAAGGCCGGCCGATAGCCTGGCTTCAAATCCAGTACGACTTCCAGGAAGGCACGTGTGCCTTCAAGATCGTGGGTTCGCAGTGTGACGTGATCAAGCATGATGCCCTCGCGCAGTGATGTCGCGCAACATATCTCTTCTCGATTTTGGATATTATCCTGCGATAATTGGATATACTATCCACCAACGGGAAAGTATCGAGAGGTGGCCATGCTCGACGATATCAGCGAACTGCGCACATTCGTCCGTATCGTCGGGGCGGGGAGCCTGTCCGCTGCCGGCCGGGAGATGAGCCTTGCACTCAGTGTCGTCAGCAAGCGGCTAGCAATGCTTGAACGCCGGACAGGGATGCGCCTTCTTGCCCGCAGCACCCGTCACCTCGCGCTGACGGAAGAAGGGCAGACTCTCTACGACAGAGCCCAGCGCATCCTAGCCGAGGTCGACGAAGCGGAGGCGGCGCTGACGAATGGGAGCGTCGAGCCGCAAGGCGTGTTGCGTGTGAGTGCACCGGTGGCGCTTGGCCGCGCCCATGTCAGCCCGGTCTGCCGGGATCTGGTTGGCGCGCATCCGAAGGTCTCCATCGACCTCACACTGACCGATCGGCTGGTGGAGCTGATCGACGAGGGAATGGATGTTGTCGTTCGGATCGGCGCGCCAAAGGACTCCGGCCTGGTCATGCGGAAGCTGGTCGACAACCATCGCATTGTCGTGGCGGCGCCGGACTATCTCATGCGTCGAGGCGCCCCCACGGCGCCGGCAGACCTGGAGGGTCATGAGTGTCTGCAGTACCGCGGCGTTGGAATCCAATGGAGCCTGGTGGGGCCTGGCGGGGAGGCGGCCCAGATAAAGGCCACGTCCCGTCTGCGGTGCGACAATGGCGAGGTCGCGCATGATTGGGCGCTCGCCGGCTGCGGCCTCATCTTCAAATCCTGGGTGGATGTGGAGCCGGATCTGCGCGCACGCCGCCTTGTACACGTGCTGCCCGAGTGGCGCAGTGATCCTGCGCCCGTTTGCGCACTCTTTCCTTCGAACCGCCAGCTTCCGACTCGCGTGCGGCTCTTCGTCGATGCCATGGTGGATCGGCTCAGCAGGTTTGCTGGCGGCCGCCTCGAGGTTGGTTCTTGACCGGTACGGTGCCTCTTCCGCCGACATTTGCCTGCGGTGGTGCCAGTCCCATCTTTCCCGTCGCCATGGCTGCAAGTCGGACAACGAGCCTTCTGGGCAGCAGCCGAGGCAGCCAGGTGGCGAACCGCACGCTCGGCCGTCCAGGATAGGCCACGGCCTTTCCCTGGTCGAAGGCGCGAAGGATCCCACGAACCACCATTTCGGGCGTGTCGAAAGACCGGTCGGACATCGTCGTCGGTGTGCCTTCGAAAAAGCTGGTCGCTGTCGGTCCAGGACAGGCCGTCATGACCCGAACACCTCTCGGAGCCAGTTCATGGTGTAGCGCTTCGCCGAAATGCAGGACGAACGCTTTCGACGCAGCGTAGGTCGCCATATAAGGCAGAGGTTGGAAGGCCGAGTTGGAGGCAATGTTGATGATGCCACCACGCCCGCGAACCGACATGGCCTGGCCGAAGCGATGGCTGAGACCAACCAGCGCCTGTACGTTGACTTGAATGCTGGCCTGTTCCTTGGAGTGGTCATGGTCGAGGAAATGGCCTGACAGACCCAGCCCCGCATTGTTGATCAGAAGATCGACCGGCATGCCCTGCTCGGTCAATTCCGCAAATATGTCATCGATGGCCCTGGGATCGGCGAGATCCGCCGCGATCACGTGACTCCTGACGCCATAGCGGGCGGTCAGCCGAGCCGCGAGTGTATCCAACGCGTCTTTGGAGCGAGCGATCAGGACCAGATCAGCGCCGCGCGCGGCGAGCTCTTCCGCAAACACCAGCCCCAGTCCCTTGGAGGCGCCCGTGATGAGGACTGTCGAACCTTTATAGGTGAACATCTCAATCTCCCTGAGCCGTCAGGCGGCTTGCTGCATGGGTGAGTAATCGGTGTAGCCGTGATCCTGGCCGCCAAAGAGCGTGGCGGGGTCAAAATCGGCGATCGGAAGCCCCTGCGCGAGGCGCGCGGGCAGGTCGGGGTTGGCGACAAACGGACGTCCGAAAGCGACAAGATCCGCATAACCGTGTTGAAGGACCCAGTTAGCTCGCTCGACATCGTAATTGCCGGCCACGATGATCGTGCCCCTGAAGCGTGCGCGGACTTGCCTGCGAAACTCCTCTGTGAACTGCGGCGCGTCATCCCAGTCGGCCTCGACCAGATGCACGTAGGCGACCTGCTGGGCCTCGAGAAATTCGACGGCCTCCAGGATGGTGGGCAGGATATCCGGGCAAGCCATGCCGCGGGCGGTGAGAAAGGGCGCCAGGCGGATGGCCGTTCGATTGGCACCGACCTCCGCCGCCACTTCGCAAACCAGCTCCTTGAGAAAACGCAAACGGTTTTCCCGCGAACCGCCATATTCGTCTGTCCGAACGTTCGACGTCGTGCGCAGAAATTGATCGACGAGATAGCCGTTGGCGCCGTGGATCTCGACGCCGTCGAAGCCCGCGTCGATCGCGTTCCGCGCAGCGCGTCTGAAGTCCGAGACAATGTCGCGGATCTCGTCCCTGTCCAAAGCTCGCGGCGTTGGACAGTCGACCATTTCTCCCTTTCCCGTCGCCGGGTCCACCTTCCAGATCTTGCCTTCAAATGCCACGGCCGAGGGCGCGACGGGCAGGTCGCCATTGTGAAAATCGGCATGCGACATCCGGCCGACATGCCACAGCTGTGCAAATATGCGGCCGCCCTCGGCATGAACGGCCTCGGTCACCAAGCGCCATCCCGCGATCTGTTCGGGGCTGTAGATCCCCGGCGTGAACGAGTAGCCCTTGCCTTGCGGTGAAACCTGGGTGGCTTCTGTCACGATGAGGGCGGCGGAGGCGCGCTGCGAATAGTAGCGGGCGTTCATGGCGTTGGGCACATCGCCCGGCTGGGTGCTTCGTGCCCGGGTCATCGGCGCCATCACGACACGATGTGTCGCCTGGCGGCCGCCGACATGAACCGAAGTGAAAAGAGGGGACGACATTGCAGGGCTCCTTCTGTTGCCCTTGATTTAAGCCTCCTCGATTCCATAGCCAATCCACCGTATTGGACATATATCCTCCACGTTTTGGAAAGAGTAACGGGGGCTCGGGGATATTGGGGAACGGAGACTCCCTAAGATTGCGGCGGCCAGCGGCGCGCGACCTCGGGTAAATCGCCATCATGAATTGACCCCCCGCATCCGCGACAACATCAAAGGCATAGCGTGTCGATCGGCATCCGAACCACATGCTGAATCACGGCACAGGACTTCAACACGTCAGAAATGCGAGCGCTTCGATAGGTCTATGCAGGTGTAATCAAAGAGATTTTGCTATTTCTGGCTTAACAAAACTTTATTTATCATATTCATAACCTTGGCATTGCGTTATATTCCCTAAGATTATGTCTTTCCTTCTCTCCTCACTAGAGCTGGTGCATCCCCTGAACAAGAAAAAATCTGACGGGCCGCCGAATTATATAATCGGTATGTCCCGTAGCAAATATACGTTTACCTCATAACTTTGACTTTTACCGGCTACGTTATGAAATTCAGCGCAAATATTGAGGTGTGACAATTTTAGAATCTTTGGTTTTCTCGGGCCAATGGTAAGTTAGCTTGCGCTTCGCATGCAGAGATTAACTGTGCCTGGGCTAGTCGGGGCGACGCGAGATCTAATAGCTAGCTTGGATGCACCGATTATTTTGATAGTCTCGCCCATCTAATTGCAGATCGGGCGCAACATCAGAGTGTGCCAGATTCGCATGTGCAGCGAATACTTCTACTCGACAAGAGTTCAACAAGAGATTTAAGGTGATATCGCACAACGTTAGAAAGTGTCCTTAAAGTATATGAATACCACCTCACCCTATGAACTAGCTTCGCACACTACATTTGCTCGTGTTTTCCGGTCTGGAAAACTGACGCTGGGTTTCATCATGCCATTGGAAGCCTACCCTGATGGGCCTTTGCCAACTCTGGCGGATCACGTTGAACGTGTGCAACAAGTTGAGGAGGCAGGCTTTGCAGCCCTTTGGTTGCGGGACATTCCCCTACTTGATCCTCACTTTGGAGATGCTGGCCAGGCCCTTGATCCTTTCGTGTATATGGGATTCCTTTCCGCAATTACGTCACGAATTGCGATTGGAACGGCGGGCGTTGTACTTCCGCTTCGTGACCCTCTCATATTAGCCAAGCAGGCAACAAGTGCCGACTATCTGTCTGGCGGCCGTCTTTTGCTTGGGCTTTCTTCAGGCGACAGAGCTTCGGAATATCCCGCCTTTGGCGTTGAATTTGAGACACGTGCCGAGCGCTTTCGCGATGCGTTTGACGTCCTCGGCGTTGCGACACGGCAGGCCTTCCCCTCTCACCAATCGAAATATTATGGGCTTCTGAGCGGTGCTCTCGACCTTATTCCGAAACCGACCTCTGGCCATATACCGTTCATAGCCATTGGTCGCTCGGGTCAAGAGCTCGAGTGGCTCGCGGCCAACACGGATGCCTTGATCTCATACGGAGGAGACGCTCGGCGTTTGTCAGAACTTGCGGCTCGATGGCGTGAGTTTTATCCCGACCAGATATCAAAGCCGTTCGGCTATGGCACGATGTTCGACTTACTTGACGATCCGCACGCTCCTCTTCAACAGGGTCCCGTTCTCCGTATAGGCCGACATGCACTCATCGATGTCCTGCAGCGCAACCAGGCCGAAGGCATCGCACATGTAATGCTCAATATGAAACCGTGTCGTCGGCCGGCCGTCGCCGTAATCGATGAGCTCGCAGAGTTCGTCCTGCCGTTCTTTCCTACACCTTAAAGCGTTTTACTTTCAGGTCGAATCACCAAGAATCGCAAAATGCTTTTGATGCCTGTGAGTTAATTTCGAAATTCGCTCCTACCTGAACGCATTTTGCTCTAGCTAGCCGAACTGTTGGCCGCCGTCGACCAGTGGGATCTTCTTGACGGGCGCTATGTGGCACGAGGCGCACCTTGGTGGAGGGAGAAGGGATCGAACACTTCGCCGCGTTCGTGACACGGTAATTGATGGGCCATGGCATGCCCGACTGCTCGCTGTCGTGAGGCTTGGCCGGCGCTAGGGCTGCTTTCCGATCTTCGAAGCCGTAGGCTACTCGACCTTCTCCCTCCTAGGACAATCTCCTCGATCATTCTTGCCAAACCTGGAATGGGGGAGACCCCACGACGATTAGGAAGGTTGATGGGAGTGGATCGGCACTTCGAGCACCATCGATCATCGAATGCGGCTGTCGTCTCCCAAAGGGGGGCCGAACCCATTTGCTATGCCGGTGTAAGGGGATGTGCAGCCTTCTACTCTAGACGTTCGCTCCCTGCTGAACCGAACCTACAGGATAGGGCTTATGGTGGCGCAGGCATTTTGCACGATCCGGCGTGCGCCTGACCAGGCGCGCACACTCGCTTCGTCAATCGGCACCGACTCGGCGATGTAGGCCATTTGTCTCTGCCTCACCTGCCCCGTGATCACAGGGTCACGCAGGAGTACGTCGTTCTCGAAATTGAGGTCGAAGCTTCGCACGTCCATGTTGGATGAACCGAGGAACGTCACTTGCCCGTCAATGGTCAGCGTCTTGGCGTGCAGCAGCCCGCCCTCGAACTCGTAGATTTTCGCGCCGGCCGCGAGTAGTCGTTTGTAGTGGCTTCGGCTGGCCAGGGCCACGAAGCGAGAATCGTTGCGTCGCGGGAGCACCAGGGTCACGGCGATGCCGCTCGCCGCGGCTCCGCACAGCGCGCTGGCGACTGTCTCGTCCGGCACAAAATACGGCGTTGAGATGATGAGTTCCTGCCGAGCCTGGGAGATCAGCTTGCTGAAGAGCTGAGCAGTCGTACCGTGCTCGACCGTGGGGCCTGTGCCCACCACCTGAGCATAAAAACCTCCTTCCAGATCTCCCTCGAACTCGGGGAAGTCGGTCAAAGCTCCATGGCGTTCGGTAAACCAGCCTTGGGCGAACAGGGCCTGCATCTGCCCCACCACCGGGCCTTCGAGGCGCAGCATGATGTCGACCCAGGGTGCGAAGCGGGCCTTTGGAAGAAAGGCGGCGTCGGCACAATTCTGACTGCCGCAATAACAGGTCTGGGCGTCGACAATCGTGATCTTTCGGTGGTTGCGCAGGTCCAGGCGATTGGCGGTCAACAGCGTGAGTGGCGTTGGCAGAGGCAGGGCCGCCACCAATTCAACGCCAGCATCACGCATGGCCTGCCAATGTTCCGAGCGGATGAAGGCGCGCGAACCGAGCGCGTCCGCCATGATCCGGCAGCGCACACCTCGCCGGGCAGCACGTATGACCGCCTGCGCCGTGCTTACGCCCGTGTGGTCGCTAAGCCAGATGTAGTAGAGGATGTAGACGTGATCGCGGGCGCCTTCGATATCGGATATCAGACGCTGCCTTGCCTCTTCGCCTCCTGACAACAACTCCGCTCTATTGCCCGGGAGTGCAGGGAAGCCATTGATCGACGTGGCGTAGGCAAAAGCAGTGCCCGGCTCCTGCACACCAGGGAAATCCTCGGGTTGCCCGATCATCTTCTCCAAGTGATGAACACGTTCGAGGAAACGCTTCGAGAGCCTGACCTCGCCAAAGAAAAAGTAGACGAGCAACCCCGTTATCGGCAGCAGCAGCAGGAGAAGGACCCAGGCAACGCGCGTGGTCGGTGAGATGTCGTCGCGCAGCATGATGCGCAGGACGACGAGGCAAGTCGCCATAAGGTGCAGCACCAGCAGTAAGAACGCTATCATTCGTAGCTCGCGAGAATATCAACCGACTCAAGCCTTCCATGTATGAATAACCGATGGCGATAAGCGCCGCATTCATTGTTCTATGGTGTCCCAATTAGAGTGGGAGCGCCCGAGGTGGTTCAGCGCGTGAGCATGTTTCTTCGTCGCGCGATCTGCAGACCTGGCTTGAGCGACGCCAGCAGGAAGACGAAGCGCTTGGCGGGATCTCCAGCCTATGTGGCAGCAATGGTGAATTTGCGTCTGCCCTCGCAACGTGCGCCTCAGGCGTGCCGGTATATTGAAGGCCTCTGCTGATCAGGGCTTCTCAGGCGTCGAAGGCCCCCAGGCCGTCCGCTATCAGATTGGTAGCGACCACGAGCGAGATGATCGCAAGGGCGTTGAAGGCCACGACCCACCAGAAGCCACCGGTCAGGAAGCCGTAGCCATCGGCGATCGCCAGCCCCCAATCGGGCGAGGGGGGCTGGATGCCGAGGCCGAGAAAGCTCAGGGTCGCCACGGTGAAGAAGGCATAGCCCAGCCTCACAATGCCTTCGATCAGGATCGGCTGGCGCACGTTGGGCAGGATCTCGGATAGCATGATCGAGAGGGCCCCCGCGCCGCTGAGCCGGGCGGCACTGACATAGTCACGTTCGCGCTCCGCGCGCACGGCGGTCCGCACCGTGCGGGCCACCAGAGGCGCATAGACGAGTCCGATGACGGCAATGACGGCAAGGTTCGAGGAACCGACGGCCACGAGCGTCATCAAGGCAAGGACGATCAGGGGCAGGGACATCAGGGCGTCGAGAAGGCGGCCGACAATCGCATCCGTGATGCCGCCGACATAGCCCAGAACCAGGCCGAGGATGGAGCCGACGCCGACGCCGAGCACGGTAGCGAGAGGGGCGATGGTGAGGATGTCGCGGGCACCGACGATGACGCGGGCAAAGACGTCGCGGCCGAGCTGGTCGGTGCCGAACCAATGTGTCGTATCAGGCGGCGTCAGGCTTGACAGTATATCGTCGGCGTAGGGGTCGATCGGCACGAGCGAGGGGCCGAAGACGGCGCACAGGACCCAGAAGGCCAGGATGGCCGTTCCCAAGAGCAGGCCCGGGCGCAACTCCCACTGCTCCGATACTGGGCGATCTTGCGATACCCCTCCGGTTTCCAGCGACGCGGCGCTCATAGCGCCCCCGACCGGCGCAGGCGAGGATCGAGCACGGCCTGGAGCAGGTCGCCAACCGCTGCTCCGATAGCATAGACCGCAGCCATCACCATGACGCCGGCTTCGAGCATGGGGAAATCATGTGCCTTCGCGGCGCTCAACACGAGATTGCCGAGGCCCTGGATATGGAAGAGGGACTCGATCACCACCAGGCCGCCCAGCAGGTAGCCGATCTGCGTGGCGATGACGGTGATAGTCGGCATCAGCGCATTGCGCAGCACGTGCCGGAGCAGCACCGTGCGGGTCCGCAGCCCTTTGAGGATAGCGGTGCGCGTGTAGTCGGCGCCGAGCGCCTCGACCATGCCGGCGCGCGCCATGCGGGCGATATAGCCGGTATAGATCAGCACGAGGGGCAGGGCCGGCAGGATGAGATAATAGATTCCCGCCCACAGGCCCGAGCCGTCCGGCGCCACGCCGGTGATTGGAAACCAGCCGAGCCAAAGAGCGAGGATCATCAGCAGAACCAGCGCGGTGACGAAATCCGGCACGATCGCCGCCGAGACGCTGGTCAGGATGATCAGGCGATCGGTGAGGGAGCCAGCGCGCAGTCCTGACCAGACACCCGCGCCGATACCGATCGGGACCACGAGCAGGAGCGCCACGCCAGCCAGCGCAGCCGAGTTCCGGAGGGCCTCGATCACGAAGGGAGCCACCGGAGCCCGCAGGGCGAGGGAAGTGCCGAAATCGCCCTGCAGAGCCTGGCTCAGCCAATCCCAGTATTGCACGAACACCGGCCGGTCCGTGCCATATTGGTGATTGATCGCCGCCACGGCCTGCGCATCCGCCAGGGGACCGAGCAAAGTCCGCCCGACATCACCGGGCAGGACCTGCGCGCCGATGAAGATGGCCGCGCTGACCAGCCAGAGCGTCAGAACCAGGAGCGCGAGACGGACAAGGATGAAGCGGCCGAACCTCAAGTGGAGTGCCTTCCCGTCCGCTTCACGACACGAAGGACGCGCGATCGAGCAACAGGTGGGAAATCGCGGTGAAGCGCACGCCCTGGACCTTGGCACTGGTGATGCGGCTATATTGCGAGAAGTAGGCAATCACCACGGGTGTCTCATCGAGCAGCAGGGTCTGGATCTTGTTGGCTGCAAGCCTTTGCGCCTTCAGGTCGCGGGCTGCGCCGTAATCTGCCAGCAGCGCGTCATAGGCCGGGTTGTTGAAATGGGCGGCGTTCCAGGTCCCCGTACTCTTGAGCGTGGCATTGAGAAAGATGTCAGGCGTACCGCGGTGGCCATAGTCGGTGATGCCGAAGGTGGAATCGAGCCAGTCGGACTTGCCGAAGACAGCCTGGCCATAATAGGCGTCCTGGGGTTCGATATTCAGCGTGACCTCTATGCCGATCTGCTTGGCGAAATTCTGGACGAGAACGGCATAATCGGGGATTTCATAGGCGCGCTCGGTGGTCAGGGTCACCGGGAAGCCGTTTGGTACCCCCGCCTCCGCGAGCAGCCGCTTGGCCTCGGCGATATCCTGCTTGCGCTGGGGGATGCCGGTATCGGTGGAAGGAAAGACAGGCGCGAAGGGAGTGTCATTGCCGACGATGGCACGCCCGCGGAACAGACCCTTGACCAGGGCCTCGCGGTCGATGGCCAGCGCCAGGGCGCGGCGCACGCGCTTGTCCTTGAAGGGGTTCTGGTCGATGCGGAAATGCAGCTCGTCGTGCGAACTCGCCTGCACGCTCAGGATCTTGAAATTGGCACTGTTGCCGATCGAAAGGGCCGTGCGCGGCGTGTAGGGGATGACATCGACCTGCCCCGCCTGCAGAGCGACGAGCTGGGCCTGCGGATCGTTGTAGAATGAGATCTCGACGCGATCGGGCAGGGCCTTCTCACCCCAATAGTCGGGATTGCGCACGAAGCTCGCGCCCTGCTTGGGGCGGAAGCTCTCCAATTTGAAGGGACCGGTGCCCGGGAAGGTCTTCTCGAAATTGCCGGCATAGTCGGCGGGAAGGATCACGGCATTGACCACGTCCGAAGAGACGTAGAACGGGAAATTGCCATTGGGGACGTCGAGCGTGAAGGAGACGGTGTGATCATCGAGAGCCTTTATCGCGCCCTTGGAGAACAGCCCCTTGTAGGCCGACAAGGCCGAAGAGCCGCTTGAGGGGTCGATCAGCCGGTCGAAGGTCGAGACGACGTCCTTGGCCGTCAGGACATGTCCGTCATGGAACTTGACGCCCTCGCGCAATTTGAAGGTCCACACCCTCGCGGCCTCATCCGCCTCCCAGGACAAGGCCAGGGCCGGCTGCAGCCCCTTCTCGGAATCGTCAAACAGCAGATATTCGCCGACCTGGCTGATAACGCCGATGCTGGCCGGATCGGTAACGGCGACCGGGTCGATCGCAGCCGTGGGCTGGTCGAGGGCGACACGCACGGTGCCGCCTGCCGCCCCGGTGGCCGCGTGCGCCGAGCCCGGCAGCCCGAAGTTCTGCGAGGCGGCGAGGCCCGTCAGGCCGATGAGACCGGCGTAACGGATGAGCTGGCGCCGGTTGAGATGACCCTGCAGATATTCATCGACGGCGACGTTCCAGATATCGCCGGAGAGGCCGCGCAACTGGTTGAGATCGGTTTTCTTTGACATGGCTTGTTCCAATCGGAGGAAAAATCAGGCGACGCGTTCGCCGTCGAGCCGAATTTCGTCGACGGCGTCGGGATAGAAGGCAATCAGGCCCTTGATCTTGGGAATTTCGGGAATGGGGTTGCCATATTCCCAGGCGACATCCTTGCGGATCGTGCCGTCCTTGAGCCGGGCCGACCAATAGGAGGCGAGGCCCTTGTAGGGACATCGTGTCTGGCTGTCGGACGGCACGAGACGGTCGAGCCGGACATCCTCGTGCGGAATGTAGAAGCGCGTCGGCAGATGGGTCTCGAAGACCAGCACCGGCTTGCGGCTGTCGGCGATCAACTCGCCGTCGAGCCAGACCTGGACATGGCTGGTGCTGTGCAGTGTGTCGACCCGCGCATAGGGATCGCGGGCATGCACGAAGACTTCCTCGTCCTCCTCATACCAGTGATCCGCGGCGTTCCACACGAAGGCGATATAGCCGGCGAGCGGCGCAAGTGTCGGATCGATAGGGGCTGGAAACGACCACGCGGCATTCTCGGCACGCCGGTTGCCGACCTTCAGTGTCCAATACTGTGCCTTTCCGCCCAACTCATGCTGGCTGCGGTGCTCGGAAGGCACCAAATGCTGTTCGGTGACCGCGGCGCGCGGGAAGTAATAGACTGGCAGGAACTGGTTGCTGCGCAGCACGAGAACGTTGCGGCTGTCCGCGATCGTCTCGCCGTTGAAGGTCACGCGAATGCGCTTGGGACTGTGCAATAGGTTGACGAGCCGCGGCGTGTGGGATTCGCGTGGCTGCAGTTTGGGGCGGGGAGTGATTGCGACGTTCATGACGGATCCGGGTCTCGTGGTTCAGGAAGCGGCGCGATGGGTGTCGCGGGCGGTAGCGAAGCGATTGGCCGGACGTGGCAGGCCAAGCCGATCGCGCAACGTCCCCGGCTCATATTCCTGGCGGAACAGGCCACGGCGCTGCAGCTCCGGCACGACCTGTTCGGCGAAGTTGACCCAGTCCTCCGGCAAGAGCGGGAACATCAGGTTGTAGCCATCGACGGCGCCCGTCACGAACCAGGCCTCGAGCTGATCGGCGATCTGCGACGGCGTTCCCGTGACCGGATGGACGGAGCCGGTATTGGCGAGCTTGCGGGCGATCTCGCGGATGGAAAGGTTCTGCTCGGTCCAGTCCTTGACGCGGTTGAGGGAGGTACGGCCGCCATTGAAGGTGCTCTCGTCGGGAAGTGCAGGCAGCGGACCGTCCGGCGGATAGGCCGAAAGGTCCAGGCCCGCCCAGCTCGAGAGCAGGTCGATGGCGACCCGGTCCGGCAGCAGCGTGTCAAGGAAGGCCTGCTTTTCCGTGGCCTCGTCGGCCGAGGAAGCGACGATCGGCAGGATGCCAGGCAGGATCTTGAAGCTCTCCGGTTCGCGGCCGAACTTCTTCAGCCTTGCATTGATGTCCGCCCGGTAGCGCAGTCCATCCTCATTGCTGCGGATGATGGCGAAGTGCACGTCGGCATAGCGGGTGGCGAGGTTCTTGCCGGCCTCCGAAGAGCCAGCCTGGACGATCAGCGGGTGTCCCTGGGGAGGCCTGGGCACATTGAGCGGCCCGCGCACCCGGAAATGCTGGCCCGTGTGGTCGACGCGGTGCACCCGATCCGGATCGGCGAAATAGCCGGTCTCCTTATCGATGAGGACGGCATCGTCTTCCCAGGAATCCCACAGGGCCGTCGCAATATCGAGGAATTCGCCGGCACGGGCATAGCGGAAACCGTGCTCGATATTGCCGTCGCGCCCGAAATTGAGCGCCTCCTCGTCCATGGCTGAGGTCACAACATTCCAGGCCGCACGGCCGTTGCTGACATGGTCGAGCGAAGCGAACAGGCGCGCAAGATTGTAGGGCTCGTAATAGGAACTCGAAGCTGTGGCGATCAGACCGATATGCTTGGTGACCGCGGACAGCGCCGTGAGCAGGGTCAGGGGTTCGAGCCGTGCATTGGCGTAATGGGCGACGCCGCTCTCTACCGAATCCCAGATCGCCACATGGTCGGCGACGAAGATCGCATCCAGCTTGGCCCGCTCGGCGGATTCAGCCAGGCGGCGATAATAATCAAGGCCGAAAATCTCCGCGAACGGCGCGCGAGGATGGCGCCAGGACATCCGGTGATCGCCCTGCGGGTTGAAGAAGAACGCGCTCAAGATCATGTGTCGGCGGGCCATGGAAATTCCTCGATGCCGGGATGACGGCGTGGCAGGGGGCTGCGCCTTCAATCCGATTTGCTTGCGCTATAGATTTATCCATATAATCTACAAATCAAGTAGAAAATTATGAACACACCATGGCGGTCATGACGGTGGGATTTGAAGATGCCGGGACAGCGACCGGCCCGGTGCTCGACATTGGCGATCTGTCGATCTGGTATCGGCAGGGCCGGGCCTGGCGCCCGGCCGTGCAGTCGCTTTCCCTCACCATCCGCAGAGGGGAGGCGTTCGGCCTGGTGGGCGAATCGGGATCCGGCAAGAGCTCGGTCGCCATGGCGGTCTTGCGCTATCTGCCGACACACGCCCGCTCAGCGGCTGAGCGCCTCGTCTTCGAGGGGCGGGAGATCTCCACCTTGCCACCGGTCGAGCTGCGTCGTCTGCGTGGCAACCGGATCTCCGCCGTCTACCAGCACCCAGGTTCGGCCCTGAACCCGAGCCTGACGATCGGCAGGCAGATCGCCGAGACGCTTGTGGAGCATCGCGGCGCAAGCTGGTCCGAGGCGCGCCAGCGGGCCGAGCAGCTCCTCGCGCGCGTACGCGTGCGAGACCCTCGGGCCGTGCTCGACCTCTATCCGCACCAATTGTCAGGAGGCATGCAGCAGCGGGCCACCATTGCGATGGCTATTGCCCTGGAGCCGTCGCTGCTGGTGCTGGACGAGCCCACGACCGCCCTCGACGCCAGTGTCCAGGCCGAGATCATCGCCATACTCGATGATCTGCGCCGTGAGCATCGGACGAGCCTGCTGCTGATCAGCCACGACATCGGCCTCATCCGTCGCGCCACCGACAGGGTCGGCGTCATGCAGGGCGGCGTCCTGGTCGAACAGGGCGATACGCCCGCCGTGCTGAACCGGCCGCAGCACCCCTATACCCGTGGCCTCATCGATAGCATTCCGCCATGGGACTTCACCAAAAGACATGGCCGGCTGCGCGGCATGGCCTTGGATGGCGGGCTCGAAAGAGCTGCCCCCTTCTCCAAGCAGGGAGCGGCGCCAGTTTCCGCTTCTTCCGGAGATGGCCTGGACACGGCGGCCCTGCAGTGCCGCGGCGTTTCGCAGAGCTTCGGAGGTCATAGGGTGCTCCAGGGTGTCGATCTCGATATCGCCCCCGGAGAGACCTATGGCCTGATCGGGGAGTCGGGGTCGGGCAAGTCCACGCTCGCCCGTATCGTGACCGGCTTGCAAAGGCCGACATCCGGCACGGTCTCACTGTTCGGGAATGTCCTCGCGCCGCGGGTCGAACGTCGTACGCTGCAGGACAAGCGTAGCGTCCAGATGGTGTTCCAGTCTCCCGACATGACCCTCAACCCTCGTCAGAGATTGCGACGCATCCTTGCCCAGCCCCTGCGGCGGTTGGCGGGGTTGCGCGGCAAGGAAGTTGCCACCCGCCTCGGCGCGTTGCTCGAAGCGGTCCGCCTGCCGGGCGATTTCGCCGCGAAGCGGCCCGCCAACCTGTCCGGCGGACAGCGCCAGCGGGTCGCCATTGCCCGTGCTTTCGCCGGCGCACCACGCTTGGTCGTCCTGGATGAGCCCACATCGGCGCTGGACGTATCGGTGCAGGCCACCATCCTCAATCTCCTCAACGATCTGCAGCGAAGCAACGGCACCAGCTTCCTGTTCATCAGCCACGACCTGAAAGTCGTGCGCTACATGGCGGATCGGATCGGTGTGCTCTATCGCGGCCACCTCGTTGAATCCGGCCCCTCAGACCGCATCTTCCACGGTCCAAACCATCCCTATACCAGGCTGCTGATCGCGGCTTCAGCCGAAAGCGGGCGAGATGCGGCGTCATCACAAGACGAGGACCTGGCGGAGACGGCATCGGGTCAACCGGGGTGCGCCTTCGCTCCACGCTGCCCGCTAGCCGAGCCGCGCTGTTCGCACGAAAAACCACCGCAGCGGTTCGATGGATCCAGCCATCAAATCGTGTGCTGGCAGGAGGTCGACAAGCTCGCGGACCAGTCGATAACGAGGCGGGCGCCGCGAGCCCTCACTGAGGTCACGGGGCAGCTCGAAATATACCCATAGGACTTCGATCCTGGCTGCCTCCGGCGGTGGATGATTGCAGCGCACGGCTGCGTGATTGCTGGCACGAAGCCCCTGGGGTCCGAATTAAGCTGTGGCGCCCCAGAAGGTTGAGTTTGCGGAAATGCTGTCGCGCCTGGTGGGATGCGAGGCCGAGTGAGCCTCCAACTCTGAAGCATCTGCGCATATTCCGGAATAAACCTCTCTTGACAAAACCGTCGCAATTGGGCGGGGTCCATATACATCCAGACATGACAATGCCAGGCGAAGGCTGAGCGGCAAACGAATATACAAACACAACGCGTGAGCAATGATCGCAGGCGAGAAACGGTGACGTGTATAGCGGATCTCGGGTTCGGGCATGCGAGCGCATCAAACCTATTATCCTCTGCACCGAAGGCAATGTGATAACGTCGGGCCAAGATCGTAAAGCTTTGTAGCGGGCCGAAGGACCACATTCTGCATTACTCCCTACCAGCTCGAAGCTCTAACAACAGGTCATCGGATCGTGGCTATGCAGAGCGGCAAGGCACAGCAGATCGACACGCCGCTGAACCGTTCTGTGGCAGGTTTCTTCGGCAGCCCGCCAGTTACTTTTCTCAACGCTGCGCCGACCGTCGATGACACGGGCCTCGAAGGCAACGGATTTCGACCAAAGGCCGATGGCATTCCGGCGATAGCTCTCAAGTCGTGCGGCGGATCCGAAGAGGTGGGCCTTCGCCTGGAGCAACTGCGCATCGCTTCGCCGAGTGAAAACGATCAGGCAGGGGCCTTGTGCGGCCGCATCAACCTGATCGAATCTTTGGGGTCACAGACCATGGTTCGAGTCCAGGTCGGCGAGAAACCGGTCATCGCTCAATTTGAGTGGCGACCGGTGCTTGGGGTCGGTGACGAGGTCCCCTGCATCGGATGGACAGAAACTTCCATGCCTTCGATCGAGGGAGCGGTCGGTCCCTGCTTGCGCATTCCTGATTCAGCGAAAGGTGGTTTGGGCGATGAAGAAGCTTATCAATAATCCTCGTGATGTAGTTCGCGAGATGCTGGAAGGCGCCGTTGCATTGGCACCGGGTCGAGCGCTGCTTGATACCGAAACGGTGATCATTCGCTATCCCTTGCCGGTAGACAGGCCAGTGGCGGTCCTTTCCGGAGGGGGTAGCGGCCACGAACCGGCACATGCCGGTTACGTTGGCGAGGGAATGCTGACGGCGGCGGTTGCGGGTGACGTGTTTACTTCGCCAAGTGCGGATGCAGTGCTGGCGGGGATCAAAGCTGTCGCCGGTCCGGCTGGCGCCGTGCTGATCGTCAAAAACTACACTGGAGACCGGCTCAATTTCGGCCTTGCCGCTGAGATGGCTCGGACCGAAGGCATTCCGGTCGAGGTCGTCGTCGTTGCCGATGACGTGGCTCTTCGCAACACAGTAGAGAGGGATCGCAGACGCGGTATTGCCGGTACGGTCCTCGTGCATAAGATCGTCGGTGCAGCGGCTTTGTCGGGCAAATCGATCGAAGAGGTTGCGGAACTGGCGCGGGCGGCGGCTCGGGAAATAGGCTCCATGGGCGTTGCTCTGGGGCCTTGTACGCTTCCGGCTGTCGGCCGTCCGGGATTTCTGCTTGCCGAAGACGAGATCGAACTCGGCTTGGGGATTCATGGCGAAGCAGGTGTCAAACGCAGCAAGCTGTTGCCGGCCGATCAACTCGTTGAGACAATGCTGGCGACAATCGCCGAAGATCTTGGCCTTACCATGGGCGATTGCGTCGTGCTGCTGGTCAACGGGCTGGGCGCGACACCACCAATGGAGCTCGATATCATCACGCGCGCCGCCCTTACGGGCCTGCGACAGCGGGGCCTTGATGTGGCTCGTGCCTGGTCTGGCACCTTCCTGTCCGCTCTCGACATGCCAGGCTGCTCTCTCTCCATTTTTCGTGTGAACGAAACGCAATTGGCCCTGCTCGATGCGCCAACCGATGCTCCGGCCTGGCCGGGGAAGGGGGCAGTCAATTTTGAAGTGCCTGTAAAGGCAACTCTGAATGTTCGGCCGGCCCCGCAACCAGGCTCTGCGTCGCTTTCGCCAGAGGGAGAACGGGTCCGTAGCGCTGCAATGGCAGCCGCGGGAGCTTTGATTGCCGCAGAGGCAACCTTGACCGATCTTGATACGAAGGCTGGGGACGGTGACCTGGGCAGTAGCATGGCCCGTGGCGCAGCTGCCATTCAGGCGCTTCCTTCTGCGGCGTGGCAATCACCCTCTATCGCCCTGTCTTCGATGGGCGATGCCTTGCGCCGTTCGATCGCGGGTAGTTCAGGTCCTTTCTATGCGACGGCACTGCTCCGCGCGTCCCGGCACATCGCTGACAATCAGCCCCCCACGTCCGCCGTTTGGGCCGAGGCGTTCCAACTCGCGGTGGAGGCCATATCGGATCTCGGAGGTGCGAGGCCAGGCGATCGAACGATGCTTGATGCACTCAAGCCGGCGGCAAATGCTTTCTCCGAGAGCATTTCGAGAGGGCACTCGATTGAGGCATCGTGGAATGCCTCCATTTTTGCGGCGCAGGAGGGTGCGCGCGCAACGGCGGCCATGAAGCCAAGACTTGGGCGTGCCAGCTATTTGGGTGATCGTGCCGTTGGTGTACCCGATGGCGGTGCGATAGCCGCCTCGATTTGGATCGAAGCTCTCGGAACGAGCATCGCAAGGCGCTGAAGTAAAGCAAGTTCTTTCTGGCCGGTTTCGTACGCGGCAAGCGTGATTCACAAGCCAAGAGTGCCGCTCTCCAACTGAACGCCTGCTCGGCACCATGGAGATGCTGAGGTGATTAGCCTTGGCTCTGAATCTATAGTGAGATGTGAACCTCCTCGTCGGCGGGTCCGCATCTGACCAAAGACAGATTGCGACCCGAAGAAACGTCCGTTCGTCGTCGCTGTCTTCAGCGGGCAGTTTTTTTGCTTGCTTTGTTTATAAATAAGCATTTCAATAAACAAACGGCTACCGAGTTGACGCTAGATCAGGACCGGTGGCGAGGGAACGCAAGTTGTTGAACATTCGGCCAAATGGTCGATTGGGCGGTACGCTTATTTGAATAGCGACCGCGGAAAGCAGGCGAGACAGAGGGAGGGAATCAGCATGAGGAAAGTATTGGCATTGGCGGCGATGGTCGCCGCAGCTTTGGCGGTTGCCGCTCCGGTCGAAAAAGCGCACGCACAAGGAAAATCGCTCACCTTGTGTTGGGCCGCTTGGGACCCCGCTAATGCCCTGGTCGAGCTCGGCAAGGATTTCACGGCCAAGAGCGGCATCGAGATGAAGTATGAGTTCGTTCCATGGACGAGCTACGCCGACCGCTTCCTCAATGAGCTCAACACACACAGCAAGCTTTGCGATCTCATCATCGGCGATAGCCAATGGATCGGCGGATCGGCGGAGAACGGGCATTATGTCAAACTGAATGAGTTCTTCGACAAAGAAGGCATCAAGATGGATGACTTCATGCCCGCGACAGTGGTCGGCTATTCGGAATGGCCGAAAAACACGCCGAACTATTGGGCCCTGCCGGCAATGGCCGATGCGGTCGGCTGGACCTATCGCAAGGACTGGTTCTCACGCCCAGAGATTCAGGCGGAGTTCAAGAAGAAATATAATCGCGACCTCGCGCCACCCAAAACCTACGAAGAACTCAAACAAATTGCCGAATTCTTCCAAGGGCGTGAGATCGACGGCAAGAAAGTCTACGGCGCCTATATATTTACCGAGCGTGGCTCGGAGGGCATTACGATGGGCGTGACCAACGTGCTGTACGACTACGGCTTCGACTACGACAACCCGAAAAAATCCTACGAAATGGAAGGTTTCGTGAACTCGGAAGGGGCTGTCAAGGGTCTCGAGTTCTACAAGGAACTCTATAAGTGCTGCACAGCGCCTGGCATGACCAATGCCTACATGTCCGAGGGGCTCGACGCGTTCAAGTCTGGCCAGGTCGCCATGCAGATGAACTGGTTCGCCTTCTTCCCCGGACTTTACAAAGACCCGAATGTGGGAGGGGACAAGATCGGCTTTTTCGTCAATCCGGGCGCCAAGTTGCACTTCACGCAGTTGGGCGGTCAAGGCATTTCGGTCGTGTCCTATTCCGACAAGCGCGATGATGCGTTGCAATACATCAAGTGGTTCGCGCAGCCGGCGGTACAGCAAAAGTGGTGGGAACTGGGAGGCTACTCCGCCCTCAAGGCTGTCGTTCAGGCGCCGGGATTTGCGAAGAGCGCGCCCTTCGCGCCGGACTTCCTGGAGTCGATGGGGATCGTCAAGGACTTCTGGGCGGAGCCCTCCTATGCCGAGCTGTTGCTCGACATGCAGAAGCGCGTTCATGATTACGTCGTCGCCGACAAGGGGACTGCCAAGGAGGCGCTCGATCTTCTGGTGAAGGACTGGGAAAAAGTCTTCAGGGAAGATGGCAAAATCAACTGATCCGCCGTCTTCCTCAAAAGCCTGTGCTGGGCTCCACTTCGTTGCCGTAATGCGGCGTATGGAGCCCACTCCCCAAGGCTCTGATGGGTGATGCGAATGCTGGAAATGCGCCCCGTTGAGACGCTGGCCGAACGAACCGCTGGCTTGACCTCCCCAAAGATCGCCAAGCGTGTTCGCGGGCTCTCGGACCGGGCGATCGCCTGGCTTTTCATCACCCCAACCATGCTGCTGCTTCTGGCGATCAACATCTTTCCTTTGATCTGGACCATTCGGCTGTCGTTCACCAATTACAAGGCGAACAGGCCGAATGCGCCGATAAAATGGTTGGGTGTGGAGCGTTATTCCGACCTGCTCAGCGATCCCGACATCTGGCACGGCATGCAGGTCACGGCACGCTTCGTCGTGTCCACGGTCGCCATCGAGACGGTGCTCGGCTTCGCGCTCGCTTATTTGATCGATCGCAAATTCAGGGGACATGGATTCTGGACGACAGTGATCCTGATCCCGATGATGCTGTCGCCGGCCGTCGTCGGCAATTTCTGGACCTTCCTCTACCAGCCGCAGACCGGCCTCTTCAATTACATCATTGCCTTCTTCACGGGCGTCGATCCATCTTCCTTTCAAATGATTGGTGACGTGCGTCTGGCACCCTGGTCGATCGTCATCGTCGACGTGTGGATGTGGACGCCCTACGTCATGCTCATCTGCTTGGCGGGCCTGCGCTCAATTCCGGATTACATCTATGAGGCTGCCGAGGTCGACCGCGCGTCGAAATGGCGGCAGTTCTGGTCGATCACCCTGCCGCTCGCCCTGCCTTTCATCATGCTCGCCGTGTTGTTTCGCGGCATCGAGAACTTCAAGATGTTCGATATGGTCAATCTGTTGACCAATGGCGGCCCCGGTTCGACCACGGAACTGGCCTCGATCACCTTGAAACGCGAAGCCTTCGAGAAATGGACGACGGGCTATTCCTCGGCCTTCGCGGTCATCCTGTTTGTGACCATCTTCGGCCTCGCCAATATCTATGTGAAGGCGCTCAACCGGGTGAAACAGAAATGACAGGTAGCATCGCCGCTCACTCGATCGTCGAACCGAGCCGTCTCACCAAGCTGATCGCTGGCGCGCTCGTCATCCTCTACGCGGTCGTCTCGATGGTGCCGCTGGTGTGGATCGTTCTGACCGGCTTCAAGACGCCTCCGGACTCCATCAGCTACCCTCCCAAGATCTTGTTCGAGCCATCGCTGGAGGGTTATGTCAATCTATTCACGACGCGCACCCGCCAGACGCCAGACTTCATCGCAACGCTGCCGCCGGCCCAGACTTGGTACAATCGGCTGGTACGCTCGCGCAACATGGTGATCGCAGGCCCATCCAAATACATTCCGCGCTACATCAACTCGCTCATCATCGGCTTTGGATCGACCTTCCTCGCCGTCGCACTCGGCACTTTGGCCGCCTACGGTTTCTCCCGCTTCAAGGTGCCGCTCAAGGACGATCTGCTGTTCTTCATTTTGTCGACCAGGATGATGCCTCCCATCGCGGTCGCAATCCCGATTTATCTCATGTACCGAGAACTCGGCCTCACCGACACCAAGCTCGGCATGATTCTTCTTTATACGGCGGTCAACGTCTCGCTCGCGGTATGGCTCCTGAAGGGCTTCATCGACGAGATTCCGCGTGAATATGAAGAAGCAGCGATGATCGACGGCTACACGCGCTTGCAGGCCTTTCGCAAGGTCGTGCTGCCGCAAGCCGCGACCGGTATTGCCGCGACCGCGATCTTTTGCCTGATCTTCGCCTGGAACGAATACGCCTTTGCGGTTCTGCTTACATCGGGCGATGCACAGACGACACCGCCCTTTATCCCCTTCATCATCGGCGAGGGCGGTCAGGACTGGCCGGCAGTCGCTGCAGGCACGACTTTGTTCCTGATCCCCATTGTCGTGTTCACGATATTGCTGCGCAAGCACCTGCTGCGGGGCATTACATTTGGGGCAATGCGCCGATGACCATGATCAAGCAGGAAGCAAAGACGCAGGCGGCGCCGCGGCGGCGGCTCTTCCGTCGTGGGCCGTGGGAGAATGTCGCGACCGCAATCATCACGCTCGGCGTCGTGATGCTCTGCCAGCCCTTCCTTTTGGTGCTTTACACCTATTCGTTCGTGACGATCCTGATTGGCGTCGTGATGTTTACGATTGTCACCAAGCTACCTGATTGAGGCTCGCGCAATGGCGGAAATCAAGGTCGACAATCTCCAAAAGGCCTTCGGTGATTTCGTCGCTGTCAAGAACTCGACCTTCACGATCCAGGATGGCGAGTTCTTCTGCCTGTTGGGTCCGTCAGGCTGCGGCAAGACGACGACGCTGAGGATGATAGCCGGCCTCGAATTGCCGACTTCCGGGTGTATTTTTCTTGACGGGGAGGATGTGAGCCTCAAGCGCGCGGCGCAGCGCGATATCGCCTTCGTCTTCCAGCTCTTCGCGCTCTATCCCCATATGAGCGTTCGCCAAAATATAGGCTTCCCGCTCAAGAGCCAGGGCATGGGCCGCGCTGAGATCCGCGAGCGCGTCGCGCAGGCGGCCCAGATTTTACAGATCCCCCATCTCCTCAATCGTTCGGTGTCTGGACTGTCCTCGGGCGACCGCCAGCGTGTCGCACTCGGGCGTGCAATCGTGCGCCAGCCCAAGGCCTTCCTGATGGACGAGCCGCTCGGCGCCCTCGATACGGAATTCCGCCATGTCATGACCGGCGAGCTGCGCGCATTGCACGACCGGCTCAAGTCGACGACGATTTATGTGACACATGATCAGCTTGAGGCCATGGCAATGGCCGACAAAATCGCCGTGATGAACGGTGGCCTTATCGAACAGCTCGACACGCCCCGCAACATCTACGACAAGCCGGCGAGCTTGTTCGTCGCCGATTTCATTGGCTCGCCTCCGATGAATTTCCTGAGCTTCCATGGCAATGTTGAGAAGGGCGCGGAAAAAGTTCGCGTCGAAGGCGGCGAGATCGGCGTCCCAAGGATCCATGAAAGTTTGGGCGAAGGCGAATTCATCCTGGGCGTGCGTCCGGAACATGTGCAATTCGCCGATGGTGGCGCCCTGCGGGGTGTCGTCTTTGGCGTCGAATACCTCGGCACGACCCAGATCGTCACCATGACGACTCCCCACGGAACTCTGCGGGCTCGCGCGCCCGCCGATTTCATTCTGAGCATTGGTGAGCGGCTGAGCCTCGCGCTCAAGCCGGAGAAGCTCTCGCTCTTCGACAAGGCGAGCGGACGCGCGATCTCGACGGCTCTAACCGATGGGCCTCTTCATGGCTGATGTCGTCCTTGCCAATGTGACGAAGCACTTCGGCGATACGGTCGCGGTGAGTGACCTTACGATCGAAATCGCCGACGGCTCCTTCATGGTTCTGCTCGGGCCGACGGGGGCGGGCAAGACCACCACGCTGCGTCTTGTCGCGGGCCTTGAGGTGCCCGACCACGGGCGGGTGGCCATAGGGGACCGCGACGTCACGGCGGCGCCGCCGGCTGCGCGAGATGTAGCCTTCGTTTTCCAGCAGTATTCACTCTATCCACATCTGTCAGTGTACGACAATCTCGCTTTCCCCCTGCGCTCCCCGACGCGGCGAACGCCTGAAGACGAGATCCGGCGCAAGGTGACGGAAACGGCCGCGCTGTTGCACATTGAGAGCAAGCTTGGCAATCGCGCGACGAACCTATCGGGTGGCGAGATGCAGCGTGTGGCGCTGGGTCGGGCGCTGGTGCGCCGCCCCGCCATCTATCTGATGGATGAACCCCTGTCTTCGCTCGATGCGAAACTACGCGCCGATCTGCGGCTCGAGCTTAAGCGCATTCAGATGGAGCTCGGCGCGACCCTTCTCTATGTAACTCACGATCAGATCGAAGCAATGACAATGGCGACCACGATCGGCGTCATTCAATCGGGGCGAATCGCGCAGATCGGCACGCCGCGCCAGATATACGAGACTCCCAACAGCCTCTATGTCGCGGCCCGCCTCGGCCAGCCCTCGATAAACCTCTTGCCACGCCGCCTCTTGCCGGGCATTGCCGCGCCCTCGGAGGCTACGACAATCGGCGCGCGCACCGAGCACCTTCGAATCGCCAAGGCGCGGGGAGCCGAGGCGCATGGCCGTGTGACCTGGATCGAGCATCTAGGCGACCAGAACCATCTGCACATCAAGATCGACCAACACGAAGTCGTCACGCTTGTTGACCCTGACGCTGGCCTCGCGGTGGGCGACGAGGTCGGCATCGTTCTCGTCAGACCGCTGTACTTCGACCAAAATGGAATTCGAATTGCAACGTGAAGGCCCCTGATATGCGCGCCCTAAGAAAAAACAACATGCGCTCGATCGGTCAGATGGATCCCGCCGCCCGCTCTTCGTCACCTGTGATCGCCGCTTTTGCGAGGAGTACGGAGAAAGCTGATGACCAATGTTGGCATAGTCATTGTATCGCATTCCCCCAAAGTGGCCGAAGGCGCTGCGGACATGGTGCGTCAGATGGTCGGCGAAGACGTTCGCATCGCCTGGACTGGCGGCGATACGGCTGGCGGCCTCGGGACGAACTTCCAGGCTATCACGGAGGCTATTCATCGCGCCTGGTCAGAGGCTGGAGTTGCCATCCTTGTCGATCTTGGAGGAGCAGAGACCAATAGCCAGATGGCGGTTGAAATGCTTCGCGAGGACTGGCGCGACCGCGTTGTGATATGCAACGCCCCGATCGTCGAGGGGGCGGTGATCGCCGCGACCGAAGCCTCGGGCGGCGCCAGCCTGGCTACGGTGCGACACATTGCGGAGGAGTGGTCGCGATGACCGCCCCCGCGCGACAAAGGCCGTTTCGCATCGCGGTGCCATCGCCACGATCAGGCATGTCCTGGTGGTATCACATGCATAGGATCGAGACGTTACATGGATGACTTCACGGCGACCTCGTCGACGCCACTGACGAATCCAATCGGGCTTCATGCGCGGCCTTCTGTAAAGCTCACCAGGCTCGCCAAGACCTTTGCGGCGCATGTTGAGGTCGCAACAGCGCCAAACGGCCCGTGGGTCGATGCTAAGAGCATCGTCAAGGTCATGGCGATAAAGGCAAGGAAGGGTGCGGTCCTTCATTTTCGCGCCACCGGCCATGATGCCCGTGCCGCGCTTGCCGCGCTGCAGGAGCTGGTCGCTCTCGACTTTCACGAGGATAGGGTAGGTCACAGCGATGACGGAGCTTGATAGGCACATGAGCGAGCTTCGTTTCACTGACAAGATTGCGCCGGGTGGACTTGCCGACGGGCACTTTGCCGGGGTCAAGAACGCCTGATGAATAACGCTCCGAACCCCAGCAGCAAGGCCGCCAGAGTCGAGACCTACAAGAGGATTCTTCGTGATATCCTCGATCAGCGTCCCTCCGGCACTCGGCAGCGGCTTGCAACCGCTCTAGGAAAAAATCGCAGCTTCGTCTCGCACATTTCCAGTCCGGCGTATCCGGTACCCATCCCGGCCCCGCATCTCGAAATCATTTTCGAGATCTGCCATTTCTCGCAAGCCGAGAAGAGCACCTTCCTGGACGCGTTCACGCGTGCTCACCCGAACCGGCTGAAATCGGTTCGCGGCGGACCCAGTTTGCGCAGCCTGAAACTCGATGTCGTCGACTTCGGTGATGCGGCGAAGAATCGCGAGTTCGACGAACTTGTGCGTGAAACCGCGCGCCGCCTTGCACGGCTGATACGGCACGGTGAGTAACCTCCAGTTGAAAGTTGCGCTTCAGACATAGCTCTCCGTTGGCACTGTCAGGTTATCGCGACTTCATCGCGCCAGCGCACTGGAGCCTTTTGAGATCATCGAGAGCAAAATGACGGCTTGATACCCCCAGCTCCTTTATACTTCCTCGTCTGGAATGGCTTTGTTCGCATAGCGCCTTTTATGGGCCGGCTCGCCTCACGAGAGTCGCTTCGATCTCCTTGGTCAGCTTCAGGGAAGCAACCGGGCGAGGGAGAGGTAGCCGCCAGGTTGGACAAATGCGAGGCTAGCGGAAGCTACGACCGCTCCAATCAAGGCGAAAGAGAACAATGCCGGGGCGGAGGAAGAAGTAAGGGTAACGGCCCCGGCCACCCATGACTTTCTGCGCCGTGCCTGGTTGAAAGCCAGGTTGGCTCCTCACACCTGCCCGATGCGCCATTGATAGGGCGGCGGCGTGCCGTTGACGGCGAAGTCGCCGACGATGCGGTCTTTATAAATGCGGGGGTTGTGTGAGGACAAGGTGCGGGCGTTGCGCCAATAGCGGTCGAAGGCGCTTGTTCGCTGGGTGGCGGAGGCGCCGAGGGCGTCGAACAGCAGGGTCGTAGCATCGAGAATCAAGTTCGAGACTACAGTCTGCGCCTGCGCAACTTCAAGTTCGGCGATCGCATTGGCCTTTTCCTCGGCCGCGGCATCGCTCTGGAAGTGAGCATCAAAGGCACGCTGCAGGGCCTCTGCAGACTTCAGCACGATGGCGCCTGCCGAATAGGCTGCACCGCGGATGCGCCCGACGATTTGCAGCACTTGCGCGTCCTCTGCCGGGTGCGGGGAGGGGGCGTTTGAATAGCTGCGCCGCCGAGCCTTCACTGCCTGAGCGACATCGTCCGTAACAGCCCGGCCGATGCCGGCAAGGGTGGTCAGGTGCACCAACTGGTAGAAGGCCGCCGAGTATTTGAAGCGCTCGTCATCGATGATGACGTCCTGCGCGTCCACGGGTGCATCGGTGAACGTGGTGGTGCCGCTGGCGGTGAGGATCTGACCGAAGCCGTCCCAGTCATCGATGACGTTGACGCCCGGCGCATGGCGCGAAACCACGGCAGAGAGCGAGGTACCATCTTCGCCGCTGGCGCCGATGTCGATCCAGTCGGCAAAGAGGGAACCGGTGGTGTAATATTTGGCGCCTGTGACATGCGCCTTGTCCGCCCGCCGCTTGACTATTGTAGAGAAGGCGGCCTGTTTGGCCTCGCCGATCTCCGTCCAGGCGCTGCCGGCGATCTCCCCCTTGGCGAGGCGCGGCAGCCAGCGGTCGCGCCGGTCCTGCGAACGCGAATTGACGATGTCTTCGGCAAAGCCGAAATGGGCGCGCAGAGCCTGGGTGACGTTGGAATCGGCCTGGGAGAGCTCGGCTAGCAAGGCGAAGAGCTGTGGCAGGGTGGCGCCGAAGCCGCCTTCCTCGGCCGGCACGCGCAGTGCTCCGAAACGGGCATCCTTGAGCCAGGCGATCGGTTCGTGCGGCAGGGTGCGATTGAGTTCCCGCGTGACGGCACCCTCGCGAATCCTGGCAAAGACCGGCCGGAACTGCGACGCCAGATCCTCGTAATTGCCGCCGGGGCCGCTGCCCCATCCTGCTTCCACCGTCGAGTGCGACTGCGTCATCCTATTGTTTCTCTTTGATTTTCAGAAAATTTGCCCGCCAGGTTCAGGCGGTCCGTCCAGAGGCAGATGAGCCTCAAGTGTCAAAGCTTTATATATTTTCTATAAAAATACTAGACATTTGAATCGAGCGACGTTTTCATAGCGTATTCGATGCGGCGTCCCGGTGCGGCGCTGCACTTATTTCAGCTTTGGAGACCAGCATGGCGCGCCAGATCCGTTTCAACGCCTTCGACATGAACTGCGTCGGCCATCAATCGCCGGGCCTGTGGGCGCATCCGCGCGACAGGTCATGGAAATACAAGGATCTCGATTACTGGCAGGATCTCGCCCGCACGCTGGAGCGCGGCATTTTCGACGGCATCTTCATCGCCGACGTCGTCGGCTATTACGACGTCTACAAGGGCTCCAACTATCACGCCATTCACCAGGCGGCGCAGATCCCGGTGAACGATCCCCTGCAACTCGCCGCGCCCATCGCGCTCGCCACGGAACATCTGGGCATCGGCATCACCGCCTCCACCTCTTTCGAGCACCCCTATACCTTCGCCCGACGTCTCGCCACGGCCGACCACCACACCAAGGGGCGCGTCGGCTGGAACATCGTGACCTCCTATCTGGAGAGCGGTGCCAAGAACATCAGCCAGGGTGGGCTGCGCCAGCACAACAACCGCTACGAAGTCGCCGAAGAATATGTCGAGGTGCTCTACAAGCTCCTGGAGGGCTCGTGGGAGGAGGGCGCGGTATTGCGCGACCGCGAGCGGCGCATCTTCACCGATCCCGCCAAGGTCCATGAGATCGGCCACAGGGGCAAATTCTTCGAGGTGCCCGGCTATCAGCTCACCGAGCCCTCGCCCCAGCGCACGCCGGTGCTCTACCAGGCCGGCGCCTCCGGCCCAGGCAAGGCCTTTGCTGCCGGCCATGCCGAATGCGTCTTCGTGGCGGCGCCTACCAAGTCGCTGCTCAAGGCCTATGTCGCCGATATCCGCCGCCAGGCCGCGGCGGTCGGGCGCGATCCCCGCAAGATTCTGATCTACAACCTCACCACCGTCATCGCCGACGAGACGGACGCCAGGGCGCAGGCCAAGTTCAGGGAGTACCAGTCCTACGCCTCCTATGACGGCTCGCTGGTGTTCCTCTCCGGCTGGAGTGGTATCGATTTCGGCCAGTATAAGCCGACGGACCCGATCAAGAAGGTCGAGACCAACGCCATCATTTCTGTCGTCGAGCACTTCGCCGGCGAGGACAAGACCTGGACCATGGAGGAGCTTGCCCTCTGGGGCGGCATCGGCGGCCTCGGCCCTGTTTTTGTCGGCTCCGCCGCCACGGTTGCCGATACGCTGCAGGAATGGGTCGAGGAGACCGACGTCGACGGCTTCAACCTTGCCTATGCGGTGACCCCGGAAAGCTTCGAGGACGTGGTCGGCTATCTCGTGCCGGAACTGCAGAAGCGCGAGGCTTATGCCGAAGCCTACAAGCCCGGTACCTTGCGTGAGAAGCTGTTCGGGGCCGGGCCCTATCTTCCAGAGAACCACCCCGCTCATGCCTATCGCGATATCGAGGCGGTGAAGCGCCGCGAGGCGGCCGAGCGCGAAGCGGGTGTCTCCCGTCTTGCTACAGGCCGGTGACAACAATGTCGGCGCCGCTACTCCAGCTTCACGATGTCTCGCTCTCGTTCCGGGGCATCAATGCCTTGAGCCGGCTCAGTTTCGATGTGGCCGAGGGCGAGATTTGCGCCCTGATCGGGCCAAACGGCGCCGGCAAGAGTTCCCTGCTCAATGTCATCAACGGTGTCTACCGCGCCAATGAGGGGGACGTGGTATTCGACGGCACCCGTTTCGAGGCGATCCACCCTTACAAGGCGGCGCATCTGGGCATCGGCCGTACCTTCCAGCACAATGCCCTGTTCGATCGGCTGACTGTCTTTGAGAATGTATTGGCCGGGCTTGCCCAGCATGGCCGCGCTACCTTTGTCGAGAACATCTTTAGGGTCGGGCGCGACGCGACGGAGCGACGGAGTTTCAATGCCCGCGCTCTCGAAATCCTGGCTTTCGTAGGCCTGGATAGCCATGCGGACACCATCGTCTCAACCCTGCCCTATGGGCTGCAGAAGCGCGTCGATCTCGCCCGGGCGCTGGTGGCAAAACCTAAGCTTCTCCTGCTCGACGAGCCGATGGCCGGCATGAACCAGGAAGAAAAGCAGGAAATGAGCCGGCTCATTTCAGAGGTCAACACCAAGCTGCGCACCACCATCGTGCTGATCGAGCACGATGTCGGCATCGTCATGGGCCTCGCCCACCATGTCGTCGTGCTCGACTATGGCCGCAAGGTTGGCGACGGCCCGCCCGACGAAGTGCGCGCCAACCCTGACGTCATCGCCGCCTATCTCGGCACGGTCCATTGAGGCTGCCATGAACTTCTTTCTCGAAACATTGGTCAGCGGACTCCTGGCGGGCGTGATGTATTCGCTCGTCGCCATCGGCTTCGTGCTGATCTACAAGGCCTCGGGCGTGTTCAATTTCGCGCAGGGCGCCATGCTGCTCTTCGCCTCACTCACCTTCGTGACCCTGGTCGAGCACGAGATCCCCTTCTGGCTTTCGCTCGCCGCCACAGTGGTGGTGATGATCATAGGCGCTGCGTTGATCGAGCGCCTCGTGCTGCGCCCCCTGATCAATCGCGATGCACTGACCCTGTTCATGGCGACTCTTGGCCTCAGCTTCGTGATCGAGGGGCTCGCCCAGCTCCTGATGGGCTCGGATGTCCACATGCTCGACCTCGGCATCGACGATATCCCCATCTCGATCGGTGGCCTCTCGATAAGCCAGTTCGACCTCTTTGCGTCTGGCAGCGCGCTCGCCATCGTCCTGGCCCTCTCCATCCTGTTCGACCGCACTCGCATGGGCATTTCTCTGCGAGCCGTGGCCGACGACACGCTGGCCGCCCAATCCATCGGTATCCGTCTGCCGACGATCTGGCGCATCGTCTGGAGCGTCGCCGGCGTCGTGGCGCTGGTGGCCGGCCTGGTCTGGGGCGCCAGGCAGGGCGTGCAATATTCGCTCTCGCTGGTGACGCTAAAGGCTCTGCCGGTGCTGATCATCGGCGGCTTCTCTTCGGTGCCCGGCGCTATTGTCGGCGGGCTGCTGGTAGGCGCCACCGAGGCGCTCGCCGACATTTATATCGGGCCGCTGCTGCAGGGCAGCGTCTCCACCTGGTTCGCGTATATCCTCGCCGTGGCCTTCCTGCTGGTGCGTCCTGCCGGGCTGTTCGGCGACCGTGCCATCGAAAGGGTCTAGCCGATGTCGTTCGTGTCCCAACGCACCGACGGCGCGTTGCTGCCTGAGGGCGGAAGCCTCAACCCCCGCCTGTTCGCCATTGCCGGCGGGCTTGCCGTCGCTCTCGGCATAGTCCCGCTGCTGGCGAGCGATTACTGGCTGTCCTCGATCATCATCCCAACCCTTGTGATGGGCGTAGCCGGCATCGGGCTGAACCTGCTCATGGGCTATGCGGGCCTGGTTTCGCTGGGCTCGGCCGCCTTCATGTCGATCGGCGCCTTCGCCACCTATAATCTGCTTCTGCGCCTGCCAGTGTTGCCCCTGCCGGTGGCCCTGGTGATGGCCGGCCTGATCGCCGCCGCGGCCGGCGTCGTCTTCGGACTGCCGAGCCTGCGCATCAAGGGTTTCTATCTTGGAGCCTCGACGCTGGGCGCGCAGTTCTTCTTCGAATGGCTGTTCACCAACTACAACTGGTTTTCCAATGGCAGCCAGTCGCTGACCATCTCGGCGCCGCGCCTGCAGATCTTCGGGCATGATCTTTCCTCCGCTACCGGTCGCTATCTGCTGGTCGCCGTCACCGCGCTGGTGCTGATCGCCTTTGCCTATGCGGTGGTGCGCAGCCGTGTCGGACGCGAATGGATGGCGATCCGCGACATGGACACCGCCGCCGCCGTGATCGGCATCCATGTCGCCAGCCGCAAACTGCTCGCCTATGGCATCAGTTCCTTCGTCTGCGGCATTGCCGGCGCGCTCTGGGCTTTCGGCTATCTCGGCACCTCGGATGCCCACACTTTCGATCTCGACAAGTCCTTCCAGGTGCTGTTCATCGTGCTGATCGGCGGCTCCGCCACGATCTGGGGCAACTTCCTCGGCGCCGCCTTCATCGTGCTGACGCCGATCGTGCTCGACCGCATCGCCCCCTATACCGGCCTCGGCGCCTTCGCCGATCAGGGCGCACTCTCCAACATCCAGCACATCCTTTTCGGGGCGATCATCATCCTCCTGCTGATCAAGGAGCCGGATGGCCTTGCCAGCCTGCTCAGGCAGCTGCGGCAGAACTTGTTGCGAAGGCTCCACGCGCCAGCTTGATCCGACCTCACAGAAAGACGGCCTGAACGGAGGCTTTGGTCCGCCGACAGGCGAAGAATGTCCAAAACCAACCAAAAATAGCAAATCAGCAACGGAGACGAACTCATGCCTTCCACTTTCCTCAAGGCCCTGGCCGTGGCAGCCGGGCTCGGCCTTGCCGGGCTCTCCGCCTCGGCGCCGGCCCTCGCACAGGACCACAAAGGTGAGCAGCTCTACCCGCTCTTCACCTATCGCACCGGCCCCTACGCGCCGTCCTTCATCCCCTTCGGTGCCGGCAATCGCGATTACCTCAACTACATCAACGATGTCGAAGGTGGCGTGGATGGGGTGAAGATTTTCATCCAGGAATGCGAGACCGCCTATGAGATCGAACGCGGCATCGAATGCTACGAGCGCTACAAGAACGGCTATGACGGCGCCCTGACGGCGGCGATCTATCCGCATTCCTCCGGCCTCGACGTGGCGCTGACCGACAAGGCACGCATCGACAAGATCCCGATCGTTTCGCCGGGCGGCGGCCAGAACATTGCTACCGACGGGCGGGTCTTTCCCTATCAGTATCCGCTGATCTTCGATTACTGGAGCGAGGCGCAGATCGTCGTCGATTTCATCGCCCAGAAGGCCGGCGGCTACGACAAGCTCAAGGGCGTGAAGATCGCCACGCTCTATCACGATTCCGGCTATGGCCGCGACACCATCGAGCCGCTCGGCATTCTCTCCAAGAAATACGGCTTCACCGATATCCAGATCCCGGTGCCCCATCCCGGCGAGCAGCAGCAGGCGCAGTGGCAGCAGATCCGCAGCGCGGGTGCCGACTGGGTCTTCCTGCGCGGTTGGGGTGTCATGACACCGGTGGCGATCAAGACGGCGGCCCGTGTCGGCTTCCCCGCCGATCACATCATCGGCGATATCTGGAGCGGTTCGGAAGATGACGCCCGCCCGGCCGGCAGTGTCGCCAAGGGTTATCTTGCCGTCTCGGTGTTCCCGCCCGGAACCGACTACGACATCATCAAGACGCTGAAGGAGAAGATCGTCGATGCCGGCAAGAGCGATCTCAAGGACAAGGCCAAATTCGGCACGGTCTATTACAATTACGGGGTGATCGAGGCGATTACCTTTGTCGAGGCCTTGCGGGTCGGCCACAAGAAGTTCGGCAACCGTCCGCTCACCGCCGAGGAGGGCCGTTGGGCGCTGGAAAATCTCAGCCTCGACGACAAGCGCATCGCCGAACTCGGCGCCAAAGGCCTGATCTCGCCGCTGAAAACGACGCCCGACAATCACAAGGGCGAGACCATCGCGGCCAAGATCATCCAGTGGGACGGCGCCAAGTGGAATGCGCTGACCGACTGGATCAAGGCGGACTCGACGCTCTTCGCCGATACCATCCGCGCCAAGGCGGCGGCATACGCTCAGGAAAAGGGCATCACGCCGGTGGCGCAGACGAACTGAGCGCGACAGACCCCTCTCCCGAACGGGGAGAGGGGCAAGGATGAGAGACTGGACTTAGACGAGTGAGGCGCAAGGATACTTTGCCCCACTCGTTGGAGGCTAGACCCTTATCCGGCTGCCGCCCCTTCTCCCAACTGGGAAAAGGTATCCTTTCCGGAGAGGCCATGAACACCCCATCACCCCACCCCCGACCCCAAGCCTACCTCGATGTCTCTGGCATCGAGGTACATTACGGCCAGGCGATCCTGGCGGTGCGGGATGTCTCGCTTTCCGTCGGCCAGGGCCAGATCGTCGCCCTGCTAGGAGCCAATGGCGCCGGCAAATCCACCACCCTCAAGGCCATCTCCAACCTGCTCGGCCCCGAACGCGGGGCGATCACGCGCGGCAGCGTCTCCTGGCAGGGCGAGCTCGTGAGCCGCCTGTCTCCTTCAACTCTCGTAGGCCGGGGCGTCGTGCAGGTGCTTGAAGGCCGACATTGCTTTCCGCAGCTCACCGTTGAGGAGAATCTTCTCTCCGGCGCCTTCCTGCGCCGGCCTGGACGTCGCGAGCTCGCCGAGGATCTCGAACAGATCTACGCCTGGTTCCCGCGCCTGAAACAGAAGCGCAAGACCAAGGCTGGTCTCACCTCGGGCGGCGAGCAGCAGATGACGGCGATCGGCAGGGCCCTGATGACGCGCCCCAGGCTGATGCTGCTGGATGAGCCCTCCATGGGGCTTGCCCCGATCGTGGTGCAGGAGATCTTCGAGATCATCCGCAGCCTCAACAACGACAAGGGCGTCAGCTTCCTTATCGCCGAGCAGAATGCCAATCTGGCCCTGCGCTACGCCGACCATGGCTATGTGCTGGAAACTGGCAGTGTCGCCGCATCGGGGCCAGCGGCAGAGCTTGCCGCACGGGAGGATGTGAAGGCGTACTATCTTGGAGCGACAACTATGAAGTAGGTAGTTTCGCCGATTCTGTCGCAACCGCGAAGTAGCGCCGCGAAAGGGCCAAGGGACCGATGTTCATGCGGCCAGGATCTTAAACCGCTCGGCCAGCGACGGTGCCGGATTATAGGCGCACTTGACCTGTCGTTTGCGCATCATGTGGACCACCTCAATGCCGGCGAGGACCGTCCCTGCGCAGGCGAGTAATTTAAATCCGAGCCTGGGTCGAACCCGGCGTTCGATGCGCCGATGATCTTACTCGATCCGGTTGTTGAGGTATTGGCTTGGTTGGATGCGATTGGTTTTAGACTGCGGTGGGAACGATCTAACAACCGGCTCTCGCCGTCACAGGCAATAATGGCCTCCCGGTTTGTCTGGCTGCCGTCAATGACGATGTGCTCAGACCGACCATGGCGCTTCAATGCCTTGCAGATGAAGCGCTTGGCCGCCGATCGATCTCGATGCCCGCAGAAGAAGAACTCGACCGTGTCGCCGACGCTGTCGATGGGCTGGATAGGTACATCCATCGACCCCGCATCTTGATGTAGGTCTCGTCGATATGCCATTTGCCAGTGACCGCTCGTTTGCGCTGATTGAACTGTTCAAGCAGTAGCGGCGAGAACCGTACGACCCAGCGATGGATCGTGGAATGATCGACGCAGATGCCGCGCTCTGTCATCATCTCCCCCAGATCGCGAAGGCTGAGGTTGCAAGCCAGATACCAGCGAACGCACGGCAGGATCACCGAGCGGTCGAATTGGCGGCCCTTGGACATCGAAACCGGCCACTGAAACAGAGGAGATTATGTCACGGCTGACATTGATGGAATGTTTGCGACAAAGCCGAATGCATTGCCGGTACGTCACGGTCGAGATATCCTTTAGCTATCGTCGTGAAGGTCATGCTATAGCGGCGCTGATACGTCTCGCATGAGACCTTCGCTCTTTCTAAGGACGGGCAAGCGTTTTCGCGTAGAGGCCCTGCGAGGCCACAGCAATGAGGCATGCGGGCATGTGTTGAAGAAACTGGTCGCCGCTGTCGTCTTCCTTGCAATCGTTGGCTTCGCTACATCGCAGTTGAGCCCCTGGCCGTCCGCGCTCTTCTACCGCTATTTTTTCGACAAGAACGGTGTCGCGATGAATGAGGCGCTCGCCAGGCATGCGCCTGCCAGCGTCACGACCCGCGCCGATATCAGCTATGGCGCCGAGCCGCTGGAGAAGCTGGATATCTACCTGCCCGCAGGCGTCGATGGTTCTGCGCGCGCCTTGCCGACAATCCTTTGGATACACGGCGGCGGCTTTCTGTCCGGCGACAAGAGCCAGATATCCAACTATCTCAAGATAATCGCGGCCGCCGGCTACGTTGTCGTGGGCATCAATTATACGCTGGCGCCCGCCGCGCAGCATCCGACACCCACCCGCCAGGCGAATGCCGCCCTCGCTTTTCTAAGGGCCGATGCGGGAAAGCTGAATATCGATCCCGATCGCATGTTTCTGGCTGGCGACTCCGCTGGTTCCCAGATCGCCGCGCAATTGGGAATAGCGATCACCGAGCCGGCGTTTGCCAGATCCATTGGCCTCGTGCCGGCAATCCCACCTGTGGCCCTGCGCGGACTCGTTCTTCATTGTGGCATCTATGACCCAGCCAACTTCAAGTTCGACGGCAAGATGGGTAGTTACCTGAAAACTCTAGTTTGGTCTTACTTCGGCAGCAAAGACCTGCGCGTCCCCGCCATGCCAGAGCAATTTTCCATCGTGCGCAACATCACGCGGACGATGCCGCCCCTTTTCGTAACGGCGGGCAATGCCGATCCGGCGCTGGTGCATTCCAAAGCCCTCGTGGAGGCAGCCGGGAAAGTCGGCGTGAGTGTTGACACCCTCTTTTTCCCGCAGGACTACACCCCGCCGCTTCAACACGAATACCAGTTCGATCTCGACACCGCAGCCGGCCAGCTTGCCCTGCAACGCTCGCTCGCGTTCATTGCTGAACGCTCCCAATTGTGACCGGTGAAATGGTGTTGTCAGGATAACTGGGATCGTTCGCAGTAGCTCTCAAAAAGTGACGGGTCCTGGGTTTGGCCGCCCACGCAGGTATCGCCTGGTTTTATTTCACGCGCATGTGCTTCGATCGCCGAGATGAAGTGTTCTATAAAAAGAAGCTATTCAGGAGGCACGGCGTGACTTTAGAGATTATTGGACGGAGGGCCTTTCTCACGCTTTGCGCGAGCTTGGCGCTCGGAAGCTGCGCTACCTCCTATGCCGGTGTGGCCAGCCTTCCCGTCATCAGGGCGGTTCATGTCATCGGCGGCGGCAATCTGTGGCTGCAGACCATGCCGCCCTTTGTGCAGCGCAGCCTCATCCAGCAACTCGGCCCGCGCTACCAGCCCGGTGCAAGGGGCGGAGCAACGCTGACGGTGCAACTGACTGACATCAGCTTTCCCACCGCATCCAACGCGGGCTTCGGCAGCGTCGATACGCTGGATGGGCGGATAACCCTTGCCTCAGCCTCGGGCGCCGTGCTGCAGAGCTTCCCGCTGTTTTCGTCCACCGCTTCCATCGATGCTGCGGCAGAAGTCACCGGACCGACTCCGCGGCGCTATGACTGGCTCGCGTCAAGCTATGCGCACTGGGTGTTGACCAAGCTGGCGTGATCGTCTTTCGCGAGCGGACACGCTGCTGGAGCTGAAGGGACCAGATGGTGTGGAGGCAGGCGCCGGCATTGTCACGGCAACTCGTCGGAGCCGCGGCACGGGCAGGCAGCGGCCGATTTCACGCCGGGATCGCAGTCGAGCGACGCCACTGCCGCAGAGCTGCGGCTCGTAATTGCTTCAGATATCTCCGAGAGATGAGGTGCCGTTTCCCGCGCAAACAGCGGCCCGAACCTGGCGATCCAACGACGAATGGTTTCATAACAAATGTCGAGCCCTCGCTCCGCCAGAAGATCCTCGATGTCGCGATAGCTCAAGGAGAAGCGAAGGTACGACCAGACGGCGTGTTGAAGGACCGCGGGCGGGAAACGATGGCGGGCGTAGGAAATTGACGTCATCCCCGACCATACCTCAGCCTGGACGTTGCCGTGACAATGCCCTCTCCAGTGCGAGAGGCTCTTTCGCGTCAGATACGCTTCACTGCCAGCCGCACGCCAGTGTCAGGGCGGACAGTCATCAACATGGTCGGCGTCGGCAAGGAATGCGGCCCCAGCTCGAAGCGGAAGCGCGCGAGGAGCGTAGCCAGGATGATGTGTGCCTGCATCATCGCAAAGTTCGCGCCGACGCAAACGCGTGGTCCCGCGCCGAACGGAAGATAAAGATAGCGATCGCGAGCACGCACGGCTCCCGATGAAAACCTGTCCGGGTCAAATTCATTCGGGCGTTCCCACCACATCTGATGCCGATGGAGTGCGTAGATCGGGAGGAACAGCACGTCGTTCGGTTGGATCTGCCGGCCGCCGAGGGTGTCGGCTAGTCGGACATTGCGCGCCAGCATGCCGACCGGCGGATAAAGACGCATGGCCTCTTCGATCACCTGCCTCACATAGGGCGTCGCTTCGAGGTGACTGGCGCCTGCAGGCGCATCCCCGAGGGCTGCGCGAGCTTCTGCTTGCGCCCGCTGCTGCGCCTCCGGATGCAGTGCCAGAAGAAGCAGCGACCAAGACAGCGCCAGCGCCGTCGTTTCGTGGCCGGCCACGATGAAGAACTGCATGTTGTGCAGAAGATCCGTCGGTGACATGCGTCTGCCTGTCTCCGGGTCCTGAGCCTTCAGCATATGGTCGAGCAGGTCGTCGGCACCACCATTTGCCTCCCGTCGCCGGGCTTCTATTGCCCGGGCTACCATGCTGTGCATGGTTCGAACCGCGCCGAGACCGAGCAGCACCCCGGGCCGAGGGATCCAGTTCGGCACCCGAAGAAAGTCAAGCAGGGACGCCTTCCCAGCGGTCTGGAAATATCTGAGGATGGCATGGCTATAGGCGTCGGCGTCGAAGTGCTCGCGGCCAGACAAGGCCACCTCGCAGATGACGTCAAAGGTGGCTGACAGCATCTCTCCGACCAATTCGGGATATTCGCTGGCAAGCATGAGCCGCTCTGCCGCTCGCTCGGCTGTTGCCGTCATCACCGGCGCCAGTGCCACTACGTTGCGTTGTGCGAACACCGGGGCGACCGCTCTACGTTGCCAGCGCCACGAGTCACCTTCCGAGGTGAACAGGCTATCGCCGACGGCGGGGCGCAGCATGCGCAGCATCACCTCTGATTTTGGATAGTTCTCGACGTTGTCCAGGAGGACCCGGCGAAGCGCGCCCGGATCCTGCACCATATGCCAGCGCGCACCCATGCGCCCTGACACCATCGGCTGGCGGTAAGCCAGCTCCGGGATGATCTCGAGCACGTTGCGCCGGGCGGCCCGGATGGATTGTAGGATGGAGAGAGGACGCGTTGGAGGCGCAACGGTCGGCGGCAAGACCTTGGGTGAGTACAGCATGTTCGAGCGCCTCAATTGTGAATTCCGTGCCGGTAAGAGTACCCGAGTCCGAAGATACGTCTGACGAGTGCACGAGAGTGACGTTTTGTGCGTCCCAAGGAAACGCGACCCTGCCTATTTCGGGGCACTGTCATGCACGAAGATCAAGGCGAGCAGCATCCTCAGGTCTCATAGACTGGAGCGGGGCTCGTAGCGCCAGCCCATTCACGCGCTGCGATGATGAGAAGCGCACCGGCTAGGGCAAAATCTTTCTCAAAGTGCAGAAGCTGATTCGCATCTGTCCAGTCCATGTGGAAGATCAACGCCGTGCTTGCACAGAAGAGAGCGAGAATGAACTCCGCGTAGCGCAGTCCGACGCCGGATATCAGCGAAAGCCCGCCGAACAGCTCTACGAACAGGGCGCCCGGCAGCAGGATCGCAGGCAGGCCATATTGCGCCATGTAGGCGATGGTCAGGTCCAGATGTGTGATCTTGAACCAGGATTCATGCAAGAACAGCACGGCGATCAGGATACGGCCCGCGATGACGCCGTAACGGTTGAGACTTTCCATTATAGTATCTTTCCGGATGGATTGATTGGGCATCGCACCCGCAGGGAGGGGGAGCACGGGATACAGGTGCAAAGAATGATGGGGTGAAGCTTTCCCGGACTACCTGCTCTTGGCGACCTTGCTCAGCGCCCGCTCAAGATCCTCGCGTTTCTCGCAACCATTCGGGCAAAGCGTCTTGAGCCGAGCCAGATTCTGGTGCGCCTTCGGGATATCGCCGCTCTCGGTGTAGAACTCGCCCTGATATTCGACAGTGTCCTTGTCGTTGGGGTCGGAGTCGAGCGCCTTGTTGTTGAAGGTTTGCGTGCCCTGCTCGGCGCGGATCTTGGTGAGATCCGGCAGATCACTGGGGCTTGGCCTATCCACCGCCCAGGCGGCAGTGCTGATCAAAAGGCCAGCGAAGGCAAGGCTGATGGTGCGAAACTCGGTCATATGAAGCTCCTGTGCGGGTGCCCGATGCTGGGGTGACAGAAGCAAGGACAGTTACCGAGGAGGCTTTATTCCCCATTTGCGGGCAAAATATTTTTCCTGCGATGCGAATAAATTGACGTCTAGATGTGAAGCCTCGAGAAGCTGTCCTCGGACAGGCCGAGTCTGCTGATAGGAGTTTGAGATTTCATGCCGCCGTGTAGGCGATGCCAATTATATCGATGCAGCCTGATTGGCAGCTCTTCGGCGCGGCTTCGAGCCATCAGCCAAGTAGGTAAGGGGCCAAGAACTCACGCGGCCCTTGAATTGAAGATTGCATGCAAGGCGTCTGGCTTCAGGTGTGTATATCGCCTCAGCAACTTCCAATCCTTGTGCCCGGTGACGAGCGCGATCACGGCCGAATTTGATCAATCGCTCGCGGTCGAGGGCAGAAATCTTGCATTTTCCGAGTTCTCGCTTCAGAAGATCAAGCGCTGCAGCCTTAGATCGAAGCGGTGTCTTGTCGACAGCGGTCATGTCCTGGATGTGGAGATCGATAAGTTCGCCGAGGGTCTTGATCTTGGCGATGCGGGAACTGATCGGAGTCTCGCCGCGATCAGCCTTGACGTCGGCACCCAGAGCCCAGCGCCGGGCATCTTCGGGGCGTTGGAAGGTCTCGCTGACACCACGACCCTTGCGCCGAATTTGGACGCGCCAGGAGCCGGAAGGGAGCTTCGTGAACGTAGCCATTTTTCGTGTGCAATCCCTGTGCACTCGGAACTGAAATCGGGTCGAACGGGGTCAAAACGAGGCGTAAAATCGGGTGCCTCAAATTGATCTAAAAATTTGATGTTACGGAAAAAATGAAGCAATATCAGGTACATAGATTTTCAGTGGCGCCTATGATGGACTGGACAGACCGGCATTGCCGCTTCTTCCACCGCATCCTGTCGAAGCGCGCTCTGCTTTATACCGAGATGGTGACCACCGGGGCCGTTGTTCATGGCGACCGGCAGCGTCTGCTCGGCTTTTCGGGCGAGGAGCATCCGGTCGCGGTGCAGCTTGGCGGCTCCAACCCGAAAGACCTCGCCTTGGCGGCCGGCATCTGCGCCGATCTTGGCTATGACGAGATCAATCTCAATGTCGGCTGCCCCTCCGATCGGGTGCAGGAGGGGCGCTTTGGCGCCTGCCTGATGGCCGAGCCGGAACTGGTGGGCGAGTGCGTGGCGGCGATGAAGGCGGCGGTGAGCCTGCCTGTCACCGTGAAGTGCCGCATCGGCATCGACGAGCAGGATCCCGAAGCGGCGCTCGATCGGATCACGGCGGCGGTACGCGCGGCGGGTGTCGACGCGCTCATCGTGCATGCCCGCAAGGCTTGGCTGAAGGGTCTCAGCCCTAAGGAGAACCGCGATGTGCCGCCACTCGACTATGGCCGTGTCTACCGCCTGAAGCAGGCCAATCCGGATCTTCCCATTGCCATCAATGGCGGCATCAAGGATGTCGACGCCTGGCGCGAGCATTGCGCGCATCTCGATGGCGTGATGATCGGCCGCGAGGCCTATCAGAGCCCCGAGATCCTGCTCGCGGTCGATCCCGTGCTGTTCGACGAGCCGGCGCCGGTAGCCGATGGCTTCGAGGCGATCGAGGCGATGGCGCCCTATATCGAGGCGCGGCTGGCCGAGGGCGTCAGGCTGAGCTCGATCACCCGCCACATGATAGGCCTTTTCCCCGGCCGCCCGGGCGCGCGGCTCTATCGCCGGCATCTGGCGACCGAGGCCGTGAAGCCGGGCGCAGGGCTCGAGGTGCTGTTCGACGCGGCTGGCCATGTGCGCCGCGCCATGGAGACGAAGGCGGCGGCGTGAGACGCACCGCCGATCACTTTCTCTCGACCCGGATGGGGCACCTTCGCCGGTCCTGACGCGACAGGCCGGGCTTGCGCCGAAACGTTTTGTGGGCGCTTCATTTTTCCCGCAAACCCGTGATTGCCCGTCCGGATCTTTCCGTCACGATGTAGCACTCAGCTACTACCCAACACCCGCCAAGTCGCGCTACAACACCCTGATGGGGAAGCGGCAGCAAGCAGAAACGGTCCGCCGACAAGGACGTCTGCCGCACCTGGGACCACTGAGATCTGGGAGGGTTCGATGGTCGAAATCATATCCAGACGCGATGGCCCGCGCCGCGAGGACGCCGCGTTGCGCCGCATCATCGGCGACAATCGCGCCACCATCACCCGCCTTGCCGATCATCTCACCGGCGGTGGCTATTCGGCCTCCAAGGCCCCGAAGCCGGCGCCCAAGCCGCAGGGCCTGATCATCCACGATCTCGGCTCCGCCAGGCCGGCGGAGGAACCGCATCCCGTGGTGCGGATCAGCCTCAATGGCCGCGTCATTCTGGTGGACGAGAACTCGAGCCGGCAGATGCATCACCTCGGCGATATCCGCTCCCGACAGGGGCGCGAGGTCTTCGTGCTCGCCACCGGTGAGAACGGCTTCTTTGCTCCGGTCGATGCCGAGATTGCCGGGATGCTCGCCGAGCTCGACGGTTGCGTGCTGGACGGCGAGGAGGGCGAGCAGGAGCTGGCGGCAGAAGTCGGCAAGCGTCTTGGTCTCGCATGAGGCGCGGGTCCGGTCAGTGCAAGCAATGGAAATCACATTGGCAAGGATGACATTCGAACAAGCGATGTGAAGCACTCATGGCGATAGATGTCGGTTCAGATGGAAAGCAGCCCTTGATCCCGCACCCTGCCGATCAGGCGCGCCCGCTGGCGCTTGCGGAACTCGACTATGACGAACGCCGCACGATGGCCGCCTGGGAGAATCTGCTCTCCGGGGAGGCGGGCCTCTCCCGCGGCCGCGCCCCGGTGCGTACGCTGATCCAGGATTCCTGGCTGCGCTGCACCAGCGGCGGCATCAATGCACTGCAGAACGAGGCGCCGCTCACCAGCGACCAGGAGGAGATCGAGAGGCTCAGCCGCTCCAGCAAGGAACTCGTCCTGGCGGCGCGGCGCTCCTTCTTCGCGCTCGGCCAGCTCCTGCAGGGCACGGGCGCCATGCTGGTCCTCGCCAATGAGGACGGTACCTTGATCGATGCGGTCGGCGACAAGCGCACGCTGCATGACGGCATGGATATCCACCTCGCCGTGGGCGGCACCTGGACCGAGGGCGTCGTCGGCACCAACGGCATCGGCACGGCGCTATGGACAGGCGAGCCGGTCTTCGTGCATGCAGCCGAGCATTTCTGCGCCGGCATCAAGAGCTGGACCTGCGCCGGCGCCCCGATCCGCGATCCCTTCGACGGCAAGATCATCGGCGTGGTCGATCTCTCCGGCCATCCCGATATCTTCCGGCCGCACAACACCGCCCTGGTGGCGGCCGCCGCCCGCGAGATCGAGAAGGCGCTCGCCGACCAGCAGAGCGAGGAGCGCACGCTTCTTCTCGAAACCTTCATCACCTCCGCCCCGCGCTACCAGCGCTCGGACGGCCTGATGATCGTCGATCACCATGGCCGCGTCGTCTACACCGCCAACCTGCCGCAGCGCATCGAACAGGGCCTGCTCGGCCAGCCCCGGCAGGGCACGCCGCGGCGGCTGACCGATCTCAGCGATCCGCGCGGCCTCGACGAGCTGGTGAGTTCGCTGCCGCGGGAATTCCGCTCCTGCCACGTCAATCCGCTGGAGCTCGACGGCGACCTGCGCGGCGCCGCTTTGGTGTTCCCGCCGACGCCTGCCGCCCCGCATGTTTCGCTGCGCGATGGCGGCCCCTCGGAACGATTGCGCGAGGTCGCCTCCCTGATCGTCGGCGAGAGCGAAGCGATCCGCAAGGCGGTGGACGTCGCCTGCCGGGTGTCGCAATTCGCGGATCTCACCTCGCTCCTGATCGAGGGGGAGACGGGCGTGGGCAAGGAGCTCTTCGCCAAGCTCGTGCATGCCGGCAGCCGGCCGAGCCGGCACGCTCCCTTCATCGCCGTCAATTGCGGGGCGATCACGCGCGAATTGTTCGGCAGCGAATTGTTCGGCCACGTCGCCGGCGCCTTCACCGGTGCGGCGCGCGAGGGCAAGCCGGGCGTGTTCGAGCTCGCCAATGGCGGCGTGCTCAGCCTCGACGAGATCGGCGAAATGCCGCTCGACATCCAGCCCTTCCTGCTGCGTGTGCTGGAGGACAGGGTGGTCAACCGCATCGGCGACAGCCGCGGCCGGCCGGTCGATGTCCGCCTCATCGCTTCCACCAACCGCGATTTGCGGGGCGAGGTCGAGGCAGGCCGCTTCCGTCGAGACCTCTATTACCGCATCAGCGCCGTTTCCATCCAGGTGCCGCCCTTGCGCGAGCGCGGGCAGGACATCCTGCTGCTCCTCGAGCATTTCAACGCCAGGCTCGCGAGCCGGATCAACGGCGAGCGGCTCACCTTCAGCAATAAGGTGCTGGATGCCCTGCTGGCCTACCAGTGGCCGGGCAATGTCCGCGAACTCAGGAACCTCGTCGAGAAACTGCATCTTCTCAGCAATGGCGGCGACGTTACCCTTGGCGACCTCCCTGCGGAGATCACGCAAGGTGGCAGGCTGGTGACACCGGGGCTCCCGCCACCCGGTCGGGTACCCGAGGGTGGCCCCCACACCCTGGAGGCGGCGGAGGGCGAGGCGATCCGCAACGTCCTGGCCGCCGAAGGGGGCAATCTCAGCCGCGTGGCGCGCCGGCTCGGCATTTCGCGGCCGACGCTCTATCGCAAGCTCGAACAGCACGGCATCCGCCGCGGGTTCGTGTAGGGGGCGAACCGAACTTGAGGCGAAGGGCGCGCCGCGAGCCTCCCCCACGAAGCTGGGGGAGGTGGCCGAACGGAGTGAGGCCGGAGGGGGTGTGGGCAGAATTGAGCGCGTGAAATGGAGACCAAGTTTAGCGCTTCCTGCGCCCTGTTCTGCCCACACCCCCTCCGAGCCGACTTCGTCGGCCCACCTCCCCCAGCTTCGTGGGGGAGGCTTTCGCGTCGCGCCTGTTACGCCCGTCCCAGCAACTCCGCCCCACCGCCTAGTGCCGGCCCAACGGTTGGATCCTCGTCCTCCGCCAGATCGCCCACCAGCGTTTCCGTTGTCAGGATTAGCTTGGCGACCGAGGCGGCGTTCTGCAGGGCGGCGCAGGTCACCCTGACGGGGTCGACGATTCCAGCCTCATACATGTTCTGGTAATCGCCAAGCGCGGCGTCGTAACCAAAGCCGCCATTCACCGCGCTCACCTTCTCCACCACCGCCTCCGCGTCGCCGCCCGCATTGGTCACGATGCGCCAAAGCGGCCTGGTCAGTACGGACCGGACCAACCGCACGCCTTCGGCGACATCGCCCTTGGTGGCGGCGAGCACGGGGTCCAGTACCGGCCCGATCTGGGCGAGAGCCGTGCCGCCGCCCGCCACGACGCCTTCCTCGATGGCGGCGCGCACGGCGGCGAGCGAATCCTCGATCAGCTGGATCGTGCGCTTCTGCTCCACCGGCGTCACGCCACCGGCATAGAGTATGGCCGTGCCGCCCGAGAGTTTCGCCAGACGCTCGCGCAGCTTGTCCTGCTCGATATTGGGCGGCGCATTGTCATGCTGGCGCTGTACTTGCACGCGCCGCGAGGCGATGGCCGCCTTGTCGCCGCCGCCATGGATCACGCTGGTATGGGTGGCGTTCGTGCGCACCCGCTCGGCGCTGCCGAGATCCTCTTTGGTGACATTTTCGAGCTTGCCGCCGAGATCGCGGGCAACGACACGCCCGCCGGTGAGGATGGCAAGATCCTCCAGCAAGGCCTTGCGCCAATGGCCATATTCCGGCGGATGCACGACGAGATATTTACCCGGGCCGCTCTTGCCGAGCAGGGTGACGACAACCTCCGGCGAGACCTCCTCGGCCACGATCAGCAAGGGCCGCCTGGCCTCGTCGGCAATGGCGCGCGCGGCATCGAGCGAGGCGGGGTCCTTGATCTTGAGGTCGGTCATCAGGATCAGCGGCTTCTCCAGCACCGCTTCCATCTTCTCTTGGTCGGTGACCATGTGATGCGACAGATACCCCCGGTCGAAGGACATGCCCTCGACCACGTCGAGCGTGGTCTGCGTCGTCACGCTGAAATCGGTGGTGATCACGCCGTCCTCGCCGACCCGGTCGAAGGCATCGGCCACGAGCTTGCCAAGCTTGGGATCGGTCGCGGCAATGTTCGCCACGGCGGCCAGGGTGCCGTTGCCCTTGACGGGCCTGGCGGACTTGCGCAAGGAGGCGATCACGGCGTCGACCGCGAGGTCGATGCCTTTGACGAGATCCACGGATTTGGCGCCGCGCTCATTGGCCTCGACCCCTCTCTGTACCAGGGCATTGGCGAGCACGATGGCGGTGGTGGTGCCGTCGCCAGCCACTTCGTTGGTCTGCATCGAGACCTCGCGCACCACCTGCGCGCCCATGTTTTCGAAGCGGTTATGCAGTTCGATCTCGGAGGCGATGCTGACGCCGTCGCGCGTCACGATCGGCGTACCGATCGGCCGGTCGATCATGGCGTTCATGCCCCGCGGGCCGAGGGTGGGTTCGACGGCCGCTGCAAGCTGGGCCACGCCGCGGGCGAGCGCGCGGCGGGCATGGGAATTGTGGATGATCAATTTGGGCATCAGTCCTCCTTCCGCCTTCTGCCGGCGGTCAATTGCTAAAGCGTTTTGCGATTTGACGGCATCGGCAAGAATCGCAAAGACGCGTCGAAACAAAGAGTTAGAGCAAAGCAGCGTTTGCGCCTAAACGAGCTTTGCTCTAGTCCGTCTCAGCCGGCCGGCGTCGACGGCGCCGGGCTCGGCACGCGGTTCATGATGAAGTCGACGAGGGTCGGTTCCCCGTCGACGAATTCCGCTTGCTTGTAACGGGTGGTCTTCAGTCCACGGCACAGCGCGCCGTTGAACTCCATGTTGATGCGGACGCTGCGGAGTTCGCCGAGATAGGCGCCGAGAGCCTTGATCGCCTCGCCGTCCCAGGTGAGGAAGGCGCGGTCCTTCAGGGCGATGGCCGGCCGGCGCTGCAGCAGCGCCTGGCGGTAGCGCCGCTGATGGAACCCGGCCTCCGGATCGGCGAAGGTCAGAGCCTCGTAGCCGGCGAGCGACAGGCGGACGATCGCCTCATCCGCCATGCCGGCCTGCCTGAGGTCGAGGATCGCCCCTTCCTGCCGCCGCTTATAGGCCTTCATCTGGAAGGTCTCGCGCAGCGCCTGCACGTCGCAATCGCCGGAGAGGTCGCCGAAGATCTGGCCGAAGCTCTTGCCGGCGGCGATGCCGGCATTCACTTCATCCGCAAACATGTGATCCTGCAGCCGGACCTCATAGGCTGGACGCCACGACAGGTTGTCGAGGGCCTCGCGCACGCCGTCCAGCATCAGGAAGGCGAAGTTCGGCGAGCACCAATAGGTCGGCAGGCGGAAATCGACGACGACTTGGCCGTCATCGGCGACCTCCGCCCGCTCGACAAAACCCATGTCGGTGATGGGCTCGTCGAGTTCGGGATCGTCGACCTTGGCGAGCCGCCGCCAGAGCTCGTGGTTGCGAGGCTCGTCTTGGCGGCGGGCTTCGGGCTGGACGAGCGCCATTCTCTCTACTCCGCCGCGATGTTGAAGGGCGTGCTGGCGAGAGCCCGCTTCTTGGCCGCGATGTCGATATCGTAGATGCGGGCAGCGTTGAGGCCGAGGATCTTCTCCTTGACCTCGTGCGTGAGGTCGACGCCGCGTTCCTGCTTGATGTCCTCGGGCAGCTCGAAGGCCCAGAACTTCTCGATCAGCCAGCGTGGCGTCCAGATGGCGTAGTCGGAGCCGAACAGGATCTTGTCCGGACCGATCCAGAACAGCAGCTCGGCGATGATCTCGGCGAAGTAGCGCGGACGGGAATGGATGAAGGGCAGGGCGACAGCAAGGCCGCCGAAGACATTGGTCTCCTGCACGGCGATCCAGCAGAAATCATCGAGGCGCGGCAGGCCGCAATGCTCGACGATCCAGTTGAGATTCTGGAAATCGGTGGCCGCGTAGTCGACGTCCTCGACGTTGAAGGCGTCCTTGCTCAGGGGGATGATGGTTGGCCCCTTGTGGACGTGGATGTTGCGGATGCCGAGCTTTTCGCACAGTTCGAAGCATCGGTAGGCGTCGGGATCGTTGAGCTTCCAGCCCTTGGAGGCCCCGTTCCACTCGGCCGTGTACATCTTCACGCCCTTGATGTCGTAGGTCTCCTTCATGAAATGGATGTATTCCAGCGCCTTCTCGCCATCGCGCGGATCGAAGGAGCCGTTGACGATGAAGCGCTCGGGATAGCGCTTGGCCACTTCGGCATTGCGCTCGATGGTGTTGAAGCCGTTCTTGTAGAAATCCTTCAGATAGGTCGACTGCACGATGGCGACGTCGTCAGGCCCGTCGATGAAGAGGTCGCGATAGAGGTCGTCGGCGCTGTATTTCTCGAATTTTTCCTTGGGCCAGAGCTGCTCCTTGGGGCTCAGCGCGGTGTGATACGCATAGAAGCACTCGACGAACTGCTTGCCGTGGATGTTGCGCTGGTTCGCGGGGCTGCCATCCCAGAAATGGGTGTGCCCGTCGACGACGAAGATCTCTTTGCCTTCCGGTGTGGTGTACATGGCTATCTCCTTCAACCTCTTCTGATCGTTTGTTGCTGGGGCGGCGGGCAGGGCCCACCAGCCGGATTAAGGCGCGGCCTCCAGGGCGCGCTGGGCGCGGGGAGGCAGGCGGCTTGGGGGCGAAGAGTGCCGCCCGCTCAGGAAGCAGCCTGGGCAAGGTTGCGCGCGCGCGTGCGCGCACCCGCGTGCGAGCGGAGCGGCTGCGCCGGCCGGATCCGCGTTTGCGGACAGGGATGGGGCGCCCGCCGGCGCCGCGGCGGCATGATCATCGCGGCAGGTCTGAAAGGGTTTGCCGATCATCGGCCCGCTCCTTCGTCGAATTTTGGAAGGCACGGGGAGGCAGCGCCGCCGGGGCGCTCCTCCCCGGCTGCCACGTCAGATATATTCCATGACCTCGTCCATATTGCCGAACAGGATCACCGTATTGTCGTCGACCCGCACCATGCGTCCGTAGTGGGTGGACGTATTGACCTCGAAGATTTCGGCGGTCATGTCGCGGCCGAGATATTCGCTGATCTCGTCCATCTTGAAGATCAGCTTGCCGTCACCGTCGATGCGGATGAGGGCAGGCTGGTAGGTGATGGTTACGCCGGGCTTCTTGCCCATGAATTCGGCGATGGCGCGCGCTTCGACCGAGTCGTTCATGGTCACGCCGCACTGGTGCGAGATGGTCTGGTCGAAGGTGATGTCCTTCATCGCCTTGAAGATGTTGCTGTGCGAGGCGTCGCGGGCTGCAAGTGACATTGTGCTTACTCCGTTGGTGATGATTGCCGTTCAGCCCTGGAGACCGAGCTCGCCCAGGATCTGGCCGATGCGCTCCTGCGAGCGGGCCTGCGCGTCCTCGAACGAAACGGGTTTGGAATGCGGCTGCGACCAGATTGGCTGCAGGCCCTTGGCGGCCTTTTCGGCGAGCGGCCGGTGCTTCTTCAGCCAGGAGGTGAAGAGCTTCTGGTTATCGGCCGCATACTTCTCGTCATGGGCGAGCAGGTACATGAGGTCGATGGTGTTGGCGAGGTTGCGCTCGTAGTCGGCCTCGGCGGCCGAGATCACCGGCGGGGTGATGAAGTCATGGTTGGCCGCGGCTGCCTGCATCAGGAAGCCGGAGCGGAAGAGCTCGCCCACCAGGGGTTCGAACACGATGTTGATGGCGAAATACTGCTCCAGATAGTCTGCAGTGCCCATGATGGTCTCGACCGCTTCGCGCGTGCCCTGCCAGACACCGTCCTCCAGCCAGGCCTTCTTGCCGAGCTCGTCGTTCCAGCCGGGGATATCCATGCCGATCTCGGCCAGATAGAGCGTGATGTCCTGGGCCAGGCGCAGCTTGTAGGAGGAGTTGGTCAGCGTGGCGTTGTTGATCATCTGGGTGTAGCCGTAGCGCTGCGCCTGCATCAGCGAAGTGCCCAGCCCGAATTCGGCATGTTTCCAGGCGCCCAGATGCGTCTGCAGGATTTTGATCCATGCCTTGTCGAAGCTCTTGGGCGCCCCGGACTTGCGGCCATTGGCGATTACGCTCTGCACCATGGTCTCGATCTTGGACTGACGCTGGTAATGGGTGCGCTCCCACTCCTGGTCGGGCGCCCGGAAGGCATGCCAGTTAGAGCTCCTGGCATGGGTATAGTCCTTCATATAGGCGCCGCGCCCGTCGGCGAAATTGATGATCCAGTTCTGGATGAGGTAGCGCTCGGGATCGGGCTGGACGTCGACCGTCACGTCTTCGTAGTGGGTGGCGCGCTGGCCGCGCGGATCGAAGTAGCGATATTTCCGGCTATCGGAATCGGCGAAGATGGCGGCGCCCGCGGCGCCCGATCCGACCGAACTCGAAACTGCAGGCATGGTATTCACTCCCTTGCTGTGGTGGTTTGGTCCGTTGGCTAAGTCTTTGTCATCGAGCCGTTTTTCGGCCCGAAACGTTGGGAGACGCCGGAGGTAGGTGCTCTGTCATCCCCGGCGGCGCCGAAGGTGCCGGGAAGGGCATCCAGGGGCCGCCAGTGGTGCCCTTAGCCCCTGGATCCCCTTCCCTCGGCCTTTGGCCTCGCCGGGGATGACAGCTCTATCGAGGCGCTTGTTCTCCAAAGTCTCCTTATCCTGCGAGGTCTGCTTAATGGCCGGGCGTTGCACCCGCCGAGGTGGTGAAGCGGTCGAAGAAGACGTGTTCCTGCTCGTAGCCGTTCATGAAGAGCACCGGCTGGAGCGCGTCGATCATCGGCGGCGGGCCGCAGGCATAGACGTCGCCCTGTCCGTCGAAGCCGAGTTCCTTGAGCCTGGCGTCGACGCGCTCATGCACGAAGCCGCGCTCTCCCTCCCAGCCTGCGTCCTCCCCGGCATGCGAGAGCACGGGGATGAAGCTCACCTCCGGATGGCGCTCGAGCAGGGCGGCGATGCGGTCGAGATGGAAGAGGTCGTCCTGGGTGCGCGCGCCGTAGAAGAAATAGACCGGCCGCTGCTCGCCGCTCGCCAGGTGATCGTTGAGGATCGACCAGACCGGCGACATGCCCGAGCCGGCGCCGACCAGGATCAGGGGTCCTTCGCGCTCTTCCCGTCGGAAGCAGGTGCCATAGGGTCCGGTGACGCTGATGTCGGCGCCGACCCGGATTCCGCCGGCGTCGAGTTCCCCGGAGAATTTCCCCTGGGGGTATTTCTTGATGATGAAGGAGAGTTTCTGGGTTTCGTCCGGCGTATTTGCCATGGAAAACGAGCGCGTAAGCGTCTCCCCTTTTTCCGTGGTGACTGTGATGTCGACATATTGGCCGGCCCAGAATTTCATCGGGGAACTGAGCGTGATCTCGATACCGCGAATGTCGTGGGTGAGGCGTTCGATCTTCTCGATCCGGCCCCGGTAGCTCTTCACGGCGATGGCTTTTGCGAGGAGTTCCTCGTCATAGTTGAGGAGCTCGACTTCCATGTCCGAATAGGCGATCGAGCGGCACAGCAGGATGTGGCCGCTGTCCTTCTCCATGTCGTTCAGCGCGAAGGTCGAATATTTCAGCATGTCGACTTCGCCATCGAGCAGGACGCATTTGCAGGCCGAGCATTGCCCTTCCTTGCAGCCATGCGGCAGCGCGATGCCCTGGCGAAAGGCGGCGTTCAGCACGGTCTCGCCATGCTCCACCTCGAATTCAACGCCGACCGGTTCAAGGCGCACAGTGTGGGCCGCGCTCATCGGGCCTTCCTCCAATACTGTCCCGTTCCCCCTCCCGGCGTCGGGAGGGGGCCGTGATTCCTTGGGCCGCGGAAGCCATGAGGCCTCCGCCGGCATCGGCTCAATGGCAAGGGTTGATCGTGAAGCCCGCCCGGTACTCGGCCAGGTGCTTCTCGCGATCGGCCGGGGACATTTCGCGCAGCAGCGTCAGCGGCGAAAGGATGGTGTGTCCCTTGACGTCGTCGAGGGTCCACATTTCCTCCGGGTCGAAGCGCAGATGCGGCTGCGGGATCAAGGTCTTGCCGTCGGAGCGGACGAAGTTCAGGTCCTTCATCGCATCGGCGAGATCCCAGCCGTGATACAGCGTCTCCCATTCGCGCTTGCCGCTGAAGCGGCCCATCGCCGGGGTCGGACGTCCCTGATACTCGTCGGAGAAGGCTTCCACCGCCGTCCAGCGATCGAGTTCATGGGCGAAGGTGTGCAGCTTGCCGTCGATCTCGTCGACGACGATGTCCTCGCGGATCAGGCAGGGGACGAGGCAGCTCCAGCAGCGATGCGGATAGACATAGCCCACCTGCTCGTTGAAGGTGAGGATCTTCTCGCCGCGGTGGCTGAGCTTGTCGTGCCACTTCCAGAATTCGCCGAACTGCGCATACCAGCCCGGATACTTGTACTCGAACCACTCGAAGTCCTTGTCCGTCTGGGCTTCGATGCGCCAGAAGTTGAGCGGCCAGCCGACGGTGAAGAACTGCGCCACCTTGTGGACATAGAACTTCTCGGTGATGCGCTTCCAGGCTTCCTGGACATCGTCGTGATGGATCTTGATGCCGTATTTCTCGAGCGGCAGCATGTAGGTGCGGTAGTAATCCTCGAAGATCCAGCGATGCCACATCTCCGCATAGGACTCCTTGGTCTTGTCGCGGTTCGTGGTGCCATATTCGATGAAGGTGCCGATGGCGGCGTCGACGATGGCGTGGTTCTGCCAGAAAGCGTAGCGCAGGTCGCGCTCGAGCAGGAGATGGTTCTCGGGCTCCTTGAGGGCGGCCATCAGCAGCGAGTGGCCGTTGCCGATATGGCGGCTCTCGTCGGACTGCACCGAGAGGAAGACGGTCGGCAGGGCATAGTCGCCGTTGCGGGCGGCTTCCGAGGGCATGGCGACGAAGAGCGTGTTGGTGAAGGCGGTCTCGGCCACGACCGTGAGGTACATGCAGGCCGCAGTCATGGTATCGCCGGTGATGAACCCTTCGCCAAACTGTCTGCCGATGGTGGTGGCATAGCATTTGCCGAAGGCTTCCTCGGTAATGTCGAAGCCGGCCGGATCGATATAGTTCTCCATGTACCACTTCTTCAGATTCATCTGAATCGTGGAATGGCGGAATTCATCGACCATCTGCATGGTGAAGCCGGTACGCAGGTCTTCGCCGGGCGCCAGGCGGGCAACCATTGCCATCGAGCGGGCGGCCGAAATTTCCGGGAAGGGGATGATGGCCAGGAACAGCTTCATCCATTCCACCCAGCGTGGCTCGACATTGCGGAACATGTCGCCGCGCAGCGCCGCGTCGAGCGCGCCATAGACGCGATTGTCCTTCTCTTCCTGCATGGGGAAGTAGGAGCGCAGCACCTGCTTCATCGGGTCGCGCGGTGCCTTGTTGATCTTGTAGTCCGTCGGGAAGGTCATCGCCTCCTGGACGTAGGTCGGATTCCAACCAAGATCTGCGATCTTCTTGGTCGCCTCGCCCACGGAGATGCCGCGCTGCGAGGTAATCTTGTTGAGCGTCAAAGACGTCATAGCCATAAGCCTCCACCAGATTGCGCCGGGCGCCCCTATGGCTCCGGCGGGAAGCGGCCGAAACAGCCGCTGCAAGGAGTGCGGACGAGGCGCGAGGCAGCGTGCTGTGCACGCCGGGCCAGGCGTTCGCCCAAGTGGATCGCGGCAAAGGTGCAGGGGGAACGGCCGGAACTCTCAGGGCGCCCCGACGGTGCGAGGGGCGCGACAAGGTTCCCAACCGGATTTCCTCCATTCCTTCGTTCTTCTGGCATCGCGCAAAAAGGCGATGGGCTTCTTATGAGAAATGGTGGAGCAAGGAGCGTGCCAAGTTCTGAATATTTCTAAAGCGGGCGTTTCGTCGGCAGCTCTCCCGAGTAAATCGTTTTCCTCAGAATTGCTTGTGTAACGATACGTTACAAGTGTAAAATTCAACTGTAATGTTTACATCTTTATTCGCAATTGCAGCAAAACATTGTGCGAATGCGAAATAAATTCTTATCGACATTTGCGGCGTCCTCTATATTTTGAGGACAACGGTGCTTATTTAATTTTGTTCTACGGGATCGTTGCGATGTCACGCACCAACGCCCCATCACCGGACTTCGAACCGCCGCATGGTGATGTCTCGACCGAGCTCCTGGGCCTGATGTCCCGCGACCTGATCTTCGCGATGAAGTTCCTGGGCGAGAGCCAGTTCCGTCTCCAGCGCCATTTCCAGGATTTCATGATCGCCGAGCTGGCGGCCACGGGCGTGACGCAGGAGACCCATCCCCTCATCCACCTCTTCCTTGAGCGGCACGCCATCCTGCTGCGCGACTTCGTGTTCTCCGGTGTCGCCCTGTCGCGCCAGTTCCATATCGAGGACATCGAGCGGCTGACCGGCGATACCTCTTCGCTGCTGCGCGTGGATATCTGGGACCAGCTTCGCAGCCATGTGCAGATGGCCGAACGGCAGTTCCTGACACAATTGCCGAATTTGCCGGCGCTGCTGGCGGGCCTGGAAGATCCCATGCGGGTAGGAGGGGCGCCATGAGCGATCTGGACCTCCAGCGTGCGGATCTGCTCGCCCGCCGGCTTGCAGCCGTCGGGGAGGCTGCCGCCCTGAATGCCGAGGCCTTGCGGCTGACGCAGAAGCTCGCCGGCATCGAGATGGAGCTCCTGCGCATCGAGCTTGAGCTGGATCGCCATCCCGGGGACTGCGAGCTGGCCGAGGCCATGGAGGCGACGCGCGAGCAGCTTGCCACGATCGAGCAGAAGCAGAACGAGTGCGCCGACCTCTACAGCCAACGCGAGCAGGAGATCGCCGAGATCGATCACGAGCTCGCGGCGGCGATGGCCGGACTTGCAGGAGGTGGAGCATGAACGAGCACAGCAGGCCAGGCCTTGGCCTTTTCGAACTTCTCGGCCGGCACTGGCAGCGTCCCACGGGCATCGCCGCCGTCCGTTTCAGTCCCGATCTTTCGGCGGTGGCTTTTGCAGCGTCCGACGGCTCGATCGCGCTTGCCCCCGTAGCCGAGGCGGAGCCGCCCGAGAATCGCATCCGCATCAGCAGCGACCTCGGGCAGATGCGAATCCTGCCGCGCAGCAAGCCGCCCGCGCCTCTGTCGAGCGTCAGCGTGCAATCGGGCTCGCCAGCCCCACTGGTGCCCTATGTCGCCGCCTCCTTCCTCGTCGGCACGGATCACGGCGAAGTGAGGCGCCTGAGCGGGCAGGGCGAATTGGGCGATACCCTGTTCACCGCCGCCGGAGCGGTCACGGCCCTCGATCACTGGGGCGCCCTGGCCGGCTTGACCTCCGCCTCGGATGGCCGGCATCTCTATGTCGCACGCGGCCGCCAGGCCGTGGTGCAGATCCGCTTCGAGGAAGAGGATCCAATCAGCGCCATCGCGATCTCGCCGGACGCCCGACGGATCGCCGCCCTGTTCGGCCGGGGCCTGGCGGTGTGGACACTGGAAGGCGCCTCGCTTTCCCTGAGGGTGACGGCCCTGCCGGCGGCGCCGATTTCCCTGTGCTGGAACGAGGGAGGCAGCCATGTCGCCTGCGGTCTTGCGACCGGCGGCTTCAGCCTGGTCGGTGCCGCGCGCGGCAGCACCCATACGGTGATGAATTTCCCGGCGCCCGTGCGCAGCCTGTCCTGGAGCAGCCCGGCCAATGCCCTGATTGCCTCGGGCGCCTATCGCATCGCGGCCTGGCTCCTGCAGGACGGCATGGCCGGCGAGGCGATTTCCACCGGCCGTCCCGGCCTGGTGTCGGTGGATGCGGTCGCGGCCCATCCCCGCCGCGGTCTCGTGGCGGCGGGCTACGCCGACGGCCAGATCGTGGTGGCGCAATTGCGCGCCTCCGACGAACTCGTTGTGCGGGTCAGCGGGCCACCAGTGACGGCGCTGGTCTGGTCCGAAGATGGCCGGCACCTGGCGATCGGCGACAGCGAGGGCGGCGCCTCCATCGTCACCTTCCCGCCCCAGATTTTCAAATAGGCGGCATGCCTTCAACACGTCAGGAGATCGACATGGCAGACCAGACATTATCCGAGCAGGAGAGCAAGGATCTCTTTTTCAAAGAGCTTGAGGCCATCGCCCAGAGGATGGTCGAGAGGCACGGCAAGGATTTCGCCATGGGCGCGCTCGTCCTCACGGCCCGCTGGATCGCCGAGGACCGCATGAAGAAGCCAGAGCATGTGAATTGAGGGAGAGGTGTCAGAGTCTGGCTGTAGATCGCGGGAACCTCGACCTTTTGTCATCACCGGGCTTGTCCCGGTGATCCAGGGGGCACGTCGTCGGCTGGAGTTGCGGCTGGATGCCCGGGACAAGCCCGGGCATGACAAAATCAGCGCCTTCCTCGGTCAACTCGCGAATTTTGGATCAAGTTCCTCAGGCCCGCCCGGCCGCAAGGCGTCCTTCCTGGTAGAGCAGGCATACCGTCCGCAACACGGAGGCGAAATTCAGCATCTCGTCATGGAATTCCAGCGCCTCCTCATGCAGGGTCGAGACGAGCCTCGCCGTCGTCGTCCCCTCGTCTTCGGCGATTTCGTCGAGCACGGCCCAGAACGCATGTTCGAGCCGCACGGTGGTCGACTGGCCGGCGATTCGCAGCGAGCGGCTCACCTGCTGGAAGCGGCGCGGGCTGTGACTTGTGATCACGCCACACATGGCGGTCCTCCCCATTATTTCCATCCTTTTTTTGACGTTTCGACCGGAACGGCCGCCGCCCCCCACTGGAGGATCGGCCGCGGACACAGCGCTCGCAACGAGATCTGCAATCTGGAAATCTGCACTCCCTCCGCCGCCGGGAGGCCCCGATGGCGACATGGCGTTCCGGCGCGTCGCCGGCACTCAGGCGCACAATCAGGGAATAAGCACGGCGCGCCCGTGGATGCGGCCGTTGTGGAGGTCATGCAGGGCCTTGTTGGCGTCGGTGAGCGAGTATTCCACTGTCGTGAGCTCCACCAGCCCGCGATCGGCCAGCGCCATCAGCTCGACCAGTTCGGCCCAGGTGCCGACCAGATTGCCGATGATGTTCTTCTCGGTGATCACCATGTCCACCGTGGGCACCCTGATGTCCTCGCCATAGCCGACGACGTAATAGCTGCCGGCGGAGCGCGTCATCGCCAGGCCCTTGGCGGTGGTGCCCTTCTCGCCGACGAAGTCGATCACCGCTTCCGCGCCGGCGCCCCCCGTGAGGGCGAGCACGGCCTCGACCTCGTTGCCATCGGCCTTGACGAGCTTGTCGGCACCGATCTTGCCCGCGAGCTGCAGCGAGGCATCGGATTTGTCGACCACGATGACATCGGCCGCGCACATCGCCTTAAGGCACTGGATGCCGATATGGCCAAGGCCGCCGGCGCCGATCACCACGCAGCTCTCGCCGGGCAGGAGGTGGCGCGTCGCCTTCTTCGCGGCGCGATAGGCGGTGAGGCCGGCATCCGCATAGGCGGCGACGTCCTTCGGCGCCAGCGAGCGCGGCAGCGGCACGATATTGCGCTCCGAGGTGCAGAGATATTGCGCATAGCCGCCATTGCTGTCGAGGCCGGGGAAAGTCCCGGGCGCATGCATGTCCATGCCGCGCCGGCAGGCCAGGCAGGTGCCGCCCGAGATCTTGGGATGCACGATCACGGGATCGCCGACCTTGATGCCCTCGACTTCCTTGCCGACCTCTTCGACCCAGCCGGCATTTTCATGGCCCATGATCAGCGGCAGCAGCTTGTTGGCGTTCGGGTCCATATGCGGGCGCCAGACGCCTTCGATGATGTGCAGGTCCGTACGGCAGACGCCGGCACCGCCGATGCGCACGATGACATCGTTCGACTTGGCGATCTTGGGATCGGGCACGTCTTTCAGCGTCACCCATGCGTCCGACTTGAGGTCGTCGTCATATCGTTCCAGGACCTGGGCTTTCATGTCGTCTCCTCCACAAGCTGCGCCTTGACTGGGCAGTCCAGGGAGAACAGCAACCGCCATGCCAGGCCGTTGAAGCATTATAAATCAATGGCTTATGTGCCTTTCCGCTTCGATCCTGCGTCCACGGGCTGGACAGGCTGGACAGGAGGACTGTCCAGTTTCTGGTCATTGCGGTTGGCGCCATTCGGCCGATACTTTGTGAAACCATAGGATGCTGGGAGGAGCCATGCAGCATCTATCGGGCATGGATCGTGCACGATCCGCACTGGAACGCGGCGAGCGTTTTCCCGCTGGCCTGCTGCCGGAGCTGGTTGCCGAAAGCTGGCAGCGTTGCCGGGACATCGGGCTCGACCCGAATGCGACGCCGCGCGAAGAGGTACTGCCCTTTGCGCAAGTCCGGCGCAAGCGGGAGGAGACGGAGGGACTGCGCCGGCTCGCTTTGGCGGAAATGCAGCTCCTCTATTCGCAGATCGCCGGCTCGAACTTCATGATCGCGCTGGGGGATGCCTCAGGCATGGTGCTTGATACAATCAGCGACCCCGTCTTCGCCGAGAGCGCGGCAGGGCGAGCCATCATTCCCGGCAGCCGGTGGGACGAACGCAACCGGGGCACCAATGCGCTCGGCCTTGCCGCCATGGCTGGCCAGCCCGTGGCGATCTACGGCCGCGAGCATTATTTCGCCAGCCACGCGCATTTGAGCTGCATGGCCGCGCCAATCGTCGATTCACACGGCCGGGTGCTCGGGCTTCTCGACGCGTCCTGCGCCAACGAGGCGCGCCAGCAGCATACCCATGTGCTGGTGCGCATGGCGGCGGCGCAGATCGAGAACGGGCTGATCTTCCAGGAGTGTCCGGAGAGCTTCATCCTCGCCTTCCATCCGCGCGGGGAATATCTCGACACCCTGTCGGCTGGCCTCCTGGCGATATCGCGCGACGGCGTGGTCGCTGCCCTGAACAGGCCGGGTATCGCGCTGCTCGCCGGCCTGCCGGCCGCCGCGGGCAGCCACTTCCAGGACCTCTTCGACGGCGATTTCGGCCGGACCATCGATACGCTGCTCAATGGCGGGGTCGCCGCCATCCGCGACCAGGCCGGCAGCGCGGTGCTGATGGTCTGCCGCCAGATCGGCCAGCGCCGTCCGCGCCTGCTGTCGGCAACCACAGTGCCGGTCCGTGGCGTTTCGCAGGCCGGCGCACGGACGCCGGATTTCATCTGCGAGGACGAAGGCCTGCGCCAGGCGATCGCAGACCTCCCCGAAGCCGTGGCGATGCAGATGCCCATCCACCTCACCGGCGAGACGGGAACCGGCAAGGAGCTGATGGCGCGTCATATCCACGAGGTCAGCGGGCGCGAGGGCGCCTTCGTCGCCGTCAATTGCGGCGCCATCGCCGAGCAGCTCTTCGTCGCCGAGCTCTTCGGCCATGAGCGCGGCGCTTTCACCAATGCGCGCCATGAGGGTTCGGCCGGCCTTGCGCGCGCCGCCCACAAGGGAACGCTCTTCCTCGACGAGGTTGCGGATATCCCGCTGGCCGCGCAGACGGCGCTGCTGCGCTTCCTCGATTCAATGGAGGTCCGTGCCGTCGGCGGCCAGCACAGCCACAAGATCGACGTGCAGATCGTCTCCGCCACCAACCGGGACCTGCGCGAACTGGTGGCGGCGCGCGCCTTCCGCTCCGATCTCTTCTATCGCCTCGCCGCGCTCACCATCGCCCTGCCGCCGCTGGCCGTACGAACCGACTTCGCCCTGGTGGCCCAGCACCTCGTGCAGAAGCTCGCGCCGGGAACCGCCATCACCGACGCCGCCATCGCCCTGCTGCGCCGGCGAGCCTGGCCGGGCAATATCCGCGAACTGCGCAGCGCCCTCCAGAAGGCGCTGATCCGCGGCAAGGGCGGCTTCATCGACGAGGCCGCGCTCGATGACGCCTCGCAGGAGAGGGCCAGCGCCACGGCCTGTCCGGCCTGCCGCCAGAACCCCCTGGCCAGCCGCCGCTGCAGCGAGATCCGCGCGATCTTCGCGGCGACCGAGGGCAATATCTCCGCCACGGCCCGCCAGCTCGGCCTGTCAAGGACCACCGTCTACAAGCATGTGGCGGAGGAGCGGCCACTTCGCGAGGAAGGCCGCCCCTGAGGGCGTAGTGGCTTTAGACCCGATCGCCAAACGAGACAGGAGAGGCTGTCATCCCCGGCGCGCGTAGCGCGGGAAGGGGATCCAGGGGCCGGGGTCTCTGCCTTATGGGCCCCTGGATCCCCTTCCCCTCATTCTCTCTCGCTGGCGCTCGTGAGCACACTCACAAGCAAAGCTTGTGAGGATACGGCCGGGGATGACAGCCAAAGCAATCGAACCTAAAGCCGCCACGCTCCAGAATTCCTGCCGCGCCCGGTTCCTGAACCCGCGACATCAGCCGGGCAGCGTTTCGCCCACGGCGCCGCTTGCCACCAGGGCGTCGATCTGGTCGGCCGCATAGCCGAATTCCGCCAGGATCTCACGCGAGTGCTGGCCTACCAAGGGGGCGGGCTTGGCGATTTCGGCAGGGGTTGCGCTCATCTTCACCGCCGGCGCAACGACCTTGACGTGGCCGGCCACCGGATGTTCGTAGCTGGCGATGGCCTGCATGTGGCGCACCTGGGGGTCCTGCTCGGCCTGGAGATGCGTCTTCACTTCGCCGCACCAGATATCCACCGCCAGCAGCGCCTTCATCAGCTCGGCCGTGCTCCAGGCCTTGGTGCGCTTGGCTAGCTCTTCCCAGACCTCGTCGCGCCTCTCGAACAGGGTCTTGGGATCGTCATAGACCAGCAGGTTGTCGTCGCCGAGCACGCCGACGAGCCGCTTGAATGGGCTCATGGCGATGGTCACCCAGCCATCACTGGTGGGATAGACGCCGAAGGGCGCATCCATGCCAGGATGGCCGATGCCGGAGCGCGGGCGCTGGAAATCTTCGTGGAAATTCATCGCCATCAGCATTTCCTGGCCCTGATGGGCGAGCATGGCCGACATCAGGTCGACCTTGATCTCCTGGCCCTCGCCGGAGCGCTCCCGCCAATAGAGCGCGGTCAGGATGCCGTAGACCATGTTCATGGCGCCGATCTGGTCGGAAAAGCCCGAGCCGACCGGCACTGGCGGTCCGTCGCCCCGTCCGGTGGCGGCGGCGATGCCGGTCAGGCCCTGCAGCAGCATGTCCTGGCCGGGGCGGCTGAGATAGGGGCCGCTATCGCCGTATCCCGAGCCGGAGCAATAGATGATGCGGGGATTGATCTTGCGGAAATCCTCGTAGCCGAAGCCGAGCTTCCCCAGCACGCCGGGCCGGAAGTTCTGCACGACGATATCGGCCTTCTCGGCGATCTTGTAGAGGATGGCCTTGGCGTCCGGGGCCTTGAGGTCGAGGGCGAGCGAACGCTTGTTGCGGTTCCAGGCCAGGAAATTCGGGCTCTCGCTGCCGCCGACCCAGCGATTGTTGAAGGTCAGCGTGCGGAAGAGATCGCCCTGGCCCGGCCTTTCCACCTTGATGACATTGGCGCCCATGTCGGCCAGAAGCTGGGTGGCGAAGGGGCCCTGCAGGAGGTGGCTGAGGTCGAGAATGGTGACGTCGGCAAGAGCCTTGGGCTTGTCGGTCATATCGATAGTCCTTGGTCAGAAAAGCGGGCCGCGGCTCGCCTGGCGCGCCTGGCGCCAGCGCTCGCGCAGTTGGGAGAGAGTGGTAGATTCGGGCTGCCGGGCCTCCAGGGCGGCGCGGATCAGCGCGGCGGCATCGGTCTGGAAGGCGATGTAGCCGTCGAAGCGTGGGCGTACCCAGGCGCCCTCGGTGGTTGCGGCAGTGGCGCGATAGAAGCCACCCCATTGCGCGTTCACCGGAGCGGCCTGCCAGGCTTCGCGCAAGGAGGGCTGGCCGTCGTGATCGGGAATGAAGCCGCACTGGGCGCCGATGCCCATCAGCCAGCGCAGATGCGCCAGCAGGTCGCCATCGGGACGGAACCGCCTGGTGAGGGCGATGCCGGTGCCGCCGAGCACGCTGCCGCGTCTTTTCGGCTTGCCTGCCGGTGCCTCGGCAAAACGCAATGCCTTGCGACCCGGCGCGCCAATTGCATAATTCACATAGCCATAGACCAGCGGCACGCAGGCGATGCCCTCGCCGTGGGCCATGGCCTCGAGCAGGCCGATTGGATTGAGGCGCCGACTGAACTCCGGCGTTCGGTGATAGAGCTCGGCCAGAAGCGCCAGCGCCACGCGGCCGGTTTCCTCGTCCACGAGATCCTCGCCGCCCGGTTCGCGGCCGAGTGAGACGATGATCGAGAAGAGGTTGAGCACGGCGTGGGGACCGGCAACCGAAAGAGCCAGCGGCATGCGCCGGCTTAGTGCCACCATGCCCTGCCAATCGTTCGGCGGCACACCGACATCCGCAACGCGATAGGCGCAGACCTGCGTGGCGATGTCGAGCGGGATCGCCCATTGTCGGCCTTGCCAATGATAGCTCGCCATGGTCGAGCCCATGGTGGCCTTTTCCCAGTGCGTCAGCTCCTCCGGACTGAAGAATTCGTCGAGAGGAAGCAGGCAATCCTGCGCCACCGCCTCGCCGATATGGGGATGATCCAGCACAAGGAGATCGTAGCGGGCGGCAAGATCGGCAATGGGATGAGATTCAAAGCCTTCGAGCGGCTGCTTGTCCCAATGCAGCAGGCCGGGCGGGGCGACTTCGCGTGCAGCGGCGGCGAGCGCGTTGTACCCGCGCGGATGGTCCCAGGTCAGGCCGAGATATCTGGCTCCGCTCATCGGATGGAGGCCTCTACGCGCTGGCCCGAAGCCGTGTCAAAGAAATGCAGCTTGGCACGATCGAAGACGATGCCGATCGGCGCGCCGATGACTTGCCCTTCGGTCGGCCCGGTCTTGACGTTGACAATCTCCTTGCCGAGCTGGACGGCCACCAGGGTTGAATCACCCAGAAGCTCCGACGAGAACACGCTGCCGGCAAAGTCGGCCTGGCTTGGGGGTGCCAGGCGCAGATCCTCCGGGCGCTGGCCGAGGGTGAGATCGCCCTGCAAGCCGTCTGGCAGGTCATTCAACCGCCCGGCCGAGTGGTTGAAACTACCACCCTGCATGCTGCCGGGAATCAGGTTCATCGGCGGGGAGCCGATGAAGCCGGCCACGAAGGTGCTGGTCGGCCTGGCATAGACCTCGGCCGGGCTGCCCTGCTGCTCGATCCGGCCCTTGTTCATGATGACGATGCGGTCGGCCAGCGTCATCGCCTCGACCTGGTCATGGGTGACATAGATCGTGGTGGTGGCGAGCTCTCGCTGCAGGTGCTTGAGCTGGGCACGCATCAGCGTGCGCAGCTTGGCATCCAGGTTGGAGAGCGGTTCGTCCATCAGGAAGAGGCGGGGCGTGCGCACGATGGCGCGGGCGAGGGCCACTCGCTGGCGCTGGCCACCGGAGAGGGCGGCCGGCTTGCGCTGCAGGAGAGCTCCAAGTTCGACCTTTTCGGCCGCGGCGGCGATGCGCGGCTGGCGCGCGGCCCAGGACAGTCCCTTCACCTTCAGGGGATAGCCGATATTGTTCTCCACCGTCATGTGCGGATAGAGGCCGTAATTCTGGAACACCATGGCCAGATCGCGGTCGCGCGCCGGCTTGTCGTTGACGCGCGCACCGTCGATGAGGATGTCCCCGGAGGTGGGATCCTCCAGCCCGGCGATCATGCGCATGGTAGTGGTCTTGCCGCAGCCGGAAGGGCCGAGCAGGACCAGGAATTCCTTGTCGGCGATGTCGAGCGAGAGATCGTCGATTATCCTGAGCGAGCCGAAGCTCTTCCTGATATTGGTGAGCGTGACGGTTGCCATCTCACTCTCCCTTGATCAGCAGGCCGCCATCGACGCGCAGGATCGTGCCGGTGATGAAGGAGGCGCGGTCGCTGGCGAGGAACAGCACGGCCTCGGCCACTTCCTCGGGCTGGCCGAAGCGGCCGAGCGGGTGGGCCTCGTTCCAGGTGCGGATCAGGGCCGCGGGGTCGGGATGCTCGGCAAACACCTTCTCGTTGAGCGGGGTCATGATGGTGCCGGGAGCCACTGCGTTCACCCGGATGCCATGCGGCGCGAGATCGACGGCCGCCTGTTGGGTCAGCGAATTGATGCCGCCCTTGGCCGCGGCATAGGCGGCCCAGCCCGAAAAGCCGGTGAGGGCCTGCACCGAGGACATCGAGACGATGGAGCCGCCACCGCGTTTCCTCATCGCCGGCACGGCAGCCTTCATGCCGCGCCAGACGCTGGTGAGGTTGGTGGAGATCACGATGTTCCAGTTCTCTTCGTCGATCTCGTCAACCTTGCCGCCGATGGCGCGCGCGGCATTGTTGACGAGGATGTCGAGCCCGCCGAAGCGGCCGGTCGCTGCCTCTACGGCCGCCTCGATATCGCCGAGCGAGGTCACGTCGGCGCGGATGAAGTGGACCTGCCCGCCTGCTTTCGCAATCGCCCGGCAGGTCGCTTCGCCGGCTTGCGTGTCGATATCGGCCAGCACCACGCTGGCGCCTGCACCAGCCAACGCCTCCGCGCAGGCCTTGCCGATGCCCATGGCGGCGCCGGTGACGAGGGCGACCCTGCCCTTCAGATCGGATTGCGCCATCTCACTCACCCTTGAATTCCGGTTTGCGCTTGTCGAGGAAGGCGGCGATGCCTTCCTGCCCGTCCTGCGTGCCATAGAGCCGCGCCAGCACTTCCTGCTCAAAGGCGAGGGCGGTCGGCAGCGCGGCATCGGGCCCCTGACGGATCAGGCGCTTCATCTCCCTGGCCGCCAATGGGGAGACCTTGAGCACGCCGCGAGCCCGCGTGAGCGCGGCCTCCAGAAGCTCCTCCTCGGCGACCACCTCTGCCGCCAGTCCGAGCTGGAAGGCGCGCTCGCCTGAAATGCGACGGGCGGCGAGCATGATGTCGGAGGCCATGTATTTGCCGACGGCCCGGGTCAGGCGCTGCGTGCCGCCACCACCGGGGGAGAGGCCGAGCAGCCCTTCCGGCAGGCCGAGCTGGGCGGAGGCGGTGCAGATCAGGATGTCGCAGCACAGGGCAATCTCGAAGCCGCCGCCGAGGGCATAGCCGGCAATGGCGGCGATCACGGGCTGGGGCAGGGCTTCGAGCTTGTCGAAAACGCGGCGGCTTTCGAACTGGTAGGCGTTGAAGGCGGCCGTCCGGTTGCCACGATATTCGGCGATGTCGGCGCCGGCCACGAAGGCCTTGCCGCCGGCGCCCTGCAGGATGACAGCGCGCACCGAAGCATCGGCGGCGATGGCATCGATCGCGCTCTCGAATTGCCGGACCATCGGCGTCGACAGGGCGTTGAGCTTGTCGGGCCGGTTGAAGGTGAGGCTGACGACGCCTGGCATCGGCGCCTCACGCAGGATGAGATTTTCGCTCAAGGAATCAGCCTTTCCAAGGCACTAGCCTTTGACCGCGCCGGCAGTGAGGCCGGCGACGAATTGGCGCTGCAGGATCATGAAGACGAGCACGACGGGCAGGGAGATCAGCACCGAGCTCGCCATCAGCTCGCCGTAGCGGATGCCGTATTGGCCGATGAAATCATTCATGCCGACAGGCAAGGTGCGCATCTCCTTGGTGGAGGTGAAGGAGAGGGCGAAGAGGAATTCCTGCCACGTGACGATCAGCACGAAGACGGCGGTCGCGGCGATGCCGGGCCGGCACAGCGGCAGGATGATGTCGACGAAGGCACGGAACGGTCCGGCGCCGTCGATCGCCGCCGCTTCCTCCAGCGTGACGGGCAGACGGGAGAGGAAGCCTCTGAGCATCCAGATCGCCACCGGCAGCGTCACCGCCACATAGGCGAGGATCAGGGAGACATAGGTGTTGAGCAGGTTCGCCGCCCGCATCATGCGGTAGATCGGGATGATGATGGCGCTGCCCGGGAACATCTGCGCGATGATGACGAGGCCGAGCAGCGCCGACAGGATGCGGAGCCCGGACCGGGTGAAACTGTAGGCGGCCAGCAATGCCAGGGTGACCGTGATCACCACCGTGGAGAGCGACACCACCACGGAATTGAAGAAATAGGTGCGGAATTCCGGCCGGAAGGCGCTGATGTAATTGTCGAAGGTGGGGTTTTCGGGCCAAAGCCGCGCCGGGATCGAGAAAGGCTCGGTGGCCGGCTTCAGCGAGACGGAGAGCATCCAGAAGAAGGGCAGCAGAATGATCACCGCCAGCACGATCTGGAGCGCCAGCAGCGCTGCCTTGCGGGAGGTAGGGATGCGCCGGCTCATGCCTCGACCCTCCGTCCACGCGCCTGGATCAGGAAGTAGAGCGGAATGAGCACACCGAGCAGCAGGATCGAGACGACGCCGTAGGTGGCGGCCTCGCCGAAGCGGAACTGGCCGAAGCCGAGCTCGTAGATCTTGGTCGGGAAGATGTGGGTGGCGTTCTGCGGGCCGCCGCGCGTCAGCACCCAGATCATGTCAAAATAGTTGAAGGTGAGGATCGCCGTCAGCACGAGGTTGATGGCGATGATCTCCTTCACCGCCGGGATGACGATATCAAAGAGGCGCCGCACCGCTCCGGCTCCGTCGATGATGGCCGCCTCGATCTGCTCTTCGTCGACATTCTGCAGGGCGGCGAGATAGACGACCGTGGAGAACGGAAAGCCTTTCCAGACCGCGGCGATGATGGTCGAGGCCAAAGCGGTGGAGGCATCGGCCAGCCAGGGAATGCCATGGCCGCCAAGGCTGATCAGGAAGGAATTGATCAGGCCGAGCTGGGGATCATACATGAAGCGCCAGAGGATGGCGGCCACCACCCCCGGCAGCACCCAGGGCAGCAGCACCAGCGAACGCATCAGGGCTTGGCCGGGCAGGCGCTGGTTGAGCAGCAGGGCAGCAAGGAAGCCCAGCAGGTTCTGCAGGAAGACGACGCCGACCGTCCACAGGATCGAGTTGAGCACGATCCGTCCGAAGGCGCCGTCGCCGAACACGGCGCGATAGACCTCCAGGCCCACGAAGCGCGGATTGGGATTGATGAAGGAGGTCGAATAGAAGCTCTCGATCACCGTTCCCACCATGGGATAGTACATCAGCACCGCGATGATCAGCAGCGCGGGGGCAATGAACAGCCATGTCAGCCAGGGCGTGCGCGTGAGCATTGGAGCCTCGTGGAGAAGGGCGTGGGTGCCTTCTCCACTTCATGGAGAAGGCTTTCGCGTCCCTACTTCAACGCATCGATCTTGGCGCAGGCATCCTTCGCCGCCTCGACCGCATCCTTGCCGCCATAGACGTCCTGGGCCAGCGTGACCTCGACATCCGACAGCTCCAGATAGCGGGGTGAAAGCGGGCGCGGTGCCGCGTTCTCGAGCAGCGTCATGATCTGCTCGGGACCCTTGCGGTTCTTTTCCAGAAAGGCCTTCGCTGCCTTCACATTGGCAGGGATCAGGTCCACGACATCGCCGTTGACGTCCTCGCGCGTCAGGAACTGAATGAACTTCCACGCCGCGTCCTGATGGGCCGAGGACTGGAAGACCGCAAGGTTCCAGCCGCCATAGGTACCGACCGGCTTCTTGCCGTCAGGCGCGTGGCCGGGCACGAAATTCCAGTCGAGCTTGGACTTCTGCAGCGTCGGCTGTTCCAGGGCCGGCCAGAATTCCATGGCAAGCGATTGGTTGAGGAAGAGCTCGCGCATATTGCCGGAATTGGCGTTGTTCATGCCCGAGGGTGCAAACGGCACCAGCGACTGGAGATATTTCAGCGCGCCCACGGCCTCCGGGCTGGTGAGGGCGCAGGAGCCATCCTCGTTCAGCACCTTGCCGCCGTTCGAGAAGATGAAGGAATCGAGCACAACCACCGTGTCCTCTCCCTTGCCGGCGAACAGGCCGACGCCGAAGCGGCCTTTGGATGCATCTGTCAATTTCTGGGCGGCCGCCTTCAACCCATCCCAACTGCCGAGGCTGGCCGCATCCACGCCGGCCTCCTTCAAGAGCGCATTGTTGTAGAAGGAGAAGGACCAGACATCGACATTGAAGGGCATGCCCCACAACTTGCCGTCATAATTGGCCGAGTCCCAGGCGCCCTTGAAGAAGGTGTCGGCCTTGATGCCAGCCTTGGCGGCATAGTCGTCGAGCGGCGCCAGCGCGCCGGCCTTGGAGAAGGCGGCGATCCAGATCTGGTCGAGCGTGGCGACGTCAGGCGCATTGCCGCCCTGCACGGCCGTCAGCAGGCGCTGCTGGTATTCCGGGTAGGGCACCGTGGTGACCTCGATCTTGATGCCCGGATTTTCCTTCTCGAAGCGCTGGACGGCGGCCTGCTGATACTGGCTGAGGCCGGATTCGGTCTGCTGATTGTCCCAGAACTTCAGGGTGACGGTGTCGTCGGCCAAGGCGCCGGTCGATATCAAGGCGCTGGTCGACATCAGGGCCGCGGCGACGGCGGCAAGCAGAAGGCGTTTCATCCCAGTTTCCTCTTGTCTCTTGTTTATTTGCGGCCTGTGGCGGGGAGCCTGTCCGGGGAGGCGGACAGCTTCCCCGCCACGGGTTCGGCTTCGAGGTCCGCCAGCGTCACGCGCAGGCCCGCGGAGCTGCAGGCCAGGCGGTCGGCGGGCAGGGACCCGGAATCGGTGATCAGTTCGGTCAATTGCCGAAGCGGCACGATGCGATGGCTGGCTTCCGCGCCGATAAGCGAATGGTCGGCAAGCACGAAGACCTCACGCGAGGCGTCGGCGAAGCGCCTGGTCGCGAGAGCCAGGCGTTCGTCGCGAGCGGAGGCTCCGAAGCGCACCGACAGGCCATCCACCGAGAGAAAGGCCTTGTCGACGCGAATGGTCTCGAACAGCGCGCCAAGGCTCGGGCCGACCAGGCAGCGCTCTCGCGCGTGATATTCCCCGGAGGTCAGGATGACCTTGAGCCCGGCGCGGCCCGAAAGATGTTCCAGCACGCCGAAGGCATTGGTGATGACGGTGACATCCTTGAGATCGGCGATCGCCTCGGCCAGGACCTTGGCCATGACGCCGGCATTGATCAGGACGGTGTCGCCTGGATTGACGCGGTGGATCGCGGCCGCGGCGATCCGGCTGCGCAACGAGTGGATCTCGCGGGCGATGCCCGCGGTTGGCGCCGAGACGCGCAGTTCCAGTCCAAGTTCGCCGGCGCGCCGCTGCAAAGCGCGCGCCATGTTGCGATACCAGTCATGCGCCGGATAATGTGGCACGAAGCCGATGGAACGCCCCTTGGATTGGCGCCTCGCACCGGCGAGCGCGGTCGGCAGGCCGAGCAGGGTGGGCGCCTTGGGTGTGAGGACAAAGCCGTCTCCGTCCCGTCCGTAATAGGCGGATAGCGTCTGCATGGTCAGGACGACATGCGGCGTGCGGATCTCCGCGGGCAGGGGAGCGCCGGCAAAGGCATCCGCCAGCGCATCGACCGCCCGCATCGCCACGATCTCCGGAAAGAGGGCGGCGCAGGCGTGCAGGCGGTCGCCGCGCGCGAGAATCTCGAAGAGGCCCGCTCCTTCGCCGCCAACCGAGAAGGCAAAGGGCTCGATGCCGGCCCGGCCCGCCGAATCAAGGGCTGCGAGGACCGAATGGTCGTTGACGCCGAAGACGATGTTGATGCCCGGTACGGCGTTGAAGACGTCGAGACTTGCCTGCTGCGATATGCGGAAGCTGCCCTCGCCATTGATGCGCCAGTGCCTTGTCGGGCCCCCGAATGCGGCGGCAAAGCCATCGAGAAAGCCGTCGCACCTTGCCTTGGTGTTGGCGAGATGGTCGATCGCTACCGCCAGGATACGGGCCTCGGCCAGCCGCCCCGCCAGCATTCGCCCCGCGGTGACACCGAGATCGTGGCCCGCGGCGAAATTGTCGGGCCCCAAATAGATCCCGCCATTCTGGGGCGCCGATTCCGCCAGGAAGGGAATGTGGCGCCGCTGGGCCATCAGGCGGAGCGTGTCGGCCGTGCGCCCCTCGATGGGTGGGAGAATGATGGCATCGACGCCATCGATCGTGTCGTCAGGCTCGGCAAAATCCTCGGCAGCCGGCACAGGCGCAGCCTTGGCGCCGCCATGCGTGCGGACGAGCGCGCCCTGCTCCGCCAGCCGGGCGATGTCGCGCCGGATGGAAATGGACGAGACCTCCGGAAAGGCCGCGCCAATCTCGTACAGGCTCAGAGGGGACCTCCCGGCGAGGAGCTTCAGAATGCCGGCTTGACGCGGTGTGATCATTTTGATCATTCTTTAAGTACAATTGTCACCGTCCTATAGCATTCATGATCTTCTTGTACAAGGATGAAATCAAATTCGAGGAAATTTGACAATATTTAATGATCATATTGATCATTTTGTTGTGCTCGTCGATTGCTCGTCTTTGAATGCGGTGCGACCCAGGCGCAAGTCCGTGCGGCCTCGGGGCCGCTCGCGCCAAAGTGAATCGCGCTGCCGTCGGGGATGATTATGCTGCGCCATGCTCGAGGGGCAGGAGTTCTGACAATGACTTATTCTTATTGGCTGGGCGGCGCCGTCGCGCTGGCCTTGATCATGCCCGCCGCTGCTCAGGATGCGCCGCGCAAGATTTTCCGGGGCGAGGTTGCCTCGCTCGATGGCCAGACGCTCGGCGTCAAGACCAAGGACGGCCAGACGATCTCGGTGACGCTGACGCCGGATTGGCGCGTGCGCGTGGTGGTGCCGATCGGCGTGGAAGCGATCCACACCGGCAGCTTCATCGGCACGGCGCAGGTGCCCCAGGCCGATGGCGTGGGCCGTTCGCTGGAAGTCCATGTCTTCCCGCCGGGCGTGAAAAGCGGCGAGGGCGAGCGCGACTGGGATTCGCAGAAGGGCGCGCGCATGACCAACGGCACCGTGACCGGCGAAGTCACCGCCGATGCCAAGGGCCGTGAGCTGACGCTGACGTTTCCGGGCGGCAGCCGCAAGATCGTGATCCCGCCTGACGTGCCTGTGGTCCAGTTCAACCCGGCTCAGCACGCCGACATCAAGCCGGGCGTCCAGGTCTTCATCGTCGCCATGGGTGACGGCAGCAGCGGCTGGAAGACCAACAACATCGCCATCGGACAGAATGGCGCCGCCCCGCCGATGTGAGGGGCGACGGGCCTTCAAAGCTGATTCTTCGTGGGATGTTTGCGGTTCCATGCCGATCCGGAGATCGGCACACCAAGGGCGCCACTGTGGTGTGCCGACCTCCAGGTCGGCACGTTTCCTGCCGCGCCAGGGTTAGGAGTCGAGTCTGCACCCGCCCCCCAAGTCCGCCTCACACGTCGATCACCATGCCGTCTTCGGCCAGATCGAACAGCGACCGGTCGACCTGGTCGCGATAATCGAGCATGTCTGGGCCCATATGGGTCAGCACCACGCGCTTGGCGTCGAAATCGCCGCGCCGGGCGAGCAGGCGCGTATAGTCGAGATGCGGCGGCGTCTCCTCGATGGCGAAACATTCGAGGAAGAGCAGGTCGGCTCCCTTGGCGATGACGGGGAGGGCTTCCGTCCATTCCGTGTCGCCCGAATGCACGAAGACCTTGCCGCCGGCCTCGAGCCGCACGGCGGTGGCCGGCGCGCCGCAGGGATGGATCACTTCGGTCGTACTGATGGAAAAGCCCTGCGCCTCGCGTTGGGTGCCGGGCGCCATGTCCTCGACGCTCCAGGCAAAGCTCCAGGGCGTCTCCATGGTGGCGCCGGCGAACAGGGCCTCGATGGTGACGGAGACACGCTCGATCGTGCCGGGCGGGCCGATGATGCGCAGCGAGCGGGTGCGATTACGCACCCACTGTGCGTCGAGCAGCAGGAAGGGAATGCCGCCGAAATGGTCGCCATGCAGATGGGTGAGCATGATCAGGTCGATGCAATCGGGGTCGATGCCCATGGCGCTCAGCGCCGTCATCGTGGTGGCACCGCAATCCAGGAGGCAGACGCGCTTGCCCTGATGCGCATCCTCGATCTCAACCAGGCTGGCGGTGTTGAACCTTCCGCCGGAGCCGAAGGCATCGCCGCATCCCACGACGGTCACGCGCATGGCCGTTCCTCCTGCCGTGCTGATATGCCTATCGGGGCGAAGGAATGCTGTGTCTGCCTCATGCCAAAGTCTGTTCTGTTTTGGTTGACCGCGTCGTCTGTTTTCTTATTGCGCCGACGCAGGCCGGCCACCTTGGACTACCTACCCGCATGACGGGTATGACCCAAAATATCCGCAGACTTCAACTTAAAGAAAGCAGGTTGACGCGCGTAAGCCCCGTAGCTCGGGCAGACGACACAAATCGATTGAACTGTCTGTGCGAAAACGCACACGGCGAGCAGGGGAGGCAATCAATTTTTCGCCAAAGCGGTTTCAGTGGAGGTGGACAGGATTTCCTGTCATGAAAATCAGTCGTCGTAAAAATTCACGAGGGGCGTCGCAAATCGATGGCGCCCGATCCGTCTCAATACTTGCGGGCAGCCGGTTCGATCACCGCGCGGAAGGGACCGAGGCCGGTTTCGCCGCGCGCATCGATCTGGCCCTTGACGCTGGAGCCAAAGCCGGTCTGCTTGCCGAAGCCAGCCTGGCTGCGGATGCCGTAATCGGCGCGCAATTCGCCGCTGACCTTGATGCACATGCCGGTATCGGGCGAATACATGAAGCCTTCGCCATATTGGCTGCAGCGCGGATCAGTCTTGTCTCCGGCAAGGGCGGGCACCGCAAGGGCAAACAGGGCGGCGGCGGCAGTAATCGTCCTCAACATCAACAGACTCCCTCGATCCCCTTTCGCGTCTAACGTGCGATCGTGATCACTTTGCGGCAAAGACTGCCTTATCCATACACAGAATGTAACGCTTTATTACGCCTTGTCGGTCACGCCGGCCTGCGCGAACGTCGCCATGCCGGTATGGCAGGCCAATGCCGCCTTGATCAGCGAAACGGCGAGCGCCGCGCCCGATCCTTCGCCGAGTCGCATGCCAAGATCAAGCAAAGGCTTCTTGCCGAGGCGTGCCAGCACGTCGGCATGGGCACCTTCGGCTGAGACATGGCCGGAGACGCAATGGTCGAGCAAAGCTGGATCCATGGCGTGCAGGACCGCGGCGGCGGCGCAGACGACATAGCCGTCGAGCACCACCGGAATGCGCTGGCTGCGGGCGGCCAGGATGGCGCCGGCCATGGCGGCGATCTCGCGACCACCAAGGCGCCGCAGCACTTCCAGCGGATCCTTCACATGGCTCTGGTGGAAGGCGACGGCATCGCGCACAGCCGCCGTCTTGCGGACGAGACCGGCATCGTCGATGCCGGTGCCACGGCCGACCCAATGTCCCGCCTCGCCGCCGTAGAGGGCGTGATAGATCGCGGCGGCGATGGTGGTGTTGCCGATGCCCATCTCGCCGAGCACGAGCAGGTCGATGCCGCCCGACACCGCTTCCATGCCGAAGGCCATGGTGGCGGCGCAGGCCTTCTCATCGAGCGCGGCCTCGACGGTGATGTCGCCGGTCGGGATATCGAGCGCGAGGTCGAAGACCTTGAGACCGAGATCGAAGGTGGTGCAGATCTGGTTGATCGCCGCCCCGCCGGCGGAGAAGTTCTCCAGCATCTGCCGCGTCACTTCCTGTGGATAGGGCGAGACGCCACGCGCCACCACGCCGTGATTGCCGGCGAAGATCGCCACCAGCGGGCGGGACACGGTGGGTGTCGCCTTACCCTGCACCGCGGCGAGCCATTCGACGAGGCTCTCCAGCCGTCCCAGGCTGCCCGGCGGCTTGGTGAGCTGGCTGTCGCGCTGGCGCACCTTGGCCACCGCCTCGCTGTCGAGGGCCGGCATGGCGCGGGCGAGATCGCGGATATCGTCGAAGGGCAGGGCGGTGCCGGCAAGAGCCATGGGGACGTGCTTTCGGTTGAGCGGGAAAGTGGCGCTTATAGACCGCCGCGGCCTTTGCGCAAAGGCCGCAAGGCGACGATGGCTACACCGGGGGCGACGGGTAGGGATGACTTGCCGGGGCAATGGGACGGCGAGTCTGGTCAACAAGCGTGGACGCATCATCATTCCGGCTGGAGCGAAGCGGAAGGCCGGAATCCATGAACACTGTCCTTAATCCATAACACTGTCTTTTGAGGTTTGTGTTCATGGATTCCGGGTCTCCACTCACAAGCGAAGCTTGTGAGGATACGGTCGCCCGGAATGACGATGCGCCGCTCCCGAGCATCACTCTTCATTTGACATGAGAGGCCAATACAAGGCACGGCTGTGCTCTCCCGATGATTGTCCGGAACCGCTTCTCCCGTGAACGATATTCCCGCCAGCTTTGTCCAGGCCCTGCGCTTCTGGTCGCGCCTGCCCGTGCCGGCGTTCGATTTCGAGGCGGATCCGCATGGGCGGCCGGATATGGAGAATCTGGCCCCGGTGACGCCGCTGGCGGGGGCCGTGCTCGGTGTCGTTGCTGCTATCGTGCTGGTGCTCGCCAGCCTCCTGGGGCTGCCGGCTACGCCTTCGGCCATCTTCGCCGTCGCCGCGCTGGTGGTGATGACGGGCGCTCTCCATGAGGATGGTCTCGCCGATCTCGCCGATGGGTTCGGCGGCGGGAGGACGATGGAGCGCAAGCTCGAGATCATGCGCGATTCGCGCATCGGCTCTTATGGCGCGACGACGCTGGTGCTTGGACTGGCGGCAAAGATCTCGCTGCTCGCCGCCCTCGTCACAGCTACCGGCGCATTCTGGGCCGGTCTGGTGCTTCTCGCCGCCGTTGCCGTCTCGCGTATCGCCGGGCTGCTGCCTCTCGTGCTGCTGCCGCCCGCCCGCAGCGACGGCGCTGGTGCCGCGGCGGGGCGGCTGTCGCTGGACGCCTGGCGGCTCGGCGGGATTCCCGCCCTGATCGCCGGGGCCGTCCTGGCCTGGCTTGGGACCGGCCATATCGCCGCGATCCTGGCGCCGGCGCTCGGCTTCCTGGCCGCCTATGGTGTCGCCCGGCTCGCCGAAAGGCAGATCGGCGGCCAGACCGGCGATGTCTGCGGGGCGGCCGTCATGCTGGCGGAGATCGCCTTTCTTGCCGGGGCACTGGCGCCGCTCGGCTGGCACGCCTAAATAGGAACGAGTGAAGAGAATCCTGGTTTCATGCAGATCACCTCTACCCCTTGCATCACGATTTGCCGGATCGACCCGGCCACCGGCTTTTGCATAGGCTGCGGCCGCACCAGCCTCGAGATCGGCCGTTGGGTGGAGATGGGCGAGCCCGAACGCCTGGCCCTGATGGACACGCTGCCATCCCGCTTCAGCCAGACACCGGCGCTCCAGGCCGCCCGAGAGGCTCACGACGCCATGATGGCGTCGCGTGTGCGCACGAGGCGGCGCAGCCGCATATGAACGCCACATTTGCGTGACCGACTGCCTGACATGACAGAGCAGGGTACGACATGCGCGTGATCCGCTTCCTCGCCGCCAGCCTCGCGGGACTGATGCTGCTGGCCGGCCCCGCGATGGCCAAGGACTGGAAGATGATCAGGATCGCCACCGAGGCCGATTACGCCCCCTTCAACTATCTCGATGCGCAGGACCAGCCCGGCGGTTTCGACGTGGATATCGCCAAGGCTCTTTGCGCCAGGATGCAGGCGCAATGCAGCATCGAGGCCGCGAATTGGGACGCCCTGATTCCCGCCCTCAATGCCGGCAAATATGATGCGGTGGTTTCCTCCATGGCGATCACCGAGGACCGCAAGCGCCAGGTTGCCTTCACCGACAAATATTACGACCGCCCGTCGAGCTTCGCCGCCCGAAAGGACAGCAAGATCACGGCCTGGGACGCCCCGGGCCTGAAGGACAAGGTGATCGGCGTGCAGGCCGATACCGTGCAGGCTGCCTTCCTCAAGGGCGAAATCCAGTCGGGCGGGGCGCAGGTCAAGCTCTATCAGACGCAGGACGAGGCGGATGCCGATCTCGTCATCGGCAAGCTCGATGCCGTCTTCGCCGACAAGATCCTGCTCTCCAATTGGCTGAGCCGGCCGGACAGCCTGTGCTGCGAGGTGAAGGCGGACGCCGATCTCGTGCGCTACGCCAAATATTTCGGCGAGGGCGAGGCCATCGCCCTTCGCAAGAATGACACGGATCTGAAGGAAAAACTGAACAAGGCAATTGCCGATATCGTCGCGGATGGTACGTACAAGACCATCAACGACAAATATTTCCCCTTCTCGATTTACTGATTCAAACCGGCGGCCACGGCCTGCCGCTCAGATCCCGGAGTTTTGCGATGAAAGTGGCGTTTCTCGGCCTTGGCGTGATGGGCTTTCCGATGGCGGGGCATCTTGCCGTGCGCGGTGGCCATGAGGTGACCGTCTACAACCGCAGCGCCGCCAAGGCGCAGGCCTGGGTCGAGAAATACGGCAATGCCAGCGCGCCGACCCCGGCTGAGGCCGCTGGGGATGCCGACATCGTCTTCGCCTGCGTCGGCAATGACGACGATCTGCGCTCGGTGACGACAGGCCCGGACGGCGCCTTTTCCGGCATGAGGAAGGGCGCCATCTTCGTCGACCACACCACCGCCTCGGCCGATGTCGCCCGCGAGCTTTACGAGGCCGCCGGCAAGCTCGGCCTCGGCTTCGTCGATGCGCCCGTCTCGGGCGGCCAGGCGGGAGCCGAGAACGGAGCCCTGGGCGTGATGTGCGGCGGCGATCCCGATGTCTATGCCAAGGCCGAGCCGGTGATCGCCCATTACGCGAAGGCCTGCCAGCTCATGGGCCCTGCCGGCGCCGGCCAGCTCACCAAGATGGTCAACCAGATCTGCATCGCCGGCCTGGTACAGGGCCTGTCGGAGGGCATCCACTTCGCCAGGAAGGCCGGTCTCGACCTTGAAAAGGTGATGGGCGTGATCTCGAAGGGTGCCGCCCAGTCCTGGCAGATGGAGAACCGCTGGAAGACCATGAACGAGGGCAAGTTCGATTTCGGCTTCGCGGTCGACTGGATGCGCAAGGACCTCGGCATCTGCCTCGCCACCGCCCGCCACACCGGCGCCCAGCTACCGGTGACGGCGCTCGTCGACCAGTTCTACGCGGACGTTCAGGTGATGGGCGGCAAGCGCTGGGACACCTCGAGCCTGGTGGCGCGGCTGGAGCGGAAGGGCTGAAAGGCGAGGGTATCCTCTTTTTTCGATCGGTGCCTATGGGCGAGCTTTGCGAAGGTCCCGATCCAGCGGCTTTCGCTCCCGTATGGTTGCTTGTAAGGCAGGCACGGTCCGTTTCTGAAAAGCCCTGCCCTTAACAATTCGCCAAAAAGATTTAGATAGCCGCTGAGCGCTCATCCGGTACCCGCGTCGCTGCCGCGGGCCAGCTAACGGGCGTCGCGGCGCGTTCTGACAGTTCTGCGGGCAACCGCAAGGAAGTTACGAGTATGCCTATCAAAGTTCCCGATCGGTCCCCCGCGGAAGCCGCACTTCAGCAGGAAGGCGTCGAGGTCATCCCGGATGCCACCGCACTGCGGCAGGATATCCGGCCATTGCGCATCCTCCTGCTCAATTTGATGCCGACCAAGATCGCGACCGAGGTGCAGATTGCGCGGCTGCTCAGCCATACGCCGCTGCAGATCGAATTGAGCCTACTCACCACCGCGACCTATCAGCCCCGCAACACGCCCTTCGAGCATTTGAAGGCCTTCTACCGCACCCTCGACGAAGTGAAGGACGAGCGCTTCGACGGGATGATCGTCACCGGTGCGCCTGTCGAAACCCTGCCTTTCGAGAAGGTGGATTACTGGACGGAGCTCAAGGAGATCCTGGCCTGGTCGCGCACCAACGTGTTCCGGCGTTTCGGCATCTGCTGGGGCGGACAGGCGCTGCTTTATGCCGCTTATGGCGTTGAGAAGATCCAGTATCCCGAAAAACTGTTCGGCGTGTTCGAGCAGCGTGTGCAGGCGCCGCGCTCCGAACTGATGCGCGGCTTTCCCGACAGCTTCCCGACGCCGGTATCTCGCTGGACCGGAGTCGATCCTCGGGGCATTGCGGCCAAGCCGGAACTGCGCGTGCTTGCCGACTCCCCGCAGACGGGCATCGGCCTGGTCGAGCATGTGCCGACGGGCGATGTGTTCTGCTTCAACCATCTCGAATACGACACCGAGACCCTGCGCAACGAGTTCACGCGCGACGTCTCGCTCAATCCGACCACGGCGCTGCCTCACAATTACTTCCCCGGCAACAGCGCCGCCGCCGATCCCGCCAACACCTGGCGGGCTTATGGCTATCTGATGTTCATGAACTGGATCACCACGCTCTACCGCGACACGCTCTACGATCTTTCGGCGCTGTCGCCGCGTCCGGAGAATGACTGGGGCGCGGGGATCTAGCCATTAGGCGCTAGCCTTGCAAGGCAAAGCGCAGGAGTGGAGTGTCAATCTCCGATCGACAACCTTGGAAACGAGACACTTGCCAGGGAGGAAGATGGGGGTCAGTGACCGCCACTCCGCGTTTGGCCATCTCTTTGCACATAGCGACAGGCCTCCAGCCTGCTCGAACCATCCGTGGTCGGTCGCCATTTCCCAATCAGACCGTCGACGCGCTAGGCTCCGCCGTCCTCGCGCAGACCTCCTTGTAAGCCGCCTGCAGCTCGGCGAAGACCGAACGGCCCGGGTCGGGCGCGCCCAGATGCATCATGCGCAATTCGTCCATGAAGGCATCCCACAGCGGCTGGCCGCCTTCCTCCAGCAGTTGGGCGCGGATGGAAAGAGCCTCGGATACGGGCGTATGCCGGCGGCCCCAGGCGCCCATATGGGCGAGGAGCGGCACCAGCTGGATCGCGGGCTCGGTGAGGCTGTAGATCGCCTTCTGCTTGTGGCTCGGATCGTCGCGGCGGCTGAGCAGGCCGAAATCGACCAGGCGCTTCAGCCTGTCCGCCAGGATGTTGGAGGCGATGCCTTCCTCGGATTGGTTCAGAAGCTCGCGATAATGACGCCGGTTGCCGAACATCACGTCGCGGATGATGATCAGGCTCCAGCGGTCCCCCAGCATTTCGATGGTCAGATTGATCGGGCAGCCCGACCTGTGCGACGCATCCATGGAAATCCTCTCGACACTGCTTGCAAAATAGGATCAGTCGACGTAAAAGACAACTGATTGCAAATCGCAATCGGATTTCAGTTGCAGGAGAGCCGCAATGGCGCTGACGCTCTACGCTCATCCCTTCTCGTCCAATTGCTGGAAGGTGTTGATCGCCCTCTATGAGAACGCCACGCCCTTCACCTTTCGCATGCTGGAGGACGCCGGGAGCATGGCCGAGCTCGAAGCGCTGTCGTCGCTCAAGCGTTTCCCCATCCTAACCGACGGCGATCGGACGGTGATCGAGACCAGCTGCATCATCGAATATCTGCAGCTCTATCATCCCGGCCCTGCGCCGATGCTGCCAGATGATCCGAAGGCGGCGCTGGAGGTGCGCATCCTCGACCGTGTCTTCGATCACTATGTCTCCCATCCGCAACAGAGGGTGGTGTATGACAGCCTTCGGCCCGAGGCCGAGCGCGATCCACGCGGCGTTGCCGAGGCAAAGCGCCTGCTGGACACCGCCTATGGCTGGCTGGAGACCACGCTCGCGGGGCGCAGCTGGGCCGCGGGCGAGACCTTCTCGCTCGCCGATTGCGGCGCAGCGCCGTTCCTCTTCTATGCTGACTGGACCCATGAGATCGGGCCGCAATATCCGGTTCTGCGCGCCTATCGCTCGCGGCTGCTGGCTCGCCCCTCGGTGAAGCGGGCGGTCGATGATGCACGTCCCTATCGTCACTACTTCCCCCTTGGCGCCCCCGATCGGGACTGAAGGCAGAGAAGGTCGGCATGACGGAGCAAAGCAATCTGGCAGCGGCCCGCGCCTGCTATGGGGCCTATGTGAGCAAGGATCGAGCGGCGATCGAGGCCCTGATCGCAGAGGATTTTCATTTCACCAGCCCACGTGACAACCGCATCGATCGCCAGACCTATTTCGAGCGCTGCTGGCCGGGCGGGCAGGATATCGAGGCCTTCGATTTCATCCATCTGGCGCCAGCCGGCGACCGCGTCTTCGTGACCTATGAGGCGCGTATGCGGGGCGGGAGGCGTTTTCGCAATACGGAAGTCCTGAGGCTCCGCGACGGCCATATAGTCGAGGTCGAGGTCTATTTCGGCTGGTCTCTGCCCCATGCGGCGCCCGATGGAGGCTTTATCGACGGGCAGGCTTGATTCGCAGATTTCGTTGGCGGCGACACATCGCCAGGGCAATTGGGTGAAGGTCTTTATGGTCGTGCCGTGCGTGCCCTCTCTTTGCTCGCTAACCCTGAACACACCATCAAGGCAATCGCTTCGGGTTAATTTGGCTCGTTCCTCGCCGTCATTGCGAGCGCAGCGACGCAATCCAGGAGCAACGGACACTGCCCTACGACCCCTGGATTGCGTCGCTGCGCTCGCAATGACGGGTGAGCCTCCGCCAAGCCCTATCATCCTTGGGTTTCGTCAACCTGGTTCACATTGAACATATCATAAACATATATTGACGTACGTGCGATTCCATGTCCTACTCCTGCGTGGAATGAAGCGCAGCGCCGATCCGGATCGGCCCGCCGCTTCCGCCCACCCCGGTTGATCCGGTTCATGCCAGCGGCACGCCAGCCGCGTCGCTCTTTCCGCCCGATACGTCCTGGCCGCAAACCAGGACGGGGCGCGGGAGCGGGGATCAGCAGGCCGGCTCGTCGCCTTCGGGCGGCGAGGGATTCTCGCCTTCGGCTGTGCCGCGGGTTCGATCCGGTCCGTTCGGCCTGAGCAACGGGGCTTGATGAGGAACCTGTTGGATCGGCGGCCCGTGGAGCCGCCATCAGGGCGTTTCACGCCCTGGGGATCCATATGCGATGGGAATTGGGAACCTCTGCCGGCCTTGCCGGCAGCGGCGGTGGCGACAGCGAGGACAGGGCTGTCGGCGCCGGCAAGCGGAGCGAGAGATCGCGCCGCACGCCCCGGTTTCCCGCGCCCGTTCCGTGGGCGAGACGATGAACCCGTGCGCGGGCTTCCCTGGCTCGGAAGCCACAGCGACGGACGTCGGCTGACCGGCATGATGGGAAGCTGGAGGGGCCGCGCCCTCCGGTCCCCGGCATGCCTTCCATCTGGCGGCTTGGGAGCGAAGCAGCGGTCAGGCCGAGAGGCCGGCCGTGACGAGCCCCCGAGCGATGGAAACAACGTCCTGGCCTTGCCGCGTTGATGTCGGCGCGCGGGCCGGGAACGAAGAAGAGGCGACGGCGGCCGCATCGACAGGCAGCCAGGCCCTCCACGGATACTGGATTCGCGGCCGCTCTGCGGCCGCCGTCGCCTCGATCTTCTTCATGCTCCGGCCCGCACAGGGCGCGGAAAGGCGAAGCCGTGTCCTAGAAGAGGGTTGCCGTGTCTCAGCCAGCGCGACGCAAGCCTCCCCCACGAAGCTGGGGGAGGTGTCACGACGAAGTCGTGACGGAGGGGGTGTGGTCAGGATAAGGCTCGGAAAACGTCGTATCTGAGTTGCGTTTCCTGTGCTTAATTCTGACCACACCCCCTCCGTCATTGCTTCGCAATGCCACCTCCCCCAGCTTCGTGGGGGAGGCTTTTACGGCTATGCCGTGCCTGCCCCGCGCCGGTGCGTGTGAAGATACCTCCAGGATGACATTTCGCCCTTTATCCGATTGCGCCTTGCAATCGACACACTGCCTTCCTATATGGCTTCTAAGGGTGATCCGGCGGACGCGTCAGGTACCCGATCGAGAGGCAGCTCTACCACGGATGTACTGGGGGGCAGGCGTATCGAAATGAAATGGCCGGCGTTTCGCCTTTGGGTTTGATCCCGGCCTTTGTCGCAAGGCAACCCCGTCAGCAATGGCGGGGTTTCGTTTGTCCGGGGTACCCGTCGGCGAGGTGGGTGTGTTCCCCGACGATGCCCTGAAGCGATGAATACCCGCTGCAGGAAGCTGCAATGGTGCTCAAAGATCTAAGCAGCCTTCGCCTTCATCGTTTTCTTGCGGACCGATATTTTCAGAACTTTATCATCGGTCTTTCAGGACCAGGCTGCTGTTTCCATGGAATAGTCTTGCCGGGCGTGAGGGAGAAAACAGGGCACTTCCAAACGGTGTCAGAAACAGTCGCCGCAGACTTTCCTGCATATGGTTCCTGAACCTTTGCCTTTTTCATGAAGGTTCAATCCTTCTTGCTTTGGCGCGATCGGATTGAACGCAAGGCTCCTCCGCCAATCCTGTGCGGAGCATCGTCGTGCGACCGGATGATGGCGTCGACATGAAATGCGGTGGCTCGACGATCGGGGGCGAGCGTGTCGAGATTCCAGGCCAATCTATTGCTTCTGCTGGCGGCCGCCATGTGGGGAGGAGGCAATGTTGCGCAAAAAACCATCCTCGAGGATATCGACGCCCTCAGCGCCGCCGGCCTGAGATCGTTGATCGCCGGCCTGCTTGTGGCGCCGCTCCTGCTGTTCGTCGAGGAGGGCGAGAGGGGACAGAAGGGCTGGTGGCGGAGCCTGTTCCGCGTCTCGGCCCTGTTCGCACTGGCGCTCGTCGTGCAGCAGATTGCCTATCTGGACAGTTCAGTCACGAATGCGAGCTTCCTCGTCAATACCGATGTGGTGATCACGCCGCTGTTTGCCTGGCTGCTCATGAGCGCACGTCCCTTGCCCAGCACCTATCTCGCCGTGGGCATGACTTTCGCCGGCCTCTGCCTGATGTCGGACGGCGGCGTTGCGGGCATCGGCAAGGGCGATTTCACCGCCCTGCTGTCGGCCGTCATCTATGCGCTCTGGCTGGTGGAACTGGAGCGGCACATGCGCCAGTTCGGCCGCCCCATTGCCACCTCCGTAGTGCAGTTCCTCGGTACGGCGGTGGTGGCGCTGCCACTCGGCGCCCTGAATGGGGGCGTAACCCTGCCGGGTCTCTATGGAGCGGCGCCGGAACTCGTCGTGCTCGGTGTGTTCTCGACGGCGCTCGGCTTCGGCCTGATCACCCTCGCCCAGCGCTTCACCACGGCGACCCATGCCGCGATCATCGTCGGCGCCGAATGCATCTTCGGTGCTTTGGCGGCCTTCCTGCTGTTGGGCGAGCGGCCCTCCACCGCGGCGCTGGCCGGCGGTGCGATGATTGCGGCGGCAATCGTCGTCGTGGCTCTTTCCGGTCGGAGCACTGAGCCTGCCGTCGTGCCGGCGCAGAGCTGACCTCTGTCTGGCTTTGAAGAAGAGGACCAGTGGGCCTCAATGCCTGCGAATGAAAAAGAACCAGCCGAAATAGGCCGCGATGGCAAGTCCGATCAGCAGGGTGATGATCTCCTTGCTGTCGGCGCTCAACGCAGCGTCGCGCTGGGCCGCGGCATAACGGCTCGCCATCTCCGGATTTGTCCCGACATAGATTGCGGCGACGGCGATGACGGCAAACAGCGTGAGAAGGATCCAGCGCGAACGGAACAAGATGAGGCCTCTTCTTCGGTGGACAGGTATCTTCGGACAAATAGCCCCCGAAGGCACGTTAGGAAAGCGTAACCTACCACACGGGATCTTCGACAGCCGAATATCGCTCGCCACGCTGCCGAGGCATGTGATGAAAAGGCTCAGACTTTTTCCACCTGTCGGGACCCTCCTGGCTTGCCTCTACCGCCCCTCGAAGCGGGGCGGTCTCTTCTCCAGGAAGGCGGCAACGCCCTCCTGGAAATCCCGGGAAGCGCCGGCCTTTTGCTGCAGCGCCGCCTCGAGCGCGAGCTGGGCGTCGAGATCGTTGCCGTCGCTGGCGAATACGGCTTCGCGTATCAGCCGATAGGCGAGGGCGGGCCCCCTCGCGAGCTTTTCGGCAAAGGCGGCAACGTCTGCTGCGAAATCGGCGTCCTCATAGACCTTGTAGACCAGCCCCAGCCGCAAGGCTTCCTCGGCCGGCACCGGCTCGGCCGTAAGCATCAGGGCAAGCGCACGCCTGGGACCTGTCAGGCGTGGCAGCAGCCAGGTGCCGCCGGCGTCGGGGATCAGGCCGATGCGGGCAAAGGCCTCCTGCAGGCTGGCGGAGCGCGCGGCCAGCACGATGTCGCAGGCGAGCGCGATGTTCATGGCGGCGCCGACGGCCGGGCCGTTGAGCGCGGCGATGATGGGCTTGGGCGCCGCGACGATCTGCTTGATCAGCGGATTATAGTCGCGCTCGAGCGCTGGGCCGAGATCGATGCGGCCGGCGGCATCGCGCGGCAGTTCCTCGGTGAGATCCTGGCCCGAGGAGAAGGCGCGCCCGGAGCCGGTGAGCACCACGGCCTTGACGCCGTCGTCCTGCATTGCCAAGGCCAGGGCCTCTCGCAACTCGGCATGGAGGGAGGCGGTGAAGGCGTTGAGCTTGGCGGGACGGTTCAGGGTCAGCGTGCGCACCGGACCTGCATTCTCGACCACCAGCTCATTCATGGCATTCCCTCGTTCAGCCACCGCCATCCCGCGCCAGGGCCGCCTCGATGGCACGGCGCCGGCGTATCTCGCGTTGCGCGGCATAGAGACCGCTGATGGTGATCAGCACCATGCCGAGCGCCGTCCACACATCGGGCAAATCGCCGAACACCACAAGCCCGACGATCACCGCAAGTGCGATGGCGGAATAGCGGAACGGGCTGACCACCGAGACCTGGACGCCGCGATAGGCGGCAATGACCAGCGCATGGCCGCCGACCAGGCATAGGCCGCCCAGCATGACGATCACCAGGTTATGCGCGGTGAGGGGCTGCCACTCCGCGAAGGCCGAACCGCCGAAGCCGGCGAGCGAGACCACGACCGTGGTGCCGAGCGTGGCCAGCAGCGTCGGCACCTTCGCGCCCATGCGATGGGTCACGAGGTCGCGTAGCGCAGTAAGGACGGCGCAGGCGAGGGAGGAGAGGATGAAGAGATTGAGCCCGTTCGCGGTGGGATGGGCCACGAGCATCACACCGGCAAAGCAGACCAGCACCGCCAGCCAGCGCCGGCCGTCCACCCGCTCTCCCAGCAGGAAGGCGGAAAAGGCGAGCAGCAGGATCGGCGTGATCTGTCCGACGGTGGTGGCCGTGCCGAGCGGCACATGGGTCAGGCCGACGAGCGAGGTGACCGCCACCATCACTTCCATGCAGCCGCGTATCAGCACTGGCCATTGGAAAATCCGGCGAAACTGCGGGCCGAGGCCACTGGCGAAGATCAGGCCGAGTACGAAAAGCGAGGCGAAGACGCCGCGAATGGCGATCACCTGGCTCACCGGCATCAAGCCTGTCGCGAGCTTGGCCAGGGCATCATTGCCCACGAAGCTCGTCATCGCCCCGATCATCAGGAGAATGCCGCGCTGGTTGGCACGCTGCTGGCCGAGATCGGCCTGCGTAAAGGGCACGCTGCTCATCAGGCCACCGCTTCCTGGACCTGGCGCGAGCGGACAAAGAGCAGGGCGATGCCACTGCCGACGATCAGCACCATGCCGATGACGGCAAGGCTGTTGGGCACCTCCCGCCAGACCACGAAACCAGCCGTCACCGCCCAGACCGTGAAGCTGTAATAGTAGGGCGCGACCACGCTGGCCGGCGCCCGGCGATAGGCCAGGAAGATCGCCATCTGGCCCAGCGTCACGATGAAGCCGGAGGCGATCATGGTGAGCCATTGCGCCGGGCTCGGCGGCATCCAGGGATGGAGGGCCAGGGCGGCCGCGCCGGTCGTCAGCGAGAGGATGAGGCCGCTGGCCGATAGCACCACGAAGGTGGGGATCGAGGAGGGGACGCCGCGTGTGAGAAGGTCCCGCATCGCCACCGTCATCGCCGTCAGGAAGGCATAGACAGCTGCCGGCGAAAGCCCGGCGCCCGTGGGCTGCGCCACCAGCACTGCCCCGAGGAAGCCGGCGCAGACCAGGACGAGGCGGATGGCGCCGATGCGCTCGCGGAAGATCACCGCGACCGCAATGATCACCAGGAGCGGCGCCGTCTGCCCGATGGCGATGGCATCGGCGATCGGCATGTTGGCCAGAGCCGCCATGTAGAACAAGGTCGAGGCGGCTTCAGACGAAGCGCGAAGCAGCACGCGCCAGTGGAATGCGCCGCTGATCTCGCGCCACTGCCCCATGACCAGCACAAACACTGCGCTGCAGATGAAGCCGAAGAAGCAGCGCATGAACAGCACCTGGAAGGGCTGCTGCAGCGCCTGCGCGGTCAGTTTCAACATGGAATCGGAGACGATGAACAAGCCCGTCGCGAGAACGACCGCGGCGATGCCAAACCAATGGGAACGGACGGATGTCATGAAGGATGCAATCAGAACACTGCCCTCGCGGAAAAAAGCGATGCTGCGGGGGCGAAGAAAGAATATTGCTCTATTTATACTTGTGCCAGTGATTTGGCAAAGACAAGCAGCCCGAATTTCAAGCAAAACGTCGCAGGCTGAACATGTCGAGGTCGAAGCGGCTGCGTCCCGATGTCGCCAGTTCCGCCAGGGCCTCGCCGATGGCGCTGGCGAATTTGTAGCCATGGCCGGAACACGGCGAGGCGACGATCACCTGCTCGAAGCCAGGCAGGGTGTCGATGATGAAATGCTCATCCGGCGTCATCGTGTACATGCAGGCCTTGAGGCCGAGCAGGTCGCCATTGGCGGCGGGAATATGCTTGGCGAGGCAGGCCCGCAGCAGGTCGCGCTGGGCGAATGAAGGCTGGCGGTCCGGCAGATGGGGATCGTAGGGCTCGCCACTGAAATGGGGCGAGCCGAGCTTGAAGCCCGGATGCTGCCAGAGCGGGAAGCCGTAGAAATGCCCCTCCTGCGCCTCAAGGGTGAAGACCGGAAAACGGGTCATGTCGAAAAGGGACGGCCTGAGCGGGCTGAACCAGCCGAGCGTCTGTCGCACCACCTGCGTCGAAGCCTGGAGGGCCGGCACGAGGTCGCCGATCCAGGCACCCGGGGAGAGGATCAACCGGCCCGCCTCGTAGACGCCGCGGTCGGTGGTCACGCGCACGCCGCCACCCGCGGTCGGCTTCCAGTCCAGCATGGCCTCGCAGCCATGGATCTCGGCGCCATAATAGAGGGCAAGAGTGACATGGGCGAGGATGGCGCGCTCGGAGGCGACGAAGCCCGATTGCGGCTGGTAGAGGCCGATATGGTCGGTATCGAGCGCGAAGGCCGGGAAGCGCTCTTCGATCGCCCTGCGGTCGAGCAGTTCATGGGAGAGGCCGTATTTCTCGCTGGCGGCGCGGGCGTCCTCGATGACGCCCGAGCCCTCCTGGCCGATATCGAGCGCGCCGACTTCGTAGAAAAGCGGCTCGCCGGTGATCTTACCGGTCTCGAGCCAGAGCTCGCGCGCCCGCTGCACCAGCGGCACATAGGCTTCGCCCTGGAAATAAGCGAGGCGAAGGATGCGGCTCAACCCATGCGATGAGCCCATGGCGTGGCCGATCTCGAATTTCTCGAGCCCCAGCACCCGCACGCCACGCCTGGCGAGCTGGTAGCAGGCAGCCGACCCCATGCCCCCGACACCGACGACGATGACATCATAGGGTCCGGGCATGGGCAGTACTTTCGCAGTTCAGGGACGCAGGCTCGCGCGCTAAGAATCAGTTTGCCCCGTCCTGACCGCCCGGTGCGATCAGGCGAAATGCCTTACCCGCCGGTCACGCTCATGTGGCGGCTGACGGAGGGCTGGCGGGTGCGCCGGTCGATGATGAAGTCGTGGCCCTTGGGCTTGCGGGCGATGGCGCGGTCGATCGCGGCGTTGAGGATATCGTTGCCCTCCGAGGCGCGCAGCGGCGCGCGCAGGTCGGCGGCATCCTCCTGTCCCAGGCACATGTAGAGTGTGCCGGTGCAGGTCACGCGCACGCGGTTGCAGCTTTCGCAGAAATTGTGGGTCATCGGCGTGATGAAGCCGAGGCGCCCGCCGGTTTCCTTGACGCGCACATAGCGGGCCGGGCCGCCGGTCGCATAGGGGATGTCTTCGAGTGTATACCTGTCCATCAGCTGCGCCCGCAGCATGGAGAGTGGCAGATACTGGTCGACGCGGTGGCCGGAGACGTCACCCATCGGCATCACCTCGATGAAGGTGAGATCCATGCCGCGGCCATGCGCCCAATCGATCAGGCCGCCGGCCTCGTTTTCGGTCATGCCCTTGATGGCGACGGCGTTGATCTTCACTGCCAGGCCTGCTTCCTGGGCCTTGTCGATGCCATCCATTACCTTGCCGAGATCACCCCAGCGCGTGATTGCCTTGAAGGCGGCGGGATCGAGCGTGTCGAGCGAGACGTTGACGCGCTTCACGCCGCAAGCCTTGAGCTCGGCGGCGTATCTGGCGAGCTGCGAGCCGTTGGTGGTCAGCGTCAGCTCATCGAGCCGGCCGGTATCGAGATGGCGAGAGATCGAATGGAACAGCGCCATGATGCCGCGACGCACCAGCGGTTCGCCACCGGTGAAGCGCAGCTTGCGCACGCCCTTGCCGATGAAGGCGGTGCAGAGCCGATCGAGTTCCTCGAGGGTCAGCAGATCCGCCTTCGGCAGGAAATTCATGTCTTCCGACATGCAATAGACGCAACGAAAGTCGCAGCGGTCCGTCACCGACACGCGCAGATAGTTGATCGCGCGCCCGAAGGGGTCGATCATTGGCAGCCCGCCTGCCATGATATGATCATCCAACACTTGGTAACTCCGAGGGGCATGTCCCCTTTGTCATTCTTCTAAGGCGACGGATAGCAGTCGTAAAGGCTGGCGCGCTACGTCAAATCCGGCTTGCGCCGCCCCATTCACGTCCTTATGTGGCGTGTAATCTCTCAAAAGGAAGATGCCGTGAGCGCCTGGCCCACCGAATTGCGCCTGTCCAAGGACAAAAAGACGCTGACCGTGACCTTCGACGACGGGAGGTCCTATACGCTCGCCGCCGAATTGCTGCGGGTGATGTCGCCCAGTGCTGAGGTGCAGGGTCACAACGCCGCCGAGCGCAAGACGGTGGGCGGCAAGATCAATGTCGCAATCCTGGCGGTCGATCCCGTCGGCAATTACGCCGTGCGCCTTTCCTTCGACGACATGCACAATACGGGGCTGTTCACCTGGGCCTATCTCGCTGAGTTGGGACGCGACAAGGACGAGCGCTGGGCGGCCTATCTGGCAGAGTTGCGGGAGAAGGGCCTGTCACGGGAGCGGCCCGGGCAGAGGTGAGACTGGGAGCGCGGACATCTTGTCCGCATCTTCCCATCCTTCACCTCTTGCGTTTCCAAGAGGCGGACAAGATGTCCGCGCTCCCAGTGTCTTAGGTCGGATCCTCGCGATGCAAATCGTGGATCGCCACCCCGCCTGCTGCTTCCGCTGGCGGCAGCAGCCATTGCTTGTGGCGCAGGGTGCGCTGCGTGTCTTCCAGGCCCATGCTCCAATGCTCGCGCATCGAGGTGCCCGAGAACTCGTAGTCCTTGGCATGGCCCTCGTAGTTCTTGTGCTGGTAGATGAGGTGCACGATGTTGACGGCGCCCGGCTTCACATGGGTTTCGATCAGCTTCTGCTCTTCCCTGGTCAGCATGTCCTTCGGTACGCGCTTGAGGGCATCGATGAGATGCGTCCTGATGCCGTGGATGCGCTTGAAATTGTCGGTGTTCTGGCGCGTGCGGCTCGAATACATGATGTCCTTGTGGCGCGACAGCACGTCCGGCATCGAGCGCGGCAGCACGCCTCGGGCGCTGAAGAGGTCGACCTGGAACACCAGCGAGGAGCGCTCTTCCTCCTGGTCGAGCAGATATTGAAGCGGCGTGTTCGAGACGATGCCGCCGTCCCAGTAATATTCGCCCTCGATGCGGATGGCGGGGAAGGCGGGGGGCAGGGCACCGCTGGCCATGATGTGCTCAGGCCCGACATGCACCTCGTCGGTGTCGAAATAGACGAAATTGCCGGTGCGCACATTGACCGCTCCGACGCTGAGACGCTTCTTGCCGTCGTTGAGGATGTCGAAGTCGATCACTTCCTCCAGCGTGTGGCGCAGTTCCTCGGTGTCGTAGAAGCTGGTCGCTCCTTCCGCACCGGACTGCTCGAACCAGGGATTGGGCGCGCGAGGCTTGAAGAAGCCGGGCTGGCCCTGTGTCATGGTCATCCAGGAGGAGGTACGGTTGCGGATGTCGCGGTAGATGTCGCCTTCCGGCGTGTAGGCCCAGATCTTGCGGCCGGAGATCTTCTGCCAGAACTGCTCCAGGCGCTGCAGCCGGTGGCGCGGTTCGTTGCCGGCGATGATCGAGGCATTGATCGCGCCGATGGAGACGCCCGACAGCCAGTTCGGCTCGCAGCCGGCATTGGCGAGAGCCTCGTAGACGCCGGCCTGATAGGCGCCCAGTGCGCCGCCGCCCTGGAAGACCAGCGCAATGCGGTCATACTGGGCCGAGATTTCTTCGATGGTGGCGCGGGCGGCCTTGTCTCTGTTGCGTTCAAGCACGGAGCTGTTCCTCGGAAAATACGCAAAAGGTTACATGCAGGGCGCTTTTGGTGTGCCGGTCTTCAGACAGGCACACCGAAAATCCTTCAGCCCTGGGAGACGATCGGATCGAGCATCGTCTTGGCGATGGGCTCGCGCGCCGGCTGGTCGGCCAGGTAATCGTGGATGACTTCGCCCAGGCCGAGGGTGAGGTCCGCCGTGAAATGGACGGCCGAGACGACTTCCAGCACCGGCAGCTTGGCGACATCGGCCATGACGTGGGGATGCAGGTCGAGGGCGGCCGGCGCCGTCCAGGCGTCCTTCAGGTGCACGTCGATGAGGTGGTAGCGCACCAGCTCGCAGATGCGCAGCGTGCCGTCGACATGCGGGATAATCTTGATCAGGTAGTTGGGCGCCTCAAGCGCAGCCTTGATGGCCTCCGGATCGGCCGCCTTGTGCTTGTAGCCCATGGTACCGGTGGCGCAGAGCACGCTGCCATAATGGAGCGTGCCGACCACGACTTCGCCCTCATGCACGATCTTCGGCCTGGCGAGCTTCTTGGGAAAGCCCCAGAGTTCGCGGCCGCCGGCGATGGGCGCATCGTCGTCGAGATACATCGAGTGGACATAGGCGCCGTGCTCGCCCTTGAAGCGCACGGGGATGACCTGTCCCGTTTCGGTATAGTCACCGAAGCCGGTGGAGTCGGGCATGCGGATGAATTCGTACTTCACCAACGGCTCGTCGATCTCGAGCGGCGCCGGGACCACCTTCTCCAGCGCCTCGCGCGTGGTGCGATAGGTGATGATGATGTATTCGCGATTGAAAAAACGATAGGGGCCGGGGGGATAAGAGGGATTGGTGAGCGGCATCGCATAGGCGCGCTTCAAAACGTCGGCTTGTTCCACGGGATATCCTTTGGGATCGGAAAAAGGGGATGGACGGGCAAGCGTTCATTTTGTTGCACGGCAGCATGACAGGCCCATGTCCATTCCGCAGTGCACAGGTGCTGTAATAAGGGCGACATCTGCGCGTGCCAGCCTTCGGTGCTTGGGCGCGTCCGCGTCCCTCCGTTTTCCCTTCCAAGAGATTTGAAATGGCTGTTCTCACGTCCAAGAATGCCCTGGTGACCGGTTCGACCAGCGGCATCGGCCTCGCCATCGCCCGTGCTTTTGCGGCCGAGGGCGCCAACGTCACCATCAACGGCTTCGGCGATGCGGATGCCATCGAAAAGGAACGCGCCAGCATCGAGGCCGATTTCGGCGTGAAGTGCCGCTATTCCGGCGCCAACATGATGAATGGCGAGGAAGTCACCGCCATGGTCAAGGATGCGGAAGCGGCCTTCGGCAGCCTCGACGTGCTCGTCAACAATGCCGGCATCCAGTTCGTCTCGCCGATCGACGAGTTTCCCGACGACAAATGGGAAGCGATCATCCGCATCAACCTGATCGCCTCCTTCTACGCCATCAAGGCCGTCCTGCCGGGCATGAAGCAGCGCAAATGGGGCCGCATCATCTCGACATCCTCGGCGCATGCCCTGGTCGCCTCACCCTTCAAGTCGGCCTATGTCTCCGCCAAGCATGGCGTGACCGGCCTGACCAAGACGGTGGCGCTGGAAGTCGCACGCGACGGCATCACCGCCAACGCCATCGCGCCCGGCTATGTCTGGACGCCGCTGGTCGAAAAGCAGATCCCGGACACCATGAAGGCACGCAACATGACCGAGGAGCAGGTCAAGAACGACGTGCTGCTCGCCGCGCAGCCGACCAAGGAATTCGTCACGGTCGACGAAGTCGCCGCCATCGCCGTGTTCCTGTGCACCGACTCGGCCAAGCAGATCACCGGCACGACGCTCTCCGTCGACGGCGGCTGGACGGCGGAATAGGCCTTCGGCGTATCTTGCAGAAACGGGTTCCGGCGAGCGCATGCGCCTCGCCGGAACCCGTTTCGTTGTTGTCCGATATCACGCCGCCAAATCTCAGGCGGCCAAATCTCAGCGCGTCTTACCCTCAGATCGAATCACCAAGAATCGCAAAATGCTTTTGATGCCAATGCGCTAACCTGGGAATCCGCTCCTACCTGGACGGATTTTGCTTTAGGCAGCCTTGTCGAGGACGACGAGGATGTCGGTGACTTCCCGGTCATGCAGCATCAGCGTCGTGTGCCTGTCGTCCGACCAGCCCGCGAGCTTGATGACGCGCCCGGTCATCTTGCCATCGTCGCCGGCCTCGGCCGGTTCGAGGATGATGAGGCCGCTTTCATCGATGAAGAAGGTGTGATTGCCGAACTGGCTGTTGAAGCGAGGCATCATCGGATGATCGTCGGGAATGGCTCTCGCCGGATACTGGCTCAGGGTACGCTCGACATGAGTGGACGTCAGTTTCATGGCACGTTCCTTTCTCCTTCCGCGGGCAACGAACGGCCCGCCAGGCGCAAGAACGCTAGAGACGAAATCTGTCCATCGTCCGATGCCGGCGCGACCATTCGATGAAAGCTGTATGGCCGCAATGTGCAGGGCGCTCCGACTATCGTCGTCATGACGCGGCCGCTCAGCCGCGGATGATCACCACGCGGGTGCCGACCTGCACGCGGTCGTAGAGATCGGTGACGTCGTCATTGGTCATGCGGATGCAGCCGGAGGAGACCGCTTGGCCGATGGTCTGCGGCTCGTTGGAGCCGTGGATGCGGTAGAGCGTCGAGCCCAGATACATCGCCCTTGCGCCGAGCGGGTTCTGGATGCCGCCCGTCATATAGGCCGGCAGATCCGGCCGGCGCCGGCGCATCTGGGCCGGCGGGGTCCAGCCCGGCCATTCCGCCTTGCGCGTGATGCGGTGCACGCCGCCCCATTCGAAGCCCGGACGGCCGACGCCCACGCCGTAGCGAATGGCCGTGCCGTCATCGAGCACCAGATAAAGCCGCCGCTCGGGCGAATTCACGATGATGGTGCCCGGCTTTTCGCCGCCATTATAGCGCACCACCTCGCGCGCGACGGGCGAGACGGCCGCCACCGCGCCTGCATTGGCAGGCTGGCGCGGGGTACCGAACAATGTCTCGAAAATAGTGGCCGCGTTGGCCGAAGAGGAGACGGCGCTGAGGCTCGAAACAACGAGCAGGCCTGTCAGAAGACGACGCATGATGGAAGCCCCGGATGGTTGAACGGAATCAGCCCCGATTCCAAGAAATTCAACAGACCAAGCAATGTCGCGATTGTCGGATTCTGCAACGGGAGGGTGCTTCGTCGAGGGCCCTGCGTCACGAAAATCAGGGGCTGTGTCCTGCCAACAACACATCCGAGGGCAGGGCGCCGCATGGTTCCCCGGGAAGGAGTTGGGCGACGCGATTGGCGTGATCTTGACGGACTATGGCAATCCTGCCAGGGGCGGGAAGGGCTCGACCTGCGGTAGAACATCGCCATTGGCAATAAGGAGGTAAAGATGAGTTCCGTCAGTGAGATTCCCGCCGCTTCGGCCAGCGCCGCTATCGAGCATTTCGAGCGGCGTCTGGCGCTCGAGACCGATTGTTCCGACGTGGCGCAGGCGCTCGGCGCCGGTGAGCAGGATTTCGTGCTGCTGCATGTGGTCGGCACGCCCGAGGCCTATCGGCGGCGCCATGTGCCCTGCGCGCTGCACCTCCCGCATCGCGAGATCACGGCCGAGCGCCTGTCTGAATGGCCCGAAGACACGCTGTTCGTCGCCTATTGCGCCGGCCCGCATTGCAACGGCGCCGACCGTGCCGCCCTCAAGCTCGCCCGGTTCGGCCGCCACGTGAAGATCATGATCGGCGGCATCACCGGCTGGGAGGACGAGGGCTTGCCCTTCGCCACCGGCGCCGAGCCCGGAAGCTTCAGGCGCGCGGCCTGACTGCAACCTTTGATTACAGAGCTAGCCTCTGCCGACAAAAGGGAACGCGGCCTTGCTGATACCGCGCCCCCGACTGAGGCTGTATGGCTCCGCTTTTTGGGTCACCCAAGGCCCGTCAATCGCGATGCCGCCTCTCTCGCAAGACGAGAAGATATCAGTCACAGCCGGTCCCCAGTTTACTAACCGGCAGATATCCCACCCTCCTCAATACTCCTGATAATCATCCCCCTGATCGCCATCATCATACTGCCGATAGCGCGGCGGCTGGTAATCATACCTCGGCTGCTGATAGTCATACCGTGGCTGCTGATAGCCATACCTTGGCTGCGGATCGTAATAATATTGCCGCTGGTAAGGGTGCTTGCGCAGATAGTGGCTGAGCTTGCAGCCGCCATAGCTGGTTACCTTGTAGCCGGGCGGGCAGGGGGCGTATTGAGCGAGGATGATCTGAAGAGCAGAGCCGGTCCTATCCGGAGCTGAAACCGGCATGGCCGAGGCTGCTGAGGCGGCCAGGACCATGGCGGCGGCCAGGGACGCGATGGAGTGGGGGCGGGGCATGGTTGCCTCCTTGTTGTACACGCCAGGGTGGCAGCGTCGCATGGCGAGGATGAACAGGGCTTGAATGACGCCGGCGAAGGTTGCAGCCGAGCGTATCTTTCGGACGGCTCGGCGCGACCGGATGGAGAATACCCGTTGCGTTGGCGCGTCGGCGCGCTGGTTCCGCATAAGGCACACTGTGTTTCGCCCTCTTGACAGGGTGCCGGTTGTGTGAGGAATATCGTTAGTACACAAACGATATTGCGGGCCTCCTTTCGAAAGGGCGTCGATGGCCATATCTGCTCAAAGCCGCGCTCGCGGCGCGCTTCTTGGCCTGGCGATCGGCGATGCCTTGGGCATGCCGACGCAATATATGCCGCGCGCCATCGTGGCGAAGCGCTATGGCATACTCGACCGTTTCGAGCCTGCACCCGAAGACAATCCCATCAGCCGCGGCATGAAGGCAGGGTGCGTGACCGATGACACCGACCAGGCGGTGATCCTCGGTGAGTTGCTGGTGGAAGGCGGCGGCTATGTCGATCCGCGCCGCTTCGCCGATGAACTCCTCGCCTGGGAAACCCGGATGATCGCGGCAGGTTCGGCCGATCTGCTCGGCCCCTCCACGCGCAAGGCATTGACGCTGATCGCCGATGGCATGCCGACCGACGAGACCGGCAAGACCGGCGCGACCAATGGTGCGGCAATGCGCGTGGCTCCGGTTGGCATCGCCTTTCCGGCAAGGCCCGTGGAAGGGCTCGTCGATGCCGTGTTCCAGTCCGGCCATGTCACCCACAACACCACCATCGGCCTCGCCGGCGCCTCCGCCGTGGCTGCAGCGGTCAGCGTTGCCATTGATGGCGCGAGCGTGAGCGAGGCCCTGCAGGCGGCGATCGAGGGAGCCCAGCATGGCGCCCGGCGCGGCTATTACTTCGCCGGTGGCGACATCGCGGCCCGTATCGGCTGGGCCATCGGCCTGGTGCGCGGCAAGACACAAAGCGAGGCGCTGGACCTCATCTACGATATCGTCGGCACCGGGGTTGCAACGCAGGAGGCCGTGCCGGCCGCCATGGCGATTCTCTCCCTCGTGCCTGAAGATCCCTGGCTCGTCTGCCGCCTGGCTGCCAGCCTCGGTGGCGACTGCGATACGGTCGCCGCGATTGCAGGCGCCGTCGCCGGTGCCTGCCACGGTATCGAGGGCTTCCCGCCGGCAGTGATCGCGGATCTCAAGACCGCAAACCCCTCGCTCGATCTCGAAGGGCTGGCGGATCGGCTGCTGTCGCTGCGCGGCAAGGCCTCGATCCTGCCGCCATCAGCCCACACGGGAGTGCGCAGCGCATGACGGCGAAGCCTAACCCGACCAGACTCTTGTCGGTGGGCAGCATCATCGCCGATGTGCGGATCGACGTGCCCATTCTGCCACCGCGTGGCGGGGATGTGCTGGGCTCGGGGGCATCCATCAGCGCCGGCGGCGGTTTCAATATTCTTGCCGCGGCGGCGCGAAACGGCCTCAAGGCCGCCTTCGGCGGTCAGCATGGCAATGGCCCTTACGGCGAGCGCATCCGTGCCGCGCTCCAATCCGAGGGGATCGAAGCGCTGATGCCGGCCAGCAGGATGGCGGACAGTGGCTTCTGCGTCGTACTCGTCGAACCGGACGGCGAGCGCACCTTCGTTACCAGCCCCGGCGTGGAGGCTCGCCCAGGGACGATGGCGCTGAGCGAGATCGCGCTTGGGCCAGCGGATGCCTTGTTCGTCTCGGGCTACGATCTTTGTTATCCGGATCTCGGACCGGCTATTGCGGACTGGATCGCTGTCCTGCCGACCAGCGCATGGGTGATGGTCGATCCAGGACCGCTGGTGACCGATATTCCCGTGGCGATCATGGCGGCGGTTTTTGCCCGGGTCGATGTGTTCACGCTCAACCGCCGGGAGGCAGGCCTTCTTTCCCAACGCCAGGATATGTCCGCAGGCGCCGCTGTCATCTTGCGCCGGCTGCGATCCGATGCTCTCCTCGTCATTCGCGATGGGCCGGCCGGCTGCTGGCTCTTTGGCGGACGGTTTGGCGCCGAGGGGCGGCATGTGCCCGCGCCCATTGTCCGCATGGTGGATTCCACCGGCGCGGGCGATGCCCATACGGGCGTGTTCCTGGCCTCGCTCGCGGCGGGACATGATTTTCTCGAGGCTGCCAGGCGTGCCAATGCCGCCGCCGCTTTTGCCGTAACCCGGAAGGGGCCTGCCACCGCCCCGCGCAAGGAGGAGCTGGACGCCTTCCTGGCGGCATAAGACAACAAAAACAATAAGATAGGGCGGATTTCTCGTAAGAGAAACGAACGCCCAGATGGGTCAAAACAATAAAAGCTGCTGTCACCATCGATCAAGGGAACCGGAACCATGAGCTATCAGATCAACCGCCGCCGCTTCACCGTCGCCTTGGGCGGCGCCGTCCTTGCCGGGGCCTGGGCCCGCCCGGGCTTTGCCGACGCCAAGGAAATCACGGTCCTCAACTGGAAGGGCTATGGCACGGACGAAAGCTTCGCGCTGAAGGCCTTCGCCGATGCCACCGGCATCACTGTCAAGCACGACTATTTCAACTCCGAGCCGGAGATGCTGACGAAGCTGCGCACCAATCCGGGCGCTTACGACGTCGTCCTCATCAACAGCGCCCGCATCCAGCAGGCGCAGGGCGAAGGTCTCATCGATCCGATCGATTTCGCCACCATCCCCAACACCGCCGCGCTGTCGCCCGCTCTGAAGGAGCACGCCAATCTGAAGGCGGATGGCAAGATCTATGGCTGCTCGTGGGTGTGGGGCATGAATTCGCTCGCGGTGCGCAAGGGCATCACCACCGACACCTGGACGATCTTCTCGGATCCCAAATATGCCGGGAAGCTGGCCCTGTTCGACGATGCGGTCACCTCGGTCGGCATCGGTGCCTTGTTGACGGGCCAGGACGCCAACGATCCCAAGGACCTCAAGGCCGTCACGGGCGCGCTGAAGGCGATGAAGCCCAATGTCAAGCTGATGTGGTCGAGCGAGGACGAGTGGAACAAGGCCTTCGCGGCCAACGCCTTCGACATCTCCGTCTACTGGTCCGGCGCGGTGGTGCGTTCGATCCGCCAGGCCAAGCTGCCGGTCGAGTTCGTCGTGCCGAAGGAGGGCGCGATCGGCTGGCTCGATAGCCTGGCGGTGCCGGCCACGAGCTCGAAGAAGGACGACGCGCTCAAATTCATCAACTACATGATCGATCCCAGTTTCTACAAGACCTGGACCGGTGTGGCGGGCGCCCCGGCCTCCGCCAACCAGGCGGCGATGGATCAGCTCCCGGCCGACGACCTCAACCGCCAGATCCACAAGCCCGAATACCTCACCAAGCTCACCTTCATGTCGGCGCTGCCGGATGACCGGCGCCAGTCTTTCGCCGATTTGTGGGAAGAGGTGAAGGCGTTCTACGCGAAGTAAGAAAAGACAAGGCAGGGCAGGGGTTTGGGTCTTTGTCCTGATTCTGGGCTCTCGAATTCGCGCACCACTTCAAGATAGGTCGAGCAGCCCCTCACCTCTATCCTCTCCCCGTAAGGACGGGGAGAGGGGACTTCGACGTAGCGCCTTTTTCGCAGAGCGCTCATCTCGCACAACGGTTGCGCGAGATGAGACGCGATCTGACAAGTCTCTGCGATTGCGCCCCTCGCCCCGTCCTTGCGGGGAGAGGATAGAGGTGAGGGGCTGCGCGACGATGCCGGATACCCAAGACTTACGCTTTTCTCGAACCCAGTCGCGTCAGGGCGCAGCAATGTCGACAGCGAACGAAACCGCCACACCGCCGAGACGACGCCTGGGTCCCGGCTGGGCCACCGCCGCCCTGCTGACACCGGCCTATGGCTGGTTGACGCTCGCCGTGTTCCTGCCGCTTTGCGCCATGCTCTTCTTCAGCTTTCTGAAGAGCTCGCCGATCCCGGGCCGCCCGCTGGTCTATACGATCGACAACTACCTTGCCTTCATCAAGCGTCCCTATCTGTTCGACGTCGCCTGGACGTCGATCGAGATCGGCCTGTGGACCACCGGCCTGTGCGCGCTGATTGGCCTGCCGGCTGCGCTGGCGCTGGCAAGGGCCACGACCGGGCGATCCAAGCACATCCTGTTTCTCCTCATTATCCTGCCTTTCTGGACCAACGGGCTGGTGCGCGTCTTCTCCTGGACGATGGTGCTGCGAGAAGGCGGCATTCTCGACTATGCCCTCCATTGGGTCTTTCCGGCAGCGCCGACCTTCTCGTTGCTCTACAGCTTCCCGGCGATCATCATCGGGCTGGTCCACGCCTACCTGCCCTATATGATCCTGACCTGCTATCTCTCGGCCTCCGCGATCGAGGATGCGACCATCGAGGCCGCTCGCAGCCTCGGCGCCCGGCTGCCCGTGGTGTTCTGGAAGATCCTGTTGCCGCTCTGCCTGCCGGGACTGATCTCGGGGTCCATTCTGATCTTCGTGCCGGTGATCGGCAGTTTCATGGAGCCGCGCATCCTGGGCGGACGCATCGGCGTCACCATGGGCACGGTGATCGAGGATCAGTTCACGGCGGCCTTCAACTGGCCGCTCGGCGCGGCCCTGTCCTTCACCATGCTGGCGGTCGTCCTCCTGATTTTCGCCGCTTCCTCGCGCGTCCTCGCCGGGCGCGTGGGAACGCAGTAGGAGGCCATGATGATCGCACTCGGCCGTTCCTTCCTCGGCGCCACCCTGGTCTTCCTCTATCTGCCCATCCTGGTGATGGTGGCGATGGCCTTCAATGCCTCGCCGCTCTACACCCTGCCGATCGAGCCGACCTTCCATTGGTTCGGCGTGCTGGCCGAGAATGGCCCGCTGCTCTCGGCGACCTATAACAGCCTGCTCATCGCGCTCGCGACCTCGATCATCGCGACCGCCGTGGGCACGCTCGCCTCTCTCGCCCTCAATCGGCGCAGCTTCCGCGGGCAGTCCCTGCTCAAGGTGCTGCTGCTGCCGCCGATCGCCATTCCATGGCTGATCACCGGCACGGCCATGCTGGTGTTCTTCTTCTGGACGGGGATCGGACGCGGCCTGCATGCCATGCTGATCGGCCATGTCGCGCTCGCCATTCCCTATGTCGTGCTGATCGTCGGCACCGGCATGCAGGCCCTGAGGGCGGAGCTCGAGGAGGCGGCCATGAGCCTCGGCTCGACCCCAATCCATGCCTTCCGGGCGGTGACCCTGCCGCTGCTGGCGCCCAGCATCATCGCCGCGTTGCTCTTTGCATTCGCGGTGTCGCTCGACCAGTTCGTCGTCTCCTACTTCCTGGCGACCCCGGGCGTCAGCACCTTGCCCGTCGAGATCTACACCTCGATCCGAAAGGGCTTCACGCCGGAGATCAATGCGATCTCGGCCATCTTCCTCGGCGTTTCGGCGGTGCTCGTGCTGATCTTCGCCCAATTGTCCAACCTCGGAGGCAATCGTGATCGGCGTTGATGTGGCTTCGATCAGCAAGGGATATGGTTCCCTGCGCGTGCTGGACCAGGTGAGCACCTCCTTCAAGGCAGGGCAGTTCACCAGCCTGCTCGGGCCCTCCGGCTCCGGCAAGACCACGCTGCTGCGCATCATCGGGGGCTTCGTCTCTCCCGACGACGGCAAGATCCGCTTTGGCGGTGAGGACGTGACCGACGTGCCGCTCTGGCAGCGCAAGGTCGGCATGGTCTTTCAGTCCTACGCGCTGTTTCCGCACATGAACGTGCATGACAACGTCATCTTCGGACTCAACCGTCAGGGCATCAGGGGAGAGGCGGCGCGCAAGGAAGTGGCGCGGGTTCTGGAGATGGTGCACCTCACCGGCTTCGAGCAGCGCAAGCCCAAGCAGCTGTCGGGCGGGCAGCAGCAGCGTGTTGCCCTCGCCCGCGCCATCGTCACCAAGCCCAAGGTGCTTTTGCTCGACGAACCCCTGTCGGCACTCGACCGGCGCCTGCGCCAGGACATGCAGATCGAGCTGCGCCGCATCCAGCGTGAGAGCGGCCTGACCACCATCTTCGTGACGCATGATCAGGAAGAGGCGCTGACGCTGTCCGATACGGTGGCGATCCTCGATGGCGGGCGCATCATCCAGGAAGGCGAGCCCCTCGACATCTATGAGCGCCCGCGCAATCGCTTTGCAGCCTCCTTCCTGGGGGATGCCAACTTCTTCAAGGGCAAGGCGACGACCGAGGGCGTCGAGCTTGCCGGAGCGCTCCTGCGCACCGCCGACAGGCTGCCGCCGCCGGGAACGCAGGTGACACTCGCCGTTCGCCCCGAAAAAATGCGCCTGGTCGAGGAGGGCAAGCCGGCCGATGGCGAGAACCTCTATACGGTCACGATCCGCGAGATCATCTATGCCGGCGCCGTCTCGACGTTTCTCGCGCAGGGCGCCGATGGCACCGAGATCAAGATCCTCTCGCAGAACCGGGAAGTCAGGCAACTTGCCGCCGGCCAGACCGTAACGCTGGCCTGGTCGCCTGCTAACACCATCGTGCTGGCGGACTGACATGCTGACAGGCGCGCGGGCGGTTCATCTGTGCATCGACATGCAGCGTATTTTCGCCGAGGAGACGCAATGGCATACGCCGACCTTGTTCGACATCGTTCCCAACATCGCCCGCATCGTGGCGGGGAAGCCCGGGCATACGATCTTCGCGCGTTTCACCGTTCCGCACACGCCTGACCTCGCGACCGGAAGCTGGCAGACCTATTACCACCGCTGGTCCAGCCTGACGGGTGCGAATCTGGCTCCCGGCATGATCGACCTCGTCGAGCCGCTCGCGGCCCTTGCCGAAAGCGAGGAGATCTTCGACAAACCAACCTATTCGCTGTTCGGCGAGAACAGCCTCGACCAGAGGCTCAGGGCGCGCAAGGCCGATACGCTGATCATCACAGGCGTGGAAACCGACATCTGCGTCCTCGCGACAGTCTTCGATGCCGTGGACCTGGGCTACAGGGTGATCCTGGTGCGGGACGCCGTCACCAGTTCATCGCTCGAATCCCACAAGGCAACCCTGGAGCTCGTCCTGCCCCGCATGCCGCAGCAGATCATCATCGCCGGGACCGCTGATGTGGTCGGGAGCTGGAGCCCCGCATGATCGCTGCTTTGCCCCCTGTCGCGACGCCGCGGCGCCAAGCACTCATGGTTGCCTGACATGCCCGGGAGCACGAACATCCCACTGGACCGGGCCTGGAATACGTGGTCGAGCCGGCCGGCCGAAATGGTCTTCCTGCCCCTCGGCGTGCGCCTGACGCCGCTGGCATTCGCGACCAGCAGCGGCAAGGCCACGTTGTTCGACCATCCGGACAGCGTACGCCTCGGGCGCCACCATCTCGACGCTTCGCTGGTGGAACTCGATCTCAGTCACGCCGGAACCCGGCTTGCCTGGCGCTATGGCAAGACCGATCCCTTCTGCCTTTCCGGTTCCTGGCGGACGATCCGCTCGGGCGAGTGGGGCCTGCGTTTCTGGATCAATCTCTGCTTCTCGGCGGATGCCGGGGAGACGGTCCGGTTCGATGCCTCCCGCAATGTAGCCATCATTCGGATCGGCCATCGCTTCGTCGCGCTGGTCACCGCCGAGCCGCCGGTCCAGGTAACGGGGCACGAGAGTGTTGCGGACGCCCTGTCCGACTACGAGACCCACGGCTACTTCTACAAGGGCTCACTTTCCGACGCGGCGCCCGTCCTGATGCTTCGCTTCAACCTGGAGATGATGCGAGAGAACCGTTTTGGCCTTGCCATCGCCGATCGCGAGGATATCGCCGTCGAGCGGGCAAGCTCTCTGGCTGCCTTGCCCGATGATGGCCCGGCTGTGCCGGCCGACAGCAGTTCGCCGGCCGTCGCGCTCGATGCGCTGCGCGACGTTGTCGCCTGGAATACGGTGTGGGACGGTATCAACCAGCGCTCCTATACAGCCATCAGTCGGAACTGGGACCTCGGTAAATTCGGCGGCTTCGGCGTCTGGCTGAACGACCAGTTCTACGCGGCCCTCATGGCGGGTGAATTCGATGCCGGGCTTGCCCGCGAGAACTTCGCCGTCGCGCTGTCGAACGCCACGCCGGAAGGCAATCTTGCCTGTCTCCTCACCGCGAACGACGCCTGGGTCGATCGCAGCCAGAGCCCGATCGGCAGTTTCGTCGCCTGGCTGCTTTATCTGAGGTCCGGCTCGCGCGATTTCCTGGAGGCCTCCTATGCCGCACTGGCCCGCAACCACGCCTGGTGGTGGCGCGAGCGCGACCCCTCCCAGTCCGGGCTCGCCTCCTTCGGGACCTCGGATGTCGGCGACGGGCTCTACAAGGGCACCTCCTTCGGCGCCCGCAACGAGTCAGCCATGGACAATTCGCCGGTTCACGACGAAGCAAGCTGGGATCCCAATACCCGTACGCTCGACTGCTGGGACATCGGGCTCAACAGCCTGCTGGCTCTCGACTCGGAAATGCTCGGCCTGATCGCAGCAGAACTCGGATATGGCCGCGAGGCGGCCGAGCATACTTCGCGCGCGGAGGCAACGCGTATGTGCATCCGAGAGCGCTTGTGGGACGCTGATCGCGGCATCTTCGCAAACCGCCTGCATTCCGGCACCTTCGTGCTCAGTCTGGCTCCGACAAGCTTCTATCCCCTGCTGGCCGGGGCCGCGACGCAGGAACAGATCGAACGGCTGCTCGCCCATCTCGACGATCCCGCTACCTTCGGCGGCGACCCGATCATTCCGGGCGTCAGCCGTGCCGATCCGGCCTTTGCCGACAACAGCTACTGGCGCGGCAGGATCTGGCCGCCCTTCAACTATCTGGTCTATCTGGGTCTGAAACGCTCGGGCGCGGAGGCGAAGGCTTCGGAGCTGGCGCAGCGCAGCTTCGCGCTGTTCCGCCGCGTCTGGGAAAAGGATCGCATCTGCCCCGAGAACTACAATGCCGAGACGGGCGAACCGCTCGACCAACCCGATACCGAGCGTTTCTACAGCTGGGGCGCCTTGATGGCCAAGCTCGGCATCGCCGCCATCACCGACATCACGCCGTGGGGCGGCTGGGAGATCGTGAATGACGGCTTGGCCGCCACTCTAGGTCCCTTCGCCAGCCCGGTGGGGCGGACGCAACTGACGATCGATGGGGCAGGACATCTCAGCATCATCCAAGGCGATACGGTCCTGTTGCAAACCGATATTCGGGGACGGATCAGTCATCTCTCGTTTCAAACCAATACATTCTCGATGCGCCTGCCGCCGATTTCCAAGGAGTCCTATCTGCTTTTCCCGACCATACCGCCTGCATCGGTCCTTGAGGTGAGTTTGAACGGCGAGGTCCCAGCGCTGACCGACAAGGACGAGGGGAGTCTGGTCGTGCTGCCACCGTGCGACGATCCGCGCGAATTCGTGATTCGAAGGCGAGGCTGATCGAGGGCTGCGCCAGGCTTCACCAAATATACCGCACCGCAGCATTCCGATCTGGCCCACGGCTTGCATAGGAACGTCCGTCACTGAAACGGATTTCACATGCCCGCCTTCGAAGATCTCGCTGCCTTCGTCCAGTCGACCGACATCCACCGCATTCCGCCTTCCATCCGCCACCAGACCGGTCTGGTGCTCGCCGATACGCTCGGCGCCATCCTGGCCGGCTGGCGGGAGGCGGATGTGCGGGCGATCGGGCGGCGCTATGCCGATGCGGGCGAAGCGGATGTCTTCGGCCGGAAGCGCAAGGCGGATGCGGCCTCGGCGGCTTTCCTGACGGGCTTTGCCGGCACGGCGGTGGAACTCGACGAGGGCAATTATGCTGCCGGCGGCCACCCGGCCATCCATGCCGTCGCCGCGGCTCTCGCCGAATGGAGCGTGCGGCCGGAGCTTCCGGGCGAAGCTTTCTTCAATGCCGTGCTGGTCGGCTACGAGGCAGGCGCGCGCACCGGCATGGCCACCAGCCTGCGCCCAGCGGCGCATCCGCACGGTACCTGGGGCGTCATCGGCGCCGCGGCCGCGGTGGCGCGGCTGCGCCATTTCTCGCCCGAGGCGACCCTGACGGCGCTCGAACTCGCGGCGAGCCTCAGCCTTGCCACCAGCGTCACCGCCAGCCTGCGCGGCAGCGCCATTCGCAACATCTATGCCGGCGTGGCGGCGCAGAACGGCCTACTCGCCTGTGATCTCGCCGAGGCCGGCATGAGTGGCGAACCCAATGGCATTGCTGTGGTTTTCGGCTCGGTCAGCGGGTCGCGCTTCTCGCATGAGAAGCTGGTGGATGGGCTCGGCGAGCGCTGGCTGATCACCCAGCCCTTCCTCAAGCTCTCCTCCTCCTGCCGCGAAACCCAGGGCGCGCTTGAAGTGATCGAGACGATGCTGGAAGAACGCGACATCGATCCGTTCGAGATCCAGGCCATTCGTGTCACCACCTTTGCCCCGGCCGCCGCCCTGAAGGAGACCGGGCCGATGACGCCGATCGGGGCCCGCTTCTCGATCCCCTTCGTGCTGGCGCTGCGCCTCATGCACGGCTCGGTATGGATCGATGCCTTCGCGCCGGAGAAACTGCGTGATCCCGCCATCCGGGCCCTGGCCGAGCGCATCCAGGTGATCGAGGATCCGGCCATGACGCGCCGCCTGCCGACCGAGCGGCCCTGCCGCATCGAGATACGCTTTGCGAACGGAAAAAGCCGCTCCGCCGAGAAGACGGATGCCCTCGGCGATCCCTCCCGTCCCCTGCCGGAGGCGGCCCTGAAGGCGAAGTTCCTGCGCATGGCCGAGGGGCTTGATGATGCGGAGGCGGCCTGGAATGCCGCCCGCATGCCCGACAAAATTGCCGGATTCGATGCGTTTTCGCGGCTATTCCTGCACCGATAGCACGATATGATCGAGGTGGTGCATCATCAGGTGCACCGCCATGGCACCATCTCCCGCGCGCATGGCATCGACGATGGCGATATGCTCGGAGGGCGAGCAGTCGGTGTCGTGGCGGGTGGCATGGGTGGCGAGGGCAAGCGCCGTGCGCCAGACCAGGTTCTCGATGATCGAGGTCAGCACGGGATTGCCCGCAAGCTCTGCCACCAGGCGGTGGAACTCGCCCGAGAGACGGATGATGGCGCCGGGCTGCTCGGCGGCCCGGGCATGCGCCTCCTCATCGAGATGGGCGTCGAGACGCGCCAGGGCCAGCGTGCGTGCCGGCTCGGGCAGGGCGGCGACAAGCGTCGCCGTCTCGCTTTCGATGACGCGGCGGGCATGGAAGAGGGCGATGCTTTCCGCCTGGCTCGGCTGGGCCACGAAGGCGCCGCGATTGGGCTCGAGCGCGATCAGCCCGCGCTGGGACAACAGCAGCAGGACCTTGCGGACCCGCGCGCGGGTGACGCCGAAGATATCGACCAGGCTTTCTTCGGTGAGCTTGGTGCCGGGCGGCAGTCGACGTTCGGCAATGGCGCCGAGAATGCGCTCGAAAATCTCCCTCTCGGTCTGAAGACCGGAGTTTTTATTGGACGACAGCCCAGAATACTCGATGTCGAGCATGACCTTAGCAGACCATAACCTGCAAATTGATATGGTTTTTAAGGTTGAACGCCGGTTGCCCGAAGCTTGAAGTTGCGTTCAACCATCACAGTATTCCATCTCACGCCCGTCGACGCCGATTTGTCAAGACGGTCAAATACTCATTGTCGACAATCCCAGGCACGTTGTGGCACTGCAGCATGAGGCTATTTCTGCCGAACCTGCTCAAATATGTTGCACATCGACGTACAATATTTTGGCACTGGCCTCAGAGTAAATCTTAATGCGTTGAAGAATCACGCAATTTCACTTGGCACGGCCCATGCATAGGGATTGTCGACAATCCTGAATGAGGCTCGGCGTGGCAAATAACGCAACTGAAACAGGCAAGGCCAAGGGGCTGATCGAGTTTGCCTCCGTGACCAAGGCCTATGGTTCCTCCAAGGCGGTCGACGCCATCAACCTCAAGATCCCGGCCTCGACCTATTGCTGCCTGCTGGGCCCTTCGGGCTGCGGCAAGACCACCTCGCTGCGCATGCTGGCGGGCCATGAGATCGCAACCTCCGGCGATATCCTCCTCGACAATATTGATGTCACCGACCTTGCTCCCGCCAAGCGCGGCACGGCGATGATGTTCCAGAGCTATGCGCTCTTCCCCCATCTGACCGTGGCCGAGAATGTTGCCTTCTCGCTGAAGATGAAGGGCGTCTCCAAGCCCGAGCGGCTCGAGAAGGCCAGGACCATGCTCAAGGTGGTGGAACTGGAGAAGTTCGCCGACCGCCTGCCGTCTCAGCTCTCGGGCGGCCAGCAGCAGCGCGTGGCGCTGGCCCGTGCCTTGATCACCCAGCCCTCGGCGCTGCTTCTCGACGAGCCGCTCTCCGCGCTCGACCCGTTCCTGCGCATCCGGGTGCGCGGCGAGCTCAAGCGCCTGCAGAAGAATCTCGGCATCTCCTTCGTCCATGTCACCCACAGCCAGGACGAGGCCCTGGCCCTCGCTGATCTCGTGGTGCTGATGAACAATGGCCGCATCGAGCAGCAGGGCACGGCGGGGGATGTCTTCAACCGCCCGCGCACGGCTTTCGTGACCCGTTTCGTCGGCGGCCACAACGTCATCGATCTCGGCGACCGCGCCATCGCCGTGCGCCAGGATCGCGTGAGCCTGGCCCATGGCGAGACGGAGGCCACGGCCTCGAGCCGCTTCGTCAATGTCGCCGGCATCGAGTTCGCCGGCACCGGCTATTCGGTCCAGGTCAAGGACGACCGCGGCGGGGAGATGACCGCCATGGTGACCGAGCAAACATTCCTGTCGCAACCCTTCGAGGAAGGGGAGCGCGCCACGCTTTCGTGGGCGCCGTCGGACGCCCACCAACTTGAAGGCGGCGCCCACTAGAGCAAAACAAGACGCTCTAAGGGCCCGTAATCAAAAGAGAATCCGATCCAGAAGGGGATAGTCGATGAAGAAAGAGCAAAAGGGCGGCCTCTCGCGCCGCGACCTCCTGAAGGGAGGCATTGCGCTGGCGGGCGCCGCTGCCGGCGCGAGCGTGCTGGCAGCCCCCGCGGTGCATGCCGCCGACCCGATCACGCTGCGCTACCTCTCGACCGCCACCAACCAAGCGCCGGCCATTGCGGACCAGGCCTTCAAGGATACCGGCGTCAAGATCCAGTATGTCTCTGTTGATACCGATGACGTCACCAAGCGCATCATCACCCAGCCGAATTCCTTCGACCTCGTCGACACCGAATATTTCAGCCTCAAGAAGCTGGTGCCGTCGGGCAATCTGATGGGCATGGACGCCAAGAAGATCAAGCTGGTCGACAAGCTCGCCACCGTGATCACCAAGGGCGAAGTCGACGGCAAGAAGATCGGCGACCAGGGCACAGCACCCAAGAAGGTGTTCTATCTCGAAGGCCAGCATTCCAAGAAGTTCTCGGCCGATCCGACCGAATGGATCACGCTGATCCCGACCACCTACAATGCCGATACGCTGGGTATCCGTCCCGACCTGATCAAGCGTCCGATCTCCAGTTGGGCCGAGCTGCTCAACCCTGAGTTCAAGGGTAAGGCGGCGATCCTCAACATCCCCTCGATCGGCATCATGGATGCCGCCATGGTCGTCGAAGCCACCGGCAAGCACAAATATGCCGACAAGGGCAACATGACCAAGGACGAGATCGACCTGACGATGGCGACCTTGATCGAAGCCAAGAAGGCCGGCCAGTTCCGCGCTTTCTGGTCGGATTTCAACGAGAGCGTCAACCTGATGGCCTCAGGCGAGACCGTGATCCAGTCGATGTGGTCCCCGGCTGTCACCGCCGTGCGCCTCAAGGGCATCGAGTGCAAGTTCCAGCCGCTCAAGGAAGGCTACCGCGCCTGGGCCTCGGGCTTCGCCCTGCCCAAGACGCTGAAGGGCAAGCAGCTCGACGCCGCCTATGAGTTCATCAACTGGTTCCTCTCGGGCTGGGCCGGCGCCTATCTCAACCGCCAGGGCTACTATTCGGCGGTGCTCGACACCGCCAAGGAGCATATGGAGCCCTATGAGTGGGCCTACTGGATGGAAGGCAAGCCTGCCGAGAAGGACATCCATGGTCCGGATGGCGGCCTGCTCGAGAAGGCGGGCGCCACCCGCGACGGCGGTTCCTATGCCGAACGCATGGGCGCCGTGGCCTGCTGGAACGCGGTCATGGATGAGAACGAGTACATGGTCAAAAAGTGGAACGAGTTCATCGCGGCTTGATCTAGCGCAATGCAAAGCCTTCTCCGCATCGTGGAGAAGGCTTACGCGGCTTCCTAGAGCAAAATGCTTTCAAGCGGGAGCGGATTTCCAAAATAACTTCCTGGTATCAAACGCATTTTGCGATTCTTGGTGATTCGATCTGAAGGTAAATCGCCCTAGCAAAGGTTCTCCATGGCGGTCACGACAGCCACGTCCTCCACAGCAGCCTCCGTCTCCGCCCCGCCGCGCGCGCGGACCAGCAAGCCCGCCTTGTCCCGCTGGGCCTCCTATTGGCAGGCCGCGCCGCTGACCATCGTCTTCGCGACCTTCTTCATCCTGCCCTTGCTGGCCACCTTCATCGTCAGCTTCTGGGACTATACCGAATATTCGATCGAGCCCGATTTCAAGCTGCAGAACTATGTCGAGGTCTTCGACAAATGCGTCTCGGGCCTGCCGGACCTGTGCACGACCTTCAAAACCTATCTGTCGACCCTGAAATTCTGCCTGATCGTCTGGCTCTCCACCCTGCTGATCGGCTTCACGGTGTCCTATTACATCGCCTTCGAGGTGAAGAAGACGACGACACGCCTCGTACTGGCGCTGCTCTGCACCATTCCGTTCTGGACCTCGAATGTCATCCGCATGATCTCCTGGATCCCGCTGCTCGGCCGGAACGGCTTGATCAACCAGACATTGATGAATATCGGCATCACCAGCCAGCCCCAGGATTGGCTGCTCTATTCCAACTTCTCGGTGATCCTGGCCTTCGTGCACCTCAACACGGTGTTCATGATCGTGCCGATCGTCAATTCGATGTCGCGCATCGATCGCTCGCTGGTCGAGGCGGCCTATGACAATGGCGCCTCGGGCTGGCAGACCCTGTGGAATGTCATCATCCCGCTCTCCAAGACCGGCATCGCCATCGGCTCGATCTTCGTGATCACCGTGGTGATGGGCGACTTCATCACTATCGGCCTGATGGGCGGCCAGCAGATCGCCTCGATCGGCAAGGTCATCAATGTCGAGATCGGCTACCTGCAATTCCCGATCGCCGCCGCCAACGCCATCATCCTGCTCGCGGTCGTGATGATGATCATCGCGGCGATGGTGCGCTTCATCGACATCCGGAAGGAGCTCTGAGATGAGAGAGGGCAGGGGTCTCACCTTCTACATCCTGACGGCCGTCTTCGCGCTCTATGTGCTGTTCCTCTACGGGCCGACCATCACCATCCTGATCCTGTCGTTCCAGGGGCCGGATGGCGGCCTGACCTTCCCGATGAACGGGGTGTCCCTGCACTGGTTCCACGAGCTTTTCTATGGCGATACGGTGAGCGGCATCGGCGATGCCTTCTTCCGCTCGCTTGGGCTCGGCCTGCTGGTGGCCTTCCTCACCGTGGTGATTTCGGTGATGGCGGGCCTCGCCTTCCGTCGGCGCTTCTTCGGGTCCAACTTCCTGTTCTACACCGCCATCGCCAGCCTGATCCTACCCTCGATCATCGTGTCGCTCGGCATCGCGCTGGAATTCAAGATCGTCGACGACACCATCAAGGCCATCGGCGACACCTATGAGATCGAGTGGATCCAGGACAATTACCAGACGGTGGTCGGCATCTTCACCTCCGGCCTCGGCGCCCACCTGACCTGGACGCTGCCTTTCGGCCTGCTGATCATGTTCGCCGTGTTCAACCGCTTCAACCCCTCCTATGAGGAAGCGGCGCGCGATCTCGGCGCAACGCCCTGGCAGACCTTCTGGAATGTCGTGCTGCCGATCATCGCACCCTCTCTGGTCGGCGTGGCGCTGTTCGGCTTCACGCTCTCCTGGGACGAGATCGCTCGCACCAGCCAGGCGATCGGTGCCGAGAACACGCTGCCCCTCCAGCTCGAAGGCATGACCACCACGGTGACGACACCGGTGATCTACGCGCTGGGAACGCTCACCACCGCAATTTCGATGGCGGTGATCCTCGGCGCCATCACCATCCTGCTGCTGGTCCAGCGCCATCGCGCCAGGCACGGATCGGATGCTGGGAACGGCATGGTGTAGCTGGGAACGCGGACGACCTCGTCCGCTCTTGAAATGTAGCGTAAGGCAAGAAAGGCGTAGCCTGGATAATAGACCACGCCCTTCTTTGTGGCTTCGCCTTAACGACCGTCCCTAATGCCTTGAAACGTCTGCGGTTCAAGAGCGGACGAGGACGTCCGCGCTCCCAGCTACTCCGCCGCCGCCGCTCCATCCTCCAGCGCCAGGAACCCGCCTGACTGCCGGCTCCACAGCCGCGCATAGAGCCCGCCCCTCCCAATCAGTTCCTCATGCCGGCCTTCCTCAACGATACGCCCTTCATCCAGCACGATCAGGCGATCCAGCTCCGCGATGGTGGAGAGGCGGTGGGCGATGGCGAGCACGGTCTTGTGCTGCATCAGGCTCTTGAGCTGACCCTGGATCGCCGCCTCCACTTCGGAATCGAGCGCCGAGGTTGCCTCATCCAGCACCAGGATGGGCGCATCCTTCAACAGCACGCGCGCAATGGTGATGCGCTGGCGCTGGCCGCCCGAGAGCTTCACGCCGCGCTCGCCCACGCGGGATTCATAGCCGGCGCGCCCGTCCTGGTCGCCGAGGCCGATGATGAACTCATGCGCCGCGGCCTGGCGGGCGGCCTCTTCGATGGCCACGCGGTCGACCTCCGTACGGCCATAGGCGATGTTGTCGTGGATCGAGCGATGCAGCAGGGAATTATCCTGCGTCACCACGCCGATCTGCCGGCGCAGGCTGTCCTGTGTGACACCGGCGATGTCCTGCCCGTCGATCAGGATGCGCCCGCCCTGGATCGCATAGAGACGCAGCAGCAGATTGACGAGCGTCGACTTGCCGGCGCCTGAAGGGCCGACGATGCCGATCTTCTCGCCCGGCCGGATGGTGAGCGACAGGTCCTCGAACACCGGCCTGGCGCCGCCATAGCCGAAGCGCACATGGTCGAAGACGATCCCGCCGCGCGGTACGGCGAGCGCTACGGCATCCGGATCGTCGACGAGGTCGTGCGGCTTGGCGATGGTGAGCATACTCTCCTGCACCGTGCCGATATTGTCGAAGACGTCGCGCACCAGATACATCAGCCAGCCCGAAAGTTGGACGAGGCGCAGCACCAGGGCGATACCTGCGGCACCGATGCCGCCGGTCATCGCGCCGCGAGTCCACAGCAGCAGCGTGATGCCGGCCGTGCTGACGATCAGCAGGCTGTTAAGGATCTGCAGCAGGAAAGTGGTGCCGAGGATCAGGCGCTGGAGCGCCAGGAAGGCATCGTTCCAGCGCTTGAGGGACTCGCGCACGGCCGAACGCTCGAGGTCGCCGCGCGCGAACAGTTTCACGGTGAGGATGTTGGTGTACGAATCCACGATGCGGCCCGTCGCCGAGGAACGGCCGAGCGAATTGGCTTCCGATCGCTCCAGCGCCCGCGGCACGAAGAAACGCAACAGGGTGGCATAAGCGACGAACCATACGATGACAGGCAGCGTCAGCCAGATGCTGACCGAGCTGAAGAAGCCGATGGTGACCGAAGCGAAGATGATGCCGTACCAGAGGTCGCCGATCATCGCGACGGCGGCAGAGCGGATCGACTGGCCGGCCTGGATGACGCGCGCGGACAGGCGCCCGGCGAAATCGTTCTGGAAATAGGTCAGCGAATGGCCGAGCGTATAGACATGATTGCGCCAGCGGATCTGATTGGTGAGAGATGGCACCACGATCTGGTTGGTCACCAGCTGGACGAGGAAGAAGAGGACCGGCCGCAGGATCACGATGAGCAAGGCGGCGCCGACGAGACGCCAGCCAAAGTCGCGGAAGAGGGTCTCGGCGGACTGCTTGTTGAGCAGGTCGACGAACCAGCCGACCATCAGATAGATCGAGGCCTCGACGGCGCTGAAGGCAAGCTCGATCACCATGATCGCCACGAGCCAGCCCTTCACCACCTTCAGGTGATGCCACATGAAACGCCACACGCCCGTCGGCGGCGTCTCGTGCTCGTCGAACGGTGCAAAGACATCGATGCGGCTTTCGAGATGCCGGAACAGGCGAGACAGCATTACGGACGTGACCCTGATTCAACTCGCACATGGCAATGGCATGGCCAGAGGGCAATAAGCTTGGGTCAAAATGATGGTGCGCGCCGATTCCCGAAATAGCGTTGGCTGTTCAGGCCGCGTCCATCTTCGCAGCGGCTGCATTTGTCGGCGCTACGTCACGCCGTTCGAAAATCTCTCCTTCGAGACTCGCCCGGCAGGGACCGTAGCTGCTGATGAGGCTGCGGGCGCCGGTAAGACGGAACGCCGCCTCCGAGAGCCCTGTCGGAGAGGCGCGCTGTTCCGTGCCATCTGCGATTACGGTCGGTTTTTCACCCACCTGGTCGAGGCACGTCATCGCGAGATGCGGGACCATATCGGCCTCGAACTGGGTGGCCTACAGGGGCGCGCGGTCGCATTCGGCATCGCCCACCGCCATCACCATCACATGCGGATCGCTCACCGGCTTGCGGGCATAGATCTCACGCATGGTGGTGTCCAGGCCGCTGCGGATCATCACTTCCGCGATCGTGCCCATCGATCCCGTAACGTCGCTGGCGAGGATGATCGCGGTCGAGATCGGGTTCTCGCGTCTGTCGCGGGATTCCCGCATGGCGATGCGGGTGGGGTCGAAGGCTGGCTGCATGCCCCGGGCCGAGAAAATCTCGGCGGCCGAGCGTCCGTTGGTGTTGCGGGCGGCGTAGCTGGCCCAGTCATGCGGGTTCCATCTGCCGTGTCCCATGGTCTGTCTCCTTGCTCCGGCGGCTCGGTGCCGCCGATGGAGGGAGGTGTACAGTATTAAATTTCAAAATGCAATTTGTATTTTGATATTTGATGTGTGGAAAGGCACGAAAGAGGCCGAGGAGAGCGCGACGCGAGCCTCCCCCACGGAGCTGGGGGAGGTGGGCCGGCGAAGCCGGCTCGGAGGGGGTGTGGCCCGACGGGCTCGACCCAAAGGGAGAGGGTTCAGCCTCTCTCGATGCACCCGAGCCTTGTCCGGTTATTTGTCCGCAAGCGGGCCACCCCCCCTCCGTCATTGCTTCGCAATGCCACCTCCCCCAGCTTCGTGGGGGAGGCTTCCCGCGCCTCTTTCTCCAAGCGCGCCCGCTGGTCCTATCCAACCAAAATCACCCTCAGATCATTCACATTGGTGAAGGTCGGCCCAGGCGCCACGAGATCGCCGATGGCTTCGAAGAAGCCCGTCGAGTCGTTGTTGGCGAGATAGGCCTCCGGATCCACGCCCCCGGCTCGCGCGCGGGCGAGGGTGGTGGGGTCGATGATCGCGCCGGCCGGATCGGTGGCGAGGCCGCCGCCGCCATCGGTGCCGTCCGTATCAGCGGCAAGGGCGCTGATGCCGGGCTCGCCGCCCAGCGCCAGGGCGAGAGCGAGGCTGAATTCCTGGTTGGGGCCGCCGCGGCCCTTGCCGGTGATGGTCACCGTCAGCTCGCCGCCCGAGATGAGAGCGGCCTTGCGCCCGGCCGCCTTCAAGGCTCTCGCTTGCTTCGCCTGGTCGGCGGCGACGCTGCGCGCCTCGCCCTCGACATTGGCGCCGAGCACCACCGGTTCATAGCCATGCTGCGCAGCTATCTCTATCGCAGCGGCGATCATCTGGGCGGGCGTCGCGACGATGTGGAATTCGCTGTTGGCAAACACAGCATCGCCCGGTTTCGGCGTCTCATTGCCTGCGTCTTCGAAAAGGCTGCGCGCGGCGCCGAGCGGCGTGTTGAAACGATCGGCGATGGCAAGCGCCTGGGCGTTGCTGGCTGGATCCGGAACGGTTGGTCCGGAGCCGATGATGGCGGGATCATCGCCCGGCACGTCGGAGACGGCGAGCGTCAGGAGCCGTGCCGGGTGGGCCGCCTGCGCCAGCCTTCCGCCCTTGATGCGCGACAGGCGCTTGCGCACTACGTTGATCTCGCCGATCGCCGCGCCCGAGCGCAGGAGGTGGCGGGTGATGGCACGCTTGTCGTCGAGGGTGAGATCGCCTGCCGGCGCCACCAGATTGGCCGAGGCGCCACCCGACAGCAGCACGAGGACGAGATCGTCAGGCCCGGCGGAGCGAGCGGCTTCGAGCGCGCGCGTGGCGCCCTCCACGCTGCCGGCATCCGGAACGGGGTGGCCGGCCTCGATCATCGGGATGGTCTTGAGCGGGCGGCCATAGCCATGGCGCGCCACCGCAACGCCGCTGATACGTCCGGTCGGCAGGCCGAGCCCGGCATAATGGGCTTCTGCGACCTCGGCCATGCTGCCGCCGGCCTTGCCGGCCGCGATGATCACCAGGCGCCCGGTTGCCGGCAAGGACGGCAAGTGGGAAGGCAGGAAGCTGGCCGGATGGGAGGCGGCGACGGCGCCCGTGAAAATGGCATCGAGGACGGCGCGCTGCGTGTCTGCATGATCCGGCATGAGGTGGTCGGGCTCCCCTGGCTCGCTTTGCTTGTTTTCGGCGCAACGATGCGACGTCTGGCATTACCCCATGGAAGCGGGATCAAGCCAGCGCGTCCATCGCATTTTCTTGCAATGATTTTCGCCTGGTGGAAGAGGACGGCTCACGCTTCGGGCCTGTCTTTCTGGCGGAAGCGGCGCACGCGCATGGCTGTGCCACAGGTCTCCTCCGAGCACCATAGCCTGCGGCCGCTGCGCGAGGTATCGAGGAACAGCCAGCCGCAGTTCACGCCATGGCATTCGCGTATGTCGCGGCGGCTTGCGCGCGCGGCGAGCAGATCGGCCGCCTCGAAGGCGACGCGGTAGAGGACGGCGTCGAGATCAGCTTCGTCACGCCAGGCCCAGTGAAACGAGCCTGCCTCCTGCCGCAGCTCGCGATGCTCTCCGGCCTGGCGCAGGATGGCATTGAGCTGCTTCGCGTCATCCGAATTCAGGGGCGCAGCCTCGGCTTCGCTGAGGAAGAGGGCATGGAGGCTCTGCCTCAGCGCCCGTGCCCGCATCAGAGCAGCTTCAGCCTCAGCGGGAGCGTTGGCCGCCTTGGTGCGTAACACTGCCGCGAGCCCGGCACCGACAAGATCGACGCGTTCAGCCCAGGCCACCAGATCCTCATAGCGGACCAGAAAATCCGGCCCCCAGCGGTCGCGCCAGGCGTCGACCGTGTTGATGAAATCCAGCGCCGGGTGCCCGCCCAGCAGGCGGATCGCGGCAATGTCGGTGTGCGGCGTCATGGGCTCAGCTTCCTGCATGGGAACTAAAAACTCAAGCGTGTGTTGTAACGTATATAATGATATATAACCGTTACATTCGTTTGTCATGAGGCTCGTGATGCCCAATCGCAACCTGTTGCTTTTCCTGGCGCTCTGCGCGATCTGGGAGACCACCTGGATCGGTATCAAGGCAGGCGTGGAAGCCGTGCCGCCCCTGCTGTTTGCGGGCACCCGTTTCATAACCGCCGGCGCCATCCTCCTGGTGATCTCATGGCTGGGGGAAGGGCTGCCTCGCATCGCCGTCGCCGATCTGCCGCGCCTGGCGGCGACCAGCCTCCTGATGATCACCCTGTGTTATGCTGCGCTGTTCTGGGGCATGGTTCATGTCGATTCCGGCACGGGTGCGGTGCTGGAAATGTCGCTGACGCCGGTCGCGCTGATGGGATTCGCCCTGGCTCTGGGCGAGGAAGGCTTCGACCGGCGGCGGCTCGGCGCTCTCCTGCTCGGCATCGTCGGCCTCGTGATCCTGTTCGGGCCGACAGCTTGGCAAAGCTGGTCGTCGAACCGGGGTGAGGCTGCCGGCCTTCGCCTTCTGGGCGCCGGTGCGGTCGCCTCCGCGGCCGTGAGCTATGGCTGGGGCTCCGTCATCGCGCGACCTCTGCTGCGCCTCTATCCCTCGGCTCTGATTGCGGCCAGCACAACTCTCATGGGCGGTGCGATCCTGCTCGGGCTGTCGCTCGCCTTCGAGCCCGGCGCCATCGCCGCCCTGGCGGGGCGATGGGGCGCGGCGGCCTGGGCGGGCTGGCTGTTCCTGGTGCTGTTTGGATCGTTGCTCGGCTATACCATTTATATGCGCCTGCTCCGCGACATTGGCGCCACACGCGCGGGAAGCTACGCGTTCGTTTCGCCCGTTATCGCGGTGTTGCTGGGCATGGTCTCTTTCGGCGAACAGGTGCGGCTGCCCGACATCATCGGCATGAGTATCATGCTGACTGCCGCCGGACTCGCCATGTTCGAAGGAAAGCAGAAGGTCATCGCCAACACGGTGGGCAGCGGTTGACAAGAAAGCGGCCGATATTCTCTTGAATATCGGCCGCTTATCCCTGTCGTTTCAACCCCGTTCCTTACTGCTGCTGCGCCGGAGGCGTTGTGGCTGGAGGCGTTGTGGTCTGAGGCGTCGGCGTTGTGGGGGCGGGTGTTGCGGAGTTTGGCGCTGGAGCCGTCGACTTGTGCGCGATGGGTTTCTTTACATGCCTGCGGTGATGGTAGTGATGCCCCGGCTGCGATTGGCGAAGCCACTTCGGCCCCGTGTGGACGCCGGGCATGCCGTACCATTTGCAGCGTGCATTACGCTGCGGGGCGTTGCAGGTAGGATCCCGCACGGTCTGTACCAAGGATGGATTGTCCTGTGGTGCCAGCGGCATGGCAGAACTGGAGTTGGCGAGAGCAAATGTCGCCCCTGCGACTATGGCGGCGGCAAAAAGTACTTTCATGGGAGTTCCTCCGCATTGGAATGCTCAGTCCAACGCCATGTCGATATGAAAGTTCCTTAGCGGTTGTAAAAATTTCACGGATTTTTTTCTTTTTCGTGACGAAATGGTTTGGTTGCGCAGGCGTGTCCGAAGAAACCGCGCCGGCGAGGAACCGTTTAGGCAGGCTTTCATTGGCAGGCCAATGCTTCGCCCGCATAATTCTTTGTTTTATCGCGGATTCTTGCCGGAAAACCGAGGGACACTTTTCCGAAATCTGCTTAGGGTCCGGTAGAACTTGGGCCTGAAAGTCTAAGGGGCGGGATTGATTTTCCCCAGCCGTTGGAACCCCCACTCCTGTCACGGGTTTCAGCCTGACCCGGAGAATTACTCACTGATGGTGCCCCAGTCAGAGCCCCAGCACAAAAGGCCCAGCATACTCGTGGTGGAGGATGAAGCGCTGATCCGCGCCATCCTCTCCGACGAACTCAGGACCGCAGGCCTTACCGTGGTGGAGGCGACCAGTGCGGATGAAGCCTTGTCCTATCTGAAGACGGCCGGGATGGTGGATCTCATCTTCACCGACATCCAGATGCCGGGCTCGATGAACGGGCTCGAACTGGCGCGCCGCCTGCGGGCACAGAACCCCTCGCTTCCCATCATCATCACCTCCGGCAATACCGGCCCGAAGGGGGCGGAGGGCATCGGCCAGTTCATGCCAAAACCCTACGACATGGAACAGGCCGTCGAGATGATCTGCTCGACACTCGGCGTCTCGCCATCCGGAGGGCGCACATGAGCGAGGCGTGCATCCTGCTCGTCGAGGGGGATATCCTTATCCGCACGCCTCTCGCCGAATATCTGCGCGAATGCGGCTACCGTGTCGTGGAGGCGGCTGCGGCGAGCGAGGCGCGGGAGCTCCTTGTGCACGGCACCATCCCTGTCGATATCGTGATGATCGCTGTCAGCGCCGAGGAGCGCTCTGGCTTCGAGCTCGCCACCTGGGTGCGCAGCAACACGCCAGGCTGCGAGGTCGTGCTGGCCGGTACGCTGGCCAAGGCCGCGCAAAAGGCCGGCGATCTTTGTGAAGAAGGGCCAGCTCTCGGCAGGCCCTATGATCACAAATTCGTCCTGGAGCACATCAAACGCCTGATGGCGGCGAGGCAACGGGACAAGAGTGACAAATGAACGCCAGCCTGCAAAACAGGCGATGGCTATCTGATCCGATTTCAGAGATTGATGGTGGGCGCGACAGGGATTGAACCTGTGACCCCTCCCGTGTGAAGGGAGTGCTCTCCCGCTGAGCTACGCGCCCCCGAAGGGAAGCGCCTATTTGTATAAAGCCGGGCGCGCTGTCAAGCGGTTGTCGCGTCAAATATCGGGGGCGGCATCGAAAAGCGAAGAGGATAGCCGTCTCCGCCCGATCCTCTCTGCGGCCGCGATGCGCTTGCCCAATCGGGAGCCCGCTTGGGATGATCAGGAAGCTGCGACCCGTTTCGCGTACTGGGCATTGATCGCATCGATCGCCGGAATGAGCGCGTTGAAATGCGAGATCACCCGGGTGGCGCCGAGCTCGACGGCGGGAATGTCGGTATAGCCGAAATCAACGCACACCGATGGCAGGCCGGCGCTGATGGCGGTGTCGATATCCGTCTTGGAATCGCCCACCATGATGGCACTGGCCGGGTCCCCGCCCGCAGCCGCGATCGACAGAGTGAGGTGGCGGGCGTCCGGCTTGAACCAGGCGAAGGCGTCGCGCCCGCAGATCGCGCTGAAATAGGGCGAGAGCTTCAGTGCCTCGAGAAGGCGGACGGAATGGGACGTCATCTTGTTGGTGCACACGCCGAGGATCAGGCCGCGCGCCTTCAGCGCCACCAGGGCCGGCTCGACCCCTTCGAAGGCCACCGTTTCGTCGGCGAGGTGCTCGTTATAGTGGTCGAGGAAGTCGCGGTAGAGCCTATCCATGCGCGCGGTCTCGACCGCCTGGCCGTTGGCCGCGAAGCCGCGCTCCAGCAGAGCACGAGCGCCGGCGCCGAGCAGGCTATGGGCTTTCTCCACCGGCAAAGCAGGAGTACCTTCGCGGGCGAGGATGAAGTTCAGCGTGCCCATGAGGTCGCGCGCGCTGTCGACCAAAGTGCCGTCGAGATCGAAAATTACCGTTTGCGGCCGCATGCGCTATTCTCTCTAAGATTTGCTGATTTCCGGGCCGGTCTGGAAAATGCCACGAGCGGCTGGCAAGCGATCGCCAGAAGGTCCTGCGATTCGGGATAGCCCTGCTATCCCGATTCGTTCAATTCTCTGCGTTACCGAGCAGCCCGTCCCTTAAAAGAAGAGCCGCCTCATGATGATCCGTTCTTTCTGCCTTGCTGTCCTTCTTCTAGTAGGCGGGCCGGCCTTGGCGGGCGATTATGCGTTCGTGGCCGCGCCGCAAAAGGACCTCAACCGTATCTACCGCGTCGACCGGCTCACGGGCGAGGTAGGAGCCTGTCAATATGGCGTGAAGGAAGACAATAGCGGCGTGACGCTGTGTTTTCCCCCGGGCGAGGGCGCCGGCAAGCAGGAGCCGGGGGACTATACGCTAATCGCCTCCAACCATGAGAAGGAGAGCGCGGTATTCCGCGTCGAGCAGCGCACCGGCGCGATGAGTGTCTGCTATGTATGGAAGGATCAGGTGATCTGCACGCCGCCGGCGCGGTGAGAGTTCTTCCTGGGTGCGCGAACGTCCAGTCCACATTCTCGAAACGCGGCGCTTGTACGAGAGGAAGGGGCGGACGCGACGTCTGCCCACCCGGGGAAAAACCCTGTGCCTACCCGCCACATTCCCAAACTTAACTGATGCAAACCGCGGCAAAGCCGCTATAACGCCGCCTGACCCTGGAGAGGAATGCCGTGCCGATGACCCCTGACGACATGAAGCGCGAAGCAGCCCGGGCCGCGCTCACCCATGTCGAGAGCGGCATGCGGCTGGGCCTCGGCCATGGTTCCACCGCCAAGCATTTCGTCGACCTGCTCGGCGAAAAGGTTAGGGATGGCCTGCGCGTTCTCTGCGTCCCCGCCTCCGAATTCACCCATGACCAGGCGCAGGGCCTCGGCATTCCGCTGACGACGCTGGACGAGACGCCGGAACTCGACCTCTGCGTCGACGGCGCCGACGAGATCGGGCCGAACCTGTCGCTGATCAAGGGCGGCGGCGGTGCGCTGCTGCGGGAGAAGATCGTGGCGGCGGCCGCCCAGGCCATGATCGTCATCGCCGACGATTCCAAGGTCGTGCCCACTCTCGGGCGGTTTCCATTGCCGGTCGAGGTCACCCCGTTCGGTTTCGGCGCGACCAGGGTCGCCATCGAGAAGGCGGCGGCAAAACTGGGCCTTTCCGGTGCATTGACTCTGCGCACGAGGCCGGATGGCCTTGTTTTCGTCACGGATGGCGGGCACCACATCCTCGATTGCCACTTTGAAAAGATCCTCGATCCGGCTGCCCTGGCCGCCGGCCTTTCCACCATTCCCGGTGTCGTCGAACACGGATTGTTTCTCGGATATGCCAAGGGCGCCTATGTCGCCGGCAATGCGGGCGTCCGCTTCATCGGGCCAGCCTGACTTGTGATGGGAGTTCCATAATGCTTCGTCAACGCCGTATTTTTGCCTTGGCCGCCGTGGTCGCGGGCTTGCTTGCAGGCTCTGCTGTGCTGCCGGCCTATGCGCAGGATGCGACCCAGGCGCCTGCAGCCGATGTGCCGACCGCTGGAGCCCCCGCCGCGCCGGCTGCCTCCACCCAGCCCGAACCCAGCGCCGAGCGCCTAGCCCTCGCCATCCAGTTCCTGAAGGTCTCGGGCCTGACCACGGGTTTTGACGACATCATCCCCCAGTTCATGACCCAGGCGAGCCAGATCTATGCCAGCCGCCGGCCGGAACTGCGCGGCATGATCAACGATGCCGCCATCTCGCTGATCCCCGAATTCGTCAAGAAGCGCGACGATCTCGACAAGGCGCTCGCCCGTTTCTACACGACGAAGTTCAACGACGACGAGCTCAAGCAACTGGTGACGTTCTACCAGACGCCGGTGGGTGCCAAGTTCTCGAAGGAACAGCAGAATATCCTGCGTGATTCCGTTCCAGTCGTCGGAAACTGGACGCGCGATCTGCAGGACAGCATCATGCTGCGGCTGCGCCAGGAGGTGCAGAAGCGCGGCGGCCAACTCGGCGGACCCGATGATGGCGCGACCGCCCAAGGCAATGCTCCGACCGCCCCGGGCAGCACCCCGCCGGCCGGCAATGGGCAGGCTCCCGCGCAGAACCCCTGATCAGGAATGGCAGTATTGCCGTGAAGCGGGATTGATCGGCTCAGTCCCGCTTCTTATTTTCAGCTCTCCCGCAACGCGTCTCCACGCATGTCTTCTTTCTGAAGGCATCCGACCCTAGGCCCCCGCCATGTCGCAATTCGACTATGATCTCTTCGTGATTGGCGCGGGATCGGGCGGGGTGCGCGCGGCGCGTATCGCCGGCTCGCATGGTGCGCGTGTGGCGATTGCCGAGGAGTTCCGGGTCGGCGGCACCTGCGTCATCCGCGGCTGCGTGCCCAAGAAGCTCTATGTGTTGGCAAGCCGTTTCGCCGACGAATTCCGCGATGCCGCCGGCTTCGGCTGGAGCGTGCCCGAACCGGAATTCTCATGGGCCAGGCTGGTCGCAGCCAAGGAAGCCGAGATCAGCCGGCTGGAGCGGGCCTATTCCTCCAATCTGGAGAAATCCTCGGTCGCGACCTTCCCGACCCGGGCGGTAATCACCAGCCCCCACACGATCCGCCTCGATGGCGAGCGCCTCGTCACGGCCTCTAAGATCCTGGTCGCCACCGGCGGGCGACCCATCAAGCCGGCCATTCCCGGGGCAGACCTCGCCATCACGTCCAACGAAGTGTTCGACCTGCCGTCGCTGCCGGAAAGCATGCTGATCCTAGGCGGCGGCTATATCGCGGTGGAATTCGCCTGCCTCCTGCAACGCCTGGGCGTGAAGGTGACGCTGGTCTATCGCGGCGAGACCATCTTGCGCGGCTTCGACGAGGATATACGGCGCGTCGTTTCGGAGGCAATGGTTGCCGCCGGCATCGAGATACTCGTGGGAACCAATCTCGCCAGCATCGCGGCCGATGCTTCCGGGTGCAAGAAGGCCGTTCTCACCAATGGCCAGAGCCGCATTGTCGGCGAGGTGATGATCGCCACCGGTCGCCGCCCGAACACCGAGGGCCTCGGCCTGGAGACGGTGGGTGTCGAGGTGAATGCAGCCGGCGCCATTGCCGTCGACGACCAGTCGCGTACCACCGCGCCGCAGATCTGGGCCGTGGGCGATGTCACCAACCGCATCAATCTCACGCCGGTCGCCATCCGCGAGGGTCATGCCTTTGCCGATACGGTGTTCGGCAACAAGCCCTGGCTTGCCGATCACCGCCTGGTACCGAGCGCCGTGTTCTCGACGCCGGAGGTGGGCACGGTCGGTCTGACCGAGGACGAGGCGCGGGCGGAGTGCGGTGGCGGCGTCCTGATCTTCCAGACCTCCTTCCGCGCCATCAAGGCGACCCTGTCGGGCAGCGCCGACCGCGTCTTCATGAAGCTCGTGGTCGACAAGGTCAGCGACAAGGTTCGGGGCGTGCACATCGTCGGCGAGGGCGCCGCTGAGATGGCGCAGCTTCTTGGCATCAGTGTCAAGATGGGCGCCACCAAGGCTGATTTCGACGCCACGATGCCGTTGCATCCCACTGCTGCCGAGGAGTTGGTAACGCTCCGCACGCCAGTGCGCTAAAGGATCTCGGGCGGATGGCGCTGGAGAGGGCGTGATGCGGGCTGCTGCGGCGATCTTCGGCATCATAACGATAGGCCTTACCCTGCAGCTGCAGGCAGCGGCGGCTCTCAACCTCACCCCGCCGCATGGCAAACATGTCCGGCCGATGCGGGCTGAGCCGGCCAAGCCGCAGAACATCGAGCCGGTGACCGATTGCGACCGCACTGCCGCGAGCCCCGAGGACAGCCAGAAAGTGGCCGATGGCGTGCCCCTCGAAAGCCTCGACGGGGCGCTGGCCGTGGCGCAATGCCAGCAGGCCGCTGACCGCTATCCCACTATCGGGCGCTTGTTCTACCAGCTTGGCCGCGGGCAGGAAAAGCTCGGCAATGATACGCTCGCCCTGCAGTCCTATCGCAAGGCCGCCGAAACAGGCAGCCTGATTGCGGCCTTTTCCGCCGGGGTGCGCGAGCGCGACGGCATCGGCACGACGCGCGACGACCAGGAGGCCAACCGCCTCTTCAAGCTCTGCGCCGACCAGGGCGATGCGGATTGCCTCAACTCGCTCGCCTTTCAATACCAGGCGGGCAGGGGTGTTCCTGCCGACGCCGCTCAAGCGATCCAACTCTATCGCCAGGCGGCGGCCAAGGGGCTGGTGGCGGCCAATGTCAATCTCGGCTTCCTCTATCGCGACGGCGATGGCGTGCCGCAGGACTATGCCGAGGCGGCCCGCCAGTTCCAGGTGGCGGCCGACAAGGGCGATCCCGCCGGCGCCGGCAACCTCGCCCAGCTCTATCAGAACGGGCAGGGCGTACCCAAGGACGAGGCCAAGGCCGTGACCCTGTTCCAGCAGGCCGCCGACCACGGCGACGATGACGCGCTGATCAAGCTTGCCTTCGCCTATCTCAACGGCACAGGTGTGTCGAAGGACGAAGCCAAATCCGTGGCCTACTACCAGCAGGCGGCCGATCACGGAAACACCGACGGCATGGCGGGCCTTGCCTTCGCCTATGCCAATGGCCGCGGCGTTCCCGTCGATAACAAGCTGGCGGCGCAATGGATGGTGCGTGCGCTTGCGGCCGGCAACGACTACACCTACGACCAGCTCACCAATCACTGGGTGGGCTGGACCCCCGACACTCGCATGGCCATCCAGTCGATCCTGGCCGACCGGGGACTTTACAGCGGAAGGATCAACGGGGATCTCAATCGCGAGACGCTGAAGGCGATCCGTGTGCTGGCGGGGCGGGAAGGCGGATAAGTCTTCAGAAAATCCCGTTCGGACGAGCGATTCTGCCCATTCGTGATCTCAGTGTGAAACGCCGCCCCCAGAAATTGGCCGTTTGATTGCGCGGAAGAGAAATCCACAGTACTTTCCGTATAGATTACGTGTCCGTCAGCAGTGAGGCGGATGATGCCAGAAAAGCCTGTCCAGATCTTCATGTCCTATGCGCGCGACGACGACGCGCTGCCGCCTGAATTGCAGAGCAGCGAGGCTCGGGGCTTCGTCACGTCCTTGCTCGGGCAGATTGCTTATGAATGGCAGGACAAGGGCGGTCCCAGCCCCACCATCTGGTGCGACATCCGCCGCGTTGCCAGCGGCGAACCTTTCGATACTCCGATTACCAGTGCCATCGACCAGTCGTCGCTGCTGCTCGTCGTCCTGTCGCGCAACTGGATGGAAAGCGAGTACTGCCGCGGCGAGCTCGCCGCCTTCACCGAGCGCTGGAAGAGTGATCCCAACATACGCGAGAGGATCATCATCATCGGCAAGAACCATGTCGATCCCGACAAGCGCCCTGCGCTGCTGCAGAACCAGGTGGGCTATCTTTTCTACGCTCGGCAGGAAATGGACGACATCGAGCCGGAGAAAGACTTCTTCGCACGCGGCAAGGTGCGAGATGCTCGTTATTTCGAACAGGTCACTACCCTCGCAGGTTTCTTGTTGCGCCGCGCTGCGCGCCTTGCCGATCGCGAACGGCGTCCGGATCCGGAGGCGTCACCCCAGCCACCCCAGCCACCCCAGCCCTTCGCTGCCGCTCATGAGCCCCCGCAGAACCGGCGCATCGTCTATCTCGCCAAGCCGGCCGGCGACATGGTCGAGGCCTATGGCCGGCTTGTCCGTGAGCTGACCGGGGCCGGATATGGCATCGTGCCCGATCCCAAGGCGGACCTGCCTGTCGATGCCAGCGCAACCGATGTCGTCGACAAGGCGTTGGCGCAGGCCCATGTCGCCATCCATCTGCTCGGCCAGCGGCCCGGCTTTGCGCCCGAGGGACAGGAACCGATTGCAAAGCTGCAGCTCCAACGGGCAGCGCGGACGCTCACCGTGCCGGCTTCCGAAAGGCCTGATGGCATCGCCTTCAAACGCGTCGTCTGGGCACCGAAGGTCGCAAATGCCGGTGAATGGGATAACGAGCGCGACCCGCTCGCCGTTCTCTCCCAGTTCGATGGCTATGTCGAAGGTGATGTGGTGGAGGGAGCGACGCTCAGCCGTTTCGTCGAAGCCCTCGGCCATCTCATAGGAGCGCCGGTGATCCGGGCCAGGGGCTTGGACAAGCTGGAGCCGAAATCGCGCATCTATGTCTATTACGACGCTAGGGACGCCGAATTTGGCTACAACGTCGCCAAGGCACTGAAGCAACGCAACCTCACTCCCATGTGGCCGACCATCGACGGTACAGATGCCGAGAACAGCCAGGTCCATCACAACAATCTGCGCGAATGCGATTCCGTGCTGCTGTGCTGGGCTACTGCGCCCGATACCTGGGTTCGGGCAAGCTCCAGCGAACTGGCCGACTGGAAAATGCTCGGCCGCAGCCGGATGTTCGATTGGCGCGGCCTGATCGCCGGACCTCCGCCGGGCCTGCCCAAACGCATGTTCGTCGATTTCCGCTCGGGCGACGAGATCGACGTCGTCGTCGACCTGACGACTCATCAAGAGCCGCCGAAGCCAGATGACCTGAACCAGTTGCTCTCTGCCCACTGACCGGAGCAGAAATGGCCAGTTTGGAAGGATCCGGACTTTCGAAGGAACGTCCCTTCCCGGGATTACGGCCGTTCGATGCTGCCGACCATGACTATTTCTTCGGCCGCGAGAACCAAGTCTACGCGCTTTATCGCCTTGTCACCCGCAGCCATTTCTCAACCGTGGTGGGCAGTTCGGGAAGCGGAAAATCCTCGCTGGTGCGTGCCGGCCTGTTGCCGCTCCTTGCCAAGGAAGCCGGCGAGAGTGGCGGGCGCAACTGGATCTACAAGGAGATGCGCCCCGGGGACGCGCCGCTTGAGCGCCTCATCAAGATGTTCTGCAAGATCGCCGCCGACCTCTCCACACAGGACGAGCAGGCCATCGCGACAGCCCGCATGGACCGCATCGCCTATCGGCTGCGCGCATCGAGCTACGGAATTGTCGATGCACTGGCCGAGATTCCCGGTGCCGGCGACCGTTCGATCCTCCTGTTGATCGACCAGTTCGAAGAGCTGTTCCGCTTTTCGACCTCGCTGGCCGGGCGGGATCGTTCCGAGGAGGCGCGCCAGCGAGACGAGGCCGCCCATTTTGTCCAGTTGCTGCTGGAGGCGAGCCGCTGTCCCGATTACGATATCCGGGTTCTTCTCACGATGCGCTCGGATTTCATAGGCGATTGTTCGCGCTTCCACGGGCTTCCCGAGGCTGTAAGTGCGGCGCAATTCCTCGCGCCCGCCCTTGATCGTTCGCAGCGCGAGGCGACCATACGCAATCCCATCGCCAAGGCCGACGGCAGCATCGACGCCGTGCTCGTGGAGCGGCTGCTCAACGACAGCGATGACGAACTCGATCAACTCCCCGTGCTGCAGCACTGCTTGCTGTGCCTGTGGGAATGCGCCGGTCGAGCGCAGGGACGGGATGGATCTTCCGGTCGACAGATCACGCTGCCCATGTATGGGCAGATAGGCGGACTGGCAGGAGCGCTGTCGGGACATGCCAACGAGATCCTGGAGAAGGATCTGCCCAATCTCACCGCCACAGTGGAGCATGTCTTTCGTGCGCTGTGCGAGTTCGATCAGCAGGGACGGATAACACGCCGCGCCCTGCCGTTTGAGCGCCTCGTTGCAGAAACGGGAGACGAGGAGGCGGATGTACGCAAGGTGGTCGACCGCTTGCGCGCCGATGATTGCTCCTTCCTGACGCCTCCATTGTCCATGGTGCAGGAACTGGCGCCGCACACACGCATCGATGTCGGCCATGAAGCCCTGCTGCGCGGCTGGGAAAAGGTGAGCGGCGAGCCCGGGGCTACTGGGGAACGGGACGACCTCCGGGCGGCCGGCTGGCTCCGGGAGGAGCGGCGCGACGGGCAGCTCTATCAGGTTCTGCTGTCGATGGTCGACAATGATCAGCCGGATCAAGCCAGGATCCCGTCCGATCAGGTCGACCGGTTCGCGAAATGGTGGAAGAAGCGGCCACGCACGCAGGCCTGGACCGAGCGCTGGGGCGGGGATCGCGATGCCGTCGACCGCCTCATCAAGCAGAGCCTGCGTCTCCGCGACGAGGAAGAAGAGCGCCGATTAGCCGACAAGGTGGAACAGAAGCGTACGCGCAAGCTCCGTGCCGTTCTGGGCGGCGTTTGCGCGGCTTTGATCCTGGTCGGCGGAGCCAGTGTCTTCATCTGGACTCAATATCGGCGCGCCGACGCGGCCGCGACGGTGGCGAAGAAACAGGCCGAGGCAGCTGGACTGGCGATGTCCGTTGCCATCAACGCCATCTCCGATTCCTATCAGCGCGGCGCCGTGACCACCGAGAGCGCCGCTGCTATGCTCAAGAGTATCCAGGAGGCGGCCGAAGACCTGCCCGAACTGACACCCCTTGGCGCGACGCAGAAACTCGGACTTTTGCTCACCATATCCGATGCGCTGAAGTCGCTGGGCAACAATCAGAAGGCCTATGATATCGCCCAGCGCGTGAGCTTGGCCGCGGGAGGGTATGTCCAGGCCGAGCCGCACGAGCAGAAATATCAGATTCTGCTCTATTCGAGCTTGTTCCGCCTTGCGGACGCCACCACCAGCCTGAACTACTCCTCCGATAGCCTGAAGAAGGTGCTGCCGCTTTATCAGCAGGCCCAGGACATCGGCCGCCAGCTCGCCGTGGAGAACCCGGGCGACGGGAAATTTGCCGACAATGTCACTTTTGTCACCAACAAGGTCGGAGAGACGCTGATGCTGTTGGGCGATCTGGATGGCGCGCGGGCACAATATGGCGATGCGCTCGACAACGCCGGCAAGCTCGTTGTCGCGCAACCGGCCAATGACAATTGGAAAGCCTCTCTTGCTTCCACGCAGTCCAAGATGGCGACGCTTCTCCTCAAGCCTGCGACGCCCGATCTGAAGGGCGCGCTTCGGAATACCGATGCCGCGATCGCCATTCAGAAGGATCTCCTCACCCGGCACGCAGACGACAAGGTCATCTCGTCCAATCTCGCAGGCTCCTATCGAACCCGTGGGGATGTATTGAAGGCGATGGCACTCCCCAACGATGCCCTGCAGAGCTATGGCAGTGCCCTCGACATCGTTGCCAGGATTTACCAGAAGGATCCGAAAAACACCTTCTGGGGCCTCCAGCTTGCCAACAGCCACAGCCGCATCGCGGCCGTGCTCGCCGACCAGGGCAACCTCGAAGATGCGGCCAATCACTATCGCCAGGCCGTGGTCATCTGGCGCGATCTGACGAGCAAGTCTCCCGGCAGCCCGGTCTGGCTCCAGCAGCTCAAGACGGCCGAGAGCAAGCTCGCTGCGGTCGAGGCGGCCCGCCAGAACCCGCCCGCACCCGCTGCACCGGCATCTGTGCCGGATAATTGAACGGCAGGATCCTCGCAAATAGGCGCATGAGAGAGGCGCCTCAACGCTGGTTTTCGACACTGGTTTTCTTGGCCGCGTACGCGTATAGAACCCGCCTTCGCCGGCCCGGCCGGCCCCAAGACAGGATATTGAGTTATGTCCGAGCGTTGGACCCCGCAGAGCTGGCGTTCCAAGCCGATCCAGCAGGCGCCCGCCTATCCCGACGAGAAGGCGCTCAGCGATGTCGAGGCGACGCTTGCCACCTTCCCGCCGCTGGTCTTTGCCGGCGAAGCGCGCAAGCTCAAGCGCGATCTCGCCAAGGTGGCGAAGGGCGAGGCCTTCCTCCTGCAGGGCGGTGACTGCGCCGAGAGCTTCGCCGAGCATGGCGCCGACAATATCCGCGACTTCTTCCGCGTCTTCCTGCAGATGGCCGTGGTGCTCACCTTTGCCGGTTCCTCGCCGGTGGTGAAGGTCGGCCGCATCGCCGGCCAGTTCGCCAAGCCGCGCTCCGCGCCGATGGAGAAGATCGGCGATGTCGAACTGCCCGTCTATCGCGGCGACATCGTCAACGGCACCGAGTTCACCGCCGAGGCCCGCATTCCCGATCCGCGCCGTCAACTGGAGGCCTATCGCCAGTCGGCTGCCACGCTCAATCTGCTGCGCGCCTTTGCCGGCGGCGGCTATGCCAACCTTGCCCATGTGCATCAGTGGATGCTCGGCTTCGTCAAGGATTCGCCGCAGAGCTCGAAATACCAGGCGCTCGCCGGCCGCATTTCCGAGACGCTCGACTTCATGCGTGCCTGCGGCATCGATCCCGAGCTGCATCCGGAAATGCGGGTGACGGATTTCTATACCAGCCACGAGGCGCTGCTGCTCGGCTTCGAACAGGCGATGACGCGCATCGATTCCACCTCGGGCGATCCCTACGCCACCTCCGGCCATTTCATCTGGATCGGAGACCGCACGCGCCAGCTCGACCATGCCCATGTCGAGTTCTTCCGTGGCGTGAAGAACCCGATCGGCCTGAAATGCGGCCCCTCGCTGAAGCCGGACGAGTTGATCAGGCTCATCGATGTGCTGAACCCGGACAACGAGGCCGGCCGCCTGACGCTGATCGCCCGCTTCGGCCACGACAAGGTCGAGCAGCACCTGCCCGAGCTGATCCGCGCCGTGAAGCGCGAGGGGCGCACCGTGGTATGGTCCTGCGATCCCATGCACGGCAACACCGTCAAGGCCACCAATGGCTACAAGACGCGGCCGTTCGACCAGATCACCGGTGAGATCAAGAGCTTCTTCGCAGTTCATGAGGCGGAGGGCAGCTATGCCGGCGGCCTGCATCTGGAGATGACCGGCAAGAACGTCACGGAATGCACCGGCGGCGCCCGCGCCGTCAGCGAGGCGGACCTCGCCGATCGCTACCACACCCATTGCGACCCGCGCCTCAACGCGGACCAGGCGCTGGAGGTGGCGTTCATGGTGGCCGAACTGGTCAAGAAGGAGCGCTCCGGCCAGGTGAGGCCGCGCATCATCGCAGCAGAATGAGGTTCGGTGTGCCGGTCTTCGGACCGGCATGGAAGCATCGCACTTTCTGGGAGAAGTTGAGATCCTGCGCCGGTCTGAAGACCGGCACACCGAACCTGTGCCTCCTCGACACAGGCTTTCCTTCGATCCTGCACAAGTTCATCGTCAGGCCGTCACGCGGCTGAGGGAGTGTAGCCCGGTCAAGTCCTGGTCCGGGTCCTCATGCTTTCACGCCGCCGCTTTCTCCTCTCCGTCGGCCTCGCCACACCCTTGCTGTTCGGCGGCTATGCCTTCGGCGTCGAGCCCCTTCGCCTGGTCGTGACGCCGTACCGGATCACGCCGGATCGCTGGCCGGCCGGGCTGTCCCTGCGCATTGCGGTGGTGGCCGATATCCACGCCATGAACCCCTGGATGAGCCCGGCGCATATCGCCAGCATCGCGGCTGTGACCAATGCCTTGAAACCGGACATCGTGCTGCTGGCCGGCGATTACGAGGCCAGCATGCCGCCCTATGGCATCGGCTCCTATGTCTCGATGGAGGACTGCGCCGAGGCGCTTTCGATCCTCGAGGCCCCGCTCGGCGTGCATGCCGTGCTTGGCAATCACGATGTTGGCCGGCGCGGCAACTGGGGCGAGAATGTCCGCCGCGCCTTTCCCGTCCACGGCATTCGGGTGATGGAGAATGAGGCGCTGCGCCTTGAAAAGGACGGCAAGCCGTTCTGGCTGCTCGGGCTCGGCGATCAGTGGGGCGGGCGGGGCGGTCGCGGCCTCGATGATCTCCCGGCAACGCTCGATCGCGTGTCCGACGAGGCACCGGCCATCCTCCTCGCGCATGAGCCCGACATCTTCGCCGATCTCCCGCGCCTCGACCGCCAGCGGCGCATCGCGCTGACCATCAGCGGCCATACCCATGGCGGCCAGGTCAAAATTCCCTTCTACGGTCCGCGCTCGATCCCTTCGCGCTATGGCAGGCGCTACGCCTATGGCCATGTTGTCGAGGACGACAGGCATCTGGTGGTCTCAGCAGGGCTCGGCATGACGGGCATTCCCATCCGATTCGGCGTGCCTCCGGAGATCGTGCTGATCACGCTCGGGCCTGCCGGCGCGGTTGCAGCCTAGCAGCAATACCATGCGCTACGCGTGCGACGCTGAGGCTCCTTGCCATTGCCGCCATTATGCAGTGCCTTATAATTGCTGCGCTGCATCATTATTTCACGGCTTCTGCATGGCTCCGCCTCGGAATTGCCGTGAGGAAACGGTTGAATCGCGGCGCCCTGGAAGCCGGGCAGTTTACTGGAAGTCTGAATGATCACCCGACGCCATCTCCTCAAGGCCGGTCTTGCCACGCCCTTCCTGTTCGGCGGCTACGCCCTGGCGGAGCCCCAGCGCCTCATCGTGACCAATTATAAGGTCTCGCCCCGGCAGTGGCCCGCCGATTTGCGGCTCAGGATTGCGGTGATCGCCGATATCCACGCCATCAACCCCTGGATGACCACCGCCCATATCGCGGAGATCGTGCGGGCGACCAATATGCTGCAGCCGGATATCGTGCTGCTGGCCGGCGACTACGAGGCTGGCATGTCCCGCTTCAAGGTCGGCTCTTGGGTTTCGATGTTCGATTGCGGCAAGGTTCTCTCGCAATTGCAGGCGCCACTCGGCACCTACGCCGTGCTCGGCAATCACGATATCGGGAACAATGACGGCAACAATGTCCGCCAGGGCTTCGCCGCCCACGGCATTCCCGTGATGGAGAATGTCGCCCGCCGCATCGTCAAGGATGGCAGGCCGTTCTGGCTGCTCGGCCTCGGCGACCAGTTCGGCGATGGCGGCCGCTGGGATCCAGGGCGCGGGCATGACGACCTGCCGGGCACGCTGAAACAGATCGGCGACGACGCACCCGCTATCCTGCTCGCCCATGAGCCTGACATTTTCGTCGATGTGCCGGACCGTGTCGCCCTGACGATCAGCGGTCACACCCATGGTGGCCAGATCCTCCTCCCTGGCTACGGACCGCTCATAGTGCCCTCGCGCTATGGCACACGCTTTCGCTATGGCCATATCATCGAGAACGACAGGCACCTCATTGTCTCCGGCGGCCTGGGCACCACCGGCATCCCCATGCGCTTCGGCGTGCCGCCCGAGATCGTGATGATCACCCTGGGGGCAAATCCTGCGGCAACCGCTTAGAAAGTTGCAACCCGTACAAGGTTGTGAAAGACCGCGAACTCGTCAGATAAATGCGCTGGAGTTCGGGCCCGCGCACATGAACGCGATCATGCATACGCCCGCGGGCTATATGTGATATCTCGATTGGTCCGTGATGCCCGAGACCGTCAGCGGCAACACCAACGCCCCGGCCATGGCGATCGCCCATCGCGCGGTGGAATGGCTCAAGGCGGGGTGAGTCGACGTGAGGCAGGCGAGGAAGGGATGGAATCGCCTGTCACATAAGTGAAATAATCCTGCAATAGGGCCATCATCGCAGTATGGGCGAATAGCGCCTGAAGCCCATCAGGATTTGCGCAGGAGCACTCCCATGACAACACCAGACGAGACGAAGCTGTCTCTCGACCGCATCCATCAGGAAATCGCCGATGGCTATGACGAGGAGTTGGAACTGGAGTTGGAGGAGGCGCGCCTCGACCACATCGTCTCGGAAATCCCCGGTTATGAGGAAGCGGATACGCTCGACCGCAAGGTCTATTTCCGCGAGCTGTTTCGCCTGCAGCATGAACTCGTCAACCTGCAGGACTGGATCCAACACCAGAAGCTGCGCGTGGTCGTGCTCTTTGAGGGGCGCGACTCGGCCGGCAAGGGTGGCGTGATCAAGCGGATTACCCAGCGCCTCAATCCACGTGTCTGCCGCGTCGCCGCGCTGCCCGCCCCCAATGAGCGCGAGCGTACCCAATGGTATTTCCAGCGCTACGCCGCCCATCTGCCGGCCGCAGGGGAAATGGTCCTGTTCGATCGCAGCTGGTACAACCGTGCCGGCGTCGAGCATGTCATGGGCTTCTGCACCGATGCCGAATATGAGGAATTCTTTCGCTCGGTGCCGGAATTCGAGCGCATGCTGGTGCGTTCGGGCATCATCCTCCTGAAGTACTGGTTCTCGATCACCGACGACGAGCAGGCCTTCCGCTTCAACATGCGTATCCATGATCCGCTGAAGCAGTGGAAGCTGAGCCCCATGGACGTCGAATCCCGCCGCCGCTGGGAAGACTATACCCGCGCCAAGGAAGTGATGCTGGAGCGTACCCATATCCCCGAGGCGCCCTGGTGGGTGGTGGAGGCCGTGGACAAGAAGCGCGCGCGCCTCAACTGCATCACGCATCTGCTGTCGCAGGTTCCCTATGGCGACGTTGAGCATCCGCCGGTGATCCTGCCGCCGCGCGAGCGCCATGAGGACTATGTGAGGCACCCCGTGCCGTCGGAGATGTATGTGCCGAAGGTGTATTGAGGGGCTGGTCATCCCGTGCGCGATGCAGCGCGAAGTGCTGCTTCGCAGACACGGGACCGCCATCAAGATCAGGCTCTATTCGTCGTGCGGTCCCGGATCGGCGCCGTGCTGCCTTGCAGCACCGCTTGTCCGGGACGACACGCTCCCCATGCTCTTTTGGCATGGTCTCATCATTTGAAGCGCGACCGGTTTTGGCTTAGGCCTGTTGCCCTCCGATTCCAGAGGGACGATTCCGATGCCGCTGCTCGATCACGTCAAATCCACCCTCGCCGAAATCGAGGCGGACGGGCTCACCAAGCGCGAGCGCGAGATCGCCGGACCGCAGCGGGCGCGCATCGAGGTGGCCGCCAACGGCAGGCAGCGGCCGATGCTCAATCTGTGCGCCAACAACTATCTTGGCCTGGCCGACAATGCCGAAATCATCGCGACGGCCAAGGCCGCGATGGATGGCCACGGCTTCGGCATGGCCTCGGTGCGCTTCATCTGCGGTACGCAGACCCTGCATCGCGAGCTCGAACGCACCATCGCCCGCTACCTCAACAAGGACGACGCCATTCTCTTTGCCGCCTGCTTCGATGCCAATGGCGGCGTGTTCGAGCCGCTGCTCGGCGCCGAGGACGCCATCGTCTCCGACAGCCTCAACCACGCCTCGATCATCGACGGCGTGCGCCTGTGCAAGGCCAAGCGCTACCGTTTCGCCAATGGCGACATGAACGACCTCGAGGTCCAGCTCAAGCAGGCCAAGGCCGACAACGCCCGCCACATCGTCATCGCCACCGACGGCGTGTTCTCGATGGACGGCTATCTCGCCGACCTCAAATCGCTCACCGATCTTGCCGGCCGCTATGGCGCCAACGTGATGGTGGACGATTGCCACGCCACCGGCTTCATCGGCCCGGAGGGCAGGGGCACGCCGGCCCGCGCCGGCGTGGAGGACAAGGTCGATATCCTCACCGGCACGCTCGGCAAGGCGCTGGGCGGAGCGATGGGCGGCTATGTCGCCGCCAGCCAGCCGATCATCGATCTCCTGCGCCAGCGTGCCCGGCCCTATCTCTTCTCCAATTCGCTGGCTCCGCCGGTCGCCGCCGGTTCCATGAAGGCGATCGAACTGGCGAAAAAAGGCGATGATTTGCGTGAGCGCCTGTTCGCCAACACCAGGCGCTTCCGTGCCGGCCTCGAAAAAGCCGGTTTTGAGCTGCTGCAGGGCGAGACGCCGATCATCCCGGTGATGCTGCACGATGCCCGCCGCGCCCAGGACATGGCGAAGGCGCTCGATGAGCGCGGCGTCTATGTCGCCGGCTTCTTCTTCCCGGTTGTGCCGAAGGGCAGGGCGCGCATCCGCACCCAGATGTCGGCGGGGCTCACCGATGCCGATATCGACTTTGCCATCGACGCCTTCACCGATGCCGGAAAGGCTTTGGGCGTGATCTGACTTGCACTATGTAGTATTGTAACTACATTAGCCGCGGAGGCATCTCATGAAACATATGACAAGCCGGGAATTCAATCACGATATCGGCAAGGCCAAGCGCGCGGCCGAGGAGGGGCCCGTGATCGTCACCGACCGGGGGCGGCCCGCCTATGTTCTGTTGAAATATGAGGATTATCGCAAATCTGGGACGAATGGGCTGACCATGTTCGATCTGCTCTATGATCCCGAGGCAGGCGACTTCGATTTCGATCCACCCCGTTTGCAGGACAGCGGACCTCGGTCCGTCGAGTTTGATTGATGTATCTCATCGATACGAACGTGTTGTCAGCGTTGCGTCGGCCTGACAAGGCGGATCCTACTTTCAAGGGTTGGGTGCAGGCGACCCCGCCGGAAGAAATGTATCTTTCCGTGCTGAGTGTTTACGAAATGAAGTTTGGCGCCTTGCGCGTGGCGCGCCGCGATCCGCGACAGGGAGGCGATCTGAACCGGTGGATCGAAAAATTTGTGCTCAAAGCCTTTGCGGATCGAATTTTCGATGTGAGCACCAGCATTGCCTTGCGGTGCGCCGCATTGCATGTGCCGGATCCCCGACCCGTCACGGATTCACTAATTGCCGCAACTGCGCTCGAGCACCAGCTCACGGTTGCGACCCGCAACGTTTCTGATTTTCTGCCCATGGGCGTACGCGTCCTCAACCCCTGGCAAGCCTGAAAGCCTCGCATGAAAGCCCTCGTCAAGTCCAAGCCGGAGCCCGGCATCTGGTTTTCGGACAATGAGCCGACGCCCACCCTCGGCCCCAACGACGTGCTGGTGAAGGTGCACAAGACCGGCATCTGCGGCACCGACATCCATATCTACAAATGGGATGCCTGGGCGCAGAAGACCGTGCCCGTGCCCATGGTGGTCGGCCATGAATATGCCGGTGAGATCGTCGAGATCGGTTCGGCCGTGCACAGCCTCAAGATCGGCGAGCGCGTCTCGGGCGAGGGGCACGTCATCGGTATGAAGAGCCGCGCCACGCGGGCAGGGCGCTTCCATCTCGATCCCGACACGCGCGGCATCGGCGTCAACATGCCCGGCGCCTTCGCCGAATATGTGAAGGTGCCTGCCTTCAACATCGTGCCCCTGCCCGAGGAGGTCGACGACGAGCTCGGTGCCATCCTCGATCCGCTGGGCAATGCCGTGCATACGGCGCTCTCCTTCGATCTCGTCGGCGAGGACGTGCTGATCACCGGTGCCGGGCCGATCGGCATCATGGCGGGCGCCGTTGCCCGCCATGCCGGCGCGCGGCATGTGGTGATCACCGACATCAATCCGGTGCGGCTCGAGCTTGCCGCCAAGGTTGCCGACATCGTGCCGGTGAACGTCGCCAAGGAGGATCTGCGCGACGTGATGGCCCGCCTGAAGATGAAGGAAGGCTTCGACGTCGGCCTGGAGATGAGCGGGGCGCCGGTGGCCTTCCAGCAGATGCTCGACGTCATGCTGATGGGTTCGAAGATCGCCATGCTCGGCATTCCCGCCACGCCCTTCGCCGTCGACTGGAACAAGATCGTCTTCAAGATGCTGACCATCAAGGGCATCTATGGCCGCGAGATGTTCGAGACCTGGCACAAGATGCTGGCCATGTTGCAGAGCGGCCTCAACGTCCGCCCGGTCATCACCCATCGCCTGAAGGTCGCCGATTATCTCGAGGGATTCGAGATCATGTCGCGCGGGGAGTGCGGCAAGATCGTGCTCGACTGGAGCTGAAAAGGCACGCCGTTGCCCGTCAAGGTTGTGGATGACTCCCGGTCCGCTGTGGGTAAACCGATTTTCTGTTGGCGGAACAGCGACCAACACCTTTCGGATTTGTAATACCAATTGACAAGCCTCGGAAAGCTCTTATCAATCCGGCGCGTAGCTCGGTCTTTCTCGCCTCGGGGCGCATGGTAAAACCAGCTGGACGTAATCGTTTTCATATGCAAGGCGATTGCGGTCGATAAACGTCAACTTGGGAGAGAGACGTGAAAATTCTGAAATCCTTGCTTTTGGCCGCCGCCCTCGGCGCGGTTGCCATCGCTTCGCCTGCCTTCGCGCAGGACAAGGGGCCGGTGGGCATCGCCATGCCGACCAAGACTTCTGAGCGCTGGATCGCCGACGGCGACAACATCGTCAAGCAACTGCAGGCCAAGGGCTACGCCACCGACCTGCAATATGCCGATGACGATATTCCAAACCAGCTCGCCCAGATCGAGAACATGATCACCAAGGGTGACAAGGTTCTGGTCATCGCCGCCATCGACGGCACGACGCTGGCCGACGCGCTCAAGGAAGCAGCCTCCAAGGGCATCAAGATCATCGCCTATGATCGCCTGATCCGTAACTCGGAGAATGTCGACTATTACGCGACCTTCGATAACTTCAAGGTCGGCGTGCTCCAGGCCGGATCGCTCGAAACCGCTCTCGGCCTCAAGGACGGCAAGGGACCGTTCAATATCGAGCTGTTCGGTGGCTCGCCCGACGACAACAATGCCTTCTTCTTCTACAACGGCGCCATGTCGGTGCTGCAGCCCTATATCGACAGCGGCAAGCTGGTCGTGCAGTCCAAGCAGGCCGGTATGGACAAGGTCGGCACGCTGCGCTGGGACGGCTCGGTCGCCCAGGCCCGCATGGACAACCTCCTGAGTGCCTTCTACACCGACAAGAAGGTCGACGCTGTTCTGTCGCCTTATGACGGCCTGTCGCGCGGCATCATCGCTTCGCTCCAGGCGGCCGGCTACGGCTCCGGCGACAAGCCGATGCCATTCGTCTCCGGCCAGGACGCGGAAGTGGCTTCTGTGAAGCTGATTCGTGACGGCGTACAGTATTCGACCATCTACAAGGATACCCGCGACCTCGCCAAGGTTACTGTGACCATGGTCGACTCCGTTCTTTCCGGCTCCAAGCCCGAGATCAATGACACCAAGACCTACGACAACGGCAAGAAGGTCGTTCCTTCCTATCTGCTCAATCCGGTTCTCGTGACGAAGGACAACTGGAAGCAGGTCCTGGTCGACGGTGGCTACTACACCGAAGATAAGCTGAAGTAAGCGGCTGCCATCGCCGAGGCATTTTCAAGCGAAGTTGATACCAATTCGCGTGAGGGAAATGCGTCAAACCAGAAAGATAGAGTATCTTCCGATCCAGCTCGATCGGGAGATACACTTGTTTATCGGGCGGCTGGCACGACCGTGTCGGCCGCTTTTTTGATAGGTTATGCGATATGGCGGCCATTCTCGAAATGCGCGGCATCACCAAGACCTTTCCGGGGGTCAAGGCGCTCAACAACGTCAATCTGACTGTAAACGCAGGGGAGATCCACGGCATCGTCGGCGAGAACGGCGCCGGCAAGTCGACCCTGATGAAGGTGCTCAGCGGTGTTTATCCGCATGGCAGCTATGAGGGCGAGATCGAGTTCCAGGGGCAGGAATGCCGGTTCAAGGACATTCGCCATTCCGAAGAACTGGGGATCATCATCATCCATCAGGAGCTGGCGCTTGTGCCCTTGCTCTCGATCGCTGAAAACCTGTTCCTCGGCAATGAGCAGGCCTCCGGCGGGGTGATCGACTGGCCACAGACCTACGCCCGCAGCCGTCAGGTGCTGGACAAGGTCGGCCTCAAGGAGCATCCGGATACGCTGATCACCAATATCGGCGTGGGCAAGCAGCAACTCGTCGAGATCGCCAAGGCGCTGTCGAAGAACGTCAAGCTGCTGATCCTCGACGAGCCGACGGCCAGTCTCAACGAGAGCGACAGCGACGCCCTGCTCGATCTTCTCCTGGAGTTCAAGGCCCAGGGCATCTCCTCGATCCTGATCTCGCACAAGCTCAACGAGATCTCCAAGGTCTGCGACGAGATCACCATAATCCGCGACGGCGCGTCCATCGAGACGCTCGACTGCAAGAGCGAGGCGATCAGCGAGGACCGCATCATCAAGGGCATGGTCGGCCGCGAGATGGCGGATCGCTATCCCCAGCGCGAGCCGCGCATCGGCGGCCCGGTGCTGGAGGTGCGCAACTGGACTGTCTACCACCATGAGCATTCCGACCGCCAGGTGGTGAAGGGCGTGAACCTTACCGTGAACAAGGGCGAGGTCGTCGGCATTTCCGGCCTGATGGGCGCAGGGCGGACGGAGCTTGCCATGAGCATCTTCGGGCAATCCTACGGCCAACGCATCAGCGGGCAGGTGCAGATACACGGCAAGCCGGTGGACGTCTCCACCATTCCCAAGGCCCTGGAACACGGCCTTGCCTATGTCACCGAGGACCGCAAGCAGCTTGGCCTGGTCCTCGAAGAAGACATCATGAAGAACATCACCCTCAGCAATCTGAAGGGTGTGTCCAACCGCTCCGTCATCGACGACATCAAGGAATTGCGGGTGGCGAATGAGTATCGCCGCAAGTTGAACATCCGCTCGCCCAACGTTTTCCAGAAGACCGTGAACCTATCGGGCGGAAACCAGCAGAAGGTCGTGCTCAGCAAATGGCTATTCTCCGACCCCCAGCTGCTGATCCTTGACGAGCCGACGCGCGGTATCGACGTCGGCGCCAAATACGAAATCTACAGCATCATCAACCAAATGGTTGACGAAGGCAAAGCCGTGCTGATGATTTCGTCCGAGATGCCGGAACTGCTCGGCATGTGTGACCGGATCTACGTCATGAACGGGGGACGGTTCGTCGGTGAATTTCCTGGCGCCGAGGCAACACAAGAAAAGATCATGCGCGCTATCATGCGTGCGGAGGGACGACAATAATGACAATGAATAGCACGGTCTCGCAGGCCGCTTCCCCGAGAAAGTCCATCGTCGATTACATTTCCAGCAATATCCGAGATTACGGCCTCCTGATCTCGCTGCTGATCATCGTCGGCTTCTTCCAGTACATGACCGAGGGCCGCATGTTGGCGCCCTCGAACATCAACAACATTCCCAACCAGAACGGCTACGTCATCGTCATGGCGCTCGGCATGATGCTGGTGATCGTGTCGGGGCATATCGATCTGTCGGTCGGCTCGGTCTGTGCCTTCACCGGCGCGGTCTCGGCCGTGCTGATGGTGAACGTCCACGTGCCTTGGCCGCTTGCCGCCATCCTCACCCTGGCGGTCGGCGCCGTGATCGGCGGCGTGCAAGGCTATTTCATCGCCTATCTGCGCATACCCTCGTTCATCGTGACACTGGCGGGCATGCTGGTGTTTCGAGGCCTGACCTATCGTTTGCTCGGCAACACCAATGTCGGCCCGCTGCCGGCAACCTTCAACCAGCTCAGCGCCGGCTGGATCACCGATCCTTTCGCGGTGCCTGGCTTTTACGTGACCACCTTCGTGCTGGCGGTCATTGCCGCCGCGGCTTTCATCATCCTCAACATCAAGGGAAGGATGACCCGCATCAAGCACGGTGTCGAAGAAGAGCCCTCGACGATCTTCGTCGGCCGCAGCATCCTGATGGCAGCGGTCACGCTTTACGTCGGCTATCTCCTGGCCGAGTATCGCGGCCTGCCCACGGTGCTGATCATTTTGCTGGTCCTGACGCTGCTCTATGTGTTCGTGACCACCCGCACGGTGATCGGCCGTCGCATCTATGCGCTGGGTGGCAACGAGAAGGCGGCCAAGCTCTCGGGCATCAACACCAACCGGCTCATCCTGCTCACCTTCCTCAACATGGGCGTCCTGGCGGCGCTTGCAGGCATGGTCGTGACCTCCCGTTTCGGCGGCATGGCGACTCCCAAGGCCGGTGACGGCTACGAGCTCGACGTCATCGCGGCCTGCTTCATCGGCGGCGCGTCAGCCTCGGGCGGCGTCGGCAAGATCACCGGCGCGGTCATCGGTGCCTTGCTGATGGGCGTGATGAATGTCGGCATGTCCATTCTCGGCCTCGGCATCGACGACCAGAAATGGATCAAGGGCCTCGTCCTGCTCTTCGCCGTCTGCCTCGACGTCTACTACAAGCGGAAGCGCTGAGACCCCTCTCAGGGTACGCAATCGTAACTTGGCGATTGCGTACTCTCCCGCTACACGCGTTCCCCGGCGGGGAGCGCGGCAATGGATCGAATCGTCAAGGCCTTCTTCAACTCGGCCGCTGGCCTGAGCCATGCCATGCGTTACGAACTGGCGGTTCGCCAGGAGGTGTTGGTTCTCCTCATCGCCATCCCGGTGAGCTTCTTCCTGACCGACAATTGCTGGAAACGCCTCGCTTTGGTCGGCGTGCTCCTGATCGTGCTGATGGTCGAGCTGCTCAACACCGCGATCGAAGCGCTGTCGGACCATGTAACGCCCGATGCCCATCCCCATATTCGTATCGTCAAGGATCTCGGTTCGGCGGCCGTCTTCATGGCGTTGACGCTCGCCGGCCTGACCTGGCTTGTCGCGCTGGTCGAAAGGCTGGTGTAAGGAAGGCCGATAGCGTTTTCTTCGTTCATAGAATCGATCATGAGCACCGATATTCTTCGTATCGCCATTGCCCAGCTCAAGCCGACGCTGGGCGATCTCGCCGGCAATGTCGCCAAGGCCCGCGCCGCCCGCGCCGAGGCCCACAAGCAGGGCGCCGACCTCGTCCTCTTCACCGAGCTCTTCATCTCCGGCTACCTGCCCGAGGACCTGGTGCTGAAGCCGGCCTACCAGGACGCCTGCCGCGCCGCGCTTGAGGATTTTGCCCGCGATACCGCCGATGGCGGCCCTGCGGCGCTCATCGGCCTGCCCTGGAACGAGAAGGGCAAGCTGCACAATGCCGTGGCACTGGTCGATAATGGCATCATAGCCGCCGTACGCTTCAAGAACGACCTTCCCAACTACGGCGTGTTCGACGAGAAGCGCGTGTTCCAGCCGGGACCCATGCCCGGCCCGATTTCTTTCCGCGGCGTGCGCCTGGGCGTACCGATCTGTGAGGACATCTGGGGCCACGATGTCGTCGAGTGTCTGGTCGAAACGGGGGCGGAGATCCTGCTCGTGCCCAATGGCTCGCCCTATCATCGCGACAAGTCGGATGTGCGTCTCAACGTCGCCGTGGCGCGCGTCGCCGAAAGCGGCCTGCCGATCGCCTATGCCAACGAGATCGGCGGCCAGGACGAGGTGATCTTCGACGGCGCCTCCTTCGTCATCAATGCCGACCATACCCTCGCCGTGCAGCTTCCCGCCTTTCGCGAGGCGGTGGTCACCACCACCTGGCGGCGCCGCGGCAATGGCTGGAGCTGCGACAAGGGCACGATCGAGCCGGTCGAGGAGGACGAAGAGGCCGACTATCAGGCCTGCATGCTGGGCCTGCGCGACTATGTGAACAAGAACGGCTTCCCCGGCGTGGTGCTCGGCCTCTCCGGCGGCATCGATTCGGCCATCGTCGCGGCCATGGCCGTGGATGCGCTCGGGCGGGAGCGCGTGCATTGCGTGATGCTGCCCTTCCACTACACCTCGCCGGAATCGCTGAAGGACGCCTATGAATGCGCCACCGCGCTCGGCGTGCGCTATGACGTGGTGCCGATCGAGGTGCCCGTCACCGGCCTTGAAAGCGTGCTGGAGCCGATCTTCAAGGGCGCTCCCCGCGGCATCGCTGAGGAGAACATGCAGAGCCGCACGCGCGGCACCATCCTGATGTCGATCTCCAACAAGTTCGGCGCCATGGTAGTGACCACCGGCAACAAGTCCGAGATGTCGGTCGGCTATTGCACGCTCTATGGCGATATGAACGGCGGCTACAACCCGATCAAGGATCTCTACAAGACCGAGGTCTATCGCCTCTCGGCGCTGCGCAACCGCTGGAAGCCGGTGGACGCCATGGGCCCTTCGGGCGTGGTCATTCCCGAGAACATCCTCACCAAGGCGCCGACGGCCGAACTGCGCGAAAACCAGAAGGACCAGGATTCGCTGCCGCCCTACGATGTGCTCGACGACATCCTGCGCTGCCTGGTCGAGCAGGAGATGCGGGTGGCCGAGATCGTCGGCCGCGGACATGACGAGGAGACGGTGCGCAAGGTCGAGCGCCTGCTTTATCTCGCCGAATACAAGCGCCGCCAGGCCGCGCCGGGCGTGAAAGTCACGGAGAAGAATTTCGGCCGCGACCGGCGCTATCCGATCACCAACCGCTTTCGAGACAAGGGCGCGGGGCTGAAGCCGGATGCCGCGCTTTACCGGATCGCGAGCGGCAGCAGCGTCGAAGCCATCGACGTGTGAGTTGGCGGACTGACCTTTGGGGCGGCGCTTCATCTGGTGGCGTTGCGGTTCCATGCCGGTCTGAAGACCGGCACACCAACACGACGCTGCCAGAGGAGGCGCCGCCCTCGAGGTCGGCACAGAGTTGAGTGACGCGTCCGCAACCTCATCCTATTGCTATGTCCTAATTGCATATCAGACCTGTACCGATTGTGCCTCTATCCACGCGCCGCGCTGGTAAAATACTTGTGTTGACGTTCTCAATGGGAACGTAGATGGCCCGGGTTCCCAGATACCCGGGAAAAGGAGCAGAGGCCTTCCTCTACGGCGCGCCGCAAATGGCTGTGCACAGCGGTCTTGAGGACCGTCCTTTCAAAACACCTTCCACAAAGGTTGCGTTCGCAACCGATCTACGCCCGCCCGAACAATTCCTTGCCCGCGATCACGCCGATCGCAGGTTCGTGTTGTCACGAGCGAAACGGGCCGCTTGTCTTCCTCACGGTAAGACCCGCAGCCGGCGCCCCGCCTCGAAGCAAAGCCGAGGCTGTCACCGTGCATCCCATCCATGGACAAGCTCATGCTTGACTTGCTTCAAGGCGAACACGCCGACCTTATCCTCCTCCTGGCCAAGATCGTCGGTGTTCTCATCGCTATTGCCCTTTTCGTGCGGGTGAGCGGCATCGTCCGTTACATCCCCAATGACCGGCTCGGCGTGCTGGAGAAATTGTGGAGCTTCCGCGGCTCCGTCCAAAGTGGTTTCATCGCCCTGCGCGGCGAAGCCGGCTACCAGCCTGATGTGCTGCGCGGCGGCTTCCACTTCTTCATGCCCTTCCAGTTCCGCATCCATCCGGTGTCGCTGGTGACCATCCCGCAGAGCGAGATCGGCTATGTTTTCGCCCGCGACGGTGAGCCCTTGCCGCCGACCCAGACGCTCGCCAACAACGAAGTCGCCAATGATTTCCAGGATGCGCGCGGCTTCCTCTCGAATGGCGGCCAGAAGGGTCCGCAGCGCAAGATCCTGCGCGAAGGTACCTATGCCATCAACCTTGCCCAGTTCGTGGTGCTGACGCGCGACAGCATCTATGCCGTGCGCCTCAATACCTCGGAAAAGACCTTGTTCGAGAACATGTCGACCTTGATCGCCGAGCGGTCGGGGTTCCAGCCTGTGGTGATCAAGGACGCGCAGGACGTCATCGGCGTCGTCACCGTGCATGACGGCCCGTCCTTGCCCGATGGCGAGATCATCGCACCCACTGTCGGCAGCGCGACCAATGACCCAGACTTTCACAACAATTTCCAGGATACCGAGAAATTCCTCCGCGCGGGCGGCTATCGTGGCCGGCAATATCAGGTGCTTGCCGATGGCAGCTATTATCTGAACCGCCTCTTCGCCACGGTCGAACTCGTCAACAAGACGGTGATCGAGGTCGGCACGGTGGGTGTCGTGGTGTCCTATACGGGACGGCGTGGCATCGACCAGTCGGGCGAAGCCTATCGCCATGGCGAACTGGTGGATCCCGGCTATCGCGGCGTGTGGACGACTCCGCTGTTGCCGGGCAAATACGCCTTCAACACCTATGCCGGCAAGATCGTCGCGGTGCCCACCACCAATTTCGTGCTGAAATGGACCAAGGAGCAGTCCGGCCCGCATCGGCTGGACGAAAATCTCTCGGAGATCAGCCTGATCACCCGCGATGCCTTCGAGCCCCTGTTGCCGCTCTCAGTGGTCGTGCATATCGACTACCGCAAGGCACCTCTGGTGGTGCAGCGCTTCGGCGACATCAAGAAACTGGTCGAGCAGACCCTCGACCCGATGGTCTCGGCCTATTTCAAGAACATCGCCCAGACCAAGACCCTGATCCAACTCCTGCAGGAGCGCAGCGACATCCAGCAGAAGTCCGGCGACGAGATGCGAGCCAAATTCGAGGGCTATAGCCTCGAACTGCAGGAGGTGCTGATCGGCACGCCGCATGCCGGCACCGGCCAGGGCATCGAGCAGATCCTGATACAGCTGCGCGAGCGGCAGATCGCGGTGGAGAAGGTCGAGACCTACAAGCTCCAGGAAGTGGCGGCCGTGCAGGAAAGAACGCTGCGCGAAAAGCAGGCCATGGCCGAGCAGCAGACGCAGATCACGGCTTCCGCGCTCTCCATCCAGGTGCGCGAGAACGAGGGCAAGGCCAAGCTGGCCCAGACCCGCCAGGAGGCCGAGACCATCCAGGTCACCGCCAAGGCCAATGCCGAGCGGGCACGCCTCGAAGGTGGCGGCGAGGCCGACCGCATCCGCTTCATCGGTTCGGCGGATGCCGACAAGATCCGCGCCATCGGTCTCGCCCAGGCCGAGGCGACGGACAAGCAGGTCCAGGCCTATGGCGGCCCGCAATACCAGTTGAACAGCCAGGTGCTGATGCGCTTCGCCGAAGCCATCGAGAACGGCAAGCTGCCGCTCGTGCCGAATATCATGGTGGGCGGCGGCAAGGGCGAAGGGGGCAGCGGCAACCTCGTCGAGATGCTGCTGGCCATGCTGGTGGCCGAGCGCACAGGGACGCCGCAACGGCCTGCGGCGCCCGCGGGTGAGCGCGCGAACTGAGGAGGAAAGGGCGCAACGCAAAGCCTCCCCCACGAAGCTGGGGGTATCGCGCACACTTTGTGTGCGCTGGGCATCGCGAAGCAATGACTGAGGGGGTGTGGTCCAACGGGCGGTAACCCAACAGCAGAGGGCTCTGATTCATAAAAGAATCCGAGCCTTTTCCTTTATTGTCGTCCTCGTCGGGCCACACCCCCTCCGAGCCGACTTCGTCGGCCCACCTCCCCCACCTTCGTGGGGGAGGCCAGTCGCGCCCTGCTCCGTTGGGTTATATCGCCCAACCCGCCTTCAAGCCCTCCAGCACCGCCTCTTCCGCCGTCCTCGGCGTCAGGCAGTCGCCGATCACATGCAGTTCACCCTCGAAATCGCTCAGCTCCGCTTCCAGCGTGTTCACCGCATCATGCCCGAGCGAGGTCACCAGCGTGTCCACCCCCTCGATGATGATCGGCTCGCGGCCGGTGACATGGGCGAGGTAGACGGTCTGGCCGTCGACGCCGTAGAGGTCGGCATAGGGGATGACCTCGACGCCGAGATCATGCAGCACGCCGGCGGTCTGGTCGCGCACATAGGCCTGGATGCGCTGGCCGGGCATGTAGCCATTGACGGCGAGGCGGACCTTGCAGCCGGCGCGAGCGAGTTTCTCGGCGACACCCATGCCGATCCAGTCGCAACGCCAGTCCGCCACCAGCACAGAGGCGCCGACATTGGCTTCGTCGCGCAGCACCTGCCAGGCATCGACGACATGGGCGCTCTCGGCGCCCGGCAGCTCAGGATGGCGCGGCGTCGCGCCGGTCGCCAGTACCACGGTGTCGGGCTTCTCGCGCAGGATCAGCGCGGGATCGACCCTGGTGCGCCTGACGATCTTGACGCCGGCGCGCTCCGCTTCACCCGTGAGGTTCGACACGATGGTGCCGAATTCGAGCCGCCGCGGCAGCAATTGTGCCAGCAGGGCCTGTCCGCCCAGGCGCTCTGAGGCCTCGAAGAGCGTGACCTTGTGGCCGCGCTCTGCCGCGATGGCCGCAGCCTTCAGCCCGGCCGGGCCACCGCCGGCCACCAGCACGCGCTTGGGGTTGCCAGCGCGCTTCATCGTGCCGTAGGTGAGCTCGCGGCCGGTCTCCGGATGCTGGATGCAGGAGATGGGCACGCCAAGCTGGAAATGCCCGATGCAGGCTTGGTTGCAGGCGATGCAGGCGCGGATATCATCGAAGCGGCCGGCCTCGGCCTTGCCGGGCATGTCGGGATCGCAGATCAGGGCGCGCGTCATGCCCACCATATCGGCCTCGCCCTGGGCGACCAGGCGCTCTGCATCCTGGGGCTGGTTGACGCGGCCGGCGTAGAAGACGGGCGTCTTGACCTGGCGCTTGATCGCCGCCGCCACCGGCGCGCCATAGGCGCTGGCGAAGGCCATGGCGGGTGCGATATGGACGGCGCCGCCGAAACTGGCCGAGGAGCCGATAGTGAGGTTGAAATAGTCGAAGGCGCCGTCGAGTGCGACCAGCGCCTCGCTCACCTCCTCGGTGGTGAGGCCGTTGAGGTCACGGTCCTCAGCGCTGAAGCGCAGGCCGACGACGAAATCCGGAGCGGTCTGTCGGCGTATGGCCTCGACGATCTCACGGAGGAAGCGCAGGCGGTTCTCCAGTGAACCGCCATACTGGTCCTCGCGCAGATTGGCGCGCGGATTGACGAACTGGGCCGGCAGATAGCCATGGCTGCCGACGATCTCGACCCCATCGAGGCCGGCGGTTTCGAGGCGTTTGGCCGCCGCGCCATAACCCTCGACGATCTCGGCGATCATGCGTGTGGTCATGGGGCGCGGCATGACATGGAAGCGCTGGTTGGGCACGGCCGAGGGGGCATAGGCGACCGGCGCCGTGCCCTCGGCCGTCTCCATGATCTCGCGGCCGGGATGGAAGAGTTGCCCGAACACGGTGGCGCCCTCGGCGTGACAGACATCGGCGAGGCGCCGGTAGCCGGGAATGCAGTCGTCGCTGGTCGCCATCAAGAGATGGGAGGTGTAGCGCGCCGTCTCGTGCACGCCGGCGACCTGCAGCACGATCAGGCCGACGCCTCCTTTGGCGCGAGCCTGCTGATAGGCGATCAGGGCATCGTTGGGCACGAAGGCGGTGGGCAGCGTGGTGTCGTGGCCCGTTGACATGATGCGGTTCTTGATCCGCGTGTTGCGGATCGTGAAGGGCGAATAGAGATGGGGGAGGGGATGGCTCACGCGGCCTCGGCTTGATGCTCCGGCCGATTGCCTCAGCCGGGGAGACTATCAAACAGGAGGCGCTGCATTTTCAAGGCGCAAACGCGCCCCCCTTTATGTGCCCGCCTTGTCCTCGAGGGCCTTTATGCGCTCGTCGAGGTCATGAAGCCTGTCCTCCCACTGGATCTCGAAGTTGGTCCGCGCCCCGAGCATCTCGCCACGAATGATCGTTTCCAACTCGACGGTCTGTTCATGGAACCGCCGATCGATGCTCGTCAGGCGGCCCTCGATGAGATCGAAACGGTTCTCGATCGCATTGAAGCGGTTGGAGTGATGGCCGAGGATTTCCACGATGCGAGACAGCAAAGTCCCTTGATCGCGCAACGGCTTGCGGATTTCCTTGAGAACCTCGGTCATCAGGCTGTTGTCGACGTTTTCACTCATGAGAAAGCTATATCATGCGCCCGCGCCGAAGCGCCAGTAGCTCGGCCCTGGTCCAAATTTGCGCTCGCCAATAATATGCACCAAGGCCCGGCGATAGCCGTCGGGATTTCGAACGCGCCGTGTGCCGGTGTTGAGTGTCAAAGGCAACACCCTAGCTCAGGCTCGTGGCGAGCAGAGCCGCCCCGCTATGCACCTGCGTCGTCAGGTCGTCCCTGACGCCAGTCCTACATGCCAGGGACCGTGAAATCGAAGCGGTAGGTTGCCGACACGCCCAGCAGCAGCTGGTTGTCGTTGCCGCGCTCCCTGACCAGGCTCGAATCGGCCGCCGGGCCAGTGAGGCGGCTATATTCGGCGAAAGCGCTGGTGGTAATCTTGTCGGTGGTCTTCCATGTCACGGCGCCGCCGACGCCGACCGATTTGATGCCGCCGCCGTCGGGATGATAGATGTCGAGGCCGGAAGCCAGCGACTCCGCCAGCGATACGCCGTAATAAGCCTCGTAGTAGCCCTCGCTCGCGGCCGAGATGCGCGGGCCGCCGGAGATGCGCCAGGTCGGCGTGATATCGTAGAAGGCATCAGCCGAGAGATCGGCGACCACGCCGTGATACGCGCGGATGCCCTCGCGGACTTCGGCGCGCAGGCGCAGCCAGTCCGACGGGTAATAGTTCATGAACAGGCCGAGTTCGCCGCCCCACGGCACGTCCTTGAGGCCCTTGAGGTCGTTGGATGCCGAATCGGTGCGCTCGTACAGGATCTTGGCAACGGGACCGATCTGGAAATTGCCCGTGTCGAACACCGCCAAACCGGGATTGTCGTTGCGAGAGGTGAACACCGGGCCGGCGCCCGAGCGGCCCAGCGACACCATCGGCGCCGCCAGGAAGCCCATATTGCTGGCGCCTTCATAGCTCGGCCCCACCGTGGCCTGGGCGCCCAGAGTCAGCGACCATCCTCCGGCGAAATAGGTGTCCCAGAAGCCCGTGGGCGTGTAGGGCGAGGGGGTGGGCGTGGATTGGGCCAGTGCCGGCGAGGCCAGCGCGCAGCCGAGAGCTGCGGCTGCGATGGTCGTCTTCAACAGGGTACGCAACATCACTTCTTTCCAGGCTCTGCCCGCATCACAGTCCTCGGCAGGCTTTGCCCGACATTGCCTGCAACGTGACAACAAAGAATGAATGAAGGCTTGGAGTTCCAATGGTATTCCCTAACGTCATGTTCTTGATGCGGGGAGCATCAACAGTGCCGCGTCATCGCATCACGATGACAGGTCCATGGCGGTTACGGTCAGCCTGCCGAATATCCAGAAGGCAGGCGCGGAAAGATTGGTGGCGCCCCTTATAGACGTGATGTCATTTTTGTGGCCAGCAAAAACGACTCTCTTTGTACCTATAATCTTTCCTTCAAAATCGGGGCCGCGGGGTATAGGAGACAGCGTTTCGTCAAATCGAAGGCCCGTTATGCCACCCGTCGTCCGATTCGCGCCGTCCCCCACCGGCTACATCCATATCGGCAATATCCGCACCGCCCTGCTGAACTGGTGCGTGGGCAAGCGTGTCGGCGGCCAATTCATCCTGCGCTACGACGATACCGACACTGCCCGCTCCCGGCAGGAATATGCCGACGCCATCAGGCAAGACCTTATCTGGCTCGGCATGGTGCCGGATCTCGAACTGCGGCAGTCCGATCGTCTGTCCCTCTATGACACCACCACCGCCAGGCTGCGGGCGGCCGGGCGCCTTTATCCCTGCTACGAGACCGAGGAGGAACTCGACCGCCGCCGCGCCCTGCAGAAGGCGCGCGGCCTGCCGCCGGTCTACGACCGTGCCGCCCTCAAACTCACCGATATGCAGAAGGCGGCCTTGGAGGCGGAGGGGCGCCGCCCGCATTGGCGCTTCCTGCTCAACCATCGCCGGGTGGAGTGGGAGGATGGCGTGCGTGGCCCGGCCCATATCGACACCTCGTCGCTCTCCGATCCCGTGCTGGTGCGCGCCGATGGCAGCTATCTCTACACGCTCACCTCGGTGATCGACGACATCGATCTCGGCGTGACCCACATTATCCGCGGCGAGGACCACGTCACCAACACCGCCGTGCAGATCGAGATTTTCGAGGCGCTGGGCGGCAGGGTACCTGTTTTCGCGCATCACAACCTCCTCACCACGCTGAGCGGGGAGGGGCTCTCCAAGCGCACGGGCGCCCTTTCGATCCGTTCCCTGCGCGAGGACGGCTTCGAGCCGATGGCGGTGTCGAGCCTTGCCCTTCTCACCGGGACATCGGAAGCCGTGCGTCCCGTCGCCTCGCTCGAGGAATTGGCCAAGCTGGTCGATCTCTCGCGCATCTCTCGCGCACCGGCCCGCTTCGATCCGGCCGAGATCCAGGTGCTCAACGCTCGCTTGCTGCATGAGACGCCCTATGCCGAAGTGGCGGATCGGCTGGTGGCGCTCGGCGTTGGCGGCGGCGAGACATTCTGGCAGGTGGTGCGCAGCAACATCGTCAAGCTGGCGGAGACGAAGAACTGGTGGGACGTGGTGACCGGCCCGGTCGCCTCCGATGTGGAGGATACCGCCTTCCTGTCGCGCGCCGCCGCGGTCCTGCCGCCCGGGCCCTGGGATGAGACGACCTGGAGCATTTGGACCGACGCGGTGAAGGCCGAGACCGGCGCCAAGGGCAAGGCGCTGTTCATGCCGCTGCGTCAGGCGCTGACCGGGCTCGATCACGGGCCGGAACTGAAGGGATTGTTGCCGCTGATCGGCCGGGAGCGGGTGTTGGAGAGGTTGAAGAGGGAGTTCTGACAGGAGGGCGGTTCCATGCCCGTCTGAAGACCGGCACACCGGGAAGGGCGTTTTGGTGTGCCGGTCTTCAGACCGGCATGGAAGCACCGCCCTCCCGGGGCTGCGCCCAACCGCTCATTCTCGACAGTCCCTACATCACCCCTACATCACCCCTCCGTCACCTCCCTCTGGAACGACTCGCCTCCCCATCCCATATGCAGGCCGATGAGGAGGCACTGGATGCTGCGCAAGATTGTCTTCGGCCTGGCTGCGATCGCCGCCCTGGCTTCAACGCCCGCCCTGGCCCAGAGCCAGGATCCCGACCTGATCTTCAAGAAATCGACAGTCTGGAAATTCCTGACGCCGGATGACAAGCTGGCCGTCTATGGCATCGACGATCCCGATGTCGACGGCGTTGCCTGCCATTTTACCATCCCTGAGAAGGGCGGCCTCAAGGGCATGTTCGGTGTGGCCGAGCAGGTCTCCGACATCTCGCTGGCCTGCCGCCAGATCGGGCCGATCAAGTTCAAGTCGAAATTCGAGCAGGGCGCCCTGGTCTATCGCCAGTCGCGCTCGTTCTTCTTCAAGAAGATGCAGGTGGTGCGCGGCTGCGACGTCAAGCGCAACGTGCTGGTCTATCTCGTCTATAGCGACAAGCTGATCGACGGTTCGCCGAAGAACTCGACGTCCTCGGTCCCGGTCATGCCCTGGAATGGCGAGCCGGCGCAGAAATGCGGGGACTTCGTTACGGATTAACCTGGGAGCGCGGACATCTTGTCCGCTCTTGGAACCGTGGCGCTGGCGGGAAAAGGAAGAGCGGACATCGCGGCATGAAGGCATGTCGCTGTGATGTCCGCGCTCCCAGTCACTTCTCGCAGGTAATCACAACCGCATGCGGTTGCGCGACGGCGACCTGGGTCGGGCCGTTGATCGAACCGGTGATGTCGGCTTCGCTCTGGCGGCGATAGTCGATTGCCTTGGAATAGCCATTGGCGACACACCATTCGGTGGCGATGGGTGCACCACAGGCCGCGCCGCTCTCCAGGCAGGTGTCGACGCCATAGCCGTCATCGTTGGCGACGACAAAGGAGGCAACGTTCTGGGCAAAGGCGGGTGTGGCGAAGGCCAACGCAGCCGCAAACAGGGAAATAGCAGGAAGTTTCATCGAAATACGCGCTCGTGAACGGGTGCTGCCCCGTTCAATATCGGAGCCTGACTACCATCGCAGTGCGCTTTTAAACATCCGTAAATCGACGTGGAGAAACTTTGGCGGAACCATGTTGCCGCTGTGCATCACTAAGGGATCGTTAAAAAACAAGTGCTTCAAGCGCGACGCTTGCGCGCCTCTCCCGCTCTTTGAAAACCGGCTTGCCGATTCACTGATTTTTCTAACGATCCCCAAGCGTCAGCCTCTTTCGTGTCAGCGCCTTTTGCTTCCGCCGTTTTCTCACCCCAATGCGCAAGCGCTCTCGTTCCCACGCCCTTTCGGGCTGGGTTGATGAAGAGACCGGGCGATGGCGGCTGCGGAGCAGCCGTGAAGGCAAGATCATGGAAGATGCAGGCCGCACTGTCGGTGCAGGCCGCCATCGCCCCGTTCCGGTTGCCTGGCGCGCTGACAAGGCGTGCAAGGCCACCTGTTTTTCCGCCTTCCGAAGGCGGAGGCGAGCCGGGAGCGGATGGCACGGACCATCCGAACCTGACCAGCCGGCTCGGCGAAGGGGCTCAGCGCTGCAGTCCTGGCCGGACAGTGGCATGAGCCGTCTTCACCGCATCGGCGGGACGGGGGACAAAGGCGTTGCCGGGCTCAAGCCCTTCACGCTTCGTCCAGGGATCACAGGGCACTTCCATGGGGTGCCGATCCCGTCTGTCCCGCACGTCACCCCTGGAGGCCGGCTTCGAGAGAAGCAGGACCACCGTGCGCCTACCGCTTGGATAGGCTGTCGGGGTGGATGGAGGCGTTCGGAGCCGGGTTGATCATACACCGGCTGCTGACGCCTCATTCCGTTAGGGAATAAAGCATGGGGATGAACAAAAGTCAAGACTGGTTCTATGTTTGTCCAACGCACTTGAGTGAATGTCCTTATGGTCATCCCGTGCGCACTGCACCACTGCGTGGTGCAGTGCGCACGGGATGACCACGAAAGCGTTCGCCCGATTGCCCGGTTCACCACCGGCGCGGCCTCCCCCCGATGTGACGATGTGTACGCTTGGCGCAAAGCAAGGGATGAGAAATGCAGATGCGTGACGATCACACCCGACGCCACCTCAATGTCGACGAAAAGCAGGCGCTAAAGGCGGAAGCGATCCATCGGTTCTTACAGCAATATGCTCGGAAGGCCCAAAAGGGGACTGAACCGAACGACAGGAAGTATTCGAGAGACGTCGAGCGAAAAGTCCGGCAAATGAAGCCTCAGGAGTTCGACTCTTTTTTGCGTTACGGCGAGGAGGAGTGAATACTCGCCGAGCTGAAAAGGCAGATACCGATCGAACCAGGATACGATCCCGAGGCGCCCCATCTTGACTTCCGCGCCTGCTTGGCACATTGGTCCCGCCCATGACAAAGACGGCCATCCTTTCGCGGATTATTTGCAGCTAGCAGAAACGCTGGCTGGCGCCGTCATTCGCCCAAAATCTTGAGCGCAGACGCCCCTGGCCAGCCAAGGTGGGGAACGCATGACTTTACGGCTCTACGATACGCGCACGCGCGCCAAGGTCGATTTCCACCCGGTCGATCCCGATCACGTGCGCCTGTATGTCTGCGGGCCCACGGTCTATGACTTCGCCCATATCGGCAATGCCCGCCCGATCATTGTGTTCGACGTGCTGTTCCGCCTGCTGCGCCACATCTATGGCGCCGAGCATGTCACCTATGCCCGCAACATCACCGACGTTGACGACAAGATCAACGACAGGGCGGCCGAGCGCGGCATTTCCATCCGCGAACTGACGGACGGCACGCTGGCCCAGTTCCACCAGGATATCCGCGCGCTGGGCGTGCTGATGCCCGGCGAGGTCAATCAGCCCGGCCAGCTTCCGCAAATGGTCGAGCCGCGCGCCACCGATCATATCGAGGAGATGAAGGCGCTCATCGAACGGCTGATCGCGCGGGGCGTCGCCTATGTCGCGGAGGAGCATGTGCTGTTCTCCGTACATGGGATGGAAAAGCTCGCGGAGGTGCCGCGCTATGGCTCGCTTGCCCGCCGCTCGCTCGACGAGATGTTGTCGGGTGCCCGCATCGATGTTGCGCCCTACAAGCGCGATCCCATGGATTTCGTACTCTGGAAGCCCTCGCACGGCCATCAGCCTGGCTGGCCGAGCCCGGCCGGCATCGCCACCCCGGGCCGTCCTGGCTGGCATATCGAGTGCTCCGCCATGGCGACCGCCAAGCTCCTGGAGCCCTTCGGCGGTGGCCTTGCTTGCGACGATCCGGCCCGCAACATCTTCGACATCCATGGCGGTGGCATCGATCTCGTCTTCCCGCATCACGAGAACGAGATCGCCCAAAGCTGCTGCGCCTTCGGCACGCCGGTGATGGCCAATGTTTGGATGCACAACGGCTTCCTGCAGGTCGAGAGCGAGAAGATGTCCAAGAGTCTGGGCAACTTCATCACCATCCGGGAACTGCTGGCGAGCGACAAGTTCGGCGGCCGGGCCTGGCATGGCGATGTGCTGCGCTTTGCCATGCTGCGCACCCATTACCGCCAGCCTATCGACTGGACCGTGCAGGCCCTCACCGAGGCACAGCAGACCCTGCTGCGCTGGTATGAGGACGCACCGGCGGACGGCGGCATCGATGCGGGTGTGATCGAGGCGCTTTCGGATGACCTCAAGACGCCGGCGGTGCTGGCGCGCCTGCACCAGATCGAGAGCCCGGCCGACCGCGCGGCGACCCTGGCCTTCCTCGGCTTCAGCAACGATGTGGCGGCGCTGAAGGGCGACACCGCGATCAGCGAGGCCCTGCGAGGGGAAGTCGAGGCCCTTCTTGTCGCGCGAAAGGCGGCTCGGGCAGCCAAGAACTGGCCGGAATCGGACCGCATCCGCGATGAGCTGACAAGGCTCAACATCGCCGTCAAGGACAACAAGGACGGCACCACGAGCTGGGAGGTCAAGGTCTGATGGCACAGGCAATGCCGAAACCGGGGCTTCGCCCCTTCCTCCCGGCGGATGGGCCGATCCTGGCCGAAATCTTCCGCGCCAGCATCCATGAGCTGACCGGGGAGGACTATTCCGAGGGCCAGCAGGAAGCCTGGGCCAGCGCGGCCGACGATGAAGAAGCCTGGAGCCATCGGCTCGCGGGCTCCCTTACGCTCGTCGCCACGGTCGGCGGCTCGCCCATCGGCTTCATCGCGCTCAAGGGCAAGGAAATGGTGGACCTGCTCTACGTCCATCCAGCCGTGGCGGGGCAGGGCGTGGCCGCCATGCTCTACAACGCCGTCGAACAACTTGCCAAGGCGCGCGGTGTCACGGCGCTCACCGTCGATGCCAGCGATACGGCCCGTGACTTCTTCCAGAAGCAGGGTTTTTCGGCCGAGCGGCGCAACACGGTGACGCTGGGCGACGAGTGGCTCGGCAACACCACCATGAAGAAGACGCTTGTCGCGCCGGGAGCGGCTTCGTGACGACGCGTGACCGGCTCTATCTCTTCGACACCACCCTGCGCGACGGCGCCCAGACCACGGGCGTCGACTTCTCCCTGCCGGACAAGCAGGCGATCGCCCGTCTGCTCGACGATCTCGGCGTCGACTATATCGAGGGCGGCTATCCCGGCGCCAATCCGCTCGACACACAATTCTTCAGCCAGGACAATGGCCTGAGGGCGACGTTCACCGCCTTCGGCATGACCAAGCGTGCCGGCCGCTCGGCAGCCAACGATCCCGGCATCGCCGGCCTTCTCGACGCGAGGGCGGATGCGATCTGCTTCGTCGCCAAGAGCTGGGATCACCAGGTGCGAGTGGCGCTCGGCATCAGCCTGGAAGAGAATCTCGACAGCATCCGCGACAGCGTCGCCACCGCCAAGGCGCGCGGGCGCGAGGTGCTGCTCGATTGCGAGCATTTCTTTGATGGCTACAAGGCCAATCCCGACTATGCACTTTCTTGCGCCCGGGCCGCCTATGAGGCCGGCGCGCGCTGGGTGGTGCTTTGCGACACCAATGGCGGCACGCTTCCCCACGAGGTCGAACATATCGTCGGCGAGGTCGCGAAGGTCATCCCGGGCGACCATCTCGGCATTCACGCCCATAACGACACCGAGCAGGCGGTGGCGAATTCGCTTGCGGCTGTGCGCGCGGGCGTGCGCCAGATCCAGGGCACGCTCAATGGCCTCGGCGAGCGTTGCGGCAATGCCAACCTCACCTCCCTAATCCCCACGCTCCTGCTCAAGCCCGATTATGCCGAGCGCTTCGAGATCGGCGTCGACGGGCACAAGCTCGAGACGCTGACGCGCGTGTCGCGCAAGCTCGACGAATTGCTGAATCGCACGCCCGACCATCATGCGCCCTATGTCGGTTCCTCGGCCTTCGCCACCAAGGCCGGCATCCATGCCTCCGCCGTGGTCAAGGACCCCTCGACCTATGAGCATGTCGCGCCGGAGAGCGTCGGCAACCGGCGCAAGCTCCTGGTCTCCGATCAGGCCGGCAAGTCGAATATCCTGGCCGAACTCGAACGCCTCGGCCTGACCATCGACAAGGATGATCCGCGCCTGATGCATCTGCTCGGCGCGCTGAAGGACAAGGAAGCGCAGGGCTATGCCTATGAAGGCGCCGACGCCTCCTTCTTCCTGCTGGCCAAGCGCATCCTCGGCACCGTGCCGGAATTCTTCTTCATCGAGCGCTTCAGCGTGAATGTGGAACGGCGCTGGAATGCCCGGGGCGAGCTCGGCAGCTATTCGGAAGCCATCGTCAAGGTGAAAGTGGGTGGGGACGAGCTGATCTCCGCCGCCGAGGGGCAGGGCCCGGTCAACGCCCTCGACATCGCCCTGCGCAAGGATCTCGGCAAATACCAATCCTATATCGAGGATCTGAAGCTGGTGGACTACAAGGTCCGCATCTTCCAGGGCGGCTCGGACGCGGTGACCCGCGTGCTCATCGAGTTCCAGGACAAGGCCGGCGAGCGCTGGAGCACGGTGGGCGTCTCCGACAACATCATCGATGCTTCGTTCCAGGCCCTGACGGATTCGATGACGTACAAGCTCCTGAAGTCCGGCGCGGAAGTTTGAGGTTGACGGAAAATTTGCATCCCATTCCCAGGATCATCTAGCTCAAAGCCGCGATCGCTTTTTCACGGGATATCCTTCTGGAAGTCCGTTAGCGCCATGACTCTTCCCCGGCCTGCCGGAGCGCATTTTCCAGCCTGGCTGCGAAGGCGATGCCGGCCATGCCGCCATATTTTTCGAGCTGATGACCGATATTACGCGCTTCGACGGCGGGATCGCTACTGATTGGAATGGTCCAGAAGATGGCGCGCGGAAAATCACGCCTTGCCTCAACGGTGAGGCGAGCGAGATCTGTTTGTTCATCCTTTTGCATCGTCGCGTTCATCATGGGCACGAAGATACTGCGTGGGCATGGAGATTCAAAGATATCCGGACATGCCGGGAGCGGTTGGGGCAATCAGGGAGTGGGGGACACCATGCTTCCGTCCGATCTCGCCTCATCGATCACAATACAAACAACCAGCCATTAGGTGCGTGGTGATGAAAATCTGATGCGGCCCCTTTTCTCGGTGCCACGTCGTTCTTGCCCTCTGGCGCATTCGCCTTCAGGTTCTCCCCATGGCAGTGAGTCTCCCGCTTCGGCGAGGCGAGCCAGGCCTCGGGAGGAACGCCTTGCCCACCAAGAAGCTCATCAACGATCCCAAGAACATCATCGAGGAGATGCTCGAAGGCGTGGTGCGGGCCCATCCCGGCCACATCAGGCAGGTGCCGGGCAGCCCGCGCTCCGTGGTCGCCGTCAATGGCCCACGCCAGGGCAAGGTCGGCCTGGTGATCGGCGGCGGCTCCGGTCATGAGCCGACCTTCCTCGGCTTCGTCGGCAAGGGCCTGGCGGATGCCTGCGCGGTCGGCAATGTCTTCGCTTCGCCACCGCCCGATCCGATCGTGGAATGTGCCAAGGCTGCGAGCCGCGGAGCGGGCGTGCTGTTCATGTATGGCAATTATGCCGGCGACGTGATGAATTTCGACATGGCGGCCGAGATGGCAGCAATGGACGACATCGAAGTCCGCACCGTGCTCACCACCGACGACGTCGCCTCGGCGCCCCTGGATCAGAAGTCCAAGCGGCGCGGTGTTGCCGGCAATTTCTTCATCTTCAAGATCGTTGGCGCGGCCTGCGACAAGATGTGGTCCTTCGACGAATGCGAGCGCGTGGCGCGCAAGGCCAATGACCACACCTTCACCATGGGCGTAGCGCTCTCGCCCTGTTCGCTGCCGCACACGCTCAAGCATAATTTCGAGATCGGCGAAAACGAGATGGAAATCGGCATGGGCATCCATGGCGAGCCGGGTGTGGCCCGCGAGCCGCTGCGCAGCGCCGATGCGGTGACCGATGAGATCATGGACCGCATCTTCACCGAATTGCCGACACGCGAAGGCGGCAAGGTCGCCGTGCTGGTCAATTCGCTGGGCTCCACGCCGCTGATGGAACTCTATGTCATGAACCGGCGCGTGCATCAGCGCCTCGCCGAAAAAGGCATCGTCGTCCATGCCACCTGGGTCGGCAATTATTGCACCTCGCTGGAGATGGCCGGCGCCTCGATCACCCTCCTCGCCCTCGACGAGGAACTGACCGAGCTCCTCGACCACCCCTGCGACTGCGCGATGTTCCGCGCGGGCTGAAGTCCATCCTCTCGTCAAGAATGCCACTCCCGCGGACCGAAGCGATGACCGAGTTCACTACCGCCAGACTTATTCAGATGTTCAATGCCATCGCGCGGGCGATCGAGGCCGACAAGGACCGCCTATCGGCTCTCGATGGCGCGATCGGCGATGCGGATCACGGCGTCACCATGGACATGGGTTTCGCCGCGGTGACGCAGGCGCTGGCCGGTCTCGACCCCGTCACGACCGAGCCGACACAGGTGTTCAATACGGCAGCGAAGTCCTTCCTCAATGCGGTCGGCGCGTCCTCGGGCCCGCTTTATGCCACGGCCTTCATGCGGGCTGGCGCTGCCGTCAAGGGCAGAGCGAGCCTCGACCGGGACGCAATGGTGGCCGCCACGGCCGCGATGGCGCAAGGCATCCAGGATCGCGGCAAGGCCGAGCCTGGCGAGAAGACCATGGTCGACGCCTGGCTTCCCGCCGCCGAGGCCCTCCAGGCCGCGGCCGTCGAGGGACAATCGCTGCAGGCCTGCCTGCGCGCCGCGGCCAAAGCGGCTGAGCAGGGCGCGGAGGCGACCAAGGCGATGCTGGCGTCCAAGGGCCGCGCCTCCCGTCTCGGCGAGCGCGTCCTCGGCCATATGGATCCCGGCGCGGCGTCGGCGGTGGTGATCCTCGACGCGATGGCGGCGAGCGCTACGGCCTGATTCCCTCGGCATTGATGGCGATGTCGACCTGATCGCCGATCAGCGGCAGGAAGGCTTTCATGCCGAAATCCGAGCGCTTGATCCTGGCCGAGGCAGTAAAGCCGGCCACCACGCTGTTCCCGCGCAGGAAGTCCGGTGCCATGCGGTTGAAGGTCACCTTGAGCACCACCGGTTTCGTCACGCCGAGCAAGGTGAGGTCGCCCGTGACATCAGCGGTGCGGGCGCCACGCTTCCTCACGGCCGTGCTCCTGAATGTCATGGCAGGAAACTTCGCCACATTGAAGTAGTCGGCCGAGCGCAGATCCTCATCGCGCGCGGCCGAGCCGGTATCGACGCTGCCGGTGCCGATCGTCACCTCAACGCTGCTCCCCTCGGGCTTCTTCTCATCGAGCGTCAGCGTGCCCTTGATGTCGTGGAACGTGCCGGTGATATGGGAATAGCCGAGGTGATCGATGGTGAAGATGGTCTGGGTGTGGTCGGGATCGAGCCTGTAGAGGTCGGCGGCAGTGGCCGAAGGAAAGGGGGCGGAACCGGCCAGAAAAGCTGCCGCCGTTAGTTTGGAGATGCAATGCTTCATGGGCTTTCCGTACTCGCCTCAAAGCGGTGGGCCGAGATGAACACGCGCATGACAGGTTTTATTCAGCGCGCCGGAACCTTGGCAAGGCGCATGATGTCGTGGCAGGCGACTTTGCCAGCCGACACGACAACTTCGGGTTTGTTCACAACCCGAACGTTCCATGATTTCCTGACCCAGTGTCGGAAAACTCGAAGTCCAAACCAGATCCACCTGCCGGGGGACGCCCTGTGCCGCCGAGGCCGTCATGCTGAAGAAAGCTACATTGGCATTCGCGCTGATCATGGCATTGATCGGCGCCCAACGGGCTGCGGCCGAAACCATCGATGTCTTCGATGACCACGGCGGCAGCGTCGCCCTTTATGCCCAGCGCTGGCAAGGGCTGGCGGCGCGCGGTATCGATGTCCGCATCGTCGGGCCCTGCCAGTCGGCCTGCACCGTATTGCTGGGCTATATTCCCCGGCAGCGCATCTGCGTGACGCCGCAGGCGCGGTTCGGTTTTCACACCGCCCTTCGCCCGGATATGACCGACTTGCTCTGGCGTGGTTACGCCGCGGATATCCGCGGCTGGATCAATGCACGGGGTGGCTTGACGCGTGATTTCAAATGGATGGGCGCGCCGGACGTCTACCGCTATTTCCGCAAATGCTGATCCCGACGGAGCGGTGATGGCTTACAGCGTTCCCGGCGCGACATGCAACTGCATCTCGGCCTGCGTCAACTTCTCGATCGCAGTCCTGAGCATCGGCACCACGTCCTCGGACTTGCTGGCCACCAGCACGTCGACGGTGGTTTCCGGACGGATAAAGCCTTCTTCGCGCATATGGTCGAGGATTTCGAGAAAGCGCGTCCAGAAGCCGTCGATATTCACCAGCACGATCGGCTTCTTGTGCTGGCCGAGCTGGGCCCAGGTCAGTTGCTCCACCAATTCCTCGAGTGTGCCGACGCCGCCGGGCAGGGCGACGAAGGCATCGGCGCGCTCGAACATCAGGCGCTTGCGCTCATGCATGTCCTTGGTGACGATGAGCTCTTCCACATCGGTCAGCATGCGTTCGCGGCGCTTCAGGAAGGTGGGGATGATGCCGGTGACGGTGCCGCCATTGTCGATGACGGCGCGAGCGACGCTACCCATCAGGCCGACATCCCCGCCGCCATAGACCAGGCGGATGCCGCCGGCAGCCATGTCGGCGCCGAGGCGCTGGGCGCCCGCGACATAGGAAGGGCGGATGCCACTGCTGGAACCGCAATAGACGCAGATCGATTTTAGTTTTGTCATGCCCCGGTTTTGCAACGCAGCATCTTCGCGGTCAAGCCCGATGGGTGGGCAGCAACGGCGCTCATTTGGCCGCCTGCGCCTGCCCGCAGATGTCCGCCAGCATGGCATGCGCGGTCATGAAGCGGCTTTCCGTCTGCAGCACGATCTTGCCTTCCTCGAACGCGCCACCGGGCCCGGCCTTGAGATCGAGCCAGAGGACGTCGGTCTGCCGGAGCGTGCAGAATTCCTCCACGGGAACGGCGATCGTCAGCGACTGGACCGAGCCGGCGGTGATATTCGGTGGGCTTTCGCGCCGGGGCTGGTCGCCGATCTGCAGGCCTGCGACCAGGCTCGTGGTCGGGATGGGGCCAGCCGCGTTTCGGGGGGTGAAGTCGACGATGACCGCCGGCGTACCCAGATGCTGGTGGACGGTGACATCCACCGTGACGTCGTTGCCGTGATAGCGACCGAGCGGTATGTCGCTGTCGGCCGAGACATAGGTCTTCGCGCCGGCGGCCGCAGGGGGCGGTGGGCTGGCCGGCGCCGGAGGCACCACCACCGGCACGGTCGGGACCGATATGGTCACGCTCGGGGCCGACGGGGCGGGCGCGGAGGCCAGGATTGTCTTGCCTCCGAGCTCCCGGTTGATGGCGAGGACCTGCGAAATGCCATCCTCCCGATCGGTCATCATGTGGGTCGAGTCGAGTTCGTCGCCGTTCAGCCAGTGGATGCTGTCGGAGGAGGTGGTCTGAAGGATGGCGTTGATCTTGTCGCCGATGCCCATCTCCGCAAAATAGCGCGCGGCACGGTCATAGGTGGATTTGGGCGTCGCCACTTTCGCGATGGTCTGGGAGATGACCTTCTGCTTCACCAGTTTCTGGCTAATGACAACCACGCGCCCGTTCACCAGTGCGCGCCGGCGCAGATAGGTGTTCATATAGCGCGTCGTTGTAAGGTAGTTGGTGAATTGGTGCACCCCGACAAAGGCGGTGTAGGGCACGTGTCGGGCCTCGCCGGCGGCAAGCAGGAAGGCGCAGCTCGAGGCGCATTCGGACGCATAGCTCTGTGGCGAGCCCTTGCGGCCGGTCAGGGCGTTGTCGCTGCACTTTTTGTCCTTGGGATCGCAGGGGTCGAGGATGGTCTTGTTGACCGTGACATCGAGGTGATTGGCCCGAATCAGCCGCCCCAACGTGATTCCGGCCTCGACCTTGCCGCCGCGTGAATTGACGAAGACGGGGAGCTTGCGCTTGCCGGCCAGTTTCAGCACCCGCTTGAGCAGCGGCGGCGTACCGGCCACGATGTCACCCTGCATCATGATCCATTCGGCGCAGTTCGGTTCGCAATTGCTCGAATGATCGCGTACAATGGCGATATGCATCGGGTCCATAGTTTGGGCCGGATTGTTCGGCTTTGATTTGACCGGTTTGACGGGCGCTGCCGTAGCGATGGACAGCACCGACAAGATCACAGTGAGCAAGACCAGCAGCGCCCTGGACATGAAGACTTTCCGGCTTGGCGAAGTTGGAAAAAAACATAGCGCGATCTCCGCATGAACTCATGAGAATAATGAGATTCGAGCTATGAAAATCGCGAGGGGATGTACGGCACGGCGATGCGCGCTCCGGTTGTGGGGCGGGAGCGCGGGCGGTGCTTGAGGGGATTGGCAGCACAGGCCGGTCGGCAGTCAAACAAAAAACTGTCACCTTCAAAACAACACATTGATTACCAAGGATAAAGTAGGTCATAGGTAGGCTTCGCCGCTTTCGATCCTTTCATTCGGGGCTGCGATTTGCGATTTTACAGAAAACCGGGGCTGGCGTTCGGCGGGCGTTTCTTGTCGTTGGCCTTGCGATACGGCACCGGGCATGACACCAATCGTTTCGATGCGCGTGCTTGCATCGGGAGTGCGTGATGGCTGTGGGCTGGAAGAGTTTTGGAATAGTGGGAGCGGCGAGCGTCGTGAGCGTCGGCACGCTGTACAGCGTGCTGGTTCGGGAACCGGCCACCACCACCCCACCTGCGCCCCTGACCAATGCTGCTCCCGGCAGCCAGCCCGCGGCGCCCACCCCTGGCAATCCGCCTGCCGCGTCCCAACCGCAGCAGAACGCACAGGCACCGATCGCGCCCCAGAGCCAGGCATCCGCGCAACCTCAGGCGCCCAAACCCGGCACGCCCAGTCCGGCCGCTGCCACGCCGACGGGCCAGTCCGATGCCGCCAAGCCTGCTGCCGGCACGACGGCTGCACCCGCGGCTGGAGCCAAGCCCGCCGATACCGCTCCGGCGGCGAAAGAGCAGGTTCTGCCGACCTTCGATATCGCGCGGATCGAGCCTGGTGGGGACGCCGTGATCGCCGGCCGCGCCGCGCCTGGCGCGACAGTGGAACTGCTGCGCAACGGCAACACCTATGCCCGTGCTGTTGCCGACGACAAAGGCCAGTGGGCCATCGTGCCGCCGACCCTGCCGAAGGGGCCCTGCGAGTTGGCCTTGCGCACCACCTCGCCCGATGGCCGGGTAACCCAATCGGAGCAGAGCGTTTCGGTTCGCGTGCCCGAACAGCCCGGTGAGGAATTGGTCGTCGTCCTGAACAGGCCGGACCAGCCCTCGAAGGTGCTAACAGATGCCGTGCCTCCGACCGGCAAGGCCATCGCCAATTCGCAGGTCGCCGCAGCCCCGCCCACACAGGGACTGCCGGCGGGCGATGGCCCCACCGTGACCAATTCCTCTTCGCCGACCCCGAGCACGCCCAAGGCCGGCGCCGGCAACACACCCTCGCGCGCCAACGCCTCGATCCGCACGGTGGAAGCCGATGAGAACGGCCGTTTCTTTGTCACCGGCATGGCCGAGCCGGGCTCTTCGCTGCGTATCTATCTCAACGATACGCTGGTCACCACCGTGACCGCGGCCAAGGACGGCACGTTCGGCATGACCATCGAGAAGGGCATGTCGCCGGGAGATTACAAGGTGCGGGTGGATGATGTCGCCGCCGGCACCGGACAGGTGCTGACCCGGGCCGAGGTTCCCTTCGCCATGGCCGAGAAGACGCCCGGCAGCTCCGCTCCGGCCGTGGTGGCTGCTGCCTCCACGCCGGGCAAGTCGGCGGCCCCCGGCGCAGCCGTGCCTGTGTCGGCATCTTCGCCCGTAGCAACGCGCGGGGTGTCTGGATCGGCCACGCCGCAGCAGGCCCAGCCTGCCAGCGTAGAGGCGCCCGGCACCACACCGTCCCCCGGCGTGCCTGCCGCATCTGGCCAGCCGGGCCAGGGGGCTTCACCGGCCGCCGCCGCGTCCGAGGGCAGCAACCCGGTCTTGCCCACAGCCACCATGCCGGCTGCCGCGACGCAGGCCGCACCAGGCAATAAGCCCGTGCGGGTGGGCGACGCGGGGCCGGCCGCGGCAACGCCGCCGCCTTCCATGGCCGTCATCCCGGAAATCCGCACCACCACCATCGTGCAGGGCGACAATCTCTGGCGGATCTCCCGCAAGATCTACGGGCAAGGCATCCGCTACACCTGGATCTACGACGCCAACACCAACCAGATCCGCAACCCCAACCGGATCTATCCCGGCCAGGTCTTCGTGATGCCGGAAAAGAAGGTGCCGTAGGCCTTTCCGCGGGAATGGGTGGCCATTTTTCGCGTATCGATCGGCGCATGATATCTGCTTGAGCGCGAATTTGCGCGGCATAAGCTTGCAGTCGCTTCGATACAGACCTAACTACGCAGCGACATTCCAAGAAATACCCATGCTGCTGGGAGTGCCCAGTGCTCCTTCGCTGAAAGCCTGTCCATGCCGCCCGATAATGCCGCCGCTCGCAAGCGCATCAGCGCTGACCGGGGCGCTTTCCTCCACACCATGAAGCAGCTATGGCCCTATATGTGGCCGGCCGAACGGGCAGATCTGCGCATGCGGGTGGTCTGGGCCTTCGTGCTCCTGCTCCTGTCCATGGTCGTCACCTTGATCATGCCCTATACCCTGAAATGGGCGACCGACGGGCTGGCGGCACTCAATGGCGGCAAGGTGTTGACCGGCTCCGCGCTCGCGATCTGGCTGGCCGGCCTGCCCCTTTCCATGCTGGTGGCCTATGGCGTGACCCGTGTCCTGAGCACGTCGATCTCCCAGTGGAAGGACGGCATGTTCGCACCCGTCTTCCTCTATGCGGTGCGACGCCTGGCCATCGAGACCTTCCAGCACATCCACAATCTCAGCCTGCGCTATCATCTGGAGCGCAAGACGGGCGGCCTGTCGCGGGTGATCGACCGCGGCCGGACCGGCATCGAGAACATCGTCCGCTTCGCCACCATCAATATCCTGCCGACCATCGTGCAACTGGTGCTTTACCTCGGCATGCTCCTGCTGCAGTTCGACTGGCGCTACGCCACGATCGTATTGGTGACGACGGCCATCTATGTCTGGTTCACCATCAAGGCCACCGATTGGCGCATCGATATCCGGCGCGAGATGAACGAATCCGATACCGACGCCAACCAGAAGGCGATCGACAGCCTGCTGAATTATGAAACGGTCAAATATTTCTCGAATGAGGATCGCGAGCTTGCCCGCTATGACCGTGCCTTGGCCGGGTATGAGAAATCCGCCAACCGCACCTATATGACGCTGACCTGGCTCAATATCGGCCAGGGCATCATCTTCACCTTGGGCATGACGGCGTCTGTCCTGCTGGCGGGCTTTGGCGTTTCCAGGGGCGTCAATACGGTGGGCGATATCATCCTGCTCAACGGCATGTGGCTGCAACTGGCGACGCCGCTGAACTTCCTCGGCTTTGCCTATCGCGAAATCAAGCAGGGCATCACCGATATCGAGACCATGTTCGAGCTTCTCGACAAGGAGACCGAAGTCCAGGACAGGCCGGATGCCAAGCCGCTGCAGGTCAGCGAAGGGCGCGTCACCTTCGACAATGTGGTGTTCAACTACGATCCCGACCGTCCCATCCTGCAGGGGCTCTCGTTCGATGTGGCGCCTGGCGCCACGGTGGCAATCGTCGGTCCATCGGGCGCCGGCAAGTCGACCATCTCGCGCCTGCTGTTCCGCTTCTACGACGTCAATGACGGTCGGGTGCTGATCGATGGTCAGGATGTGCGGGACGTGACGCAGAAATCCCTGCGCGCCGCCATCGGGATGGTGCCGCAGGACACGGTGCTCTTCAACGACACCATCCGCTACAATGTGCGCTATGGCCGCTGGGATGCCACCGATGCCGAGGTGGAGGAGGCGGCGCGCCTCGCCCAGATCGACACCTTCATCCGCCGCATGCCCAAGGGCTACGAAACGGAAGTGGGCGAGCGTGGCCTGAAGCTTTCCGGTGGTGAGAAACAGCGTGTCGCCATCGCGCGTACCATCCTCAAGGGCCCGCCGGTGCTGGTGCTCGACGAGGCGACCTCGGCGCTCGACTCCTATACCGAGATGGAGATCCAGGACGCGCTGGAGCGCATTTCGCAGAACCGTACCACTCTGGTGATCGCCCATCGCCTTTCCACCGTTGTGAATGCGGATGAGATCATCGTGCTCGACAAGGGCGTGATCGTGGAGCGCGGCAACCACGAGGAACTTCTCTCCCGTGGCGGCGTCTATGCCGGCATGTGGAACCGGCAGCGCGAGGCCGACGAAGCACGCGAGAAGCTGCAGCGTTCGCAGGATGAAGGCTCGCCGGTTTATCGGGATGCGTTGGCGGGGTGACGGGGAGCGCCGGCTTTCCAGCCGGCATCTTCCATCCATCGAACACCTTCGTTTACAAGAGCCGGCCGGAAAGCCGGCGGTCCCAGGGGGCCTTCATCCCCAGTTCATCTTGGCCGCTGTTTATTCACCGCGCTGGGAGCCCAACACCGCCCCGTTAAGGACAGATCATGTCGACCCGCCGCCGTTTTCTCGCTGGAGCCGCTGCCGTCACCGCCAGTGCCCTGGCCGCCCCCGCTCTGGCCCAGAATCTCATCGAATGGCGGATGGTTACGGCCTGGCCCAAGGGGCTGGCCGGCGCGGGCACCGGAGCGCAGCGCCTGGCCGATCGCATCGGCGTGCTCACGCAGGGCCAGCTCACCATCAGGCTCTATGCGGCCGGCGAACTGGTGCCTGTCGACCAGAACATGACGGCGGTGATGTCCGGCGATGCCGAGATGTCGCACGACATGTCGGCCTATTACATTTCAAAATCGCCGGCCTTTGCCTTCTTCTCCGCCATTCCCTTCGGCCTGATGGCGCAGGAGTTCAATGCCTGGATCTATGCTGGTGGCGGGCGCGGGCTGTGGGACGAACTCGGCGAGCGCTTCGGCATCCGGGCCTACGCTGCCGGCAATACCGGCGCGCGGCTCGGTGGCTGGTTCCGCAAGGAGATCAATACCGTCGAGGATCTCAGGGGGCTGCGCTTCCGCATCGGCGGCCTGGCTGGGCAGGCCCTCGCCAAGCTCGGCGTCAACCAGGTGCTGATGCCGGGCTCCCAGATCCTGCCCAAGCTGCAGTCCGGCGATCTCGACGCGGCAGAGTTCATGGGGCCGGTCAACGACCTTTCCTTCGGCTTCCAGAATGCCGCGAAGTTCTGCTACTGGCCAGGCTTCCAGGAGCCCTGCGCCGCCCTGCAATTGCAGGTGAACAGCGCCAAGTTCGATGCCTTGCCGACCACCCACAAGGTCGCTATCGAGGTCGCCTGCACCGAGGAGAACACCCGCTCGCTCGCCGAATACAATGCACGCTCCCCGATCGCCATCGCGCAGGCCGTGACCGAGCAGGGCGTGATGCTCAAGCAGTTCCCCGACGAAGTGTTCAAGGCTTTCGGCACGGCGAGCGGCGAGGTGCTGAGCGAAATGATCGACAATGGCGACGACCTCACCAAGCGCATCGCCGCCTCCTATTTCGCCTTCCGCCAGGCGACGCTGCTGTGGACCCGCATCGGCGACCAGGGCTACACCAATATGAGGCTGCTCGATTACAACTACCCCAAGGGCGGCTGAGGTTCGAAGCGGGCGACTAAGATCGAGTCGAAGAAAACCCGTGCCAGCGTAGGCGCACATTGCGGTTCGATGCCCGTGGTCGGATGAGCCCTGGCGATGATATACCGACCTGCCGTGGGGACCGGCGTGGACGGCACGATGACGACCCCGGACACGGCAATCGCCTCGCCCGCCAGGCCGGTAGGAGGAGAGCCGCATGCCCATAGTGTCGTAGAAGCTGTCCTGTGCCTGCGCGGGAGAGGTTGCGAACGACAGCAGCCATGCAACAGCGAGCGCAAGAAGGAGTGCGGCGAAGCGGGGCAGGGGACAGCGAAATTGCGCCCTGTTGGGGATAGCCGCACCGCGGCAACCGCCTCAGCCGATGGTGCGCAGAAAATCATGACCCTCCCCGCGTGAAGCTGGCATCTTCAAGTTTATCTTATCCATGCCCCACCTCGGATCTTATCTTTGTCTTGAGTGCTCTCGCCAAAAATAACCAGCGGCGCTGGATGGTGGCATATTCTTGTGCTCTGGAGTCCCGCATGCGCGGAGGCTTGAGCCATTATGGTTGTCAGGATAATTTAAATTCTTGAGGGAACGTGACAAATACTGTTCCATGTCTTTGATGTTGCGGAATGTAGATTGATGAGCGCCGTCTGGATCAGCCTGGCCTCCTTCCTTGCGATCTTTTGCAGCGCATTGGCCGGTGTTGCCGTCGCCCAGCACCTGCCCGAACCGCATCTGAGTACCGAAACGCGCACGGCCGTCTCCGTGTCGATGGCTGTCGTCGGAACGCTGGCGGCGCTGGTGCTTGGCCTGATGATCACCAGTGCCAGCAATTCGTTCAAGCAGCGCGCCGATGCGATCGACAGTCTGGCCATCAACATCGTCAAGCTCGACCGGGTCCTGCTGCGCTATGGCCCGCAGGTGCATGACATCCGCGTCACGCTCAAGGCCTATGCCGAGAACAAGGTCTCCCAACTCTCCAATCCGCTGTCCGCCGAGGGCGGCGATCTCCAGACCCTGAAGGAACTCGAGGCGATCGAGGACCAGATATCCAATCTGACACCGGCGACCGAGCACGAGCGCCAGATCGTCGCGCGCGCTCTCTCCATCACGCAGGCGATTTCGGAAGCGCGCTGGCTGCTCGTCGAGAAGACAGGCATCGCGGTGCCCCCGGCCTTCCTGATCCTGATGATCTTCTGGCTGGCGCTGCTCTTCGCCAGCTTTGGCCTGTTCGCGCCCAAGAACGCGACCGTGATCATCGTTCTCCTGCTTTGTGCCCTCGCAATCTCCGGCGGTGTGCTGATAATCCTGGAGCTGGGAACGCCGACCAGCGGGCTGATCCGTGTCTCGGTCGAGCCGATGCGCTCTGCCATTGCTGAGATCGGTTCGGGACTGTGATGGCCGAGATCTAGTTGTGGATTGTCATGAGGTTGTTCCCGGTTAAATTGAGACGACTGATTGGTGTTTTAA
>NZ_BSPC01000057.1 GCF_030160835.1 Labrys miyagiensis | reverse complement strand
GTCCGGGGTGAGCTTGGCCTGTGCCTGCTGGGCTTGCGCTTGCAATTCCGGGTCTTTAGCGTAGCCCATGGCCATGATGCGCCACAAATCATCATAAGCCACCTGCGCATCTGGCATCTTGCTTAGCTGCTGGAATAGCCGCGCTGCATCACCGTAGCGGCTGCTGAAAAAGGCACTAAAAGGGTTCTCTCTCGGATAAGCAGCAGAGGTCTGGGTAATTGGCAGCAAGGCTCCCACCGCAACCAAGGCGAAAGCGCCGGCAAAGACTCCTGCAGCGCGCGCGTAAGGTGGCCGGACATGATCGCGCGACCAAAACGACATCAGCGCCAGAGCGAGCACGGCGCCCACAATCGCGCCGCCAATGTGGGCGGAATAATCAATTCTCAGGCCCTCGCCAGAATCTGAAAACAACGGCAGCACCGAGGGGATGAGAATCGAAAGCGCACGCACCTGCATCTGGTTGCGCTCGGCGCTGGAGCGAAAATGAAAGCTCAGCACAATGGCCACGGAAAAGAGGCCGACAATGCCGCCTGACGCGCCAACCCCGACAATATTGGCTGGGGTCATATACAGCGAAGCAACTTCGCCGCCGACCGCGCACACGGCAAAAAGCGCCAGGAACCATAGGCGCCCCACCAGTCCCTCCAACAAGACCCCCGCGCGCCAGAGCGCGAAACTATTGCCAAGGAGATGAGCGATACTGGCATGCATCAAGGTCGCAGTGACCAACCGCCACCATTGGCCCTGCCAAATCAACGATTGAAACATGCCACCAAGCACGACCAAGGTTTGCACCGAGGGCGACCCGCCCTGGTTGGGGGTGACGGCAAAGGTTAGCTCGGCACAATAGATCGCAACCAGCAGCGCGATCAGCCCATAGGTGACATAGGGCCGGGTGATGGGGGGCGGCAGACTGCGGCCAGCTTCCTCTGGCACTGCGTTGGCAGCAGCTGGCTGCGCCGCCATACAGGTACGGCAGAGCTGAGCGATATCCATGCCCGCGGTATCGATCTGGCTGATAGGAATTATAAGCGCCAGTTTGCCACCCCGTTGCAGGGAGTACCACGGCCGCGGCACGCTCTGGGCACGGGCGGGATCGACGGCGAGCGTCAGCGTGGTGGTCCTCCGATAGGACGCTTCAGTAAGTTTCGTAATCGCGTTCCAGGGAACGAACTCAGCGACGGAGGGCGTTCGCACGCCCTGCGATGAAAGCACCACTGCAGGCGCCTGCGTCACCAATCGCCGCAATGTCATCGCGGCCAACAAAGCTCCGACAATCAAGCTAATCCAGCCCGCAAGGACAATGTGGGGCGGGGCCAGTCGATCATTGAGGCCATACAGCCCAAGGCCTGCAATCAGGACGAAGATGGCGAAAAATTTGAGCAGTTTTGGGGTCGAGTAATAGAATTTTTGAATCTGATTGTCGGCGAACATGACGCCCCCATTTTTGGGCTTTGACGGATTTGAATGGAGGCAGTCTGAAAGATAGCCCCAGTGCTACTCCCGCAGAAATCGCAGGTGCAAAAGGCCGATAGCGCTGAGTTTCGCGCAGAAGACACCCTGCTTGCCATTTCGCGCTGACCCAGCAACCTCGCATCCTGCATGTCGGCGCCTGCTCACCGCTATCCCTGATGGGTTTTGAGATACCTGGCCTGCTGATATGCGGCGGCTTCGGGTGCACGACGATTGAGGCAGGCCAGAAAGGCCTTTGCTGTGGCCGGATCCATCGATACCCGTCTACTCGAGCCCAGACAGTTTTCTCCAGCTGTAACAAGCTGAGAGGTCAGCCGAATGCATTTGTCCATCTCGGGTGAACCGTCCTGGATTCCGTCCCTTAGGCAGGACTGGCGGGCGGCGAGCGAGTCGATTGGTGGAATGTGCATATCCCGATCCACAATGTGGGCCGGCGGCGGCGAGCATCCCGACAGCAGGGATGCAACGACAACTGCTCCGATCCAGACTTTCATGCATTTCTCCGTCTTCGTTCTCTTATCGGGTTTCAGATAGTGGATGGCTCGTTGGACCAAGCGTTCGCCTTACCTCTCCTTGAAGGCTTCGCTTGTGACCTCGACAATCGGCGAGAACACATATTCGAGGATCCTGCGGCTATCGGTCTTGATCTCCACCGTCGCCGCCATGCCGGGGGTGAGCGGCACGTCGTGACCATCAGCGCTCATGATGGTCTTGTCCGGCACGAGGGTTACCGGGAACACCAGGTTCTGCGTGCGCTCGGCACCGGCGAAGGCGGCATTGGAGATCTGCGCCGCCGGGTTGCCTTCGAGCTCTTTGGCGTCGGGTTCGGGGATGGCGTCTGTGGCCACGTTGATGACCTTGGCGGTGATGGTGCCGTAGCGGGTAAAGGGGAAGGACTGGATCTTCACCACCGCCTCCTGCCCCGCCTTGACGAAGCCGATATCGGTGTTGAGTACATAGACCCGCAGCTCAAGCATTGAATCATCGGGCACGATGCGCATGACCTCCTGCCCGACGGTGACGACCTGGCCGATATTGGTGATTACCGATTCCTGCACCGTGCCGGAGATCGGGCTGAGGATGGTCTTGCGCTCGCGCTCGGCCGTCGCCTTGGCGAGCTTCTGGGTGAGATCGTCGATCTGGCGCTCCGCCTCGCCCAGCTTCTCGGCATTGTCGCTGATGAAACCCTGCAGCGTCTTGTCGACCTCGCGCTCCAGCACGGCAGCGCCCGCCTCCGCATCGGCCAGTTCGCCCTGCTGGATCGCCTCCTGAGTGATCTGGTATTTGAGAGTTTCGGTCGCGTCGATCACACTCGATTTGGTGTCAGCTTGCTTGGCTGCCGCCGTAGAGCGCATGGTCACACGATCCTGCAGGGTCGAGATCAGCGACTTCTGCGTTTCGATGGTCGACGCGAACTTATCGCGCGCCAACAGTTTTTGCTCACGCTGCGCCTTGAGGGAGGCGAGTGCCGAGGCTAGCTGGCCGATGTCGCTATTCAAGATGTTCTGCTCGCGCCGACGCAGAACATCGGGGATGTCGTCGCTCCAGGCGATCACGGGCACGGGCGAGAGCGTCTGGTCCCGCGCCGCGGCGATGGCGGTGCGCCGGCGGATGGCCTCGGCTTTGAAGGAAGCAAGGTCCCGGCTGAGGCCGGCCTCGTCGGCCAGTTCCTCATTGTCGTCGAGCGCGAGCAACACATCGCCTTCTTTGACGTGGGCGCCATCAGCGGGCGGCAATGTCCTGACCTTGCCGGTCTCGAGCGGCTGCACGATCTTGACCTTGCCGGTCGGCTCGAACTTGCCCTGGGCCGAGGCGATGATGTCGATGCGCCCGACATAGGCCCAGATCAGCGCCGCGGCGACGAACAGGCAGATGATGACGATCAGCGCCATACGCACGGGCGATGGCGGCGTCTCCAGGATCTCCAGCGCCGGGGCGAGGAACTCCTGGTCCGAGCGCCGCGGCTTCAGGCGGCGCGGCGGTGGGATGGGGGTGCCGGAGGGTGGTGGGGACTGGGCGTTCATGCGGCGCTCGCCTGGTCGTTCTGCAGGGCCCAGAGCCGGGCATAGACACCCTCGGGACGGGCCAGCAGCTCGGCATGGCTGCCAGCCTCGACAATACGCCCCTCCGCCATGCCGATGATGCGGTGGCAGGGCCGGACCGCCGCCAGGCGATGGGCGATGATAATCACCGTGCGCCCCTGCACGATCTCACGCATATTGGTCTGGATCACCCGTTCGCTCTCATAGTCGAGCGCCGAGGTCGCCTCGTCGAAGATCAGGATCGGCGGGTTGGTAGCAAGCGCCCGGGCGATGGCGATGCGCTGGCGCTGGCCGCCGGAGAGATTGGCACCGCGCTCCTCGATGATGGTGTCATAGCCGGCCGGCAGCTTGGAGATGAACTCGTCGGCCCCTGCAAGCTTTGCGATGGCGATGACAGTGGCCCGCGGCAGGGCCGGGTTGGCGAAGGCGATGTTGTCGTGGATGGTGCGGTTGAACAGTAGGTTCTCCTGCAGGACCACGCCGATCTGGCTGCGCAGCCAGGCCGGATCCACCTGGGAGAGATCGGCGCCATCGAGCAGCACCTGGCCTTCCTCGGGCAGATAGAGGCGCTGGATCAGCTTGGTGAGGGTCGACTTGCCCGAGCCGGAGGCGCCGACAATGCCGATGACCTCACCGGGCTGGATGGCCAGCGATACCTGCTTGAGCACCTCCGGCGCGCCGGGCCGGTAGCGGAAGCTGACCTGCCTCAGTTCGATCAGTCCCCGTGGGGGCGGCAGCACCAGGCTGGTCTGCGGAGCACGCTCCATCGGCGTGTTGAGGATATCGCCGAGCCGGTCCATGGAGATCTGCACCTGCTGAAAATCCTGCCAGAGCTGGGAGAGGCGCAGCACCGGCGCCGTGACCTGGCCGGCGATCATGTTGAAGGCAACCAGAGCTCCGACGGACAGCTCATTGTCGATCACCGCCTTGGCGCCGAACAGCAGGAGCATGGCGGTGGAGAGCTTGGAGACATATTGGATGGCGTTCTGGCCGCCGGCAGAGAGCATGGTGGCATCGAATGCGGTGCGCACATAGGAGGCCAGCCGCTCGGCCCATTGGGCCTGCATCACCGGTTCGACCGCCCCGGCCTTCACCGTGTGGATGCCGACAATGGCTTCGACCAGGAATTGCTGGGAGACGGCGCCGCGGTTGAACTTCTCCTTGATCATCTCGCGCAGAGAGGGCCGCACGAGCACGGCGATCAGGATGTAGAGGGGGATCGAGCCGACCACGATGAGGGTGAGCTTCCAGGAATAGGCCCAGAGCACGGCGATGAAGACGAGGGTGAAGACGAGGTCGATCGCCGAGAACAGCCCCTGCCCCGTGAGGAAGGAGCGGATGGTCTCCAGTTCCCGCACCCGCGCCACGGTCTGGCCGGCCGAGCGCGTCTCGAAGTAGCCCAGTGGCAGGCGCAGCAGATGGTGGAACAGCTTCTGTCCCAATTCGACATCGATGCGGTTGGTGGTGTGGGAGAGCGCGTAGCTGCGCAAGTACTGCAGCACCACGTCGAAGATGCCGATACCGGCAATGCCGGCGACCAGCACGAACAGGGTGGAATAGCCCTTGTGGGTGAGCACCTTGTCGACCACGACCTGGAAGAACAGCGGCGTGACCAGCGCGAAGATCTGCACGAACAGCGAGGCCAGCAGCACATGGGCGAGCGGCTTGCGATAGCGCCAGATCGAGGGCAGGAACCAGCCAAGGCCAAAGCTGCGCGGATCCGAGCCTGCCCCGCGCAGGCGCCGGCCGATCAGCACGACCTGGCCGCCGATCTCGACGAGCAGGGCGTCGAGACCGAGCTCCCGGTCGACGCGGGTGAGGGGATCGACCAGGCGGAACTTCCCATTTGGGTTCTTGCCGCCGAAGACATGGAATGAGCCGTCGGCCACCCGCACGATGGCCGGCACGGGAAGCGTCTCGATGCGCTTGGCATTGACGCGGGTCACCACGCGTGCCTTGAGGCCGATCATCGCAGCGGCACGCACGAGGTCTCGCTCGGTGGCGAAACGCCCGGTGAGGGCGAGTTCCTTGGCTAGGTGCTTGGGATCGGCGGCGATGCGGTAGAAGGCGGCGATGCCGCACAAAGCCCTGAGGCCGGAATCGAGCGGCTCGGCCGGGGCAGTGGCGGGGTCGGAGGTGTCCATGGCGGCTCGAAGTTAGGGGTAGACGGTGACGGCGTTTGTGAAGAGGGAGATCATCTGGTCCAGCCGCCGTGGGTCATGGTGTCGATACCGTTGGCGGCAAGGCCATAGCCGTCGAAGACACTGCCCTGCGGCAGCACAGTTGCAGTGCCGGCCTGGGTCCAGGGCGCCAGCGTATTGATCCAGCTGTCGAAGAGGTGAAGGGAAGCATCGCTCGCCGGAGATTGGGCGGACGAAGACACCTGCATCGAACCGGCTGATGTCGGTGACCAGAACGCGTTGTGATCACTGAGGACTGGTGCGTAGACGAAGGGCGCCGCAGGACCCAGTCCATGCGTCTGGGGGGCGGCCTCCACACCTCCCCGAAAGCTCAGGCCAGAGCTTACGATCCATTCGTTGTCAGAAATGGAAGCTGCGGAAGTATGCGATGCGGGCAGAAATCCGACCTGCTCGGTCATGAAGACACCAGGAAAGACAAAAAAGAAATTGCACCTGCTGTCCAACAGCAGTTGCGGAGGTGCCGGGCAGGTGAACTGCCCGGCCAATGTTTGAGCCGAGACCCGATCAGGTGAAGTGGAAGTTGCTCTGCTGCAGGCTGGCCACGGTCGTGTTCTTCAAGGTGATCTTGTCGCTGGCATCGGCCGTGATGATCGTATCGGTGCCGGACTGTGTCGTGTGGGAGAGCAAGGTCGCCCAGTCGGCGAACACCGTGTGGTCGATGTTGATCTGATCGGCGCCGCTACCCGAGGCCTGATAGCCCGTGACCGTATCGAGGCCGAAGCTCGGCTTGAACACGAAGGTATCGTTCGAGCCGGTCACCGTGACCGAGCCGCCATGGCCGAAGTTGACCGTGTCGTTAGAACCCGTCACCGACGCAGAGATGGCGTTTGCGAGAGTGATCGTGCCGCCGGAGATCGTCGCGGTGCCACCGGTCCCACTTGCGAAGGTGACAGAACCACCGGTTCCGGTCGCCGTCACATGGGCGGTGTTGCCCGAGATGGTGAGGGCACCGTTGCCGGTGATCCCGACTGTGTCGGTGGCACCCGTCACAGTGGCGCTGGCGCCGGCGCTGATGTTGATCGTCTCCGAAGTGCCGGTGATGGTGTTGCCGGTTCCGTTCACTGTGATGGTGTTCCCGGTGCCGCTGGCCGTCAGGCTGGTATTGCTGGTCAGCGTGATCGCATTGGTGTTGTTGACGACCGTCGCCGAGGCGCCGTTCTCCAGCGTGACCTGACCGCCACCACCCGTCACGGTGACCTTGGCCGAAGTGCCCACGACATCGACCGTGTCGGTGGCGCTCGAGACCGTCACCTGCGCGGCGTTGCCTATCAGGGTCACAGTATCCGAGGTGCCGGTAAGGGTTAAAATGCCGCCCCCTTCCACCGTCACTGCCGCCGACGACAGCGTCGCAGCATTGGTGATGCCGGTGACATCCAGGGTGCCACCCGTGCCGGTGCCCGTCAGCGTGTCGCTGCCCGTTTCCTTGACGGCATTGCCCGATCCCGTCAGCAGCACTGCGGTGCTGGTTCCCAGGTTCAGGGTGCCATTGCTCATGGTCGCTTTGCCGCCAGTCGCACCCTTCATCGTCACCGTTGCGCCGCCGCCCGTCGCCGTCACCGCATTGGTGTTGCCCGTCGTCGACACGGTGCCATCGTCGGTCACGTTCACCACGTTCGACGCACCCGTCACCGTCGCACTGGCATCATCGGCGATATTGATGGTGGCCGAACTCACGCTCAGCGCATCGCCGGTGCCATTGACATTGAGGATGTTGCTGGTGCCGCCGGTCACGGTGAGTGTGACGTTGTTGCCGATATTGACGACGTTGCCTGTTCCAGTGATGGTCGTGGTGTCCGTCCCCGTATCCAACGACAGGACGTTGTAATTGCCTGTAATTGTCGCCGTGTCGTTCGAATTGTTCGCTGTCGCCGACAACCCGCTGCCCACGATGACGGCGGTGGAGGTTGCCGATCCCCCAACGGTCGTCGGAGGTGTGGTGGTGACGGTCGCCGTTTGTTGGCCATCGGCCCCGACATTCTTGACCACGGTCTGCTTGAGCGTGCCGTCGGTCTTGTAGTCCGTTACGGTCTCGGTGATCGAACCATCCACGTGGGTCGTGGCGGTATCGACATGATCGATCGTGCCGTTGTTGTCCGAGTCCTCGCTGAGTGTGGTGATCAGACCATCGGCGCTGATGGTTTCGGTGCCCAGGGCCTTGACCACACCCGTCGAATTGACATCTTGCATCGTGCCGATTTGCGAGCCGTCGATCTGGGTCTGCCAGGCCTCGGTGTGCTCATAGGTGCCGTTGCCGTCATAGTCGGCCTGGATCGTCGTGGTGAGACCATCCGCACTCGTAGTCGCGATGATCTTCGACGCCACGGCTTTGTTGGTGGTGGCGATGACCGAGTTCCACAACACCTTTCCATTCATCGGTTTAACCGACTTGGCGGTGGAGTCGTTGGTGACCGTCGTCACCGTCGAGTTATCGATATTGTCGATCGTTTTGCTGATGGTCTGGTGCACGGCCTGCGCGCCGGTGTCGCTCGTATAGCTGGCGTGATAGACGTAAGGCCCGATATTCCCTACCCCCATGGTCGAGGTCGTCGACGTAGCGTAGGTGAGCGTCGTCGTGTGCGTTCTGCCGTCGGCGCTCACCGTATTCACCGTGGTCATCAGCAGTTTGGCGGTGATGGCCGAGCCCCAGCCGGACGCGGTCTTCGTGCTCGTCTGGTAGTCCTTCACGGTCTCGGTAGTGGAGCCATCGGCGTTGTTAACCCGCACGACACTGCGTATGTTGTCGGCCACCCCGTCGCCGTTCAGATCCCAACTGTAGTTCGAGCTCAGGCCATCCGAACTGGTGGTCTCAGTGGTCTTGGCAAGCATCGTTCCACCGTAGCTGTAGTCGGTGGTGACATCGGAGGAGCTGCCATCGACCTGCCTGGTAATGACCTCCGTCTCGTCGTTGGTGCCATCGCCGTTGGCGTCGCGCTTGATGGTGGTGACGAGCTTATCCGCGCTGACCGTGGTCGTTACCGTATCCTTCAGGCTCCAATCAGCGTTCAGATCATTGACCGTGGTCTGTGTGGAACCATCGGCCAGGGTCGAGGTGTATGTGATGTGGCCCTGGGTCATGGACCCCGAGCCCGTGGTATCCTCCTGCACCCACACCGTGCGGCCGTCGGCGCTGGTGGTCTTCGTCGTGCTGGACATCAGCGAGCCGTCCAGCCTGGTGTTGGTGATGGTCTCGGTGTTCGAGCCGTCCGCATTGAGGACGGTGGCATCATCGGACTCACTGCGCGTGGTCCCGGTGATCCAATGCGCGCTGACCGCCCAGTCGAGCTCCGCCGCCTGGGTATGCGAGATCCCCTCCGGAGAATCGATGATCGCGAGCGCCAGGTCAGGCCGTGACATGCCACCATCGAGGGAAGTCTGCCACTGGGCAAGCTCAGCGGTGGTCGGGGAACGTCCCAGGGCATTTTGATAGAGCAGCGTGATGTAGTCGCTATCGCTCGGGCTGCCATAGGCTTCGTTGAATTCGCTTGAATCGAGGAAGTCGGATGCGATGTCTTCCGGCGTCGCGGTTCCCCCATCCAGTTGAGCGAGATAATCCTCATATCCGCCCCAGTCGGGATCCCGGTCAAAAAAGCCATGATAAAGGCGATAGAGTTCGCTCTGATGGCCAGAGCTGTCGTTATTGCCTTCCCAGACGGTGGTCTTGGTAAGGCCGTCACCGCTCGTGGACATCATGTATCGATGCGACTGCACGCCGGAATGGCTCTCCGCCAGTGACTGCGTTGTCGAGCCATCGGCATTGTAAGTGAGCTGGCTGGTGATCACTTCCGGGAAGCTGCCGGTGCCGGTCAGGTCATACTGACTTGCGGTGGTCAACCCATCGGCGCTGGTGGTGATGATCTCCTTGTCCTTGAGCGTTGCGGTGTAGACCGGATTGGCCGAAGTCGCGACGCCGCCCGTCAGCGTCGAGTCCGTAATGGTCTCGACCTTCGAGCCATCGGCATTGATCACCGTCACATCGGTGGTGAGCTGCTCGGCGAGCCCATCGCCATTGGCATCGTAGTAGATCGTCTTCGACAGGCCATTGGCGCTGTCGGTTTCGTAGCGCCCGTTGGTGCCGCCATAGCTGCGGCCGGAAGCCGATTTGACGGTACCGTCCATTGACGAGATCAAGGTCGAGCCGTCGGCATTCACCTGGGTCAGGATGGTCTGGTCGACGGTGCCATTGCCGTCGATGTCCTTGGTGACCGTTTTCGTCAACAGATTGGCGCTGACCGTCGTGGTGGTTTTGTTGGCCTGGCTGCCGGTGTTGGTCACCACTTCGGTGATGGAGCCATCCGTGTTCAGCGTCTTGACGTCGTTTTGCGTACGATCGACGGTCCCATCGCCAGTATCGTCCCATGTCGTGACGACCGACAAACCGCTGGCGCTGGTGGTCCGGATGATCTTGTTCTTTAAAGTCGAAGTGCCGGTATATTCAGCGGCAGTTTCCGTCCTTGAGCCATCGGCATTCACAACGGTGACATCGCTGGTGGCAAGGTCGATCGAACCATTGGCGTCAAGATCGGTCTGCGTCGTGGTCGACAGCCCGTTTGCGCTGACGGTCTTCGTCGATGTCGAGATCAGCGTGCCCGTGGTGTCATAGGTCGAGACCGTCGTCGTGGTCGAGCCGTCGGCGTTCACCACGGCAGTGGATGTGATGTCGTTGACGCCATTGCCATCGAGATCGGTCGCAGTTGTGATCGTCTTTCGGTCCGCACTGGTCGTCGTCACCACTTTCGCGATGAGCCCGCCAGCCGAGTTTGTCGTGGCTTTCGTCTCTGCCTTCGAGCCATCGGCATTCAGGGTCACGACATCGCTGACAGTGAGGTCCACCGTGCCGTCACCATCAATGTCCCCTGCGGTCACGGTCGACAGCCCGTTGCCGGACGTCGTGGTGACAATCTTGCTGAGCAGAGCTGTTCCAGCCCCATTGTACTTCGACACCGTCTCGGTCTTCGAACCATTGGTAGTCAACACCGTCACATCGGTGCTGTCGCTATCGAAGACGCCATCGCCATTGGCGTCCACTTGCCTTGTGACGGACAGCCCATTGCCGCTGGTGGTGACGACTTGTCTGCTCAGCAGGGCCCCGCTGCCACTGAAGCTACTCGCGGTCTCGGTTTTCGAGCCATCGGCGTTGAGCACGACGACATCGCCGCTGGAGCCGTCATAAGTGCCATCGCCGTCGACATCGGTCTGCGTCGTCGTGCTCAAACCGTTCGTACTGGTCGTGGTGACGGTCTTGGAGATCACCACGCCGCTTATCGCCGTGTTGGTTACGGTCTTTGTGGTCGATCCATCCGAGTTGAGCACTCTGACCTGCGTCTGGTCGACATGGCCATCGCCATTGGCGTCGATGGTCACCGTCGTCGTCATGCGGTCGGCGCTATCGATCGTCACCGTCTTAGACAGTAACGTCCCGTTGTTGCTGGTCGTCGATACCGTCTCGGTGCGGCTGCCATCGGCATTCAGCACAATCGCATCTACCGTCGTCCGGTCGATGGTGGCGTCCCCATTGAGGTCCTGCTGCCGGGTCTGCGTCAAGCCATCAGCAGTTGTCGTGGTGATCGTCTTGTCAATCAGGGCCCCATTAGCGCTGGTGTCGGCCACTGTCTCCGTACGGGAGCCATCGGCATTGGCCACGATGACGTCCGTCGTGATGGCATCATAGGTGCCATCGCCATTAATGTCAGTCTTGGTCGTGGTCGAGAGGCCGTTGGCCGAGGACGTCGTCAGCGTGCGGTTGATCAGCGTACCATTCGGGGCAAAGGTCGAGACCGTCGTGGTGGTCGACCCGTCAGCATTGACTACGATCGTCTTGGTCTGATCGACGGCGCCGTCGCCGTTGCTGTCCGTCGTGGTGGTGATCATCTTCCTGTCGCCGCTGGTGACAGTGACGGTTTGGCTCAACAGCGTGCCATTGCCACTCTTGTCGGACACCGTTTCGGTGCGCGAAGCATCGCCGCCGACCACGGTCACGTCAGACGAGGCCTGGTCGAAGCTGCCGTCCGAGTTGAGATCCGTCGACACGGATTGCGACAAACCGTCCGCGCTGATGGTGGTGACCGTTTCGTCGCGCAGCGAGCCGTCGGCATTCTTGTCCAGCACCGTTGTCGTTATCGAATTGTCGGCATTGATGGTAATCGAGGAGGTGGTGACAAGATCGAAGGTCCCCGAACCACTATGGTCGGTTTGCACCGTCTTGGAGCGGGCATCGGCGCTGGTCGCAATGACCGTCTTGTCGAGCACCGTCCCGTTGTTGCCGGTATCGGTGATGGTCTCCGTACGGCTGTTGTCACCGTTGATCACCGTGACGTCGGTGGTGATCTGGTCGAAAGTACCCGAACCGCTATTGTCGGCCTTGGTCGTCTTGCTTAGCCCGTCCGTGCTGGTGGTCACCTGCGTCTGGTTGATCACCGCGCCATTGGCGGCCAGCTTCTTGGTGGTCGTCGAAGTGGAGCCATCGGCGTTGCTCACAAACACCTGCGATTGATCCCAGATGCCGTCGCCGTTCTGGTCGATCGTCGTCGTGACGGTCTTGGTATCGGCGCTGGTGGTCATCGCCGTCTTGTCGCGCAAAGAACTGTCCGCATTGAAGTCGCTGATCGTCTCGGTGGACGAACCATCGCCGTTGACGACGATAGTGTCGGTCTGCGAACGGTCGAACACGCCATCGCCATTGTCGTCATATTTGATGGTCTTGCTCAGCCCATTGGCGCTTACAGTGACGACATTCTCGAAGGCTTCGGAGCCATCGGCATTGTAGCCGAGGATGTCGGTGGTCACCGAACCATCGGCGTTGGTGGTCTGGCTCTGATGGACCAGATAGCTGTTGCTGTCGCTGGCCAAAGTCGCGTCGCCGACCTGGCCGGTTGTGCCATCGGACTTGGTATAGGTCGTCGTGCCGGTGATAGCAGAACCATCACTGAAGGTCTGGCCACTGCCTGTCGGCGTCAGGTCAATCGAGGTGATGTTAAGTGAGGCCAGCGACACCATCTGGCCATTGACCATGACCTTAAAGTCCGACCAGTTCGCATCCCCGGCATCGAGCTTGCCGTTGTGATTGGTGTCGAAGACGTCCTTGAGAGCCTGAAGATCCGAGTTCGCTGTCGGATCCCAGTCCGTGAAAACGTACTCCTTCCGCTGGCTGATCTTGCCATTATGATCTGCATCGAAGACAAGGACGCCGTCACCCGTGCCCGCCCAGGCTGTACGATGAAGATAGCCGTCTCCGTTCTCATCCAGGAATTGAGTAGAGGACGTCAGAGGCGTCACCTTCAGGCCGTTTCCGTCGAGATCTAGGAGGACGGGTTTGGTCTTGCCTCCCCCACTGTTTGGATCTGGTTGCTCTCCACTGTGACCGCTTCCGCCACTACCGGGGCCGTACTCCCGGCCTCCCTGGCTGGTGTTACCTATTGAACCGTTATTGCTGCCCATCGCATTCCCGCTGCCTCCCAACGACAGCTGTTGCTGAAGCAACTTGTTTGCGACGGCGGGATCTCGAGCATAGACAGCCGCGTAGTCACTCTGTAGATCCGGATCGACTTGACCGCTTGCTGTCCAGGAAGCGATTTTAGCTGCTTCAACTCCCTCCTTTGGATCCGAACTCATCGCCGAAAACGCAGAAGCGTAACCTGCACCCTTAAACTGAGCTTCGTAACCAATCAGATCACTAATTGAATCGTTATGAACACGGTAGCCGTCCGCAATATAAGTATGAATCCTTTCTACCTCAAAATTGTATGTTTTCCACCCGACTTGATAACAAGAAGAAAACGTTATATCGCCGACAGCCGCCCCTACTGTAAGTTGCGCCTCCTCATAGTCTTTGCGCGTCGCCGAATTGTATATGATACGCTTCGCTGATACGGCTTTCGATTTTCCGTCCGCATCTATGATATGCCCGCCGCGCTTTACGATGGAATCAATTCTTTCAAATTGACCCTTTTCATTTAAGAATAAGTGGCCAGGCGTAACTATTAGGCCTGTTGAAAGCAATAACCATTCATCTGTAACACTTCTAAAAAGCCTTGTGACTCGTGCTGCTTGCAGTCCGCAGTCGCCCCACTTCGCAGACCAAGGGTTATAGCCTAGAACCATATCCCCGACACGAACGTCCGCAATATACTTAGTGGTTCCGTCCGGAAGCAATATTTTTACTGATGCAGGGAAGCATTCCCCATACTTTGTAATAGAGCCATCGCTATTAACTCTAAATTTATCGGTCGGAAGAAACTTGTATACGCGACCGTCAGCATCGACAACTGTTATCAATCCTGGGCTTATATTTATTGTCACGCCGTTGGTAATATCATAGTCTATGTTTGGGTTAGGAAGCATAACTTTGTCAGCATCGACCAAATTAGCATCCACTAACTGCATAGAGGTCGTCAAGTAATGTTCGTAGTCGATATCGCCCGCAAGGAAATTATCTTCTATATAATCATACGTTGATATTGCATTTATATTTGGATTGTTGAGGGCGCGTACTTTCTTGGTGAGGCCGCCGTCATCCGTTATAACTTCCACATAGTTGCCCGCCGCCGCGACGGCTTCTACCGAGGCAAGAATGCTCCTATCTCCAGCGCCGCGCACACCAGCGGGATACCCGGGTGTGCCAAGTAAAGAAATTTGCCCCGCCGCTATTCCCGCATCGAGATATGCTTGTACAGCAACGTCCTTAGGAACGTTTAATCTCGACGTAGCTTCACCGTAGATGGTACTTGTAACCACCAGATGGACAACTGAGGAGTTAAGATTACTTAGGGTTGCGTCTGCTGGGGCTGCGGCCTGCATGCCGCCGATTTCGGATAAGGTTGAATTATCCAAGAACCCCACGCGATTTGAGCCGATGGCAGCCATAGTTGCATCCCCCGTGACCAGATACCCAGAATTTTATAGTTCTTTATTTCCAAATTTAACCACAATATAGCTGACCACAGCGTTAGCTATGTCAGATCTAAATATTTCTCTGGTATTATCATCAAGAAAGTAAATGTATGGATCGATGTCGTTTAGCATTGGATTTAATTCTTGCGCTACGATTTCTCCAAGATCGAGTTTCCTGGTAATTCTCAATTCGTTTTGAAGGGTGTTTTCTATCAAATGAACGTTTTTTGAAATTTCATCAAGTATTCTTAGCAACTGAGATCGCCTAAGCACCATTGTCTTAAAGTTTTGTTCGCTCAGTGGCAAAAATGATACTTTCCTACTAAAAATGACGTCCTCATCATCTCCCTCCATTAAGCGACGGAGATTCTCGGCACTGTAAGCGCTGCGAATGTGCATTGTTACATCCTTCTTTTTAAGATCGCGGGTGCCATCAGCTACCAACATAATTTCCGTCTCGCGAAATGCCAAATAATACGTCCTTCTATAGAATTTTACAATTCTCACCTCTCTTTTAAAAGTGCAAGTAAAAATGACGAAGTTTAATCTTCGCACTATTCTTGCAACTGGGACAGGTGGAGCGGTACTGTCGTCGCCACGTTGGTGTGAAATACTATGCGTGCCATCTCGGAGGGTATAATGTCAAACTACTGAACCGCGTCGGCCCCATGTGGAGACAGCAGGCCCGGATGGTTCTGGAAACTGCTCGTGTTGAGATAACAGCCTTGAGAATGATCAATAATTAGCAAGGGCTGACAATAGAGCTGGTAAAGTTCGGCAATAGGATTTCGCCTCACGATCCGATGACTTCTTGCTTCCCCGGGGAACGAAGAGGGTGAGTTCAGCATACTTCCGGATGGCCAGTACTTGCCCTCCTAGTGTGAAGTTTGCTGGCAAACGAGCTGTATGCCTGTGGAAACGTTTTGGCACGAAATCTATGCTGACCACGACGATATGCAGATGACCCCAGACACGATATTGCCGATTCTTCGTCCGGCTAAGCCCTTTATAGAGTGTTCTCGATATCAACGAAAACTAGAGCCACGTTATATTAAGCAACCTAAACTCGTCGTCTAGCGTAGATGGGATAAAAGGCCCTCCACGGTAAGTAACGCGCAAAAAAACACTGAGAAGTTATTCGCATATAACTTCTAGGAGAGTTACATATGACTAACAGGCGATATAATCACGCAATTATGCCCGGAATAATTGGTTACATATTGCTCGCCTACCCCTTAGGTTGTGTCATTTGATATACGATTATCGCCTAAGGTCAAGGAAAATTAAAATTCAGCAATAAAATTTTGCACTTCCCTTCTATGGACGTACCAATATGCCTCCCTTGACGAGATATGAGCATCGAGCACCAATTACGGGGAATGTTCGCCAGAAGGCGAAGTATTGATGGATGTCGACGAAGAACTTAAATGATTGACGATGTGATTTTTGCATGGGAAACAGCGTCGCCGCACCGCGATGATGGCCAAATTCTTGCTTTGTTGCCGTGAACAGCACTTTGTTGTCATGGCAAGGGCCAAATTAATTGCCCACAGGAGCTGGAGGCTAGCTGGCTTTTTCGTCGCCCCTCCGTTGGTGATAGCGAGGTTTGCTCGCTCCACCGTTCAAAGGGCATTTCCCGATAATGTTTTAAGGTGAGGTTTTTAGAGCGAGTCCGCATGTTGTGTCGCTGTTTTGCGTTGTGTCTTTTGGACGGTGCGAGAGCGTGGGAGCCAAGCGGGGCGTCGGAGGATCAAGAGACTTCAGTGCGTCTGCCGCCGAGAACGCCGAGGACTAATGCCCATTCAGCTCGGTCGCCTCAACTCCTAGCGGATCAAACGATATAATTGCCGCCGATATCCCTGGCCCCACAAGCCTTTAGAATGCGATCAGCCGATTTGATGTCTGTGCCGGTTGTAACGTGTACAAGAGTTTGTTTCGCCCCAACACTTCGTGACCACAATACGAGCGCGCGTAACAGTCGTATGAAAACTCGGGCAGAGAGATAAGGTCCGCATCTCTGCCGGTCGACTGCGATCAGATGCGTTGTAGCCATCAGGCTATCGTCGCACAACAGATATTCGCCCGCTGATACCCAAGCCACGCCGACCAGGTCGCTTTTAAGCTCCGCGACGATCACACATTCATTGGTTGCCGCTCGCAGCCTCTTCTCCAAAGCATCGAACTTGCTTTCAGAAAAGGGGAGATGGGCGAATAGTGTCCGTTCATGATGCTTACGAACAACAACACGAATCGCTGGCCAGTCATGCCCTTCGACGAGCCTAACGCGAATAAGGCTTTTCACCGTTCGCGCCGAAGCTTCCCCGGCGGATATCTCCGAGGTCGCTGGGTCTTTTGAGGGCACCTCCCGGTTGGATAGGGATACTTTTCTGTCGAAAGCCAACTGCATCATGCCCCCGCTCCTTACAGATTGCTTTAAAGCGCATGCCGCTCCATTGAAAAGCGTGCTGTCTTAACCCTGTTTTGGCTAGGTCGAGGCCAAATGAAGGCGCTGCTACGCTAGGAGGACGACCACGAGTCTTGTTTCGATACAATCAGCAATACCGAATATTGTCTACCACGACCTTGGTCTTGTGAGCCGCGCGCGGTTTGCTAAAGGGCGATTCAGTTCGAGTAGCCCGAAGGAGTTTAGTCGCAAGCGACGACATGGGGCTTCCAGTCAACGCGATAGACACATACTGGCCGGCCGATCCGAGCCGCATCGCGGTCTTTATTGGGCCTTCCTGCTGAGCCCTGATGACATTCGGACTATGAAAATTGCCGCGTACGCTATCGAGGCGCTCAATCGACATTCGATATGGGTTCTTCTCCGTTCAGCCAGCTTTAGCCGGCGCAATGCGTGTTTGCTTAATCCTCTTTACCTGCGCATGCGCGAGGTTGCTCACGTGCATTTAGTCGATCGCCGCGGCCAGATCCGCGAGCATTTCCCTGAACTTTTTTGCGAAGTGCGCGGGGAGGGAGAACGCTGCTCTCCCTCCCCAGCAAGCATGAACTGGGGTCTCCCCGAAATTTTCTTCGCTGCGCTCAGACAATCTCGCCGCCGCGAGCGGCGCCGCCCCAAGGGGCGGGCGATACCCCACCCCATTTCATGCTTGCCCCCCACCCACACGCTGTTCCGCACGAGCTCGGGAAGCAGGCGGAGGCCTGCTTCGCCGATCCAAGGAAAGAGCAGCAAGATGGGCAAGTTGAGCAAAGCTGAGATGAAGGCGCATGCGGCGGCGGAGGCCTTGTTGAGAAAGGATGTGTTGAGCGAGGACGAGAGGGATTTCGTCCTTGAGAACTGGCATCCGGGTGCGGAACACAATGTCGCCGCTGCAGGTGTGTTCTTCGCGCCGATGGATCTGGCGGCCGATTTTGCCCTTGAGCCGGGATGCGGCCGGGTGATCGACCTCTGTGCCGGGATCGGCGGTCTTGCCTATTGGGTACAGCAGCGCTCAAAATGGCGTGGCAGCGTGGAACTGACCTGCGTCGAGATCAATCCGCGTTTCGTCGAGATCGGCCGCAAGCTGCTGCCGGAGGCACGATGGATTTGCGCCGACGTGCTCGAATGGTGGGAATGGTGGCATGGCGAGCTGGAGGGGACAATGTTCGATTGGGCGATTGCCAACCCGCCCTTTGGCAAGCTGGCGACATCTGGCGATCGGCGCGGCTTCAAGTCGTTCGAGTTTGCCGTCATCGATATCGCCTCTGAGATTGCGGATAACGGCGCATTCATCCTGCCACAAAGCTCGGCCTCGTTTCGCTATTCGGGCCGCCAATGCTTCGAGCGGCTGACATCAGGGCCGGGCGTCGATTTCGAGCAGCAGACCGATTTGTTCATGGATTGCGGCATCGGCATCGACACCAGCCTTTACCGCGATCACTGGCGTGGGGTCGCACCCCTATGCGAGATCGTTAGCATCGAATTCGCGGAATGGCGGGAACGTCGCCGGGCAAAAGCCTTGGCGGACGGACGCGGGCAACTTGTCTTGCTTTGAATGCCAAGCATCAATGGCGGCGGATACACAGATGAAGGCTGGTTGTCGCCTGCGAGTCAGATTTGACGCCTGGGACGAAACCGCAGCGCGCAAGTTATTGCACGCTACAGCCCCATGGCACGAACTTCGTGCTTTCCTTCGCCCTTCGAAGGCATCTGATGGCAGGTCGATCCAACCTTTGGAGCGACCCGATGGCAGAAGAGACCAGGACGGAGCCTATGGCGTCGGGCCCCGCCAACGACAACACCGACCTTGCCGACCCTGACCGTGCCACCGAGGATACGGCCCGGGCAAAGCTGGATCGGACCGTACTCGATATCGCTCGGCTGATAGGCCGGCAGTTGGCGCGGGAAGCGTTTGAGAGGCAGCGGCCAGCCAACGACAACCGGTCAGGCCGCCGAAAGGAAGAGGGCAGGGGGAGGAGGGCGAACCCCCCTGCAGAGAAGAGAGAGGATGATCCGCCATGACCCGTGTCGCGCTCTATGCCCGTTATTCCTCCGATAGCCAGCGGGATGCCTCCATCGAAGATCAGTTCCGGCTATGCCGTGAATATGCGACGCACGAAGGCTGGAGCGTGGTGGGAAGCTATCAGGATGCGGCGATCTCCGGCGCCAGCACCGTGTTGCGGTCGGGTTTCCAGCAATTGGTGCGCGATGCCCAGCGCGGCTTGTTCGAGATCGTGCTGGCCGAGGCGCTCGACCGTATCAGCCGTGACCAGGCCGATGTCGCCACGCTCTTCAAGCATCTCAAATTCACAGGCGTCTCCATCGTCACTCTGGCCGAAGGCGAGATCAGCGAACTGCATGTCGGTCTCAAGGGCACCATGAATGCCCTCTTCCTGAAAGACCTTGCCCTGAAAACCCATCGTGGCTTGCGGGGCCGGGTAGAGAAGGGCAAGGCCGGGGGAGGCTTGTGCTACGGCTACCGGGTGATGAAGAAGCTCGATGGCGAAGGTGAGCCGGTCCGCGGGGATCGCGAGATCGTGCCGGAAGAAGCGACCGTCATACGCCGCATCTTCCGTGAATTCGCCACAGGTAAGAGCCCGAAGGCCATAGCCGTTGATCTCAACACGGACGGCATCGCCGGTCCGCTCGGCCGGCACTGGGGCGATACCAGCGTGCGGGGACATGTGATCCGGGGCAACGGCATCATCAACAATGAGCTCTATACTGGCGTGCTGGTGTGGAACCGCCAGCGCTTCGTCAAGGATCCTGCCAATGGCAAGCGCGTCTCACGAGCCAATCCGCCGAGCAAATGGATCCGCACCGAAGTGCCGCATCTGAGGATCGTCGAGGACGACCTATGGCAGGCCGTGAAGGACAGGCAGAAGGCCGTCGCCAGCCGGTTCGAGGCGGCAGCCATCGGCACGCGCAAGGCGAGAGCCAGGAAGCTGCACACCATGAAGCGGCCGGTCTCCCTGCTTTCAGGCTTGCTCACTTGTGGCTGCTGCGGCGGCCGCTATGGCTTGTCCCAGCGCGATCGCTATGCCTGCCTCAACCATCAACGCCGGGGCACCTGCGACAATGGCCGCACTATCACTCGCGACAAGATCGAGCAGCGCGTCCTGTCGGGCTTGAAGGAAAGGCTAGTCTCGGCCGATGCCGTGGCCGAGGCGGTGCGGGCCTTTGCCCAGGAAACCAACCGGCTCAACCAGGAGCGCCGCGCCCAGAGCGAACGGGACCGCAAGGTGCTCGACAAGATCGAGCGGGCCATCGCCGGCATGATGACGGCGATCGAGGATGGCCTGTATCAGCCGACCATGAAGGCCAGGATGGAAGACCTTGAGCGTCAAAAGGCAGAGATCACGGAACGCTTGGCGCAGGCCCTCGCCGATGTCCCCGACCTGCATCCCAACATCGCCACCCTCTACCGCAAGCGGGTGGAGCAGTTCACCCAGACGTTTGCCGACCATGAGGACGGCCGACGGGCCGCCGAAGCATTGCGCTCGCTGATCGGGGAGATCGTGCTTACCCCCGGCGACAAACGCGGCGAGGTGCATGCCGAGCTACGCGGCGAGCTGTTCGGCATCCTCGAATTCGTCGATCCTGAACGAAATCAAAGGGGTGGAGAAGTTATGACAAAAGGGGTTGCGGGCCCCCGCAACCACTGATGCTTGCGACAGCAAGCGACCCAAAACCCCGATCTCCGAAAGGACGTCGGGGTTTTTCTTGTTGGCGGCAAAGCGAAGCATGGCGGCCAAATCCCCGCGCAACACAATGGCAAGCGTGCCGGCGTCCGGGACCAGAGTGATGCTCTCCACCAGGCCACGCAGGATCGCCGCCGCCTCGCTGATCGCCGAAGGGTCTTGGAGGTTGGCGTGCAGGTCCGCAATGCGCTGCCGGTAGAGCTGCGCCATATTCGGGTGGAGCAGGGGCGGCGGCTTCTCGACATTCGTGAGCATGCCGGTCAGTTCCGACTTGCGGACCTCCAGTGCGCCGATCTTGCCCTTGAGCGTTGCGCCGGGCACGCCGTCGAGGATTGCCTGAACGGCCTTGTCCAGTTCCCGGACGGTGCGCTCAAGCTCACGCCGCTTGGCCTCGGTCTCGACACCTCGCTGGATGCGTAGCCGATTGACCTCGCGCGTGAACGCCTCGCAGAACTCCTCGAACAGGGCCGGCTCCATCAGCTGGGTGCGCAGGCCGTTCATAACCGAGGCTTCGAGGGTGTCGCGCCGGATGTTGAGGCGATTGTCGCAGGTTCCCTTGTTACGGGCCGTGCTGCAGCCGAGCAGGTCCTTCGAGATCATCCCGTAGCCGCCACCGCAGCAGCCGCACTTCACCAGGCCCGCGAACAGATGCCGGGGGCGCCTGTGCGTGTTGAGCTTGTTATCGCCGGGTGCGGACGGTTCATAGGCGAGCGCTTGCTGGCGGAGCTTCACGGCATCCCAGGTCTCCTGCTCGATGATGCGCAGCGCAGCGACGTCCTGGATCACCCATTCGGATTCCGGGTTGGGGCGAGAGACGCGCTTGCCGGTGTCCGGGTCTTTGATGTAGCGCAGCCGGTTCCAGACAAGGCGGCCGATATAGAGCTCATTGTTGAGGATGCCGACGCCACGCCTGGGGTTGCCGTGAATGGTCGAAGGCCCCCATTCGGCGCCCTGCGGTCCGCGCACGCCCTCTCGGTTCAGCTCGAAGGCGATGGTGCGCGAGGACTTGCCGGCGAGGTAATCGGCGAAGATGCGGCGGACGATCGCCGCCTCCGCGGCATTGATGGTTCGCTCGCCCCGGATCGGTTGCCCGCCGGCCGTGACCTGGCCGACGACGTCGTAGCCGAAGCACAGGCCGCCTCCCGATTTGCCATGCTCGATACGGCCCCGCAGGCCACGCCGGGTTTTGTCGGCGAGATCCTTGAGGAAGAGGGCGTTCATTGTGCCCTTCAAGCCGACATGCAGATGGGTGACGTCGCCTTCCGACAGGGTGACGATACGCACGCCAGCAAAAGCCATGCGCTTGAAAAGGCCGGCGATATCCTCCTGGTCGCGGCTGAGGCGGTCCATGGCTTCAGCCAGGACCACGGTGAACTTGCCGCGCATCGCATCGGCGATCAGTTCCTGGATGCCAGGCCGGAGCAGGGAGGCTCCCGAAATGGCCCGGTCCGTATAGCTGTCGACGACGCTCCAGCCCTGCTGCTCGGCGTGGCGCCGGCACAGGCGCAATTGGTCCTCGATCGAGGCGTCCCGCTGGTTGTCGGAGGAATAGCGGGCGTAGAGCGCAACCTTCATCGGCGGAGTTCCTCAGTCGGGAAGGTCATCCTGCTCCCGCGATCGGGCTTCGGCCAGCACGAAAGCCTGGGCGGCTTGTCGCGCCAGCAGGCGGATGAGGGCGACGAGGCGGGGATCCGGCAGGGCAGGGGACGAGGAGGGCGAGTCTCGATCGCTCGTAGCGGTTCCCGCCCCAGGCCTTGAAGCCGATATCCTCTGTCGCCTGCCCACGATCGTCCCGCTTCCTCTCGCCGAAGGGCTTCGCATCGGCCAAGAATGCCAGGGCAGGGGCCGACGGCAAGACAAAAGTCGAGCTGAAACAAAGGCTTGTCTCGTATCGAAGCGGGGTAAGGCGCAAGTAGGATAAACGCGGCGATAAACGGCGGGAAAGGGCGGGGCAGTCAAAACTTCGTGAGCATGTGGTTTGCGACCCTGCGATCGCATCAAGCTAGGCCCGTTCGATTGCCCCTTCGGAGAATCGTTCATGATCGTCCTGCGTGAGGCGGCGGAGGTCGGCGAGTATCAGCCTCAGTTGCGGCCAGGGGAACTCGTCGGAGTCCTCCGAGGGTTCGCCCGACCGCAGCACGGCGTCGAGCTTGGCGGTGACACCAGATAACGAGGACGGTGCCATGCTCCACAATGCCTCGGCCAGCTGTTGTTCGTAGTCAAAGGCCGCGGCTTCTTCGGCGAGCGCGGCGGAATAGCCGATCCGGCGGTCGGCATCCTCCCAACGCAGGCGGTGTTGCTCGAGCTGCGAAAGCGCCTGGATTCGGAGGGTGGCCGTGGTCGGATCGTTGCGGTCCAATCGCTCTACGTCGCGCACGCAGGTGATGCGTATCGGCTTGCTCCCGTCGGCTGGGATATGGACGATTTGAGGCGGGCCCACCATTCGCTGCAGCCTCGTCTCCAGGCGCTGCTGCTTGCGGCAGAGCGCCAGGCTCGCGCGAGAGGCCGCATCCCAGGCGCGCCAGGCATCGACGGCGGGGTCGGTTCCCTTGCTGCCGTTGGCAATATAAGGCAGAAACGGCGCCGTCGACGCAGCCAATCCCGTTGAAATCAATCGTCTGCGCGAGACGATGGGCAGACTCGTGCTAGTCTCAGAATCAGCCATGATCCGAGCTCCCTACAGCTTGGGTGGTGGTGAGGCTGGGCTGAGTGCGCCAACACTCAGTTCAGCCGCCGAAGTGTGGTTCCGGCACCGCAGATGGTGACACTGTTACTATCTTGGATACGGAAAAGGCAAGAGAATAGTTACAGGGTTACTGATTTATGGGGATTACTCCGGCACAATGCCGAATGGCGCGAGCCGCTTTGCAGTTGGGCGTGCGGGATCTTGCCGCGCTCGCAAGGGTATCTCCTAATACGATCTCGCGTTTGGAGAGAGGTGAGAATCTCTATGACAGCACGTTAGAGGTTATTGGCCATGCTTTAGAAGCGGTCGGTATAGAGTTCATTGCGGACAACGGCGGTGGCGCCGGTGTTCGCTTCAAAGAGCTTCGTTCCGCAGACTGAATTTTTCGCTGCTCAGGTTGCTTGGGGCTCCGCCCCCGCGCGGGTCAAGAGAACTCTTTGGCCTTTCGCGGCATAAACGGCCTCCTCCCCGCAAGCGGGTCCCCTCCATTTATTCCACGGTGCCAAAGACTTCTCCTGTCCCTTGCTACCCCGGTCTCGCCGACGGGCAGGGTTGCAGCACAGAGCTGCAACCCAAGCCCAAAAATGTGGGACTAAGGATCACCCTAGCGCGAGAGGCCTAGCTCACCGAGCACTAGCGCGGTTAGTGCCAGTCCCATGATGCCAGTCGCTGATCCGTCTGGTCACACGCTCGAATACTATTCAGGGCAAGTCAGTCCAGGATCGCCAAAGTGGGGCGGAGAGGCCAGATTGACAGCGATCCGATAACGGTTCGAATCCTCTCGGGCACGCCACTTACGAACAAAACTGGGCACTCCTGCCGGAGCTGCGCCGCCGCCCATTACAAGGCGCTCCAGAACGGTTTGCCGCCCGTGAATGCGGATTTCGGCGTCATCCACCTCCACTTGGTCGATCATGGAACGGATGTAGGCACGCCGGAAAGGTGTGTCGCCACTCAGCACGTTTTTGCGCATCACCTCAATGAAGGCGGCGATCTTTTCCTCCGAGATTCTCGTTTCAGGCTTCATCTCTGCGACTGCACGGTCGAAGGAAACCTGAGCGATATCGCGCTCGGATTTTACCACCGCAACTCGTTCCTTGAGCGTTGTGTCGTTTGGATCAACGATGCCGCTCTCGATTGCGGCGTAGAGCCGCCCGAGACGGCTTTCGGCGTCTGTGAGCTTCGCACGCAATGCGGTCAGGGAAACTGCATAGTCCTCATCTCTTAAAGATTGACGCTCTAACACGCCGACTAACAATTTGCCGACGCGCTCAGGCGTAAGGAGCTTATCGGCCAGCCTATCGGTAACAAGCTGGTCAAGTTTCTCCATTGGGATCGAGCGGCCCTTGCAGGCCGACTTGCCCTGCCGTGCGCACGTCGCGCACGTATAATAGCGATAGCGACCAGACTTTCCGGTGCGCAGCGTCATGCCGCCACCGCAACCGGCGCAGGTTGCGATGCCAGTCAAAAGGATTGGACCGGTGACAACGCGTGGCGGAACGACTCGCGGATTCTTGGCTTTGAGCAATGCCTGGACGGCATCGAAGGTTGCCGCATCAATAATCGAATCAACCGGAACAATGATCTGTTCCTCTACAGGCTTGGCCTCCTGTGTCTTTGCGGTTTTGCGATTGAAACGGTGTTCGCCCTTGTAGGTCGCACGCGTGAAAATCTGGTGGAGCGGACCGATGGCCCACCGTGAGCCGAGGCGCGTACGGTAGCCGTGGATGTTGAGCCAGTTCGTGACGGCCTTCACACCCATCGGACCCGATGTTCCGTCTCCCTGACGGAAGAGCTTGAACATGAGGCGCACGACTTCGGCCTCGACCGGATCAATGGCGAGGCGCTTCTTGGTCTTCGAGCCGCGCTGTTCGGCGTCGACCACCGCGTATCCGTAAGGTGCCTTCGCGCCGTTCCAGAAGCCCTGCCGCGCATTTTCCTGCATGGCCCGCAAGGTGTGTTTCGCGTTCTCCTTCGACTGATACTCGTCAAACAGCGTCAAGACCTGCCGGACCATGACGCTCATCGGATCGTCGCCGAGATCCTGGGTAATGCTGACCAGCCGGACGCCTGCCTTGCGGAGCTTGCGAACCTGATATTCGAGCGCAAAATGGTCGCGGGCAAAGCGACTGAATGAATGGACAACAATTACCTCGAACGGCGCGCCGCCTGCCGTCGCCATATCGAGCAGCCGCTGAAATTCAGGGCGGCGATCATCCATGCCGCTCGCGCCAGGTTCGACGAACTCGATTACGACTTCCCAGCCGCGAGCAGCGCAGAAGGCAAGAACCTGCCGCCGCTGGTCGGGAATTGATAGATCGGCTTCCGCCTGCCGTCCCGTGGAGACGCGAAGATACAGCGCTGCACGCTGTGGCATCCGATTGAGATCGGCGGCATTGGCGTTCGTGGACATAACGGAAATCCCAGTGGGGCTATCTAACTAGCATAGAGAGCAAGGCTTTGCGGCGCTTCAGAGTCGGGCGGCTTCCTTGGGCGGGCTTATTTTATGGTCGTCACCTGCCAAAAGCTCATTCAGAGCGCCCATCAGAAAGGCTTCAACCGCGTCCAGTTCGGACGGAGTTACAGGGATATCGCACGGAAAGTCGTCCGTGACGCGAAGCGTCACGACTTCTTCAGCAACCGAGATATGGGTCAGCTTCGTGCTCATGGTAGCACAATGCCAGGCCGCCGCCCGTAGGTATTGGCCTCAAATTGGTCACGCAGCCATACGGCGGTATGGCTGCGGTTAAATGAAATTAACCTGTGATTGCTACGATTTAGATATTAACTGCGTGAAACTATGGAGAGCATACATGGGACCAATTTATATTAATCTTTCCGATGCACGAACCGAGCTGGCTCAATTGGGCGTTGATTTGTCTGAGCGGCAAATGAAGCGCGCCGCTGATAAAGACGCGCACGGCAAGCGAAAATTGCCATTCTTCGTCGATCCTATTACCGGTCAGCTTCGTATTGAAAGGGGGGCGCTCGTTGCCGCCTACAGGAAATTGCAGGTAGATGCAGAGAATAACTTGCAGGAATGAGCTGTAGTGTGATTCTATACCCTCTTTCAGAAACACCGGTTTTATTTGAGTATTGATTGTCTGACATCAGGAAACGTACAGGCGCTAAGGGAACTACTTACCAAGTCCGTTATGCGAGCAAGGCAGTGAAGTCGGGCTATGCTTACGCGACTTTTGGCACGATGAAGGAAGCACGGGCCTTCTCTGAAAATTTGGGCGCCATCAAAGAATCGCCATCCGGGACGAAGCTCGATGTCGAGGATGCCGTTGATCGCTGGCTAGCCATTTGCGAAAAAATAGGGAGAGACGGACGCGAGACAGTCGAGCCTAAAACGCTCAAAGAGTACACACGCCGCGCGAAAGTCATGAAAGGTTACGACTGGACGAAGCAGGTCCACGAGTTAGAGCAATCGGACATCGTTCAGTTTCGCACCTGGCTTTTAGAAAATGTAACCCGTGACCTGGCCCGCCGCACGCTCTCCTCGCTTCATTCGGTTTTGATCGAAATGAAATTGCAGGGCCTTCTTAAGGACGACCCCGCCGCGGGCATCACTATTCGCACCGGCGGTCGGTACGAGGAGGAAGATGCGGAGGTAGAAATTCCTTCAGACCAGGAGGTGAGAGACATTCTGGCTGCGACGGAGACACTGCGGTCCATGAACACGTTCATGGCAAAGTGCTGGGCACGGTACAAACCGATGATTCACCTAGCCGCCTTCTCCGGCATGCGGCCGTCCGAATATCGGGGCTTGCCCTGGGCAAATGTTGCGGACGGTGTGATCTACGTGAAGCAGCGCGCCGACAAAACCGGACTGATTGGGCCTGTCAAATCGAAAGCCGGGCGGCGAACTCTCCATATTTCCCGGCAGATCACTGACATGATTTTCGAATGGCGAGACGATTGTCCGAAGAGCGAGAATGATCTGGTCTTTCCGACCGATACAGGGAAGCCCATATCGCTTTCTAACTTTGCAATTAACGCGTGGGCACCCTTGCTGAGAGAGGCGGGACTCTCGATACCGGAGAAGACAGCTGACAAGGTGATCCTCAGGCCAAAATATACGCCTTACTGCCTGCGCCATTATCAGGCCAGCAAGCTCATCGAGAAGAGCAAGGACGCAAAATACATCCAAACCTTCATGGGCCACTCGGATATCAAAATCACCTACAATACCTATGGCCATCTCATGAAAGACCGTGAGGACCGCCATAAGCAGACCGCTGAAGAAATCGCTTTCGACTTGCTCGGCTAGAATGGCACCCCGAACTATCCATCGGATTCGCCACAAGCTTGCCACAGGCGCAAAAAGCATTGCGCAGAGAATGGCGGATTTCTGCGGGTTCAGGCGGACTAGGTTTTGTGGCGAGAAGTGCGATTTTCGGCGGAGTTACGAAAATTGTGAGTGGCTAAGTCTTTGAATTAATTATTGGAGCGGGTGAGGGGAATCGAACCCCCATGGCCAGCTTGGAAGGCTTACAAAAAACATTATGAATCAGATAGTTAGATATATGCTGCCACAGACTAGCCACAGCGCCACAGTCCGCCCTACTTAGACTTAACTTTCAAATTCATATTGAATGCACTGCAATAGCATCGCAGCGACTCTTGGTTCGGTCCTCGGGGAGTGACATAAAGCCAAGACTGGCAGCTTGTACACCGAAAGCAATCCAGAAGTTCCTTGAATGCAGTCACAACGGGTTCGAAGTCCTTCTTTCCAAAATTGGCCCACTCATTGTAGTGGACCGCCTTGTTGACGGCCCATTGCTCGACGTTACTCGCTCCGCTAGAGCTGGAGAGCATCTTCTTGCGATCTGCAGCTGCTTCTTTAGCCGCGATATTGCCCCACGATTGAGCGGACTCCGCTGCTTTTCCATAAATATCCTTCATTCGAGACAGAACGCTGGGTAGAAGCTCTCCAAGCTCATAGTTCCCGTCAGCCCGGAATACGGGGCGTGCGCCGAGATGGTCGGCGAGATGGCGTGACGCATATTCAAGATGGTGGCGCAGTCCTGCTGCGGCCGTCTCCACTTTCCCTTTCGCGAGGGCTGCCTCGATTTCATCCCAGATTTCTACGTTGGATTCCACCAGAGGACCGGTGTCTACTGTCCAGCTGTGGAAAGCCAGCGACGTCTTTGCAGAGACAAGGCCAGCCGACCTCATCTGCTCAGCCCAAAGGCGATCATGCGTTGTGATGACGAACTGCGTGTTGGGAAAATGTGTCTTCAGGAGTTTACAGAACTGGTATCGGTGTCCGGAGTCTACGGACATAACAACATCGTCCAAGAGCGCGATGGTGAAGCGATCCCCAAAGAGCCGCTTCATCAGGGCGAGATACAGGCAGACGCCCATACCGTCCTGATGCCCCTCGCTATGGAATGCCCCCGGCGGAAATAGGCCGCGCTCGTAAAAGTTTACGTCGAGGTCAAGGCGCCCTTCACTCGGAGTGAGCTTCGCCGTGAATTTTACTTCATCATCCTCGTTGATCGTCCGGTAGAACGTGCTGAAGTCTTCCTGTACATCGTCATATAGCGAATTCAGCTCCTCCTCCATGGCACGGCAATAAGCGTCGTATGCCGTCTTCGCAGAAGTACTTGCGGCCTCTGCCGTCTTCTTCTTGCGCATGGCTTCGCGATAGTCACCCAGGCGGAGCTGTGCAGTGGCAAGAAATGTCTGGGCATCAAGAGTTGCGGTTTGATCTGGCATGGCGTCGACCTTGCCGGTTAGAGCGGCCAGGCCCTTAGAAAGCTCTTTCGGCACCTCCAGCCATCCATTGATCAGACGGTCCTTGAGACCAAGCAGGCCGTCCAGATTTATCAACGGTGCTCTTAAATCACCCAAATCTTTCGCCCAGTCGGCCAAGAGCTTTGCGAAGTCGCTGCCGCCTTGGCTTTCGGCAATTTTAAGAGTCTGCCCGAGTAGGCCGAGCAATCGTGCGGCATGCCGCCCAAGCTCCGCCCCTGCGCTCAACAATCCCTCTTGGAGCCTTGCCGCTTCTTCGGACTTTGCGAGCTTAGTTTTGAGATGTTCACGAAGTTGTTGCTCGTCATCCCACAGTTGATCGCAAAGCGGGCACTCGGGGCCATCGACCAGATCGAGCCCTTTCTCAATAAGCGAGCGCCTTTGAAAGGCATCGAGTAGGGCGGGTTCTGTTTCCAATCGCGAAATGCCCGAGAGGATAAGAGTGGCTTCCGTTTTGCCAAGATCGGGAAATGTCCCGCTAGCATCGGAAAGCGCCTTCAAGTCGCGTAGAGCTGATTGCTTGTTGAACTCTGGCGCTTTGCCAGACTCTGCCAAACCAGAATCAAGTTTGGTATCTGCGGTGAGCACTTCTATCGTCGGCAGGCCAAGCGCTTCGCGCCGCTGATTGACTGCCGCGAGAAGGTCAGTAGCCTGGAAAGTGGCGATTTGAAGGTGACGCTGCAGTACTTCTCGGCTTGAATCCACCTGCGAAGCGGCGGTACGAAGGGCTAACTGGAGTTTGTTCTGAGCCGTATTCAGCGCCCCCCTCGTATCGCCGATCTCCTCTACCTTGAGGATGGTCTGAATCTCTTCTGAACGTTTGGTTGGTTCGACTAAAATGAAGCGAAGGATTTCCCGACGTGAAAGGGTGATTTCCGGATGGTCGGCGATCTCATCCAGAACGGCCTTCACGTCAGGATCGGCAGGCACGATCTTTGGCTTTTTAGGTGAGGAGACCTTCCGCGTGATGGTGGCGGACTTTCCGAGGGCAGGAAAGAAGACTTTCAACTCAACGAATGCCGCATCAGGAAACTTGGTTTTGTCTACATGCGGGCCATGTTCTGCAACAGACAGACCTTTGGTGCCACGCCCGGTCAGGCGACCGATTTGGCCAGTTAGGCCGAACTCGATTGCGTCGATGACGCCGCTTTTGCCGGAGCCATTTGGACCTGAGATCGCAAATGTCTCCTTCTTGAAGTCAATATCCAACTTGCGGATGCCCCGCACTTCCTCAATGTGAGCTTTTTCAAGCTTGATCACTTAACGTCACCGCCTGCAGGTGCGGTAAAAATCTTTATGAAATCATCCGCTTTTGCCTGTCTGCTGTCCGCGAGCAGCTTCCGAAGTTGCTCAATCTTTTCAGCATCCAAGTCCTTGCCTTCTTTCAATTTGGCAAGGAACTTCTCTGCAACTTTCTGCTGCAATGTAGCCATGGGTCCTCCACTACGGCCCGAGATGGTATTCGAACGGCCCCACCATACTAACTTACTCGCATCAGTTGCGATACGAGCGTTACTTATGTTCTAAACGTATGTCACTACTCGTCGCTACCAAAAAGACTGCGAATAGGCCGATTTCAAGCAGAAAATATAATTCTGTGCCGCCGGGCTGTTGAAAATAACAACCTTACCTCCGCGCGGTAACCGAGTTTTACCAGCCTTTATTTCACCAATCCACCGCCGAGCTGTTAGCGTCTAGCTGGCCGTCCACACCGCTAAAGAAGTTGTCGACGCCTTCCATTACGTCTCGCACGTTCTGAAGGTCGATTAAAATGTCGGCAGGCTGATCGTCCCCCCAAGCGTGTTCCTGGCATAGTGAAAGGATATAGCGCCTCTGTCGCTCTCATGAACATCCTTCACTATCTGCTCAATGGCTTTAAGCGGGTCATCGGAATCGTCCGAACCAAATTCAAGAATTACCCACTTACATGATTTCCATAATGACGAGACGTCGTGATTTTGGATTGGTGATTGCCCAGTACGATCTGTTGTACACTGCTCCGGCGACCACGGCGCATTGGCCGGTAGAGGGTCAGAAGGCGAGTCCGCGGCCAAGAAAAAAGCAATATTCAAAAAGTCGGCATCGCTACCTGCGACGGTGGAGCGTCTCCATCCTACCTCGGCACGGCGTCGCCTTAATCACGGTTGAGTCACGGTTGCTGTGCAATTTGTTAGAATTCACAGCAATTTAAAATAAATAAGGGTGACTCTTACTGGCGTAATTTGTGTCAAAGGAGGGAGAAGAATGCCGTATAGCAACTGGCTTACGCTCTTCTGCACGCTGTTTGTCGCATGGTATGCCTTTAACAGGTATAACACGCCGAGGAGTAACCGTACCTCTACAACGAAAGGCCTGTTTTACCTGACAGGCGCGTGTTACGTGACCGCGACACTTGCGCTGTTTTTTTTGTTGTCAAAGATTATACCTCAGCCAGGTGTTCTGGCCGCATTGGGAGTCGAAGGGACTGCCGCAGAGAAGGCCAATCATACCGCTCCGCCTTTGGCCGCAGCATTAATTTTAACCTCACTACTTCCAAACGTACCTCAGGTTAAGAAGTTAGACGCGTGGATTTTAGAGTTATTTCAAACATGGGGGAGAATTCCTTCTGGAATTAAATATCTAGCAGATTTTGTAAGTTATATGGATATCAATATACAAAAATCGGACATCGAATCTATTAGGAATTGGATAGACGAAAATGCTGATATTCCGGATGAATTGAAAAAACGTGTTACGGATAAACAGCGCGACAAGGATGAGTTGTCTTTCACAAAACTGGTCAAATTTTATAAAGCTATTATCGACTTATCTCAAAGGCCTAAATATAGAAAAGGATTCGGTAGCGATACAGACGCAATGAAAAGTTTGACTACAATGTTTAAAATATATTCGATCGAATCATTAGCATTTTATGCGCTGACAGATCAATTGGAGGCCGATCAGGAGGTGGATGCTGTCAGTCACGAATTGAAAGAATTTAGAGATTGGTACAGAATTCTCTGTGGGAAAACACAAGAGAAGCTGTCGGAGTTTTTTGCTACAGAGCTTTTATGCGTTGAACAATCCAGTAGCGCAATAACTACTCAAATAGAAAAATTGGGTTTGGAGAGTAGCCCGGTGTTTTCCGTCAAAAAGCCTATAATATTTGATCCTGTCTTTCCGAGCTTGATTAATCCGGGTCTTCCAGTGGGTGGATTTTTACTTGCGTCCGTAATGCTTGTTGCGTTTATTTTACTCCTTATGTCCATAGTACCGCTTCCCGCAAACGTGGAAGCCCCACCACCCGTTTTGATCGCTTTAAAAATAGGCCTCGCGCAAATGTTGGCAATCGCGATTGCTATCTTTCCGAAGCTCCGATTTGCCCGATTTAGGCCATCGAAAGATAAGCAACCTTATTTGGCCTGGGTGGTTTGTGCGGCGCTTGCGGGTATTACCGGCCTTATAATCGATCGAGGTACGGTCTGCATACTTCAAGGCACTGTCGACGCGGCGTTGAACTTTGACAAATTTCATCTGCAACCGACCTCAATTATGGCATTTTCAACTGCCTTGATCGTGGCTGTAGCATGTGATGTGGACTTAACATTTGGACGGTTCCCTTATAGACGGATAGCGGATGCCCTTGCCGCAGCTGCCGTTTTGGCGCTGACAATTCGTATTTGTTTGGTCTACTTAAAGCTGCCAACGTCAACCAGCGATGCGGCGCCCGCATGGCTTCCCTATCTAATTGCGAGCTGTCTTGGACTTTCGATCGGTTTGATAGCGCCTTCCTACTACAGAAAGTTGGCCGGGATCGGCCGACAGGAACCGTCGCCAGTTTCCATCACAGCGGCGGGGAACGGCGCTTCTGCGATTGGTGGGAATCTAGGAGCGATTGGGCTGGAAAGACCTGGGGCGACAGACTCAGCCTAATTCAATCGCCAGCGTGGGATGACCGGTCTTTCAAGTAAACTCGGCAGCCAAGTTGCGATGGCGGGGCACGCAACGCTTGCCGCTGTCGTTTTTTGGGCGGCAATTCTGCAATTTCATTACAATCCCTGCATTCGCTGTATCTTTGTTCCCTCAGGCGTATCGCGCACCTGAAATCCGCGCGCGGCCAGAAGGTCGCGAAGTCTGTCAGCCTCGGAGAAATCTCTGTTACGGCGCGCCATATCGCGCTGCTCTACTAAAGTCTGCGTCTCGGCATCAGCTTCAGAGGCAGCGTAAGTGCCGATCTCCAGGACCTGGCACAATTCCCTGAGCTGCCGTGCTAAAACCGGCGACATGCTGCGGTTCACTTCGCTCACGAGCTCGAACAGCACGGCCACCGCGCCCGGCGAGTTGAAATCATTGTCCATTTCCGCCCGGAAACGCGCGGCATAGGCTTCGTCCCAGTCGAGCGGCAGGCCGTCGCCAGGATGATTCTGAAGGGTGGTTGCGAGCCGGGCTAGCCCGTTCGCGGCTCCGGCGAGTTCCGTCTCGCTGAAGCTGATCGGGCTGCGGTAATGGCTGCGAACGAAGAAGAAGCGCACGACCTCGCCTGAGTATTTCTCCACCGCGTCGCTCAAGGTGACGAAATTGCCGAGCGATTTGGCCATTTTCTCGCCGCCGACATCGAGCTGACCGACATGCATCCACCAGTTGGCGAACGCCTGGCCATTGGCAGCCTCGCTCTGGGCGATCTCATTCTCGTGGTGCGGAAAGCGCAGATCGGGGCCGCCGCCATGGATGTCTATCGTCTTGCCGAGCAGGGCCTTGGCCATGGCCGAGCATTCGAGATGCCAGCCAGGCCTCCCGCTGCCCCAGGGCGAATTCCACTTGGCGTCGTCCGGCTCTTGTTCCTTGGCCGCTTTCCACAGTACGAAATCCAGCGGGTCGCGCTTGCGGCCGTCGATGTTCACACGCTCACCCGAGCGCAGGTCATCGACCCGGCGTCCGGAGAGTTTGCCGTAGCCGCCGAACTTGCGGACCGCATAGAACAGGTCGCCCTCTGCATAGGCATAGCCGTCCTGGGCGAGGCTTCCCGCCAGTTCGATCATTTGCGGGACATATTCGGTCGCGCGCGGCTCATGATCGGGCGGGCGCAATTTAAGCGCTTCGTAGTCACGCCGCGTGCGCGCGATCATCCTCTCCGTGAAGGCCTGGATCGGCTCGCCGAGCTCAAGCGCGCGGGAGATGATCTTGTCATCGATGTCGGTGATGTTGCGGACATAGGTAACCTTGAAGCCCGAGGCTTCGAGCCAGCGCACGACGATGTCGAAGCCGACGTCCTTGCGCGCGTGACCAAGGTGCGGCGCGTCGTAGACGGTCTGGCCGCAAACATACATGGTCACCTGGCCGGGAGTGATCGGCGAAAATTCCCGGAGCTCGCGCGTGAGGGAGTCGTAGATTTTCATGCCGTCATGCTAGCCACGCGGATGGAGATGTCTATGGCTTGCGTCCACCGGCTACGGTGGACGCGAGGTCCCGGTGGCGGGTTATCGCGGCCGGAATTCCGGTCGCGCCAGCGCCCTGCGGATATTCTGCAGGTTGACGTGCGCGTTGCGAAGGTGGACCGACCCTTCAGACAAATTCGCCAGCTCGCCCGCGATTTGATGAAGCAGCAGTGACAGCTCGGCTTTCGTGCAGCAGGCCAGCTCGTATTGTGACAAGATTCTCATCGTCTCCTCCTTTGTTTCCGGCCAGGACCGCCATGGCCTTCTTGCGGAGGGGAGGAGCTCCGCAGGAGACGGCTGCATCGCTTGCGACCGCAACGGAGAGGAGGAGTGCCGCGCAGCAGCACTTGCAGCTTCAGGCGACGAAGGTGCTCAGATTGACGAAAGAAAAGGACGTGCGGGCTCCGGACGGCAAAGGAGCGGACGAGAATTGTCAGAGGCTGGCGTGCTGGATGATGCCGCTGTTACTGCCGTGAATATTCGGATTGATGCCGAAGAATGAACATGGATCGGTCCGGCCTTGCCGGGATATGATTGCACATGGACCAGCAGCGCATCCAAGACCTGAAGAGGTTCTATGTGGCCATCGCCCGCCTGCAGGCGATGAACGGCGGCGCGCGGACGCTCGCGGGCAGCACGGGCAGGCATTCATGGCCGCGCCGGGGCGTCTACTTCTTCATGGAAGACGGGGAAGCGCGCAGCGATACCGGAGACGGTCCGCGCATTGTCAGGGTAGGGACCCACGCCCTGAAAGCGGAGTCCGGCACCAGGCTCTGGACGCGGCTGTCACAGCACCGCGGCCAGTCGAAAAGCGGCGGCGGCAATCACCGCGGGTCGGTCTTCCGGCTTATCGTGGGTACTTCCCTCATCGCGAGAGACGGCCATGTCTGCCGGACCTGGGGCATGGGAAACACCGCGAACAGCGAGATACGCGCGGGAGAAATCGCGCTGGAGCAGGCCGTCAGCCGTGTCATCGGCGCGATGCCCTTCGTGTGGATCGCAATCGACGACGAGCCGGGCGCTGACAGCCAGCGCGGTTATATCGAGCGCAATGCGATTGCGCTCCTCAGTAACTTCGGCAAGGAGCCTCTCGACGCGCCGTCGCCCGGCTGGCTCGGCCATTTCTGTGAAGGCGGGCGGATCAGGAGCAGCGGAGAGCGGATCAGGAAGTCGGGCCTGTGGAACTCAAATCACGTTGACGAGGAATACGACCCGGAGTTTCTCGGACGCCTTGAGCAGCACATAACGGCGATGGAGCAGGCATCGTGATTGTCGTCATTCAGTGTGCCGGAACGAAAAGGCCTGATGCAGGGTATCTCAGGACAAGCGACGGGAAGAAGGTGTTGTTTGTCGCCGATCCCGGTGCAGCGCCAGTAGACAGTCGTTTCGCTTATGCCCGGCCCGACGATCTGGCGGAGAGCGGTGCATCGTGGCGGGATATGCTGCTTGAATATAACCGGAGCGGGAGCAATCCGCTCGATCTCCTGCCTGCCTACGAGCTGTATTCAGACGAGAGATATCGCCGTCTCAGGGAGCGGTTCGGGATAGAGAATACCTACATCCTGTCGGCGGGATGGGGCCTTATCAATGCCACGTTTTTGACGCCCGCCTATGACATCACCTTTAGCGTGGCAGCGGGCGCTTACGCGCGCAGGCGCAAGGCGGACCGGTATCGCGACCTCAATATGCTGCCGGAGAGAACAAGCGAGCCCGTGGTGTTTTTCGGCGGCAAGGATTATGTGCCGCTGTTCTGCAAGCTGACGGGCGGGGTCCGCTCCAGGCGGACCGTGTTCTATAATTCAATCTATGCGCCGGAGATTCCCGGTTGCGATGCCGTGAGATACCACACGACGACGCGGACGAACTGGCAATACGAATGTGTGGACGCTTTTCTGCGGGGTGAGGTTCACGCAGCGGTAGAGTAGGGTCAAAACCCCATCACTCTGAACAACGGAGCTTGGACGCTTTTGCGGTCATTCGATTGCGGGCCGCCGTATAAGCCGCCTGTGCCGACATAGACGTTCAAGCGCATGGGTTACTGTAACGTACTCGCCCCGCCAGGTGTGTTCCTTTAGAGTGGGCACCCATCTGCCACCGAGGAGGCGGAGCATTGAAGGCGCTGGCCCTATTGATGCTCACACTCGCCGCGACTTTCGAGATGATACCCAGCCCCTCAGCTCTCGCGCAGGACACCGCCATGTCAGCGAGCCAGGCTCGCGAGGAGAATGCCTATGCAGTCGGGTTTGGGGGCGTATTTGTGGGGCTATCCACTTCACGAGTATAGCCGCACAGAGCCGAAGGCTATTGAGGCTAACGGGGCGTAAATCAATGAATTTCGTCGGTTCACAGAACCTGAGACCAAACATCTAGTGGTGACTGGTGACGACCGCGAGCCAATCAGAACTCACTCTCATTCCGCCGAATCTGACAACTCGCTGGCGCAGAAGAACGGCTAGAGGATGACAATCATTCCACACCGCCTTTCACGCTGCCAAAGAATACCCTAACATCGCTTTAGGCGGCAAGCATGCTGATAGGTTCGTCCTTGCATCGTTCTGTGACCTAGTAAGTTCCCGAGTGCGATCCCCAGCGCGAACTGGGAGATAGAAGCCACCTTCTGACCTAAGGAACAGCTGTGCAAATTTCTCTTTCTGACGCGATCCAACAGCTTCGGGATGAACTGCGACAAGCCATCCTGGATGGGAAGGATCAGGATGTAGTATTCACGCCGAATGGGATCGACATCGAGCTCGTAGTCAATTTCGGCACAGAGGCGAAGGTTGGTGGTGGTTTGAAATTGCTCGCCTTCCTCGATGTTTCCGCTGAGGCAAAGGTGGACCGGCAGAGTCAGCATAAGATTAAGCTGTCTTTATCGGTCGCCGACAAAAATGGGCAGCCAATTAAAGTGCGTTCGGGCACGGTGCCCATGGGCTTGCCTAAATAGGGCTCCGTAATGTCTCTGACTGCGGATGAATTTCTGGCCGACGTGGCCGCCGTTTACACCGAGGATCAGAGCAACGGCTCGTTTGGCTCGGGCCGATTGATTGCGCCCGGCCTGATTTTGACTTCCGGGCATGTTGTCGACTATCCGACTCGCGAGGCGTCGAGTCACGTCGGATGGAATGTTTCCCTTCTCAGGAACCGGGCGCGGGATGGGGCCTGGGTGACTTCGGCATATAAAGCTCAGTTAGTCTGGCGAGGGCGCGGCGAGCTGGACTTGGCCTTACTTCGAGTGACTGGTGAAATACAAATAAAGCCCGTGTTGACACCGATATTCGCTTCATACGAATGGTTAGAGCCAATTACTGCGGTTGATGTGGCGGGGTTCCCGCAGGCTCGTTGGTGCACGACGAAGGGAACCGTAGGTGATTACAGCGTACGCGGCGTTCTCCGCATCGCAAACCAGCTCGGTCCATATTTCCTGAGCGTGCCCGAAGCCGACAAGCCAAATGATCCGCGTGGCTGGCTAGGCATGTCTGGCGCTGCCGCTTGCCGGGTTGGGTCGGACGACAAGCTTTACCTGTTCGGTGCTGTGCAGCAAGTGCCTGCCAATTTCTCGGGTGGTCAGCTTGAAGTCACGCGGCTCTCTAATTGTTTTGATGACGCTGATTTCCGCGACTGCCTTCGGATCGCGTCGGACACGGAACCACGTCTCGTACCGTATATTATCAGACAAAACCGGCTGGATCTTGGTATAGCGCGAATTTTTCAATCGCGAACCCGGGCCTTTGCAGACGAGTATTTAGCGTCGGAGATAGGTCTCGTTCCTTTCGGGGGGCGCGCCACTGAATTTAGTCGTCTCAATAATTGGCTGCTCGACCCAAACTCTCCACCACGGATGCTAGTCACAGCTCCGGCCGGGCGTGGGAAGAGCGCGCTGCTCGTTCAATGGATAAGAATACTCCAATGTGACAGTACTTTCGGCCGAAACGGTTGGCAGCTCGCCTTCATGCCCATCAGCATCCGCGTTGGCACGAACCGGCCAGAGGTATTCTATGAGGGCCTCGCGCGTAGGCTTGCGGAAATTACGGGCGAATCCTTGCCGAACGAGGCCATCCGTTACGCCGATGGATTTCGCTACGCAGTTCGCGACCTTCTCGACCGGATTGGAAATAGCGATATACGTGTAATCGTTATCATCGACGGCGTTGACGAGGCGTTGCAAGGTAGCTTCGACCCTGCCGTACTTCCGACTATTATGCCTACCAATTTGCGAGTCTTGCTGTCGGCGCGCTGGCAGGTGGGAGACAGTAATTCGAGCGGTTGGCTGAAGCGCCTCGGCTGGGATCGCGGTGTAAAAGTAGAATCCTTCGAACTCGATCGACTCAGTGCCAACGGCATCGCGGATGTTCTTGCGAAACTTGGCGCGCCAATTGACCTGGTTGCACGCGAACGAGACTTTGTTGATCGGCTTGTCGTTCTCACTGAAGGCGAGCCACTGCTCGTCCGCTACTTCGCAGAGGATCTGTGGCAGCTCACCAGTAAAGGCGCGCGCATCTCGCGTGCTGATCTCGATCTACTGAAGCCGGGTTTTGGTAGTTTCTTTGAGCGATGGTTTGAACGACAGGAGGAATTATGGCGACAGGAAGATGCTGGAATTGACCGTAATGAAGTCGACAGAGTTCTTGTAGTCTTGGCGTTCGCGGCCGGTCCGTTAGAAGAAGCGGACCTGTTAGCGCTTATGAGACATATCCACGGTGCGAGCGGGTTTATAGCCGCTGATAGGCTTCTTGAGCCATTGCGTCGTTTCGTGTTCGGAAACGGAAAAAAAGGCTCTGGTTATGTTCTCAGTCATCCCAAAATCGGCCGCTACCTTCAAGAGGAGCGCTTCGCTGGCCGGGCCGAGGATATGCATCGCAGATTCGCGGCGTGGGGCCTAGGCCATTTGGGAGATCTCAATGTTGATCGGGTGCCGGTGGAGCGAGCCTCTTCCTACGCGCTTCAGTTCCTGCCTCAACACTTAGAGGAAGCCGGTTCGTCGGCGGAGGACTTCATGCTGCTGGTCAGCGACGGCTGGCGGCGCGCTTGGGAGCAGCTTGAGGGCGGGCCGCGGGGGTTTGCGAGCGGCGTGCGGGCGGCGTTGTCCGCGCAACGGCGGAAGGATGCTATTCAGACACTGGGCTCCCAATGGCGTTGCGCGATCGCACTCTCCTCAATCAGAACCCTTGGAAATATGCCGGGAGAACTCGCATTGGCGGCTGTTCAACATGGTGTCATGACAGTCCGCCAGGCCGCTTATTTGGCGGAGATCAAACGTCCATCCCAAGAAAGCGTATCTCTGTTGGCGAGGCTTGCTGTCATTTCTCGCGAAAGCGATTTGCTCAGTTCGGAACTGGCTTCACTGGCGCTCTCGACGACCCAGACGGCGCGCGACCAAGAGCAAGCGTCTCTGTTAAGTACTGCCATCGACGTTTTCTTTGATTTCGATCGAGGACTTGCTGTGGATCGAAGGCATGATTTGTTAGACGATGCTCTCGCTCGCGCCAACAATATTGATAACCCCTTCTGGAGTTCACTCGCGCTGGCCAAGCTAGCGCGTCATCTACCTTCGGAACAGAGACACCCTGCGGTTGGCGAGAGGCTTCGTTTCGTTAAGAAAATTGATCTCGATGATGGCTCGTGGCGCCACATGGTCGAGCTGGCGCCCTATTTGGCGCCGGGTCAGATCTCGGAAGCCCTCACTTCGGTGAAGACCATAGGTTCATGGCATTTTCGCTCCCATGTGCTAAGCGCTCTCGCGCCTTTTCTTTCGCCCAAACAGCTCGTTGAAGCGCTAGACTCGTTTTCCGCTCTAGTTGACAAACACAATCGCAAAGGCGCTGCCGACAAACTGGCGAACGATCTTGGTCTTGACGAGGATGTCGAGACATGGATTTTCAGCGATCAATCACACTCAAGTACCTTGGCCGCACTAGCGCCCCATCTCGCGCCGGAGTTACTCCATAAAGCAATTGCCACCGCCAAAGCGATAGATGATCCGGCATCAAAGACGAGGGCACTCGGAGCTCTTGCACCCTACCTTAATCTGGAACAGCGGCATGATGTACTTTGCGACGCGCTCGCTTCCGCCACTGCTATTAGTCAGGAGAGCGCTCGCGCATATGCTATAGCCGCTCTAGCGCCCCATCTTGCGCCGGAGCAAGTCCATGAGGCAATTGTCACCGTCAAAGCGATAGGTCATCCGGCATCAAAGACGACGGCACTCGCAGCTCTTGCACGCTACCTTAATTTGGAACAGCGGAATGATGTACTTTGCGACGCACTCGTTTCCGCCAACGCTATACGTGAGGAGGAGTTTCGCTCATTTAGTCTCGCGACCCTAGCGCCTCTTCTTGCCCCCGAAAAAGTCTTTAAGGCATTTACTTCCACCCTGGCAATTCGCGCTGCATATCCGCGTTCAGAAGCATTAGCTGCGCTTGCACCGTTTCTCGCCCCAGAGCATCTCAGCGAGGCACTCGCTTCCGCGAGGGAGATCAAAAACGAGGGCCCTCGCTCGCGCGCTCTGGCATCACTCGCCCCCTACCTTACGCGCGAGCAGTTGATCGACACCCTTGCTTTGGTTAGAACCATAAGCGATGGGAACGACCGCTTGAGCGCACTTTCCGCTCTGGCACGGTTTCTCGAGCCTGCGACCAGACACGATTTCCTAAGTTGGCGCCACATCTCGGTTATAGACATCGGCGAGCCGGACGCGCGGTCGAGCGTCTTGGCGAGACTAGCGCCCTATTTAATCCCGAAAGACCTCGGCGAAATGCTCGCCTCTGTAAGGGCCATCGAGGACGAGTGCAATCGGTCATTCGCCTTGGCAATGCTGGCACCCCAAATCGCTGTTGAACAGAGAGGTGATGTGCTTAGCGAGTCGCTCGGTTTGGCCCATGACATCCGGGACGGGACCTATCGGGCAAAGGTTTTGGGCGTGTTGGCGCCTCAACTTACACTAATGCAACTCGGCGAAGCACTTGCGTTGGCTAAGGCCATCCCAAACACACACAGCCGCTCGAACGCGCTGGCTGCACTGGCGCCCCATCTCTCGTCCGAGCATCTTGCCGAGGCACTCGCTTCCGCCGAGGCCATTCCAGCAACGACCTCACGCGCGAATGCTCTGGCGGGCCTGGCGCCCTTCTTGGCGCCTAAGCAGCTCGACCGAGCGCTCGCGTCTGCAAGAATCATTGGCGATGAACGCGATAGATCAATCGCACTGGCCGCTCTTGCACCGCATTTTGCCCCGGGGCAGAGGCATGATTTGCTCAGCGAGGCGCTTACCACGGTTGAAGGCATCGCTAAAAAGCGTCCACGCTCAAGTATACTAGCCCAGTTAGCTCCCCATCTGTCTCCAGAGCAGCTCGGCTGTGCGCTTGCTCATGTGAAGGCCATCGGCGACGAGATCGATCGTTCACACGCGCTGGCGGCGTTGGCGCCCTATCTTGCGACAGAACAGAGAAATGAGGCGGTCAGTGAGGCGCTCATTGCAGTCAAAGCTGCTCGCAGCGAGTCTTCTCGCTCAAATATTATCACCGCGCTAGCCCCTCTTCTTTCTCCGGTTCACTTTGATGAGACGCTTGCTTCCGCTAGAGGTATTGTCAATGCTTGGGCTCGTTCAAGCGCACTGGCTGCGCTCGCCCTCCAACTCGCGCCGTCAGCGAAACACGAGATTTTTGTAGAGGCGCTCGTTTCTGCCAAAGCCATCGACGATGTAGACTTCCGGGCAAGCGCTTTGATGAGGCTAGTTGACTGTGTTCCCTCCACCGTGCGGTTCGCGACCTTGGTAGCGTTAATAGATACAGTCAGTATTATCTCCAGAGCGGGCGCCCTATCGGCGGTGGCGGCGGCGGCACATTCGACATTCGAGTTGGGCGGTCAAGCGGCAATAATCGAACTATGGCGCGCAATAAATGACGTGGGCCACTGGTATCCGTGAGAGTAAACGAAATGAATTAATTCAAACAGCTACCTTGCCTACCCCTATACAATAGCTGTAACTTGTGACTGAATTTTTATTCACTAGCGGCCAAAGTATTCGTCGATACATTTTACTCTACCATCGATTTAAAGACTGCAGCGGCACCGTCTTTGTAAAATTCGATGTTGATTTTAGTCCTCAGGTCATCCGGAAGGTCTTTAGCTGCAGACGACGCGCAGAGACTGGCATCAAGAGTATTTGTGCTATAATAGTTGTCACCATCCCAATACTGAATACAGCATCGCCTGGGTTATGGGCCCAGGTATAGAGTCCCATTGCTTTGAATCGATAAACCACTCCTTCTGAAAGGCCAGGACAGCAGCCTTGGTCGAGTGGTCGTTGTTGCCATGAACGGGGCCCCTATAATACCCGAGGTATTTCAATCGAAACTGCACGCCCGTAAGCCAGTCGATGCGCGGGGCGGAGGATGCTGCGCGCGATAGAGGCGAAACACCGAGCGCCCTAGCGTTGACTTGAGGGACAGGAGGAATGTGTAATTCAGCGGCAACAGGTGGTGGATTTGTGGCCAGGGGCGGTGTGGGCGATTCATCGTCCCACTTCGACCTGAGGTAACGCCATGCTGAACGACCGATAGCGAATACCTTATCGTCTTGAGTCTCCCCTTTCAGCCATTTGAGTCCCATCGCGATGGGCAATCCGAATCTGTACAGTCCGCCGCCGAACTCCAGAAGCCGAAGATACCGGCTACTGAAGGCTACGACGGGTTGACTTGTGCGCAATATTGCATTCGCAAATCCCTCTCCCCATTCAGGACGCGCCTGTGCCATTTCGGCAATAGAGGAGAAGCCTTTGAACGCTTCGGAGGACTCTTCGACGTAATCAAGGATTCGCACTCTACCGGCCATGTCTTTGACGGCGGTAAGCGCGTGCCTGGCGGTTCTTCCGTTCATTTCCCATTCAATGCTGAATAGTATGGGGCCCTCGGAAGACTTCGCAGCCTTCAAGACATCATCAATGCTACCGAGGTTCGAGAGCCTTTCCCAGGTGACTCCGAACTTTGCTAACGCCGCCTGCACCTCCTCACTTGCTAACAATGCTTCGCGGCCAATGCCCTTGTTAGCTCCTCTGACCTTAATGACGTCATCTACAACGGCGAACAACTGAACGGTGCGACCTTTCATATATGAAAGCACGTTGTTGGCGCTGACGAAGCTACAAGGCTTTGCAGCGCCTGCGATTTCCTCCAAAGAAGAAGTGGCGAGGAGTCCCGCATACCTTCCACCCGCGCCAACCGCTTTGGATATCGGCCCCGCGATCGTTGCAATGCGCGTTAAATTCAGGAACACGCCCTTGGCGATGCCCATTTTCGACGAAAAGTCGATATCGCTGCCAAGTCGTAGAACGTCCACGACGCCGGACGTCAACGAGCTACCAACACGTTGCGGAAGGGTCGCCATCCGGTCATTGAACCAGGTGGCGAATACGAACACCGGGTTGGTCTCTCCGCGCAGCTGCGTACTGATCAACCATTCATCGTGGTCACGCCAATATTTTTCATCATTGGAATCGAACCAATCGGCAACATCCGAAGCGGTATATTTCCAACTCCAGAAGCCCATAGTGCCCCCACCTAATCTTATCTGGATTTTGGATCTCCGTCCAACGGATCGGCTGTTGGACAATCCAACCGCCGCCACTCAGCAGCTCTCGTCCAGCGTTGACTGTCCTTCGCCCGGCACCTCATAGCGCGGAGCGATGCCTGCGGACCTGAGGGCGTGGGCAAAGCGCAGCTCGAACAGCAGGGCCTTATTGTCCCGGACCAGTCCGCCATTGTCTGCGGTGACCGCGAGGGGGCCGCGCACATTCCAAGCCCGCGAACGCGCCGATCATCGTCTGCGCGGGGTCAGCCTCGGCGGCAGAAAGGCTATCCCAGTCGAAGTCGGGGGATTCAAACATAGCTCAACTGAGTTCTTGAGCGAGTCCGATGAGAAGCCCTTCAGGCCCACGGATGTAGCAGAGCCGATACGCGTCTTTATACTGGACTACTTCGCCCACGAGCTGCGCGCCGCGCGCGCGGAGCCTTTCGCGATAGTGCTGATTTCTGCGACGTAGGGGAAATCAGGTGCTAAAGTCGCCGCAGAAGGCATGGGTTTCGGTGCGTCAATCCGTTAGAAGTGAAGTGGAGCTGTTTGTGAAAGTTCAATTTTTGTTTGTTGTCGTTGCGCTTGCACTTGGGGCTTGTGCTCCAGCCCGGCCGAACATTCGTATCGATGCCAATGGCAATCCTAGGCAGGAAGACGTGGCGGCCACATGTAGCGCTCACTTCGCGCAGCAGTCCCCGCAATGGAAGCGCTGCATGCAAGGCGTAAATCAGTCGGTGACAAATCTAGCCCGGTGCATCAAAACTGTCCCGTTGCCGGGGCTCCAGCGATGCATGAAGCAGAAGCCACACCCGGCATTGGGGGCTAGTCTGCAATAAAATCGCCAACACCATCCTTCAGCATGGAAACGGGTTTCGCCTTTATCGCAAGACTGGTGAATTCTGCGCGCCATGGGCGGGCTCTCCAATAAGGGGCCTTTGATGGCGCTGGGGAGCCTTCCGGGGAACTGGGCGAATACCTCTCCGGGTAGCGGACTGAGGGTTAGCCTCGGGCGCTCATATCGCGCAGCAAGGCAGCGAGGCCCGGTTCATCGACGATGATTGATGCGTCTGCCAACGACATCCATTGTACGGGGCGCTGAGCTTGCTCCTTCCACGTCGGCAACGCCCCAGTGACGCGAAGCGGGTAGACATCCACCTCCACGAGGTCGAAATGGTCGAGAAGACGTTTCCAATAGAGGAACGAACCGAGAGGCTTCTTGCCGGGCTTGCCGGTGATGCCAGCTTCTTCCTCCGCCTCGATCCGAGCGGCCTTCCAATTTGAACAGCCCTTCATGGGCCATCCTTTCGGCACGGTCCAACGGCTCGTTGTTCGGGTGGTCACCAAGCAGACTTCTACCCCACCTTCTCGCTCACGCAGGGGCAACGCGGCGATTTGGCGCCGTGGTGTCCTATTGGCAGCGTGAGTTGTGCCTTTCGCCATTCTTCAAGAATACTCCCAACTCGTAAAAGCCATATTACAAATCATTTGCCCCGTTACTTGGTTGTGAGCGCCCTAAATTTCTACAGCGATGCCTCCAGGCGGCACAACAAGCTGGCGTACGGCGAGTCTGCAGGCTCGCTCTCCTACCACGGTGGCACTCCCGACTCCGAAAAGCAGAAAGCCCGCCAGTGACTCTTAGCGGGGTCTCCAGGGGCATTCCAAACCGCTCCTCCAGTTCAGCGAGAGGCTGTCACTCCTCCGTCACGTAGATCTCGCAACAAGTCGCTTGCAAGCGCCTCCCCCAGGCGCCAGCGCACCGCGCCGTCCTTCGATGAGCTCCAACTTAAATGAGGCCTGGTGAAGAATTAGGATGACAGCATGACGGTGACCATGCATTTAATTTGGATCTCGACGTTTTTGGTCATCGCTAAAGTGAAAGCGAGATGTTGGATTGAGTGCTCCAGCAGCGTAATTTTATTTAGAATATGATGCGATAAGGATGAGTTTGCATGCCGTTAGAAATATCTTCGTTTCCGGACCGAACTCCTACTTTTTCGGTAAGTTTATTTGGAAAATCTCCGTTAGTTTGGGTAAGTGGAATCCATTTGCATTGATTTTGCCCGCAGCATTTGGCCTGGCCTTTTTCGGCGCTTGCCTGACCGCCTATATCATGTTCGTGCCGGGACATCCCTACATACTTCAGACCATATCCTCAATAATAAAGCTTCCGCTAATATTTTTTCTCAGTGCCATCGTTGCCGCTATTATAACATTCTTGTTCGCAAGAATTACCCGAAAATCTCTTAAAGGCAGAGCAATTGCGCGAGGATCTTTAGTAGCATTATTTATGACTTCGACATTTTTATTTGTACTTGCTCCTGCAATAGCAATTTTGAGCTCACAGGGGAATTATTCTGAAGTCATACTGGCATCGTATGCAGCGTTTTTAATTAGCACATTCGTTGGTGCCCTGTTTTTTTACCTCCATACGATGCAACTGGCCGAGGGTGGTTTTTTAGCTACATCGCTGGTCTGGTGTGTGTTGTTTGCAACCAGCACCGCAAACATAGGATGGGAATTGCGTCCGCTTGTCGGATGGACGGGTCAACCTTTTCAACTCGTGCGGACTGACAATGGCCACATGTGGAGCCAGGTCGTGTGCGAAATGAAGAATATGAGGTTCGGCGGCATCCATTTTCCGTCTGCGGGGCAGGATTCTATGACAAAGGCGTGGCCCTGCTAATACTCCGGACCGGAAAGACGCCAAGAGAAGCGCCGAGACTGGTTCCCAGAAGGCCCTTGGGTCTTGATGCTGATTGGTCTCAACTTGTTGCACTTGATAGTGACTTGCAGAATGTATCGTCCCGACGTGGGCTAGACAGTCCCGCGAGTGTCGAGCCAGCTATAGGTCATGATCCCTATCGTCACGCTGATGGCGTTCGAATTGCGAAAACGGATCTGGGAGGAGGTATTGGTCGTGATCCTGAGGCGGCCGACAGAGCCTCGGCTCCCTCCAGAGGCGCCCGATACCATTGTGTACCCTGGCGGCGTTGAAGGGCTGTCGATGGCCGCTTGCACAGCGATGAGACCCGGACCACACCGCCGATCGGAACCAAATTAAGAGCGCCACATTAGCCGAATTGCTTTTTCAGCACGGCGGCCACATCCGCCCTCTTCTCCCGCAGCCCTTTACACGAAACATGCCGCAGCTTCTGATCATCCGTCCGGCGGCGGAACTCGATCTCGGCCACGAGCTCAGTCCACGAGATGGAATTGGCCTTCGTCCAGCGCACGCAGGAAGGCCTGCTTGGCTTTCTCCGCGCCGCCTCGTCCCCCAAGCACTTCTCGGGAGATTTGAACGGCATGCTGGTGAGCCTGACCCTCCACGTAAGGCCATTTGTGTTCGAGGAAGTACAGCGCCTCGTCGGTGTTGGTAACGTGCCTGACGAGCGAATTGGTTGCCATGAATTTTACCGGGTGATCGAACGGTTTTGAATCCATGTCACACCTCCGGAGACTCAACGTCGCCTGAGATTTTCGGTTCCTCTCAGTGCTGTCGCGGCCGAGCTGGAATCCACCGGCCGGAGTGGGGACTGGTCGGAGTTTTCGCTTGCCCCTGCGCTTGAGACGACCTGCGCGAGGCTTTGCCATGTGCTACTTTAGCGAGCAGAGACTTGGAATGGCCACCGGTGAGGGCAATCCATGCAGGGTCCTAAGACAGCGACAGATCTCTCAGATCGGCAAGCCACTGCAATCAGGCCACAAAGGAAGCCATCGAGGCACCGGTATCTAGATACCGTAAGGATGGCCCAGTCTAGTTGAGGATCGGGAGGCATCGAGATGCACATGGAATTTTAGGCTGAGGGGGACGCAATGCGCGGTGTGAAAACATGGAGTTGGCTTATGTCTGTTGCCGCCATCTGTGTAATGGCTTCGACTCTTGGCGCGAACTCGAACGGCAGGGTCGTGAGAGAGAATGATCGCCACGCGTGCAAGGAAAATCGGAAGGAATTTTGCCCGCAAAGCGAGGCAGGAAAAGCCGGTCCCTGCCTGCGCCAGCATATGGCTCAGCTTACTCTGGCATGCCAAGCAAAGATCCGGGCCGCCTCACCGAAGTGATCAAACTGCGGGAAGGTTATCAAGATACGGTAAGTGACTACCGTAAGGGCGGTCCTATCTAGTTGAGGCCTGGCCTCCATCAGGCCTAGGCCAGGTCACATCACAATATCACATCGCCCCCACCGCACTCTGGGCTTCTCGCGAGGTCAGTACCACGAGCGCATCATCCGGCAAGGGCCGCTGCAGCGCCTTTGCCTCGCCCCACGGCGCGCGCATCCAGACATCGAACTCCGCCTTGTTGCGAAGGATCACCGGCATCGCCTTGGCGTGGTGCGGCTTCACGACGGCGTTCGCATCCGTCGTCAGGAAAGCGAAGATGTCGATCGTCACCTGACCTTCCTTCACCTTCCGCACGCTGGTCCAGTTCGTCCAGATGCCGGCGAAGAAGGCGAGTGGCTGGCTCTCGTCGAGTGCGAACCACTTCAGCGCCTTGCGGCCCTTCTCGTTGGTCTCGCTGTCGGAATACTCCGAGAAAGACGCCATTGGCACCAGGCAGCGGTTTTCAGGGCCTGTCCGGCGGCGCCAGTGCGGCGACGAGACGTTGCGAATGTTCGTCACGCCAGGATCGGTCCTCTTGCCCTTCAGGAACTTCGGCGGCGTCGGCATGCCCCAGCGCGCCGTCACCGGCTCACGGACGCCATCGGCTCCGGTGCCCACGATCGGCGAGGGCTAATCCGGATAGATGTCGACGGCGTCAGGCCAGTTGATCGTGTCGCGGATTACGTCGCCGAGGAGGCGGATTTCCGCCTGCGTCATTCGCTAGCCGAAGAGATCGCACATTGCCGGACCTCCGATAACCGACAGCATGCTTCGGGACAAAGCCCTGCGCAACCCCGGCGGATGCGAGAACAGAAATAGAACGAAAGACTCGACTCTCGAGAGAGCCAGAGTTAGCTTCCGAGCAAATCGAAACTGCTATGGAGGCGACTATGGCGGTGAAAAAGGCTATTCCCGAACGGCCGGAGCCAATTCCGGAATCCCCCAGCGATATCAAGCCCGGAGAAACACTTGCGCAATATAAGGCTCGAAAGGGCGATTTGCTCAACTGGCACGATATTGATGAGTTGGACAAATATAATCCCGGAATGGGCTTTGAGGACATCGTGCGGGAGCGCCTTGATCAAGCCGGTGGGGATCCGCTGGTAGCTCTGCGGTTGCTCGTAAGACGGGCGATGTACAAAGATGATGCTATCGACTGTCTGATGCTTGAACTTCATAAGCTGGATCCTGACAACTCGCCCATGGTCGAGCAGTATGTAGCCGAATTGCAGTACCGGCTGGAAAAGTCGATAGAGCGCACTAAGCGCGAATTTCAGTTTGAGCCGGCTCCCCCGGGCTTCTGGGAAGATGAAGCCGCGTGGAAGAATGGCCCTCCGGACGAGCCGGTAGGTTCGCGTCCGCCGGGATGGCGGGATCTAATGCGCCGGTCCCAAGGCAAGCACTTTCGTGTCGTGAAATAATGACCCAGCCGGCCCAGGAGCCGGCGCCCGCTGATCTCGAAAACATGACGGATGAGGCAATCGCTGCCTGTGACGGCGATGCGCGGGCGGCTGTGCGCGTGCTGCTTCTGGCGATCCATCACCAGCAAGCGGAGATCAACGATTTGGCCGCCGAGATAGCCAGGCTCGCCGTCGACGTCTCCCGCGGCTAATCGCGCGGGCGCCGGGAACGATATCTCTTGCGAACGAAGGTGGCGACACAGGCCAAGAGCGATTGGCCCTAATCAGCCTCCGCAAACCGCTCACGAGGCGGTTGAATTCGGTTGGACGCATCTGGCGTTCACATGCCGGGGCAAACACTGCGGACACACCGGCCACGTCGACTTGCGGCGCTTCGTAATCCTGCGTCGCGTGCCGCTGCCCTGGATCTTCGGGCGCTGCAAGTGCGGGCAGTGCGGATTGCGACCTGTCACAGCCAGCCTGGCGTTCGAAATGGACGGCAGCCACTGGCACGAGAAGCGGGTAGATTTCTACGAAGGCCGCGTGCTCAGACCGAGCAGGGAATAAAGTATGGCCACCTTGGACGGGCCGCCTCAGACCATTCGCGAGGCCATAGGCATGGGCTGGAGCGGTCTCCGATTCGATTGCCCCAAGTGTCACAGCGAAGGTTACGAGCCCTTCTACAAGCTTGAGCGCCGCGGCAAAGCCCAATGGTTCATTGGCCAGGTCTATCTCCGGGCGGCCTGCAGGAAGTGCAACTGCCCTCCCCAAGAGGTGCGTCTCGTCGCGCCGGTTGGTTTGGGGAGTAAACAGAGATGGGAAGAAAGGCCGATCGAGATATTGGATGGGCGAGTGCTGAGGACGACGCCAGGGAGAAGCTGTCAGTAAAGTCTTGCCTGGTGCACGTTATTGGTATGACGGCCCCACTCTGATAACCCCATCGCATGGACAAGAGGCAAGATATCGTCGAGCGACTACGCAATCGCGCATTTGAGGTCGACGACCGGCCGGTGGAAGAGATCGAGACAGCCTTGCTGGAGGCCACACAGGCAATCGTGATTTTGCGGGATCTGGTTGGTTTACAAAACCCAATTATACTCGAAGACGCCGAGCCTCAGGGGCGAGCCTGATAGCAACCGGGGCGCTTATGCGGCGTCGATGCCGCTTGGTACCGGCTGGCGAGTGCGTAAGGTCAAAGAAGCGGAAGTTTCCGTTCAAGAGTTTTCAATCTAGCGTAGCTATCTGCGACCACTCAAGGCGTCCCTTACCGCGACAATCCTTGAGACAAGAATGTCAAGCTGGTCCGCATCGAAATCAATGCTGGCTAGTGGCTTGTCTTGGCCAACGATAGTTATCCTCGCTAACGTTAGATCTGGACTGGCAACCACCGAAATGTAATCTTTCGGCTTATCTGATATTTCCTCAACTGAGCTAACCGCCGCTGCAATAATGGACTCGGCAGGCGAATTATTTTGTGCAGAATTCATAGGATAATTCTCCACACATTGAGGATCCACAGGGACGATACTAAAAACCAACAGAAAGTGATACCAATGCATACCTTTTTGGCCAAGTGTATAGCACTGCGCATCGTCGCACCAGCCATAGTCAAAGAACCGCCGCCACGGCTTTGATCTGGCAGCCAAAAAAGGTCAAATGGTACGACAATCACGGTCGGCCTGTTGCAACGCGACTCGGATCGGACCGGCCGGGGGGTCTATGGCAACGGGCGGCCTGGTCGGAGCGACCATGTAGAAGAAGGGCAGCGCTGGTAGCAGAGGTAGCGGGAGACTGGGGCTTCGCGAACTGGCGGCACAGCTTGAGACGTCGCATTCAAACCTCAGCCGCCTTCCTAGCGGTAGTCACTGTTCCGCGGAATTATTCATGGTCGTGTGTTTGTGGATGAATAAAGATCCACGCGTTTATTTGAGCTAGTGCCTCTCCCCAACAGACGCCCTAACCCCCGGGCTAGCGTGCGTCCATAGCGGGCGCCATCTGCCACGAGACAAAAACCCCCGGCCTGCCGGGAAAGGCCGGGGGTACGCAACCGACTCTCCTGTGGAAGAGGCGGACGCACGAGCATCGGGCGAGTCAAGAGGGGCAGGTTGCATGACCCTGATCACATACTACCTGTGGTTGAAGCAAGAAATTGACGAATTTACCCCACAACCAAACAAAAATGGTCAGCCTCGGGCCTAGATGGGTGCCTGCTAATTTACACAAAACCTGGCAATGTGGCCGGCCACCCGCGACCTAGTTGTTATTCTCCCTTCAGCCGCCGCTATCGATAGCACCACCTCTTCCGCCCTCCCTAAGCCTCCCCTCCTGCCCTTGGTTTTTTGTGTCGGAGGCCCCAATAAAGATCCCAAAGCAGTGAGGTCCGGGCCGCGGGGCACGTCCTGGCCGTGTATGGATCGCATAGCCCCATCTGGCGGGCATATCGCTCATCCTCGACAATCGCGAGCTGATAGCAAACGAAGCACAGGCAAACTAGCAGGACGGCGATCACCAGATTTTTCATGAGGGAACCCCAGTCGACTTCTTCAAACTCACGCCCAGGCCCAGGTTCTACCGCGCCGATCTTACGGTCGACGAGCGTGTTCTCCTCTTTGAACGGTGGGTGGCACAGATGCGTCACGAGCGCGTTCTTCAGGCAAGAGTGAGGAGGGCGACGACAATCCACCGAACGACAAGCGCGCAACTTGCCGTTCTCGCAGCGGCCAAGAGCGGATGATCTGTGATGTACGGGAGACCGAGATAGAGCATCATCGCCACGGCCGCAAAGCCTGGCAAGACCATGCTTAGCCAAGATAGCTGCAGGCCTCGCGTAGACATTGGTGTGAAGCTCGCGTTTGCGACTAGCGGGAATGTACGACGTTGGTGTTAGCGCGGATTTAGGCCATTAGCCCGCGTCGCCCTGGCCGCGCCCATCAGCCTCCGCGCCGCCCTGCGTTCCTCGATGGCCTAACAAGTTGACATGCCGTGTGATATCGGCAGTTCCTCTCACTCGGGGCATTCCCGATGCCAGCGCTCCCGTATGATTTGAAAAACGCGCCTCGCGCTGTCTACGGCGGGCGATTGGCGGGCGACGATGCCATCTGTCAAGCTTTGCCCGTTGCCCGTCATGACTTCGGGCGTTTCACCGTACCGGGCGACGATGGCGATGTCCCCCAAGACGTCGTTTTCATTACGCTCCTTAGCGAAGACAATGGCGCCCACGATGGCGGTATTGTCGCGGCCGCCAGCGATGGAAAAGCAGGCCTGCCGCAACGCGGCATATCTCGTCGGCGCTGACATGGGAGGCAGGGCGATCAATTCTGTTCCGGCCCCGTGGGTAAAGCACACCACAGCATAATACCCAGTCACCGGCGGCCCCACTTCCTCCCCGCCACATCCTCGGGCGTTTCGCCGTAGCGTCCAAGGATACTGGCGTCAGCGAAATCTCCGCGCGCAGGGTCGCCTGACCGCGAAAACGCAATGGTACCAACCACCGTTTCGGATCTCCTTATCTTCCCCACCATGTTGAATGCCCGAAAATTGGCCATGGCCGCGTCAGATACCTCTTCCGGCCCGAGACCGAAAAGCTCCCCATGATGATCACGAGTGAAAGGAAGGACGAGGAAACGGATGGTGCGGGACATGACCATAACCTATGTGCCAATACATCAGCGTAGCACGCCGCCATTCGCGGTCTATTGCACATCCGTAGAGGTGCTTCGCCGACAGGATAAGTAATTGGCTGTACGGGGGGTACGGTGGGGGTGTACCGACTGGGGCGCGGGTTTGAAGTGGAAGTGGGCCGCCGGCGAGATCCGAGGTCCTAAATTGCACGTCCGCCTCGCGGCGCTGCCAGCTCGATCGTCATTGCCCCCGAGCCACGGTACTTCATCCTAACAAGCGCAATTGCTTGGCTCCTCCCCTATGCACGCGTGGCCGGCCTGTGAATTGGGATGTTGTGCGTGGAAGATATGCCCCTCATCGCAACCGAAAGGGGCGTAGCGCGTTGCAGGTCATTAAGGGAGGGCTGCTGTGGCAAATTACAGGGAGCAAATCCAAAATCGACTGCAGATGCGCCCCGGAATGACGGTCAAGGAACTGACGGACGCGATATTCGGGCCTGAAAACCGCTTCGGTCAGCGCATTAACCCGCAGGTCTTGATACTGATGAGCAAGGGCGCGCTGCTAAGGGAAGGGGCGGGTGGCATTCGGGATCCGCACCGCTACTATCTCGCCGCGGCTCCAGCGCTCGGCAACACGGCTTCAAAAACTGGGAGATGACAGTGTCAAAGGAATTGCACACCTTCGAGGCCCTGACCTTCGCTTTTTCGCCCGGCCGGTTCAGGACGATAGCTTCGCTTGAGCAAGTAGCAGGATACTTGGAACAGGAATGGCCTACGCAGCCGGGGCCGAGCTGTCTGCGCGCGCGTAAAGCCTGCAAGGATGCGATGGCCGACAATCTGAGCAATGACGAAGCGAGGGCGGAATTCATCGCGGCGCTCGGGGAAATTGGCATTTCGCTCGATCAAAGGGCAGAAGGCTAAGCGCCTTGTGACAACAAAAAACCCGGCTCGCTTGCGGCGAGCCGGGTCGGGCAGTCCATCTCGCGCCAGAACGATGGCCTTGGTTGGCGAGGCCACCGATTGCGCAAACATATACCTTTCTACGCTGCCGGATTATCCCGCAAACAGAGGAGCATCCTGCACGAGACAAAAACCCGGCTCGGAGCCAGATAGGCTTCCTACGAGAGCGCGGCGCAGTGCGACATGTTCACCAGCAGCTAAAAGCCCCTCTAGCCTTCCGACCAGAGGGGCCTTGTATCTTCTCAATTCAACTCTCACGCGCGACGCTGTCTGAGATAGACATCAAGCACAAAGACGCGCAGGGCCGATGAAAGATTTGCGTTCGTGCGCGCACAATCAAGCCGACTGATGAGTTCCTGACGACTCATCCCGCGCGCCAGAGAAATGTCTTTGAGCGCCCGCCAAAACTCGTCCTCCAGCGAAATGCTCGACTCGAGTCCGTTATAGGTAATGGAGCGGACTGGTATCTTGCCAAGCTTGCTCATATGCGCGTGGGTTACGCTGCAGTCCGGCGTAACAGGATGCCAAAAAAGCTGTTGGCGGAGGGTGATGGAATTGAACACATCACCGTTTCCGGGGCACGGTTTGCACCGTATGCTCACCTTGAGCGCCACCCTCCCAACCAGCCAGCAGCGATATATTGCGTGCGAAGCCAGCAAGCGGCAATTCATCAAAAGAACTATTTGAGGTCATTAAAAAGGTATTTGGATCGCTGATGCCTCGTTTCAGCATGTCCACCCTATCTGGCGCCTCGCTATGACGAGCTTGGATCACCAACCGCCTTGGTGCAGATCATCGGGGGTATCGCCGCAGCGTGCCAGGATTACGGCGTCTTCGAAGCGACCGGTGCCAGGATCGCCCGATCTGGAGAAGGCAACGGCGCCGACTATCGTATCAACACCTCTCAGCGCACCAATTCGAGTAAACGCCCGTATCTCTGCGTGGGCTTGGGATGGCGCTTCTTCGGCCTGGAGACCCAGCAATTCGCCGTCGGGCATACGGACAAAGGGGACAACGACATAGTACGTGATGCGGGCCATGGCTTTCACCCGAACATAACATCGTAGAACCATGCTCCGCTTTTTAGCATGGCGCAGGCCGATATCAATCGCCCAAGAACAGGGCGCGCTCTTTGCGCCACAGGATCTTCTTCCGAGTTACCTTCGCAGAATCGATCAGCCCTCCCGCTGCTCTCCGCAACTCAACCGCCTGGTATGCAAACGGCCCGCGTTTGTTCGTTGACGTGTACCGTGTGGATTCACCCCAGCGAGACAATCACATGAGACACTTTCTGCGTCTTATTTGGGTTTACGTTTGTATTATGAGAACGGTATGGAGAAAGGGTCTAGAACCAAACGAGACGGATGCCAGCGAATGACCATGTACGGCTATGCACGCGTCAGCACCACAGATCAGGATCTGACTATCCAGATTGAGGCTCTCCGCAAAGCGGGCTGCGAAGTCATCCGCAAAGAGAAGCGTTCCGGTACGAGCCGAGAGGGCAGGGCGGAGCTCGATACGCTGCTTACCTTTCTCCTCTCCGGCGACACACTGATGGTGACCCGTATCGATCGCCTGGCTCGCAGCATCGGAGACCTGCAGGACATCGTTCGCGCCCTCAAGGCCAGAGGGGTGGCGCTGAAAGCGACTGAGCAGCCGATCGACACCAGCACCGCCGCCGGCAAAGCCTTCCTGGACATGCTTGGCGTCTTTGCCGAGTTCGAAACGAACCTGCGCAAGGAGCGCCAGATGGAAGGCATCGCTAAGGCGAAGGCGGCAGGTGTTTATAAAGGGCGGCGCCCAACTATCGATACTGCCAAAGTGAAAGAGATGCAGGGCAACGGCTTGGGGGCGACGGAGATTGCGAAGCGGCTTGGGATAGGTAGGGCGAGCGTGTACCGCGTCACGGGCTAGCCCCTTCATGCTGCAACTCGTTGCCGATTAGCTAATTGGGTGAGACCTTGAGTCCTCACCCCTCCTTTAGTCAGCAGCGTTGCCACCAAGTGAGGGCTCGATTGACCTAATGCGCCGAGCGCGCCGCCAGCAAAGGCTGATAGAATTTAGCCACCTAGAGAATATTGGTGAAAGTCCCCTGCCAATGGCAACTCTGGCTGATTTTTGCCCGAACATCGTCGCAGAGAGGCGTCTGCTGAACTCGCTCTGGCAAGCCCTGTATCCGGCGGACGAAGCGCGACCGCCGCACTGGCAGCCGACCGCCACTCAAGTTCGACAATTGAATCTTCGGATAATCCAAGGATTGGGTCCCAAGGGTGAGGCAATCATCTCCAAATGGCTCGCGGTGTCGCCGACCTGATGAGGTAGGCCGTCGCGTCCGCACACCTCTCATCATGCCAGTCATCGCCTACGCAAGCGATCGAGCGAGCAAATGCATGCAAGGCTGCTGAGGGTGTTCCGACTGGACTGGGCTGCCATATGCCGCCCGGGACTGGTTTTGATCAGCCGAACCATAAGCCGCCAACGCGGTGACTTGCAATTCATCGCCTTGCCATCGCTTTTTTTGCTCGTGGGGCTTCTGCTCGGTGGGAGGCCTTGAAGAGCCTCGCGTTGAGGTCTTCAACAGGAACGGTGCAGTGATCAGTTACATAGAGCAGATACAAAGTCTTCTGCAGGCCCGTCCTGGAATGACGATGATGGAGCTGACCGACAGGATTTTTGGCCCCGACAACCGCTTCGGTCAGCGCATTAACCCGCAAGTCTCGATGCTTATGTGCGGGTTTCGGAAAAGTCCGGACAGGATTTCCGGTAATCTCCGGACAAGGCTTTCAGTAATTCCCGGACAGCGATTCCGCTAATTCCCGGACAGTTTCCGGCGGCGGTGTGACGGTTGGTTCGCGGCAGCGCCGTTCTGGCAATGAGGCCTCTCACGAGAATGTTGAGAGAGTCGATGCCGAGACGGAAGCAAGCAAGACGAACGAGCGTGAGGGACATCCGGACGATCCTGCGTCTGACCCACGAAGAGGGTCTTTCGGTGCGTGAGATTGCCGAGCGGCTGAAGATCGGCAAGAGCTCGGTTTCCACCTATTTGCTACGGTCTCGGGAAGCCGGGCTTTCATGGCCCTTGCCGGCCGGCTCGGATGAAGATGCAAAGCTGGAGCGGCTGCTGTTCGGCCGTGTCGGCCGACCGCCGCGGGATCTGAGCGAGCCGGACTGGGCGCTGGTCGTCCGGGAGTTGAAGCGCAAAGGCGTGACGCTGACGCTTCTATGGCAGGAATACCGCGCCTGCCATCCCGACGGTTACGGCTTCACCTGGTTCTGTGATCGGGTTGCCGCCTTCCGGCAGCGAATGAGCGCTGCATTCCGCAATCGGCACGCGGCAGGCGCCGTGATGCAGACCGACTATGCCGGGCCGACGGTGCCGGTGGTCGATCCGGCGACCGGCGTCATCCATCCGGCCCAGATCTTCGTCGCAGTGCTGGGCGCCTCCAACCTGACCTTTGCCTATGCCAGCTTCAGCCAGCGGCTGCCGGACTGGATCGACGGCCAGGTACGAGCGCTCACCTTCTATGGTGGGTCACCAGGGCAATCGTATGCGATAATCTGAAGTCGGGCGTGGCCAAAGCCCTGTGGTTCGAGCCGACGCTGACGACGACGTTTGCCGCCATGGCGGAGCACTACGACACCACGATCCTGCCGACCCGCAGCCGGAAGCCGCGCGACAAGGGTAAGGTCGAAGGCGCGGTGCTGATCGTCGAGCGCTGGATCCTCGCTCGGCTCAGGAACCGCAGCTTCTTCTCGCTGGCTGCCCTCAACATAGCGATTGCCGAATTGCTCGAGGACCTGAACAACCGCCCGATGCGCCATATCGGCAAAAGCCGCCGCGAACTGTTCGAGGAGATCGAGCGAGCCGCCCTGAAGCCCTTGCCGGCCACGCCTTTCGAATATGCGGAATGGAAGGCGGCGAAGGTCCATCCCGACTATCATGTCGAGGTCGACAAGACCTTCTACTCGGTGCCGCATCGGCTGATCGGATGCACCCTCCAGGTACGGCTTACTCACCGGGTGGTCGAGATCTCCTCGCCCGACAGTTGAATGCGTGCATTCAACGAAAGGGACCACGATCACCAGCGCGTCGCCAGCCATGTCCGCCGCTCCCAGCGCTCCGGCCACGTCACCGTCAACGACCATATGCCCAAGGCGCATCAGCGCTACGCCAACACCACGCCGGCCAATCTGATCGGCCGCGCAATCCAGATCGGCCCCAACGCCGCCATCCTGGTCGAGCGCATGATGCGCGACAGGCCGCATCCTGAGCAGGGATACCGCTCGGCCATGGGAATTTTGTCGCTGGCGCCGCGCTACGGATCGCAGCGCCTCGACGCAGCCTGTGAGCGGGCGCTCACCATCAATGCCATCGCCTATTCCTCCGTCGCCTCCATCCTCAAATCCGGCCTCGACCGGCAGCAACCGCAGGCTGAACAAGCGGCGCCCACGCCTGCACACACCAATATCCGTGGCCGTTCCTACTACCAGTGAAGGAAGCAAGAATGCTGACAAACCCAACTCTCGACCAGATGCAGGCCCTCGGGCTGACCGGTATGGCCGTCGCCTGGCGCGAATTGGCCGAACAGTCCGGCACCAATGAGCTGAGCCGCGATGAGTGGCTCGGCCTGATGCTCGACCGCGAGGTCACCCTGCGGGCCGACAAGCGCATCCGCAACAGGCTCGCCTCCGCCAAGCTACGCTTTGCCCAGGCTTGCATCGAAGATATCGATTTTGCCGCCTCCCGCAGCCTCGACCGGCGCAACACCATGGCGCTCGCCCAGGGGCAATGGCTCACCGCCCATGAGAACCTGATCCTCACCGGACAGACCGGCACCGGCAAGTCATGGCTGGCCTGTGCCTTCGGCAGGCAGGCGGCCAGGCACGGTCACTCCGTGCTCTATGTGCGCGTGCCCCGCCTGTTCGAGGATCTCGCGCTGGCCCGCCTCGATGGCTCCTTCCCCCGTCTCATCGACAAGCTCACCCGCGTCCAGTTGCTCATCCTCGATGACTTCGGCACCCATGCTCTCTCCGATCAGCAGCGCTTCCACCTCTTCGAAATAGTCGAGGAGCGCTATCAGAGAAAATCCACCCTGATCACCGCCCAGGTCCCCGTGGCAAGCTGGCACGACCTGATTGCCGACAGCACGGTCGCCGACGCCATACTCGACCGCATCGTGCACAATGCACACCGCATCGCCCTCCAAGGCGAGAGCATGCGAAAGAAAAAAGCCGCGCCCCTCTTGACCGACACCGAGAACACCGAAATCAATCAGCCCTGATGGCAACCAGGCTGCCGAGGACCAACCTCGTCAAACTGTCCGGACTTTAGTGAAAACGCTGTCCGGGAATTAGCGGAATCACTGTCCAGCTTTTGCGAAGCGCGCAGCTTATGGCCAAGGGGGCGCTACGAAGGGAAGGGTCGGGTGGTACGCTGGATCCATACCGCTACCATCTCGCGGCCGCCCCATCGGCTCGTGAAGAGGATTGCTCGGTTTAGATTACCTTTCAGAAGCCTAGCTGTGTTCGAGCGCACCTTCCTGCGTAAATGTATGACAACCGTTTCAGGGGACGCGCCACGGCTACGCCCGTCGCGATCGACCCAAAGCGGTCACAGACCGCTTGGTCTTATCCTTCAAGAATCGCTACGCTCGACCGTCACTTCAAAAGTCTTCGGCAGAGGAGGAGTCGGCAATGGCGGATAGCGATTTGTTTAAGAGGGGCCTCAAGAAGCGGAAGCAGGTGCTCGGCGAGAAGTATGTTGATGCAAATCTCGCCAATTCTGATGAGTTCATGATGACGTTTCAACGAGCGGTTACCGAATTGGCTTGGGGTTATGCGTGGAGTCGTCCCGGCCTTGACCAAAAAACCCGCAGTCTGCTGACGCTTGGAATTCTCGGACGGCTCGGCCGCTTTCAAGAGCTTGGCATATACATAAATGCGGCGCTTGCCAGCGGTGCGACGGTCGATGAAATCAAGGAGGTATTGGTTCAGATTACCGTCTACTGCGGCACACCCGCGGGTCGTCAAGCATTCTTGGCAGCGCACGACGCCCTGAAGCGTTCAAAGGAGTGACGACTTGCGGTCCTGTAGGGCCATATCCGCTCGTGGAACATCGCGTCATTTCATTTTCGCACCTTCGGCTTCTTGGCCTTGCGCTTCTTCTCGTGGGCGGCCCACATGCGAGTGATGTCGGCCTCGCTGCCGATCTTGACTCGCGACGGGGCGGGCATTGGCGACCGCGCCAGCCAGAATCTACTCAGCCGTCTCAGATATTCAAGCCGCTCGTCGCCCTGGACGTTGTGACCCTCGAAGAAGCCCTCGAGGATCTTTTGCAGCGCCTGGTAGATCCGCTCCCGGTCATCGTCCGCGCTCATAGTCTCACTTCTCGAAGAGGTCCTGCGGTTGGAAAAGGCAAGTCGTCATGGTCGAATATTTTCCATCAATATTTTCTTAACCCGCTAGCGGCCAGCGACGCGTCTGCCTTTGCAAAGGAACGATGACAATGGCTGATTTTTTTGAAGACACCAAAAAAGCTCATTGAGGAACGCCAAACGGACAGGCTTCTGGCTTCCCGGATGGGCAAGGCCAGCGCTATCACCGCTGCGAACGAAATCAGCGACGAGTTGACCTTGATCCGTGCCGTGCTTCAGGAGGTTCTGGAGGAACTACGAAGCGGTAATCGGTCGACGCCAGGCAAAGGCGAGTAAATCATCTCGACAGTGCATGTCGATCTCGTCATTGCATCTCCTTTTGCGTCACCTTGGCTACGTCTATCAATTTGTGTGCTGGGCACCTTTCCTCGATCGCCTCACAGCGTCGCGCCGCAGATCAGTCGGACAGCGTAGGCGCCAATAAGGCAGCCCCATAAATGGACTCAGAGATTCACTGAGCGCCATTTCCGAAAATAGCTGAAGCCCTAGCCAGCCTTGGACTTTGCGGCTCCCTGACTCCCGCAAGTCGGTTGGCGGCCATCTTAAGGGGCATCCCGTACTTATCATGCGGTCTTCAACTTCTATCGAACGCTGCGCGACGCACCGCGGCAGCACAGCATAGGCCACGGCGAAACCGAGCACGTAATTTTCGGCTTCAAGACGGAAGAGGCGGCGCAGGCCTTCCAGGATCGGTTCGGGGGCGTCAGGATCGAGCCGACGGGCCAGGTGCGGCGCCAGGCAGAGGCGTACAGCAGCCGCCCGCCGACCAAGGCCGACAGATCAATTTCCCCGCCTCCCGCGGCCCTGAAAAAACATCATCACGAACAGGATCACCAGGCCGACAACTACCCAGAATAATAGAGTTGTCCAAAAGTCTGGGCCACCGTGAACTGGCGTTCCTGAGTAGGAATGTCCGCCAAACCCGCCTGGGAAGCGAGAAGGGCCTCCGCCGTCTTCGTCACCCTCCCCGTGGACTACGCCTTCGTCACCGCCGCGATGGGCACCGCCGCTGCCCCCTTCACCACTGCCTCTGACAAATATGGTCCCCCCGGATATGGGAACTGTAATCTCGATCCTCACGATCGATCCTTCCTCAACCTCACACCAGTCCCTCACCATTCTCGACGACAAAGATGGCGCCGGGCCGGAGGCCTCCAAACGAAAGAGCTGGTCACGCCGCTTGGTGACGGTCGTGGGCAGCTGCCTCGCCCTGGTCGTGACTCAACCTACGTCGACGCCACGCATGTTAACAGCGGCCGGTTTACTCAGCGTCAGAGTCGTGAAGCCACGTTGTCCAGCCACGCCGTTCCGCTCGACAAGATCGTCTTGCCCGCTGCCAATGCCGACAAGCAGGAACGACAAGTGGTCCTTGAGCTGAAGCCGGTGAGGGCGATGGGAATGGCGGCCTAAGCCGCCACTCTGCCCTGCCACCCGCGGTCGCGCTTCGCGGGGAAATCATCTTGGTCGTATACGGCTTGGATCGCTCCCAGATCCATCAATGAAGCGCCCTGATCTCTGAGGATCTGGGCCTCCATCTGCCGCTTGGAGCCAAGCACCCAATCGACAAGCACCATCCGCACGGCTCGCCACAGCGGCATCGGTCCAAGTTTAGTCGCCTGCGTGATATCCCTGTTTCCAAGCGCCTTGTCGTTGTCTGCGCTTGTGGTGACAATATCCACCAACTCTTCGTAATCAATCACACTCATCATGTCCCCAGCGGCTCACAGAAAATGCTGTCCGTAAAGGTAGTATTTGCATGCCTGGCACGGGCTGCAAGAGACGCCTCGATCGATAAATCAATTTAACTTTTGGCATGAAAAGAATTTTTTATTTGCCCGAGATTTGAATGTTGGACCCTATCGGTGTCGATCCCGAAACTGGCCAGGGGCTGGCCTCCAAGGTCTTTGACACCGGCCTGAAAGCGCTCGGTTGTCGTCTGACGATGCTGATGCTTCACTCGTTTCCGAACGCCTGCCTTCCCTTTGCCGCCCAGAGTGCCCGCGCCTGTTCACCTTGATCGCTTCGAAGCTTGTCGGCCATCCAGAGCGCCGCACCATAGATCATGGCGCGGTCGTCGCCGGTCAGGTCCACGATCCCAGCCTTGACGACGAGACCGCCCAATTCGATGAGATGCTGTGTGCGCTGGCGGCGCTCGACCTGCCAAGTGCGCATGTCATGCCGAGCCCGTGCCGCCAGATGCCGGTTGCGCGCCGCCCAGCTGCGCCGGAGCGCTGTTCGTGTCGCGATCAGCCGCCGGAGCAATTCGCCGTGCTCGCCCCTGAAAAAACGTCGCCCCGCGCCTGGCCCATGCCTCCCTTCTGCTGACGTCCTTCGTCTCTGCCAATACGATCAACGCACCCGCAAGTTCCTCGGCGCTGAGGGCATCGGCGCCGGTGGCGATCACAAGTTCGCCAAGCTGCTGCACCTTGCGGCCCTTGAGCTCCCGTGCCTTGTCTTCCAAAGCCTTCAGTTCGGCATCAAAGTCCCGTGGCTTGCGCATCATCGTCTCCCTAAACTGTTGATGCAGCGATGATAGGGGAGCGCCCGGCGAAAGGCTCCAGGGTTGCCAGGACAGGCTGGGACGGGAAGGTCCCACCCGAGATTTTTTCGAGGGAGGGCGCGCTTATACGTCGTTCCGACGTTCGCTTGGCCGTGGCACTGATCCGATCGCAATGGCGATCTATCATCTTCACGTCAAGGTCATTGGCCGCAAATCCGGCTCCAGCGCGGTGGCTTCCGCCGCCTACCGCTCGGCCTCGCGCTTGCGCGACGAGCGCCTCGAGCGCAGCCATGACTTCTCGGCCAAGCGCGGCGTCTTGCATTCCGAGGTCATGCTGCCAGCGAACGCACCCGAGGTTTGGCGCGACCGCGAGCGGCTGTGGAACGATGTCGAGACCTTCGAGATCCGCAAGGACGCCCAGCTTGCCCGCGAGGTCGAATTCTCCCTGCCGCGCGAACTGAGCCAGGCGCAGGGCATCGCGCTGGCCCGCGACTTCGTGCAGGCCGAGTTCGTCGACCAGGGGATGATCGCCGATCTCAACGTGCATTGGGATTTTTCCGAAGACGGCATGCCCAAACCCCATGCCCATGTCATGCTGACCATGCGCCGGCTGGACGTTGATGGGGACGAGATAGGCTTCGGCCCAAAGGTGCGGGACTGGAACCGCACCGACATGGTCGAGCACTGGCGAGAACGCTGGGCAGAGCTTGCCAATCAACGCCTGGCCGAGCTCGACATCGATGCGCGCGTCGACCATCGCAGCCTGGAAGCGCAAGGCATCGGGCTGGAGCCGCAAAGCCAGATCGGCGCGCCCGCCAAACGCATCGAAGAGGAGGGCATCAAGGATCCGGGCATCGAGGGGGAAGGGCTCGAGGCGGACCGCGCCGAACTGCACCGGGAGATCGCGCGCGGCAATGGCGAGCGCATCCTCGCCAATCCCACCCTGGCGTTCGACGCCATCACGCATCAGCAATCGACGTTTACACGCCGCGACATGGCGATGTTCGTCCACCGCCATAGTGATGGCCTCGAGCAGTTCAATGCGGTGATGGGAGCGGTCAGCAGTGCGCCGGATCTCATTGAGCTCGGCAGGGACGGACGGGGCGAGGATCGCTTCACCACACGCGCCATGATCGAAACTGAACAACGCCTGCACCGTGCGGCTGAGCGTATGGTTGAAAGGGAGCGCCATGCGGTGAATGACCGGGAAAGGGAAAAGGCTCTTGCCGCCGCCGCGGAACGCGGGCTTGTCCTGTCGGGCGAGCAGGCCGACGCGCTGGCGCATGTCACGGATAGCCGCGATCTTTCGATCGTGGTCGGCCATGCCGGCACCGGCAAGAGCGCCATGCTGGGCGTGGCGCGGCAGGCCTGGGCAGCGGCTGGCTATGAGGTCCGGGGCGTAGCCCTGTCCGGCATCGCCGCGGAAAACCTCGAAAGCGGATCGGGCATAGTGTCCCGCACCATCGCCAGTCTGGAACATGGCTGGCAGCAGGATCGCGATCTGCTTACTTCGGGCGATGTCCTGGTGATCGACGAGGCCGGCATGGTCGGCACGCGCCAGCTTGAGCGAGTGCTGTCCCATGCCGCCGAGGCCGGTGCCAAAGTGGTGCTGGTCGGCGATCCCCAGCAGTTGCAAGCCATCGAGGCGGGTGCGGCCTTCCGCTCGCTCCACGACCGTCATGGCGGGGCGGAGATCGGCGAGGTCCGCCGCCAGCAGGACGACTGGCAGCGCGAGGCCACGCGTGATCTAGCGACCGGCAGGACCGGGGATGCCATTGGCGCCTATGACAGCCATGGCAGGGTGCATGCGGCAGCAACACGCGAGCAGGCCCGCGAGGATCTGATCGAGCACTGGGACCGCGACCGGCAGGCCTCGCCCAACCACAGCCGGATCATCCTTACCCACACCAATGACGAGGTTCGCGCCCTCAACGAGGCGGCGCGCGAGCGCATGCGGGACGCCGGCGATCTCGGGGATGACGTGCGTCTGACGGTCGAGCGCGGCGAGCGCAGTTTTGCCAGTGGCGACCGCGTCATGTTCCTGCAGAACGAACGCAACCTTGGCGTCAAGAACGGCACGCTCGGAACCATTCTGGAGGTCAGTGCGCAATCCATGACCGTGCACACCGATGATGGCCGAAGCGTTGACTTCGACCTCAAGGACTACAACCGCATCGACCATGGCTATGCCGCCACCATCCACAAGGCACAAGGCATGACCGTGGATCGCACCCATGTGCTGGCAACACCAGGCCTGGATGCCCATGCCAGCTATGTCGCCTTGTCGCGTCATCGCGATGGCATGGATCTCTATTATGGCCGCGACGACTTCTCCGATCAGGACAGGCTGGTCCGCACCCTGTCACGCGACCGGGCCAAGGACATGGCGTCGGATTACGAGCGCGCCGATCCGGTACAGAGTTATGCCGAGCAGCGCGGCATCAGCTTCCGTGAGCGTGTTGTCGAGATCGTCAGGAAGATCGTCCCCGAGAAGGTGCGCAGTCTGTTTGACGGCCTGCGTCCGTCAGCGGAGGCGCCGAGGCCGGAACGGGAAGGCGCAGGACGGGAGGCCGGAAGGGAGGCACCCCATGAACCCGCGGCGCCTGCGAGAGAGACCGCCGAGGATCGGGAGGTGGCGATGCGTCAGGCCCGCACACGGGCGCTCGTGCGTCATGCCCGCGCCGTGGATGCGATCTTCGAGACGCAGGAGATCGGCGGCAAGGCCAGCCCGGCACAGACGCGCGAGTTGAATAAAGCCCGCAACGCCTTCGAGGAGGTGCGGCCTTATGGCTGGCGCGATGCCGAGGCCGCCTATGTCAAGAACCCCGAGCTCGTCCGCGAGGCGGCGGGTGGCCAGATCAACCGCACCGTCCGCGCCCTGCAGCTTGAAACCGAACTGCGTACCGATCCGAGGCGGCGCGCCGACCGCTTCGTCGAGCGCTGGCGGAAGCTCGACCTGGCCAGCGCGCGTCAGTACAGGGAAGGCGACATCTCCGGCTACAAGACTACGCGGGTTGCCATGGGGGATATGGTCAAGAGACTGGAACGCGATCCTCAGCTTGAATCCATCCTCGCCAACCGCAAGGCCGAGCTCGGCATCGCGTTCGAATCAGGCCGCCGGCTTGGCCTGGAACTGGCGTTCAACCACGGGATCGACCTTGGACGGGGGAGGGGGATCGGCTTGTGATCCATCCCAATTACCGCCGTGTCTTCGCTGCAGCAGGACGACACACAAAACCCTCTTGTGCACCCGCAATGGTCTGTCGTGTCTCACACCAGGCGCAGCCAGAAACAGCGGGCAGGAGGCAGGGCGGCCATGCACGAACCAGACCGTATCATCCGCTTGAAAACCGTCCTGTCGCGGACCGGGCTGTCCCGCTCCACCATCTACCGCAAGATCGGCGAATGCACGTTCCCACGCCAGATCAGGATCAGCGTGCACGGTGCGGGTTGGCATGAGTCCGACATCAATCGCTGGATCGCCGATCCTGTGTCGTGGCGTCCGAAAGACGAGGGTGGTGAGTCTGCGTGAGGGCGATGCGCCAAACGTCAGAGCCGTTGGGCGCATCGCCCTCCCTATCCTCGTTGGCTTGCCGCGTCCGTGATGTAAAGGGCAACATCGCGTCGATACTCATGCGCCATGTCCGCCTCCTCGCTCAGTCGCCGCGGTGGCACTATAGTCTTGAGGTTGGCTGGAGGTTGCCCGGATGCCAATGTAGGCTGGGAGGAAAGTCTGTAATGCCCATTCATGAAGTGACTTAACATCCTGACATGAGTCGTCGAACTTCAAGCACGTTAATTTCCCTCGTCCTATATCCAGGGCGTCTCGACCCGCTCGGTCGATGACCTGGTCAAATCCATGGGCATGAGCGGCATCTCCAAGAGCCAGGTCAGCCGGCTATGCGAAGAGATCGATGAGCGCGTCGAAGCCTTCCTGGAACGTCCACTCGAAGGCGAATGGCCCTATCTGTGGATCGATGCCACCTATCTGAAAGTCCGCCAGGCGGGCCGCATCGTCGGCGTCGCCGTCAATGTTGCGGTAGCTCAGGCAAAAGCGAAGATACAGCCAGACGGCATGCTGAATTACCGTGGGCGGAAAACGATGGCGGGCGCAGGAAATGGACGTCATCCCTCTACCTTACCACCGCCCAGACGTTTATGTGACAATGCCCCTGGAGGAGATCACGCTTGAAACCAAACAGCATCCCAACCTGAGCGCCGAAAACGTGGCTCAGTCTATCCAAGCTTCTAACGACGCCTGGCAGGTCGTCGAGGCCGCCGAATAGCTGCAATGATCGGCTGCTGGATTGGCTTTCGTAAGGTGGTGCCCTGGGATTTCTCGTCGCCCCTGGGTCGGAAACGCTCACGCTCGGCGAGGATGCTCAAACGGATCATGTCATGGGGATTGCTGATCCAAAGGCCGTCTCACAAATTTCAAGCGGAGACATTACCGTCGATTGACGTCACTCGCGTGCGGTGCGGGCGCATGGTAGAATTGCTCGCTTGCCTCGGACACTGCACGCGACTGACTGGTCGCCGGCCGGGTCACCTAGCGAGCTTCTGGTCTGCAATAGTTACGTGGGCTATGTGGCTGGAACCTGCACTGGGTGGTGCGGCATGTCGAATCTGTTAGCGGTCGTCGTTCGGCTTCTCTCTCTGGCCTTCCCGCCTGCCGTCGTATCGATCGCGGCACTTGCGGGCTCATTAGAGTTTCGCGATTGCGCAAATTGCCCTGAGATGGTGGTCATCCCCGTGGGAACCTTCATCATGGGTTCGCCTCCCACCGAGAAGGGCCGCTTCGACAGAGAAGGTCCGCAGCATCAGGTCACGATCACGCGAACATTCGCCGTCGGTAAGTACGAAGTCACGCGCGGCGAATTTGCAGCCTTTGCGACCGCCACGGGCTACAGGGCTGGCGACAAATGCGGCGTGAATACCGATCCCACTAACCGTGAACAGGTGCCCGGTCGAGACTGGCAGACCCCTGGCTTCCGGCAATCAGACCGCGACCCCGCTGTGTGCATTTCGTGGGACGACGCGACCGCCTACGCAGCATGGCTTAGTCGTATGTCGGGGCATAGCTACAGACTGCTGAGTGAGACCGAATGGGAATATGTCGCGCGAGCGGGAACAACGACCGCGCGGTATTGGGGTGAAGGTTCAGACGAGGCCTGCAGCTATGCCAACGTGCATGATGCAACAGGGAGGCAAATTAATGGTTCCCCCTGGCAAGCGCATGCATGCGACGATGGCTACGCGCACACGGCTCCCGCAGGAAGCTTCCGGCCCAATGCATTTGGCGTGTATGACATGCTTGGAAATGTCTACGAGTGGGTAGGTGACTGTTGGAACGAAGACTATAGCGGGGCTCCGAACGATGATCGAGAGCGCACGAACGGCGACTGCTCACATCGCGTCTCACGTGGAGGAGCTTGGAACAGTGAGCCTGCGGTGGTGCGCTCAGCGGCCCGGTTCGCAACTCCGTCTGGAACTCATAGCGACGACGTCGGATTTCGTGTCGCGAGAGACTTGTAAGTAAGTGTGGGCCGGTATTTCGAGCCGTCCGGGCTCAGAACCACCTGAGCCAGACTCGTAGAGCAGGGCCATCTCCGCCGCCCGAGTAGTTTCACGAGTTCCTCGGCCGAGTTAGGCCTGGGGGCCCATGAGCGAGGACAATGCCGTGGACTCGGAGAGCATAAAAAGGTTGGGGGCGGGCACGCACGGTTGGGCGTAGGGGCTATGCCTCAGATCCGATTGTGACCGCTGCAATCCTTCAGGCGCCTCGACGGGTCGAACAAAGACAGCGAAGCGGAACGAGGCACCCCCAACTTTTTTATGCTCTCAATGGCTGCCGAGACAAGCCCATCGATAGAGGTTTGCGTGGATGCTCGAGGCGACACCTCCGCTGCTCATGACGGCGTAACACCCCAGCTAATTTCACGGTCCCGCAAAGACCGCCGTTCCAGTGACAATACCGATCGACTTTACAGACGGCAGCTACGAGAGGCTGCCTTTCCTGTGGCAATGCCCGCCAAATCAGTGAGCACAACTTGGGGTTTGATGGACTTCCCATTTGCTCTCGCTACGAGCACGGATAAGGCGTATGGTTAGACGCAGCTGGCTGAGGCCACGGGGGGCCGGCAACTGAGAACGTAAGACTGCCACGTTAGCACAAGTCACGCTCCAACTCTCACCTGTTTTGCGGGCTCATAACATTGTCCGCCTTTGCTGGAATCTCTTTCACTTTATTCGGGCCAGGGCTGTTTATTGCGGTCGGAGAAACATTCCGATGCAGGTCATCCAGAACCGACGCCATTTTCTGACGGGTTTTTCGGCTGCCGTTGCGACGCTGGCGAGCGCAGCCGTGGCCCGCGCCGAGCCACCACCGGAGATAACTCGGGTCCGCCTTCCGGTATTCGTCAGGATCGCGGATTGCTTGTCGCCCATTTACGTTTCGGAGGATCTGCTGAGGGCCGAGGGTTTCACAGAGGTAACCTTCGTGTCGTCGGGTACTGGCCCCGATTCATCCGACTGGCTCGAGCATGATGAGATCGATTTCGACTGGAACTTTCCGCCGTCGCATATCCGGTCGATCGCCAAGGGGGTTCCGATCACTGTCCTGACCGGCGCCCATGTCGGGTGCCTTGAACTGATGGCGAATGACCGCATTAATGGCGTCACCGATCTTAAAGGCAAGCGCGTAGGGGTGGATGCTGTGAACGGCAACCCCTACCTGCTTGTGATGATGATGGCTGCCTATGTCGGGCTCGATCCTGTCCATGACATCGAGTGGGTTGCAACTCCGGATCCGGTCGAGGCATTTGCCGAGGGCAAGATCGATGCATTTCTCGCCACTCCGCCACAGCCTCAGGTGATGCGTGAACGCAAGCTTGGCCATGTGATCCTCAAGACGGCCGTCGACCGCCCTTGGTCCCACTACTACTGCTGCATGTTGGCAAGCGGCGCCCAATACGCTCAGCGGTATCCGGTCGCGACCAAGCGGGTTTTGCGTGCCCTGCTCAAGGCCGTCGACCTCTGCGTCTCCGATCCGGAGCGCGTCGCCAGGGTCGCGGTCGAAAAAGGCTTTGGCAGCCGCTACGACTACACCCTCCAGACGATGACCGATGCGCGCTACGATACGTGGCGGGATTACGATCCGGAGGACACGATCCGTTTCTATGCCCTTCGTTTGCAGGAAACGGGCATGATCAAGGCTAGTCCGCAAGAGATCATCGCCAATGGGACGAATTGGCGCTTCCACGATGAGTTGAGGCGTGAGCTGAAGACGTGAGCGGCCGGCCGGCACACAGTGCTCTTGGGAGGGAAAGCCCCATGCACATCATCCAGAACCGCCGCCGCTTCCTTACCGGCTTTGCGGCCGCTAGTGCGGCAGGTCTCCTCGGCCCCGCGACATCGGCCAGGGCCGAGCCGCGGCCGGAGACGACAAGGGTTCGCTTGCCGATATTCTTCAAGACCTCCGATTGTCAGGCGCCCGAATTCATCGCCGAAGAACTGCTGCGCGCCGAGGGCTTCACCGATGTGCGGTTCGTGGCGGCGGGGACCGGCCCCGATTCGTCGGACTGGATCGCCCATGGCGAAATTGATTTCGACTGGAATTTTCCGCCGGCCCTAATCAGCCAGGTTTACGGCGGCGTGCCGATCAAGATCTTGGCCGGCCTGCATGCTGGGTGCCTCGAACTGTTCGCCAATGAGAGCATCCGCAGCATCATGGATCTTAAGGGCAAGAGGGTAGGAATAGATATCTCGGGCGGCAACACGCATAAGCTTTTGATCATTCACATTGCCTATGTCGGGCTTGACCCACAAAAGGACATCGAGTGGGTCACAGGCGCAGACGCCGTCGAGATGTTCGCAGCGCGCAAGATTGACGCATTTCTCGCGACACCACCGCAGCCCCAAGTGATGCGCGAGCGCAAGCTGGGTCATGTGATTCTAAAGACGTCGGTGGATCGGCCCTGGTCGCAGTATTACTGCTGCATGCTTTCTGGGTCCAAAGAATATGTGGGCCGCTATCCGGTAGCGACGAAGCGCGTCATGCGCGCTCTGCTCAAGGCAATCGACCTCTGCATATCTGATCCGGAGCGAGTGGCCAGACTCGCAGTCGAGAACGGCACTGTCGGCCGCTACGATTTCGCACTTCAGGCGATGACCGATGCGCGCTACGACAAATGGCGGGACTACGACCCGGCGGACTCGATCCGCTTTTATGCGCTGCGCATGAAGGAGACTGGCATGACCACTGCGAGCCCGCAGGCAATCATCGCCGACGGAACCGACTGGAGCTTCCTCAACGAGCTGAGGCGGGAGTTGAAGACGTGAGCGCGTGGCCGGCACGCCTGCTGCTTTTTGTGCTGCTGGCCGTACCAGCGCAAGCGCACGACGCGGGCCATGTCGAGCGCCTGCCGGTAATCGGGCCGGCTCCTGATTTTTCCCTGACGTCTCAGGACGGAGCCCACGTGTCGCTCCACGACTTTCGCGGTAAGGTGGTCGCCGTCGCCTTCATTTTTGCGTCCTGCACTGATGTGTGCCCGATGCTGACCAACAGCATGGCGCGTGTGCAGGACAAGTTGGGTCCAGCCTTCGGGCCGACGATTGCCTTTGTTTCAATCACCGTCGATCCGGTGCACGACACGCCCGAAGTTCTGAAGCTCTACGCGCAGAACTTCGGCGCCAATCTGCAAGGCTGGGCATTCCTGACCGGAAATCCGACCGTTATTCGCGATGTTGCAAGAAAATATGGCGTCGCGGTGAGGACGACAGGGGCGGGAGATATAGACCACACACTCCTGACGTCGCTCGTAGACCCGCATGGTGTCCTACGCGTGCAGTATCTCGGCGCAGAGTTCGACCCCGAGGAATTCCGGCGTGATCTTCTTAGCCTCTTGGATGAATCCCGGTAATATCACGAACCGGCTGGTCGACTGGGTTGCCCGGCTGCCGGTGCGCGTCCAGACCAAGCTGCTGGTCGCGTTTCTGTCGATTGTCGGCCTGCTGATCGTTCTTGGCGCGGTCGGATTGCAGGTCTTGAGCGAGATCAACCATCAGACTAACGAGCTGATCAGGCTGCAGCGCAAGATCGCGGCTTACCATCAGGTCCAGCACGACACGACGAACCAGCTCTACAGCATCTCGACCGCGCTTTTGCTTCAGGACGACGGAATGCTGGACGCCGCACTACGCCAACTGAACCAGTTCGGGTACGACCTCGACCGCATGGAATTCGTTGCCAAGGAAGAAGCGGAAATCCTCGGTCAAGTGCGGAAGGACTACAACCGGCTCACGGCTGAGGTGACGCACGTTGTGGACCTGATCCGCGGCGGGCGTACCGACGAGGCGCGCAAGGCTCAGATGGCGCAGATCGTGCCGTTGGCAGACCGCCTCGATCGTCTGACAAATCAACTGGTCAACTTGGCCGAAGCTGACATGGTGACCGCCATCGAAACGACGGAGGGGGCATATCGGACCTCCCGGTGGATCGTCACTTCCTTCGCCATCGTCAGCATCCTCCTGGGATTAGGGCTTGGCTACATCATTTCGTGGTCATTGATCGACCCGGTCAAGAAGATCGAGACACGTTTGCGCCAGATTGCCGCCGGCGAATTTACTCAGCAGGTCACCGTCGCCAACCGTGACGAACTTGGAGTGCTTGCCAGCGACGTCAACCAGACATCCGAACAGCTAGGATGTCTTTACCGGGAGGTGCAGGCTCGCACTGCTCAGCTGGCGCGCCTGGTCGGCGAACTAGAAGCGCTAGGAGAAGTCAGCAAGGCGGTGAACTCCACTCTCGATCTCAACATGGTGCTGAAGACGATCGTGGCCAAGGCGGTCCAACTGTCAGGCACGGATGCAGGCGCCATATACGTCGTCAGCAGCACCCGGCAACAATTTCGCCTCCGCGCAACCTATGGGATGAGTGACGATCTCATTGCGGCAATTTCCGACCAACCCATCGGATTAAACGATCCCGGTATCGGCGATGCGACCCAGCGCCGCGTTCCCGTTCAGGTACCGGATCTGGCCGAGGAGACATTGTCTCCACTTCAGAGGATCGTCCTGCAGGCTGGATATCGTAGCGTTCTGGTGGTTCCTCTACTTCGGCCGAACAAGATTGTCGGCGCATTGGTCGTCAGGCGTCGCGGGCCCGGTGAATTCGACGACCAGATCATTCACCTGCTCGAGACCTTCGCCGCCCAGTCGGTGTTAGCCATCCAGAACGCGAAGCTGTTCCGTGAGATCGACGAGAAGGGCCGCCAGCTCGAAGCCGCCAGCCGGCACAAGTCGCAGTTTCTCGCCAATATGAGCCATGAGCTTAGGACGCCGCTCAATTCCGTTCTGGGCTTCACAGAAATGTTGGCCGATGGCCTTTACGGAGAACTTCCGGACAGGGCAAAGGCGACGGTTGCCCGTGTACAGGCCAATGGTCGTCACCTTCTGGGCCTCATCAACGATGTGCTCGACCTCTCGAAGATTGAGGCGGGCCAGCTCACGCTGTCCCTTGACGACTATTGTGTGGGTCAGATCGTTCAGACCGCCGCGGCGGCAGTGGAGCCGCTGGCGCGGACGAAAGGTCTCGTGCTCGCCATGACCGTTGCCGACAACCTTCCTTTGGGACACGGCGACGAACGCCGCCTGACTCAGGTTTTGCTCAACCTCGCCGGCAACGCCGTCAAATTTACCGAGAAGGGCGCGGTTGACATTTTGGCCGGTGCGGCTGGCGGGCACTTCGAGATCATCGTGCGTGACACCGGGCCCGGCATTGCACCAGCGGACCAGGCCCTGATCTTCCAGGAGTTTCACCAGGTCGACAGCAGCAGCACTAGAGCGAAGGGCGGCACGGGCCTAGGTCTTTCCATCTCGAAGCGCATCGTCGAGATGCACGGAGGAACCATTGTAGTTGAATCGGTGCCCGGTGCGGGGTCGACATTCCGCATGACGATACCGGTCAGGGCCGGGGAAAGCGTGAAAGCGGCATGAGCAAACGAATTCTGATGGTGGAGGACAACACGGATAACCGCCAGATTGTGCGCGACCTTATTGCGGGTACCGGATATGAACTAATCGAGGCGCACGACGGTGCTGCGGGCGTGGCTGCCGCCGCAGTACACAAGCCTGACCTGATTCTCATGGACATCCAACTCCCCGTGATGGACGGCTATGAAGCGGCCCGCCGCATCAAGGCTGACCCGGCGCTGCGGCACATTCCGATCATCGCCGTCACCTCCTACGCTCTTTCCGGCGATGAGGCGAAGGCCAGCGCAGCGGGTTGCGACGGATATGTTGCAAAGCCGTTCAGTCCCCGCCAGTTGCTGGCCAAGATCGCTGAGTTCATCGGCTGAATGCCATGCACGACCCGCCGCTTATCCTTGCCGTCGACGACACCCCCGATAACCTCGAGATTCTCGAACGTCGTTTGACCTCCCAGGGCTACGAGGTTGTGACCGCAGCAGATGGAGAAGAGGCGCTGTTTCGCGCGCGGCAGTTGGCTCCGGACCTTATCCTGCTCGACGTCATGATGCCCAAGCTCGATGGCATTCAGGTCGTGCGGCAGATACGGGCCGACCCGCAGCTGCATGCCATCCCGGTCATTCTCGTCACCGCAAAGGCAGACACGCGAGATGTGATTGCGGGGTTGGATGCGGGCGGTGACGACTACCTGACCAAACCGTTCGAGCACACGGCACTTCTGGCCCGAGTCCGCTCCATGCTTCGGCAGAAGGCACTCCACGATCGTGTCGAAGCGCAGGCCCGCGAACTGGCCGAATGGAACAAGGCGCTGGAAGATCGCGTCGCCGCCCAGGTCGAAGAGATCGAACGCATGGGCCGCCTGCGGCGATTCCTCTCGCCGCAAGTGGCCGATGTCGTCCTCTCTTCCGGCAGTGAGAGCATGCTCCGCAGCCATCGTCGCGAGGTCACCGTGGTCTTCTGCGACATGCGCGGCTTCACCAGCTTTTCCGAGACGGCCGAGCCCGAGGAGGTGATGGCAATCCTGCGAGACTACCATCGCTGCCTCGGTGAGGTAATCTTCAGTCATGGTGGAACACTCGAGCGATTTGCCGGCGACGGACTCCTCGTCATGTTCAACGACCCGATCCAATATCCGGATTACACGGCGCGGGCTGTGCGGATGGCGCTTGAAATGCGGGTCCAGATGCAAGACCTGACTGCGCGGTGGGAGCGCTTGGGGTACAAGCTGGGCTTTGGCGTCGGCATCGCACAGGGCTTCGTCACACTCGGCGCCATCGGGTTCGACAAACGGCAGGATTACGCCGCCATCGGCACGACGACGAACCTGGCGTCCCGGCTTTGCGACGAGGCCAAGCCTGGTCAGATCTTGGTGAGCCAGCGGGTTTTCAGCGCGCTGGAAGGGACGTTGCAGGCCTCGCACCTTGGTTCGATCGCCTTGAAAGGCTTTCATCGGTCGATTCCGGTCTACGAGGTCCTTGGTTGGCGCGAGGAAGGTGTCGGCGCTTCCGAGAATCGGCGCGGGTGATTTTGGATGGGAGCCCTGCAGGTAGCGGCGCTGGCAAGTTGGAACGTGCTGTATAGCGCAAGCATATGTTGTTCTTCTTTCCTCGTAGCCTCCGCCAAGCCACAAGCATGAGGCAGATTGCGATCAAGAGAGCTTAACCTCACGCCGTCATAACCAAAGACTATCGTACCCATCACGTGTAGATTCCAAATCATACCCGTAGTGCGCGTAATTAGGTCTCTAGACTATTCCGAATTATGTCGGTGCGTTCGAGATGATAAGATTCGTTACCAAGATGCCAGTGTAGGGAATGGCATATTCATTCAGCCTATAGCTCAGCAGATCATTGGGATCCGTGAACGCCCCAATCCTTATTGGGTTGGACGCCAGGTCTGCTTTCGGGTTCGCTTTTCGAGCAGACGGTGTGTCGCGCTCGATAAAAGGGGTCAAATCAGGCACTATTTCGGGTGAAATATCCGAGCTCGACATCGTCCTACAGTATGACATGGAGCTCCGACGTGATCATTTGTCAGCACCATCGTAGAGGGAGTGGGCCGGCGCCTGGAGCACATGCAGCCGGTCCTAGTGGGCTGACTCCGGGTTTGGTTCCCACGGTTGACAACAGCCACCATGCGCCAGACTGCCTCGACGAGGGCCGCACTGAGCGGCAGATAGCCACCGGTCGCACGACCTGCTAAGCTTGCGCTGGATATCAGCATGTTGGAGTGAGTTCGGGACTGGGCGCGGACAGAGGGGTTCCTCATGCAGTCCATCCAGAATCGTCGCCGCTTCTTGACCAGCCTTACCGCGGCCGGCGCGGCGGGCCTTGTTGGCAGGTCGACGCCGTCCTGGGCAGAGCCACCGCCAGAGACGGCCACGGTTCGCTTACCCGTGTTCTACAAGATTTCTGACTGCCAGTTGCCCGAATACATCGCTACGGAACTGCTGCGCGCCGAGGGCTTCACCGACATCCAATTCGTGGCCTCCGGCACCGGCCCTGATTCACCAGATTGGCTCGCTCATGGCGAGCTAGATTTTGATTGGCCCTTCTTGCCGGCAGCGATCCGTTCGATCGACAGCGGCGCTCCGATCAAAGTTTTGGCCGGCATGCACTCGGGATGCCTTGAACTGATCGCCGACAAGAGCATTCGCAGCGTCTTGCAGCTCAAGGGCAGGAGGGTGGGTATTGACATCACTAACGGAACCCCACACGAGCTTCTGATCATCATGGCTGCCTATGTCGGCCTTGATCCTTTCAACGATATCCACTGGGTCGCCAATCCGGATTTGAGCCCCTTGGAGCTGCTTGCCCAAGGCAAAATCGATGCCTTCCTCGGTATTCCGCCCCTGCCCCAAGAGGCACGCGGCCGCAAGCTCGGCCATGTAATCCTCAATACGTCCATCGACCATCCCTGGTCGCAGTATTATTGCTGCATGCTGACCAGCACTGCGGATTATGTCAACAGATATCCGGTAGCGACCAAGCGCGTGTTGCGCGCTCTACTCAAGGCCGTGGACCTCTGTGTGTCCGACCCAGAGCGAGTGGCTAGACTGGCAGTCGAGAGGGGCTTCGCCAGCCGTTACGACTATGCGCTGCAGGCGATGCGCGATGTGCGTTACGACGCTTGGCGGGACTATGATGCTGAAGACTCGATGCGGTTCTATGCGTTACGCATGCAGGAGACAGGCATCACCAAAGCAAGCCCACAGAAGATCATCGCCGCGGGCACGGACTGGAGCTTTCTCAACGAAATCAAGCGCGAGCTGAAGACCTGAGCGGGTGGATCGGGCTTATCATGGCGATTTCCTGTCTGCGCCACTCCAGCCCCGCGGCGAGCAAGTGGACCGAGTCTAACGGCTTTTTCCCTCGATTGGCGGCGAGGACGCGGTCGGGGTCTGCGGTTCAGACGAAGGGCTTGCGGTTGGCATTGATCTCTTCGATAAAGCGGTTGATGACAGCCCGGAGATCGACGACGGAGTGGAAGACACCTCGTTTCAGGCGCCGCCGTGTGAGCTTGGCGGAGAAGCCTTCCAGAAATTTTTTGCCGTCCACGGCCAGTTCCACAACCACTTTACTTCGGGGCGCCACCTCGTCAGCCGGGTAATCTACAAGCAGAGACACTCGTCTGCCTTGGCCGAGTGGCGGGCTCTTGCAGCCTAAACTAAGGTTCAGATTGGCCTTCGTGCACCTGGCGGAGACAGCTTGGAATTAATTTGGCAGCACCCCGCGCGGCTTTGCCGCCTTTTGAGACTTTGCTCATAGTACCAAATCTGACCCGGAACCGGCACCCGTTAACGGGGCTGTGCCCAGTCACCTTCTTGGCCGTATGAAGAGCACCGACCCATTACGGTATCTAGTCCGCCGATTCATCAGACCGCTCAGCATATCGGCAAGGCTCAGCAGGGTTAACGCCATCGGCCGAAGGGACTTGGGCGGCTCGCCGAATCATCGCGGGCAGGCGATGCGATAGAAGAGCGAGGCCAACTGTCGATGCTACAGCGCTGGAGATGGTTAGGAGCCAGACTGTGTTTATCGGGTGCCATTCAAGTGCTCCGCCAAGAAGGATCGAAGTCACGACAAGAGCTGCTGGCACGAACTCGATGCCGAGGCGTAGGCCCTGTGAGCGGAAGATGGATGTCGTTTCAACAAAAGGGGCCGAGAGCGATTGAGCCGCTCCTATCAGAGCGAAGGCCGCCACGAACTGTCCAGTGATTGCCCAATGGGACCCCAGAATCCTCGGGGCGAGAGTCGGCGCCAAGGCACCGAAGAGGAGAATTGGTAGAGAGACCAATAGGAGATTCGTGAGGAACACCTTGCGTGCGAATGGGATGACTGCTTCGTGATCTCGATTTCGGCTAACCACACCGGTGAAGATGGCTCCGAACGCTAGCGACGCGATCGAGACTGGCGCGGCAACCAGCCGGTAAGCGACGCCACAATGGCCCGCGATCTCTGGTCCGTAAAGGAGCGAGAGCAGAAGCGGAGGCAGGTTACTAACACTGAGATAGCTGATCTGTGCCGGCAACACAAAGAGCGGGAACCCGCGGTGACTGTACGCGTGCTTCAGAAGCAAGAGCCATCGTGCGGGGGAGAACTGCGAGAGGTCCTCACGGGTCAATGTTCGCGAGAAGATGAAGCTTGAATAGACTACATGACTCAAGAGATGTGCCCCGACCAGCACGGCCGCATCTGTAGCCAGCACGAAGCCGCCGACGAGTTGGAGCGCCGTCATAGCCACAGGCTGCACGAAGCGAGCCGCTCCGAGCGTCAAAGTCGCCTCCCCCTTGATCGCCCAGGCGGAGGATACAGACCACAATCCCGCAAGAAAGAGTCCGAAGGGAAGACACCAAAGCATCCATCGCGCGGCCGGGCTCAGCATTCCAACTAGATGAGGCATGAAAGCCCAAAGTAGAACGCCGGCAATGCTACTCATGACCACCGTGGTCAGGGCGGAGAGAGCCAGCACAATGCTCGCGTCGTGCTTCGATTCGGCCGCGAACATCGCGGATTCGAATTTCAGGCCGATGATCGGCCCTCCGATGTTCACGATTGAGAGATAGATCGTAAAGACCCCGAAATCCGCCGGCGTATAAAGACGAGAGAGAAGAGGCAGAGCGATGACGAAGGACGCTTGCCCAAGCGCGGTGAGCGCGGAGAGGCTAATCGCCCGACGGGCGAAGGAACCTAGTTCAAATCGCCTCGAGGATGGATCTGACCGAGAGCCTAGCCCCTGCGCAGCCCGAGCTCCAAAGAAGCTACGGAGCGATAAGGTCGAGGCCGGTGGGCGGCGGCTAGGCGACATGGTCAAGTGTGGCCTCAAGCCAGGATTTGAGTAGACCCGAGGCGACTGGATCAAGAAACGGGTTCCGGCTCGATGGAAGAAAGACGCCCCATACAGTTGCGAGAATGAGACGCAGGTCCGTCCTAAGCCCGATCTCCCTAACGTAACGCGCACAGAGTTCGCATTTCAGTGGCATCAGGCGTTCTCGATAGAAGGCCCCGGGATCTGGCGCGGTGGCGAGCAGCGCGCTCTCGTCTCGCAACAGGACCGAGGCGTAATCTGTCATCCCCGGTTGTATGGACTCCATGAGAGCACGCTGCGAGGGCGTGTAGTGCACCATCAGGTCTGGAGTCTCGGGCCTCGGGCCGACCAGAGACATGTCGCCGTACAACACATTTAGGAGTTGTGGCAGTTCATCGATCTTCGTGCGGCGGAGAACAGCCCCGACCCGCGTTACCCTTACATCGCCCGCAATAGTGAGATTGGTGCCCCCCTTCGACGGCCTCATCGAACGGAATTTTTCGATCCTGAAAAGTCGCCCTGAACGTCCGACGCGGAACTGACGGTAGAAAACAGGCCCGCCTCCCTCGATACGAATGGCGAGTGCGACCACAGCGAAGACCGGAAGCAGAACGAGAATTCCCAAAGCGGAGATCACAATATCCATAAGACGTTTCGTTCTTAGCCCGGCAAGGCCAGTCATTTCTTCGACATGGGGGTGGCGCTCCACGGTCATATCTGTCAGCCCAAAGCCTGCCTGATGACCGAGATTACCTCTTCCGCGTCCGTGTCTTGCATCCCTGGGTAGAGTGGAAGCGTCACCGCCCCAGCGAAATAGGCGTCGGCGACTGGGAAGCCTAAGGACTTCGGCGGCAGGCGCTCACTCCAATAGGTCATTTGATGGAGCGGGCGGTAATGGACAGAGCTGCCAATACCTGACTCGGTCAGCAGGGCTATCAGATCGTCGCGGCTCATACGGGCTTCGGGGCGCACGCGAACGGGGAAGAGGTGCCAGGCATGCATCCCTCCCTGGGGTGCCAAGGCGGGCAGATCGAGAGGTAGGCCACTCAGGCGATCGAGATAGCGCTCTGCGATCGCTTGTCGGTGCGACTGGAACTCGTAAACTCGCTCGAGCTGAGCTAATCCTATGGCCGCAGCGAGATCGGTGAGGTTATATTTGAAGCCCGCTGCGACGACGTCGTAAGACCAACTCGCGCCGATGGTGCGAAACCGGTCAAAGGCGTCGCGATTGAGGCCGTGTGTCCGCATCATTCGCGCTCGAGCCGCCACGAGTGGGCTGCGCGTTGCAATCATTCCACCTTCGCCGGTCGTGATCGTTTTATTAGCGTAGAAACTAAAGACGCAAGCGTCTGAGTCCGAACTTCCGACCATTTGCCGATTTCGCTGTGCGGGCAGAGCATGGGCAGCATCCTCAATGACCTTTAGCCCACGCTTCCTCGCGAAAGCGAGAATAGCTTCGATGTCGCAAGGCCAGCCGCCAAAGTGTACTGGAGCGATCGCCTTGCACTGTGGCGTCCATCGCCTTTCCGCATCGTCGAGATCGATTGTCAGTGAAGCCCTATCAACGTCGACAAGAATGACCTCGGCTCCGAGATGATGGAACGCTGCGGCCGTAGCAGAAAACGTCAAGGTGGGTACGAGAACTGCATCTCCCGGCCCGATACCACAAGACTCAGCAGCCAGATGAATCCCTGCGGTAGCGGAATTTACCGCTACCGTTTCCACATTTCCGCCGAGCATTTCGGCGAACTGCTCCTCGAATTCACGGCACTTAGTTCCAGTTGTCAGCCACCCCGACCGGAGAACCGCGATCGCAGCCTGAACCTCTCGATCCCCGATCGAGGGCTGGAAGAAGGGGATGCGCATTCTCAACACCGCTCCTTTGACGCGAGCGCGCAACAGCAAGGTCCGTTGCGCTTGCCGTCGATCATGTCGGGCAACGAGTGGACTACTCGCAAGCAATCGGGCGGAGAGGGTATGGCGTTTAGGCGTACGACTACGTCTTTCGACACAGTGTCCTATGTATATGTTGATAGAAGAAAAGGCCTCTTTTGCACTTTCCGCTGCTAGCCGTGCCACACCATTATTATTTCCAGTGGTCCGGCTCCGTGATGAGGAGTTCGCCGACGTCTGACACGTGGCGATTCGTGATCCGATTCGTTGAGAAATTTGGAGACTACAATGACATCTCCATGCCTGCCGGGCCTAGATCCGGTCTTTGCATTGCCAGTCAGCCAAGCGCCCCGGCCTGCGTCGCGTTCTCCTCTGCGACAGACTATTTCCAGCGACGGCGTGCGGGGCCGGCGCGTGCTCGTGACTGGGGCGGGCGGTTCGATCGGCTCAGAGCTTGTGAAGCAGATCTCGCGACTCGGACCGAAGTCTCTGTGCCTGGTCGATTCTTGCGAGTTCAATCTCTATCAGATTAGTTATGCGATCGATCTGGATCGAACCATCAAGAACTGGAGCGCATGCATCGCCGATGTGCGGGACGAGGCGGCAATGCTTCACTTGTTTATGCGCGAGTCGCCCGAAATCGTCTTCCATGCCGCCGCGCTCAAGCATGTCCCTCTGCTTGAGAAGCACAATGTCGTCGAGGCGGTTCTCACGAATGTACTAGGAACGAAAATCATAATGGATCTCTGTGCGGCCAGCCACGTGGATCTCGTTGTCATTTCGACCGACAAAGCCGTTAATCCGTCGTCTCAAATGGGAATGACAAAGCGGGTCGCGGAGATCTATGTGCATGATTGCGCGCTGCGACACCCCGAAACGAGGGTCAGTCTTGTCCGCTTTGGAAATGTGCTCGGATCGTCGGGCTCCGTTGTACCTCTCTTTCGGAAGCAGATTGAGATGGGTGGCCCGGTCACCGTCACGCATCCGGACATGACTAGGTATCTGATGACGATTGAGGACGCAGTGCGCCTCACACTCGCCGCTGCGAGCATCCCGCAGAATAGTTACGCACTTTATGTGCTGGAAATGGGCAATCCGGTACGGATCTTTGATCTGGCCATCGAAATGATCCAGAAAGCCGGAAAGCAGCCCTTCGTCGACATTGACGTAGCCTTTGTCGGAATCCGACCGGGCGAGAAGCTCCACGAGGAACTCCATTATGAGTGGGAGCATCTGACACAGACCTCGGCCGAGGGCGTCCGGGCGGGTATTCCGCTGTTTGATCCTCGCCCGAAATTGCGTCATATCTTTGAGTTGATCACGGCAGCGCAAGCTCGCGACTGCGAATGGGTGCGCCGAGCGCTCATTCAGATCGTGCCCGAATACAGATCGACTAGCGAATTGCAAGATCGAGTAGTCCACTCCGATGCTGCAACGGCGAAACGTAGGCAGAAACAACAACATGCCCACGGAACAAGGCCGCGCCTGCAACGGCCAGCGCAAGTCGGCATGTCCGTATCATGATCAGCGTGTCTCCAGGGTGGCAGCGGTTCCGGCGCGTTGCGTTAAGGCGTCGGATGGGCTTTGTTGGCGCCATACTGGCTTTGATCTCAACCGTTGCGCCCGCGTCGGCTGCATACAAGGTTCAGCAGGGAGACACCATCGAGATCACAGTGGTAGGGATTCCCGAACTCAGCCAGCGCAATACCGTACAACCTGATGGTGCTATCGCGCTCCCGCTCGTCGGCGCGCTTTCGGTGGAAGGACTCACGCCGTCCGAATTGCGTGAGAAGGTGCAGTCACAGTTTGAGCAGAAGATCTATCGGCTGCGCGCGAGTGATGGACACGAAATCCTGACCGTGATTCGGCCCGAGGAAGTAAGCGCCGCAATCGTCGGATACCGACCGATCTACGTCACGGGCGACGTTGCAAAGCAAGGCCAGCAGACCTTCCTTCCGGCCATGACCGTTCGGCAGGCGCTGGCGCTTGCGGGGGGCTTTGACTTTCAGGGACGCGAGCAGGGAACAGTCAAAGATCTGCCGACCTTAAGGATCGACTACGAGCTTGCTCTATCCGATATCGCAAGCGCAACTGTGCAAACGGCGCGTCTGAACGCTGAACTTAATGGACGGACGGAGTTTGGCCCGATCGATTTCTCCGACACTCCCCTGTCCAGGGACCGGCTCACGGAGATCCAGAAGTCCGAGGCTGCAATCCTGCAGGCTCAAATGGACGACTACCAACGACAGCACGATTTCTTCAATTCAGCAATGGGCCAAGCTGATGAGCGAATTTCCGTAGTCGCGCAGCAGAAGAATGAAGAAGAAGCAGGCAACAGTGCTGACACAACGGAGCTGCACAGGCTGTTAGACCTCCTCAGCAAAGGGCAGGAGACTAGTCTCCGCGTTACGGAGGCGCGCCGAGCGCTGCTGCTTTCATCGACACGAACCTTGCAGGCGAATGTGGAACTGCTCGAATTGAAGCGGCAGAAGAGCGACCTTGCGCGCCAAGCGCAACATTTCGAGGACCAGCGCCGCATCGATCTCCTTAAAGCGCTTCAAGAAGCGGCCGCGGCGCAAGCCGCGGCGAAGATCAAGGCTCAGAAGCTCGCGCTCGAATTGAACAGCTCGAGGCGTCTTGATTCGTTGCTCGATCTGGCTGCCAACGTCGAACATAACATTGAGGTCGTCCGTCAAGAGGGTGGCCAGGCGGCCCTGACAGTGGACGAGGACTTCGTCCTCATGCCAGGTGATGTCATCAACGTGACCCTTCGGCCTCCCCTATTAACATCGACAACCGAAAATCCCTGAGGCAGGCCTGCCTTGCTATAAAAGCGTTCTGTCTGTGCCCGTCCGGCGAAGGCCATCTCGCGGGATCAAAGCGCGGTGGCGAGACTGCGCTCGGAGACACCGTCTTTCCGAACGGAGGGAAGGGCGAGGCAAGGCGGGCCGGTGAAGGACGGACGGCGCCTTCGATCAAAGCAAGGACTGATGGTTGGAGAGTAACATGTTCTCGATCTGGCCAATGATCGTCTCGGTGGCGCTGGGGTTCCTTTGCGGGATGTGGATCCCGGTCCTGCCCTTCGCGCTCATTGCCCTGATCGCGGCCATCGGGAGTGCCGTCGCCATCTGGATGTGCGGCTTCGGCGTCGGCTCTGCCCTGATCGCCTTCATGGCGGTGTCGTTTTCCCTTGAGGCCGGCTATGTCATCGGCATCTTGAGCCTGTTCGCCGTAAGCAAGCTCGCGCCCGGCCAACAATCGCATCGTCGATATCGAGGATCGCAAGGTCAGCTTCCGCCGGAAGGACTATCGCAACGAGAACCAGCAAAAGGTCCTGACACCCAACGCCGGCGAGTTCATCCGGCGTTTCCTCGTCCATGTCCTGCCAAGGCAGAAATCGTAAGAGTGCTGCGCTGGAGTTGCCTGAGATCCCATCATCGCACAATCATCCGCAAATCGATGCGAAGATTGAATCACGACACTACAGCCTCAGCAATGCCGAGCTTTTCGACGGAATTCCACCCTTCCCGGACACATCATGACGATCGGGCCGTGCCAATCAGCGATCATCGATCCCGTCGTCTGCCAAGGCCGGCAGCAGGCTTCCTTTTGTCCTGCTTCCGAAATCGCTCCGTCCGGGCGTCGACTTCTCCGGTTCTTCCCTGCGCAATGCCCAATTCCAGGCGGCCCCTCTCGCCACCCAGACTACATCGGGCAGGTCCCGACACCTCATCGACTGCATCCTTTGCAGGGGGTGCGACATTCAATTTCCATAGCTGCATCGTTCCGCCTGGCGGCTTCGTCCAACACGTTTATAGCTTATCGGCGCAATCGCAGCGGCACACCTGCACTCGGCGACGTTGATCACTGCGCCGTCAATCGAAAAACGCTCTCTAATAAGTTCTGGCCAACATATCAATGGCCTCGAGCCAATGTTCTACCCGAAGTGGAAAGAGCTGCCGATCACGCCGGCGTTTTGCTTCGCCCATGCGCAGTGGAGCTTCTTCGGGCTGGCCGACATCGAGGAAAATGCCCGGGAAGGCCAGAAAGGCAATCCCATCTCCGCAATCGCGCTGGAGGCGGTTAGGCGCCCGGACGAGCTGTTGGAGATCGAGTGCGCCATCAACGGCCGCAGCGCCGACGAGCGGCGCGCCGTATGCCAGGGGAAGAGCAAGCCGTCTCTCAGCGACATGGACCCGTGGTTGCTCCACGAGCGCGAAGCCCTCTCGCGCTCCGCCGAAGTCCTCAAGCCGATCAACTACATGCTCAAGCGCTGGGCCGACTTCGCCCGCTTCCTCTATGATGGCAGAATCTGCTTGACCAACAATTGTGCTGAGCGCGCGTTGGGAAGGCATAAGTGGACCTTCGCTGGTTCCCAGCGCGGCGCCGACCGTGCCCCCGGTCACGCCGACGATGATCACGACCTGCCGCCTCAACGACGTCGATCGCAAAGCCCGGCTCGCCGACATCCTCGCCCGTATCGGTCATCTTCCCGCCTCGCGTCTGCACGAACTTCTGCCCGGGATTGGACGCGCCTGCGCCAGGCCGAAAAGCCCGCTATGCGCACGCCCATGCTGCAATCTGGCGACCTTCGTCGTATGCGTGCGATCATGACGTTCATGCGCTACCAATTTGGACGTAATACGAACGTGGTTGCCGCATACCTCGTTTTTTCCCTGCGGGCGCGCCGGCGAGCAGGTTAGCATCGAAGTCGTCGAGGCTCGTCTTGGACCGGGAAGAGAAGGGGGCTCGCGGCGTTAGTTCTGACCGTGAGATGAGAACGGGTATCGTACGCGAGAGGAAACTAGTTACTCGTCGTTACGCGATCCCGATCGCATACCTTTATTCATAGGAACCATTTTAAGGCGGTCGGGCGCACCTGTGCTCGAGTTCGTGAGCAACCTGTGAACACATTCGAACAAGCAGGCCTCTGGTTTGATATCGACCTCGTCGATGACTTCCCCAATGCAGGGTGGTGCATAGGACGAGCAGTCGCTCGCGTTTGCAGCGATGGCCCCGCTCGCAGGAGCATCGCGTGGCCGCAATCCCTTCGCGGTAAGCTACTGAATACGAGCGCCTGGTAACTAGGAGCCTGAGATGCCTTCATCTTCACAGACCGACACCCAATTTTCCGGGATCTCAAACACCTCGACGTATCCGCCTCATAATGGCCTGGCGGTAGGACCGGGTTACGTCGTGATGGCAGAGGGATCACGGATCGAGTGGACCAACCTGACCGGCGGCGCGCCGACGCTACAATCGGTCTATAGCTTCTTCGGATCGCTCGGTACCACAGCGACCAATTCGCTGTACGACCCACGCTGCTTCTACGATAGTGCGAGCGGCCGGTTCGTCGTCATCATGCAGAACTTGGGATCCAACGGCGCCGTCAGCAATATCGATATTGCTGTATCCAAGGACTCCAATCCGAACGACGGTTGGTACTTCGCGTCGCTGAACACCGCGCTCGTCATCAACGGACAGGCGACCGCCTCGGATCGGCCCGCAATCTCGGTTGATCAGAACAACATCTACATTTCTGCACCGCAGTACAACAATAGCGGCGGCGGCTGGCAGGGCACGGAGACGTGGGTTATCGGGAAAACTGCGGGCGCCGGCGGCGGCCTCTATAACGGCGGCACAATGACGGTCGTCGCCAACCAGATTTCTTCGCCAAGCCAGGGGATTTTCACGGTTGCGGCCGGCAACAATGGCAAAACCTATTACGCCTCTGATTATTCCAGCGGCAGCCAGATCCTTCTCGCTTTGCAAACTTATGACACCGCCACCAGCGCTTTCGGGCCGGTCAAAACCATCTCGCTCGGAAATATTGATCAGGGCGGTACATACACTGCCCAGCAGCAAGGAACCACCCTGCTGCTAGATGCCGGCGACAAACGTGCTCAGAGCCTAGTGTATTCCAATGGCTTTCTTTATGGCGTTGCCGAAGAAAAGCCGCTCGGATCGAGCGTTCCCCTGGTCCATTGGTTCAAAGTCGATGTTGGTAATCCGAACAGCCCCGCGCTCGTGGCGCAGGGCGACATCTCCGGCGCTTCGCTGGGAAGCAATGTGGCGACGTTTAACGGCTCCATTGCGGTCAGCGGGGCAGGCGACCTCATCATCAATTTCACCGCCAGTGGTCCGAACATGTATCCATCGGACTACTACGTTTATCAGAGCGCGACGGATCCGATTGGCTCGTTCAGCGCACCTGTCCTGTATCAGGCGAGCACCGGATTCTTCAACGCGGGAAACGGATCCACGACGCAGCGCTGGGGCGCCTATTCCACCGCCATCGCAGATCCCAACAATCCACACGCGTTCTGGATCTCCAACGAATACGTCGCCAATAATTGGTGGCAGACCTCGGTTGCGCAGATCGAGGTCAAGTCGGGCAGCAGTGCGACGGTGGCATCGATTGCGACCTCCGGGACAGGCATCAACGGCGGCGTCGGCGATCTGAATGCGGGCAAGATCATTACGCTGACTGTCAATTTCAGTTCGCCGGTTACGGTCAATACCGCGGGGGGGGCGCCCACGCTGGCACTGAATGATAGCGGCAGCGCCACTTACACCGGTGGCTCGGGCACCAGCGCGCTCACCTTCAGCTATACAGTCGCGGCCGGTCAGAATACGGCAGACCTGATCGTGTCGTCTCTCAATCTGAATGGCGCTACTATCCGCGATGGAGCAGGAAATGTGGCCGACCTGTCGGGTGCTTCCAACAATAATCCGACCGGCATTCTGCAGATTGACACCACGGCACCGGCA
>NZ_BSPC01000056.1 GCF_030160835.1 Labrys miyagiensis | reverse complement strand
TCTCTATCTTAACCGCAGGCGCCCTCCCGCGCAGCGGGTTCGTTCATCGGCCCCGTTGAGGAGCGGAGGCGTCATCCAACCGGCGAGGCGAAAAGTTGCAATACGCCCATGGCCGCCGTTGACACTATCCTGGTCGCCGGGCACCTCACCGCACGCAAATCTTCGCGATATCGTTCACCCAGCAGGCCCCCTTGCGCATGAGCGTTCCCAGCGACGCGTTGGCGTGCATTTCCTTGCGATCCTCATTCCACTTGGCTTCCGCCGTGTCTCCATTCACATCGACATAGGCGAAATAAAAGCCTTTGCGGGGGATCGGCTGGTCATCCCGAAGAACGCCTAGGGCAAAGGATCCCTCTCCCATATCCTCGACATTGCAGCGGCCGTTGATATAGGTCTTGCCCCTGACCACGAGTTCGCACCGAGCCCACCGGTCCGCGGCGTTCGCCGCACTCCCCGTCACAGCGCATAGGGCGATAGCGCCAGCCACGACGATCGATCGCATGGTCTACCTCCTCGTGTGCCCGTGAGACTGCGTCTTTCGGGCGGGTATCTCAAAGCCTCCGCATTTTGAAATGGTCGCGTGGGTTTCGAATATGTTGTTTTGCACACTCCTGCCGGGTGCAGAACGATGGTGAAGATCGAACGGCATGTTGAACATGCTATGAGGCCTGCGAACTATGCCCCGCCTCTGAACACGATCGGTTGCGAACTAAAACTCACGTCGGCTATTCACCGTACCATACCGGAAGACACCGGTCCGCTTTCGGCCCCGCAGACGTCGGCAGCATGCTTGGCTGCGGGTTCGATGCCTTACGGCCGAGCACCGCTTCGGATCCATGCGGCAACAAACAGGCAGAGCGCGATGGTCGCGCCGAACTCGGCGCAAAAAAATATCAGCACGTCGGCCCTGATGCCGAGCGGCGGCGTGCCGGGCAAAGCAGCACGGAGCGCTGGCACCGCAAAGATGATCGCTCCGAGAGCGCCCGCAAAGGTGACCTCGACGCGCCTGACGCCAGCGAAGACGAGGCCCCCGATCAGCAAACCGCAGATGGCAATCACGGCCATGGCGACGTAGACGGCGATCCCGAAGATCGACACGGCTCCCGATCGCCGTATGTCGAGCCGCAGACCGACGGCTTCCTTGCCCTGCGTGGGCTCGGCCCGACCTCGGACGCGAAAGCCCAGCAAGCCTTCCCAAAGCGTCACGTGGATAGGCAGCGCCGTCTCCTTCCCATCCGCGCCCGTTTCGCTGACCGCCAAGGTCATGCTCGCCCGGTACCTATCCAACGGATAGTCGCGCACGTCTCCATCGCTAAGATCGAAGTCGAACACCACTTCGGGAAGGGGCTGGCCGATGGTGATGGCGACGTGCTCGACCTGATTGCCGCGCTGGATGACGAGCGAGCGGTTGCGGTCGCCTATGGCAACAGGCGCACCCGCGATGGCTGCCGGTACCATGCTGATCCGCATCTGCAGCGAGGAATTGACCGGGTCGACGCGGAGCGGGTGAAGATAGATCGTCACGATGCCGTCGCCGAGCGCTTTGCCGAGCTGCGCCTCGACGGGGCGATCCGATGGGCCGAACAATGCGAGCATGAGCCCATAGGCGAGGGCACATAGTCCGACGAGCACGGCCAAGAGTGCAATCCGACGCTTTATGGATCGCGCCGGGTGCGACGGGGTCGATGGGCCCGGGGCGTCCGTCGTGGGCTGACCGAGGGTGTCATTCATCGTTATGCCCTCTCGAACCGCTACCGCCCAATGACTTCCACCGCGATGGGGGTTCTCTGATCGGTGCGGATCCAACAGGCTTGATCAATCGTCATGCCGCACGTGCCGCCCTGCGCTGTCGCCGGGCGCGTCCACTGCTCCAGCGCTATCGACACGAGCGCAGCCGCGATCACGGACAGCACGCATTTTGTGAAGTTATCCACCATCGTCGCCTCCCTCCAATGACACGAAGCTTATTTCGGACGGTCCTGCTCAGCAATGACAGGATGGCGCAACGTGCGGAGGAATACCGCCTGCGCCACGCGCCCCATCCTCGCCGTTCCCGGGCAAGTGAGTCGTCCCGAAAGCGGCCATCTATTCCAAATACGGCGTCAGCACATCTTCGATCCATTTCATGAATGCGCGGACTCGGCGCGACAGATTGCTCCTATGTGCCACGACGAGGGACACGGCGAGCGCCCGGCGACGAAAATCGGGTATGATCTCCACAAGCGCTCCACTCTCCAAGTATCGGCCAATCCCCAAGAGTGGCGCCTGAATCAGGCCAAGGCCGGCGAGGGCAGCGGCTTCGTAGGTCTGCGCGCTGTTGACATGTAGCGCACCTGGCAACTGAAGCGTCGCGTAGCTGTCGCCGTCCGGATATTCCCATCCGTAGGGTCTTGCGCCCAGCATCGTCGAAAAATGAATTGTCCGATGTTCCTGGCGCTGGAGATCTTCCAGCGATCGAGGGACGCCATAGCGCGCCAGATAGGCGGGACTGGCAGCGTTGACCATGCGCAACAGGCCCAGCGGGCGGGCAATCAGCGTCTCGTCGCCGATGGAACCAAGTCGCAATACGCAGTCAAACCCCTCTTGAACCAGATCAACTTGCCGATCCGTACTCGACACCTCCAGCTCCAACTCGGGGTGAGTCGCCATGAAATCCGGCAAGGCCGGCACGATTGTTGTGCGCGCCACCTCGGTTGGAAGATCGACGCGTAATCGCCCGCGAAGCGCCACGCGATCGCTCGCGAACATTGAGTGCAGATCATCAACTTCAGCAAGCAGATCGCGGGCACGGGCATGGAATGCACGTCCGTCCTCCGTCAACCGCACGCTGCGCGTCGTCCGGTGCAGGAGCCTGACACCGACATCTTCCTCCAGCTTTCGGACTGCTGTTGAGGCCCTCCCCTTTTGGATGCCCAGGCTATCGGCCGCGTGGGTGAAGCTTCCCATTTCCGCGACCGTTATGAAAATGAGGATGGGCTCGAGATTCTGCATTTTCATGCCTCGGCATTGTTCATCACAGGGAGAACAGTGAGTTCATTTCCTCGGTGTTTATCATACCCAGGAGACACAGTAAGCTCCGAATATGGGATCCCCCCATCGGAGAATGACAAGTGTCCGAAACCATGAACCTGCATCACGTGCCTGAAACCATGACCTTGCATCGTGCCCTGTGGGCCGGCCGGATAATGAGCGCGTTTGTCGTTGTCGCTCTGGTGGCAGACGGCGCTATTCAGCTTTTCGCGCCGGCACAGATCGCGAGCATGTTGCAGGAAACAGGGTTCGCGATGGACCTGACCCGTGTCGTGGGTCCGATCATACTTGCCTGCGCCGTCCTTTACGCCATCCCGGCCACCGCCGTCCTCGGCGCGATCCTGGTGACGGGCTTTTTGGGAGGTGCCATCTGCGCCCATGTCCGCATTGGTGAGTTGGGGTCGCCGCCGGAATTCGTTTCCCTGCTTCTGGGCGCGATGACATGGGGCGGTCTCTATGCGCGCGATCCCCGAATCCGGGCCATTCTGCCGCTCATCCGTTGAACCAACAGGGGACGTGCTCTGTCCCTCAAGATCAGGAGAAAACACATGTTTTTAGTAATGGGAATCACGGGAAAAGTGGGCGGTGCAACGGCAGAACATCTGTTGGCGCATGGCAAGGAAGTACGCGCGCTGGTCCGCAATCGCGAGAAGGCGTCAAGCTGGGCGAAGCTGGGCGTGGAACTGGTTGACGGCGATTGGAATGATTCGGCAGCCATCGAGCAAGCGCTCAAGGGCGTCGAAGGCGCGTTCGTCATGTTGCCGGCTGTCTGGACACCCTCGCCCGATTACAAAGAAGCCAAGGGTGTGATTGCAAACTATGTCGAGGCGCTCACCAAGGCAGCGCCGCCGCGAGTGGTTGCGCTTTCGTCGATGGGTGCGAACCGAACCGGCGGGCTCGGGATGATCACAGCCTTGTCGCTTCTGGAGCAAGGTTTTCGCGACCTGATATCGCCAATCGCATTTGTGCGCGCAGGTGGATTCTTCGAGAATTTTCTTTACGGCTTACAGGTCGCCCAGGGCGGAACGCTACCGGTCTACTACAATCCGACAAACCGGAAATCGACCATGGTCGCGACGAGCGACATCGGCGCGGAGGTCGCAACCCTTTTGACCGGGCCAGCATGGTCAGGGCAGCGCGTCGTCGAGCTTGGTTCGATGGTCACCGCGGATGAAGTCGCAGAGCAATTGGGTGAGGTCCTGAATCTCGACGTGAAAGCCTTTGCAGTCCCGCGTGCAGGGTGGGCCGAAGCGTTCGAGCGTTTCGGCATCCCGAAGGGCCACACCGGACCTGCCGAAGAAATGTTTGAGGCCGTGAATGCGGGATGGATGGACCTCGGAGTCGAGGGCACGGAGCACGTAGCGGGTACGACGCCCGCACGCGATGTATTCGAGGCTGCACAGAACGCCGCCAAGGGCTAGAGCAAAGCGCGTTCAAGCGTAAACGCTGCAATGCTCTAACTCTTTGTTTCGACGCGTCTTTGCGATTCTTGCCGAGTCCGTCAAATCGCAAAACGCACTTGGAGCGGACGTTGGCCTTAAACCCATAAGCGGACCTTCGGCCACGCGCCCCATCTGCAACATTTAGCTCCCTGGATGGCGATCCCGTAAGCTGCCGTTCGCCTCAAATGTCTTCCAGCGGTCGGTGAAGAGGTCCGCCGGATACAGCGGCCTGCATCAATCGGCATTCGGCCGTATCATGCTCGCTCGTTGCAGAACGGCCTTCAGCCTGACCGTCTCAATCGGCGACTTCTACTTCGAGAATGTCCTCTTGTCTTCGGCCACCGTCAGAACGGCGAACTGCTCTGTAACGCCCAGGCGATAGGCCGTGATGTCGATGGAACAGCTTCGAAAACGCGGCCGCGGTCTCGTAGCCGACACGGGTCGCAATCCGTGCAATTCCCTCGTCGGTTGTTTCGAGTAGAAACGCAGCCTCCGACATCCGCCGTGCGATCAGATAACGGTACATAGGCTGGCCAACGAGCTTGGTGAAGCGAGCCGAAAACGCCGAACGACCGAGCCCCACGCTGTGCCCAAGGTCGCCAAGGGTCCAGGGCTGATCCGGCCGTTCGTGAATCAACTGAAGCGCCGGTCCTATGTGCGGGTCCGCCATCGCCCCCAGCCAACCGCCTTCTCCGGAATTGAGAGACTTGATCCAGCTTCGCAACACCTCGACGAAGAGCACTTCTGTCAGTCGTGAAAGTGCGACGTCTTGGCCGGGACGCGCAAGCGCCGACTCGCTCACCATGCGTTGCAGAATCGCCTCGAGCCATCCGTCGTCTTCAGTCGGCTTCAGGAGAAGCAGGGGCGGCAGTAATTCCAACACGCTGCCGCGCGAGGGCCGCTCCACAGTGAAATTGCCACAGATCATCGTCGAGAGCGGCTGCGCGTTGCCTCCATGACGAACGACGCCAAGACGTCCGGGCAGTCGATCGAGGTCCGGAATCGGTAGCGGCTTCGTCCGGCGATCCGAATAAATCACGTGAGGCTCGCCGCGTGTGACGACGACAAAGTCGCCCGCGGTCATGTGGAGTTCTCGTCCCTGTTCGAGCGCGAGGGTAGCTGAGCCACGACTGAGATAATGGAACAGGGCGTAGGGGCGCGCTGGCAATGCCAGATTCCACGGATGGCCGAGCTCGAAGTGGAAGAGCAGAGTCCCGCCGAGGCGGACGCGATCGAGCACTTGGGCGAGGATGTCCATGCTCCGGATGTTAACACGACGGACGATCAGACACAATATTCGGACGACTGAGGCCTAACGTCCGAGAGTTCCACGTACTACGTCATCTCAAGGCGAGCCAACAGGTCGCGCGGCAAACCATTTCGCAAATCGGCAGATGGAAGAGCCGCGACTTTGCCGACACGCTTGCCCTTTCCCCGGACCCGCGTCGTCCGTCATCTCAACAGGAACAATCAATGCGAAATCTTCTACTCTCAGTCGCCACCGTCGTCATGGCCGGAGCAACAGTTGCCGCCCCCGCCCAATCGGCTCAACTGCCCAAGGGAGCGGCTCACAATATCGTGCTCGTCCATGGCGCTTTCGTCGACCAGACGAGTTGGAAGCCGGTTGCCGATATCCTCACGAAGAAGGGCTACAACGTAACGCTCGTCGAAAACCCGCTCACCTCCCTCGCAGCGGACGTCGATGCCACCAGACAGGCGCTCGCGAAACAGAACGGCAAGACCGTTCTCGTTGGCCACTCATGGGGCGGTGTGGTCATCACGCAAGCAGGTGACGATCCC
>NZ_BSPC01000055.1 GCF_030160835.1 Labrys miyagiensis | reverse complement strand
CATCGGACTGGGCCTTATGGCAGCCATGGCGAGATTGATGCAGCCCGAGACGGATCGCCCTGTTTAGATCCGACGCGAAGGGTGGTTCGATATAGGAAGGTCGATGCATGGTTCGGAGCGAAGGCGAAGCAAACCCCGGATTTACTAGAACTGCCTTCAGCTTCATTTTGCTCGGGGCGCTTTTGCTGGCGACTGGCTTCATCACTCCAAAGAAAGACACCATTGGGTCGCCACAAATCACCCCAAAGCCAGCCGTTGGGGCTGAAACGGATGTTGATCGCAGCAAATCTGCAGCGAGTCCGGCAGAACTCGGCGGCGCGGGGTTGCGCGATGTAATTCTTCGAACTTATACCGAGGTACAGAACGACCGTCTGATAATCGTGGCGGGCGGAATCGCATTTTACGGGCTGCTGGCTATATTCCCAGGAATTGCCGCCATCGTTTCAATTTATGGTCTATTTGCCCACGCAGACACCATGCGCGAGCACTTGCAGCAGTTGTCTTTTCTGCTGCCGCCCGATGCTTTCTCAATCGTCGATGATCAAATTCGTCGTGTCGTCGCCCAGGGCCAGGGGGAATTGGGCGTCAAATTTGTTCTTGGTCTGCTATTTGCACTTTGGAGTGTGAATTCCGGGATGAAGGGGCTTATTGATGGCCTGAACGTCGCCTATGAAGAGAAGGAAAAGCGATCATTCCTCACTCTTAATTTCCTCTCGCTTGGGATGACCGTCGTATCATTGCTCTGCATTGTTGTGCTCATCGCGGTGGTTGCGGCGTTGCCTGCCGTATTTGACGCGACACTAGACTCCCATGCGGCTGTGGTGGGACTGAACGTTCTGAGGTGGCCGCTAATGCTAGCTCTCTTTGTCGTCGGGCTTTCTTTGCTTTACAGGTTCGGGCCCAGCCGTCAGCACGCGAAATGGCGCTGGATTAGCCCGGGCGCAGCCTTCGCGGCTTTAGCCATTATCTTTATCTCGCTTGCGCTGTCGTGGTACCTTAGCAACCTGGCGGACTATAATAAAACCTATGGCTCGCTTGGTGCCGTCATCGGTCTGCTGATCTGGATGTGGCTTTGCGCTTGTTCGATCCTCATTGGCGCTGAGCTCAATGCCGAAATGGAACATCAGACGGCAAAGGATGCCTCCACCGCTGCGCCGAAACCCATGGGCAGGCGCGGCTCGGAGCTGGCTGACACGATCGGGCACCCTGCCGGTTGAGCCTGATACCTTCGAACCTAGTTGAACCTGTCATTCGGTACATCAATATTCTACAGAGGGCCAATGTCTCCGGTCCCGCGGCCTTTCTAGCTTCGATTTGCCCAACGCGGTGTATCGTCTCCGGGAAGAATCGATACGCCGACACGGCATTTCGCGATAACGGACGCCATAGTGGTTGAGTGTGGTTTTCACTCACGCATCTTCTACCACGCGGATCAACGTCTTCAGCACCTCAGCCGCAATGTTAGCGTCGACCGTCAGCACGCGACCGCCTCTGCAAGTTATTTTGATGCGAGCAGTTTTAGCAGGAACGTCAAGCTGGGGGCTCTCGACATGCATATCAGCTTCCGTCTCTTCGGCCATGGCCTCGGGGCTTTCGGACACCGGCAAAACGACGGCATCGGCTTCTGGGGGGCCAGGTGCAAACTTCTTCTGCCAATGATGGAGCAATTGGGGCGTAACGTCGTGCCGGCGAGCAACCTCGGATATGGAGTCGCCGCCCGCTGCAACTTCTTCCAATATCTTCAGCTTCTGAGCTTCTGTCCACTTGCGGCGACGTTCAAACCCGGTGGGATTGGAGGTTGCAGATTGAACGGCATCCTGCGCTGCTTCAATGGGCGCTTGCGGGGGCGGCGCCCCGCCATTTGCAATTGGCGTCTCCGTAAGTTGCGCCCCACGCTGTTCGCGTAGGCGATTTGTCCTCGCCCTCATCGCCTCGGCTTCTTTGTCTATGATCGCCTGGGCGGCAGACTTGCTAGCTTCGTATCGGTCGCGCCATTTTTCCGCGTTCGAAGTGCGATCTTTGTCCATTGTTGTCGTCTCGTTCCCGGTTCCTCCCACTGACAGTTAGTAACGTTTCCTAATGGAAGAGAGTTCCATGCGCCGGCCATCGCTACGAACGCAACAATCCTATTCTCTGAGATGATGTAGTCTATGCCCATGTCGTCGAGAAACAGATCGGCATCAACGCCCCTATAAGGCAAGCGCAGCTTACTGGCCTCCAGTCCGCAGCTGCATTTCCGATGGGCCTCGACATAGGACAATTCGGTCGATCGAGGATCCACTTGTTGATTTGGACGAGCTCATCAGCCTCCTCGGCAGCCCTTATAAACCCAGCATTCGAGAAGGGTAGGGGGCGCGGCGCTTCCGCCAGAACAAAGAGACATAATCGAGTGGACATCGTGATCTCGATGATGCAGTCGAAGATCCGGCTTGGGCGACCGTTATCGAAAGACGCAGTCGCGGATATTTTCAAGATTATCTTCCGAGACCCCACGCTTGGTTTGCCGAGAGGTCATCGGCGTTTTTGGCGGGATCGTTCGATGTCGCGAGCGAGTCATCGGTAATTCGCCGCCGCCGACTGCAGACGCCGGTCTAATCGGAAATGTCTCCTCATCGATGACAGCCCGAAGAACGACCGGTCAATTCGGCGAAGTTTCCTAATAATATTTATCAAGTCCTTGCCCAAATTCTCGCGTCGTATCGGTCGATATATGACGCTCGGAAAACCTCGAATCACCAGCACTTATGGACTAAAACTTATCAGGAGAAATGGCATGTAACAAACAATATTATCTTGTGAACGAATATCTAACTGCAATCTCGGAACATTGTCCATCTCCACTTTGTTAGCCTTATGACTCCCGCTGGGAGAACATGACACAAAGATGGAGACTAACTATGACCGGCAGATCAATTCTTCTCGCCAGTGCTTTGGCATTTTGTTTAACAACGACAGTATCTGCATATGCCCAAGGCGTCCTGCCAGGAGCCAAGAATGGAGCTGAGCAGGGAAATGACGCGGCCGGGCCGGTGGGCGGCGTTGTGGGTGGGGCGGTGGGGGCGGTCACCGGTGGTATTAATGGGTTGATCGGAATTAAGGAAAAGCCGCGTTTCAAGCAGTATGTGATCGAGCAACATCCACAGTCATTTCGATACGCAGATCCGGTCACGGTTGGCTCCGTGCTTCCTTCGGGCGGCGTCCAATATTACGAAGTTCCGGCCGAGTATGGACATGTGAACTATCGATACGCCGTTGTGAACGATGAGGTCGTCCTTGTCGATCCGAGCACCCGGCAGATAGTGCAGATCGTTCAGTAGTTAACGAGACCTTGTACAGTTCTCACGCAGCGAAGAGCTCGTCTTTTCGACGGGCTCTTTTCATTCAGCGGTCAACGCTCGGCATGACTGACTAGAATGAATGATGGGTGAGCCGGGAGCGGACCACTGTGTTCCACGCTAACGCTGAAAGAGCGCCAATCGCCAGCTTTTTCAAGCACAATCAGCGATCATTGAGGGATCGTCGTATGGTCGCGCAAGCCTATCTATGAGATCAGTTGCTGGGGCGGGTTTTGGGCATTTACGGAATGAATAAACAGAGCCAATGCTTAGGGTGGCCCGTTATAGGTGGAACACCAACCGCGCTAAAGCCGTTACCTTTATGACGGGTCATCTCCCGTTGGTAGGGGGCTTGCCCGCTCCGCGGACCTGTCTGCCCTGGCAAGCCTCCTTCCAATATAGCAGAGTAACTATGGCAGAGAGAGACGGCGACGGGAACTGGAACATTGTCGCGCCAAAATGAGGACGTGAAATTGGCGGCGCACGGATGTGGTGCCATCACGAAGCAAGTCGAGACCTTAAACTTGCCGGCGTCCAAGTCCTAACGCAGGACGACCGTTGCCATGCCTAGCGGTGGGCTCGGCGTGTCAAGGACCAGCCCGCACCCAAATATTCCAACTCCACACACGATGAAGAACACTGCCGTTTTGGGGCGCAGCAAGACGAAACACGCGTAGGCGAGAAGCATTAGCGCGATAACAATTACCATGATCGCGACATTTAACATCGCCAAGGCTTTATAACAGGGGCTATTGCTCTACCACACCGGTCGGCCCCTGTTCCCATGATCGTGGCAGATTGCCTGTTTATTCGTATCGCAGATTCCGGAAAACCGCGTGGCACTTTTTCGGAATCTGCTTAGGAATTGCACACAGATTAACCCCTTTCGTCGCAGGACTGGGCTGCTCACCGAACCGAGCGAGCAGCCTGGATCGGTAAGATTTATTCCTGCTCGAACGCCTCTCCCGGCATCTCAGGTAGCCATGGTAACTTCGATTGGCACCAGACCTGATGGCTTGGAGTCAGTTTGGCACGCTGCTTCAACACTCCGATTCTGACGCCGAACGTGCGTTCCGTGCCAGCGAGGGAGGTACTATAGATGGCGGACCCGCAGTCGGCGCAGAATGCCTGGACGCGTGGAGCGCCGCTGTCGGCTGTTTCTTTTACATGGAGCTTCGGCATTCCTTTCAGCAGGCGAAAACCGGCTTCGCTCGCCGGAGCCGTGACCCGAAATGCAGAGGCCGAGAGGGTTTGGCAGTCTGTACAATGGCATATGCCGACCGTCTCCGCATCGATGTCAGCCTCGAAGCGGATTTTTCCGCAATGGCAAGAGCCTTCGACCTGCATGATTCCTCACCAAGTTGTCGCCCATAGTCTGATCCGTGCCGACAACCTCGTGCGTGACGTGTGCGGCATTATCCCCTGGCTCCTCGGTAGAAGCCGATTTGGGCCAGATTGCTGGGGCGCATCGACCGTTCCAAGCCGACCCATGCTCCTCTTTTATCGCGCTATACAAGGAACGAGTAGTCGGAGCTTGGCAGGGTCTAATACCAGCGACCTCTTCCATAAAAACCTCCGCCACCCAAAAGAATTATGACCAGAACAATGATCAAAATCGTAGTCATCGTAAAACTCCTATTTCTCGCATGGTTAGTTTGAAGATTGCCTTACGGGCATACTGTGTAACATAGGCAGCGACCAAATTGTTCCTCTGCACTGTAACTGAGAGCGAGGGACAAACGGGCAATCTGGCAAACTTCGGGCCAACTATCTGCGAAAATTTTCAGGGATCACGGAAGAGAGTTTCGCCTGATCATCGGCCTCATATTCTGGTGGTTCGTGAGTAACATTCACCTGTACTTCCATATCAAGGAAGTCTGAGCGGGCGCCGTGGTAAGAGCCTGCCAGCGGGACGGCCTGGCGCGGTTCACGGGCAAC